>CANLSR010000025.1 GCA_947493945.1 uncultured bacterium | reverse complement strand
TGGAGGTCTGCGCTTACGTTGCTCGTCTCGACCTTCAGCGCCTCAGCCTCTCGCGGCTGAGCGTCCAACTGTTCTACGGCCAGGATCAGTCCTCGCTTTCCATCGCGTCGTAGTACGCCTCGGCGTCCTGGATCGTCTCGCACTCGCTCCGATAGTGCCCGCTCGGCACGATGCAATCGGGCGTATCGCAACCGCAGGAGAAATACTCGTCCATCGGCTCCTCTGTGTCCTCGTAATCGTCTTGGACGTGGTCGTAGGGATCGTCGTCGTACATCGGTCGTGAGGGTTGGGCGGCTGGCCGTAGAACCCCCATAATCAGGTCTTTGTCAAGTGGGGCGTTTTCTTCGTCGTAGGGCCAGTCTCGTCCTGCACCCCTC
>CANLSR010000024.1 GCA_947493945.1 uncultured bacterium | reverse complement strand
GGGTTATGCCGCGCGAGGGTACAGACCGGGCAGATGGTTTACACAATAGTCCAGGCACATGGTTTACACGGACACTCTTCCGTGAGACGCCATGCCCTTCCAGACCACCGACCCGCCCATGGAGCGCGCTCGCCTCGTCGCCGCCCACCTCGACGGCCTCTACTCCGTCACCGAACTCGCCGACCGCTTCTCGGTCTCCCGGCCTACCGTCTACAAGTGGATCGAGCGCTACCGAGAGGGAGGAGCCGAGGCGCTCCTCGACCGTAGCCGTGCCCGCCACACACAGCACGCTCAGACTGACCCGAAAGCGGAACGCCTGCTCGTCGAGGCCCGCCGGAACCACCCGACGTGGGGGGCGCGCAAGCTGCTTCCCTACCTCGCCCGTCGTCACGATGGTATCGCGTGGCCCGCGCCCTCCACGGCCGCGGCGATCCTCCAGC
>CANLSR010000023.1 GCA_947493945.1 uncultured bacterium | reverse complement strand
TGACCCTGACCCGGTAGCTCGGACGCTCAGTTAAGGGTACTCTCGCCCTCACACTGACCATGTCCATGCCCGCCCGCCGCACTTACACCCGCGAGTACAAGGTCGAGGCCGTCCGCGCCGCCGAGCGTTCCGGCAACGCCGCCCAGACCGCTCGCGATCTCGGCATCCGCCCCGCGCTTGTCCACCGCTGGAAGCGCGAGCTCCGCGACGACGGCCACCATGCCTTCTCCGGCAACGGCGTCCCCCGCGACGAGGAGCTCGCCAAGCTCAAACGCGAGAACAAGCGGCTTCAAGAGGAGAACGCGATCCTAAAAAAAGCCGTCGGTATCGTCGCCTCGCCCTCCCGGTGAGATACCGCATGATCGAGGAGGGGCACGGCCGGAGCTCCGTGCGAGCGATGTGCGCCGCGCTTGGCGTCTCGCCGAGCGGGTACTACGCCTGGCGCTCGCGCTCGACGTCGGCCCGCGAGGTCGAGGACCGCCGACTGACCGTCGAGGTCCGGGCCGTCCATCGCGAGAGCCGCGGCACGTACGGCGCGCCTCGGGTCCACGCCGAGCTTCGGGCTCGCGGCGTCGCGTGCAGCAAGAAGCGCGTGGCCCGACTCATGCGTGAGGCCGGGGTTACCGGGAAAGCACCGGGTCGGCGCAAGCGCACCCCGGCCTCGGCCCCTCTCGGTCCGGTCGCGGAGAACGTGCTCGACCGGGCCTTTGAGCCCGAGGCTCCCGATCAGACGTGGACGGCCGACATCACGCAGATCTGGACCAGCGAAGGCTGGCTCTACCTCGCGGTCGTGCTCGACCTCCACTCCCGCCGC
>CANLSR010000022.1 GCA_947493945.1 uncultured bacterium | reverse complement strand
CCACGGGCTGACGAAGACGCGCCGGAAGCGCCGTGTGCCGAAGCATCCCGGCTCCGCCCCGCTCGTGACGGCAGCGCCCAACGCCGTCTGGACGGCCGACTTCAAGGGCCAGTTCAAGACCCGCGACGGCGTCTACTGTTACCCCCTGACGGTCTGCGACGCGCACTCCCGTTTCGTGCTCGGCTGCACGGGCCTGCTGTCGGTCAAGCAGAACGGGGCGAAGGCGCAGTTCGAGCGGCTCTTCTACGAGTACGGGCTGCCCGACGCGATCCGGAGCGACAACGGGGTGCCGTTCGCCACGCAAGCACTGTGCGGGCTGAGTCGCCTCTCCGTGTGGTGGCTCAAGCTGGGGATCGGACACGACCGCATCGAGCCGGGACAGCCGCAGCAGAATGGTCGCCACGAGCGCATGCACAAGACCTTGAAAGCAGAGACGGCGTGGCCGCCGGAGCGGGACATGGCGAGCCAGCAGGTGCGCTTCGACTCGTGGCAGACAGAGTTCAACGACGAGCGCCCCCACGAAGCACTCGGCTTCGCCACGCCGGCCTCGGTCTATACGCCGTCACCGCGCCCGATGCCGGAGGCCCTCCCGGAACCGGACTACCCCGGTCACTTCGAGGTGCGCTGGCTCTCGAAGAGTGGCAACATCAAGTGGAAGCGACAGCAGCTCTTTGTCAGCCAGGCGCTGGCCCACGAGTGGGTCGGGCTCGAAGAGGTCGCCGATGGGGTGTGGAGCCTGTACTTCTACGACCGGCTCTTGGCACGGCTCGATGAGCGCTCGGGGCTGAGACTGAGGCCGTGAGGAGTGTAAACGATGTGGTCAGACCAAAGTGTAAAGGAACTGACCGGCTCCTACA
>CANLSR010000021.1 GCA_947493945.1 uncultured bacterium | reverse complement strand
CAATTTCAGCGCACGAAGCCCCACGTGAACGTGGGCACGATCGGCCACGTCGACCACGGGAAGACGACGCTGACGGCGGCGATCACGAAGGTGCTCGCCGAGGCCGGCGGGGGCGAGGCGAAGTCGTTCGACCAGATCGACAACGCGCCGGAGGAGCGCGAGCGCGGGATCACGATCGCCACGGCCCACGTGGAGTACGAGACCGACGAGCGTCACTACGCCCACGTCGACTGCCCCGGCCACGCCGACTACGTCAAGAACATGGTGACGGGGGCGGCCCAGATGGACGGGGCGATCCTGGTCGTCGCGGCCACCGACGGCCCGATGCCCCAGACCCGCGAGCACATCTTGCTCGCCCGCCAGGTCGGCGTGCCGTACCTGGTCGTGTTCATGAACAAGGTCGACCTCGTCGACGACGAGGAGCTGTTGGAGCTGGTCGAGATGGAGGTCCGCGAGCTCATGAGCTCCTACGAGTTCCCGGGCGACGACCTGCCGGTGGTCCAGGGCTCGGCGCTGGGCGGTCTGAACGGGACGCCGGAGGGGGTCGCGTCGGTGAAGGCGCTGATGGACGCGGTCGACTCGTACATCCCGACGCCGGAGCGGGCCATCGACCGCCCGTTCCTGATGCCGGTCGAGGACGTGTTCTCGATCACCGGCCGGGGGACGGTCGTGACCGGCCGTGTGGAGCGGGGCCAGATCAAGGTCGGCGACCCGGTGGAGATCGTCGGGATCTCGGAGACGAAGCAGACCTCGACGGTGACCGGCGTCGAGATGTTCAGGAAGCTCCTGGACTCGGCCCAGGCCGGCGACAACGCGGGGGTTCTGCTCCGTGGGATCGAGAAGGAGGCGGTCGAGCGGGGGATGGTCCTGACCAAGCCCGGCGCTGTGACGCCGCACAAGCGGTTCGAGTGCGAGGTGTACATCCTGTCGAAGGACGAGGGCGGCCGGCACACGCCGTTCTTCAAGGGGTACCGTCCCCAGTTCTACTTCCGGACGACGGACGTGACCGGCGACATCGAGCTGGCCGAGGGCGTGGAGATGGTGATGCCGGGGGACAACACGCAGTTCACGGTCGACCTCATCCAGCCGGTGGCGATGGAGGAGGGGCTCCGGTTCGCGATCCG
>CANLSR010000020.1 GCA_947493945.1 uncultured bacterium | reverse complement strand
CAGCGGCGGGATGTTTCCAATCAGGATGCCTTCCTTGAGATCCCACTCGCCGCCGCTGCCATGACGCCTGACTACTTCACCGGCCTCGACCTCCACAAGCGCTCCGTCACCGCCACTACGCTCGACGCCACCGGTGCCGTCGTGGCCACGGCAAAGATGCCCTGCCGACCGAAGGCGCTCCTCGCCTACTTCGCTCAGACGCCGGGCCAGCACGCTGCCACCGTCGAGTGCACGACCGGCTGGTACTGGGTCAAGGACGCACTCGACGGCCGCGTCGCCCTCACGCTCGCTCACGCCAAGGGCGTCAAGGCGATCTCTGGGGCGAAGGTCAAGACGGACAGCGCCGACGCGAAGATGCTGGCCCATCTTCTCCGGACCGACCTGCTCCCGGAGGCCCACATGATCGCCGACGACCTACGCCCCCTGCGCGACGTGTTGAGGACACGGCTGCGCCTGGTCGAGCGCCGCGTAGCCGCCCAGAACTCGGTCGCCCGGCTCTTGGAGAAGCACAACGTGCGCGACGTGGCCGAGCTCGACGCCTTGGGGCAGCTCCAGGCCGAGACGCACATCGAACAAGCCGAGCTGCTCCACCGCCAGGTCAAGCGCATGGAGAGCGCGCTCGTGCCGCACCTCGTGCCCGACGCCGACGTCCAACGGCTCCTCCGCATCCCCGGCATCGGCAAGGCGTGCGCCTTCTCGATCCGCCTCGAAGTGGACGACGTCTCGCGCTTCCCCAGCGACCGCGCCTTCTTCAGCTACTGCCGCCTCGTCCCCGGCGCCGACAACTCGGGCGACCGCGTCCGGCACAAGCGGAGCCGCGACGGCAACCGCTACCTCAAACTCGCTTTCTCGCACGCCGCCGTCCGGGCGATCCAGTACTACCCCGAAGTGCGGGCGTGGTACGGCACCAAGAAGCGCCGCAAGCCCGACGTGGTGGCCCGAGCGCTGGTCGCCAAGGAGATCGCCCGGATCGTCTACCACGTGCTGAGGAAGCAGGAAGACTTCAACGGCCAGTTCAAGGGCGTGCCCTTGAGTCGGCTGAAGAAGGAGCTATGGCCCCTCCTACCAAGCCCGGCCAGTATAACTGGCGCTGGCGAGACCTCCCGCGACAGCGAGAGGTCTCGACCGCCCTCGGCGGGAATGGGAAGGTAGGGGGCGTGCCGCCGACAGAGATCTGGGACGACTCACCGAGAGTCCGTCGTCGTGACCGACGGCGAGAGCCCGTATGGGGGTGTGGCCCGCCAGCGCTTCGCTGAATGCGCTGGGAGGAGCCCTCTCGATCTGACCAAGCGGTGCCGACGCTCCAACGACGGAGCACTCCTCTCACCGAGGGGTGCAGGACGAGACTGGCCCTACGACGAAGAAAACGCCCCACTTGACAAAGACCTGATTATGGGGGTT
>CANLSR010000019.1 GCA_947493945.1 uncultured bacterium | reverse complement strand
GGGGCTGAGACTGAGGCCGTGAGGAGTGTAAACGATGTGGTCAGACCAAAGTGTAAAGGAACTGACCGGCTCCTACATTCGAATGCGTTTAGCCTAATAGGCGTTTAGCCTCGCGGATGCCGAGCGGAGTGAAGTAAACCGACGAGTAATCGTCTTGGTTGTCTCTGGATTCTGGATCAGGAATGACCCAATCATTGCGGGCGAGTTCAGGGATGAGGGCAACGTAGTTCTCCAACTCATCCTCATCTGCGTCTATAAAATCGCTGGCAGTGTCCAAGCCGACGGAAAGCTCGTTCTGGATCACAATTTCCGAAGGCGGTCCGTCATCTTCCTCGATCTGCTGCAATGTGCGTTGTCGGGCCTTATAGAGGGCCACTAACAGCCTGTTCAGGTCAGAAGACATATCGGGGGTGCGTAAGTTGATCTCGAAAGTGCCATAGAGCGTTCGCGCGTTAGAAGTCGTCAGTCGAAGAAATCGCGCGCATCGCTGACGCGGTATGCGACTCGAAGAACTCCTTCATCTTATCAATGTCACCTTGAAATGGTCCGCGAATGGGAGTAGCCGAAGGCCCTGGCTCTCCGATGTTGTACTGGAAACGGGCGCGCTCATCTCGGAGGTCGATAGTAGCGGTGTAGTAAAGCGGGATGCCGACGCCAGCCCGACTGACCGTGTGAATGCCTTTCAACACCAGGCTCCCCGTCTCCCGGTTCTCATACTGGACGACATCCTGAGCTGAGTTGTACGTGCGCCCAACCCATCTCATAAGGCGGTCGAAGGCGATGCCTTGCGTTTGGCTATGCTCCTCGATGAACTCAGCGTTCCGCTCTGCCGGGTCGTTGACGACGGTGAAGGTAGCGCAGCCAGAGAGGAGAGCGGCAGCTAAGAAGGAGAAGGAGAGGGTAGCTCTGTTCATGGAGAGTTGAAGGGGGGGAGCTGGGGAGCGGAATGTTACACCTCTGAGGTGGGGGCGGCATAACAGTTGGACGCTCAGCCGCCCAAAGCTGAGGGCTGGCGGGTGAATCAGAGCGCAGGATACGCCGACAGCTGGCGGAACTGAGAGCGCTGACGCTTTGGGTCGGCCTGCAGCGGCGAGTTCTACCGCGCGGGACCAGCGCCTCACTCATACTCGCCGGGCTCGAAGCCGAGCGCTCGGACTTCCTCTGACGTAGAGGGGCGGTATTCGGAAAGCGCGACGGACCGGCAGACCGGGCACAACACGTCGGCGCTGCCGAACGGCTCCGCCAGCGTCACGAAGTCCCCGCTGCTCGCCACCTCACGCGGCGGCGCGTACACGGCTTGCGAGTCGTCGCAGGAGAGGACGACGTTGGAGCACGAGGGGCAAGTGAGGAAGGTGAGCGGGCTGAGGCTGGCGCCGCACCCGCACGGGCAGTCGACCCCGCTCAGGTTCCAGTAAGGCTGGGCGAACAGCATAATGGGAGCGCGGTAGAACAGATGGACGCTCAGCCGCGAGAGGCTGAGGGGACAGCGGTGAGTCGAAGCACAGAATACGCCGAAGTCCAGTGAACCTGAGAACGCTGGCGCCTATCGTCGGCCTGCAGCGGCGAGTTCTGCCGCCTCAGTCGCGGACGTACACTTCGAGTGCTGAATTGAGGACAGGAAGTAGCCCGAAGAGTTCGTTGTCGGCCCGGATCACTTGGAAGAAGTGGTCCTCGTCCACCAACAGCGAAGCCGGCTCCACCGCGCGGGTCAACTCGACCAGTTCGAACATGCCGGGGCGGGGGCCGTCCACTTCAACGACAAGGTAGACTCCAACCTCGGCGTCGTCCGGCGACGTCATCTGGAAGAGCCGGCCCGACCGGATTGCCGGCTCAGCATCTAACGCGGCTCGGATCGCCGCCAGTTCGGTGTCGGTAGGCCAAGCCGTCGGCCCTGCGAGGACCTCCATCCCCGCCACGACCCCCATCGACTCAAGCGCCGGTACGGCCTCCGCCGAGGCTGGCTGCGCCGGGGTGGGGATTTCGTCGTCGGCCGCCGTCGGAGCGGATGCGCAGGCCACGAGGAGCGACAGAGGGAGGAGGAAGAGCGATCGCATGGGCGAGGGGTTCGGGGGCGGCAGAACAGAGGGCCGATCAGCGGCCTGCGGACACCGAACCTACACCGAAGCCATGAACACACACAGCGCCACCGATCTCCGAAGCGACCGCCGCCGCAGGTCCGCCTGCATTGGCGGGTTCTACGGCCGCCCGATGCCCAGCGCCAGCGACGCGGCCAGCGCGTATGAGTTGACCCGCATAAGCTACGAGAAGGCGAAACACGCGATGGACGTTTACCGCCGAGCCAAGGAGATGCTGGACCGTTCGCGCCGCGCGATGGGCGAGCGGCCGTAGAACAGGGGGCCGCTTAGCCGCCCCATGCGCGGCTGAACCTCACAATCAATCACCAACGGCTGGCGCATGGGGTCGGCCTACAGCGGCGGGATGTTTCCAATCAGGATGCCTTCCTTGAGATCCCACTCGCCGCCGCTGCCATGACGCCTGACTACTT
>CANLSR010000018.1 GCA_947493945.1 uncultured bacterium | reverse complement strand
GGGGCTGAGACTGAGGCCGTGAGGAGTGTAAACGATGTGGTCAGACCAAAGTGTAAAGGAACTGACCGGCTCCTACAGTGGCTAGATCGACCGCGTAAGGCCCCCGTCTACCAGCAGGCTCTGGCCCGTGATGTAGCCCCCGCCCTCCGAGAGCAGGAAGGCGACGGTCGCGGCCACCTCATCCACACCGCCAGCCCGGCGCGCCGGAATCTGCCGCCGCGTCGCGTCGTCCACCTCGTACGTCTCGATGAAGCCTGGGAGCACGCTGTTCATGCGAACGCCCGCCGGGCCGTACCGCTCGGCGTACAGCTTGACGAACGCACCGAGCCCGGCCCGGACCACCGACGACACGGGGAAGTCGGGCGAAGGCTCGACGGCCCCAAACGCCGAGACGTTCACGATGGCTCCGCCGCCCTGCCGCTCCATCGCAGGGGTGACGAGCCGGGCGACGCGGACCGTGTTCAGCAGGGCGAGGTCGAGCCCCCCGTGCCAGTCGGCGTCGGGGATATCGAGGAGGTCGCCCTTTGGGGGGTGGCCGGTGTTGCAGACGGCGGCGTCGATCCTCCCATACTTGTCGAGCACTTGTCCGATAAACCGTTCGAGATCGTCGGCTTCGGCGACGGACCCCGTGACCCCGAAGCCCCCGATCTCGTCGGCCAGCGCGAGCACGTCGTCGGAGCGGCTGAATAAGGCGAGCCGGTAGCCGTCACGGGCAAGGCGGCGAGCGATGGCGGCCCCCATGCCTCGGCTGGCTGCGGTAACGACGGCGACTTTCTGATCAGTCATTCGAGATGGCGATAGGCGGTATAACAGATTACCGCTCAGCCGCAATGGGCTGAGGCGCGGATGGTGAACCGACTGATGATAGCGCCGCTGCCCCGCCTAAGCCTCAAAACGCCACCGCCCGTTGTCGGCCTGCAGCGGCGAGTTACACCGCCCCCCGCACCCGAGCACTCCTTCGGACGGCTTCGGGCGCCTCAGGCTCGCCGCCATCGAGGGCGTCCAACCTGGCCTCGATCTTCCGCTGGCGAAGCATCACGGCGACGACCGCCAGCCCGACCATGAACCCGCCGATGGACGCGAACACTTGGTTCCAGAGCGAGAGCCCGGGGATCGACTGGACGATGAACAGCGGTCCGAAGAGCGCGAACGGCGGGACGACGGCGTAGAGGAAGCGTGACATGACGTAGCTCGGGCGGTGTAACAGTTGGACGCTCAGCCGCGAGAGGCTGAGGCGCTGAAGGTCGAGACGAGCAACGTAAGCGCAGACCTCCACCGAAGCCAAGAACGCTGACGCCTATCGTCGGCCTGCAGCGGCGAGTTCTACGGCGCCGCCGAATGCGAGCGCGGACGCCACCCGAAGCGCAGAGCCACGCCGCCGATGCTTCGGACGTGCCGCCCTCAACTTGTAATCGGCCAGAGCGCCGAGCCCGCCCGGCTGGCGCCGCCGGTGGGCAGGCTCGCCGGCCGGAGCGCCGAAGCCGCTGTCGATCTCAACCGCCAGCCCGGAGAGACTTCCGCGCGAGGCTAGCCGCTTGTGCCGCACGTCACCTGGAGAGGCGCCGTAGAACAGAGGGCCGATCAGCCGCGAGAGGCTGAGGGCACGATGGTCAGACGAGCAACCTACGCGCCGATGCTCGGCCGAAGCAACGACGCCGGCGCCGAAGGTCGGCCTGCAGCGGCAAGTTCCAGAGCGCCCGCGACGTGTACCGCCGTGGCGAGTCAGAGCGCAGACCCCCACCGCCGAAGCCCCGGGCGGACCGCCCAGAACCGAGAGCGCCCGGAGCGCCGGCGCCCGACTGGCGGCGACGGTGAGCAGGAGACCGCGAGGGCCGCCGGAGTCGCGGCCAACATCAACCGCCAGCGGGACGAGACTCACCGCGTGGCTCGCAGATGGCGTCAAACCTGCACCTTGGCAGGCGCATCTGGAACTAGTGCTTCTGCGGCGCGGAACGCCGCATAAAGCGTCGGATCGGAATATATCAGCGCGGCCTCGCTGCATAAAGCGTCGATCCGGTAGATATGCAGAGCACCAGCGCAAGCCCCATGGCGTGGTGCGGGGGCCGTCTGGACCCGCAAACGGGCCGGCGTCGCCAGCGCGCGCCTCGAACGTGGTCGTCCCCACCGACGGGCCACGAGCGCTGCTAGGCGCCCCGGGCCATCAGCCAGGCCGGGTAACCCATCGCGAGCGGCCGCGGCAGCGCCGGCCCGTTGCGGCCCCCGAGCCACTGGCGGGCCGCGTCGGCGAGAGCGGCGCGGCGGGCGGCGCCCGACTCGCCGGTGGCCTCCAGGCAGACCGACCACCACGGCGCGCCCGCCACCTCGACGCGCGACAGCTCCAGCGCGCACGCGCCGAGCGTGTGCTGCCAGCGCGTCTTGCGGACCTCGACCCACTCGTCGCCCACCGACCCACCGCCCGCCTCGCCGGCCGCGTGCGCGAGCGGGAACGACCACTTGGCCCACGCCTCGACGGGCGCCTCGGCCCGCCCGACGACCAGCGGCGCCAGCGTGCCGGTCCGGCGCTTGGCTTCGATCTGCCCCTCGCGCAGCTTGACGCCCAACGCCGGGCTGGCGGGCACGAGGTAGGCGTCGGTCCGCGTCTCGGGACCGGCCGGCGCCGCCAGCCCGTCGAACCACGCCCGCGCGGCGGCCGGGATCTCGCCCGGCTGGAACCAGCGGGCCTCGGCGGTGCGGTACGGCGTCACGCTCCGGCGGAGATCATGCCCAGGATGCCGGCCCGGATCATCGCCACCGAGATCGCGGTCAGGAACAGGCTGGCCACCTTGGCCACCGCCTTCGACGTGCCCGGCCCGAACAGCCGCATCAGCGCCGGCCCGAACGTGAAGACCACGAACACCAGCAGCATGTTGAGCGCGATCGCGAGCAGCGTGATCATCCACCCCACCTGGCCGTCGGTGACCAGGATCGTGGTGATGGCGCCCGGCCCCATGATGAGCGGGATCCCCAGCGGCACGACGGGCAGGTCGACGGGCTCGGTGATCTCCTCCATCCTCTTGCGCTCCTCCTTTTTGCCGCCGCGGCGGTTCTTGGCGTCGCCGAAGGCCAGGTCCGCCACGGCGATCGTGAGCAGGATGATGCCGCCGCCCACGCGCAGGTCGTTCAGGGTGATGCCCAGGGTGTTGAAGATGACCTGGCCGGCGAACAGCATCAGCACCGCCAGCACGAGGGCGGCCGCGAGCGCCCGGACGAGCAGCTGGCTCCGGTCCTCGGCGCTGAACGTGTCGGTCATGCCGATGTACAGCGGCAGGATGCCCGGGATGTTGATGGCCACGAACAGCGGGAGGAACGCCGCCAGGAGGGCCGCGGGGAGGTCGGTCAAGGGAGTCTCGAACAGGGGGAAAGACCGCTCGCAACGCCGCTCGCGGGCGTCGGTTGTCTCGGGAGCGTGGACTCACGCGTGCTTCGCCACCGCTCCACCGCGCCCGCACACCGCAGGCGACTAGCGGGCGCCGCCGGCGGGGCGGAGACGCCCCGTCCCTCCCGGCTAGAAGCGTGCCACCGAGCGGCGGCGGAGCGGGACCGCGAAGTCCGGGCGAACGCCTGGCGGCCGGCGCGGGCGGGCCTACCTTGGCGCCTGCTCTTTCGCCCCGCCTCAGGTTCCGCGCGTCGTCGCGGATGAAAAGGGAATCCGGTGCACCGACGCCGGCCGCCACGCGGCCGGGCCGTCCCATGCCGGAGCTGTACCCGCAACTGTAGGCGGCCCGCCGCCGGCCGTGACGCCCGCGACCACTCTGGACTCCCAAGCGGGGCCGGGGGAAGGTCGGGGCCGAGCCGACGTTTGCCCGCTGGCTAGCGCCGCCCCTTCGGGGTCGCGGCAGCCGCCAGCGGGACGGGCCGCGAGCCAGGAGACCTGCCTGACGCGACGACCCTCCACCGCCTCCGGGACCAGAGGCGCGGTGTGACCAGCGCGGCCGGCCGGCCGTGCGCGTGTGACCCCGTGCCTGCTTGAGGCATGGGGTTTCTTATGCGCCTCGCCTGCCTCCTGCTCCTGGCCGCCTCCGCCGCGGCCCAACCCGCCGTCTTGGCGCCCGACACCACGCTGGCCGACGTCACGGTGACGGCCGCCCGCGAGCCCGTCGCCACGCGCGCGGCGCCTGTTCGGGTTACCGTCGTCGACCGCGACGCGCTGGCGGCGACGGCCGCGACCTCGCTCGCCGACGCGCTCCAAGCCCGCGCGCCGGTCCACGTGCGGCGGTACGGGCCGAGCGGGTTGGCCAGCGTCACCATCCGGGGTGCCAGCGCGTCGCAAGCCCTCGTACTGTTGGACGGCCAGCGGCTGACCGACCCGGCGCTGGGCCAGGTGGACCTGGGCCTGCTGCCGGCGGCGCTCCTGACATCGGCGGAGGTGCTGAGCGGGCCGGCCTCCGGGCTCTACGGCTCCGACGCCGTCGGCGGCGTGATCGGGCTCCAGACGCCCCGCGCCCGCACGCTCCGCGCTGTGACGGAGGCCGGGCCGTGGGGCGAGCGCCGCGTTTCTGGCGTCGCCTCGGGCAAGGTCGGACCCGGCTCGGTGACTGTCGCCGCCGACCTAAGCCAGTCAACGGACGATTACAGCTACGCCGACGCGTCCCGTCTCGACGGCGCCCGCGTTACGCGCCAGGGCTGGGACGCCCGCCAGGCGACGGCCTACGCCGCGCTGGCGGTCGGCGGCGAGACCAGCCGGGCCGGCGTCAGCCTGTGGGCGGCCGACGCCGAGCGCGGGCTGGGCGGCACCGCCGACGTCGGCGAGCGCCAGTGGGACGGGCGGCTGCGCCTCGGTGCCACCGCCGCCCACACCGCCGGCCGCATCCGCCTGCGAGCTGCCGGCCACGTCCAGCGGACGCGCCTCCGCTACGCCTCGCCCTTCCCGGCCGGCGACCGCGCCGACGCCATCGACGACACGGGCCGGACCACCACGACGTCCCTCGACCTCCGTGCGTCCCTGCCCGTCGGCGCCGGCTCGTGGACGGTCGGGCTCCAGGGCGGGACGGGCCGCGCCGAGCACCCCGACCTCGCGTCGTCAGCGGTCGACCGCTTTGCCGGCGCCGCGCTCGCCGGCCGCCAGCGGCTCGGCCGCGTGACGCTGTTCCCTGCGCTCCGCGCCGATCTCTACGCCCCCGACGGCGCGGATCGCCGGCTGGCGGTCGCGCCCCAACTCGGGCTCAACGCCGAACTGGGCGGCCCGTGGCGCCTCAAGGCCAGCGCCGGCCGCGCCTTCCGCATGCCGACGCTGAACGACCGCTACTGGATGCCAGGCGGAAACCCCGACTTGCGACCCGAGACCGCCTGGAGCGCCGACGCCGGCGCGGTCTGGAGCCAGTCCGCACACCAAATCGAACTCACCGCGTTCGCCACGACGGCTCGGGACCAGATTGTGTGGGCGCCCACGGCCGGCGGCTTTTGGGCGCCCGAGAACGTCGCCCGGACGCGGAGCCTGGGGCTGGAGGCCTCCGCCCAAACCGCCTGGCCCATCCGCATCGCCAGCCGGTCGGGCGTGGCGACGGCCGGCGCGCTGGCGACCGCCCTCGACGCACGCGACGCCGGCACCGATCAGCCGCTGCGCTACGTGCCCAGGACCTCTGTCAAGGCGTGGGCCGGACTCGACCTAGGCGCCCTCCGCTTGGACCTCGGCGCCCGCTGGGTCGGCGCCCGCTTCACGACCGCGTCGGCGTCGCAGCCCGTCGCGGCCTACCTCGTGGTCGACGGCCAGATCTCCGCCCGGCGGACCCTCGGTGCCGTCGACCTCACCCTCGGCCTGGCGGCCGAAAACCTAACGGGCGCTCAATACGAAGTCGTCCGCTCCTATCCCATGCCGCCGCGCCACGCGCGGCTGCGCCTCACTCTCTCTCCCCGGTAACTCCATGTCCCGCCTTCGCTTTGCGCTTGTCGCGCTCCTCGCCCTCACCGTCTCCGCGTGCGACTCGTCCGAGCCCGACGACCTCTCGGACGTCGTGCTCTACGTCGGCAACGCCGGCAACTTTTCCGACAACAACGGCTCGCTGACGCGCTACGCGCTGGAGACTGGCACGACGACTCAGGACGCCGTCCCCAACCTGGGCGGGCTCGTCCAGAACCTGACCCGCGTGGGCGGCGAACTGTTCGTGCTGCTCAACTTCGACGACTCGTTCTCGACCGGCCGCGGCCGGATCGACGTGATCGGCGGAGCCGGCCAGCGCCTCCGCCAGATCGACATGCGCACGCCGCGTGGACTGGGCGGAGCCGGCGCGGCGGGCTACGTGTCCAACCTCTACGCCGACACCGTCACGCCAGTCGACCTCGTCGCCGGCACCGTCGGCACGCCGATTTTGGTGGGCGCGCGGCCCGAGGGCGTGGTCGAGGCCGCCGGCCGCGTCTACGTCGGCAACGCCAACTTCGGCAGCGGCACGACGGTCTCGGTGATCCAGAACGGTGCCGTCACCGAGACGCTGGCGGACGTGTGCGCCGGGCCGAGGACGCTGCTCGCCGACCGCGAGCAGGAGGTCTGGGTGATCTGCACTGGCCAGAGCGACTTCTCGACGGGCACCGTGACGGCGGCCGGCCAAGTCGTGGTGCTCGACGGCGCCACCGGTGCGGTCCGCCAGCGGGTCACGTTTGAGGGCGAGACGCTGGGCTCGTTCACGCAGGGTCAGGACGGGTTCGTCACCGACGACGGCCGCCAGGTCTTCGTCGTCGCCGACGGCGCGGTGCTGCGCTTCGACACGCGCAGCAACACCCTGACGGCGCGGATCGAGACGCCCGGCGCGCCCATCGGCGCCGTCGCCTACAGCGCCGTCGACGGCCGCCTCTACGTCGCCCGCGCCGACGCCGGCAACCCGTACGCCGCCGACGGCGCGGTGACCATCCACGACCTGACCGGCGCCAAAGTCGGCCGCTTCGCCGCGGGCATCGCCCCGTCGGCGCTCGCGTTCGTCACGCTCGACCGGGCCCAGAGCTGATGACCATCGACCGCTGCCTGTGCTTTGGCCGCCCGTTCGCCGAGCTGGCGGACGTCGCGGCCGAGACGGGCGCGGCGACCGTGGCCGAGCTTCAGCAGCACGCCGAGTTCGGGCTCAAGTGCCAGCTGTGCCGCCCCTACGTCCGCCGGATGCTGCGGACGGGCCAGACGGTCTTCCGTCAAGTGGTGACCGACGAGGACGAGCCGCCGCGCACCTGACGACGCACCAGCGGCCGGCGCCCGACGTCCGCCAGCGGGGCGCGCCGGCCGTCGAGGGGCCGGCGCCGCCCGACGCCCACCGGCCGCCGAGAACGCGCTAGCTTCCCGCATGACGCCCCTGGAAGTCGCCGGCAACGTGTTCACGCTGGCCTCGGTCTACGCCGCCCGCCGCAACAGCGTCCACACGTGGTGGACGGGGCTCATCGGCGTCTCGCTCTACGGCGTCATGTTCTGGGGCGTCCGCCTCTACGCCGACGTGGTGCTCCAGGTGTTCTTTTTCGGGACGTGCCTGGCCGGCTGGTGGCAGTGGCAGCACGGCGGCGTGGGCCAGACCGAGCTCCCGGTCACCGAACTCACGAACCGCCAGCGCGTCGCCGCCGGAGCGGCGGTGCTGGCCGCGGCGCTGTTCTTCGGCACCGTCTTCGGCCGCTTTACCGACGCCGCGCTGCCCTACGCCGACTCCTACATCCTGGGCGGCAGCGTCGTCGCCCAGCTCCTGATGATGCGGCGCAAGCGAGACCACTGGCCGGTCTGGATCACGGTCGACGCCGTGGCGGTCGTCGTTTACGCGCTCAAAGGGCTCTTTCTCACCTCGGCCGTCTACGCCGTCCTGCTGGTGCTGTGCGTCCAGGGGGTGGCCGAGTGGCGGCGGATCTACGCGGCGCAGGGCGTCCGGCTGAATGCGGTACGCTGAAGGACTCGTCATCGGCACGTTCGCGCCGCTGCACCGGGGCCACCAGCTGGTGATCGAGACGGCGCTCGCCGCCTGCGACCACGTGACGGTGATGACGTGGGCCAACCCCGACCTGCCCGACATGCCGACGGCCGTCCGCGCCGGCTGGGTGCGCCGGCTCTACCCCGAGGTCGAGGTGATCGCCCTCGACGCCGCCGACTGCCCGCCCGACGACGCGCCCGACGCCGTTCAACAAGCGTTTACCGCCGCTCAGGTCCCTCGCCCGGTCGACGCCGTATTTACGAGCGAGTCCTACGGCGATGCGCTGGCGGAGGCGCTGGGCGCCGTCCACGTCTCCGTCGACCCCGACCGCCAGCGGGTGCCGGTCTCGGGCACCCAGATCCGCGCCAATCTGCCGGAGCATCGGGACCAACTCGACCCGACCGTCCGCGCCCACTTTGTCGAGAAGGTGGTGTTTCTGGGCGCCGAGTCGACCGGCAAGAGCACCCTGGTCGACGCCTTGGGCGCCGCGCTGGCGGAGCCGACCGTCGAGGAGGTCGGGCGGACGTTGTGGGTCGCGGCCGACGGCGACCTCCCGCTGGCCGACTACGTCGAGATCTGCCGCCAGCACGTGGCGCTGGAGGAGGCCGCCGTCCGCCGGGCGCAGCGGTTCGTATTCGTGGACACGAACGCGATCACGACCCAGCAGTACGCCTTCTTTTTCTTCGGCGAGTGCCCGCCCGAGGTCCAGGCCTACGCCGACCGCTGCCGCGACCGCTACGCGCACGTGTTCGTCTGCGCGACCGATATCCCGTTCGACCAGGACGGCACGCGCGTCCACCCCCAGGTGCAGCAGTACCAGGACGGCGCCGTCCGCAACGACCTCACGATCCGCGGCATCCCGTACACCGTCGTCGGCGGCACGGTCGAGGAGCGCGTCGCCGCCGTCCGCCGCGTGATCGGCGCCTGACCCGCTGGCGGACGCCGCCCGCCAGCGGCCGGCGCTAGCCCTCGAAGTCCAGGTTGATCGGCCGCGCGGGCACGTCCAGGGTGGCGGTCGCGGCGGTGACGGGCACGCTCTCGTCCACCTCCTGGAACGACACGTCGTCGAGGAACACGTGGCCCGGCCCGTGGAGGAGCGTCCCGAAGGCGACCACCGACGCCGCGCGCGGCACGTCCAGCACGACGCTGTACGGCGCCCAGCCCGAGGTCCCGGTGATCGGCCGGTCCTGCATGTTGTCGAAGGCGAGGGCGTTCTGGCGGGCGCCGTCCACCCGGAGCCACAGGCCGGCCCAGCCGGCGACGTCGGCGGTGCGGACGTGGGCGGTCATCCGCACGCGCTTGCCCCGGAAGTCGTCGGCGCGGACCTCCTGCATGAGCGTCCCGAAGCCCTCGGGCGCCGGCGCGGCGGCCCACAGGTGGGCGACGGCGCCGGCGCGGTCGGCGTCGTCCACGACCTCCGTCTCGTAGGCGTCGCGGTTGTTTCCGGCGAGTGCCCAGCCCTCAGGCACGTCGTCCTGAAGGGCGACGAACCCGAACAGAGCCACGGCGACGGCGGCGAGCCACGCAACCCATCTCATAACCTTTAGTTGAGGCCTCAAGGGATCGTTCCTACAACCGAACCGCACAGCCCGGTTCCATCCCTCACTCCACTGCGTGTTCCCGTGCAGGCGCAGGGTTGTCAGGTTCCATTGAATCTCTTGTCATCCTGAACGAATGCGAAGGATCTCAACTCGAACTCCAAGCACCTCGGCACCGGTCTTAACGAATCAGGACATCAGCGTCGAGATCCTTCGCAAGCTCAGGATGACCTGTTTTGGAGGTTGAGAGGAGGGCCTAATGTCCGCGCCGGACGGGCGGAGCGCGGTCGCCAGCGGGGCGAGCGCCGAGCTACCGGCCCCGCTGGCGGAGGCCGTCGGCGGGCGCTGGGGAGGCCGGGGATTCGTCGTCGAGCAGTCGCGGGTCGATGCGGCCGACTGGATCCGCCAGTCCGGCGCGGCGGGCCTCGCGCTCCAGGTCGAAGCCGTCGCTGGTCACGATGGCCTCTAGCGCCTCGACGCGGCGGCGCAGGCGCTCGCGCTCGGCGCGGGCGTCGGCCAGGGCGTCCTCCAGGTGGCCGGTCGCGCGGCTCAGGTCCTTGGCGGTCTCGGCCTTCGCCTTCGCGATCTTGGCGTAGGTGCCTGAGAGGATCGCCACGATGGGGATCAGCAGGGCCAGGATCGGGATCAGGAGCGGCGACATGGCGAGCGAGGAACGGGACGGGCAACGTACACCGCGAGACGGTACCTCACGCCCCGAGTTGCGGCCGCCAGCGGGTCAGTCGATCCAGACCGTCTTGGCGTTGACGAACGCCCGGATGCCGTGGCGCCCCAGCTCGCGGCCGTAGCCCGACGCGCCGACGCCGCCGAACGGCAGGTTGGGGTGGCTCTTGGTCATCTCGTTGACGAACACGGCGCCCGAGCGGATCTGGCGCGCGACGGCCTCGCCCCGCTGGCGGTCGGCGGTCCAGACGCTGCCGCCCAGCCCGAAGCGCGTGTCGTTGGCCAGGCGGACCGCGTCGTCGGCGTCGTCGGCCACGATCAGCGAGGCGACCGGCCCGAAGATCTCTTCCTCGAACGCGACCGTCCCGGCCGCGACGCCCGCCAGCACCGTGGGCGGGTAGTAGAAGCCCGTCCCGTCGGGGATCGCGCCTCCGCACAGCACCTCGGCGCCGTCCGCGACCGCGCGCTCGACCTGGTCCTGGATGCCGGCGCGCGCGTCGGCGCTGACGAGGGGCCCGAGGTCGGTGTCTGGGGCCAGCGGATCGCCCACGGTCAGCGCCTCCATCCGCTCCACGAAGCGGCGCGTGTACGCGTCGGCGATGGGGCGCTCCAGGATAAAGCGCTTGGCCGCGATGCACGACTGGCCGTTGTTCTGGACGCGCGCCCTGACGCCGACCTCGACGGCCCCGTCGAGGTCGGCATCCGCCAGCACCACGAAGGCGTCGGTGCCGCCCAACTCCAGCACCGACGGCTTGAGGGCGGCGCCGGCCTGCTGGCCGATGATCCGGCCGGCGCCCTCGCTGCCCGTCAGGGTGACGGCGGCGATGCGGTCGTCGGCGATGACGTCGGCCGTCTGGTCGTGGTCGATGACGACGTGCTGGAACACGCCGGGCGCGAAGCCGGCCTCGGTGAACAGCTCGGCCATCCGGTCGCCGCACCCGAGAACCGCTTGGGCGTGCTTGAGCAGGCCCACGTTGCCCGCCATCACCGTGGGCGCGGCAAAGCGCATGGCCTGCCAGAACGGGAAGTTCCACGGCATCACGGCCAGCACCGGACCGAGCGGTTGGTAGGCGACGAAGCTCCGGGCGGCTTCCGTGGGGCGGGGCTCGTCGGCGAGGTACGCCTGGGCGTGCTCGGCGTAGTAGCGGCAGACCCAGGCGCACTTTTCGGCCTCGGCGACGGCCTGGTCGAGCGGCTTGCCCATCTCGGACGTCATCAGCCGGCCGAGGTCGTCCTTCTGCTCGTCCAGCAGGTCCGCCAGCCGGCGCATGGACCGGGCGCGGTCGGCGACGCCCGACTGGCGGTGCGCTTGGAAGGCGCCGGCGGCGCGGTCGAGCGCGGCGTCGAGGGCCGGGCCGTCCAGCGCGTTGTAGTGCTGGATCTCGGTCTCGGTGGCGGGGTTGAGCGTGGCGGGCATGGCGGGGCAAAGAGGGGTGGACCGTGGACGATCCAGCCGCGTCACGGGCTCCCTCGGTACCGGCTTCGTCCGAAAACCGGCGGCGGCGGTTGCCTTGGCGCGCCGGCGTAGGGACATTGACGGTTCACCCGATCCGATGTATGTCCTCTTCCGGTACTCTGCGCCGTAGCGCCCGTCTCATGCGCTCGTGGCTGGGCACCCTCCGCGAACCGGCCGCCGCCGCGCGCACGCTCCACCCCGAGAGCCCGGCCCCCGACCTCGACGAGACGACCGACCGGGGCGTCTCGCGCCGCGCCGTCGAGGCGCTGGTGGGGATGCCCGTCCGCGACCTCGGGCTCTACGAGCACGCGCTCCGCCACCGCTCGCTGTTCCGCGGCATGACCACCGACGGGACGGAGTCCAACGAGCGGCTGGAGTTCCTGGGCGACGCCGTGCTGGGCGCCGTCGTCGCCGAGCGCCTCTACCGCGCCTTCCCCGACCGCTCCGAGGGCCTGCTCACGCGCACGCGCGCGACGCTCGTCAACGGCAAGGCGCTCGCCGGCTTCGCCACCACGCTGGGCCTGGGCGAGCTGGTGCTGATGTCGGAGAACATGAACGCCTCGGAGGGCCGACAAAACCAGACCATCCTGGCCGACGCCTTCGAGGCCGTCGTGGGCGCGATCTACCTCGACCTCGGCTTCGGCGCGGCCCGCCAGTTCGTGCTGGCGGTGCTGGATCGCTGCGTGGACCTCCGCGAGGCCGCCGCGGACAAGAGCAACCACAAGAGCCGGCTGCTGGAGCACGTCCAGGCCCTGGGCCTGGAGCAGCCGAGCTACCGGGTGGTCTCGGAGGAGGGGCCGAGCCACGACCGCCAGTTCACCGTCGCCGCGCTGGTGGACGGCGTGGCGATGGGCGAGGGCGTCGCGCGGTCCAAGAAGGCGGCCGAGCAGAACGCGGCGCGCGAGGCCCTGCTGGCCCTCCGCGAGCGCGAGGACGCGGAGCTGTAACCAGTAGCTATCCCGCCTTGCAACTATGAAGCGCTTTCCAAGCGCTAACCGCGATCCTGCTGGTGGCCCTCCTCACCGGATGCGCTTCGCAAGGAGACCCCTTCGAACTCGCCGACACATTGGAGCCCTCTTGGGTCCTTGACGCGATGATCGAGCGGCACTCGAAGGCAGAAGTCTTCTCCAGACTGGAAACGTCGCCGGCGCTGGTTGCTCAGGCCACGGCTTCAACGGGGCAGCGGATGGAACTCTACGAATACCAGCCTCTCGAACAGCCGGAAGGTCAGGAAACCTTCGCTGTGCTGACGTTCGCGGATGGAAAGCTTGAGGCGTTCGGGTTCCGGAGCCGCAACACATCGTGGCTCAACAAGCTGCTCCCCAACGCCTCGTTCGACGACCCGTACGGACCGGAACGGGTTCGGGATTGTGTCGAAGCTCTGGAGGCTTCCGCGTTTACAGAGACGAGCGAGAGCGGCCGGTCCTGTTGAGAGGCCGGTGCTCAGGCGCGTCAACGGGCGCTACAGGCCGGCACGAGCATCAGCGTTCTCAAGTTCGCCAACCGCCGCCGCCAGTCATGAGCTTGACTGACCATCGCGCGCTCATCCCCGTGCCGCTGATCAGCCCACTGTCCACCTCCGCGCGCGGATGGGCCCCGCCAGCTGGCGGATGCGGCCGGGAGGCTCGATCGCTGAACTCTGCGTGGAGCGGACCGCCGGCCGCAACACCGGCGTTACGTCCTCCCGCGCCCCTCCCTACGCTGCCGACATGGAAACGATCGCCCGCACCGCCACTCACCCCGACGTGTTCGCCGACCGCCACCTGGGGCCGTCCGAGGCCGAGCGCGCTGAGATGCTCGACCTGCTCGGGTTCGACTCGCTCGACGCGCTGAGCGCCGCCGTCGTGCCCGCCGACATCCAGCTCGGCCGGCCACTCGACCTGCCCGACGCCCGCACCGAGGCCGAGCTGCTGGCGGACCTGGCCGACCTCGCCAGCCTCAACGAGACGGCGCGGAGCTACATCGGGATGGGCTACCACGGCACCGTCCTGCCGCCGGTGATCCAGCGCAACGTGTTGGAAAACCCCGGCTGGTACACCCAGTACACGCCGTACCAGGCCGAGATCGCGCAGGGCCGGCTGGAGGCGCTCCTCAACTTCCAGACGGTCGTGAGCGACCTGACGGGCCTGCCGGTCGCCAACGCCTCGCTGCTGGACGAGGGCACGGCCGCCGCCGAGGCCATGTCGATGTTCTCCGGCGCCCACCGCGGCAAGCGCTCCACGTTCGCCGTCGACGCCCGGTGCCATCCGCAAACGATCGCCGTCGTCAAGATGCGGGCCCAACCGGTCGGGATCGACGTTGTGGTGGCCGATCTGACCGAGTACACACCCGATGACGACACCATCGGCGCGCTCGTCCAGTACCCGACCACCGACGGCGAGGTCGTGGACTACGCCGCGCTGGCGGAGCGCGTCCACCAGTCGGGAGGCTACCTCGCCGTGGCGACCGATCTCTTGGCGCTGACGCTGATCGAGGCGCCCGGCGCCTGGGGCGCGGACGTGGCGCTGGGCTCCAGCCAGCGCTTTGGCGTGCCGATGGGCTTTGGCGGTCCGCACGCGGCGTTTTTCGCCACCACCGACGCGTTCGCGCGCAAGATCCCGGGCCGCATCATCGGCGTGAGCCAGGACCGCCACGGCGACACGGCGCTCCGGATGGCGTTGCAGACGCGCGAGCAGCACATCCGCCGCGAGAAGGCGACCTCCAACATCTGCACGGCCCAAGTGCTGCTCGCCAACATCGCCGGCTTCTACGCCGTCTACCACGGGCCGGACGGGCTCCGCGAGATCGCGGCCTACGTCCACCGCCAGACCCAGCGGCTGGCGGACGCGCTGGAGGAGGCCGGCCACACGGTCCACCACGCCGACTTTTTCGACACGCTGCGCGTCGAGATCGGCGGCGGCTCCGACGTCGTCGCCGTGGCTCGTGACGAGTTCGACATCAACCTGCGCGCCTACGACGACGGGACGGTCGGCATCGCCTTGGACGAGACTGTCACCGACGAGGACTTGGCGGATCTGGTCGAGGCGTTCGGCGGGACGGTTCTGCCCGAAACCAGCGACGCGGGCTACACCGGCCTCCTGGCCCGCCAGACCGACTTCCTCGACCACCCGACGTTCGAGCGCTACCACAGCGAGCACGAGATGCTGCGCTACCTCAAGCGTCTGGAGAACAAGGATCTGTCGCTCGTCCACGGCATGATCCCGCTGGGCTCGTGCACGATGAAGCTGAACGCGACGGCCGAGATGATGCCGATCACGTTCCCCGGCTTCGCCAACCTCCACCCGTTCGCGCCCGAGGCCGATACCGAGGGCTACGAGGAGATCGTGGACACCCTAGAGGAGTGGCTCGCCGAGATCACCGGCTTCGACGCCGTCTCGCTCCAGCCCAACTCGGGCGCGATGGGCGAGTACACGGGCCTGCTCACCATCCGCGCCTACCACCGCTCGCGCGGCGACAGTCAGCGGACGGTCTGCCTGATCCCGACCTCGGCGCACGGCACCAACCCCGCCTCGGCCGTCATGGCCGGCATGGACGTCGTCGCCGTCAAGGTGACCGACGACGGCGAGGTGGACGTGGACGACTTGCGCGCCAAGGCCGAGAAGCACGCCGACCGGCTGGCGGCGCTGATGATCACCTACCCCAGCACGCACGGCGTCTTCGAGCGGACGATCCAGGAGATCGCCGACGTCGTCCACCAGTCGGGCGGGCTGGTCTACATGGACGGCGCCAACATGAACGCGATGGTCGGCCTGTGCCGGCCGGGCGACTTCGGCATGGACGTGTGCCACCTCAACCTGCACAAGACGTTCGCCATCCCCCACGGCGGCGGCGGCCCGGGCATGGGGCCGATCGGCGTGGTGGAGAAGCTGGCGCCGTTCCTGCCCGGCCACCCCATCGTGCCGACCGGCGGCGACGAGGCCATCGGCCCGGTCGCGGCGGCGCCCTACGGCAGCGCGCTCGTGCTCTTGATTTCGTGGGCCTACATCGCCATGATGGGCGCCCAAGGGTTGAAGCGCGCGTCCCAGGTGGCCATCCTGAACGCCAACTACATGGCCCGCCGACTGGAAGGGCACTACGACGTGCTCTACCGCGGCCCCAACGGGTTCGTCGCCCACGAGTTTATCCTGGACGTGCGGCCGTTCCAGAAGGCCGGCGTCGGGGCCGAGGACATCGCCAAGCGCCTGATCGACTACGGCTTCCACGCGCCCACGATGTCGTGGCCCGTCACGGGCACGCTGATGGTGGAGCCGACCGAGTCCGAGGCCAAGGCTGAGTTGGACCGGTTCTGCGACGCCATGATCGCCATCCGCACCGAGATCCAGGAGCTGGAGCTGGGCACCGCCGACGCCGACGACAACGTCTTGAACAACGCGCCCCACACCGCCGCCGAGGTCACGGCCGACGACTGGACGCACCCCTACACCCGCAGCCAGGCCGCCTACCCCGCCGACGGCCTCCGCCAGTCGAAGTTCTGGCCCAGCACGGGCCGCGTGGACAACGCCTTTGGCGACCGGAACCTGGTGTGCTCGTGCCCGCCGATGGAGGCGTACGCCTGACCACTCGTCCCGCTGGCGGCGCGCGTCGCCAGCGGGACGACTCGATCTCAGCGAACGAGCAGTTTGGCGTCGCTTCGGTTGCCATGCCAAGCACGCAGCTGAGAGGCACTAGACGGGCGGAGCCTTCGGCGGCTCTTGCTAGCGCCGCCTCCGATCTCGGTCGTGTCGCCGGAATCGCGGCTACGGCGGGTTCAGCAGCACGACGCTTCGCTCCCGCTGGCGCCTTCCGCCAGCGGGGCGGGCGCGCAGTCGAACAGGCCGAAGTGGACGGAGCGGTCGCCGGTGATATCAAAAAACGGCGCGTAGCGCGTGTTCTGGAGCATGGCCGCCGTGTTGCCGCAGACCCGCATCGGCCGGCCGGCCTCGAACGTGTGGTGGTCGTCTAGGATGAACGCGTGGCGCTGGCCCTCGACGCCGCCGCGGTAGGTGGCGACCTGGCCGTAGTCCTCGCAGCGGTCCTCGACCATGTCCGCCAGCTTGAAGGCGCGGACGGTGGCCGAGGTGAACCGGGCGTTGCCCAGCATATCCCGCAGCGCCGGGTCCTCGACGGTGACGGGCCGCTCGGTCACCGTCCGCACGTCGCGCCAGCCCAGGGCGGCCATCATGCGGCGGAAGTCCTCGGTGTAGAGCGCGCCGCCCAGGCACTCGCCCACCAGGACCGGGTCGCGGCGGACCGATTCGGGCAGCCGGCGGTCCGCGAACACGTCCGAGACGTAGAGCTCGCCGCCGGGCCGGAGCACGCGGTCGATCTCCGCGAACACCGGCCCCTTGTCGGGCGCCAGGTTCAGGACGCAGTTCGAGATCACGACGTCGACCGAGGCGTCCTCGATGCCCAAGGCGCCCAGGTCCTCCATCGTCCCGAGCACGAACTCGGTCGTGGGCGCGGGGTGACCGAGCGCGTCCGCGACCGACTGGCGGTGGCGCTGGGCGACCTGGATCTGCTCCGGGGTCATGTCCACGCCGACCACCCGGCCCGTCGGGCCCGCCAGCGCGGCGGCGACGAAGGCGTCTCGGCCGGTGCCGCAGCCCAGGTCCAGCACCGTCGCGCCGTCCAGCGCCGGCGGGACGGGCGAGCCGCAGCCGTAGAACTTGGTCATCACCTCGTCGGGCAGGAGCGACAGGAGGGGCTTGTGGTGCTCGGGCACGGCCTCGTCGGAGCAGCAGGCCGTCGTTTTCAGGTCGTCGGAGGTCGTCAGCGTCTCGCCGTAGTACGTGCGGACTTCGGCGTGGGTGAACGGGGCTTCCATCGGTCGGGGCGGGGGAGGGCGGGGAGGATAGACGCAGCCGCCACGTGCCGACGTACGCCCCGCGAGAATCAGCCCCCGTCTGAGGCCGTGGCGACGCCCGCGATGTGGGGGGCGGCCAGCCCCAGCAGCGCGCGCCACCGCTGGACCTCGACGAACACGAACCGACCGCCGGGCCGGAGCACGCGCCGCACCTCGGCCAGCGACTGGCGGACCCCGGCGGCGTCTCGCGGCGTTGCACGACTCCCCTCACCAACCCCGTTTTCCATGCCCATCGCAAAGATCATCGAAGTCTCCGCCGTCTCCGACAAAAGCTTCGACGACGCCGTGAAGCAGGCGTACTCCGAGGTCTCGAAGACGGTCCGCGGCGTCCAGAGCGTCTACGTCGAGGACTTCATCTACGAGCCCGGCGAGGCCGACGCCGGCAACTTCCGCGTCCACTGCAAGGTGACGTTCACGGTCCAGAACAGCGGCGACATGAACTCGTAGGGACGGCGCTCTCTGCTTGTCGCGTTGCGCCCCGTCGGCTCCGGCTGGCGGGGCGCGTCTGCGTCGGGCTCGGGCGGAGCGCGCAGGGTCGCCGGGCGCCGCTAGCTCAGCACGTTCCACACCAACCGCACCGCCACCACGGCCGCGACGGCGGCGAAGCTGAGGCGGATGGCGCGGACGTTGACGCGGTGCGCCGTGGACACGCCCAGCCGCGCCGTCACGACGGCCGGGACCGCCAGCGCCGCCGCGCCGCGCCAGTCGACGTAGCCCAGCGCGCCGTCGGGGACGGGCTGGCCCAGGCCCAGGACCACGTAGGTCGCCACGCCGACGGCCGTGATGATCGTGATGGCCGCCGTCGACGTCCCGCTGGCGACCCTCATCGGCAAGCGCACGACCGAGTTGAACAGCGGCACCAGCACCACGCCGCCGCCGATGCCGGCCAGCGACGCCAGGCTGCCGGCCGCCCCGCCGATGGCCGCCAGCGCGCCGGTGCCGCGCCGCACGCCGCTGGCCGAGGGCGGGCCGGCGCGCTCGCGCTGGCGGACCATGCGCACGACCACCACGCTCAGCAGGACCGCCAGGAGCACCTGGAAGGTGTCCTTGTCGTACCACGGCTGCGTCGCCACGAACCGGCCGGCCAGCACCACGGCCACGGCCGCGAAGCCGCCGGCCACCAGCGCCGTCCGCCGGTCGACCGAGTCGGCGCGGAGCTGGCCGAGGGTTCCCGACGCGCTGGCGGCGAACGTGCAGAGCAGGCTCGACCCCAGCGTCAGCGGCGTCAGCACGGGGTCCTCGACGCCGGCCGCCTGGAACGCGAAGAACAGGGCCGGCCCGAAGATGACCCCTCCGCCGACGCCCACCAGCCCGGCCACGAACCCGCCCACGGCGCCGACGAGGAGCAGGATCAGGAGCATGACGCGCGGAGCGGCCAAGCTACCGCCGCCCCGCTGGCGGACGGCGCCGGCCGTCGCGGCGGGGCTCAGCGGCCGAGGGCGCGGGCGTAGGCGGAGGGGTCGCCCAGGATCTCGCGGGCGCGCGTCACGACGGGGTCGTCGGCCAGCGCGGCGACGGCCTGGGCCTTCTGGCCGACGTAGCGCGACAGGACCTCCTGCTGGAGACGAGCGCTCAAGCGGGCGGCGTGGCGCTCGAAGTCGGCCGCCTTTTCCCGCGCGATGGCCTGGCGCAGGTCGGCCAGCGCGCGCTCGGCGCCGTCGTAGCCGGCCTCGCCCAGGTCGTCCGCCAGCGCGTCGGCGGTCCGCTCGGCGTCGGTGCGGTACTGGACGCTCTCGCCCTCGGCGAACTGGCGGAAGCGGCCCAACAGGCCGCCGTCCACGCGGAAGCCGGCCGGCAGCTCGGGCGTCTCGGCGGCAAAGCGGTTGGCGAAGCGCAGGAACGCGGCCGACCGAACCAGCGCGCGCTCCAGCTCGCTCTCCTCGCCCAGCGAGACCACCACGTCGGGCTCGATGCCCACGCCGGAGCGGACGGTCCGTCCGGCGTCGGTGCGGACCGCCCGGCCCGGCCCGGCCTCGGTCGCCCCGCGCCCCTGGACGTAGGTCAGCCGCTGGATCTCGCGGCCCGACGGCGTGGTGTACCGGCTGACCGTCAGCTTCAGGGCCGTCCCGTAGGGCATCGGGCGGATCACCTGGACGAGCCCCTTGCCGAACGTCGTCTCGCCCACGACCACGGCGCGGTCGTGGTCCTGGAGCGCGCCGGCCACGATCTCCGACGCCGACGCGCTGGCGCCGTCCACCAGCACGGCGACGGGGAGCTCGGGCAGCACGGGCGCCCGGCGGGTGCGGTACGTCTGGTCCATGCCCTCCGCCCGCCCGCGCGTGGCCGTGACGACGGTCTCGTTGGCCAGGAACAAGCCGCTCAACGCGACGGCCTGGTCCAGCAGCCCGCCCGGGTTGCCGCGCAGGTCCAGCACCAGCGCCCGCATCTCGCCCTCGGCCTGGAGCCCCTCGACGGCCGCCTCCACCTGGCCCGCCGCGTCTTTCAGGAACCGGCCCAGGCGGACGTAGCCCACGCCCGGCTCCACGAACCCGGAGTACGTCACCTCGGTCTCGGGATCGCCGGCGCGCACCAGCACGAACCGCAGCGGCTCGGCGGCCCCCTCGCGCTCAAGCTCTAGGGCCACGTCGGAGCCCGGCTCGCCGCGCAAGAGCGCGTTGGCGCGCTGGGCCGCCAGTCCCTCGGCCGGCTGGCGGGCGACCTGGACCACGGCGTCGCCCGGCCGGACGCCCTGGCGCTCGGCGTCCGACCCGTCCAGCACCGACGCCACCACCAGCCGGCCGCCGCGCTCGGCCACGACTACGCCCACGCCGCCCACGTCGCCGTCCTGCTGCAAGCGGCTCGCCGCCGCCGTGGCCTCGTCGTAGTAGACCGTGTACGGGTCGAGCGAGCCCGTCATGGCCCCGATGCCGGTCCGCATCAGCGCCTGGGCGTCGACGGCGTCGACGTACTCCGAGGCCAGCGTCTCGTAGACGGCGCCGTAGAGCCCGAAGCCCTTGCGGACGGCGAAAAAGTCCACGTCCTGGGCCTGAGCCGGCACCGCCAGCAGGACGAGGGCGAGGAGGGTCAGGCGGCGGCCGGGCAGGATCGTCGGCATGTGGGCGGTCGGGCGGGGGACCGCAGGCTAACGCCGACGCCCGGCCCTCCGTGCCCCACCTGCCGCCCGCTGGCGGACGGCCTCCGCGCTGGCTCACCCCAAGCACCAGCGGGCGACGCCAGCGGCTGGCGCTAGCTGGGGGCGTCGGTCGGCGGGAGGGCCCCGGCGGCCTCTGAGGCCGCGCGGGCCCTGGCCTCGGCGGCCTCCTCCTCGGCCAGCGCCTTGGCCCGCTGGCGCTCGATGATGCCGGTGAACAAGATCGACAGCTCGTACAGGCCCAGGAGCGGGATGCCCATCAGGACCTGGCTCCACGGGTCGGGCGGGGTCAGCAGCGCCGAGAGCACCAGGATGACGACCAGCGCGTAGCGGCGGCCGCTGCGCAGCATCTCCTGGGTGAGCACGCCCACCCTGGCCAGCACCGTCACCACCACCGGCAGCTCGAACAGGATCCCGGCCCCGAACGACCACGTGAGCAACATCGAGAAGTACTTCGAGATGTCGAACTCGTTGACGATGGTGTCCGAGATCTGGAACTGGGCGAAAAACTGGAGCGCGATGGGCGTGATGATGAGGTACCCGAACGCGATGCCCAACGCGAAAAAGAACGACGCGAACACGGCCGCGAACCGGACGCTACTCCGCTCGGCCGGGTACAGCCCCGGCTCGACAAACCGCCACGTCTGGAACACCACCGCCGGCGACGCCAGGATGACGCCCGCCGCGATCACGGTCCCGAAGAAGGCGAAAAACTGCCCCGTGACGGTCCGGTTCTGGAGCACCACGTCGATGGCGTCGAACCGGAGCACGTCGTACATGAAGAACGACGCCCGCGTCGGCCCCAGCAGCACCTCGTCGACGATGAAGCCGGTAAAGAACAGGCAGCCGACGACGCCCACCAGCACCGCGGCCAGGGACTTGAAGATGCGCCAGCGGAGCTCTTCGAGGTGGTCCAGGAACGGCATCTCGCCCGGCTCCGGCATCATCTCGGGCAGGACGCCCGTCTCGACGCGCGGCGCCGGAGGCGGCGTCTGGTCCAACCGGATCTCTCCGCCCGTGGCTCCGTCGCCAGAGCCCGCGCGCCGTGCCGGCCGGGAGCGCCAAACGTCCATCGGGGTAGCGGATGAGGGGTGGGGGGCGGAGGGCGAGCCGCGAGGTCAGAGGGTTTGAGCTTGGCCCCTCGACCCGCGCGACGCACGGAACGTACGAGGGGGGCGGGCGGCGTCGGGCGAAAAACCCGCTCCTCTTTGCCGCTGCACGGCTTCCGTCAGGCCGTGTCTCCGGAGGGCGTCGTGGCGCGGGCGCTCTCGCGGAGGTTGAGCTCCAGCAGCGACTCCACCCACAGGCCCTCCGCCTCCAGGCGCGCCCGCCCGCCGCTCCAGGTGAAGTTGAACAGGGTCACCATGCCGGCGACGGTGAACCCGTCGGCGCGCAGGAGGGCGGCGGCGCGGGCGGCGCTGCGGCCGCTGTTCAGGATGTCGTCCATCAGGGCGACCGGCTTGTCGCGGTCGAGCGGTCCTTCCACCAGCCGGCGGCGGCCATAGGGCTTGCGGCGCTCGCGGATAAAGCCGCCCGCGAAGGGCGCCCCGGCCGTGCCGTGGGGGAGCACCGCGGTCACCAAGGGGAACGAGCCGTAGCCGAACCCGGCCACCTGGTCGATGCCCCGCTGGCGGAGCCGCTCGGCGAGCACGGCGCCGGCCTCCACGAACACCTCGCCGTCGAGCATGGGCGTCCGCGTGTCCAACAGCCACCCGATGGGCTGGCCGCGCGGGTCGGTGATCGCCTCGTCCTCGCGCCGCACCAGCGCCCGCTGGTAGAGCGTGTGCCCCAGCTTGGCCAGGGCCGACTCGGGGACGTTGCTTGAATCGTTCGGCATGGGGCGGTCGGCGCGGGGCTCGCCTCAGGGGCGGGCGTGAACATACGGAGGGATCGGGACACAAGCGGCGTGCCGAATCCGGCAGGGCCGCGCAGCGTGCGCCGATGGGGAGACCCCCGGTCGGCCGCCGCCGCGTCGCGGCTTGGAACGCACACGAACGCGCGGTCGCGTGTCCGGGCTCCCCGCCGTGGCGGAGTCCACGTGGAAACGCACGGTCCAGCCGCGCCGTCCCGCTGGCGACCCGCGCCGCCAGCAGGGAGAGGCGGGCCGGCTACGCCGCGACGGGCTCGGCGCCCAGCGAGGCCACGTCGTAGAGCGGGAACCGCTCGCACAGCGCGTGCACTTCGTCACGCACCGCGTCGGCCTCGGTGCCCCGGCTGGCGATCACGCGGTCCATCAGCTCCACGACCGTGCGGAACTCGTCCTCGCCCAGGCCGCGCGTGGTCATGGCCGGCGCGCCCACCCGGATGCCCGACGTCACGAACGGGCTCTCGGGGTCGCCCGGCACCATGTTCTTGTTGACCGTGATCTCGGCCTCGCCCAGCCACGCCTCGGCCTCCTTGCCGGTGCACTTGCCGCGCAAGTCGATCAGCGCCAGGTGGTTGTCGGTCCCGCCCGAGACCACGTCGTAGCCGCGCCCCACGAACGCTTGGGCCATCGCCTGGGCGTTCTGGATCGTCTGGCGCTGGTAGTCGGTGAACTCCGGCCGGAGCGCCTCGCCAAAGGCCACGGCCTTGCCGGCGATGGCGTGCATCAGCGGCCCGCCGATCGTGCCGGGGAACATGGCCGAGTCCAGCACCTGACCCGTCGACTTGGGGTTGCCCGACTTGGCCCAGGTCTCGCCCGTCGGGCTCGGCGCGTCGGTCCCGACCAGGATCATGCCGCCGCGCGGCCCGCGCAACGTCTTGTGCGTCGTGGTGGAGACGACGTGGGCGTGGGGGAGAGGGTCGTTCAACAGCCCGGCCGCGATCAGCCCGGCCGTGTGCGCCATGTCCACCCACAGGACCGCGCCGACCTCGTCGGCGATCTCGCGCATCGCCGCGTAGTCGAAGTCGCGGCTGTAGGCGCTCGCGCCGACCGACAGCATCCGGGGCCGGACCTCCTGGGCCTTGGCCCGCAGCTTGTCGATATCGATGCGGCCGGCGTCCGGCCCGTCTTGCTCGACGCCGTAGAAGTGGGCGTCGTAGAGCTTGCCCGAAAAGTTGACCGGGCTGCCGTGCGTCAAGTGACCGCCGTGCGCCAGGTCCAGGCCCAAGAGCTTGTCGCCCGGCTCCATGAACGCGAGGTAGACCGCCTGGTTGGCCGTCGCGCCCGAGTGGGGCTGGACGTTGACCCAGTCGGCGCCGAACAGCTCCCGGGCGCGCTCGATGGCCAGCGTCTCCACCTCGTCCACGACCTCGCAGCCGCCGTAGTAGCGCTTGCCCGGGAGGCCCTCGGCGTACTTGTTGGTGAGCGGGCTGCCCAGCGCCTGGAGCACGGCCGGGCTGACGAAGTTCTCGGACGCGATCAGTTCGAGGCCGTCGTTCTGGCGCTCCACCTCGCGGCGGACGATGTCGAAGACGGAGGGGTCGGTTTCTTCGAGGGCGGTCATGGGGTCGCTGGAGGTGTCGGCCAAGCTAACGGGGACACCTCGGCCCAAGCTCCCGTCGCGCTGGCGGCCGGCCTCCGCCAGCCGGTGATTTCTACGTCCCGCCCACGACGAACGGCTCTGACTCGACACCCAACTCCAAGCTGGGCGTGCCCCTCTCAACGTCCGAAGGATCAACGTCCAAAGGAGCGACCAAGCTAAGGAGACAGGTCGGCTCAGGCTCTCTCTGGCGGACGCTGTCCCACCACCAACGTCGTCCTCGCGCACGCGGGGATCCAGAGTACTGGCAATGCCTCCCACGGCAACCGCCAGCGCGGCAACCGCCAGCGCGGCAACCGCCAGCGCGGCAACCGCCAGCGCGGCAACCGCCAGCGCG
>CANLSR010000017.1 GCA_947493945.1 uncultured bacterium | reverse complement strand
GCCCCGTGGCGTCCCCCCGCCCCGTGGCGTCCCCCCGCCCCGTGGCGTCCCCCCGCCCCGTGGCGTCCCCCCGCCCCCGACCTTGATGCTCGCCGACGCACTGGCCCGCGACCTGCTGCGCATCGGCGCCGTCGCGATCCGCCCCGACGACCCGTTTACCTGGGCCAGCGGCCGCCGCTCGCCGGTCTACACCGACAACCGGCTGGCGCTGGGGCACCCCGACGTGCGCCGCCGCATCGCCGACGGGTTCGCCGGGGTCGTCCGCGACCGGTTCCCCCAGGCCGACGCCGTCTCGGCGACCGCCACGGCCGGGATCGCACCGGGCGCGCTGCTGGCGGACCGCCTGGGCCTGCCGTTCAGCTACGTCCGGTCGAGCGCTAAGGGGCACGGGCGCGAAAACCGGATCGAGGGCGCCGTCGGGGCCGGCCAACGGATCGTGCTGGTCGAGGACCTGGTCTCGACCGGCGGCTCGGTGCTCAGCGCCGCCGCCGCGCTCCGCGAGCGCGGCGCCCGGGTCGTGGCCGCGCTGGCCGTCTTTACCTACGGCTTCCCGGAGGCCGAGGCCGCCTTTGCCGACGCCGGCCTCCCGCTCGTCACGCTGACCCATTTCGGGGCCCTCGCCGACGCCGCCCGCCTCTCGGGCGCGCTGGGGCCGGACGCCCAGGACACGCTCGACGACTGGCGCCGCGACCCGATGGCGTGGAGCGAGCGGGTGGAAGGCGGAGGGTAGAGGCGCGTGCCTCAGACCTTTCGCCCGACTTCCCGCTGACTTGGGCCGCCAGCGCTCGGCGGGCTGCACCTTATCCGTCTCTTCCGCTCCTCCTTTTCCTGTGACTGGCCACCTCCTCACCGTCGGCGACGAGATCCTGCTCGGCCAGATCGTCGACACCAACGCGGCGTGGCTGGGCGAGCACCTGGCCGCGGTCGGCGTCGACGTGCGGCGCAGCGAGACCGTGGGCGACGACCACGCCGACATCGTGGCGGCCATCGAGCGCGCGACCGCTGGCGGAGCCCGGGTCCTCGTCGTTACCGGCGGGCTCGGGCCAACGCACGACGACGTCACCAAGGCCGCCGTCGCCCAGGTGTTCGAGCGCGAGCTGGAGTTCCGGCCCGACGTGCTCGCCGAGATCGAGGCGCGCTACGCCACGCGCGGGCGCACCATGCCGGCCGTCGGGCGCGTCATGGCCCAGGTGCCGGCCGGTTTCGAGACGCTGCCCAACCCCCAGGGCAGCGCGCCCGGCCTGTGGGGCGAGCGCGCCGTCGGCGGCGGCCGCCAGGTCGTGGCCGTGATGCCGGGCGTGCCCCACGAGATGATGGCCATCGCCCAGGGCTCCGTCCTGCCTCGCCTGGTCGAGCGCCAGGACGGCGTCGTGCTGTCGCGGACGCTGCTGACCGTCGGCAAGGGCGAGAGCGACCTGGCGGCCATGATCGCCACCACCGCCGGCAGTCTGCCCGACGGCCTGCGGCTGGCCTACCTCCCGTCCACCGGCTCGGTCCGCATCCGGGTCACGGCGCGCGGGGCCGACCGCGCGGCGGCCCAGCGCGACATGGACCGGGCCACCGACGCCGTCCGCGCCACCCTGGGCCGGCTCGTGTTCGGCGAGGGGACGGAGACGCTGGAAGGCGTGGTCCTCGACCTGCTGGCGGACGCGGGCCGGACGCTGGCCGTCGCCGAGAGCTGCACCGGCGGCGCGATCTCGGCGCGGCTCACGTCGGTCCCGGGCGCCAGCCGCGCGATGCGGGGCGGCGTGGTCGCCTACAGCAACGCCGCCAAGCGCGACCTGCTGGGCGTCGACGGCGCGACCATCGAGGCGGAGGGGGCCGTCAGCGAGGCGGTGGCGCTCCGGCTCGCGGCCGGCGTCCGCGACCGGCTGGCGGCCGACGTGGGCGTGGCCGTCACCGGCATCGCCGGGCCGACCGGCGGGACGCCCGACAAGCCCGTCGGGACGGTGTGGCTGGCCTACGACGACGGCCGCACGACGCGCGCCGTCCACCTCCAGCTTACTCCCAACCGAGGCGTCAACATCGCGCTCTCGACCACGGCCGCGCTTGACTTGGTGCGCCGCCAGGAGCTCCGGCGCGTCGGGGAGTAGGGGGGAGGGCGCTCGACTTCCTGCGGTCGCGGCCGCCAGCTTGGCGGGAGGGCTCGGGGGGCGGGCCGAGGGCGCCGTCGGTCGCCGCGGCGCGTCGGCCGGCCCCCCAACTTTTCCGGGCCTCCCCGGTTAGACGTCTCCACGGCCGCTCGGTCTCGGTCGAGGCGTGACGCGGCGGTGTCACCCGGCGCTCCGTACCCTGTAACGTCCCACCGTGCCTGAGGGGCCACCCGGCCCTCGTCTACCCATCCAACCCGCTCTCCGGAGCCTGCCCTCATGGCGAAAAGTCCCGCAACCGTCCCCGCCGATGCAGCCGCCAAGAGCAAGGCGCTCGACCTGGCGATGAAGCAGATCGAGAAGAACTACGGCAAGGGTGCCGTGATGAAGATGGGCGACGCCCCGCCGGTCGAGATGGACGCGGTCTCGACGGGCTCGCTGACGCTCGACCACGCGCTCGGCATCGGCGGCGTGCCGCGCGGCCGCATCATCGAGATCTACGGCCCGGAGTCGTCCGGCAAGACGACGCTGGCGACCCAGATCGTGGCCGAGGCCCAGAAGCTCGGGGGCACCTGCGCCTTTATCGACGCCGAGCACGCCTTCGACCCGGCCTACGCCCAGAAGCTGGGCGTCGACACGGACGAGCTGCTGATGTCGCAGCCCGACACGGGCGAGCAGGCGCTCGAGATCTGCGACATGCTGGTCCGCAGCGGCGCCGTCGACGTGGTCGTGGTCGACTCCGTCGCGGCGCTCGTGCCCAAGGCCGAGATCGAGGGCGAGATGGGGGCCAGCCACGTCGGCATCCAGGCCCGCCTCATGAGCCAGGCCCTCCGCAAGCTGACCGGCACCATCAAGCGGACCAACACGATCCTGATCTTCATCAACCAGATCCGCATGAAGATCGGCGTCATGTTCGGGTCGCCGGAGACGACCTCGGGCGGGCGGGCCCTGAAGTTCTACGCGTCCGTGCGGATGGACATCCGCCGGATCGGCGCCATCAAGGACGGCCAGGAGGTGACGGGCAACCGGACCAAGGTCAAGATCGTCAAGAACAAGGTGGCGCCGCCGTTCCGCGTGGCCGAGTTCGACATCATCTACGGCGAGGGCGTCTCGTCGCTCGGCGAGCTGGTGGACCTGGGCCTGGAGCACGACGTGATCCAGAAGTCGGGCTCGTGGTACAGCCACGGCGAGGACCGGATCGGCCAGGGCCGCGACGCGACCAAGGAGTGGCTCAAGACCAACGCCGACAAGCACGAGGAGGTCAAGACGGCCGTCAAGATCGCGATGGGGATGCTCCCGGACCCCAACGCGCCCGCTGCCGACCCGGTCGGCGGCGACTCGGCGGCCTCGGACGAGGTGCCGGAGCTGGACGAGGAGGAGCTGGCCTAGAGGAGGAGCTGGCCTAAACGCCGGCCGCTGGCGGAGGCCGGCCGCCAGCGACTCGCAGCCTTCGGGGCCGCCCGGATCCGTTCCGGGCGGCCCCGCGTGCGTAGCGGCCCCGCCGCCGTCCCATGCCGCTGCTCCCGCTCGCCAGGCGCTTTGGTCTGGCCGCCGTTCTCGCCGGGGCGCTGGCGGCTCCGCCGGCCGGCGCCCAGGGCGTGGCGCCGGACGTGCCGGCGCCGGAGTCGGCCGACGCCCGCCTGCTGCGGGCGGTCTACGGCGTCGGGTCTCCGGCGCTCGTGGTGCCGCTCCGGGTCGTGAACGACGCCGCCTACCCGGCCTTTTTTGCGGCGTCGCCGGTGGTGGCCGCCGGCGCGCTGGTCACGGGGGCCGACGCCGACCCGGCGCTGCGGCTGCTGGCCTCCCAGGGGCTCACGTTCGGGGCGACGGTGGCGCTCAAGCGCGCCGTCCGCCGTCCCCGGCCGTACGCGGCGCTCGACGGGATCGAGGCGCGCGACCGCGGGCACCGGGGTGGCGACGGGTCCGATCCGGACTCGTTCCCCTCCGGTCACACGTCGATGGCGTTCGCGACCGCGGCCTCGCTGGGCCTGTCGTACCCCGAGTGGTACGTGATCGTGCCGGCGGCGGCGTGGGCGACGACGATGGGCGCGGCTCGGGTCTGGCACGGCGTCCACTACCCGACCGACGTGGCGGCGGGCGCGGCCTTGGGTGTCGCGTCGGGCCTCGCCGTCCACCTGCTGCTGGCGGACGTGCTGGGCGAGAGCGGCGACGGGGCGGCGATCGTGCCCGTCCAAGTCGTGATCCCGCTCTAAGCCGTTCCAACGTCACGGCCGGCGGGGCCGCCAGCCGGTGGCGAGCGGCCCCGGGACCCGCGCCGGCTCGTAGCTTCGCCGCACACGCCCCCGGTCCCGATGCCGACGCTCCACACCTTCGCGATTGCCCTCCACGTCCTGTTTGCCGCCTCGTGGTTCGGGCTGGCGCTGGCGCTCCCGGCGCTCGCGCGGTCCTCGATGAGCGGCGGCGCCCCGGGCGCGGGCCGCGTGATCACGATGATGAACGGCTCGATCGTGCTGTTCTACGCGTTCGCCGTGCTCAACTGGGTGCTGGGCATGCAGATCGGCTTCCGCGAGCAGTACAACGCCTGGCCCTACCACACGTCGATCACGTTGGGGCTGATCCTCGTCCTCGTCCAGCTGTTCGTCATCCGGCCGGCGTGGAACCGGATGTCCGGGGACGCGGCGGCGACCGAGGCCGGACGCAAGCGGCTGGCGATGGGCATCGGGATCGGGCACGGGGTCTGGCTCGTCATCTTCGTGCTGATGTACATCGGCCGCGGGATCGTCGCCGGCTAGCCCACGTCCGGCTGGCGGAGGCCGTCGGCCAGCGCGGCGGCGTCAGCGTTGGGACGCGCGGCGCAAGCGGTCCATGAGCGCCAGGCCCAGGCCCTCGTCGGGCACCGGCTCGGCGTCGATGCGGGCGAGGCCGTCGGCGTCGGCGCGGCGGAACGCGTCGAACAAACGGTGCGCGTAGTCGGCCACGTCCCGGCAGACCGCGACCCGGGCGTAGCCGGGCGGGGGAGGAGACAGCCCGATCCAGGCCGCGTCCGAGCCGGGCCGGGCGTCGGCGACTTCCGCCAGCCGGACGCGGGCCGCAGGCGCGTAGTGACGGTGTCGCGTGCCGGGCGAGCGCCGGGCGGCGTCGTGGCCCCGCGTCACCGGCTGCGTCTCGGGGAGCACGCGGCGGAGGTCGTCGAGCGAGACCGCCCCGGGCCGGAGCACGAGCGGAACGGCCTCCGTCACGTCCACCACAGTCGACTCCAACCCGATCTCCGTCGGCGGCCCCTGCAAGATGGCCCCGATGCGGCCGTCGAGGTCGTCGCGGACCGCCTGCCACGTGGTCGGGCTGGGGCGCCCGCTGCGGTTGGCGGAGGGCGCCACCAGCGGGGCGCCCGTCGCGCGGAGCAGGTCCCGCGCGTGCCGGCTGGCGGGGACCCTCACCGCGACGGTCGGCAGGCCAGCCGTGACCGACGGGGGCAGGCCGGGACGCGCCCAGAGCACCAGGGTCAGTGGGCCAGGAGCAAAGGCGCTCAGCAACCGCTCGGCGGGCCCGGTGAGGCGCGCCAGCGCCGCCACCTCGTCCGCGCTCTGCACGTGGACGATCAGCGGGTTGTCCGGCGGGCGCCCCTTGGCCTCGAACACCGCGCCCACCGCGTCGGCGTCGTGCGCCAGCGCGCCGAGGCCGTAGACGGTCTCGGTCGGGAACGCGCACGTGCCGCCGCGCCGGAGCACGGCCGCGGCGCGGTCGGGGTCGGTCGTGAGGAGGGTCGTCACCGGGCGTAGGTTGGGCCGGCAAGATCCCACCGCCATGCCCCGCCGCGAGCGCCCCGCCGACACCGCCGGCTACGACACCCACGACATCGACGGCTACCAGGTGCTGGTCGGCCAATCGGCCCGGGACAACGACCGGCTAACGTTCAAGGTGGCTCGGCCCCAGGACGTGTGGCTCCACGTCGGCGGCGGCACGCCCGGCAGCCACGTCGTCGTGCGGACGCCCGAGGGCGACGACGTGCCGCGCCACGTGGTCAAAAAGGCGGCCGAGTTGGCGGTGCGCCACTCGAAGGCCAAGAACGCCAGCGGCAAGGTGGACGTTCACGTGTGCCGCGCGTGCGACGTGACCAAGCCGCGCGGCGCCAAGGCGGGCTCGGTGCAGCTCCGCCGCTACGACTCGGTCAAGGTCTACGCCGCTGGCTGAGCGCGGTCCGGTCGGCCGGGGCGAGGCCAGAAAGGGCGGAGGGCAAAAAGAAGCGGCGGCCGAACCGCTAGGTCCAGCCGCCGCCCGGCATCGTGCGAGCGCGTGGCGCGGTTACGCCTGGCCCGTCATCTGTCCGAGAACGTCGAGCGGGATCAGCTCGAGGTGGATCCCGTGGTCGCCGGGGTAGCCCGAGGTGTGGGCGACCTCGTTGGTCCAGATCTCGTCCGGGATCCCGCTGGGGAACGCGTTGCAGATGGGCTCGATCTCGACTTGGCGGTCGAGGTGGGTGCAGGCGGCGCACTGGGGCTGAGGAGCAATCATGATGTCTGGACGGAGTGTGCGGTCTCTACCGGGTCCCCTCCCGCAAGATCCCTAACCTTGGACATTAGACTCAGTCTAAATTGCAGTGCGGCAACGGGTTGCGGAGTCCGCTGGGCCGGGGAGTGGAGGGTCCCGAGGCGCGCGGAGGACGGCGTCGGCGGCAGCGGCCCTTTCCCGTCCGCCCGCTGGCGTCTGCCGTGGCGGGGCGAAGCTCACCGCCAGCGTGGACCTCGGCGGGCGACCAAACGCAGAAACGCCGGCCCAGGCATCTGGACCGGCGTTGGTTGCGGGGGGGGGATTCGAACCCCCGATCTTCGGGTTATGAGCCCGACGAGATACCACTTCTCCACCCCGCGGTAGGACTCCTATGGTACGGACTCCGGGGGGCGGTTGCAAGCCGGGCGTGGGGAGCATCGGTGAAGAGCCGGGGCCACGATCTGCACAATGAGGGCCCGCCCGTACTTCCATCGGCCCGGGGCCGACTATCTTGGTCGCTCCATCCTCCCCGAATCGCCCGATATGGCCTCCGTCCGTCCGTTCCGCGCGCTGCGCCCGGCGCCCGAGCACGCCGAGCACGTCGCCTCCGTCCCTTACGATGTGATCTCGGTCGACGAGGCCCGCCAGCTGGCCGCCGGCAACGAGCACTCGTTCCTACACGTCGTCCGCCCCGAGATCGACCTCCCCGAGGCGACCGACGAGCACGCCGACGAGGTGTACGAGCAGGGCGCCCAGGCGCTCCGCGCGCTCGCCGACTCGGGCACGTTCGTCCGCGACGACGAGCCCCGGCTCTACGTCTACCGGCTGGTCATGAACGGGCGCGAGCAGACCGGGATCGTGGGCCTGGTCTCGGCCGAGGACTACGACAACGACGTCATCCTCAAGCACGAGAACACGCGGCCCGACAAGGAGGACGACCGGACGCGCCACATCCTGGCCCAGCAGGCCCACGCCGAGCCGGTGATGCTGACCTACCGCGGCGACGACGCCATCGACGCCGCCGTGGCCCGGGCGATGGAGGGCGAGCCGGTGTACGACTTCCGCGCCAAGGACTACGTCCAGCACACCGTCTGGGCCATCGGCGAGCCCGGCCCGCTGGTGGAGGCGTTCGGCGCGCTCGACGCGCTCTACGTCGCCGACGGCCACCACCGGAGCGCGGCGGCGGCGCGGGCGGCGCGCGAGCTGTCGGGGAACGACGAGGCGGGCCACTTCCTGGCCGTCCTGTTCCCGTACGAGGACATGGAGATCCTGTCCTACAACCGCGTCGTCAAGGAGCTGCCGGTGGGGAAGGGCAAGTTCCTGGACCAGCTGCGGCGGCGGTTCGAGGTGGAGGAGGCGCTGTTCCCCGAGCCCGAGGACTACGGCTTAGTGGCGTTCTACCTCGGCCTGGAGTTCGGCTGGCAGACGCTGGCGCTGCCCGCGACCGAGCGCGACGGCGTGGCGGACACGCTCGACGTGGCCCGGCTGGCGGAGTTCGTGCTCGAGCCGATGCTGGGCATCTCGGACCCGCGGACGAGCGACAACGTGGCCTTCGTCGGCGGCATCCGCGGGACCGAGGAGCTGGAGCGGCTGGTGGACACCGGCGAGGCCGACGTCGCCTTTTCCATGTTCCCCACCTCGCCCGACGAGCTCCTCGACGTCTCGGACGCCGGCGAGCTGATGCCGCCCAAGTCGACCTGGTTCGAGCCCAAGCTCCGCAGCGGGCTCCTGGTCCACACGTTCTGGGACTGAGGCGGTTCGGGGTTCGAAGGTTCGGGGTTCGAGTACTGGAAGGCAAGTGCTCCGCTCTGAGCGTCTGACTCGGCTCCGACCCTGCCCGCCTGCGAACCCTGAGCCACGACCGCGCTAGCGAAGGCGCGGCCAACCCTGAACATCAAATGACCATCCTCGTTGCCGACTCCGTCTCGCCCGACGCCCTCCGCCAGCTCCGCGAGGCGGGGCACGACGTGACCGAGGGCCCCAAGCTCAAGGGCGCCGACCTGACGGCGGCGCTCGGCGAGCAGGACCCGGCCGTGCTGCTGGTCCGCTCCACCAAGGTCACGGCCGACGACCTCGACGCGGCGCCGTCGCTCGAACTCGTGGTGCGCGCCGGCGCCGGCGTCGACTCGATCGACGTGGCGGGCGCCTCCGACCGGGGCGTGTTCGTGGCTAACTGCCCCGGCAAGAACGCCGCGGCCGTCGCCGAGCTGGCGTTCGGGCTGATCCTGGCCGTCGACCGCCGCATCCCGGACAACGTGATCGCGGCGCGCGCGGGCCAGTGGGACAAGGCCGGGTTCGCGTCGGCGCGCGGGCTGCGCGGCCAGACGCTGGGCATTCTGGGCATGGGCAGCATCGGGCGCGAGATGGCCGACCGCGCGCGCGCCTTCGTGATGCCGGTCGTGGCCTGGAGCCGCTCGCTGACGCCGGAGGCCGCCCGTGACCTGGGCGTGACCCACGCCGAGACGCCGCTCGACCTGGCCCGCCAGTCGGACGTGGTGTCGGTCCACGTCGCCTCCACGCCCGACACGCGCGGGATGGTCGACGCCGGGTTCTTGGCGGCCATGCCCGGCGGCGCCACGCTCGTCAACACGTCGCGCTCGGACGTGGTGGACGAGGACGCCGTGGCCGACGCCGTCGTGTCCGGCCGCCTGCGCTACGCGACGGACGTGCCGGCTGGCGAGCCCCAGGCCAAGTCGGGGCCGTTCGAGCATCCGCTGGCCGACCGCGCCTACATCACGCACCACGTCGGCGCCTCGACGGACCAGGCGACCGAGGCCATCGGCCAGGAGGCCGCGCGCGTGATCCTGACCTACGCCGAGACGGGCCGCGTCGAGAACGACGTGAACCTGGCCGACCAGACGCCGGCGACGCACCTGCTCACGGTGCGCCACCTCGACCGCGTCGGGGTGCTGGCGGGCGTGCTCGGCGAGATGCGCGAGGCGGGCTGGAACGTCCACGAGATGGAGAACCTGGTGTTCGCCGGCGCCGGCGCGGCGTGTGCCCGCATCCGCTTTGTCGGCCGGCCAGACGGCGGCACGGTGGCCCGCATCCGCGACGTGGACCACGTCATCAACGCGACCGTGCTGGAGCTGTAGCCGGCCGGCTCGCGGGTCACTGGACGCCGGCGGTTCTGACCGGGGATCCCGCGACGCGGCTACCGCTCCGTTTCGACGCCGGCCGCCGCCAGCCGGCCGAAGCCGCCGGCGTTGATGACCTCGGCAAAGCCCAGCCCCTCCAGCTTCCCCGCCGCCCGGCCGCTCCGGGTGCCGCTGGCGCAGTAGACGTAGACCGGGCGCTCAGGGTCGAGCGCCGCCACGGCCTGCTCGAAGCCGCCTCCCGTCACGTCGGCGTGGACGGCGCCGGCGACGTGGCCGCCGGCCCACTCGCGGTCGGTCCGCACGTCGAGCACCTGGGCGCCGTCGGCGATGGCCGCCGCGACGGTCGCGGGCGGCTGGCGCTCCCCGCCGGAGGTCCACCAGCGGAAGGCGAGGAGCAGGACGACGACGACGGCGAGCGTGAGGAGGGTGCGGGTCACGGGCTCCAGACGGTGCGTGCGAGGGCCAGGATACGGCCGTCGGCCTCGCGACTGAGCCGGTGCCGACGTGCGCCCCCAGCGAGCGGGCCGGCCTCGGAGCGGACGTGGTCGCCGGCGACGGCCTCGGCGCGGTAGAGCACGTCGATCTCGGCCAGCCCCGCGTCGCCGGGCAGCGCCTCCAGCGCCCACTCCACAAAGCGGACGTTGTTGGCGTGGCCCACGCGGTCGAGGTCGGAGCGCCGCACGCGGAACGCGGCGTCGTGCTCGGCGGCGTCGGGCGCCAGCGGCTCGGGCGCGTCGTCCAAGGTCAGCGCGCGCGGCGTGTCGGTCGCCGCGAACCCGTCCATCGCCGCGGGCAGCCGCACCGGCCGGCGGCGGCCCACGTCGATCAAGAACCACAGGCTGGTGGCCACCGCCAGCGTCTCGTCGCCAGCGGTCACCCGGAAGTCGCGCGTGGCGCGGAGCCCGTCGAGCGCGGCCGGCCACGTCGCCACCTCGACGCGCTCGCGCATCCGGGGCCGGCGGCGCACCTGGAGGCGCAGGCGCGACATCACCCACGTCGACCAGCCGCCGCCCGGCAGCGGGAACCCCTCGCGGCCCGACACGCGGGCGTGCTCGCCGGCCGCCTCCTGGAGCAGGTCGCAGAGGGTGAGCACCGACGCCGTCTCGTCCGGCCCGACTTCGTAGGCGCGGATGGTGAACGGCTCCGTCCAGACGAGCGGTGGCCCGCCGGCCCCGCTGGCGACGCCGGCCGCCAGCGGGGCCGAGGCGCTCGGGTCGGTCACGCCGCCGTGTCGGAGGTGAGCGTGGCGTCGAGCGTGATCTCGGCGGCGTCAAGGACCTTCGAGAGCGGGCACGTGTCGGACGCCTTCTTCGCGATCCGCTGGAACTCGTCGTCGCTGACCCCGGGCACGTCGGCCATGAGGACCAGGTCGATCTTGGGGATCTCGAAGCCGCCGTCGACCTGATCCAGGTGCACCTTGGCGGTCGTGTCGGCACGCGTCGGCGGGTGACCGGCCTCCGCGAGCATGTGCGACAGCTGCATCGTGAAGCAGGCGGCGTGGGCGGCGCCGAGGAGTTCCTCGGGGTTGGTACCCTGGCCCTCTCCCTTGAACCGGGAGTTGAACGAGTACGGCGTCTCGGAAAGCGTGCCGGTCTCGGTAGAGATGGCGCCGGAGCCGTCGGAGAGCGAGCCGGACCAGTGGGCGGAGGCGGAGCGTGTGGGCATGGGAGGCTGGAGAGTGGGGGGGCGGTACGCGCGGTCTGGGGCCGGGTTCTACTATGGGGGAACCCCTGGTAACGGTCTGGGGCGGAACGAGGACGGCCGGCCCTCATACCACCCCTTCCCCCCTCAACAACCCCATCCCAATCCATGGCTACCACGACAGACAACCGCCCGCTGATGACGGGCACCTTCCGCGACGACGCGTCGGTCAACCGCGCTTACTCCTCCCTCCGCGACCGCGGCTACACCGACGACGACATCCACGTGGTCATGTCGGACGAGGCCCGCGAGCGCTACAACCGTAACGTGAGCAAGGTCGAGATCGAGGAGGGCTCGAAGGCCATGGAGGGAGCCGGGGCCGGTGCGGCTGTCGGCGGAACGGCAGGCGGCGTGATCGGCGCCATCGCCGGCATCGGCGGTGCCGTTCTCATTCCCGGACTCGGCGTCGTCGCCGGGCCGCTGGCGGGCGCTCTCGCCGGAGCCGGCGCGGGCGGCGCAGCGGGCAGCCTGATCGGCGCGCTCGTCGGAGCGGGCATCCCCGAGGACCAGGCCAAGGTCTACGAGAACGATGTCAAGGAGGGCGGCGTCGTGATGGGCGTCCACCCCCGCGACGACGACCGCGACTACCTCCAGACCCAGTACAAGGAGCACGGTGCGGACAACGTCTACTACTACGACGCGACCTAAGCCGTCTCGACAGACGTTCAAGGGGACCTCGGCTTCGGCCGGGGTCCCTTTTTTGGTGCGGGCTCCGCTGGCGGTCGGCTTCGGCACTCCGCCTCCACACGGACGCGGGCATGTAGCCGTGTCCTGGTGCTCTCTCTCACGCCGCCATTCCCGCGCACGCGGGGATCCAAGATGTGAGGAGGGCTCGGGGCCAACCGCCAGCGCGGCGGACGAAGGGCCGTGCGCCCCCGCTGGCGGTGCGACTCGCTGAGGGGCCCCGGTCGCTCTAGTCTCGGGGTCGTTACTCTGGTTCGCAGGAACGACGGGGCGGAGGAGGGGGGCGTATTGGAACTACTCAACCCCTACCAGCGCCTGCGCGGGGGCGTGCCGCGGGGAGGGCTAGCGCGCCTGGCGGATGGCCTCGACAGCAGACTCGTCCTCCAGCGCCGTCACGTTGCCCAGGTCGTCGCCCAGGTGGGCGGCTCGGATCACGCGGCGCATCACCTTGGCGTTTCGGGTTTTGGGGAGGGCGTCTGTGAACAGGACGGCCTGGGGCGTGAGCGCTTTGCCCAGGGCGTCGGCCACGCGGCCGACGAGCGACTGGCGGAGCGGCTCGCTGGCGTCGGCGCCGGCCGCGAGCACGACGAACGCCACCACGGCCTGGCCCTTGACGTCGTGCGGCACGCCGATGGCGGCGCTCTCCAGGACCTCGGGCGCGGCGTTGAGCGCGGCCTCGACCTCGGCCGGGCCGAGCCGCTTGCCGGCCACCTTGATGGTGTCGTCGGAGCGGCCGAGCAGGAACCACTGGCCGTCGGCGTCGATGGCCGCGAAGTCGCCGTGGACCCACAGGCCCGGGATCTGGCGCCAGTAGCTGGCGAGGTAGCGGTCGTCGGCCTCGCCTGCGGGATCTCCGGCTTCGGCGCCGCTCTGGCGCTCGGCGTCCCAGAACCCGCGCGTCATCCCGATCCAGGGTTGCCGGAGGACCAACTCGCCGACGGCGCCGCGCACGGGCTGGCCGGCCTCGTCCACCACGTCGGCGTCCATGCCTACGACGGGGCCGGGGAACCCGGTGGGCTTGAGCGGCTGGACGTGGTTGCCGCACACGATGCCGCCCGAGATCTCGGTCCCGCCCGAGTAGTTCAGGATCGGCTTGTCGCCGCCCAGCACCGTCTCGAACAGCCACCGCCAGCTGTCCGGGTCCCAGGGGCTGCCCGTCGAGCCGACCGCCCGGAGCGCGCTCAAGTCGTGCGCTTGGACGGGCTCACTGCCGTGCGGCATCAGCGCGCGGATCAGGGTGGGGGAGACGCCGAGGAGGGTCACGCCGTGGCGCTCGCACATGGCCCACGTCCGGTCGGGCTCGGGGTAGTCGGGGGCGCCGTCGAAGAGGACCATCGTGGCGCCGTTGAGCAGCGTCCCGAACACGAGCCACGGCCCCATCATCCAGCCCATGTCGCTCATCCACCACACCACGTCGCCCTGGCCGACGTCCATCGGGTGGTGCATGTCCTGGGCCGCCTTGACGGGGAACCCGCAGTGCGTGTGGACGGCGCCCTTGGGCGTGCCGGTCGTGCCGCTGGTGTAGATGAGCATGGCGGCGTCCTCGGCAGCGGTGTCGGCGCAGGCGCGGGCGCTGGCGGGCGCGGCGCGGCCGGCCGCCATCAGGTCGGCCCACGGCACGTCGCGGCCGGCGACCGGGGGCGTGCCGACGATCTCGTCGCCCACGCGGTCCACCACGAACACGCGCTCGACGCTGGGCGCGTCCGCCAGCGCGGCGTCGGCCGTCGCCTTCATGGGGATGGCGCGGCCCCGGCGGGGCGCGCCGTCGGCGACCACGAGGGCTCGGGCGCCGCCGTCGCGGAGCCGCGTCGCGACGGCCTCCGTTCCGTACCCGGAGAACAGCGGCAGGATCACGCCGCCGACCCGGGCGATGGCCAGGAAGGCGACCACGATCTCGGGCGTCATCGGGAGGTAGAGGCCAACGGCGTCGCCGGCGCCCAGGCCGTAGGCGCGCAGCCCGGCGGCGCAGGCCTCGACCGCCTCGTGCAACTGGCGGTAGCTCAGCGCGCGCGTCTGGCCCTCCTCGCTCTCGTAGCGGACGGCGTCGCGGTCCCAGGTCGGGGTCCCGATCCAGCGGTCGAGGGCGTTGTGGACCACGTTCATCCGGCCGCCGACGCACCAGCGCGGGCGCTCGATGCCTCCGGAGGCGTCCAGGATCTGGGTGTAGGGCTGGGAAAACTCGATCCCCAGGTCGTCCATGACCGCGTCCCAGAACCGGCCCACGTCGTCGAGCGCCCAGCGCTCCAGCGCGGCGTAGTCGTCCAGGCCCAGGCGCGTCCAGAACCGCGCGAGGTGGGTGCCGGCGACGTGCTCGGGCGTGGGCGTCCAGGCGGCGGACTGGCCGAAGGGGAAGGCGTCGGCGGGCATGGCGGAGTCGGTGGCGAGGTGGGGGACGGCTCGGGGCCAGGAGCCGCATGGTACCTCGGGGCGGCGGCTGTCGTGGCGGGCTCTCGGTTTGCTCTCGCCCCGCCTCCGCGCTACCCGCTCCCGGCGCGCGCCGCCAGCGGCCCGGCCGAGGTCGGCCCGGCCGCGGGCCGGCAGGCGCTCTCCCCAGGCCCTGCCGCTACCTCTAAGCCGAACGTCCGCCTGTAGGGTATGGCCTGAAAGCGAGAGGGCAATACGAACGGCGATGACGCTGGCGGGTATACCCCAGAGCCCTCTCCTTTCCCCCTCCCAACTACCCATGCCCACTCCAAACTCCCCGGCGTCGCGCGACGCCGCTAGCTCGGCGAAGGCCGACGCCAAGGACACCGCCGACGACGCCAAGAAGGCGGCGGCCCAGACGGCCGACCAGGCCAAGAGCGCCGCCAAGGACGTGGCCGACCAAGCCAAAGGCGCGGCCAAGGACGTCGCGCAGACGGCGAAGGACGCCGCCAAGGACGTCGCCAGCCAGGCCAAGAGCGAGGCGCAGAGCGCCGCCCAGAGCGGCAAGGAAAAGGCCACCGGCGCGCTGGCGGAAGTCGCCGACGCCCTCCACGACACGAGCGACGCGCTCCGCGACGGCGACCACGACATGTTCGCGGACTACGCCGAGCAGGCGGCCTCTCAAGTCGAGGCGTTTACCTCGGGCATCCGCGACCGCAACGTGGGCGAGATCCTGGACGAGGCCGAGCGGTTCGCTCGCCGCGAGCCCGGCTTGTTCGTTGGCGGCGCGTTCCTGCTCGGCATCTTCGGCGCTCGCTTCCTCAAGGCGTCCAGCTCGGAGGCCGACTCGAACGACTCGGGCCGGAGCGGATCTCGCTCCATGAGCAGTGGCTCCACGATGAGCCGTTCGTCGCAGACGTCGATGCCCCGCTCGGGTTACGCGACCGGTGCGAGCGTGACGTCGGGGCCGGGCTACGCCACCTCCGCCAGCCGGAGCGCAGGCGCCACGGCGGCCGGGGCCTCGCTCCCGACGACGCGGTCCGCTGGCGGCTCTTCCTCCGACGACTCGACCCTCTAGATCATGGCCAAGACTCAAAATCCCCAGGCCACCGTTCCTCCCGACAGCATTACTGTTGTCGAAGGAACGGGCGCGGCCTCGCCTCCGCCAGCGGAGCGTGACGAGCGCTCCATCGGCGACCTGTTTTCCGAGTTGACCTCGGAGACCACAACGCTGGTCAAGCAGGAAATCCGACTCGTCAAGGCCGAGGCCACGCAAGAGGCTAAGGAGGCCGGCGCCGCCATCGGCTCGGCCCTCGCTGGCGGCGCCGTCGCCTACACCGGCCTGATCACGCTCGTGATCGGTCTCGGCTGGGGCCTCGGTAAGCTCCTCGACGAAGACCTCGACATGATCTGGCTCGGGTTGCTCATCGTCGGCGCGATCGTAGCCGGCATCGGCTACTTCATGCTCAAAAAGGGTCTCGACAAGATCCAGCAACTCTCTCCTCCCCTCGACACGACCACTCAAACCCTCAAAGAGGACAAACAATGGCTCAAGGCACAGACCCCGTAACCGGCCGACCGGCAACCCCTCCCATCGATACCACCCGGACTTCCACCAACCCGGACGCCATCGCGGACGACATCCGCGAGACGCGTGCTGAGATGGACGAGACCATCGACGCGCTGAGCGCCAAGCTGGACCCGTCCCGCTTGGTCGACCAGGCCAAGGACGCCTTCACCTCGTCGGCTAAGGACGCTGGCGAGTCGATGATGGAGTCGTTCAAGGACAGCTCGTTCCTGGACACGATCAAGGACAACCCGATTCCGGCGGCCGCCGTCGGCCTCTCCGTCGCGTGGTTCTTGTCGAAGATGGGCGAGTCCGAGACGGACCGCTACCGCGCCGAGCAGTACCGCATCACCGGCGACCCCTACTACGCGCCCCGGCGCCGCGCCGGCTATAGCGCCGCGCGCTACGACGTGTACGACGACGACCGCTACTACAGCCAGCGCCGCGCCGGCATGGCTGGCGGCTCGGGTCAGCACGACGAGTCGATGGCCGACAAGGCCTCGGACGCGCTCGACACGGCCAAGGACAAGGCGTCCGACGCCGTGGATACGGTCAAGGACAAGGCCTCGAACCTGGCTGACTCGGCACGCGATGCGCTGAGCGGTTCCGCCGACGTGACTCGTGACCGCACCCGGCAGGCCGGTCGGCAGATCGACCGCTACGAGCAGCGCGCCGCGTCCTGGCTCGACCGCCAGATGACGGCCAACCCGCTCGCCATCGGCGCCGTGGCGCTGGCAGCCGGCGCGCTCGTCGGGCTCTCGGTACCCGAGACCGATGTCGAGCACCGAGCCTTCGGTGACGAGGCGGACAACGTCAAGAACCAGCTGGCCGACGTGGCCTCGGACAAGGCCGGCGACCTCAAGTCGGCTGCCCAGGACGTGGCCGAGACGGTCGGCGAGAAGGCCCAGTCGGTCGCCGACGAGGCGGCCAAAAAGGGCAAGGGCGTCGCCGACGACGCCACGTCGCGCGCCGAGAAGGTGGTCGGCGAGGCCGAGGGCGCGGCCAAGAAGGCCGCCAGCAAGGCGACCTCCGGCTCGTCCTCGACGTCTGGCTCCTGACCCCGGTCAGTCTGTCGATTTGCGCGGGCCGCTCTCTCGGGAGCGGCCCGCGCTCAGTTTGGGGCCGTCCGCGGCCCGGCTGGCGCCTGGTCCGGGCACCCGGTTCCCGCTGGGAACGACCGCTCCCAATGCGCCAGACCCGCGGAGGTGGGGCCCACGTCGTGCCCAGATGAGCGTCCACGCATCCAGCATCCTGACGATGGCGGAGCGGCCTGTGGTGGGCCGGCGGTGACGCCTCGTCGAGACCCGCCGCCAGCCGGGCCGCGCGGGCACGCCGGTGGCCGACTCGGACTCTGGGGAGCGACGTGCCGCTGGCGGGGGTGGTGGGGGAGCGAGCGCAAAAAAAGAACGGCGGAGGCGCGAGGCCCCCGCCGTTCAGCGACGAGTTACGGGCGGGGGCGCACCCCGCCGTGCGACTCCGTTTAGTCGCGGCGGAAGGCGTTCGCCGGGAGCGGGTCGGGCGAGCCCATGCTGCCGCCAAATCCGGCCGCCGCGGCGCCCAGAATGAGGGCCAAGAAGCCGATCAGCGCGCTCGTGCCCAGGAAGTCCGTCGCATCCTCCGCGGCCACCACGGCCTGGTTTCCGAGCGAATCAACGCCGGCCGAGACGTTCTGGCGGAGGTCGCCGAGCTGGCTCTCCCAGCCGGCGACCGTCTGGCGGGCCTCCGCCTGCGACTGGCCCGTGCGGGCGGCCACGACGTTGATGAGGTCCTGGCGGTCCACCTCGCTCACGACACCAGTGGCGTTGCCGAACGCCGTCCGGATGGCGCCTCGGAGGTCGCCGGCCTCGGCCTGGTTCTGCACGGCGTTCTGAGCCGCGTTCGCCTCAGACTCCAGCGCTCCAGGCTGGAGGTCCGGGTCGCCGGTCTCGCGCAGCAGCTGCTCCGCCTCGGCCTGAATCGTCGAGAGGTCGGGGGTCGAGACGCCGAGCTCGTTCTGAGCGTAGTCGACCGCCTGCGGTGCGACGGCCGCCACGCCCTGGCCGACGGCGCTCAGGCCCGAGCCGATCAAACCGGACACACCGGAGACGAGGCTCCCGACGCCGCTCGTGAGGAGGTAGAGCGTCAGCATCGTCGTTACAGACCACACCACGATGCCGTGGATGATGCCGTCGATGGTGCGGGGCATGCCCGCCAGCCGGCCGGCGACCCAGCCGCCCGCGAACAGCGAGATCAGCGCCGAGATGATGGCCCAGATGCCCTGGCCAATCCCGAACCCGCTCAGCGTATCGGGATCAGAGGCGGGGTCAAAGGACTGGAGCCCGATGCCGAGCCCGAGCAGGTTGAGGACGACGCCGGTCACGAGCGCGACGAGCGCACCGGCGATGATCGCACCCCAGCTGACGCGCTTGATCGCAGCCGAGCGGCGACCGTAGTCGGTGGGGCCGTGCTCGTACTCGTTGTAGACGTAGACCTCGCGGTCAGGAGGAGTGGGGACGGCCCGTACAGTATCGTTGGGTTCCATGAGACAGGGGGGGGAGGAGAGGGTGAGAGCCCCGGGCCAAGTGGCCAGGGACCTACTTACACGGACCAAAGATCGATTTGTGCCCCAGCCTCTTCCCTAGCGATCGGTAGGGAATCCCCCTCGTCAACTTCCCCCGTCAGCTCCCGTCGTTTTTGTGCTTTGTGCCGTCGTCTGTTCCTCCACCGGCGGGCATCTCTCCAGAGTTGGACGACCCCTCCGACCGTTCGGGGACGCCGTCGGGGTCGTCGATAGGGGGCAGGAATGCAGGGAGGCCGCTCACGTTGCTCAGCAGCGGCACGGCTGCCGTCGCGACGCCGTCGCCGCTGGCGGGGAGCACGCTCAGCGTGCCGTCGGACTCCAGGACGACGGCGGCGACCTCGCTGAGCGACCGGTGGCCGGCGTCCCGCGCGGCGTGCAGGACGTCGCTCTCGGTCACCCGCTCCCCCTTGAGCGCGTCCTCCAGCGCGATCCCTTCGTAGTAGAGCAGGCGCGGCCCGGCCTGGACGGCGTGCCGGAACGTCGGCCACCTCACCGCCGCCGAGGTCACGAGGTACTGGAGCGCTAGCAGCGTCGTCACGGCCACCAGCCCCTCGACCAGCGAGACGCTCTCGGACAAGATCGTCGAGCCCATGAGCGCGCCCATGGCCACGGTCACGATCCAGTCGAAGTTGTTCATCTGCGACGCCGCGCGCTTGCCCACCAGCCGGTGGCTGGCGATCACGAAGGCGTAGATGACGGCTGAGAAGACGACCACGTTGAGCACGTCGCCCCACGAGTCCGGCAGCACCGGGTCAAACAGTGACGACTCCACGGGTCAGCCTCGTGCGGCGTCGATGGGCGGCGAGTCCGGGACGCTGCCCGCGGCGCCATCGCCCGAGACGGTCGCGCCGGGCGGGATCGGCGCGGCGTCCGGGAGCGGGTGCCCGTGCTTTTCGGGCTGCCAGGACAGCACGTAGTCCGGCTGCTCAATCTCCAGCGCGGCCTTGGTCAGCTTGAGCGGCGCGAACGTGTCCACCATCACCGCCAGCTCGTGGGTCTCTTTGGCCCCGATGCTGGCCTCGGTCGTGCCGGGGTGCGGGCCGTGGGGGATGCCGCCCGGGTGGAGCGTGAACGAGCCGCGCCCGATCCCCTTGCGCGACATAAAGTCGCCCTCGGCGTAGTACAGGACCTCGTCGGAGTCGATGTTGGAGTGGTTGTACGGCGCCGGGACCGAGTCCGGGTGGTAGTCGAACAGGCGCGGGACGAACGAGCACACCACGAACCCGCGCGCCTCGAACGTCTGGTGCACCGGCGGCGGCTGGTGGATGCGGCCGGTGATCGGCTCGAAGTCGTGGATCGAGAACGCCGTCGGGTACATGTAGCCGTCCCAGCCGACGACGTCGAACGGGTGGTAGCGGTAGACGAACGGGAACAGCTTCCCGTGCTTCTTGATCTTGACCGTGAACCGCCCTTCCTGGTCGATGGGGTTCAGCTCGGTCGGCGGGCGGAAGTCGCGCTCGCAGTACGGGCTGTGCTCCAAGAGCTGGCCCATGTCGTTGCGGTAGCGCTTGGGCGGCCGGAACTCCGTCGGCGACTCCATGACCAAGAGCCGGGGCTGAGCGTCTCCGTCAAACGACCACTTGTGGATTAGCGTGCGCGGCACGTGGACGTAGTCGCCTTGCCGAAACTCGACGTCGCCCAGGACGGTGTGGAGCGTGCCCTCGCCGTCGTGGACGTAGACCAGCTCGTCGTGCGTCGCATTCTTGTAGAACGTGTCCTCCGGCATGGCGCCGGTCGGGACGCACATCGACATCACGATGTCGGCGTTGCCCATGATCGGGACGCGGCCGGTCAGCCAGTCGCCGCCGGGCTCGACCTTGGGGCCGAGAAAGTGGCGGTGGGCCAGGAATGCCTCGTCGGCATACTCGACGGCCACGTCCTCGGGCTCGCCGACGGCCTCCACCAGCGTGGGCGGGTGGATGTGGTAGGCGATGGACCCGATGCCGTGGAACCCCTCCTCGCCCAGCACCTCCTCGGTGTAGAGCGCGCCGTCGGGGCGCGGGAACTGGGTGTGGCGCTTGGGCGGGATCTGGCCGCGTTGGACGTAGAAGGACATGGGTTCAGGGTTCAGGGTTCGCAAGAGCGAGAGTTCTGAGATCGCGGGCAAGTCTCCCGCTGATCTCGATGCCAGAGAGGGCCAGAGGAGTTCGGGTACTCGAACCCTGAACCCCTCGACCCCGAACCTTTAGAGGTTGCCCCGGCGCTCCTGCTCGCGCTCGATGGCCTCGAAGAGCGCCTTGAAGTTGCCCTCGCCAAACGTGCGGGCCCCCTTGCGCTGGATGATCTCGTAGAACACCGTCGGGCGGTCCTCGACGGGCTTGGTAAAGATCTGGAGCAGGTAGCCGTCCGGGTCGCGGTCGACCAGGATGCCGAGCTCCGCCAGCTGGTCGACGGGCTCGTCGATCTTGCCGACGCGGCCCTGGAGCTGCTCGTAGTAGGTCGTCGGGACGGTCAGGAACTCGACGCCTCGGGCGCGCAGCTGGGCGACCGTGTCCAGGATGTCGTCGGTGGCGAGCGCGATGTGCTGGACGCCGGCGCCGTCGTAGAAGTCGAGGTACTCGTCGATCTGGCTCCGGCGCTTGCCCTCGGCGGGCTCGTTGATCGGGAATTTGATCCGCTCGTTCCCGTTCGACATCACCTTCGACATCAGCGACGAATACTCGGTCTGGATGTCCTCGTCGCTAAACGAGAGCAGGTTGCGGAAGCCCATCGTGTCCGAGTAGTACTCCACGTACTTGTTCATGTCGCCCAGGTGCACGTTGCCGACGCAGTGGTCGACGTACTTGAGGCCGACGCCCTCGGGCTTCCAGTACGGGTTGTCGTAGGCCTCGAAGCCGGGCATGAACAGGCCGTCGTAGTCCTTGCGCTCGACGAACGTGTGGATCGTGTCGCCGTAGGTGCCCATGGCCGAGGTCACCACCTGGCCGTCGTCGTCGCTCAATACCTCGGGCTCCTTAACGGCCACGGCGCCGCGCTTGGTGACCTCCTCGAACGACTGGCGGGCGTCGTCGACCCAGAGCGCGATGTCCTTGACGCCGTCGCCGTGCTGGGCGACGTGCTGGGCGATGGGGTGGTCGCTACGGATGGCGGTCGTGAACACGAACCGGATCTTGTCCTGGACCAGGAGGTAGCTCGCCGCCTCGCGGTGGCCGGTCTCCGGCCCGCGGTAGCCCTTGATCTCGAAGCCGAAGCACGAGGCGTAGTAGCGGGCGGCCTGCTTGGCGTTGCCGACCCAGAACTCGACGTAGTCGGTCCCGTTGATGGGCAGGAAGTCGTCCTCGACGTGGTCGGGCGCGTGCTTGAGGCTCAGGCCGGCCTTCTCGGCGGTGTCGGCGCCGATCTGCATCGCGGCGGGCTCGGTCGCGACGGCGTCCATGGCGCCGTCGCCCCCGGCGTCGGTGGCGTGTCGGTCGTCGGCGGGCGTGTTAGGGGTGGTGCTCATGACGGGGTCCGGCGCGTCGCCGGCGGGAGGTCGTACCGTTAACGGGCGAGCGGCTCGGCCCGCTTGCTCGTTCCGGGTTATCTCTAGATACGAAACCGCTTCCGAGACGTTTCCTCGCCATGCCCCAGTTCGAGATCTCCCGCCCCGCCGCTGAGTCGGTGTTCGTCCGCGCCCGCTCGGCCGAGGACGCCGTTCGCCGCCACCTCGCCTCCGCCGACCCCGGCCGCCAGCCGGACGCGGGGTCGGCCGCCCCCGACGGGCTGGCGCTCGCCGCCGCCCAGCCGGGCACGGGCTGGCAGGCCGTCACGCTGGACGGCCAACCGTGGGGCCAGGTCCGGACGCGGGACCGGATGCGGTTTCGGCGGGACTGAGTCAGGTAGGAATCAGGAAAGAGGAGTCAGGAATCAGGGCTCGGCTGAAGGTCGGGGTAGACGTCGTTCCTCTGCTGATTCCTGATCCCTCATACCTGGCCCCTAATACGTCGCAAGGGTGACGTTGGAGAAGTGCTGGCGGTAGCGGCGCTTAACGTCCACCTTGCGCTCGACGGCCTCGATCACGTCGGGCGTGAAGTCGACGCCGGTGAGCTTCTTGATGCCGCCCAGGCCGCCGGGGCTGAACACGTTGACCTCCAGGAGCACGCCGCCGGCGATGTCGAGGCCGACCATGAACATGCCGTCCTGGACGAGTTGGGGGCGCACCATCTCGGCGATCTCCAGCTCGCGCTCGCCCACGGCGGCCTGCTCGGCGCTGCCGCCGGCCGAGATGTTGCTCCGGATGTCGTCGCCGGAGCCGACGCGGCGGAGCGCGGCGTAGTGGCCGTCGCGCTGGAGCGGCTCGCCGTTGAGCAGGAACATCCGGGTGTCGGCACCGGCGGCGTCCTCCAGGAACTCCTGGACCACCATGTAGCCGTTCTGGCACACGGCGTCGATGATCTGGTTGAGGTTGGCGTGGTCGTCCTGGCGGACCACGAACACCCCCTCGCCGCCGGAGCCCTGGAACGGTTTGACGACCGCGTCCCCGCCGTGGTCGTCGATGAACCGGCGGACGTCGTCCCCGTGGCGCGTGACCAGCGTCTTGGGGCGGACGGACTCGGGGAAGCTCTGGAAGTACACCTTGTTGACGGCCTTGGCCAGCCCCTCCGGATCGTTGAGCACGATCACACCGCGCCGGGCCGCCATCTGCCCGAACACGATGCCGGCCGACTGGGCCCACGGCCGCGCGTCGGCGTCGTCGGCGGGGTTGTTGCGGAGCAGGAGCGCGTCGATCTCCTCGACCGGCAGCCGCTCCTCGACGCCGTCGTCCTTGACGCCGGCCCAAAGCGTCTTCTCGGTCTTGTAGGTCCCGCCGGGCGCGCGGACGCGCACCTTGAGCGACTCGTCGGGGTCGCAGATAAAGTCCTCGACCGATAGGTAGCGGACGTCGTGGCCGGCCTTGTGGGCGGCCAACGCGAGCCGCGTGGTGGTGTAGTTGGACTTTTCCGTCTCGTACGAGTTGATCAGGAAGGCGATGCGCATGGGGTGTTCCGGGTTCGGTGTTCGGGGGTCAGCCGCCGTGCCGCTGGCGGTTGACGTGGGAGGGAGGGGCCGTGCGGGCCGGGGCCGGCATGGCGTACGCGCCGGCGGGGTCTCGGACCCTTACAGCAGGTCGGTCACGGACAGGCCGGCCTGGGCCTCCGCCAGTCGGGCGAGGGCGTCGGGGTCGTCGGCGTAGAGGGGGCGGAGGGGCGGGGCGACGAGCACGCCGCGCTGGCGGAGCGCCTCGACGGCGGGGAGGTGGCGCAGGGCGATCTTGCCGACGAACAGCGGCCAGTAGGCGCCGCCGTCGGACAGGTGCTGGAGGAGGTCGCGCAGGCCGCGAAGGTAGACCATGTCCTTGGTCAGCCCGCCTCCGCGCCGCAGCCGGAGCGCAACGCCGAACGCGGCCCGGTCGCTCAGCCCGGCCCCGTCGCGGACGGTGCGGAACAGCTCGACAAACTCGGCGCCGTCGATCAGGGCCTGGGCGCCCAGCACGCGCGCGGCCAGCGTGCGGAAGCGGCCCGGCGTCAGCCCGCCGACCAGCCACTCCGCCAGCACGGCCAGCCCCTCCTGCAGGTCCTGGTAGCCCGCCAGGCCGTGGTGGAGCAGCCCGAGCGGCTGGGCGCGGCCGTTGGCGTAGGTCAGCACGTGCGTCCCGACCTCGTGGGCCAGCAGCGCCCGGACGCGCCGGGCCGGGATCTGGGCGTGCTCGCCCACCAAGAGCTGCCCGCGCGACACCATCAGGCTGGCCGCCATGTCGCCGCGGACCTCGACCTCGACCGGGACGGCGTCGGAGTGCCGGTGGTAGTGCTCCAAGTCGGCGCGGGCGGCGGCGGCGAAGGCGGTCGCGCCGACCACCTCGCGGCCGGTCTCAGACGCGGGCCGCTCGTCCAGCGACGCCACCAGCTGGCGGGCGAGGTCGACGAGGCCGTCGTCGGGGAAGCCGTAGGTGTGGACGCTGGCCGGCAGGAACCGGGGCGTCTCGATGTCCAGGATCATCCGGATGTGGGCGCCGGTCTCGTCGCGGCTCTCGCGCAAGAGGCCCGCCACGACCGGGTCCTCGACGTCCTCCAGCGGCAGCGCGAACAGCGCCCGGCGCGCGGCGTCGGGGTCGAAGGTGAGCGGCCGGTAGAGCAGCTCCGGCTCCCGGTCGCACCCCGACACCCGGAAGTCCTCCCAGGCCTGGTCGCCGTTGACGGGCGTGACCTGGAGCAGAAAGCCGAACGAACTGGCCACGTCCGAGAGCCCGCGGTCGACGGCCAGCGCGGCCGGCTCTAGCGACCGGCGGCCGAGGTCGGCGGGCAGGGCGCCGGTGGCGGTCTGGGCGGCGCGCGTCAGGGCCGGCGCCAGCGCCCCGCGCACGCGGTCGAGCACGCGCGGGTAGAACTCGCCATCGCGCGCGTTGTGGAACACGGCGTCCACGGCCAGCCCGACCACGCCGACGCCCAGCGGCGGCAGGCCGGGCGGCGCCACCTCGGGCGTGACCACGTGGTCCACCTGGGCGCCCTGGCCGGCCACCTCGATCCCGGAGAGCGCGTCGCACAACACCTCGACGGTCGGGGCCGACGGCTCGTCGGGCCCGGTGAAGAGGGTGAAGCCCGGCGCCCGGTTGAACGGGTCGGGCGAGTCGGCGCCGTGCTCGTGGACCGGCGACCAGACCTCGATCACCAGCACCTCGCCGGCGGCCTCCGCCAGCGCGGCCGCGACGGCCTGGACGGTGCGGCGCGCGCGCTCGGCGTCGGCGTCGGCGGTCAGGACGTAGGCGGGCTGGGTGGTGGCCAGGCGGTGCGCCTCGGCGCAGGCTGCGCGGGCGTCGAGGGCCGGGTCGCCGGTCGCGGCCCCGGCGCAGCGGTGGACGGCCAGGAGCGGCACGGCGTGGTCCACGAACACCGTCCCTCCGTGGGGCAGCTCCAGCCGGACGGGCGCGCCCGCGGCCAGGCCCTCGGCCAGCTGGCGGCGGAGGTCGGCGAGGGCGTGTCCGTCTGTGGTCGGCGCGTCCGTCACGGCGTGGCGGCGTCGCGGGCGGCCAGCGCGCCGGGCACGGTGGCCGCCAGCGCCTGGCGGAGCTGGCCGAGGTGGGCGCGGTCGGGCGCGCCGCTCCACTCGTCCATGAACGTCTTCTTGAACTCGACGGCCACCACGCACGCGGCGCTCCCGAACGTCCGGTGGACCCAGCCCGAGAACTCGCCGCCCTTGAACTTGACGTTCTCGCGCACGTCGAGGTCTGGGAGCCCGGCCCGGGCCGCGCCGTCGCGCAGGTCGGCCATGAACCCGTCCACCAATTCGCCCCAGCGGGCGCGGTCCAGCGTGCCGGTCCCGATGTTGACTTCGGGGTTGGCGCCCGGGTCCGCCGGCGGCCCGTCCGGCCCGTCGCGGCGGTGGTTGTACGAGTGGAGGTCGTAGACCACGACGGACCCGAACTCCTGGACCTTGAGCGACAGCAGCTCCTCGACGGCGTCGTAGAACGCGTCGTAGGTCTCCAGGCCGCGCGCGACCGCCTCGTCCGGCGCCCCGTCGCGCCACACCTCCAGTCCCCACGCGTCGTCGGGCGTCCGGTAGACCGCTTTGTCGCGGGGCCGGTTGAGGTCCACCTCGAAGCGCGAGCGCCCGCCCACGATCCGCGTTGGGGCGACCGTCGTGAGCCCGCCCGTGAACGGGTCCTCCTCGCGCAGCCGCTCTCTGTCCGCCAGGGCGATGTGGGGCAGCGTCTCGGCGTGGATCGCGTGCCCGTCGTGGACGGCGGCGGCCACCAGCGGCCCGGGGCCGGGCGTGATCTCGAACGGAGGCGTCATGGGGTCTGGGTCGGAGATGTCGTTTGTTCGTCCTGCCGCGGCCTAGAGGTGCGCCGAGGGGTGGTCCGGCGCCACGCCCTGGCGGCGTCCGTTGGTCGCGTCTGCCAAGACCGCCGGCGGGCGAGACCGCCAACGGGGAAGCGGTTGGGGTACGCCGGCCGTGCCGCACGGTTCACCTGCCGCGCGCCCCGAGCGCCATCCCGCTACCTTCGGCCGCAGCGTCGCGGCGCGGCCCGCGACCGCCGGGCCGCTTGCCGTCGAGCCTGGGCACGTGGGGCGATGCGCCCGCCCAGTCGGGCGCCCCGCCTGCTTCCCTCAACCTGCCAGACGTGTCCGAGCCCTCCGACCCCGACCAGGCCGACGCCCTCTTCCGCCGCGTTGCCGCCGCGGTGCCCGGCGCGCGTCCGGTTCAGCGGGCCGTGCGCGCTGACCGCCAGCCGGCCGTGGCGCCCGGGCCCGGCGCGCTGGCGGACGGGCCCCGCGCCGGCGGGGTGGCGGCATGAACCTGACGCCGGCCGTCCTCCCGCCCTGGGCGGGCATCGCCGCGGTGCTGGCGGTGCTCGCGCTCGCGCTGGGGGCGCTGCGCCGCGCCCAGGTGCGGCGCCGGCTGACGGCCGAGGAGACGCGCAAGGGCCTGCACGTGACCATGAGCGCCGTCGCCCTGTCGCTGCCGTGGCTGTTCGACACCGCGTGGCCCGTCGTGACGCTGGCGGTGCTGGCCGTCGGCGCGATGCTGGCCGTCCGGCTGGTGCCGGCGCTGCGCGACGCCGTCGGCGGCGTGCTCCACGACGTCGAGCGGCCGTCGGTCGGCGACCTGTGCTTCCCGGTCGCCATCTGCCTCCTGTACGTGCTCACGGCCGACTCGCCGGTGCTCTACGCCATCCCGATTCTGCTGCTGGGACTGGCGGATCCGGCGGCGGCACTGATCGGCACCAGGCATGGGCTCTCGCCCTACGCCACCGACGAGGGCACGAAAAGTCGCGAGGGATCGGCCGCGTTCGCCTTCGTCGCGTTCCTGTGCGTCCACGTGCCGCTGCTGGTGTTCACGCCGGTCGGCCGGGCGGAGTCGCTGTGGATCGCGGCCATCGTGGCGGTGCTGGCGACCATCGTCGAGGCCGTCTCGTGGCGCGGGCTCGACAACCTGTTCGTGCCGTTGGGCACGTTCGCGATCCTGCTCCGGCTGATGACCTTCCCGGCGACGCTGCTGGCGGGCCACTTCGTGGTGCTGGCGGCGCTCCTGGCCGTCGCGGCCGTGCTCCGGCGCGAGACGACGGTCGGCGGGGCCGGCGTGTTCGGGGCGGCGCTGATCGGCTACCTCGCGTGGGCGCTGGGCGGGACGGCGTGGCTGCTGCCGCCGGCCCTGGTGTTCGTGCTCTACGCCCGCATCTGGCCGGCCGCGCGCGAGGCCGACGGCCTGCCCCACGATCCGGGCCGGCGTCCGCACACGGCCCACAACGTGTTCAGCGTCTCGTCCGTGGGCGTGGTGTGGCTGCTGGCGGCGGGCGCGCTCGACCAAGAGCTGCTGTTCCCGTACTCGCTGGCCTGGGGCGCGACGCTCGCCTTTCTAGGCGTGGAGCGGATGCGCGAGGCCCGGCCGCGCTGGACCGTCGCCCAGCTGAGCTGGCGGGCGGCGTGGCGGGCGACGGCGGTGGCCGTCGGGCCGGTGCTCCTGGTGGTCTGGCTGCGCGTCGGGGCGGACCGGCTGGCGGGGCAGCCGCTCGTCGGCGCGGTCGCGCCGAGCCGGCCGGTGCTGCTCTCGGCCGTCTACCTCGCGCTGGGCCTGGTGGCCACGGGCGCCGCGGCGGCCATCCTAGCGCGCTGGATCCAGGCCATCGAGGTGGAGTCGACCGACTTCGAGGGCCGCCTCTACCGCGCCGGCATCGTGGCCCCGCTCTCGGCCCTGGGGCTGCTGGCGCTCCTGGTCCGATGACGCGGCCCCGCCGGCCGTTGCCCGCCGGCCGTTGCCCGCCGGCCGTTGCCCGCCGGCCGTTGCCCGCCGGCCGTTGCCCGCCGGCCGTTGCCCGCCG
>CANLSR010000016.1 GCA_947493945.1 uncultured bacterium | reverse complement strand
CGGCCGACATCACGCAGATCTGGACCAGCGAAGGCTGGCTCTACCTCGCGGTCGTGCTCGACCTCCACTCCCGCCGCGTCGTCGGGTGGGCCGCCCGGCCGTCAGCGTCCCGGACGCTCGTCGTCGAGGCGCTCCAGAATGCGCTCCGGTCGCGCCGCCCGGCCCCTGGCCTCGTCCTACACTCGGATCAGGGGTCGCAATACACGAGCCACGAGTACCAGACGCTCCTAAGGCGACATGGCATCGTCGCGTCGATGAGCCGCCGGGGTAATTGCCATGACAATGCGCCCACGGAGAGCTTCTTCGGGACGTTGAAGTCGGAGGCCGTCCACGGCCGCCGCTTCGAGACGCAGGCCGAGCTTCGGTCGGCGCTCTTCGACTACATCGAGACCCTCTACAACACCCGCCGTCGGCACACGTCGCTCGGCTTCCTCACGCCGGTCGAACACGAAGACCGGCATCACCAACGGCAAGCGCTCAAGCTTGCTGCGTAACCTTAACCGGGCGTCCGCTACACCGGGTCAGGATCAGACGCCCAGTTTAGTTCGAGTCGCCTCTTCCGATCGTACTCGCACGTTGGCCCTACCAACTTCCCTCGGTACGCCTACCGCGCCGCTCGGGTCATGGGAAGCCCTGCCATCCGTCGCCAGCTACGGCGGCACGCCGATACGCTCGACAACCTGCTGAAGAAGCACGAGCAGGAGTACGGCGAGAGACAGGCCCGAAACCAAGCTCACCGGGAGAATGACAAGAACCGCCGAGTCGGACGCTCTGACAGCGATGGGTCCTGAAAACCTCTTCGCCCACGCTCATCACGGGTTCCTCGATGACGTCGAGGCTCGGGACCCTGAGCACCGACCGTTCGAGGACTTCGACCATCCGTTCTTCCAGGCCGACGAGGTCGAGTACAAGGACGCCGTCTACGTCAGCGCCCGCCGCGCCCTCCAGCGCGATCGGTGGGACGAGTGGCGGGACGAGCCAGGCCGGATCACAGGCGCCGTCGTCCGAGCCACGATGGAGAGCGAAAACCTCCTCGAGATGCGCTACGGCGACAAAGGGAACTCGGGCCGGGCTCTCTACATGACGCAGAAGGAGGGGACCGAGGCGGAGAGGGCCGCGCTCGATGCTGAGCTGGTCCACCTCTTCGACGGCCCAACCCACCCTGATGCGTTCGGCCCTCGGTTCGACCGGTTCGCCGACTACCTCCGCGACCACCGGCTCGGGTGCCCGTGGGACTTCTTGGCGTTCCTGGCCTTCATCGCCGACGACGAGCAGCGCTACGTGCCCATCAAGTCCGGCCCGTTCCAGGCGGCCCTCCGCTACTACGGCGACGAGACGCCGCTCATGGGCCGCGTGACGTGGGAGGGATACGAGGCCGTCCTCCGGCTCGTCGACATCGTGGGCCGCTGGCTGGAGCCTCGCTACGGCCCCCTCCGCCCCATCGAGATCCAGTCCTACCTCTGGATCGTGGCGAGGTGCGTGCTCCCCCGGTTCGACGGCAGAGTGAGTGTGCCGAAGAAGCGGAAAGAGTGGGCGACCGAACTGGCGCGGCGCGAGGCCGAGGCCCGGAGGCGCGAGCGGACCGGCCTCAAGGGTGAACGCTTTTGCTACGAGCGCGAGCGGCGGCGACTCACCGAGGCGGACCGCGGAACCCTCGCCGGCGATGTCGAACTGGTCTCAATCACGGGCACAGCCTCGGGGTACGACCTGCTCACGTTCGAGACCGACGGGACTGAGCGGCACGTCGAGATCAAAACGACGACGGAACGGCGCGACTCCGGCTACGGATTCTGGCTCTCCGAGAGCGAGCGTCGCCACGCGGAGCGCGACCCGGCCTGGCGGCTCTGGCGGGTCTGGGACATCGACGGCGATCCCGAGGTGGAGGACCTCGGCAACGTGGTCACGTCGTCGTCGGGTTGGAGCTCGGAGCCCGCCTCGTGGAGGTACGCCCCTACACGTGATGCCGGGAATGGGGAGTCTTAGCCAAGGGGAACGGCAGGCGCGGGCGCGGGCGTCCACCCCCGATCGCGGAGATGGCGCCACGCCTCCTCAACGTCGGCCGCGCGCATCTGGCGTCGCTTCCGGTCGCTCCATGCGTGGACGCCTCGGACCGTCGCCTCCACATCGTCGAGTGCGCCGGGCGCCCGGTTCATGACCCAGTGGACGGTTGCCAGCAACTCCATCCCGTAGGGTGTCTCGAACCCCTCGATCAGATCGCGGACGGCGCCGAGACGGCTGTCGAGGTGGCGCTCAGCTGGCTGCTCCGCGAGCGTGTCGCGGGCCTCGCCGAGCGCGCCTGGGAGGAGCGCTAGCTCGGTCCGCACCTGGTCGCGGTCGCCGGCGCCGGTGACGAAGTGGCCGTCCATGTCGCGGAGGACGTGGTGGAGGGCCTCGGCGTACGGCCCGAACTGGTGGGCCACGAACTCGAGGCGGTCGAGGAGGCCGGCCTCGGCGCCGAAGTAGGCCAGCTTCTGGACCTCGATGGCCGTGAGCGGGTATTCGAGCGCGCCGTAGGCGTCGACGAGGGCGACGGTCGCCGCGCGGCCCGGCGTCATGTTGGGCCGCTTGGTCTGGACGCGGAGGTTCTGGGCGCGGGGCGCGCCGCCCGGCTCGTAAAGGAGGACGCGGACGTCGGGGAGGCCGGCGAAGGCAGCCTCGATGCGGTCGCGGACGTCGGGCCAGTGGAGGCCGCCGTTGCCGCTCCCAAGCGGTGGGATCGCGATGGACTGGATGCTGAGCTGGCGGACGGTCGCGACGAGGTCAGCGAGGCCGGCCTCGATGTCTCCAAGGTCAGACTTGCTCCGCCAGTGGCCCTTGGTCGGGAACTGGACGATGTAGCGGGGGCCGGGGGCGTCGGGCGCCAGCCCGCCACGGTCGAAGATGAGGACTCGGCCGAGCTGGACGGCTCCCTCATCGCAGGCCGCTTTGTAGTGCGTGTAGCTCTCGGGGAACGCCTTCCGGAACTGGAGCGCGATCCCCTTCCCCATCACGCCGACACAGTTGACCGTGTTGACGAGCGCCTCGACCGGGGCCTGGAGCAAATCACCGGTGGTACGCTCGATCATGGAAAACGGAGGAGAGAGAGGCGATCGGAAGATACGATCAGGGGGTGAAGTACCACTCCGGCATCGGCTTGCCGCGGAGGCCGAGACCGTGCTCGCCGATGAGCGCCGCCGCGTGGTCGGCCCGGTCGCCATCGAACGCGGCGAAGCCTTCGAGGGCCGAGAGCGGGAGCCGGTCGCGGACGAGGAACTCGGCCTGCCGTCGGCGCTGGCGGTCGTTGTCGTCGCGGGTGTCGGTCCACATCCGGCCTTTCATTAGCGGCCAGTCGACGCGGTGGAGGTCGGCGGGGTCGGTGAGGAACGCGTTCGGCCGGGTGACGGCGTGGTAGAGCGAGAACGTGAACGGGAGGCCGTGGGCCTCGACCTGCTCGACGGACGAGACGAGGTAGACGAGGTCGCGCGTGTCCGGCTCACCCGCCTGCTCCCACTCCTTCCCGATGCGGTAGAGCATCGGGGAGCGTGGGGCGAAGTAGAACGGGACGTAGTCGTGAAGGGTGCCGCCGAGGGGGACACGTGTCTGGGCGCGTCGGTGCTGAAGGCTGGAGCTCGCGATGTCGCGTGCGGGCCGCTCCTCCTGCTCCGCCAGTCGGTTCGTGCTTAACAGCTCGCCGGCGGCGAGGATGGCGGGCAACGTGTCGAGGTGGACGAAGTGGTAGAGGAGACAGGGGCGGGGTGGGGCGGGCATGACGGCGCCAAAGTAGCCGGCCCGCGTCGGTGAGGGCTGTGGCGGCAGCGTACCGTTAGACTTGCCATTTCCTTCTTGACGACAGCATGGACAACACGCTCTGGGGCATCCACGGTGGTAAGACCGGCGACGCCGATACGCTCTTCCTCAAGCACAAGGTCATCGGGCTCGGCTGGGTGGCCGTGCCAGACCTCTCGGATCTTCCCGACGACCGCGAGGCGTTCAAGGCGCTGGTAAGCCAGACTTACCCAGACAAGACGCCGACGCAGGTGGCCAACAACGCCGGCCAGCTCTACCGGTTTGTCCACGAGATGGCAGTCGGGGACCTCGTGGCGTACCCCTCGAAGCGTGACCGACGGATCCACGTCGGCCGCGTGACGGGGGACTACCGATACTCGGCGAAGCCGGAGCCAGGCTACCCCCACCACCGGCCAGTCGCGTGGCTCGGCGACTTCGCACGGACTCGGTTCTCGCAGGGCGCCCTCTATGAGATCGGCAGCGCGCTGAGCTTCTTCCAGGTCAAGAACTACGCCGACGAGTACGACGCCGCTCTGGCGGGGACGACCGTCGGGCCCGCCGCTGATGCCCCGGCCGAGGTGGCCCGGGAGGCCGGTGCCATCGAGCAGTCGACACGGGACTTCGTCGCGAAGCGGCTAGCACGAGAGTTGAAAGGGCACCCCTTCGCCGAGTTCGTCGGCCACTTGCTCAACGTGATGGGGTACCGGACGCGGGTGTCGCCGCCGGGTCCGGACCACGGGGTCGACGTGGTGGCCTACAAGGACGCACTTGGGTTGGAGCCGCCGATCATCAAGGTCCAGGTCAAGAGCGAGGAGGGGACGATCGGGCGCCCCGCCGTGTCGCAACTCTACGGGATGGTCGAGGCCGGGGAGTACGGGCTGTTCGTGACGCTCGGCGGATTCAAGGGGACCGCGGCCGAGTTCGCGCGGAGCAAAGCGAACCTCCGGACGATGAACGGCGAGGAGGTCGTTAGCCTCGTGCTCCAGCACTACGACGCGCTCGACCCGCGGTACAAGGGGCTGCTCCCGCTCCGGAAGGTGTACGTCCCCGAACCGCTGGAAGACAGTGACGACGAGGGGTAGGTCTGGCCGCTACGCTGCCAGCTTCCGATAGCATGGGAGGCACACGGGCTTCTTCAGAGAACTCTTTTGGTCCTTCCCGCAGGCGTGGCAGTGAGACTCCTCGTAGGACGGGTTCTTGAACCGGACCCAGCTTCCGAAGCACTTTTTGCAGTACGGCGCTTCGGGGTCGAGCGGGACGTCGCTCCCGCAGCGGAGGCAGTGGCCCGTCGGAGCGGTCGCCTTCTTGACGCGGTCGGCGACCTTGGCGAGCAGGCCGCGGTCGTCGGTGCTCGGTGCGACCTTCTTCGAACGGGGCGCGCGGGACCGTTTCGCCTTCTCGCGGAGTGGCTTCTCCCCGGCCCGCATGATGGACTCGGCCTCCTCGACGGCCTGGTGGTAGACGTCGGTGCCGGACTCGACGAGCACGCCCATCTCGCGGTTGGTCTTTTCCGAGTACTCGTAGAGGTTCATCGACGAGATGATGAGCCGGCTCTCGTTGTAGTAGCACTTCGCGTGGAGGTGCTCGTAGTAGTGGAGCGTGAGGTGGTCGAGGGCCTCGAGCGTCTTGCGCTGGGCGGGCGCCAGATCATCTTTGCCGTAGAGGAGCGTGATCTGGACGCCGCGGGCGTCGGCGTCGGCCAGTCGGTCCGCGAAGTTGGCGGAGAGCTTGAGGTAAGGGGTGACGAGGACGAGCTGACGGCGGGCGTCGCGGGTGAGGTCTTCGAGGGCGGCGGCGACGCCGGAGGTCGTGAGGAAGCGCACGGGACAGGGCGAGAGTGGAAGGGTCTTATCGGCGCCTCGCCACGTGGCTTCAAGGATGGCCACCACGCCGTTTCTGTCCATACGAGAACATAACTTGCCAGGCGTGGCCGGTTGGCTGTTCGCCGGAGTCAAGTCGCGCCGTTCTTCGGGCCAGTCACGTCGTTGCCGAGGTCCCGGTGCAGCCTACGAAGCATTTGGCGGAGTTCGTCGAGGAGCCCGTCGAGCTGAGCCTCGTTCGGCATTCGTCCTTCGATGTTCGCTTGCCGAGCGAAGGCGTTGGTGCGGACGCCGAGGTTGCGAAGCCGGTCTCGAACCTCGCGGCTCACCCTCGGTTTGGGGCCGCCGACGAGCACCTTGCTTCGCACGTATGCCGACAGAGTGAGACCCGACCGGGTAGCGGCTTTCTGAATCCTGACCTTCTCGCGGGCCTTCAGTCGAAACAGAACACGGCTACGTCGTCGTAGTGCGGGGTCCATGCGCGGCCGACCGCCTCGCGAGCGGTCGGATTGTGGGTCATCGAATTCCTCGGACATGGGTCAGTCGGTTGGGTTCTCGCTTGAGCATCGGCACGGCCCCTGGCCGGGTCGACTGCGAATGGGTCAGGCGGGGCGGCGGAAGGTTTTTGTGCATACGAAAACACTACTTGCCACCCCGCATCGGCTCTGCTGGCGGTTGTCTTGGAGAGCGCTCTTCTCCGGGTCAGGAGGACATCGGCCGATCCCCTTCGGCGCGATCACTGTCAGGGGCGGCTCTGGTCGGATTCTCTCGCCTCGTTCCCGGCCTCACTCCCCGGCGTTCCCGACCGGGAGTCGGCTGGGGAGTACGTGTTGTCTCCGTGCTTGACGACCCGGCTGCCGAGCTTCGAGATGTGGTTCCGGATCGTGCTCTCCTTGGCTTCCCGCTCCGCCGCCAGCGTCGCCAGCGCGACGGGTCCGCCGCCGGTTTCGAACAGCCGGAGGATCGCGAACAGCGTCTGCTCGTGGGCCGGGGCGTGGTCCTCCGCTCCCCGAAGCGCGTCGTCCGCCGTGTCGAGTGTCTCGAACGTGACCTCGGGCTGACCCCGCTCGTCGGCGAGGTGCGACGCTCGGAGGTAGACCGGGCTCGACGCCGCGCCGAAGTTGGACTTGTCGGGGCGCAAGGCGAGGGCGTCCCCCGCGGGTGCGAGGAAGAACGTCGAGCGCGCGACGGCCCGCTTCATCCCGCTCCCGAAGATCGTGGCCGACGACTGGTTGCCAGCCGCCGCGCTCTTGGTGATGTGGTCGATGGAGAGCGACGTCCCCCACGCCTCGACATGGCGCATCACGGCGACCACGTCCCGCTGCTCCTTGGTGTCGCCTAGCGCCCCGAGCGTCAAGCTGTCCAAGACGGTGAGCCCGACGCCGAACCGCTCCACGGCACTGAGCACCAGGGCCTGGGTCGACTCGCTGCCGACAGGCTCGTCTGGGCGGAGGTAGTACAGCGTGTCGGGTGGTCGGTCCAACCCGAGCCCGCGCGCGACGGCGAACGAGCGCCGGGCCATCTCGTCCTGGTCGAGCTCGCGGTCGACCCAGAGGACGGAGGCACGGCGGGTGTCGCGGCCGAGGAACGGGCGCCCCATGCAGACGCAGAGCGACAGGAGCAGGGCTACGTAGCTCTTGCCGAGGCCTGAGTGCCCGGCGAGGATCGACGGGGCACCCTCGGGGACCAGTCCGGCCACGGTCCAGCGGCGGGGCGGGGGCTCCGCGAGCGTCCCGATGGAGACGGCCTCGCGGGCGCTCACTCCGGGCGGGGCGGCCAGCACGGCGCGGCCGACGGTGGGGGAGGGCGTCCAGGCCCCGAGCGCTGCGGCGCGTCCCCGCAGGCGGAGGAGCGCCGTCTCGTAGGCTCGCCCGGCCTCGGACTCCTGCCGGGCAAGCCGGACGTACTCTCTGACGTGGTCGCCGGAGACGTCCGCGGGGACTCCGTAGAGCAGGCGGAGGTGGGCCGGGTCGTCGGGGTCAGCGGGGTCGAAGGAGGGCGGGGCGACAATCGCCTGCCCGTTGAGGCCTCCGCTCATCGCCGTGCCCTCCCGACGCGCACGCGGCGCCGGATGTAGGCCTCGACGGCGTCGCGGTCGAACCGCCGAGAGCCCTCGACCCAGATCGGCACGAGGTCGCCGGAGGCGATGATCTTCTCGACCGTCCGGACCGAGACGCTCAGGCGCCGGGCGACTCCGCCCACGTCGAGGAGCGGGTCGGGCTCGCCGACGGCGGCCAGCTCCTCGCGGAGCATCGACCGGAGGGCGGCCCGGTCAGCCGCGGTCAGGGCAGAGCGGGCGTCGCCTGCGTCAGGTTGCAAGGCGGGATTCCGGCCGCCGGGTGGTAGGTTCGACATACGCAGTCTCAAGCTGCTGTGCCCCTCGCGGCACCTCGACGCCGCCCCCTGCACGGGGCGGCGTCGCTCGTCCGGGCGAGCCCAGAACAGGACAAGGGGCGCCCCCACGCTCCGGCCACGGGTTGTGGGGCGCCCCCTGTCGGTACCGCCGAGTCGGGCGGGTGGGGAGAAGAGTCTGGAGCTGTCGACCGCGTCCGCCAGTGGCGTCGCGGTCTCCCGTGGCGTGGTGACAAGCAGAGGCGCGAAACGGGCGGGCGAGAGGTCACGACGGCTGAGGTTTCTCCCAGGCCGCTGCCGGAGGAGGTGTCACCGTCTCCGCCGTAGCGTTGACGGAGGGCGGCTCCAGCCTCAGCGATCTCGCCGGGGTTGGCCGTTCACTCCCGATCCCTGTCCCTTAAGACCAGGGATCGGGAGTGAACGCGCACCGCACCCCTGACGAGCACGAATCCGATGGCCGAGAACCCCTTCCGCTCCGAACTCCCCGACGGCTCCCGCGTCGAGCGCAACTACCGCGTCGAGGGGGACCGCCGCGTGGGCTACGGCTCGTGGATCTGGACGGTCTACGACCCCGACCGCCGCCCGAGCCGCAAGAAGGTCAACCTCCGGACGAAGGACAAGGGGGCCGCGATGGGGAAGGCCCTCGACTACGCCCGGCGCCGGAGCCTGGGGACGTTCGACCCGTGGGCCGACCCGAGCCGGAGAGGGGCGACCGTCGACCAGGCGGCCCAAGCGTACATCGCCTCGCAGCGCCAGGCCGGACGCGCCGAGCGGACCGTCGACACGGCCGACCGGATGCTCGGCGCGTTCAGCCGGTCGCTCCCCGCTGGCGTCCTGGTTCGTCACGTCGAGCCCCGCCACGTCGAGGCGTTCGTGAACGCGCCGAAGCGGGGGAAGAAGGGGAAGCCGGCCGGTCCGAAATCGGCGGGGACGAAGCGGCGCTACGCCGCCGTGCTCAAGCACTTCTTCTCGTTCTGCGTCGACCGCGGGCTGGCCGACGCGAGCCCCGCCGGCGCCGTCCGCACCCCGACGCCCCCGCCGAACCGCCGCGACCACCTCACCGAGGCGGAGGTCGCCGCCGTCCTCCGCACCATCGACGCGGCTGAGGTCACGTCGGGCGGGTCGCTCGCGTGGCTCCGCGACTGGGTCGTGTTCGGCGTTGGGACCGGGCTCCGGCCGGGCGAGCAGCGCGTGCTCCGGTGGAGCGCCTTCCGGCTGGCGGAGCGGTCGGTCGAGGTGGGGAAGGGGCACCGGACCAAGACGGCTGGTTCGGTCCGCACGGTCCCGGTCCGGGGCGCTGCGCTCAGCGTCCTCCAGCGGCGCGCGTCCGAGCGGACCGGCGAGGCGGACGGCCCCGTGTTCGTGGGCGAGCGGGGCGGTCCGGTCGAGCCGTCGTACCTCCGCAAGCGGCTCCGCCACTACGCCGAGGTGGCGAAGGTCCAGAAGACGGTCACGCCGTACTCGCTCCGCCACAGCTTCGGGACGCGGCTGGCGATGGAGGGGACGCCGCTCTACCTCATCGCCCGTCTCATGGGGACGAGCGTCCAGATGATCGAGCGGCACTACGCTCACTATGACCCGGCCCGCGGGGCCGACCACGTCGAGCGCGTGTTCGGCGGGGCAGTCGCCGACGCTCGGAAGGGCGCGGCGCCGACGACATAGGTCGGCGGGAGATTAGCGGGACTGCCGAAGCGTGAGCTTTCCTGTGCCCCTCTCACGGCAGACCGAGACCGTCTGTGCTCAACCGCCCCGCCGCGACAAACCACCTGGGTGTCAACGCTTCTGAACGACCCGGCGGCTCCTGCGTACACTGCTCGCGACCTGACCCCCGCCCCGATGTCCGTCACCGTCCAGTTCGACCTGCCGGAAGACGTGTTCTCCGCACTCCGATCCACGCCCGAGGCGTTCGTGAGCGAGCTCCGCATCGCCGCCGCTGTCAAGTGGTACGAGGCCGGGCGGGTCTCGCAGGGGAAGGCCGCCGAGATCGCTGGCGTGAGCCGCCAGTCGTTCCACGACGCCCTATCGCGGTACGGCGTCTCCGCCTTCCAGATCACCCCGGACGAGATCCGAGCCGAACTCCGGTCGGCTTGAACGCGACGGTGAGTCTTCAACGAGACGTAGACTTTCCCGTGCCCACCCCGCCCACGACCGAGGCCGTTTGCGCTCGCCTGGCTCTTCCTTTGACTTCGGGATCGGTACGAAGTCAAGTTGCTGTCGATCTTTGGCTCCTGCGCCCGTGGGGGACCAGGGGAGTGAGAGCGCCCTCGATGCACCCGTGACGTCCCCCGAGTAGCCTGGCCTATGCGGGTCCGTAGGCCTCGAACTCGACATCGAGGAGGCAGTGGGGATGTGTGGTGGCCTCTTCACTCGGCCGATGCTCAAGCCTCGACTCGCGCCGCAGGTTGAGCGGGGCCTCGTTGCCACGTGGTCTTTTCCGTCGTACGTCCTACCTTCCACTATGGCCGACGTGCTCCCCCGTTCGACGCCGCCCCACGTTCGGGCTGCCATCGCCGAGGCGAAGGCGCGGCTCGTCACGCTCTACGGCGACCGGCTCGATCGCGTCGTCCTCTACGGCTCTCAAGCTCGTGGCGAGGCCCGGCCAGATTCCGACGTTGATCTCCTCGTCGTCCTCCGAGGCGACTATGTCGCCCACCGAGAACTCAAGGATCGACTGGTCCCCATCGGGGTGGACCTCCTCGACAGGTACGGGGTGGACATCTCCGCCCAACCCTACGGGGAGGACGAGGCCGCTGATCTGACGCGCCCGCTCATGGCGGCGGTCGCACGCGAGGGGGTAGAGTTGTGACTGACCGCCAAGAGGCCCTGCTAAAGAAGGCCGACCGCGCGCTCGACACGTCGCGACTGATCCTCGAAGACGGCGATGCGGAGGGGGCCGTGAGCCGCGCGTACTACGCCTGCTTCTACGTCGCGCTGGCGGCTCTGCTCGGGTACAATGAGAGCCCGCGGACGCATCGGGGCGTCCATCACCGATTCCGGGAACTGGTCGTCCTTCCGGGCCTCGTTCCCGCGGACCTCGGCCGCACCTTGCCGTATGCCGCCGGCGTTCGGGAGCGGGCGGACTACGAGGCGCTCTCCGTCACCGACGAGTCTGCTGCGGCCGACCTGCTGGCGGACGCGGAGCGGTTCGTCGCCGTCGTGCGCGCGCTCGTCGACGGGTCGGAGAAGGGGAGCTGAGGCCGTGCCCTGATCAGGGCATATTCAGGGCAAAGGAATGCAAAAAGGTGCAGGGGGCTACAACCGCTATTGCGGTGAATCGGGCATTAGGCCGTCAAAAAAGCCGTTTCCGGTCGTGCCCTGATCCCTCCGGTCCCACTCGTAATGAGCAGGTCGACAGTTCAAATCTGTCCGTTGGCTCCGAAAAACGCGCCCCTCCCAGAAACGGGAGGGGCGCGTCTCGTTCGCGGCGCTGGCGGCGCGGCTAGGCGTCCGGCGTGGACGACGCCGACGGGGTGGGGCTCGACGCCGGAGCGCTCTCCGACGGCGTGGCCTTCGGGGTCTCCTTCCCCTTCTTCTTGCCCTTGCCGCCGCTGTCGCCCCCGGGCTCGGCGGCGTCGGCGCTGCCGGACTTTTTGACGTAGTCGGTGAGGTAGAAGCCGGAGCCCTTGAACTGCAAGCCGGCGCCGCCCGAGATCAGCCGCGTGACCGGCACGCCCGTCTCTGGGTCCTCGGTCAGCGGGGCGTCGGACATCTTCTGGAACGCGTCAAACGTGGTGCCGTCGGGGCGGCGGTAGGTGTAGGTCGGCATGAGGGGGTTAGCGTCGGGCGACGGTGGGGAGGTCGTCGGGCAGCGGGCCGAAGCCCCAGCCCAGGGCGGGGCGCCCAGGGGGCGCGGTGATGGCGCCGGCCACGGCGTCCGCCAGCGCGGGGCGCACGTCGCGGATGCGGCGGTTGGAGCGGGACGGGTGGACCCGGTTGCTCAGCAGCACCACGAACAGGCCCTGGTCGGGGTCCACCCAGATCGAGGTGCCGGTGTAGCCGGTGTGCCCGAACGAGCGCGGGCCGAATCGGTCCCCGGCCGCCGAGTTGCCGCCGCCGGAGTTGACCATCCAGCCCAGCCCGGTCGGGTAGGTGCTGTCGAGCGGCACGCGCTCGATAAACTGCTCCAGCGTCGTCCGGCGGACCATCCGCGAGCCGTAGCCGGCGCCGCCGCTGGCCATCACGTAGGCGAACCGGGACAGGTCGCGGGCGGTCGAGAACAGGCCGGCGTGGCCGGCGACGCCGCCCATCACCGAGGCCGCCTCGTCGTGGACCTCGCCCTGGAGCACGCGGTGCCGGAAGGCCCGGTCGTCCTCGGTCGGCGCCACCGCCGGGTCCACGTCGCCGACCGTGCGGAAGCCGGTCCCGGTCATGCCCAGCGGCCCGAACACCTCCGCCTGGAACGCGTCCGCGAGCGGCCGGCCGGCGACCCGCTCGATCACCTCGCCCAGCAGGATCATGTCGAAGTCGCTGTAGCGCGACCGCGCGCCGGGGCGGTACTGGAGGGCGTCGGCGTAGATAAAGTCCAGCACCGCCTGGCGGTCCCGGACGCCGTCGCTCCAGAACGGGTGCCAGGCGCGGTGGCCGGCCGAGTGCGCCAGCAGCTGGCGGACCGTGACGCGGTCCTTGCCCCGCGAGCGGTAGCGCGGGAGGTAGCTCGTGACGGTCGCGTCGAGGTCGAGGCGCCCCTGCTCCGCCAGCCGCATCGCCGCCGCCGTCGTGCCGACGACCTTGGTGAGCGAGGCCAGGTCGTAGGGCGTGTCGGCCGTCACCGCCGGGCCGCCCGTCGTCAGGCGCCCGTAGCCTTTGAGGCGCAGCAGGACGCCGTCCCGGCCCACGGCCACGGCGGCACCAGGGAACGCGCCCGACCGGACGGCCCGCTCCATCACCGCGTCGACGCGCTCGGCCGTCTGGACGTCGAGGCCCGCCTCCTCGGCCGTGCCCGGCCGGAGCGCCTGCTGGCGGAGCCGGACGCCGTCGCCCCGGGCGGCCAGGCCGGCGACGCCCCAAGGGAGCCGGCCGGAGACCGCGCTGCGGCCGGTCAGGGCATACGCCGCGGCGCGCTGGGCCTCAGGCGAGCCGTCGTACGCCACCACGAGGGCGGCCGGTCGCCCCAGCCCCGCCGCCACGTCGGCCGGGCCCAGCGCCACGATCACGGTCGACGGGTGCTGGGCCAGCTGCCACGCCAGGTCGTGGTGGCGCTCCGCCCGCTGGCGGTCGGCGTCGGGGGAGAGGACGATCACGAGGCGGTCGGCGTCTCGGGCGGCGGCGAGGGCGTCGTCGTCGCGGGCCGAGGGCCCGTCCTGGGCCAGCTTGGTGTAGCTGACGCGACCCTCGGGCGCCAGGTCGGCGGCGAGCGTGCGGGCGAACACGAGCCCCGCGTCGTCGGAGGCGTCGGGGGCGAGCACCACCACGAACGTGGACGGCGGGACGGCGGGGCCGACCATCGGGACCGGCCCGTCGGGACCCTGGATCACCGTGACGGCGGTGCGCGCCGTCTCGCCCAGCAGCAGGCCCGCCCGGCGACGCGACGCCTCGGTAGGCAAGCGGCCCGGCTCGATGCGGACGGTCCGGTTGCGGTCGCCCGTGCCGCGCGGCCGAGGCGCCAGCGCGAGCCCGGCCCAGGCCTTGGCCGAGAGCACGCGGAACGCCGACTCCTGCACGCGCGCCGCGCTCAGCCGGCCCTCCGCGACGGCGCGGCGCAACGAGTCCAGCACGACCGCCGGCGCGTCAGACAACACCTCGTCGGCCCCCGCGCGGACGGCGTCGACTGCGCCCGTCGCCTGGCCGTCCACCTCGGCCTGGACCAGGCCGTTGAACGCGCCGCTCGCCTTGAGCTGGCGGACGCGCTCGACGTCGCCGCCGGTGGCGACCGCCAGCCGCACCTCCATCAGCCCGGACCGGCTCAGCGCCGGCAGCGCCGCCAGCCCGGCGTCGTCGAGGAGGCGGGCGCTGGCGAGCACGCCGCCGTCGCGCAGGCCGCGCGCCAACGACTGCTCGACGGCCCCGCCCAGGACCGGGCCGAACGGCGACGCGCCGGCGCCCAGCGCGAGCGCCGTCCCGGGCGACTGGATGCCCAGGTCGGCGGCCGAGGACGCCAGCGCCTGGCCGGCCCAGAACGCCAGGTCGGGCCGCCCGGCGGCGGCCAGCATCGCGGCCGGGGCCACCGCCGGCACGCCGCTCAGCGGGAGGCCGGTGCGGGCCTCGGTGGGCGCGGTCGCCAGCAGGACGGGGACCGGCGCGGCGGCCTGCCACGCGCGCATCCGCTCCAGGTGCGCCTGCGCCGATCCGGCCCCCACCTCGACGCGTCCCACCTCGCCCCGGCGGACCATCGCGTCGAGCCCGCGGACCTCCGACCGGGCGGCGATCAACTGGCCGAGCGCGGCCTCGGTCGACAGCGTGTCGGCCACGCGGCGGGCGATCACGGCGCCGTCCGCCCACAGGACGGGCGCGGCGGGAGGCGGGACGGCGGGGGTGGCCGTGGGGGCCCAGAGGGCGGTCGCGGTGAGGGCCACCGCGGCCACGGCTTTGACGATCAAGGACATAGAAGAGACATGCTCCGGGGAACGAGCCATCAGCGCAAAAGGTAGCGCGGCCGAGGAGCTCCCGGGGCGGGGCCCACGCCGGGCGCGGCGCGGTGGCGCGGCCGCCAGCCGCCGCCGACCTAGCGGCCGGCGGTGGCGCGGTCGAACGCCTCCGCCAGCCGGGCGGCGTCGGCGGGGGCGAACTGCTCCAGCAGCGGCTCGCCGTCGGTCCTGGACGACTCGAAGGCCGACGGGCGGCCGTCGACCATCTCGATCACCAGCCGGTCGCCCTCGACGCGGACGTCGCGCACGCTGCCCAGCGGCACCTGGACGGCCGTCCCGAGGCCCTTGGCGACGGCACCGGTCACCGCGCGCGCGATCTGCCCGCCCAGTCCCTCCTGGCCCTCCGCCTCCCGCTCCATGTCGGCGGCGATGCCGGCTCGGGTGTCGTCCGAGAGGCGGGAGTAGAGCACGCTGTCGGTTAGGCCCAGCTCCAGGGCGCCGTCCTCGGTGAGGATGGACTGGATCGGCCGGCCCACCAGCCGCGACGACACCGCCATGTCGTCCACGTCGACGTCGATGGCGCCGGCCTCGCGGCTGGCCTCCTCGGCCGCTTGCTCGGTCGCGCCGGCCGTGTCGGGCGCGACGTCGGCGGGGTCGGGGGCACAGGCGGCGATGGCGAGGAGCGAGAGCAAGATGCGCATGGCGACAAGGGTGGAGACGACCTCACTACGGCACGGTGAGCCGCGTGGTTCGAGAGGCCCCGGGACCGAGAGAAGGACCGCCTGCCCGATACGTACGGCAGCAGTCGGAGGAGGCCGCTCGCTAGGCCAATGGCCAACTGGGGTTCAAAAAATGCGGCCCTATCTAGCGGGGCGAGTAAGAGTGGAGATAGATTGCGAACCGCTTGCCATGGCTCGGCCGGTACATGTTGTGGCCCGACCAATAGGGCGACAGGGAAGCGGAGCGACGGCAGTCCATCAAACACACACATCATGAAAACGGCATCCCTGCTCATGGCCCTCTTCGTCGGAGCAGCCGCGCCCGCTCTGGCGCAGGTCGGCACCGTCGAAGGGCGCGTGCTCAATGCACAGACCAACGAACCCGTGCCCGGTGCCAACGTGGCCCTCGAGGGGACGACGGTTGGGGCGTCGACTGACGCCGACGGCGAGTTCTCGTTCTCCGCACCTGCGGGCGAGTACACGCTCGCCGCGACGTTCTTGGGGTACCTCCGCGCGACGCGTCCTGTCTCTGTACGAGCCGGGGAGACGGTCCGAGTCGAGATGACGATCGAAGAGGACTTGTTGGGCCTTGAGGAGGTCTACGTCGTCGGCTACGGCACCACGAGTGAACTGGCCCGGACGGGCAGCGTCGCTCGAGTGGGTGAGGAGGAAATCGAGGGCTCCGTCGTGAATTCGTTCGAGCAGGTGCTCCAGGGGCGGACGGCTGGTGTCGCGGTCCAGACCAACAACGGCAAGCTCGGCCAGGGCATCCAGGTCCGCGTTCGCGGCGCCGCGTCCGTGTCGGCAGGCAACGAGCCGCTCTACGTGGTCGACGGGATCCCGGTCTCGACGGACAACATCTCCACAAACACGGCGTCGACGAACCCGCTCGCCCAGATCAACCCCAGCGACATCGCCTCGATCGAGGTCCTGAAGGACGCCTCGGCGACGGCCATCTACGGCGCCCGCGCCTCGAACGGCGTGGTCCTGATCACGACCAAGAGCGGGTTCGACGGCGACACGCAGTTTGCCGTGAACCTCCGAGGCAGCGCGAGCAGCCCGACCCACACGGTCGAGTTCCTCAATGCCCAAGAGTACGTCGAGCTCTTGACAGAGGCCGCCGAAAACTCGGACCGCATCACGGGCGGAGGGGGATACCTCGCGTTCCTTGAGCGGTCCTTCGACGGCCTCGCTGCGGGTACCGACTGGCGCTCGGGCGAGGTGGACTCGGACTGGCAAGAAGAGGCGTTCCAGGACGCCAGCGGTTTCACCGTGGATCTGAGCGCGCGGGGAGGGAGCCGGAACACGCAGTTCTTCGTCTCCGGGAGCTACAGCGAGGAGGACGGCATCTTGATTCGCGACGAGTACGACCGGGTCACCGGCCGCCTCAACGTCACCCATACCCTGAGCGAGGCCTTCGAACTCGGCGCCAACCTCGGGCTCTCGCGGACGCTCAACAACCGGCTGTCGACGGACAACGGGTTCGCCACGCCGCTCCAACTCGTTGCCCAGGCCCCGATCTCGCCGATCTTCGTGCCGGGGACAGAGACCAGCGAGCGCCCGGAGCCGAACCCCGACACCGAGTATTTCAACGCACTCCTCTACAAGGACAACGCGAGCCACGCGGTGGCCTCGTTCCGGAGCCTCGGGAACGTCTACGGACAGCTCCGTCTAGCGCCGGGGCTCTCGGTTCGCTCGGAGTTCGGGGTCGACTTGCTCGACGCCAACACCGACGAGTACTACAACAGCCGGGTCGCCCGCAACACCGGAGCTCCCGAGGGCCTCGGCGTCAGCACCTGGGACCGGATCCTCAACGTCAACACGAACAACTACGCCACGTACGCCCGGGGCTTCGGCGAGCACGACGTGGAGACCGTGGCCGGCATCACGTACCAAGAGGTCGAGCGGCGGGGCGCGGCGGTCGAAGGCCGGGTCTTCCCGAACGACGACTTCCAGACGATCGCGAGCGCGGCCGAGATCACGGCGGGGACGTCGACCGAGACCGGCTACCGGTTCCTCGGTTACTTCGGCCGAGCCAACTACGACTACGCCGACCGCTACTTCGTCTCCGCCAGCGGCCGGCTCGACGGGTCCTCGCGGTTCGGGAGCGACAACCGGTACGGGTTCTTCCCGGCTGCTGCCGCAGCGTGGGTGATCAGCGAAGAGCCTTTCTTCGCCAGCGTCCCCAGCGTCTCGTACCTCAAGCTCCGCACGAGCTACGGGGCGACGGGCAACGCGGCCATCAACAACTTCGGCTCGCGCGGGCTTTGGGGCGGGGCCAACTTTGCCGGCCGGGCCGGGATTATCCCGACCCAGATTCCGAACCCGGACCTGAAGTGGGAGCGGACGACGCAGCTCAATCTCGGCCTTGACTTCTCGTTCCTCGGCGGGCGTATCGACGGCGAGTTCGACGTCTACCAGAAGGACACCGACGACCTCCTGCTCAACGTCAACGTCCCGGCCACAACCGGCTTCTCCACGGTTCTCAAGAACGTGGGCTCACTGGAGAACCGGGGCGTCGAGTTCGCCCTCACGGGGCGCGTCTTCGATACCCCCGCCTTTTCGTGGACGGCCGGGTTCAACATCTCGGCGAACCGGAACAAGATCACAAACCTCGACGGCCAGGTCATCGAGGGCGGATTCATCAACCGCGCCGTCGAGGGCCAGCCTATCGGTGTGTTCTTTGGGTACGAGTACGCCGGGGTAGACCCCGCCAACGGCGACGCGCTCTACTTCGTGAACGAGCCCGACGAGAGCGGGGCCATCCTCGACCCCGAGGCGACGACGAACAACCCGAACGAGGCCAACCGGATCGTGATCGGTGACCCCAACCCGGACTTCACGGGCGGGTTCAACAACGCGCTCGCGTTTGGCGGGTTCGAGTTCAACATGCTCTGGCAGTTCTCCGTCGGCGGCGAGGTGTTCGATGGAGGGGGAGAGTACAAGACGGCCAACGGTCTCTTCCTGGACAACCAGCTCCGCAACCAACTCGACCGTTGGCAGCAGCCGGGCGACGTCACCGATGTGCCCGAGCCTCGGCTCTTCCTCGCGAACGGCACGGCCGAATCGAGCCGGTATCTCTACGACGGGTCGTACCTCCGGCTCCGCACGCTCTCGCTCGCGTACAACCTCCCACGGAGCGTCCTGGGCGGGCTCGGTGGGCTCAACGTGGAAGGCGCGCGAGTGTACCTGATCGGGACCAACCTCTTCACGGCCACGGACTACGTGTGGTGGGACCCCGAGGTCAACGCCGACTTCGTGGCCGGTAACATCGGGCTGGGCAACGAATTCTACTCCGCCCCCCAGGCACGCTCGGTCAGCCTCGGCCTCCAGTTCACGTTCTAGACCTCCGGCCTGACCCCGACTCCGTCTAGTCGTCTGCCCCACACCCCTATGCGTTCGCTCTCTCGCCTCTCCCTCATGCTAGTCGCTGTCGGAGCGCTGGCCCTCTCCGGCTGCGACGGGTTGCTCGACATCGAGCCGCGCCAGTCCATCAGCGACGACCGCGCCCGCTCGACGCCTCAGAACGTTCGGGGTGCCCTTATCGGCGCCTACGACCGAGCGGGCGACACGGACCTCTACGGCGGCGAGCTGATAATGGGCTCCGACCTCATGGCACTCGACACCCGTCGGGTCGTCTGGACAGGCACCTTTGCCGACCCCCGCGAGTTCTGGAACAAGACGATCCTCGTGAACAACGGGTCTGTGGAGGACACGTGGGAGGACGCGTACGAGGTGATCAACATTGCCAACAACGTCCTCAGTGCGCTCGACGTGTTCGAGGACGCCGGCGAGCGGTCGCGCATCGAGGGGCACGCTCGCCTTCTCCGTGGCATCATGCTCTTCGAGCTGGTACGGAAGTGGGCGCCGGCTTACACCGCCGGCACTCCGAGCTCTGACCTCGGCGTCCCGATCGTACTCGAGCCCACCGAGGACGTCACCGAAGAGAACAACGCCGCTCGGAACACGGTCGCGGAGGTGTACAGTCAAGTCCTCCAAGACCTCGTCGCTGCCCGCGACCAGCTCCCGGCCCGGGACGGGATCCTCGGAGACACCTACGCCGCCAGTGCGTTCCTGGCGCGAGTCCACCTCTCGAGTGGAGACTACGCCGCGGCGGCAGCCGAGGCGAGTCGCGTCATCGAGGAGGGGGGATACGCACTCGCTCCGACGTTCGAGGGTGCGTTCAACCAGGAGTCGGGGTCCTCGGAGTACGTGTTCTCCCGCGCGATCACGACGCAGGACGGGGGGAACGCCCTGAACACGTTTTACGGGGCGGACGAGAACAGCGGCCGAGGCGACATCGAGATGACGGACGAGTACGTCACCCTTTTCGAGGAGGGCGACGGCCGGGCCTTCTTCTACGTCGACAACGGGGGGATCCTCCGGACCGGCAAGTGGCAGGGGCCGACGAGCGAGGGGGTAGACATCCCCGTCATCCGCCTGGCCGAGATGTACCTGACGCGCGCAGAGGCCAACCTCCGCGCGGGCACGTCGATTGGGGCCACGCCTCTCCAGGACCTCAACGTGATCCGGACGCGCGCCGGGCTCGACCCGCTGGCGGCCGTCACTGCCGACGACGTGCTCCGCGAGCGGCGTCTGGAACTGGACTTCGAAGGGAGCCTGCTCCACGACCTCAAGCGGACAGGCGGGACGATCGGGGTGACCGGCGTCGGCGCTCTACCCGCGACGGACCCGCGCTTTGTCTACCCGATCCCCCAGAGAGAGATCGACGCGAACCCGAACATGGTCCAGAACCCGTTCTACCTGTAGACGCGAGAGTTCTCCCAATGGACAACCGGCCCTGCCTTGGGAGGCAGGGCCGGTCTCATTTAGCCCGCGACCCCGGGGTCAGTCGGCGGCCTGCGACTGGCGCCGCGCTTCCGCGAACGCCTCGCCGTCGCGCCACTGGGGCGTCAGGTCGCTGGCCGCGAGCGCGTAGCCCAGCCGGAGGGCGACGCGCGTCTGCTGCAGGATGCCGGCCATCGACAGGTCGTCGGTGAGCTCGTCGCCCGGCTGGTGGTAGCGGTCGGCGCGGTAGGCGGCGCGGACCTGCTGGCCGTAGCCGGCGGGGCGGCCGCGGAACGTGTCGCCGGTGCCCAGGAACACCGCCGGCACGCCGCCCCGCGCGAACGCGAGCTGGTCGGAGCGGTAGAACAGGCCCTCGTTGGGTGCGTTGTCGGGCGTGACCGTCATCCCCTCGGCGCCGGCGGCGGCCGCCAGCAGGCCGGCCAGGTCGCTCCGCTCCGACCCGATGCCCACGACGTCGTCGGTCTCGCCGTTGAGGTTGCCGCTGTCGACGTTGACGTTGGCCACCATCTGGGACAGCGGGACCGGCGGGTGCTCGGCAAAGTAGCCCGAGCCCAGGAGCCCGGCCTCCTCGGCGGTGAACGTGACGAAGTAGACGGTCCGCTCCAATTCGCCGGCGGCGGCGAGCGAGCGCGCGATCTCGATCATCATGGCCACGCCGGAGGCGTTGTCGACGGCGCCGTTGTAGATGCCGTCCTGGCCGGCCGCCACCAACGCCTCGTCCGTGCCTAGGTGGTCGTGGTGGGCGCCGTAGACGACGGCCTCCGGCTGGCGGCCGGGCAGCTTGGCGACCACGTTCTGGCCCACCAGGTCGGCCGTCTGCTCCACCTGCATCGACACGTCGGCCTCGACCGGCAGTTCGACGGCGCGGAAGCCGCGCGTGCCGGCGCGCTCGAACCAGTCGTCGAGCGACGCGCCGGACATCTCCGCGAGCGCCTCCCCGGCGCGCTGCGAGATCCAGCCGCGCACCGCGAGGGCGCCCTCGGGCGCGTCGGCGGCGGACGGGTGGGCGCCGAGGGCGTCGTCGGCGATGACGCCGAACGGGTAGCCGGCGGTGTCCTCGGTGTGGATCAGGAGCATCCCGCGGGCGCCGCGGCGGCGGGCCTCCTCGTACTTGTAGGTCCAGCGGCCGTTGTAGGTCATGGTGTCGGCCTGGAACCGGTTGGGCTCCTCGGCGGTCGCCGGCGGGTCGTTGACGAACGACACGACCACCTTGTCGGTCACGTCGACGCCGGCGTAGTCGTCCCAGCCCTCGGCCGCATTGGCGATGCCGTAGCCGACGAACACCAGGTCGGCGCCGTCCAGCGCCACCGCGCTCCCGTCGGTGTCGGTGGTCAGCGCCATGTCGGTGACCGGCTCGAACGACGCCGGCGCGCCGGTGTCGGGGGTGAAGGTCAGCGGCGTCGTCTCACTTACGCGGACGCTGCGGAGCGGCACGTCCTGGGTGAAGGAGCCGTCGGGCATCCCGCCCTCCAGGCCGGCCGCCTGGAACTGCTCGATGATGTAGGCGACGGCCTTGGCCTCGCCCTCAGTACCGGTCCCGCGCCCGCCGAACTCGTCGGAGGCCAACGTCGCGATGTGGGCGCGCAGCCGCGTCGAGTCGAGGGCGGCCAGGGCGGCCTCCGGGACGTCCGGCGCTGCGCTGGCGGCGGCCGTGGCCGGGGCGTCGGCGCCCTGGCAGGCGGGGAGCGCGAGGGCGGCGAGGGCCGAGAAGAGCAGGGCGGGGCGTGTCATGGCGGGAGGGGCAGGTAGAGGCCGCCAGCCGGCGGCCACAAAAGGTAGAGCCGCGCGCGGCCCCGGTTCAGGTGCCCGCCGCGGGCGCCCCGCCCCAGCAAGGCGGCGGCGCGCCCGCCCGGCCGGCACGTCAGGAGAAACCTGAGGGCGGGGACGCGGCGTTAGACGCGCCCACCCCGCGAACGACCATGCCCACCCCCAACGTGTACCACGTCGTCCCCGCCGACACGAGCTGGGGCGTCCGCCTGGAGGGCTCGCCGGTCCTGTCGTTCGAGACCGACGACCGCGACGCCGCCGTCGAGCGCGCCTCCGGCTACGTCCGCCAGCTGGGCGCCGGGCGGATCGTGGTCCACGACGCGTCGGGCCAGATCGAGACCGTGCACGCGTTCGACCGCCTGCCCGACCCGCCGCGGCCGTGGGCGGAGGCCGCGCGCTCGCACCCGATCTACGTCGCGGTGGGCGTCGCCGCGCTGGCGGCACTGGCCGTCGGGCTCAGCCGCCGGGCCTAGCCGACTGCGAGAGCCAGTCGACCACGAACTCGCTGACGCTTTTCCCCTCGTGCCGCGCCCGGGAGGCCAGGGTCTGGTGCAGGGCCTGGGGCACGTGGAGGACGAGCGTCTCGGCCGAGGAGTCCTCGGCCGGCGGCTCCTCGGGCACCTCGCCTCGCTCGGCCCAGAACGCCAGGTAATCGTCGATGGCGTCCCGAAAAGCCGCCTCGGCGTCTTCTGCAGTCTGGCCCTGGAAGGTGATCAGTCCGTGCGTGCCGAGGACTTCGCCGTGGAACTGTCCCGTCTCTCGCTCGCGCTCGATGCGCCCGCTGTAGCCTCGGTGGTGGAGCATAGGAAGGCCTCCCAAAAAGGGGTGTCGGAGGGGGCGAGCCGAGGCGCCGGCCGGAGACGACGAGCGGCGTGTCCTGTAGGAACGGGCGCCCGCCGAGGCGTTCCGCCGAAACCTACCGCTGCCGCGAGACACGTACCGTACGACGCCTGAGCGGCCGGCGCGAACGGACGCCCACGCCGGGTCCGCGCCAACCTACCGTGGCCCCCGTTCTCCAACGGTGACTCCTGCACGCGCCGCCAGGATGATTACGGTGTCGGGTTCGGAGCGACGTCGTCGCCGTCGAGCCGGGGCATCGCGAGGCGGCGCTCGGTCTCCTGCTCCCGGACCTGATCCTGGACCGTCGGGTTGCCCCAGCCGCGCGTGATCATGACCGTCGCCACGACCGACAGGCCCAGGATCAACACCACCAGCACGGCGACGAACACGCGCGTCTGGGAACGGGTCAGGGCGTTGGACGGGATCAGGGCCACGGTCGGAGGGGCGGTGGGGGAGTCGGACGCCCGACCGGGCGCCGGGTTCATCCGGCCGCCCCCCACTGGCGGACCAGGGCGCCGACGTAGGCCAGCGTCCTCTCCAGGTTCTGGACCGTGTTCCACTCGAACACGCTGTGGAAGTCGTGGCCGCCGGTGAACACGTTGGGCGTCGGGACGCCCTTCTCGCTCAGCCGCGCCCCGTCGGTGCCGCCGCGGACGGGCGCCAGCGCCGGCTCGAACCCCATCGCGCGGGCCGCCTCCACCGCGACCGTGACCGCACGAGGATCGACGGACTCGATGTGCGCCTTCATGTTGCGGTAGCTCTCCTCGGCTTCCACCGAAACCCCGGCGCCCCACCGCTCGCCCGCCGCCGCCGCCCGCTGGCGGACGCGCTGGCGCTTGTCCTCCATGCCATTGTCGGAAAAGTCGCGGAGCAGCACGCGGACCGTCGCGCGCTCGGCCGTGCCCCCGACGGTGTGGGGGTGGAGGTAGCCCTCGCGGCCCCCGGTCGTCTCCGGCGCCGGCTCGTCGGCCAGGGCCGCGACGAACGCGGCGGCGGCGCGCACGGCGTTGACCATCACGCCCTCGGCGTAGCCCGGGTGGACGCCCCGGCCCTCGAACGTCACGACGGCCTCGGCCGCGTTGAACGTCTCCACGTTCAGCGTGTCCACGGCGCCGCCGTCGACGGTGTAGGCCAGGTCGGCGCCCCAGCGCTCCAGGTCCAGCTTGTCGGTGCCCCGGCCGACCTCCTCGTCGGGCGTGAACAGCAGGCGCAGCTCGGGGCGGGCCGCCGGGCGCTCGCCGCGCTCCACCGCGTCCGCCTCGGCGGCCACCAGGTCGGCCGCGAGTTGCATCAGGACCGCCACGCCGGCCTTGTCGTCGGAGCCCAGCAGCGTGGTCCCGTCGCTCGAGATCAGGTCCTGGCCGACGTGCGCCCGCAGCGCCGGCTGGCGGTCCGGGTCGAGCGTGGCGCGCTCGCCGGACGGGGCCGGGCCGGGCAGCGCGACCACGCCGCCGCCGTACCGCTCGTGGACGAGCGGCCGGACGTCCTTGCCCGGCGCGTCGGGCGACGTGTCGAGGTGGGCCACCAGACCGACGGCGGGCAGCGCCCCGGCCTCGGCCGGCGGCAGGGGAGAGGGCAGCGTCGCCAGCACGTAGCCCCAGGCATCCTCCTCGGCGTCGACGCCGAGCGCGGTCAGCTCCTCGACCAGGAGCCGCCCCAGGTCGCGCTGGCGCTGGGTCGAGGGGAACGTGTCGGAGTCGGGGTCGGACGTGGTCCATACCTCGGCGTAGCGGCAGAAGCGCTCGGCGACGGGCGGGAGGACGACGTCGCGCCAGGGGCGGCCGGTCATTGGGGACGTGGGGGGTGGAGGGCAGAGGATAGGCGCCGGCCGGGTCGCCGCGGCGGTTTTCCGGACGCCGGGGGATCCTCCGGCGATGCCCTATCCTCTAGTCCCCACCCCCACGTCCCCCTGTGGCCGACGCCCTCTCCGTCCCCCGCGCCGAAACCGGCGCCGACCTCCGCCGCTCGATCCTCGACCACACGCGCCGGCTGCTGGTGGCCGACGGCTACGACGCGCTCTCGATGCGCAAGATCGCGGCCTCGGCCGGGTGCAGCGCGACCAGCATCTACCTCCACTTCGACAGCAAGGACGCGCTGACGCACGCGCTGATCTCCGAGGGCATGGACCGGCTGCACCGGGTGCTCACCGGGGCCGACGACGAGCACGAGACGCCGGCGGGCCGCTTGGACGCCTTGTCACGCGCCTACATCCGGTTCGGGCTCGACAACCCGGAGTACTACGAGGTGATGTTCCAGCTCCGCCCCGAGCGGATGGCCCGCTACCCGGCCGAGGACTACCGCCGCGCCCACCGCAACGTGGACCTGTTCCGCGACGCGCTGGCCGACGGCGTGGCCGACGGGTCGCTGGCGGCGCCGGGCCCGCCCGACGTGGCCGCGTCCGTGCTGTGGACGGCCCTCCACGGGCTGGTGTCGCTGTCGCTCGCTCGCCGGATCGACGTCCGCGTGGCCGGCGACGAGCTGATCGACGCCGCCGTCCGCCAGTCGCTCGCGGCGCTGGGCGCGGCGTAGCGCGCCGGCGGGTTTTGCCCTAGGGAGGGGCCCGGGCGGATGTGGAACCTTTCGCCGCTTCTGGCGATCTTCAAACACTCCGTACGCCCCCCGCCTCCCCCTGATCATGGCCCTCCAGATTCACACCGCCTCGCCTCGCTCCACGGGGAAAGTCGTGCTCGGCCGGACGCTCCCGTCGCTGCTCGACGAGGCCGCCGAGCGCTACCCCAGCCCGAAGGCGTTCAACCAGCCGGACGGCCGGGGCGGCTGGGTCTCCGTCTCCACCGCCGAGTTCCGCGACGCCGCCGACGAGCTGGCGGTGGGCCTGCTCGAGAGCGGGTTCGAGCGCGGCGACCACGTCGCGCTCTTCATGGAGAGCGACATGTACTTCTCGATGGCCGACCTCGGGACGCTGGTCGCCGGCATCGTCAACGTCCCGCTCTACACTACCTACGCGGCCGACAACCTGGTCTACGTCACCACGCACAGCGAGTCGAAGGCCATGATGGTCTCCGACGAGGAGATGCTGAAGGGCTTTGCCGAGTGGGCCGCCGACGTCCCCGACGTGCGGCTGGTGGTGCTGGCCCAGGGGACCGGCGACGGCGTGACGCTGCCCGACGGCATGGAGCTGATCACCTTAGACGCGCTCCGCCAGCGCGGCCGCGAGGCCATCGGCAAGGCGCCCAACCGGCCCGACGAGCTCCGCGACCTGATCGACGCCACCGACCTGGCGACGCTCATCTACACCTCGGGCACGACGGGCCAGCCCAAGGGCGTCATGCTGTCGCACCAGAACATCTCGTCCAACGCGATCAGCGCCTACACCGGCATGGGCGTGATGGGCCACCAGGAGGAGGTCGCGCTCACGTTCCTGCCCCTGACCCACGTCTACGCCCGGATGCTGTCGTTCGCCGGCATCGCGTGGGGCCACCAGACCTATTACTCCAACCCCGACCTGTTGGTCGGCCACCTCCCCGAGGTGCGCCCGACCATCTTCGCGACGGTCCCGCGCGTGCTCGAAAAGGTCTACGACAAGGTGCTGCTCGGCATCCAGGAGTCCGAGGGGGCCAAGGGCAAGATCGGCGCGTGGGCGCTGGACCTGGCCGGCGAGTACGACCTCCAGGACCCGCCGTCTGGGCTGTCGGGCGTCAAGTACGCCCTGGCGGACAAGCTGGTCTACTCCAAGCTCCGCGAGCGGCTGGGGCTAACTCGGGCCAAGGCCGTCTCGGTCGGCGGCGCGGCGTTGCGCGCGGACCTCGCCAACTCGTTCAACGCGTTCGGCGTGCCGGTCCTCCAGGGCTACGGGCTCACCGAGACCAGCCCGGTCATCACCAACAACATCCCCGCCGCCAACCGCGCCGGGACGGTCGGCCAGCCCATCGCCGGCGTCGAGGTGGCCATCGCCGAGGACGGCGAGATCCTGACGCGCGGGCCGAACCTCATGACGGGCTACTACAAGGCCCCCGACAAGACGGCCGAGGCCATCGACGGCGACGGCTGGTTCCACACCGGCGACATCGGCGAGTTCACGCCCGACGGGTTCCTCAAGATCACCGACCGCAAAAAGGCGCTCTTCAAGCTCTCGACCGGCAAGTACGTGATCCCCCAGCCCATCGAGAACACGCTGACCGAGAGCGCGCTCATCGAGCAGGCCGTGGTCGTGGGCAACAGCCAGAAGTACTGCACCGCGCTGATCTTCCCCAACATGGAGGTGCTGCCGGTGTGGGCCAAGAACCACGGCGTGACGGCCACCGGCGAGGCCCTGCTGGAGGACCCGGCAGTCAAGGCCGAGTTCGAGCGGTTGGTGGCCGACGCCAACGCGGGCATGGACCATTGGAGCCAGGTCCAGCGCTTCCGGCTGGTGCCGGAGCTGATGACGGTCGAGAACGAGCTGCTCACGCCAACCATGAAGGTCAAGCGGAGCCAGGTCAGCAAGGCCTACACCGGCGACATCGAGCAGATGTACTCGGCCAACGTGCCGGACGGCGACCGCGGCGCGACCGTCGTCGCCTGACGCAGCGGGCCGGCGCCGCGCGGCGCCGGCGGCGGGGTAGGGGAGCCGGAGGGCCCGGGCCGGGGCGCCGCCTCAGGCGCGCCCGCCCCGCGCCGCCGGCGACCGCCGCCAGCGGAACGCGGCGCGGCGCAGGGCATCCAACGGTACCCCGCCGAGCGAGCGAACCTCGGCGGCTTAACAGTGTTAACCCTGTCCTTTTGATTCCCGCCCCCATGGAAACCACCGACCGCCCCCAGAGCCACGCCGGCGACGGCGCCGACGAACCCGCTGCGCCCCCGATGTCCGAGGCCTGGACCGCGCTCCAGGGCAAGGGCCTCGACCTCGACCGGCTGGCGGACGCGCTGGGCGGCATGGACGCCAAGACGCTGGCCGCGGCCACCAAGGCGCTCGAACGCGCCGGCGCCGACGTGACGGGGTACCGGGCGCCCCCGCCCAACGGCGATTACTACGACATCGAGGGGCTGATCACCGAGGCCCAGTGGAAAAAGATGGCCGAGGTGCGGGAGTTCATGGAGACCGAGGTCGAGCCGGTGATCAACGAGGCCTGGCTGGGCGACCGGACGCCGCTCGACGTGCTCGTCCCGGGCTTCAAGAAGCTCGACCTGCTGGACGTGATCTACGGCGAGGACCTGGAGACGCGCGAGCCCAACGGCTCGGTGATGGAGGGGCTCATCACGATGGAGATCGCCCGCGTCGACGTGTCGACGGCCACGTTCTTCGGCGTCCACTCCGGGCTGGCGATGCAGTCGGTCCTGGTGTGCGGGTCGGAGGAGCAGAAGGCCGAGTGGCTGCCCAAGATGCGCGACTGGTCGGTGATCGGGGCCTTCGGCTTGACCGAGCCCCACGTCGGCAGCGCGATCTCGGGCGGCGTCACCACGACGGCCCGGCGCGAGGGCGACGCCTGGGTCCTGAACGGCGAGAAAAAGTGGATCGGCAACTCCACCTTCGCCGACATGGTCGTGATCTGGGCGCGCGACGAGGCCGACAACCAGGTCAAGGGGTTCATCATCCGCGACCCCCAGGACAACCCGGGCTACACCGTCGAGAAGATCCGCGGCAAGGTGGCGCTCCGCGCCGTCGAGAACGGCCAGATCACGCTGACCGACTGCGAGGTGCCCGAGTCCGACCGGCTCCAAAAGGCCGAGTCGTTCAAGCAGGTGGCCGAGGTCTTGAAGCTGACGCGCGCCGGCGTGGCGTGGCAGGCCGTCGGGTGCGCGATGGGCGCCTACGAGAAGAGCCAGCGCTACGCGACCACCCGGATGCAGTTCGGCAAGCCCATCGCCTCGTTCCAGCTGATCCAGGAAAAGCTGGTGCACATGCTGGGCAACGTGACCGCGCTCCAGACCATGTGTCTGCGGCTGAGCCAGCTCCAGGACGCCGGCCAGATGTCGGACGCCCAGGCGTCGCTGGCCAAGGTGTTCACCGCCGCGCGGTGCCGCGACGTCGTGGCGCTGGCGCGCGACCTCCACGGCGGCAACGGCATCCTGCTCGAGAACCACGTCGCCCGCTACTTCTGCGACACCGAGGCCATCTACTCGTATGAGGGGACCAACGAGATCAACTCGCTGATCGTCGGCCGCGCCGTCACCGGCCTGAGCGCCTTCGTCTAGGCCCGCTGGCGGTCTGCACCGCCGCGCTCCTCGCCGTACGGGCATACCGGCGGTATGCCCGTACCGATTCTACAATCCCCTTCCGACATGCAAACGCTCACTAAAGACATGCAAACGCTCACTAAAGACTCGCCCACTCACCCCGCCAGCGGGCAGACGCCCGACTGGGCCTACGTCCCGTTCCGCAAAGCCGCCGTGCTCGGCGCGGGCGTCATGGGCAGCCAGATCGCCGCCCACCTCGCCAACGCCGGCCTGGAGGTCCTGCTCCTGGACGTGACGCCGGAGAGCATCGGGCGCGAGGGCGCCAAGAACAGCCTGGTCGAGGGCGCCTTCAAGGCGGCGGGCAAGATGAAGCCGTCGCCCTTCATGTCGGACGACGTGGCCAAGCGCATCACGCTGGGCAACTTCGACGACGACTTCGACAAGATCGGCGACGCCGACTGGATCGTCGAGGTCGTGATCGAAAAGATGGAGATCAAGAAGGAGGTGTTGGCGCGCATCGAGAAGGCCGCCAGCGACACGGCCGTGGTCTCGTCCAATACGTCGGGCCTGCCGATCGCCGAGATGTCGGCCGACCTGGGCGACTCGTTCAAGAGCCGCTTTCTGGGGACCCACTTTTTCAACCCGCCGCGCTACCTCAAGCTGTTCGAGGTGATCCCGACGCCGGACACCGACCCCGAGGTCGTGGCTCGGGTCTCGGCCTTTGCCCGCGTCCACCTGGGCAAGGGGATCGTGATGGCCAAGGACACGCCGAACTTTATCGGCAACCGGATCGGGACGTACGCCATGCTGGGCGCCGTCGAGCAGTTCGAGTCCGGCGACTTCTCGATCGAGGAGATCGACGCGCTGACGGGCACGCTGATCGGGCACGCCAAGAGCGCCACCTTCCGCACGGCGGATGTCGTCGGGCTGGACACGTTGCGCCACGTGACGTCCAACCTCTACGCCGCCATCCCCGAGGACGAGAGCCGAGACCGGTTCAACGTGCCCGACGTGCTCCAGCGGCTGGTGGACCTCAAGAACCTGGGCGCCAAGTCCAAGGCCGGGTTCTACAAAAAGGAGGGTAAGACGATCCAGTCGTTCAACCCCGAGACCGGCGAGTACGAGGACCCGAAGGAGCTCGGGTTCGACGTCTCCGAGTTCAAGGGCGGCCCGCTGGCGGACCGTCTGGGCAAGCTGTGGAAGGACGACGGCCGCCCGGGCCAGTTTTTCCGCGAGACCACGCTCGACCTCATCGGCTACACCGCACGGCGGACGCCCGAGATCTCCGACAGCCCGGCCAACCTGGACCGCGCGCTCCGCTGGGGCTTCGGTTGGGAGATGGGGCCGTACCAGATGTGGGACGCGCTCGGCATCGACACCGTCCGCGACGCGCTGAAGGAGAACGACATCGCCGTGCCCGACTGGGTCGCCCAAGTGCCGAGCGAGGGATTCTACCGCGACACCGAGTCCGGCATCCCCGAGGTCTGGACGCCGGGCTCCGCCAGCTACGAGCCCGACCCGCGCCCGGCCGACGAGTGGGGCCTGACCTACCTCAAGGAGGACGAGGCCAACACGCTGTGGCAGAACGACGAGGTCGCCCTCCTCGACGTGGGCGATGGCGTGGCGCTGCTGGAGTTCCGCTCCAAGTCCAACAGCCTGGGCCAGGAGGTGATCTCCGGCGTCATGGAGGCCATCGACAAGGTGGAGACCGACCGCGACCTGCGCGGCATGATCATCGGCAACGAGGGGTCCAACTTCTCCGTCGGCGCCAACCTGGGCGAAGTCGCGATGGCGCTGATGATGGGCGAGGTCTCGGACCTGGAGCCGTTTATCGAGACGTTCCAGCAGGCCGTCTTCAAGATCCGCTACGCCACCAAGCCCGTCGTCGTGACCACGCACCAGCGGGTGCTGGGCGGCGGCTGCGAGATGACGATGGCGTGCCCGAACCCCGTGCTCGCGGCCGAGACCTACATGGGCTTGGTCGAGCTGGGCGTCGGGCTGATCCCGGCCGGCGGCGGCACCACCATGATGACGGCCCGCGCTGCCGAGCTGGCGGCTGACCCCGACCGGCCGAGCGAGGTTCAGCCGTTCCTGCGCCAGCACTTCGAGCAGATCGCGATGGCGACCGTCGCGACCTCGGCGTACCAGGCGCGCGACATGCACATGGTGGACGAGAACGCGACCATCGTGATGAACGACGCCCGCCGCTTCCACGTCGCTAAGCAAGAGGTGACGCGGCTGAGCGAGGAGGGCTACCTGCCGCCGCCGGTCCGCAGCCACATCCCGGTCTTGGGCGCGCCCGGCCGCGCGCAGTTCGAGATCGCGCTCTACCAATTCCAGCAGGGCAACTACGTCTCCGAGTACGACCAGTACCTGGGCTCTCGCCTGGCCTGGGTCATGACCGGCGGCGACCTGACCGGCCCGGCCGAGGTCCACGAGGACTACCTCCTGGAGCTCGAGCGCGAAGTCTTCCTCTCGCTCCTGGGCGAGGAGAAGACGATGGCCCGCATCCAGAGCATCCTGACGACCAACAAGCCGCTGCGCAACTAAGGGCTCGCCCCGCTGGCGACGACCGCCAGCGGGACGGCTGCTCTGAACTCAACCATTTATAGATATGCAAATCAACGAAGCCTACATCGTCTCCTCCGTGCGCACGCCGGTGGGGAAAGCCAACAAGGGCGCCCTGCGCAACGTTCGCCCCGAGCACCTGGGCGCGGTCGCCGTGACCGGCGCCGTCAAGCGCGTGCCCGGCCTGGAGCACGAGCGGATCGACGACTTGGTCCTGGGCTGCGCCTTCCCCGAAGGCCCGCAGGGCATGAACATGGCCCGGGCCATCGTCCAAAAGGCCCGGATGCCCGACTCCGTGCCCGGCGTGACCGTCAACCGGTTCTGCTCGTCCGGCGTCCAGACCATCGCCCAGGCCTACAACTCGGTCGCGATGGGCCAGGCGGACGTGGTCGTGGCCGGCGGCGTCGAGTCGATGTCGAGCGTGCCGATGGGCGGGTTCTACTTCGCGCCCGACCCCGAGGTGGCCGTCGAGGACCCCGACTTCTACGCCTCGATGGGCATCACGGCCGAGAACGTGGCCGACCAGTTCGACGTCAGCCGCGAGGACCAGGACGCGTTCGCCGTCGAGAGCCACCGCCGCGCCCTCGACGCCATCGAGAGCGGCCGGTTCAAGGACGAGATCGTCCCGGTCCCGGTCGAGGAGGTGCTCTACGACGCCGAGAACCGCACGAGCGAGACCAAGACGTTCACGCACGACACCGACGAGGGGCCGCGCGCCGACACGTCGGCGGAGGCGCTGGCGCGCCTGCGTCCCGCGTTCAAGCAGGGCGGCAGCGTGACGGCCGGCAACTCGTCCCAGATGAACGACGGCGCCGCGGCGTCGGTGATCGTCTCCAAGAGCGTCTTGGACGAGTTGGAGCTGACGCCGAGGGCACGGATGCTGGGCTACGCCGTCGCCGGCGTGGCGCCCGAGATCATGGGCATCGGGCCGATGAAGTCGATCCCGAAGGTGTTGAAGCAGGTCGGCATGGAGATCGGCGACATCGAGCTGATCGAGCTCAACGAGGCGTTCGCGAGCCAGTCGCTGGCGATCATCCGCGAGCTGGGCCTCGACAAGGACAAGGTCAACGTCAACGGCGGCGCTATCGCGCTGGGCCACCCGCTGGGCTGCACCGGCGCCAAGCTGACCGCGACGCTGCTCCACGAGATGGAGCGCCGCTCGGCCCGCTACGGCATCGTGACGATGTGCATCGGTGGCGGCATGGGCGCCTCGGCGGTGTTTGAGAACCTGATGCGCTAAGCGCTCGACCCGCTGGCGGCGCGCGCCGCCAGTAGCACCGCGTGGGCGCCGGGGCACGAGCCTCGGCGCCCACGTGCGTTTGGCCGACTCGGTCCGTCCGTTCGGTCCTGTCCGCTAGCGCCTCGGGCGGGGAGGGACCGGGGCGCGCGGGCGAGATGACGTTCGGCCCGTGGGTCTGCCGCTGGACCCCGCCGTCGGTCACCTCTTGCCCGCCGTGTTGCCTGGGCTTCGACGGAGAGCCGCGCGTCGGGTGAGCCGGTAGTCGATGGGGCACTGCGGGGCGATGTGGGGCATACGGGGATCACCCGTGCACTCCTAGGGGTAAAGCCCGATACGGCCCGGACTCAGGACCGAACGGGCGGGCGCTCGGTAGAAGACCCAGGGCCCGTCCACCCCGAGGACCGCGGCCTCTCTCTCACCCAACCCCTTCCCTCATGGCTAACATCCCTGTCGAACGTACGTCCACGGGCACACCTTGGTGGCTCTGGCTGCTCGGCGCCCTCTTGCTCGCCCTGCTCCTCTGGTTCCTGATCAGCGCCCTCGGCGACGACGACGAGGTCGCTGTCGTGGACGACACGATCGAGACCGTTGAACCCGTCGAGACCATCGACCCTGTCGCCCCAGTTCAGACGGGGATGGAGCTCTCCAACGTCTACGTCACCCGCGTCACCGGCGACCGGACGTTCTTCGTCTCGCCGGACGAGAACGCGACCGGCAACGAGACGCTCGTCATCCTCGACGAGGTCGCGTCTGACGCGGCCGGCATCGAGGGCCAGGTGGACATCAACCCGGGCCAGCGTGTCTCTCTCGCGAGCGGCCGCATGGAAGCCCTCGGTGACATGGACCTCGCCGGCATGGGCCTCAGCGACGCCGAGGCGACGAGCATGACCCCCGCCACGGATGTCGTCCGGATCAGCGGCACCAACGTCGAGGTCCTCGACGCGCCGATGGGCGTCGACAACGTCGAGGTCGGGACCTAGCGTTCCGCCACGGGCTGGCGGGCGGACCCCGCCAGCCCATGGCACCCCTGAAAGGTCTGGAGGCCGGAACACCGTTGGGCTGGCGCTGCTACGCTCGCCGGTTCAGCCTCGGCTCCATCGGCCAGTCTCATGGGACCACCCAGGTGGAAGACGCCTCTAGATCTACGGCGAAACGAACGCCGTCTAGGGTCCACGGCTTGACCTCGGCCGGACGGTCAGGAATCGGGCCCGTGTCGGAACTAGTTCCTAGCCAAGCGATACCACCAACAGGGCAAACGCGGATGCCCTCCTGACAGCAGGAAAGTCCATCCTTCGGATACCGCCACTCGCAAAAGCACGTCAACTTTCCCCTCTCTCATATGTCTCGCACTGCTCTCTCGGATACCGGCGAATGGAAGCTTGAGTTTGAAGACCAAGACATCCGCGGTTTCCGTGCCGTTGACAAAGACGGTGGCCCGGTCGGCACGGTCGATTCTATGATCGTGGACACCGACCAAGAAATGGTCAGCTCGATCGTCCTGGAGGACGGGACCGAGTACCCCGCCAAGGACATCTCGATCGGCGACGGCGTCGTCTACCTCACCACCGTGGACACGGACGCGGGCGGCGACGTCGAGGAATCAGTCCGGGTTTACGGAGACTCCGGTCAGGTCCTGCGCCGCGAGGCGGTCGAGGACGCCGACTACGAGGCCCACGCCGACGCTTTCCGCACCCACTACGACTCGTCGTACGGCTCGGCTGGCGGCTCCTACGACGACTACGACCCGGCCTACCGGTACGGCTTCGACTCGGCCCACACCGAGTCCAACCGGAACCGCTCGTACGTCGACGCCGAGGACGAGCTCCGCACCGGGTACGGCACCGACTACGCCGACCGCGACTTCGACTCTGACCGCGACGCGATCCGCTACGGGTACACCCGGGCGCAGCACGCGACACGGTGACCGCAGACGCCGTCATCCTGGACCCGGACGACCGCCCCGCGGTGGTCGAGTCGGTCAACCCAGAGCGGGTCGAGGTCCGGCTGCCCAACGGCACGTCCGTCCGCCTCGACCCCCGTCTGGTGACGCGTCTCGACGACGGGTCCTACCGCTCCGACGTGCCCTTTGACACGTTCGCCGCGGACCGCCAGTCGCTCGCAGAAGTCGAGGAACGGCTCGACGTGCGCGTCGAGAGCCGGGAGACCGGCCGCGTCCGCGCACGGACGGTGACCGAAGCGCGGGAGGTCCCGGTGGACGCCGACGGCTGGCGCGAGACCGTAGAGGTCGAGCGCGTCCCGGTCGACCGCCCGGTCGACCAAGCCGAAGGGTCCCGCGTCGAGGGCGACGTGACCATCGTCCCGGTCTACGAGGAGGTCCTCGTGGTCCACAAACAACTGGTCCTCCGCGAGGAGGTCCGCCTGGTGACGCGACGGGAACGGGTTTCCGGTCCCGAGAGCGTCACACTCCGCCGTCAGCGGGTCGACGTCGAACGGCTCCCGCCGTCCGGTATCGACGACGGCTCGGCCTGATCCTATCCGGCCGGCTCTTCCGCATCTCTTTTCTCTCCCCAACCCAACTCTACTCCCATGGCTAAGACTATTGTCGGTCTTTATGACGACCGAACCACTGCCCACAACGTCGTTCAAAAGCTCGAGGCCGCAGGCTTCGGCGAAGACCACCTCCGGTTCGCCTCCAACGAAAAAGGCGACGACACCGGATACGACGTCGACGCCAGCCGCGACGCGACTCCGGAGGCGCTCTCGCGCTACGGGATCGTCGACGACGAGACCCGCTTCTACTCCGAGGGCGTCCGCCGCGGCGGCTCGCTCGTGATCGCCCGCGTGCACGACAACGACGTCGACCGCGCCGTCGACATCATGGCCCAGCACAACCCGGTCCGCTTCGAGGATCGCTCGGAGGCCTACCTCGCCGACACCGGCAAGGACGTGTACACGGCCGACAAGATGGAGGCCAACCGCGAGGAGTTCGCGGACCAGTCGAAGCAGCGTCTCCAGGAGATCGAGGAGCACCTCAAGATCGGCAAGCGCGAGGTCGTCCGCGGCGGCGTCCGCGTCCACAAGTACGTCGAGACCGACGTCGAGGAGGAGACGCTCCGCCTGCGCGACGAGGAGATCGTGGTCGACCGCGAGACCACCAACCGTACGCTGACGTCCGACGAGGCCGACGCCGCGTTCAAGGACCAGACGGTCGAGCTCGTCGAGCGCGACGAGGAGGCCGTGGTCGAGAAGACGGCAGTCCAGACGGGCACCGTAACCGTCGGCAAGGACGTGAAGGTCCGCGAGGAGACGGTTGGCGGCGAGGTCCGGCGCACCCGCGTCGAGGTCGAGCAGATCGCCGACCAGACGTACGCGACGATGGACCCCGACTTCCAGACGCACTACGCGTCGACCTACAAGTCGACCGGCCGCGACTACGACACGTACAAGCCGGCCTACCAGTACGGCTATGCCGCCGGCCAGACGTACTCGGACCGCGACTACAACCAGGTGGAGAACGACCTCCGCACGGACTACTCGACGCGCTACAACGAGGGCGACGAGAGCGCCTGGGACGAGTTCAAGGACGCCGTCCGTCACGGCTACAACAAGGCCCGGGCCGCTGTCTAAGGACGGCCTCGGCTGACGACCGCGCGGGCGTGGGAGCTACGGCTTCCGCGCCCGCGCTTTTTTGCGCCCCCCGCTGGCGGCGGCCATCGCCAGCGGGCCGGGGCACTGGCGGGGGCGCCCGCCCGCGTCCCTGGGGAATAAGAGGCCAGCCTCTGGCCTCCCGGCGGCCCGCGAACCGCCGGCGGACTCGGCGCGTAGGCTGGCGAGGCACCGTCCGTGCTCCCCCTCTCCCAACCCACACCCACACCCATGGCGAACATCCCTGTCGAACGAACCAAAACCGGAGTCCCCCCGTGGCTTTGGTTGGTCGGCCTCCTGCTGCTGGCCCTCCTGATCTGGTTCCTATTCGAGACCTTCGGCGACAACGAGGAAAGCGAGATCGTAGAGGACCCGGTGGAGGTGGTCGACGAGCCCGTCGCGGCGCTCGACCTGTCCGACGTCTACGTCACGAGCGTGGTCGGCGACAACACGTTCTTCGTCGCGCCCACCGAGGGCGGCACCGACGAGACCCTGGTCTACCTCGAAGAGGAGGCGACGCCGAACACGGCCACCGAGGGTCGCTACGACGTGACGCCGGGCCAGCACCTCGCCATCGTCGGCACGATGGAGCCGACGCCCGCCGACGTGACTCCCTGGGGCTTGACCTCAGAGCAGGCCGCCATGGTGGGCGACCAGTACGTGCGCGCCACCAGCCTGACCGTCCTGGACGGCGCGATGGCCGACGGCATGATGGACGACACGATGGACGACGACATGACGGCTGACGCCGACGTCTCCCCGCTGGCGGGCGACCTGACCGTCGGAGAGTCCATCGCCCTCACCGGCGTCCGTGTGACCGCTCTCGCGGGCGACAGCACGTTCTACGTCGGCGACGGCGCCGAGCGGACGTTGGTCGTGATGGAGGACCTGGGCGAGTCCCAGCGCGGCGCCGGCGGCACCGACGGCGTCTTCAACATCAACACCGGCGACGTGCTCAACATCAACGGCACCGTCCGGTCCTTCGCGCGCGAGATGCTCGGCGTCTCCACCTTGTCCGAGGCCGACCGGACCGCGGCCGAGGCGCGACGCGTCGTGATCGTGGTCGACAGCCGCGGCGAGCTGTCCAAGCAGTAGCTCAAGCAGTAGCTCTCGGAACGGCGATGCGGCACCGCTGACCCGGCGTGCCGCCCGCCCTGATCCAGAGCTCGCCCGAGCGCAGAGGGCCTCCCGCCGAAGCGGGAGGCCCTTTTTCGTCGGCGTGACCGGGGCCGCCCACGCGCACGGTCTCGGCGGTGGGCAGGCCCGCGGGCCTACTTGGCGCCGAGGACAGACTGGATGAGGCTGGCCAGCAGCCCGTAGACCAGCGACCCGACCAACGCCGCGACGGCCCCAGTCACTCCGAACCCGTCGACGGCGACGGTCGCCAGCCAGAACAGGCCGGCGTTGATGACCAGCGTGAACAGGCCCAGCGTGAGCCAGCGCACGGGCGTCGTGATCAGCTTGACGACCAGGCCGATGGTCGCGTTGACCAGGCCGATCACGAGCGCCGCGATCGCGGCGGCGCCGAAGCCGTCGACGATCACGCCGGGGACGAGGTAGGCGACGGCCAGCAGGGCGAGGGCGCTGGCGAGCCAGCGGAGGAGGAGGTTCATGGGGAGGGGAGGGAGCGAGACGGGGCTACGGAGGTGGCCCGGGCGGAGATTCGCAGGGCCCCGCCGACGCCCGCCGCTGGCGGCACGCGCCCGCCAGCCGGCCCCGCCAGCCGGCGAGCCGCGCCGGTCTCGGTCCGGGCGGAACGCCGCCCCGGGGACCCGGCGTTGACAGGGCCCCCACCCGATCGCCCGTGTCTGCACCCGAAGGCCCTCGTCTCATGGCCGCGGCCGTCCTCGTCGGCGCGGGCCTGGCCGTCGTCGGCCTGCTGGTCGGCGGGTGGGGGCTCGCGCTGACGGCGCTGGGCGCGCTCGTGTCCGGCCTCACGCTCTGGTCCTTCCGCGACCCCGCGCGGACGCCTCCGCCGGGCGCCGACTGGCTGCTGCTGGCCCCGGCCGACGGGACGGTGGCCGAGATCGTCGAGGAGCACGAGCCGGTCTACCTCAGGGGGCCGTCCCAGCGCGTCTCCATCTCCCTGTCGCCGCTCGACGTCTGCGTCAACCGGTCGCCGGCCACGGGGGCCGTCGAGTTCGAGCGCTACCTGCCGGGCCGGCCCCTCGCCGCGTGGCACCCGCTGGGAATCGGCAGCGGGCCGCGCAGTGAGGTCGGGCTGCGGCACGCCTCGGGGGTGCCGGTGCTGGTGAGGCAGATCGCCCGGCAGGTGGCCTACGACGCGCCCGTCGGCGAGCGGATGTCGGCGGGCGAGCGCTACGGGGCGTCTAGGCTCGGGGCGCGCCTGGAGGTGGCGGTGCCGCCCCAGGTCGAGCTGGACGTGGCCCTCGGGCAGCGGACGGTCGCCGGCGAGACGGTCATCGGCCGTCTGCCCGCTGCCGCCAGCGGCGACGGCGTGGCGGCAGAGACGGGCGTCCCCATCCCCGAGGTGGCCTGATGGCGGCTCCCCCTCGCCGACGCGGCCCCGTCCTGCGCGCTCGCCGTGCGGCCGGCTCCCAGCGCGCCCGGGCCGCCGTGCCCAACTTTTTTACGCTGATGAACCTGCTGGCCGGGTTCTTCTCGCTCATCCAGACCGCCGCCGGCCACCTGGAGGCCGCCGCCTGGCTGGTGGTGCTGGCCGCCTTTTTCGACCTGCTCGACGGCATGATGGCCCGGCTGGTGGGCGTCTCCGGCGAGTTCGGCGTCGAGCTCGACTCGCTCAGCGACGTGGTCTCGTTCGGCGTCGCGCCCAGCTTCCTGGTCTACCAGTTCGGGCTCGACCAACTCGGCCCGATGTGGGGCGGCCTGCTCGCCAGCCTGCCGGCGCTGTTCGGGGCCGTGCGGCTGGCCAAGTTCAACTCGATCGCCGTGGTCGGCGAAAAGTCCAACGAGTTCTCGGGCCTGCCCATCCCGGCCCAGGCCGGCACGGTGGTGGTGTTCATCCTGGCCATGCTGGACCAGCGCTGGTTCGACGTGCTGGCGCGGCCCCAGATCTCGGTGCTGATCACGCTCGTGGTCGGCCTGTCGTTTCTGATGGTGACGCCGATCTCGTTCCCGGCGCTCCCGCACCCCAGCGCGGCCAACCTGCGCAAGTACCGCTGGCGGTACGGCCTCTTCCTGCTGGCGCTCGTGCTGGGCGTGGTGTTCCAGGAAGAGGGCCTGCTCGCGGCGGCCGTGGTCTACCTGGTCTGGGGCCTGGGGCGGGCGCTGCTGTGGGCCTACCGCGTGGCCACCACCGACGACGACCCGGCGGCGGCCGGCGAGCCCCCGTTTGCCGACCTGTCGGCGCCGCGCCCCGACCCCGCGCCCGTCGCTCCGCCTCAGGCGTAGCTTCCCGTCCCTCCCTCCGCCCCGAGATGTTTACCGCCCACGTCCGCGTGACCCTCCGCCCCTCGATCCTCGATCCCCAAGGGAAAGCCATCCAGAACGCGCTGGGCGACCTGGGGATGACGTCGGTGGAGGAGGTGCGCACCGGCTCCTTTTTCCAGCTCCACGTCGACGCGCCGACGGTGGAGGCCGCCGAGGCCACCGTCCGCCAGGCGTGCGAGAAGCTGCTGGCCAACCCGGTCACCGAGGACTTCGCCATCCTCGCGATGGTCCCTGAAACCGGCGTCGCGGCGTAGTCATGAGGGAACGCGAGACGGCAGCTGGCCCCGGGGCCCCGGAGATCGCTCCGGCCGCCACCGAGGAGGCCGACGCCGCGGTGGAGACCCCGTGGCGCGTGATCCTCTTCGACGACGACGTCCACACGTTCGAGGACGTGATCCTCCAGTTGATGAAGGCCGTCGGCTGCACGCCCGAGCAGGGCTACCAGCACGCGCTCACGGTCCACACCGAGGGCAAGGACTGCGTCTTCCAAGGCGACTTTTTCGACTGCTTCCGGGTCCAGGGCGTGCTCAAGGAGATCGCCCTGGTGACGGAGATCGAGGGGTAGGGACGCTGGCCCCCGCGGGGTTGGGGACGTGTTCCGCCAGCCCCCAACGCCGAGTCCCCCCGACGCCACCCTGACACCGAAAGGCCGAAGCGCCGCAACGCCCCGTCCTCGGCAAGCGCCAGCCGCTGGCGCCCGTTGCTCGGGGCGCTGGCGCCCGGCGGCGTCTGCCCCGTTTCCCCTAGTTCCCGGCGAGCGCCAGCGAGCTTACCGCATGAGCAGGTAGTTGAGCTTGACCAGCAGGGCGTCCTCGGGGTACACGCCGAACGTGTCGAGCAGCTGGCGGCCCGAGCCAGCGTCGAACGGGGAGGGGCCGGCGTCGGCGACGAGCGTCTCCTCGAACAGCCGGTCCCGGCGGCCCTGGCTGTAGACGACGAACAGCGTCGAGCCAGGCCGGTACTCCCAGCGGAGCACGGCGTTGGCGTTGAACGAGGCGAGGGAAAAGTCGCGGCGCTTGGGGAACGCGGGGACCGGGCGGAGGTCGTCGGGCCCGGCCAGGACCGAGAGGTCGCGGTAGCGGCCCCGGGCGGCGAACAGCTGGCCGTAGAGCTGGACCGAGAGCCCGGGCGTCAGGATCACCTGGGCGCGCGTCGACAGGTCCACTTCGCGCGTGTCGCGGGCGCCGAAGAGCGCGAGGTAGTACGGCGTCCCGGCCGCGCCCGGCGGGCCGTAGGGGACCAGCCCGTCGACCAGCGAGAGGTCGGGGGCGAGCGGCACCCGCTCGGCGTCGGGGTCGGGCAGGCCGGCCTCGGTGCCGATAAACAGGCCGCCGCCCTGGGAGAACACCGACTCGTTGGCGACCCACGCGCGGCGCCCGTCGCCCCGGCTGACGCCGGCCTCGACGTCGAGCGACACGCGGTCGCTCACGGCCCAGTCCGCCTCCGCGCCGAGCCGGAGCGACGTGCCGCCGCCCTCCTGGATCCCGCCGCCCAGCGAGCCCTCCAGCCGAAACCGGCGGCGCGAGTCGCTCTCGACGCGCAAGTAGCTGCTCACCGACCGCAGGTTGCGCACCGGCCCCAGCCCGCGCGACTCGCGCACGTCGACGCCGCCCAGACCCTCGGCCTCTAGCGACAGGCTGATTTCCTGGAACGACCGGAGGTCGAGGCTGACCGACGAGAACAGGTCGAGGCCCTGGTTGGCCTGGTCCGAGAGCGTCCAGGTCTGGGTCGCGAATCCGCTCGTGCGGACGCGGCGGAACGGCCCGAGCGGCTGGCCCTGGTTCCACAAGTGGCGCGCCCCGGCGCGCGCCCTCGCCACGTCCGTCTGGCGGAAGCGGCCGACGTCGTCGAGCCGGAACCCGGCGGAGTAGAACCGGAGGCCGAAGCCGGGCAGCAGGTAGCCCGTGACGCGGTCGAGGCCGAGGTAGACGGCGCCGCCCAGGTCGCGCGCGTCGCCCGCCGACCGGGCCGCGGCGGCGGCGGTCCCCTCGAACAGCCACGTGCCCTGGGCAAGGCGGACCCCCCAGTCGGCGGCGGCGGCGACCGAGCGGGCCGAGGGCTCGTCGGAGCCGGCCCGGGCCCCGAAGGCCGTCAGGCCGGCGCCGACGTAGCTCTGGCCCGCCAGCTCCTGCTTGAGCCGTGTGGCGAGGTAGAACCGGCCCGGCTCGAAGCGGCGGCCGGTCGCCGAGCCGAGGGCGCCGAACGACAGGCCGCCCGCGGTCCGGCCGGTCAGCTTGGCCGCGGCGACGATAGGCGAGAGGCCGCCCACGCGGCGCGAGTAGAGCAGCGACCCGTCGCCGCCGCCGACCGAGAGGTCGAAGATCTGAGCTCCCTCCACGAAAAACGGCCGCCGCTCCCTAAAAACCGTCTCGAACGTGCCCAGGTTGAGCTGGGCCGGGTCGGCCTCGACCTGGCCAAAATCCGGGTTGACGGTCGCGTCCAGGATCAGGCTCGGGCCGAGCCCCAGTTTGACGTCGGCGCCGACGTTGCCCTCGGGCGAGACGACGCCCTGGTCCAGTCGGTCGGGGTCCTCGGCGCGCGAGCCGCCCGCGAGCACGTAGGGCCGGACCTGGAGCACGGACCGCGGCGCGATGCCCGCCAGCCCGTCTAGGCGGCCGAACAGCCGCACCAAGCCGCCGCTGGCCTCGGCCCGGGTGACGGGCGCCCAGAACGACGACTCGCCCTGGGCCGGTATCACGCGCTCGAAGTTGACGCCCCACGACGCCGAGCCTCGGGAAAAGCGGAGCTGGGAGTACGGGATGCGGAGCTCGGCCGTCCACCCCTGGCCGTCGACCGAGACGGCCGACTCCCAGACGGCGTCCCACGACGAGTCGTCGCGCTGGCCTTCCAGGACGGCGTCGAACTGGACGCCGGCGGCGGTGAGGCCGAACACGTAGGCCGTGCGCCCGTCGTCGTAGCTGTCGAGCGAGACCACGAACGCGTCGGCGTCGCCGTCGCTGTCGCGGCGGCTCAGCGTGGTCCGGATCTGAGCCGGATCGGAGGCCGACATCCGGGCGCCGACCACCAGCGCGTCGGGGCCGCGCAGCACCCGGACCTCGGTCCGCTCGCTAGCCGGCGCGCCCTCGGTCGGCTCGTACTGCGTGAACCCGGTGGCGACCTCGGCCCCGGCCCACGCGTCCTCGTCGAGCCGGCCGTCGACGGCGACGGCGCCCGCGTCGGTGGGGCTGGCGGTGACGGTCGGCGGCGCGGTGCTCGACGGCGGGGCGCCCAGCGGCACCGCCAGCGCGAGCGCGAGGAAGAAGAGCATAGGTCGGGGGGCGTGGCCGTAAGCTCGGCGTTCGGCCGGCGGCGAGCGTAGTCTTGGGCGCGAATCCAGACCGAATTGTGGCCTCCGACCAGTACCGAACGCTCTCCGGGCCGGCCTCCGCCGAGCCGCCCAAGGTCAAGGGCTCCCGCTTTTGGGGCGAGGTGTTCCCGGCGGCCTCGGCCGACCAGGCGCTCGCCCACGTCGAGGCGGTCCGCGCGCGCGAGCACGCCGCCACCCACCACTGCTGGGCCTACCGCCTGGGGCCGGACGCGCCCGCGCCGCGGTCGAGCGACGACGGCGAGCCGGGCGGCTCGGCGGGCGTCCCGATCCTGCGCGAGATCGAGGGCCGGTCGCTCTACCACGTCGTGGCCGTCGTGACGCGCTACTACGGCGGCACCAAGCTGGGCGTCGGCGGGCTGGTGCGGGCCTACGGCGAGGCGGCGGGCGCGGCGCTCGACGCCGGCCGACGGCGGCTCGTGGTGGTGCGGGTGCCCGTCCAGCTGGCGTTCGCGTTCGACGACACGGCGCCGGCGATGCGGCTGCTGGACCTGTTCGACGCCGAGCTGGCCGGCCAGTCGTACACGGCCGAGGGCACGACGTTGACGCTGGCCGTCCGCCGGTCGCAGGCGGAGGCGCTCGGGGCGGCCTTCGTGGAGGCGACGTCGGGGCGGGGCCGGCTCCTGTAGCCCGTTATTGAACCCGGCCCCTGTCGAGCTGGCGCTTGGTTTGGACGACGGCGACCTCGGCGAGGCCTCCTATGTCGGGCAGGGGAACGCGGCTGGCCCCGCCTTGACCGCCCGCCAGCGGGCCGAGCCCGGCGCGTAAGGAATTCCCCTGCGCCCGGAGTCGGGGAGGCACGCCCGGCGCGTCGGAAGGCCCCCGGCACCGGCCGCTCCGGCCCGTTCGCATCCTGGCCACGGTGCCCCGGTCCTGCCATGATCCGTCTCGCCGCCGTCCTGGTCCTCGCGGTCGCCTCTGCGGCTGCGGCGCAGCCGGCTCCGCCCGCGCCGGTCGACGGCGATCCTGCAGCGCTCGACCGCTTTGCCGGCGAGTGGGTCGGCAGCTACGCTTCCTCCGGGACGGGGCGCCACGGCTCGCTGGTGTTCCGGCTGGCGGCGGGCGCCGACTCGGCCCGCGCCGTCGTGCTCATGACCCCGCGTTCGACCGAGACCGATCCGGCCCCTACGGCCGTCCCGCTGGTCGTCCGGCACATCGAGGTGGCGGGCGAGTCTCTCCGCGGCACGCTGGCGCGCTACGACGACCCGGAGTGGGAGCTGCCGCTCGACACCTCGTTCGGCGCCACCCTCACCGACGACGGCCGGCTGGAAGGCGCGTTTCGCGCAGCGGGGGTCCAGGTCGACACCGTCCCCCAGGTCGGTCAGTGGTGGGCCACCCGAGTGGCCGATCCGCCAGTCGCTGACCTCTGAGACCGCCCGCTGGCCCGACCCACCACCTCGTCCCCGATAGGCATGCTCCACCTCCGAACCATCGTCGTCGCGCTCGACTTCTCGTCGGGCTCCGAGGCCGCCCTCGTCCGGGCGGCCGACCTGGCCGAGCGTTCGGGGGCCGCGCTCCACCTTCTCCACGCCGACGTCTTGTTCCGGTCGTCGGGGCCCGGTGCGCCCCCCGACGCCTCGCCGTCGAGCGCGCTCCGGGTCCGCGTCGAGCGTTTCGTGGCCGACGCGCTCGGTCTCAGCCACCCCGCCGACCTCGACCGCCTCGGCCCGACCATCGCCGTGGTGCGCGACGTGACGGCGCCCGCGGCGATCCTGCGCTACACCGCCGAGGTCCGCGCCGACCTGCTGGTGGCCGGGACGCACGGGCGGACGGGCGTGGCGCGGCTGCTGCTGGGGAGCGTGGCCGAGGCGTTGGTGGCCGCGTCGCCGTGCCCCGTGCTGACGGTCCCGCAGTCGGGCACGCGCGTGGCCCCGTCGGCCACAAACCCGGTGCTGGTCGCCGTCGACTTTTCGGAGCGCAGCGCCGCGGCGCTGGCCGCCGGCCGCGCGCTGGCGGAGCCCTACGGCGCGCCGGTGGAGCTGGTCCACGTGATCCGCCAGGCCGGCCCGTACCCCGGCTACGCCCCGACCATCCTGTCGGTCGAGGGCGCGGGGTCGGCCGAGGGCGCGGGGTCGGCCGAGGGCGCCGCCGCTCGGGAGCGGCTGGAACGGTTTGCCGAGGCCGTGCCCGGCCCGGCCCCCGCCGCGCTGCACGTCGCGCTGGGGGCGCCCGGCCGCGCGGTCCCGGCGCTGGCGGCCGAGCGCGGGGCCGGCGCCTTGGTCCTGGGCACGCACGCGCGGACCGGCCTGGCGCACGCGCTGATCGGGAGCGTGGCTGAGGCGTCGCTCCGGCGCGCGCCGTGCCCCGTGCTCACGCTCAAGAAGGCCGAGCGGCTGGGCCCGCCCGCCCCGGCCCGCTCGGCCCTAGCGCCGTCGGAGGCGGGGGGGGCGCCGCCAGGGCAGCCGGCCCAGGGGGCGGCGTAGGGGGGCGCCAGGCGCAGCGCCGGAGCTCGGCTACCTTGCCCGTGCTCCGCTCCCGTCCCCGTGCCCCTCTCGCTCCCGCCCGCGCTCGCCGCGCCCCTCGCCGAGCTGGCGCTCCGCCAGCTCGAACGCGCCGGGTTCGGCCACGCCGACGCCTCGGGGCAGACGGAGGCGACGTTGATCGCGGACGCGCTCGGCGTCCCGGCAGCCGTCTTCGCCGTCACCGACGACGAGCCCCGCCAGCTCCGCGCCGTCGCCACGGCCGGGTGGGACGCGCCGGCCCGGCCGCTCCCGGTCGAGGGCGTCCTGGGCGACGCGCTCCGGCGGGACTCGTGCGTCGAGCTCCGGCCCGTCCCGCCCGCGCTGGCGTCGGCCGGCGTCGGCGGCGGGCTGGCGGTCCGCGTGGGGACCGACGAGCGCCCGTTCGCGGTCCTGGCGCTGCTGGACCCCGAGCCCCGGCCGTTCCCGCCCCAGGCGTGGACGTTCCTGCGCGCCGCCGCGAGCGCGCTCCACGCGCGGTACGTCCTGGACGACGCCCGCCACGAGGCCGAGGAGAGCCGGGCCCGCGCGCTGGCGGTGTTCGAGACCACCGTCGACGGCGTCATCACCATCGACACCGAGGGCTGCATCGAGTCGTTCAACGCCGGCGCCGAGCAGATCTTCGGCTACGCCGCCGACGAGGTGATCGGGCGCACCGTCCAGGTGCTGATGCCCGAGCCGTACCACTCGGAGCACGACTCGTACATGGAGAGCTACCGCACGACCGGCGTCCGCCGGATCATCGGGATCGGCCGCGAGGTCGTGGGCCGGCGCAAGTCGGGCGTCACGTTCCCGATGGACCTGGCCGTGAGCGAGGTGGCGCTCCCGGGCGGAGGCCGCATCTTTACCGGCATCATCCGCGACATCTCGGAGCGGCGGCTGCTCGAGCGCGAGGTGCTCCGGGTGGCCGAGGACGAGCGGCGGCGCATCGGCCAGGACTTGCACGACGGGCTGGGGCAGCAGCTCACGGCCATCGGCCTGTTCCTGCGCGGCCTCACCCGCGACCTCGACGCCGACGGCTCGCCCCGCGCCGCCGAGGCGCACCGCCTGGTCGAGCTGCTCGACGACGCCGACGCCCACGCGCGCGGGCTGGCCCGGTCGCTGGTCCCGGTCGAGCTGGAGCAGAACGGGTTGGAAACGGCGCTCGCCCGGCTCGCCGAACGCTCGTCGCACCTCTACGCCACCGAGGTCGAGGCCGCGACCGTGGGCTCGGGCCAGGCCTCGGCGGACGGCCTCCACGCGGACGCGGCGAGCAACCTGTTCTGGATCGCTCAGGAGGCGGTCTCCAACGCCGTCCAGCACGGCCACGCCCGGCACGTCCGGGTGGTGTTGGTCCGGGGCGCCGAGCAACTCCGCCTCCGGGTCGAGGACGACGGGACCGGGTTCGAGGTGCCCGACGGCCCCGACCGGAGCCTGTCCGCCCCCATCCGCCCGGTCGACTCGCGCGGCATGGGCCTGCGGATCATGCACCACCGCGCGCACCTTGCCGGGGGATCCCTTGAAATCCGCCCGGGTACGGAAGGGGGCACCGTCGTGACGTGTACGGTCCCCCTCCGAGGCCCCGGCTTTCAGACCGGAACACGCGCGCTCCCATGACCCGAATCCTCCTCGTCGACGACCACCCGCTCCTCCGCCAGGGCATCGCCCAGACCATCGGGCACGAGCCGGACCTGGAGGTGGCCGGCCAGGCCAGCGACGCCGAGGAGGCGCTGGCCATGTTCGACGAGGTGGCCCCGGACCTGGTGGTCACCGACATCTCGCTGCCGGGCATGAACGGGCTCGAGCTGCTCAAGAACCTGCTCACGCTGCACCCGGACCTCCCCGTGCTGGTGGTGTCGCGCCACGACGAGGAGCTGTACGCCGAGCGCGCCGTCCGCGCCGGGGCCCGGGGCTACGTGTCCAAGCTGGCCGCCGGCGACCAGCTGGTGAGCGCCGTCCGGCGCGTGGTCCGCGGCGGCATCCACCTGTCGGAGGACCTCAAGGACAAGATGCTGTTCGGGGCCGCCGCCGGCGTCAAGGACGCGATGCAGACGCCGCTGGAGGTGCTCTCCGACCGCGAGCTGGAGGTGTTCGAGATGACGGGCCGGGGCATCCCCACGCGCGAGATCTCGGAGCGGCTGCACCTGTCCGTCAAGACGGTCGAGAGCTACCGCTCGCGGATCAAGACCAAGCTGGGGTTCGCCAACGGGACCGAGCTGATGAAGCACGCCGTGGGCTGGGTCGAGGGCGAGGGGCGGTAGCACGCCGCGCGGCCCGGCCCACGGACAGGCGCCGCCAGCGGGGCGGGCACCGCCGGCGGGCCGGGGCTACTCCGCGACGGCCCACAGCCCGAGCTTGACCTGGAACACGCCCGCGATCTGCTCGGCCCGGGCCTTCATCAGGGCGGCGTGGGGGCCGG
>CANLSR010000015.1 GCA_947493945.1 uncultured bacterium | reverse complement strand
AGGCGTCATGGCAGCGGCGGCGAGTGGGATCTCAAGGAAGGCATCCTGATTGGAAACATCCCGCCGCTGCAAGCCGATCGCTATGACGACATCGAGGGCTCGGGCGCCTGAGCTCACGAGGGACTCGTCGGGCGGGCCGCTGCTGGAGTCGGCGGCACGTTCCACAACGGGCGTTATCGAGAGTCTGCTGAGCAGTTAGGACGTCTGGGTCAGACCTCATCGCCCGTGGACGTGCGCACGTCGTAGTGGTGGACATGGGTGTCGAGACGGATGAGGAGCGCGCGTGCTTCGGTCGGAACGACGGCCGTCTCGGGATCGCCGGCCGCGAAGGCCCGAACCGCGTCGGCGGAGTCGAACCCCAGCGCCGTCATGAACTCCACCTCCTCGGTCCCCTCTCGGCGGAGGAGCACGGCGCCCCGGTAGCCGTCGAGCCGCCGCGCCGCGATCGCGGGGAGAATCTCCGACCGGAGAAGCGTTTCATAGGCCTCGGCCTCAGTGGGCGAGGTCCAGCCGCGCCAGAGGCGGACGAGCGGGCCGGGCCAGGCGGGCGGGGGTGGGCGGCCGACTTCGTAGTGAGCGATCAGCGGCTCCTTCTCGACCAGGAAGGGGTCGTCCTCGGGGTAATAGCGGGCGCGCTCGACATCGTCGCCTGCGAAGGCGCGGACGGCGTCGAGGTCGTCCCAGAGCGTGAGGACTTGGACGTGGGCGAGGTCTCCCTCGGTGCGCCAGAGGACGTGGACGCCTCGGTTCCCCGGCGTTGTCCGGTAGTCCGGGACACCGGTCTGGAGGAGGACGTCGTGGTAGGCGTCGGCGCGGTCGGCGGGGACGGCGCCGTGCCAGAGGCGAGCGGTCATGGGTCAGGGGAGCGAACGGAAGAGGGCGGCGGCCAGGGTCCCGGCGACCACGACCGCCCAGAGGCGGCGCGTGGCGAGGGCGACCGCGGCGGCGACGGCTGTGGCCGCGAGGTCCGGCCACCCGCCGTCGAGGACGGCGGGGGTGAGGAGGGCGACGAAGACGGCGCCTGCCGAGTGGGAGAGCGCGCGGCGAGCGAAGGGCGGCAGCTCCACGCTTTGGACGACCCAGAGCCCTCCGGCCCGGAGCCCGTACGACCCCACGGCCATAGCAGCGATGGCGAGGTACGTCTGCACGTCAGGACGCTGGGGAGGACCCTGGTACGGGGGTCTGGGCGGCCCCGGCGACGCTACCTGCCAGGCCCCCAGCGACGACGTACCACGCGCCGGGCGCCAGGCGCTCCACGACGAGAGCCACAGCCCCGGCCACGACCCACGGCAGGACGTCTCGCCGTCCCTCCCCGAGGGTGGTGAGGAGGCCGACGAAGACGGCGACGAACACGAAGTCGAGACCCCAGGCGGCAGGGTCCGCGACGTGGCCACCTGCGAGGTGGCCCGCGACGGTCCCTCCGACCCACGCGACCCAGAGGACGAGGCCCGCGCCGACGAGCAGTGAGGGACGGGAGCGGCCGTGCCGCTGGTCGGCCGCCGCGAGGGCGAACGTCTCGTCGACGAGGAAGAACGCGGTGGCGTAGCGCGGCACCGTGGGGAGGCGCCCCAACGTGGGCGCGAGCGTGGCCCCGTAGAGCACGAGGCGGACGTTGACCGCGAGGGCGGTGAGCGTGACGAGCACGACCGACGGCGGGTGAGCCCAGACCTCCAGGACCACCAGCTGGGCGCTCCCGGCGAAGAGGGTCGCGCTCATGGTCGTGGCCTGGGCGAACGTGAGGCCCTGGGCCGCTGCGAGCGCCCCGAAGACGACCCCGTAGGCGAGGGAGCTGGCGGCGAGGGGGAGCACGAGGCGGGCGCCGCTGGCGGCGTCGGCAATCTGGAGCGTGGAGGCCGGGGCTTCGTCGGACATGGGCTAACCGCCTACGGCGCCGATAGGGAGTTAGATGGTACACCGTACCCACCTAACCTGTCAAGCGCTAGATTGGCGGTTACGCCGACAGACCCATGACCACAGATCACTCCTACTGGTCCGACACCTTCAAGCCTGTCGGGGGCGACCCGGCGCTCGACTTCGTCAACACGGTCGGCAACCGGCTGTCCGACGCGCCCGACGAGCACGTCGAGACCTACGCCGACCTCGTGCTCGCGGCCGAGCGGATCGGCGTGATCGGAGCGGACGAGGCGAGTCGTCTCCGGGCGGCGGCCGAGCGGTCGCCCGATGCGGCCGAGGCCGTCCGCGAGCGGGCCGTCGCGCTCCGGGAGCACCTCCACGCCGTGCTCGGGCCGCTGGCGGGGGGGACCGAGGGGGAGGCCGGCGCGCTGGCCCGGTTCAACGAGGCGCTGGCGCCGTCGCTCTCCCACCTCCGCGTGGTGCGTGCCGGCGACGGCGGGTTCGTCTGGGCGTGGGAGGCGTCGGACGACGTCGACCTGGGCCGGGTGCTGTGGCCGTTCGCGAGGGCCGGAGCGGAGATGCTCGTCTCCGACCGGCTCGGCCGTCTCCGCGTCTGCGACGACGACGACTGCGGGTGGCTGTTCCTCGACCTCAGCCGCAACCGGAGCCGGCGGTGGTGCGACATGGCCGACTGCGGCAACCGGGCCAAGGCCCGCCGTTTCCAGGCGCGCCAGGCGGACCGTTCGCCGGGATGACGCCTCCCTCCCCTGCCCTCGGTTCTGTGACCCCGCGCTCACTCGTGGCCCTCCGCGCTCCCACCGCCCTCGGTCTGGCACCGCCTCAGCCTGGGGTCGAGCCCGGCGCGGGGCGGGCGCCCGACGTGCTCATGGCGAACGGCCTGGTCGAGAGGATCGGAGCTCGGGATGCTGGGGAGGTCCTCCCCCTCCCCTACCGTTTCGGTCGGGATCCCGAGACCGGCGTCCGGAACGCGCAAGCGGTGCGAGACTACGCCGAGCGACTGGGCGCGGCGGTGTCTGAGGCCGCGGAGAGAGCGTTCGTTGTGCTCCTGGGGGGCGACTGCAGCGTCCTTCTGGGCGCCATGTGGGGCCTCCGCCAGCGGGGCGAGTACGGGCTCGTCTTCGTCGACGGGCACCGCGACTTCCAGACGCCCGAGACGTCGGCCACGGGCGGCGCGGCCGGGATGGACTTGGCGCTCGTGACAGGGCGGGGACCGGAGGTCTGGACACGGTTCAGGGACGGCACGCCGCTGGTCCGAGACGAGGCCGTGGTCGCGCTGGCGTACCGGGACGAGGAGCCAGGCGAGGCCGACGGCTCGCGGGAGATCGTGGGCACGTCGATCCGCCAGTTCAGCCTCGACTCGATGCGCCAGATGGGCGTGGGCGCTGCGGCGGAGCGCGCCCTCTCGGTGGTCGGGGCGTGCCCCGACGGGTTCTGGGTCCACCTCGACGTGGACGTGCTGACGACCGAGGCCATGCCTGCTGTGGACTCTCCGCAGCCTGGCGGCCTGACAACCGATGAGTTGGAAGCCCTGCTCGTCCCGCTCTTGCGGCACCCCGGCGCCGCAGGACTGGAGGTCACGATCTACGACCCGGACCGGGACCCGGACGGCAGGAGCGGTCGGACTCTGACCAGCGTTCTCGCGCGCGTGCTCGCGGCTGACCCTTGACGGGCCGTGTTGCCGCCGACCGGACCCTGTCCACGCAACTCCTCCGGCCGCCGGCCCTCCGTGGGGACCCGTCGCGCGCTGCCGCGTGAGGACCCCGGCGGCGTTATCGGACCGCTCGCCCGTAGGCGGTTTGCCGCTGACTAAGGCCGACGGGTCTCCTGGCCTCAATCGCTAAACCGGTGGTCTGAGGTGGACCGGCGATTCCAGCTGCTCAGCGGGGGCGAGCCGCGGGAGCAGGTCTGATAATGGGACTTCCAGGAGCTAGGCTGGCCTTGCTACGACACCGTGCTATACGGTTAGCGAGGACCTCGACCGCTTGGGACCAACGAGGCCGCTGCGAGCCGTTTTCAGGCCTCTGCGATACGGCCTATGGCTCACGGGTCACTGGAGTCTCGGCTCCACAATCACTCCCAGCCCTCAAAAATAGCGTCCGTCGTCCGCTACCGGACAACTCTGAGCATTTACTTGTGGAGCTCTAATCGAGCCACCCGCCGTGGCTCGAAGGCACCTGGGCGAACGCACGTAGGTCGGAGGTGACAGGGAGGTCGCTGGCAGCCAGGCGGAGCCGGTCGATGAACAAGCAGCGCTCGGTTTGTCCGGCCAGATACGCCAGCATGTTCCGCGGAACGTGGTGCGGCACAGCGAAGAAGGGTTGGGGCTGGACGCTGAGCCCGAGTAGCCTCATCCACCTCGGTGGCGACGGCTCCTGCATCTTGTCGCGCCAGGAGTCACTCCGGCCACACGTTACTTGACCTACCCAGACCCACCGGCCTGGCCGGTCGTCTGCGTTCGAATAGGGGGCGTGGGCGATCACGTCTACGCCCTCCTCCATCGCTTTCGTCCTATATGCTGCTCTGCTGGGCGTCGCCTTCAGGAGGAGGGGAGCGCAGGTGGCTTCGAGCGCCGCGCCGAAGGTCCCGTGGCCCCGGCGTATCCGCCCAATGTTCTCTGCGAGGAACCCCCTGCTCCTCATGTGATCTCTGACGACGTCCTCGATCACCTGCGAGGGAGGTGACCCGTGATGGGGTAGGCCGTTTGCGTGCGAAAGGGTGAGGCCGAGAATCCCTAAGTAGAAGCTGTCGTGGTTCGCCGGACCGGCGTAGCGGAGGACATTCCTTTCCTTGAGCACGAATGGGTAGCGCGAGCCAAGCAGTGCGGCGCGCTCCGCCAGGAGATCGAGGACGAGTTCGGCCTCTCGTCTCGCGTCGTCCACCGCGTCGCCGAGGTCCTCGTCGTTCAGGTCGTCCCCGAACTCGTCCGCTACGGCGCTGTCGTCGGCGTCGGACGGGAGCTCGAACAGGTCCAGCCCCTTCCGGCGCGTCCAGCCCGCGTCGCGCATGTAGTCGGCGAGCCCCTCCATCGTGACGAGAGCGCCCCGCACGGCCTTCGCCTCCAGGACGTCGGCGAGGGCAGAGGCGCGGGCGTACGGGCCGTAGAGGTCGATCGCTGGCTTAGACATCCTCGCCCGCCTCGGCCACCGCGATCGTCCGGCGCACCGCCCGGACCACGCTCCGCAGGACATCGATCACCTCCTCGGATACCTCGTCCTCGGCCTCGACCACCTCGTCGCGGATTAGCTCGGCCTGGCGGAGGAGGCCCCGCGCCCGCTTGGGCAGGGTGTCCGTTCGTAGGACCTGCCGGGCGAGGTCGAGGTCGTCGGTCCTGCGGAGCGTCTCCCGAGCCCGGTCGTCGCGGAGAACCTGTCCGTACACCGTCACCTCTCGGGAGTCGTTCAGCACCGGGGCCTTTCCGTCCGGTCCCGGCGAGAGGTCGCTGATTACCTCCGCCAGCCGCTCGGCGCTGACGCTCTCCACTGCCTGCTCGACGTCGTAGTACTCTGAAACGTCGCCAAGGTTGATGAACGTCCTGATGTCGGTGGACGTCATGCACCTCAGCCACACGCCAAACCTATACCGGAGGACATGAGAGATGTAGTCACCCCTCTCTTCCTGGAGGAGACGGAGGAGCTTGATCGCGAGGAACTGGTTGCGGACGCCCTGCGCGTTGCTACCGACCTCGCGCCCGACCTGGTAGAAGGGACGGGCTGCCCCTCGGTCTGCGGCTGTCTCCACCTCGGTCTCGATGAATCGGGCCTTCGCCTCGGCCGGCCACGGCTTGAGGCCACCGATGTGCCGGTAGCCAACGAACCGCCGGACGGCTTCCCGGTCGGCGACGATGTAGCAAGCCACCTCGTCAAGCTCGGCGCGGTCCTCCTCGCTGATGTTGGTGAGGGTCGGTGCGCCGCCCGTGGCGTCGTGGCCGTGGATGAGCATGAGGGCAGCCAACCGACGGTTGCCCTCGACGACGACGTGCCTCCCGGGCTCCCCGCCGTCTCCCTCCCCCTCCGGGAGGACGATTAGTGGCTCGTGGTGAAAGAACCCGTTGAGCACCATCGACTCGACGAGTTCGTCGAGCGCTCCGTGCCGGTAGAGGTGGTCGAACAACGTGGCTTGGTCCGAGCCCTGTAGCTCCTCGGGCAGGCGCGGGTTGTACGGGTCGAGGATTAGGTCCCCGACTTTGATGCGCGTGAGCTCTGCGGGGGTGGGATCCATGTGGCTCGGGCGGGGGCGGCGGCGTTGGACGGCGAGGCCGTCGGTGCTTGGCGTGGTGATAGAGGAGGCGGCAGTCTTCAACAGGCGGGGGCGGGGCGGCCAAGACGGTGTCACCCTCGGCTGCTACACTCCGGGCGACGTGGCCGCCGAGTGGTCCGCGCCGAAGCGGCAAGCTAGAGACAGCATCTGCGCCATGAATCACAACGCCGACGATGGGCTTGGGTTGGTACGCGAGGCGGCCTCCGTCCTGGCCGGCTACGGCTCGTCGCTGGGGCCGCTTGCACCGTGGCACGAGTCGCGCGATCCGTACTCGTGGACAGTCGCGGAGCTTCTGCTCCGGCGGACGAACCGGGTCGCGGCGTCGCGCGCGTTCGCAGACCTCACCACGGCCTACCCTGATTGGGCCTCTCTTGCGGGGGCCGAGCGCGAGGTGGTCGCGGAGAGGGTCGGGTGGGCCGGACTCCGCAACCAGCGGTCGAAGCAACTTGTGCGGCTGGCGGACGCCGTCGTGGAGGAGCACGGCGGGGAGCTACCGGGCGAACTAGAGGCGCTGCGGGCGCTGCCGGGGGTCGGCCCGTACATCGCCGACGCCATCCGGCTGCACGTGCTCGACCAGCCGGCGCTCCCAGTGGACGGGGGCGTGCAGCGGGTGCTCCGCCGGGTGATGGGGCTCCCGATCCCCTCCGCCACTCGCGGCTCGACGCCGTACCGGGACGGGCCGGTGACCGCAGCTCGCGCGGTGATCGTGAGCGGGCGGAGCGCGGCGGAGCTACGGGCTATCCACCTCGGGCTGCTCAGCATCTCGTGGGGTGTGTGCATCAAGACCACGCCCCGGTGTGGGGAGTGCCCTCTCCGGCCCCACTGCGTCGTCGGTCAGCGAGCGGGGGGCGGAGCCGTGCGGGCTGTGTGAGCAGCGCCTCGCCCGCGCTACCTTGTGGCCGCTCAGCCCACCGCCCTATGCTCCATCGTCGCCCATGAGGTTTGTTGATCTCTTTGCCGGTCTGGGCGGCTTCCACGTCGCGCTCAAACGTCTGGGCCACGAGTGCGTGATGGCGTCGGAGATCGACGATCGCCTCCAAGACGTGTACCGGAGGAACCACGACCCCGATGCCGGCGAGCACGGGCCATCGTTTCCCATTCGGGGCGACATCCGAGGCATCGACCTGGACGACGTGCCGGAGCATGACATCCTGTGCGCAGGATTCCCGTGCCAGCCGTTCTCGAAGGCGGGGAGCCAACTCGGCATGAGGTGCCCGCAGTGGGGGGACCTGTTCGACTTCGTGATCCGGGTAATTGGCCATCGCCGGCCGCGCTACTTCATCCTGGAGAACGTCCCGAACATCAAGGAGCACAACCGGGGGCGCACCTGGGAGCTAATCCTCGACAAGCTCGGAGACGGGGAGTGGGGCTACGAGGTTGACCATAGGGTTCTGTCGCCACACGAGCTCGGCATCCCGCAGGTGCGCAAGCGCGTGTTCATCGTCGGCAGCCTGAAGAAGGAGCGCCCGCTCGGGTGGTTCCGAGAGCTTGAGCCACGACAGGACGTAGAGCCCGACATCCGGGCTGTGCTCGACGAGCGGCCTGAAGGGGCGCGCCTGCTCCCAGAGCACTACACCGACTGCATCAACGTCTGGCAGGAGTTCGTCGAGAAGCTCCACGAGCGCGAGGGGGAGCTCCCGTCGTTCCCGATCTGGTCGATGGAGTTCGGGGCGACGTACCCCTTCGAGGAGACCACCCCGCGTGCGGAGGGCAGCACGCTGAAGAAGCTCCGCGAGTACAAGGGCTCGTTCGGCGAGCCGATCACGGCCAAGCAGTGGCGGCAGCTAGGAGGGGAGCATCAACTTCCGTCCCATGCGCTCCGCTTTCAGGACGAGTTCCCGGACTGGAAAAAGCACTTTATCCGTGAGAACCGGGCGCTCTGGGAGCGCAACAAGGACTGGCTGGAGGCCTGGACTCCGAAGATCCGTCCCTTCGCAACGAGCCTCCAGAAGCTGGAGTGGAACTGCAAGGGGGAGGAGCCAAACCTTTGGAACCTCGTCCTCCAGTTCCGGGCATCGGGCGTGCGCGTGAAGCGGCCCACGACGGCCCCCTCGCTGGTGGCAATGACCACGACGCAGATCCCCATCATCGCCTGGGAGCAGCGTTACATGACGATGCAGGAGTGCGCGCGGCTTCAAGGAATGGGCGACCTGGAGCATCTGCCCGGTTCGCAGTCGGCCGCCTTTAAGGCGCTCGGGAACGCTGTGAACGCCGACCTCGTGGCTCACATCGCAGCTGCGCTGCTCGACCAGGAGCCGCCCCAGGGTCTGGGCCACGGCGGCTGGGCCGGACATGAGGGCGACGGCTACGCTGGGCCGACCTGCCGGATCGAGGTCCAGAGCGTCGAGCCCCTGAACCTGTTCAGCGCTGCTCATGCCGACTGAGACGAACGGCCAGCCGCGCGAGGGCACAGTCGAGGTGAGCGCGCCTTCTAGGGACCGGGTCAACATCCGGCCGGGCGTGAACGTGCTCGCGATCCTCCAGCACGTCAGCTACGCCCCGTGGTACGCGCTGGCGGAGTACGTGGACAACGCGCTCCAGAGCTTCCTGAGCGAGCGCGAGCGGCTAGCGGAGGTTGGTACCGACGTGCTCCAGGTCAACATCGACCTCGACGCGAGCGACCGGCCGAGGCTCACGGTCCGCGACAACGCGGCCGGGATCGCCGAGGCGGACTACCCGAGGGCGTTCCGCCCAGCGGAGGTGCCGACCGACCGAACCGGGCTCTCCGAGTTCGGGATGGGGATGAAGAGCGCGTCGTGCTGGTTCGCGCCGCAGTGGACGGTGCGGACGTCGGCGCTAGACGAGACGACGGAGAAGACGGTCGTGTTCAACATCGACCAGATCGTCCGGGACAGCATCGAAGAGCTCGACGTGTCGGCCGAGCCCGCGCCGGCCGACCGGCACTTTACCGAGATCGCGCTCCTCGACCTCCACCGCGTCCCAAGGGGGCGGACGGTCGGGAAGATCAAGGAGCACCTGGCCGACATCTACCGTGAGTACACGCGGAGCGGCGACCTGAGCCTTCGCTTCAACGGGGAGCTCCTGACGTACGAGGAGCCGGACGTCCTCGTCGCGCCATTCTACAAGGCTCAGGACGAGGAGCCCGTCACGTGGCGAAAGCCCATCGACATCGACCTCGGCGACGACCTCTACGCGCGGGGCTTCGCCGCCCTCCGCGAGACGGGTAGCACGAGCAAGGCGGGCTTCGCGCTGTTCCGCCGGAAGCGGGTGATCCAGGGAAGCGGCGACGAGGGGTACCGGCCGCCATTCATCTTTGGGCAGTCGAACAGCTACACCTTCCAGCGGCTGTTCGGGGAGCTCCACCTCGAGGGGTTCGGCGTCAGCCACACGAAGGACGGGTTCCAGTGGCAGGAGAGCGAGCAGGCGTTCCTGGAGCTCCTGAAGGAGCAGCTAAACGAGGACCCGCTGCCGCTGCTCTCGCAGGCGGAGGGGTTCCGCAAGCGGCCCCGCCCGGAGGACGTGAGAAAGGGGGCCGAGGAGGCGGCGGTGCGGACGGCCTCGGTGATCGAGCGGGACGTGGCCCCGGTGGTCGAGCGGATCACGGAGGACACGGTGCGGGTGCCGCCGAGCACGACGTTGCCCCCCGCGCAGGTCGTGACGCGCCAGGAGCGGACGGTCCGCTTCAAGACCGAGACGTGGCAGGTGGTGCTGGAGCTCTCGCACGACCCCGCCGTGGGGTCGTGGGTCGAGGTGTCCGACGGCGTGCTAGAGGGCGTCGAGGCGGAGGAAGACGTCCGCCAGGTCGGCGTGCGAATGTCGCTGGCGCACCCGTTCATGGAGCGGTTCGGCGGGAGCGAGGCAGAGGACATCGAGCCTCTGCTCCGGCTGGCGGTCGCATTGGCGCTGGCGGAGAAGGCGGCCTACGACAGCGGGGTGGAGAGCGCGAGCACCATCCGGCGTAACGTGAACGAGCTACTGAGGCACGCGCTGTCGCGCCCACAGTAGCCCCATTGCATCCCCGGCATCTTGCCGCTTCCGCTTGAACCTCTCCAGCTACTACGTCTACGCGCTGAAGGACCCTCGCGCTAACCCAGCGGCCCCGTTCTACGTTGGCAAGGGCACAGGCACTCGTGCCTTCGACCACGTCGCGCGGCCGGACGAGACGAGGAAGGGCGACCGGATCAGGTCCATCGTGGAGAACGGAGTCGAGCCCATCGTCTCGATCCTGCTCGACCAGCTAACCGAGGGACAGGCGCTCCGGCTAGAGGCCGAGCTAATCGCTGCGTTTGGAACCGAGGACACCGGGGGTTTGCTCACCAACTCGGTGATCCCGAGCGGCGTGTCTACGAGCCGGCGGCTCAAGATCACCGTGCCAACCGGGGTCATCGAGAAGGCTCAGATCGGCCTCACGCTGCTCAAAGAAGCTGTGCTCGAACTGGCGAAGGCGAACGCGGGAGGGATCACAAACGCCGACACTGCGAGCGTGCTTGGGCTCCGCAGTGACTACGGCGGCGGCTCAAAGGACTACCTCTCCTATAGCCTCCTCGGGCTGCTCATGCGCGAGGGCAAGCTCCAGCGTCTGCCGTCCTCACGAAAGCACGTCTGCGCTGTCGATTGATGTCCTGACCCTATAAACGCAACCTCACCATACTGCATTTGATGTCCTGATGGCAGATTCGAAACACAACGTCGGGGAACAGGTAGAGCTTGTTGCCCAATTAGACTCAACGGCGGGTGGGCGCTGGAGCCCGACGCGCGGCGCCGAGTCCGAGCGCGCGGCTAAGGCTGTTCCTGACGACGACGGCCGCGAGCGCGTGCTGGCGGAGTCCGCCGCCGTGCTCTCCCGCTGCGTGCCGCCCGACGAGTGGGGCGCGGGCACGGGGCTGGTGGTCGGCTACGTGCAGAGCGGCAAGACGCTCTCGTTCACGACGGTCGCAGCGATGGCACGTGACAACGGGTACCGGCTCGTCGTCGTGATCGCGGGGAGTTCGGTGCCGCTGTTTGAGCAGTCGGGGGCGCGCCTGGAGAGCGATCTCGGACCGTTCAGCTATCTCTCGGCGTGGGGGCACTACGACAGCAACTCGCTGAGCACCTCCAGCGCGGTGCACGCCACCGTCAGGACGCAGCTAGAGGAGTGGGACCACGACGAGGTCCACGAGGACGAGCACCGCGCGGTGCTCCTCACTGTCATGAAGAACGGGGCACACTTAGACCGGGTGGTGGCCCTGCTGAGGGAGCTCGGGCCGGTCCTGGAGAGCACGCCGGCGCTCATCATCGACGACGAGGCCGACCAGGCGAGCCTGAACACGCGCGTCAACACGAGCGAGGAGAGCGCGACCTACCGGCGGATCGCGGAGATCCGTGCGCTGCTGCCCCGCCACACCTACCTCCAGTACACGGCCACGCCGCAGGCCCCGTTGCTCATCAACATCATCGACGCGCTCTCGCCAGACTTCGCCGAGGTCCTGACGCCGGGCGAGGCGTACACGGGCGGGCGGACGTTCTTCGAGGGCGGCCGGGAACTCGTGAGAGTGATCCCACACCAGGACATCCTCTCTGACAACAACCCGCTGCTCGGTCCGCCCCCGAGCCTTCTGGAGGCGATGCGGGTATTCTTTCTCGGCGTCGTCGTCCGGGAGACCGAGCTCCGTCAGCAGAACAACCCGTCCCTCGAGAACCGCTCGATGATGGTTCACCCGGACCGGCTGACGTTGGTGCACCAGGAGTTCTACCGCTGGGTGCTCCGAGTGAAGGAGCGCTGGGCGGACGTGCTGGTGGGGAAGCAGACGGACCGCGACCGCGAGGCCGAGCTAGCGCTCTTCCGTGGGGCCTACGACGACCTCGCGGGTACCGTGGACGATCTGCCGCCATTTGACGACCTCGTCCGCCAACTTCCCCGCTCCATCAAGAAGACGCGGGTGTGGGAGATGAACGCGCGAGATGGGAAGACCCCCGTGCCTGACTGGCACAACCACTTTGCGCACATCCTGGTCGGCGGGCAGGCGCTGGACCGGGGGTTCACCGTTGAGGGGCTGACTGTCGCCTATATGCCTCGCGGGCTCGGTGTAGGCAACGCCGACACCTTCCAGCAGCGCGCCCGATGGTTTGGCTACAAGGCCGACTACATCGGCTACTGCCGCGTCTACCTCTCCGCTGCTGGGGAGCGTGCGTACCGCCGCTACCTCGAGCACGAGGAGAGTGTGCGGGAGTCGCTCCGGAGCCACCGCGAGACGGGCCGGCCCCTGCGGGAGTGGAAGCGAGCGTTCATCCTCGACCGGAATCTCCGACCTACCCGACAGGCTGTGCTTGACCTGAGCTACGGGCGCATCCGGTTCAGCGGCTGGCTCAACATGAAAGCGCCGCATGACGTGGAGGACGCCGTCGCGGACAACCGCGACGTCGTAGACAGCTTCCTCGACGGGCTCCAGCTTGAGCCAGACGAGGGCCGGCTAGAGCGGCTGCCCTCGCACCGTCACCTGGTCGCGCGCGGCGTTCCGGTGAGGCGGGTGCTGTCGGAGCTTCTCGCTGGCCTCCGCTTCCCCTCAGCCACCGACTCGCCGCCCTTTACAGCGCTCCAGCTTCGCCTGGAGCAGCATGTGGAGGCGCACCCTGAAGCGACTTGCACGGTCTACCAGATGCGGCCCGACGTGAGCACCCAGCGGGGCACCGACGACAAGGGCGAGATCATCAACCTCTTCGCGGGGGCCTACCCCGTCGAGGGGCGGGACAAGGTGTACCCCGGCGACCGGAAGATCAGGGCCGAAGGGGGCGTGACGATCCAGCTTCACCGCCTCGACGTCTACGACGGCAACGTCTCGGAAGGCGACGTGCTCCGGGAGGACGTTCCTATCGTGGCCGTGTGGGTGCCACAAGAGATGGCGCAGGACTGGGTCGTACAGGCTGCGAACGGCGGCGGCCGACAGTGAGTCCGGCCGAGCTTCTCGCGCTCTACCGCTCACTCCAGCCGGGCAAGGCGGAGGACCGTCTCTCGGCGGCGCCTCTACCCGGACTCCCGCACCGGATTGCGCGGGCGGCGAGCGGCGGCCCCGTGCTACTCGTGTCGGTAAGGCCGAGCGACAGCGCGCCCCCGCCGCCGCTCGTGCTGGAGCACCTGACCGTGCAGCACGACGTGGTCTGCCGCGTCGTTGCCCCAGACGGGGCGGAGGAGACCGGGACGTTCACGGTCGTCCGGTGCACGAGCCCTGAGCTCGGCGAGCACTTTCTCCGGGTTCTGCACCCCATCGTCGAGGCCGTCGGGCCGGGGCCGACGCGGCGCGACGCGGCGGGGGCCGTGCGGCGGCTGGCAGAGCTCTTCCAGGCGCTCCAGGCTCCACCGCGCCAGTCGGCCCAGGCGCTGTTCGCGGAACTCCTCGTTATCGCCTTGTCGCTCGATCCAGTAGCGCTCGCGCGGGCTTGGCACGTGGAGCCAGAGGACCGCTTCGACTTCAACAACGGGGCCGAGCGGGTCGAGGTCAAGAGCACGAGCGGCGAGACGCGGCGGCACCACTTCAGCCTGGAGCAGGTGAGGCCCGAGGCCGACGTGCGGGTGCTTGTCGTGTCCGCGCGCGTCGTGCGGGCCGCCGGCGGGCTATCGCTCGGTACGCTGCTCGACCGCGTCCGCTCGCTTCTCGCGGGCGACGTTGATCTTCTGCTCCGCGTCGATCACGTGGTGGCCCAGAGCTTGGGTGGATCGCTCCGCCGAGCGCTGCGGGAGAGGTTCGATGAGGAGGTTGCCCGGTCGTCGCTCCTCTTCCTCCGTGCCGAGGACGTGCCGGCGGTCAGCCCGAGCCTTCCACCGAACGTGAGCGGCGTCCAGTTCGTCGCCGATCTGGAGGGGTGTCCTACTGTCCAAAGCGTTAATGAGCTCGGGGAGGGGATTCACCAGGCGGCATGGGCGTTGACTCTCCCCCTCCACTAGAGACGGCAGCAGAGTGCGGCCGAGCGCGAGGTGACCTGTCCTGGGTAGAGAGTGATCTGACCCCGCTGGGACGGACACTCGGTTAAGGTCAGGCAGCCAGAAGTTCGGACTGCCGAGAGTGGTGATGCTGCTCGTACTCGTCGGGCGTCCGGTAGCCCAACGACGAGTGCCGGCGGCGGCGGTTGTAGAAGGTCTCGATGTAGTCGAAGAGTGCGGCGCGGGCCTCGGCGTGCGAGGCGAAGCGCTGACCTCGCAGGTCCGATTTCAGCGACGCGAAGAAGCTCTCGGCGGGCGCGTTGTCATGGCAGTTGCCCCGGCGGCTCATCGACGCGATCAAGTCGTGGCGGCGCAGGAGCGCCCGGTAGTCGTCGGAGGTGTACTGCGAGCCCTGATCCGAGTGGGCGACCAGGCCTGCGGCCGGGCGTCGGTTACGGACGGCCGACGCGAGCGCGTCGAGGGGGCCGGAGCGCGAGAGCGACGGCTGCGCGGACCAGCCGACCACGCGCCGCGAGTACAGGTCGAGCACGACCGAGAGGTAGAGCCAGCCCTCGTCGGTCGCGATGTAGGTCATGTCGGCGGCCCACACCCGGTCCGGCGCGTCGGGCTCGAAGGCCCGGTCGAGCACGTTGCCCGCGACCGGCGTCAGCGGTGTCGAAAGCGTCGCGGTAGGCGGACGCCGCTTCGGGTGCCGAGCGCGGACGTCGTGCTCGCGCATGAGCCGGGCCACGCGGTTCTTGCCGCAGCCGATGCCACGGGCACGTAGCTCAGCGTGGACCCGGAGCGCGCCGTAGGTCTGGCGGCTCTCGCGGTGCACCGCCCGGATCTCGACGAGCAGGCGCCGGTCGGCCCGCGCCCGCTCGCTCTCGGGCCGCGAGCGCCAGGCGTAGTACGCGCTCGGCGCGACGCCGAGCGCTTCGCACATCGCCCGCACCGAGCGTCGGCTGTGTCCCTCCTCGATCATCCGGTATCTCACAGCGAGGGGGAGCTGACGATACCGACGGCTTTTTTTAGGATCGCCACCTGCTCCTTCGCCTGCCGCAGCTCTCGTTTGAGCCGGGCGAGCTCCTCGTCGCGGGGGCTCCCATTGCCAGGGAACGCCCGCGCTCCGTCCTCGCGGATCTGGCGACGCCACCGGTGGATCATGTTGGCGCTGATGCCGAGGTCGCGGGCGGCCTGGGTGGCGTTGCCGAGGTCGTCGGCGAGGCGGACGGCCTCGCGCTTGTATTCGGGCGTGAACTGGCGTCGGGAGGCGGGCATGGGTACGGGGTCGTGGGTTGAGAGTAAACCCTTAACTCCGTGTCCGTCAGACCGGGGTCAGATCAGTCTCGATAACCGAGCTTAATGGCCGCCCAGGCGGCCGTCCCCTGGCACGGCCTCGACCTCGCGCCGAGTCGTAGCGGCGCCGGGAGGAGCCGACGGCCGGGGCCGCCGGGCGCCCGAGGTCGGGCGCCCAGCGGCCGGCCGCTCCCGGACCCCGCTACCGGACCACCGTCACGCGCGTCGTCCGTGCCTCGCCGCCGGCCACCACGCGGACGACGTAGACGCCGGTCGGGAGCGCCGAGGCCCCCAGCGGCACCGTGTGCCGGCCGGGTCCGTACGCGCCCGAGGCCAGGACGGCCACCTGGCGGCCCAGCGCGTCGTACACCGTCACCGCCACGTCGCCGGACGTGGCCAGCCCGAACGACACCGAGCCCTCGCCCGAGACCGGGTTCGGCGCCGCGACGAGCGCCATCTCCACCTCGCCGTCCTCCTCGCCGGCCACCGCCCCGCCCGCCGCCTCCAGCGCCCGGGCCAGGGCCTCGGCCGCGGTCGCCCCGCCGCCGACCGACCCGAACACCGACCGGTCGCGGCCGTAGACCACGGCGGCCACGACCCGGCCGGAGAGCGACGTCACGCTCTCGCCGGCGGCCGCCGTGCCCTCGACGAGCGCGAAGGCGCCGGGGCCGTCGGGGAGCACGCCGGCCCGGCCGAAGGCCTGGTCGCCGTTCCGGGTCGCGAGGACGTAGGCGCTCCCCTGGGCCACCGTCCCGGCGGTGGCCGCCGCGTACGTCACGCGCTCGGTGAACGGGTCGAAGGCGACGAACGAGCACGCCGAGAGGTCGACGGCCGTGGCGGCGCCGCTGCCAGCGGTGCCGCCGGCGGACTCGTTCCGCACGCCGGCGAACTCGCCGAACCTGGCGTCGGCCCCGGCCGCGTCGAAGTCGTCGGCCGCGACGGTCGTGGGCGACCCGTCGCCGTCGAAGTCGAACGAGAGCGGCGCGGACACCGAGCAGGCGAGCAAGCGCTGGAGGTCGGTGGCTTGGACCGGGACGAGCTGGTAGGCCCCCCGGAACTCGCCGACCACGCCGACGAACGTGACCGGCCCCCCGGGCACCGGCTCGCCGTCCAGGAGCCCGTCGTCCGCGCCCGGCGTGCGGAGGACGGCCGTGGCCGTGCCGTCGGTGACGGGGTAGGACGTGTCGGGCTGGAACGTCTGGTCCGTCGTCTGGACCGTCAGCCCGTTCACCAGCACGAGCTCGCTCTCGTAGGCCTCGCCGCCGGCGGCGAGCTCGGCGAGCGTCAGCCGGGCCGGCGCCGGGAGCGTGTTGCCGCGCGAGAGCACGGCGAACGTCGGCGACGGGCCGGCGGGCGTGAGTTGGCGGAGCCCGTTGAAGCTCGTGAGCGTGCCGGTGACCCGGAGCGAGTCGCCCGGGGCCACCTCGCCCGCGTCCACGGCGTCGCGGAAGCTCCCGAAGCCCTGGAAGACGGCGATGCCGGCCGTCGCGTCCTGGAGCCGCGTGAGCCGGCCCTCGGCGCGCGTCACGACGCCGGCGACGGTGACCACCGTGCCGTCGGGGAGCGCCCGCGCCTCGGCGACGGTCGCGACGACGGCCGACGGCGGCGCGTCCAAGTCCTCGACCACACGGGCCGCCAGCGACTCGTCCAACAGGAACGGGTTGACGTTCCCTTGGAAGCGCGAGATCTCGTACGTCCGCTCGACCTCGTCGCCGTCGGCGGGGTCGAGGGCCACCCAGTCGACGAACGCGTCGCGCTGGGCGGCCAGGAACGCCGCGTCGGAGACCGACTCGTAGATGGCGTAGAAGTAGAGGGCGGCCCGGGCCGCGTTCCCCTTGTGGACCTCGCGCGGCTCGAACGTGGAGCCGGCCGACTCGCTCCAGGCGTCGATGTCGTCGGTCGGGATGGCCGATTGGGACTCGTCGAGGCGGTACCACGCCTGGGTCTGGGCGTCGGGGATCTCGGCGAGCGGCTTGTTGGACCGGGCCGAGTTCACGTTGTCCTTGGCCGGGAAGAGGTTGTGGATGTCCGAGCGGCCCGGCTCGTCGGCCGCGCCCCGGGACTGCGGCCACGTGTGCTCGGCGTTGATCCCGTTGTCGGCCAGGTAGCTGCTCGGGTCGACGCCGTCCGGCAGGAAGACCGAGAACCCGGTGTAGACGCCGACCACGGTCCCGTCGTCCTCGCGGTCGATCTGTCCGTACATCACGTCGCGGGCGGGTCCGTAGCCCAACGTCTGGGCCGGCGCGTAGGCGGCGCGGACCGAGGCGCGGAGCTCGGCGCCGGTCTGGCCGGGGAACAGCGTGCCGCGGACGCCGACGACGGCCCGCGTGGTGTCGGCGCCGGCGCCGCCGCCGGAGGCGACGACGGTGACGGGGTAGACGCCGGTCGTGGTCGGCGTCCAGTCGAAGAGGCCCGACGTCGGGTCGATGGTCGCCCCGTCCGGCCCGTCGACGAGCGAGTAGACCACGCCGGCCCCCTCCCCCACCGCGTCGTAGTCGACGGCCACCGCCTGGCCGGCGTCGACGAGCGTGCTCGTGAGCACGTTGGAGAACCGGCCGCCGCCGCCCGTCCCGCACGACGCCGTGTGGGCGCCGAGCCCGTCGAACGTGTCCTGCTCGAACCCGTCGAACTCGCCCGCCGGGTCGAAGGGGTCGGAGCCGTCGGGGTCCCCGGTGCAGACCGACGGCCGGCGCCGGAGCGTGTGGTTGGCCGTCGAGGTCAGGCCGGTGCCCCACCACGCCACGCCGGGGTCGACGCCGATCTGGCCGACGACGTCGAGCACGCCCGCGCCGTTGGTGAGGGCCACCGCGTCGTCGCCGTTGAAGGTCAGCGCGCCCGTGGTCAGGTCGGCCACGGCGAGCACGGCCGGGTCGGCCGCGGAGTGGGCGACGACGTAGACGTCGCCGGGGTCGAGCGTGCCCGAGAGCGCGATCGTGGCCGGCGACGTGCCCCCGTTGAAGTAGAGCTGGAGCTCGTAGCTCCCGAGCCCGATGGGCTCGGCGGTGGCGTTGTAGATCTCGACGGCCTTGTTGTTCGAGCTGCCCTCGACGTACTCGGAGAAGAACACGCCCTCCGTGACCGAGGACGCGCCGGGGACCGTGAGCGTGGCCGAGGTCGTGGCCCCGGCCGAGCCGTCGGAGACCGTCACGGTGACGGCGTAGGCCTCGCCGGCGTCGGCGGCGGTCGGCGTCCAGGCGAACAGGCCCGTGGCCGGGTCGAGCGTGGCGCCGGGCGGGCCGGCGACGAGCGAGAACGTGAGGGGGTCGCCGTCGGGGTCGGAGGCGTCGTAGTCGAACCGGAGGTCCTGGCCGACGGCCACGGCCTGGTCGGCGAGCGTGGCCGTGAACGTGGGCGGGGCGTTGACTGGGCCGCCGTCGCACGACGCCGTGTGGGCGCCGAGCCCGCCGAACGTGTCCTGCTCGTAGCCGTCGTAGAGCACGGCCGGGTCGAAGGGGTCGCCGGGGTCGGTGTCGCCCGAGCACGCGGCCGGCTTGCGGCGGAGCGTGTGGTTGGCCGTCGAGGTCAGCCCACTGCCCCAGGCCGAGCCGGGGTCGACGCCGACCTGGCCGATGACGTCGACGGCGCCGCCGCCGCTGGCGCGGCTCAAGACCACGGCGTCGTCGCCGTTGAAGTTGATCACGCCGCCGTCGGTGAGACCCGCGACGGCCAGGATGGCCGCATCGGCCGAGGGGTGGGCGACGACGAAGACGGCGCCCGGGGCCAGTGTGCCCGAGAGGGTCACCGAGCGGGTGGGGGTCGGGCTGCCGTTGGAGTAGAGCTCGAGCGTATAGCCACCGAGGTCGACGGCCGTGCCGGTCGGGTTGTAGAGCTCGAGCGCCTTGTTGAAACTGGACCCCTCGACGTACTCGGAGATGAAGAGGTCGGCCGGCTGGGCGAGCGCGGCCTGGGCGGAGAGGGCGACGAGGAGGCCGGCGAGCGTAGCGAAAGGACGGGTCATCGGGCGGCGGAAAGGGAACAGAAACTTACCCAGGCGATCCGAGAAAGGCGAGGTGGCCTCGTCTCAAACGCCCCGGTCGCGAGCGCCCCGCCTCCGCTGTCCGCTCGCGAACTCAGAACGGCCGGTCCTCGGGGTGGACCACGTAGACCGCCCGGCCGCCGACCTCGCCGGCCGAGCTTACCAACTCGTGGGCGAGGAGCACGTCGAGCACCTCGGCCACCGTCAGCGTTGCGGCCTCGTCTGAGCCCAGCAGGTCCAGCACGTCGACCGCGGTGAACCTCGGCGGCGCCGACGGCTCACAGAGCCGGTCGAGCACGCGGACGGCCGAGAGTGGGAGAGTATCGGGGATCGAGGGACACGCGGGCTCTACGGGCAGCGTGCGTCGGGAGTCGGGAGTCATAGGATCGGTGTTAGGGGTCATCCGACGATACGGCCGGCTGCTCGCGCCCGAAGCGCTCACCGAGCTCGGTGAGCGAGGCCGAGAGCTCCGCGACGAGACCGACGGCGCGCGCGTGGATGACCCGGGCGTGGTCGGCGTCGGGGCCGTCGAGGTGAGGGAGCGACCGCCCGACGTGGTCGAGTTGGCCCTCGGCCGAGCCGAGGTCGCGCAGCGCGTTGCGGGTGCGCGTGCGGCAGATGAGACAGAGCTGGGGCATGGGGCTACGGGGTGGGCTCCTCAGAGGAGGTGACCGGGTGGACGGGGAAGGGGTGGAGGCTCGCGCGAAGCGAGGTCACCGCGCTGTCGGACAGGAGCGAGATCCACGTGTCGGAGTCGACGTAGATCTCGTTCTCGTACACCCCGTCATACTCGATGCCCTCCTCCTCTAGCGCGAGCGTGGCCGCGTGGATGGAGCGGCACGAGCGCTCGCGGAGCAGGGCTACGAGGCGCTCGATGAGGACGCGGTCGTAGGGATCGCCGGTGACGTAGAGGGTGCTGGGCATGGGGATCGGGTCGGGAGTGGGAAGATCCGGGAGCCGCGCCGGGATCCCGGATCTGGCAATCTCGGGTGTGGGCGGAGCAGGCTGGACGCTTTGCGTCCGGCCCACCGACCGGCTCAGTATTCGGAGGGGAGAAGGACCGTCGTGGCCGAGCGGTCGGCCTCGGTGATGATCCACAGTTCGCCGCCGGGCGTGTCGTACGCCGAGAGGACCCGCGCGCCGTCCACCAGGGCTCGGTCGTTGGCCAGCGCGTCGTCGGCGCAGACGGTGCCCCAGTCGCCGGCGTGGTGGCGGTGGACGAGGGCCACCACGTCGAGGACGTGGGCGCGGGCGATCTCCAGGGCTCCCAGCGTGGCCACCAGTCGGCCGAGGTCGAAGCGGGCTCGGGCCTCCGCGGTGGTCGGGTCCGTGGTGGGCTGGCGGGGGGTGCTGTCCATGGTGGGGGAGGTCTCGCCGTTGCCGGCGGTGGCGGAGCGGGACGGGGTGCCCGGCGCCGGGCGGGCCGTCAGCGGGACGGGACCGGGGGCCGGTCGGCGTGGGTCGTGCGCTGGGCTCCGTCGGCGTCGGCGACCGAGGCGGCGACGGCGCCGCGCACGACGTCGGCCGTCAGCGTCCCGGAGCGGTGGGCCTCCACCAGTTCCACCAGACGCCAGCCGAGCGCGTCGATGGCCCCGAGCTGGTCCTGAACCGACGCGGTGCGCTCCTCGGGCGTGTCGCCTGTTGCCCACGAGCGGAGGTAGGGGAGCGAAGCCGTCGACGTGTCGAGCCCGAGCACGTAGCAGGCGAGGTAGGCGGCGCCCTCGGCCTGGATCTCGCGTGCGGCCTTGCCGGTCCCCCCGGCCTGGGCGCCGTCGTGGGCCAGCGCGTGGACGACCTCGTGGGCGAGCGTGGACGCGCGGCGGTTGGCCGGCCCCTCCTTCACCCCGATCTCGCGGCGAGCCGCGTCGCAGACGCCGCCAGCGGCGCGGACGTGGGCGGCGTAGGTCCCGACGGTGTAGCCGATGGCCTGGGCCACGGCCATCAGGTCGGCGGCTACGTGCTCGAAGTCGTCGCCGGTCAGCTCCGGGATCGGAGAGACGTAGACCAGCGCCTCGGCCTCCTGGCCCTCGATGGCCTCGGTTTGGTCGATGTCAAAGACGGTCGCCAGTCGGAACCCGGACACGGTCCGGGCGCCCTCTGGCGAAGAGACTTCGCCATCGCGGCCACGGGCGGCGCACTCCTCGGCGGTGAGCTTGCGGAGCGTCGGCGCGAACACCTTGTACCCACGCTGGCCCCTCTGGACCTGGCGGGCGTGCGCCTGCCACGCGCGGAAGCCCATGAAGTGGCGGGCGGAGGCGCCGCGCGTGCGCGCCTGTGCGCTCAGGAAAAGGGCGTTGCGGTAGGAGTACGAGCGGAAGTTGGCCCGGAACTCCAGGTAAGCCGCCAGCGCCTCGGGGTCCTGGGCGACGTGCTCGACGCCGGCGGCGAGGGTCGCGGCGGCCTCGTCTCGGCGCTGCTGCGCCTGCTCGGTCTGCTCACGGGTGGGCTTCGTGCGGGTGCGGGGAGTCTTGGGCATGGTGGGGAGGGTCTGCCGCTGGCGGCGGAGCGGGGCGAAGGGAGAACCGTAGGGGCGGCCCACGTCGAGGGCTGGGCGTGCCGTGATCGGCGCGAGAGCGGGGAGCGGTCGGGTCATCGGATCGGGACGCGTAGAGCCCGACCGGCTCCCCTCCCCGTCTGGGAGAGGGGGGCCAGCGGGCCGGCTAGAACAAGTCGGCCAGGAGCGCCTGTAGCTCGGCGGCCGTTTCCGGGCTCGTGGCCGTCCGCTGGGCGGCGGCCCACCCGAGCGCGGCGGCGCCCACCTCGACGGCGACGTTCACGCCTCGCGTCTTGCGCAGCAGGCGACCGCTACGGCTCACGATGGGCTCTCCGCCCGTTACCGCGATCACGGCCACGCGCACCGCCTCGGGCGTGTCGAGCGCGGGGAGCCAGGTCCGCGCGTGCTTGGGCTGGATCTGGCCCAATCGGAGGCCGAGGCCGAACACGACGGCGCGGTCGCGCTGGCACACGTGCCACCTGTCCTGAGCGTCGAGCCGCGCGGCCACGGCGGCGGCGGCGTCCTGGTAGCTCGCCGTCCCGATGAGCTTGGACGGGATCGCAAGGGATGCGAGGTTGCAGTCGGCCGAGAACCGGACGGCATCGGCCGCCTTCTTCTCCGCGTCGAACCGGGCGCCCGTCGCCCGCGCGCACGCGGCCCATGCGGCGGCCTGGCGGCACAGCTCGCGGTGGGAGCAACGCGGCACGCGGGCGGCCACCTCGCGGAGCGCGACGCGCAAGCACGCGGCGTAGGTCTCTCGGGGGTACTCGGCGCGGATCGCACGGGCGGCGGCGTGGGCCTGGCTCATCGAGTGAGAGCGGGCGGAGTTGGCGAGCTGGGAGCGGAGGGATTGGGGCATCGGAGGGGCGCCGGGGCGGCGTGTGGTGATGACTTCAATATAATCAATATGATTATAAACGCTAGTGGTCCACTCCCTCCCAGACACTCTCCACAGAACCTTCGTAACCATATCAGTTATCATCCTCGCATGATGCCCGCCCTCATCCCCGAGTCAGAGCTCCAGGCCCGCGCCCGCGCCGTCTGGGAAGCCTCTGGATTGACTCAGCGCGAGATGTCCAGCGCCCTCGGCGTCTCTCAGCCCGCGCTCTCTAACGCTCTCAACAAGCCGGCCCTGTCGCTGACGGCCCTCCGCATCCAGATCATCGAGCAGTACGGGGATACCCGCGTGTCCGGCCCGCTCTACCAGCTCGACCCCTCTTCTCCCTAGCCGCAACTGCCGCCGGTGTCGGGTCGTGCCGAGTGACGGCCGGGCCGCGCCGCCAGCGGGCGCGCGGGGCGGGGCGCCTCGTGTGCCCGTCTGCTACCTGGGCTGGTCTCGACCGTGGCCACGGAGCGCAGGACGTTCGGGCCACCCTCACCGGAACGGGGAATCTTAAGGTCGGGGGGGCATACTTGCCGCATTCAGGCCGGCGGGGCCGGAGTCAAAGGCCGAAGGCCGGGGCCGCGCGAAGCCGCGCGGACTGGAGGGGTGGGCCGTCGACGGCTCTCCCCGCAAGGAGCACGGCGAGCACGGAGCGGGAGCCCCGGCGGCCCTTCTTCGCCTCGGAGGAGGGCCGCCGGGGCGGGAGCGTCCCTTGACGCCGGTGGAGCAGGCCCGACCTTCTGGTCTGCCCCCGTCCTGGACCTCACGCCAGCCCAGAGGGCTGTCCTCGTCTCAGTCGAGGAGCTTGCCGTCGTCCGCCGGCCCATACAGCCACCGCGGACGGTGGGGATGGTCGTTCGCGGACCTCGGCTCTAGGGCTCCGTCAGTGGGTGCGCTGGATGTCGCCAGCGCACCGGCCCACTCCGTACAACCTGGGCCGGCCCCAGAGGCCGCGGCGGCCACGAGGAGCACGAGGAGCGCACGGCGGGATGGGGTAGGAGCGGAGCGGGCAGGCATCGGCAGCTCCTGTAGCCATACGGGCGCCGCGAGCACGTCCGCCGGCAACGGGCGGGCCGAATGTGGATGCCCCGTTCGCTCTCTCTGGATCATTGCCCCGGCGCAGAGCCTCGACCCGAGGGGTTAGACCATGACCTGTGGAGGGTCTAACCCCATACGCTCCCGCGCTCGAACCATGCCGACGTTCACGCACGACCAGGTCTCCGTCGTCGTGGTCTCACGGCTCTTCGGGTTCTCCGATCCCACCGAGCTCGCCGCCCGCTGGCGCCTGATCCTGGCCGACCCCGAGGCCGCTGCACTCGCCCGGACCATCGAGGCCCGGGTTCGCCACCTGGTCGAGCACGCCGACGATCCGCGTAGGCATTTCGAGCGCCTGACGGGCCGGCCCTTCCCATCGACGGACTCCCACGACTGACTGGGCGTGATTTAGTGAGGCGGGGTTGGTGTATCCAGGTGCCATATGGTGTATACTTACTCAAACTCACCCTTACTCATCCTTACTCCCTATGGGCCTCACAATCGCCGTGCTCAACCCCAAGGGCGGCTCGGGCAAGTCCACGCTCGCCACCAACCTCGCCCGCGCGCTCCAGCACGCCCGCCGCTCCGTCCTCGTCGTGGACCTCGATCCCCAAGGGACGACGCTCGATTGGAAGAACCAGGAGCCCGAGGGGACGGGTCTGCCGCCCGTCGTCCAGATCCTCGACGCGAAGACGCTCGGCGACCTCGACCAACTCGCGGCCGGGTTCGAGTTCGTCGTGATGGACGGGTCGGCCAAGGTCGAGCGCCTGACCGGCGCCGCCGTCCGCGCCGCTGACCTCGTCCTGATCCCCGTCCGCCCGTCCCCGGCCGACCTCTGGGGCGTGGCCGACCTGGTGGCCGCCGTCCACCGCTCGGCCACGCCGGCGGCCTTCGTCATCTCGCAGCAGGTGGCTGGTACGATCATGGCCGCCGAGATGACCGAGGCCCTGGTCGACTACGACCTCCCCGTCCTCGACGGCCGGACGTCCCAGCGACAGGCCTACGCCCACGCGATGGCCCGGGGCCTGGCGGTCCTCGACTACGAGCCGGGCGGGAAGGCGGCCGCCGAGGTCCAGGCGATCACCGACGAAGTGCTCGAAGCGCTCGCGGTCCTCCCGCACGCCACGTCCTAGCTCCCACCCCAGACCCGAACCCATGAGCAAGCCCGGATCTCTCAAGGCCTCCCTCCAAAAGAAGGGGCGCGAGACCGCACCGGCCCACCCCGCCGCCGCCGCGACGCTGGCCGCCGCTGCTGGCGAGCCCGAAACACGCCGGCTCAACGTCAACGTCCCCGCCGACCTCTACGACCAGTTCCGAGCCAAAGTGGACGCCGACGGGCGGAGCCTCACCTGGGTCGTCAATCAGTGGGTCCGCGAGTACGTCGGTAGTGAGTGATGGTGTGTTAGAATGAGTTAAAGTGAGTCAAGATGTGTAACCCGACCATGTCTAAACTGCCCCCCCGGCCGGTTCCGAACTCAAAACCAGCACAGCCGGCCCCCGGCGGCTGGCTCACGGCGACCCTCCGACGCGCCGCCCTCGGGGTCGCGGACTGGACGTCGCTCCCCGAGGACAAGGCGGAGGCGGTGCGTCTCGCGCCGCGAGCGGGAGTTCGCCCAGACGACGCGCTAATGGGCGCGTCACGCCCCGTCCGCTCCCCAGGCCGCTTCGGCAGTTGGCACATCGTCGGGCTCACCGTAGTCGTCCTGGTGATCGGCTCGCCGTTCCTGGCCCACTCCAAAGAGGAGATCGACCGCGTGGCGCGTGTGGCTCGTGCCGGCGCCGGTGACTCAGCGTCGGCTCTCGCTCCGACGGCCGGACGGCAGAGACGGGCCTGGGGCTCCGTCGCAGTGCCCACGGTCGGCACCTGGGCGGACCGCGTCGGCGTGCCAGTGGCCCCGCCGACGGCGGGGCCAGTCTCCAGCGGCTTCGGTCTCCGCCGGCACCCGGTCTGGGGCGGGGCACGCCACCACGCCGGCATCGACCTGGCGGCCAGGCGCGGCGCCCCCGTGCGCGCGACCGCTAGCGGCGTCGTGGTCGCGGCCGGCACCGCTGGCGGGTACGGTCTGCGCGTCGAGGTCTACCACCCGGCGTCCGGGCTCACGACGCGCTACGCGCACCTGAGCCGCTTCATGCCGTCGCTCCGCATCGGCGGCGAGGTCCAGCGCGGGCAGGTCGTCGGGTTCGTCGGCGCGACGGGCATCGTCACCGGCCCTCACCTGCACTACGAAGTCCTCCGACGCGACGGGCAGGCACTCGACCCGGCGGAACTGGCCACGCGCTACCGCACGGCCCACGCCCAAGCGACGGCCGAGTTGGAGGGCGCCCTCAGGACCCGCAGGCTGGGTCCTGCACTGGGCAGGCCAGCGGACGGGCACGCAGACCGCTAGCGGCTCACGCGGGCGTTGGCGGCGCGGCCCGGCCGTCACTCGGCACGGCCCGACACCGGTGGCAGTTGCAGCGAGGGAAGGAATCTCGTAGGAGTGCTCACCCAGCCGGAGATCCTGAGCCTGACCGGGACCCTCCGATGGTCGCCTGATGCCCCCAGCGCGCCGCGTGCTGCGCGTCGGCCCTCTGGTCGACGCCCTGACGTCTGCGCCGGCGGCGGGCGCCTACGGGGCCTCCACGGCGCCGGCGCTCCATCTCGGCGCGGCTCGTCTCTGGTGGGTGGTCCAGCGTGCGGTCAGTCCGGGATAAGATCCTGTCGGCCTCGGTCTGGATCGGAGCGCCGTCGGTGGACCTGGCACGAACTCTGCCCGGTCGCCCTTCACTGGTGCGCGTTTCGCTGAGGGTCCGGTGGTGGTCGGCCCCGATGTGGCGGGCGTGTTGCCGGTGCCGGTCCTCTCCAGTCCCGACTCTGGCGTCTTTCGGTGGGGTCCATTATTGCACCCCCACCCATCCCCGACAGACCTGACGACCGGCGCAGCCGGTCGTGCGTTATCCACATTCGAGGTCGCCCTAGTTACAGGAGATCTAAAGGAAGGGTTATAGGATGGTCGACACTTTATGCGCGACACGCAGCACGAACAGTATAGGATGGTCGACACTTTATGCGCGGTGGGCGTGTCAGTATCTCTATAGGATGGTCGACACTTTATGCGCGGCGCGCGCGAAGGTCGACACTTTATGCGCAGCCAGGTCGACACTTTATGCGTGGACAGTCGCCCCATACGGCCTCTAATCCACGGTCTCTTGCCCAGGCCGCCATTCTGTCATCCTGCTGCGCGGCGGCCCCTCCGTCCCTCACCGGGACGGGACATCGGGCGTGGACGTATGGAGCACCAGTCGCCCACGTGGCGTCTCGTACTCCAGCTCCGGCCAGCACTCCCGGACCTTTTGGAGGGCCTTTTTCGCCCGGTACGCGAAGTCCTTCATCCCCCGGTCCGACTCGAAGTAGTGGGACCCGAGCTGGGCGTGGAGCGACCGCCACGAAACGGCCTTCTGCGTTCGCCCATGCCGCCGCAGCCGCTCGGCGTTGTACGTGCACCAGAGGTAGAGGTCGAGCGCGAGCGGGTGCGCCCGGAGGTACTGGAGCTTCCGCCAGTCCACTGGGAACGACGAGAGGAGGATCTGTCGCAGGAACTCTTCCTGGAGCACCAGCGAGCCGCCAGATGCCCCCTCGACGAGCTCCTGGCCGTCAGGTCCGACCAGAGGGGGAGCGTCCCACAAGTGGTAGCGCTGGACGATCAGGACGTGCTCTCCCTTCAGGTCACGGAGGGGGCGCACTCCCCGGACCGTCTGGCGGTCCCACTCGAACGAGATCACGCACGTGGCGAGCCGCCTCAGTTGGTCCTTGAGGTTGGCTATGGACCCGGTTGACCCTCCTGTCGGTGCGATGTCGAGTTCGCGCATGAACGCGGCGAGGGTGTCCCCAATCTCGATGTGCCGCGCCCGTGCGAACGCCTTCGGGTCGATGGTCCCGGGCGTGGCAGCCTGATCGGCGTACAGCCCATAACGGCGTCGGGCCTCCGAGCAGAAATAGGTCAGGAGCAGCCTGGCTCGGCCTCCGTATGGGACTCCGACTGAGCGCCCGCTGGCCCCGATGCCGGCCCGGACCGTCAGGGTGAAGTCGCCGTTCTTGGCCTGGTAGTGGGAGGCGAGGACCGGGTCTCCGTTCCGGTCTACGACCGGGGACCCTTCCTCGTCGCGGGCGACGACCTCCGAGTGGGGGAGCATGGCCTGGACGAATATCGACGGGCTCATCCCGAACGCCCCAGCCTCGTGCGCGTCCTGGCTGTAGATCAGTTCCAGTCGGCGGGCTCTGTTGAGCCGGCGCGTCTTTGCCGCACGGGTCTCTGGGCGGGGCGCACGGCGACGGCCCGGCTCGGTGTCGGTAGGGCGGTCATCGCCTGGGGATTGGAAGTCGGCCATCGGGTTGATTGGGGGACCGAGTACCCACCACACCGCCAGTCATGCTTGAAACCCCAGCCTGGGGTATCGTATCATGGACTCGCCAGAGTCTGTTCTTGGGTGCCACTGGGTACTCAGTACGGATGATCTTCGTAGGCCGCCCTCGCTCAGGGCGGCCTACGTTCGTTTAGGAAACTACGCCGGCCGTGTGGCGCGGAACGTGCGGCCTACTCTTACGAAGCAAAAGAGGGCGACCCTCAGCGTAAGACGCCAATGTAAGACATCTAAGGAAGTACGCCAAGGGCGCGCGAAACACCGGGGTGATGACTGATCGTCTATGTTTGCCCCTCTCGGGCCGGCCGTTTTTGGGAACGATGGCCACCCCGACCCAGATACCTTTTGACTCTCACCTCTCGCCGCCTGCAGCGCTCGGTCGAGCGGTGCGCCGCGAGCGCGAGCGGCTGAGACTCACGCAAGAGACTCTGGCCGAGAGATCTGGGCTCCATCCGACCTACGTGAGCGGGATCGAGCGAGGACGGCGGAACCCATCCCTGCTCGTTCTCTGGGCTCTAGCCGAAGGGCTCGGCGCCGACGTTGGGCAGCTGGCGACGTGGACCGTCGAGGAGTTCCACATGGACGCCGACGAGTGAGGCCGGCGCTCTGCCTCTGGGTTGCCCCGTTTCTCCACGCCAACTAGTTGTACCGATAGACGCCCAGCGCTAGACCCTCCGCATCGCTAAGCACTTGACCCCACTCAGTCGCATGCACCCTTGGAGATCAGTTCCTAAAGCCGGGTATATTTTCGCTCCCTACGGATGGCCAGACCGCTCTTGAGTTCCGACATGAACAACCCCACCCCGAGCGGGTCCCCTGACAACTCCGAGGACGACCGGCCTACCGAGGAGAATCCTATCGACTGGCTCACGCCAGAGCCCGTACCCGAGAAGGAGGTCAGGGACACGCTCTTCACCCTCCGATTCAAGCCGGAAGAGCGCGCCCGTGTCGACCAGGCAGCCGCAGCGTTGGGGCTGTCGACCTCGGCTTACGTCCGATCTCAGCTCCTTAGCGCGCGCCGTGATCTCGCAGCATGGCGGGGGGTGTACCAGATCATCCTCTCTTCAGTCGAGGACGCGAAGGCCGATGGTCTGCCCCCAGAGACCCTGGAGGTCCTTCGCAAAATCCAGAACGGCTTCGAGTCGATTGCAGCGACCATTTTTGCTCAGCCGGGGGAGGACGAATAGGTGAGCCCTGGGCTCACAGGCTGAACTTGACCCTGACCCGGTGTAGCGGACGCCCGGTTAAGGTTACGCAGCAAGCACGAGCGCTTGCCGTTGGTGATGCCGGTCTTCGTGTTCGACCGGCGTGAGGAAGCCGAGCGACGTGTGCCGTCGGCGGGTGTTGTAGAAGGTCTCGATGTAGTCGAAGAGCGCCGACCGGGCCTCGGTCTGCGTCTCGAAGCGGTGGCCGTGGACGGCCTCCGACTTCAGCGTCCCGAAGAAGCTCTCCGTCGGCGCGTTGTCGTGGCAGTTGCCGCGGCGGCTCATCGACGCGACGATGCCGTGACGCCGCAGGAGCGTCTGGTACTCGTGGCTCGTGTACTGCGACCCCTGATCGGAGTGTAGGACGAGGCCCGTGGCCGCACGACGAGACCGAAGCGCGTTCTGGAGCGCCTCGACGACGAGCGCCCGAGACGCCGACGGGCGAGCGGCCCAGCCGACGACGCGGCGGGAGTGGAGGTCGAGGACGACGGCGAGGTAGAGCCAGCCCTCGCCCGTCCAGATCTGGGTGATGTCGGCGGTCCACGACCGGTCCGGGGCCTCGGGCTCGAAGGCCCGGCCGAGCACGTTCTCGGCGACCGGCCCGAGTGGGGCCGACGCCATCGTCCGTTTGCGCCGGCCTGGAGCCTTCCCGCTCACCCCGGCCTCGCGCATGAGCCGTGCCACGCGCTTCTTGCTGCACGCGACGCCGCGAGCGCGGAGCTCGGCGTGGACGCGGGGCGCGCCGTATGTCCCCCGGCTCTCGCGGTGGACGGCCCGGACCTCGACGGTCAGACGCCGGTCCTCGACCTCTCGGGGCGACGCCGAGCGCGAGCGCCAGGCGTAATACCCGCTCGGCGAGACGCCAAGCGCCGCGCACATGGCTCGAACCGAACGTCGGCCGTGGTCCTCCTCGATCATCCGGTATCTCAGCGGGAGGGCGAGCTGACGATACCGACGGCTTTTTTTAGGATCGAGAGCTCCTCTTGCAGCCGCTTGTTCTCGCGTTTGAGCCGGGCGAGCTCCTCGTCGCGGGGGACCCCGTTGCCGGAGAAGGCGTGGTGGCCGTCGTCGCGGAGCTCGCGCTTCCAGCGGTGGACGAGGGCGGGGCGGATGCCGAGGTCGCGGGCGGTCTGGGCGGCGTTGCCGGAGCGCTCGGCGGCGCGGACGGCCTCGACTTTGTACTCGCGGGTGAAGGTGCGGCGGGCGGGCATGGACATGGTCAGTGTGGGGGCAGGGTACCCTTAACTGAGCGTCCGAGCTACCGGGTCAGGGTCAACTAGCGAGCGAGGCCGCCCGCTAGATGATCCACCGCGCAGTGAGGGGCGTTCTAGGGGGCCATCTCCGCACGCGTCTGTTCCAGATCTACAGGAGGGCCGACACTCTGGGCGGGTCGCACGCGTCCAGTCTGGGCAGCTCCTCAATCCCAAGGTTCTGGGCGGCGTCTGCGGCCGATTGGCACACGACGACGTGCCGTCCTAGAGGACGAACGAGCCTGGCGTAGAACTTCGCTGAGTAGGTCAGGGCCTGCCGGGATGGTATCACGACGTACGACGTTGATTCGGCCAGGTACTGCTCTGTCTCGACCTCCAGGCGGATCAAGCGCGCGATGTCCGAGGCTTTGAGGACGATCTCGTCCACCTCCCGCACGTCCCAGACCTCGCTGAACCCGGCCTGCCACGTCTGAGCGCGGACAAGTGCTAGGGCCGACTCTACCCAGACGTCGGCGTCGAGAAGGCCGCGAGGTTGGACGAGGCCGTAGTGGTGCTCAGGAAATACTGCGGTGCACACGTCCCGGGCCTCACCCGCTCCTACCCCACAGTCCCCAAAGCCTCGCCCTGGTCCGATGAACCCGGTGACGGAACGAATCACTGCGGCCTCGTCGCATAAGGCGAGTTCGACGTCCTCACTCCACCAGGCTAGGTTCCACCCGTCAAGGTTCGATCTGGCATCGATGACAGCCTCCAACGATCCCAGACCGTCGGGCTCCCCGACTTGGAGGAGGAGAGCCGATTCACCTTCCCGTCGGTCTCGGACCCCGAGTGAGACTGCGCCTCGGTCCACAGCTGCGATTAAGGCTTGGGTAGGCCGCTTGACGCGTAGGACCAAGCCGATCCCTCCTGGTCCCGGGTAGACTCGCCCGTGCCCGAATTCGATGGTGGTCGGGCTGTAGCTCGCGGGCACGGAGTCGCCGACCTGGAACAGGTGCGTCATGGCTGGAGCCGAACACGGAGGTTAGAAAGCTGGGAGGAGAGTGGGAGTCCATAAAACGCTTTCCGACACGTGGAGCATACGGGGTGCCCATCGTCTCCAGTCCCGTAATCGCTCGCCACGTGGCTTGCTTGACAGTTCGGGCAGGGCAGAGGCCGGCCGCCGAGCCATTCGACCAGCCTTGGGATCGCACGTCGTTCAAACCTCGCTCGGTCCAGAGGGTTGGGATCGAGGTCCCGCCCGTCGTTATCCAACTCCGCCATGGTGATGTGGCGTGGGATTCGGACGCCACCTCCCGGCTCGCCAGAGACGACCGCCAAGAACCTTCTCACTACGATCCCCCTCCCCGTGTACACCAGTCGGGTGAGTCGGTCGAGGACAATGTAGGGCTCGGGGTCGTCTCTCGATTCGTCGGTCGCGAGTGACGGCCACACGTAGGGGTGGTTCGCCCAAACGGCAAATGGCTCATACTGACCCACCCTCTCGGTCGCCCCGTCTCCGACGACGGGGCGACCGTCAACCCGAGAGTGGAACGACACGTACCTCCCATCCCCATCGTACCCTACGAGGCACTCGAAGTGAGGAGGCATTTCGACTCCGCCCCCACCCAAGGCTGGGAGGGGAGAAAGGCCGTAGTCGCAGGGGTGCGGGCCGTTCGTTCTCGACACTTTGGGCCTCAGCATGGCAGCGAGGGTCGCACAGGTCGAAGTCAGCCCTGGTATATACGTCGTTTTCCAGTAGCAACCTCCCCCAGACTCTCCGGCCACGTAGTAACAGCAGCCACGGCCTGTTGCCCCGTGACGACGGCGCCCTGCGACCATGCCCGAACCACCTAAGCCTGAATCGCACAGGAGCTCTCACTCCACGCTGTCGGGGAAGAGCTCACCAAACGACGCCGTGTCAGGCAGCCCTCACTCCGTCCGTCTCCGCGTGCTCCGAGCACTCGCTGGAGCGTCGTTCAGCCTCGCCGCAGTCCTCGTCTTCGTCGCCGCCGGTGCCCACCTCGCGGGCATCCGGCTCAACTACACTCGGAGCCTTCCGCGCGGTCTGTACCTGGAGTCCTACTTCGATCCAGGCGTGGCGCGGAGAGGCGAACTCGTCGCTGCGTGTCCGACCGAAGAGGTCGCCCGTACCGTGGCCGAGTACCTACCCCGGGGGTCGTGCCCTGGTGGGGTCATCGAACTGGCCAAGCACCTCGCGGCGCTCCCCGGCGACACCGTGGTCGTAGACAGCACCGGAGTCTGGATTGGGGGAAGTCTCCTCCCGAACAGCGAGCCTCTGTTCCAGGACCGGAGGGGCCACCCGCTGAACCCTCGCCTGGGTCGACACGTCCTCGGCCCAGGTCAATATTGGCTCTTCTCCAACCGGATCAAGACGTCGTTCGACTCGCGCTACCTCGGCCCGGTCGACGATGTACGCTCTGCGCTTCGCCCGTTGCTGGTCGAGGACTGACCGGCCGAGGGGCGACCGGCCGAAGGGCGACCAGACAATTAAAGGTGGCGCTCTCGGAGGCCCCCTTGCGCCGTTTGAAGATTGTCTTACATTGGTGTCTTACACTGAGGGCCGACCTCTTCGGCCCCGTAAGACATGGGTCGTACACACTCCCCATCAGAGCTCGCCGGTCCCTCAGAAGCTCCAGCCGAGAGGTACGTCGGGCTGATGGCGCGCTACCTCGGTTCCCGCGTCGTCAAGCTCTTTACCGACGACGACGTCACCGAGATCTACGCCAACGCCGATGGTCTCGTCCGCATCGACACGCACACGCGGGGCAAGGTCCCGCTTGACATCCGGGTCCGCCCCGACCAGGTCGAGCAGTTCTTAAACGCGGTGGCCACGCGCGAGGGCGTGACCCTCAACCGCTCTAACCCGACGATCCAGGCCGAGCTGCCCGATGTCACGTTCCGCGGCGCTCGGCTCCAGGGGTTCGTCCCGCCGGTCACGGCCGCGGCGACGCTCGTCCTCCGCAAGCGCGCCGTCAAGCTCTACGACCTCACCAGCTACGTCGAGGCCGGCACGATGACCGAGGCCGAGCGCGAGGCGCTGGTGGTCGCCGTCGGCACGCACCGGAACGTGCTCGTCGTGGGCGGCACCGGCTCGGGCAAGACGACGCTGTGCAACGCGCTCATCCAGCAGATGACGGATCAATTCCCCCGGGAACGGTTCGTGCTCCTGGAGGACACCGCCGAGCTTCAGTGCGCCGCCGACGACCACCTCCAGCTCCAGACCACCGAGGGCTTGGGGCTCTCCGACCTCGTCAAGCTCACGCTCCGGTGTGCCCCCGACCGGATCATCGTGGGCGAGGTCCGCGACCAGGCCGCACTCGATCTGCTCGACGCCTGGGCGACGGGCCACCCCGGCGGCTGCGCGACCGTCCACGCGACGACCGCCAGCGGTGCACTGCTGCGCATGAACCGGCTCGCCCAGCGGGCCGGCGTCCCGCCCCAGCATGACCTGATCGCGGAGGCCGTCGACCTGGTCGTGGTGATCCAGGGAGGTACGCAGGGCCGACGCGTGACTGAGGTGGTCCGCGTCGGCCCGACCTACAACGGCCAATTCGACCTGAACCCGGTCGGCGCCCGCTCAGCGACGCCGGCCCCCCGCCACGTCTCCGACGTGTTCCCCAAGCCGGCGCTCAAGCTGGCACCCGCCAACACTGGCACCTAACCCACCCCGGCGCCGGTAGCGGCGCGCTCTCATGACCCCTACGCTCAACCCCACCGTTCTCCTCGGCCGCGCCCTCATGGTCGCCGCCGTCGTCCTCGTCCTGGCCCCGGCCGCCGCCGCCAGCGGCGGCGCGGCTATGCCCTGGGACGGCCCGCTACAGACCATCGCTACCGCGCTCACCGGCAACACCGTCCGGATCCTGGCGGTCATCGCCATCGCCGTAGGCGGCATCATGTGGGCGTTCACGCGCGCCGAGGAGGGCGTCAAGCGCGTGGCCCAGGCCGTCGTCGGCCTCGGCATCGCCATTGGCGCCGCCTCGTTCGCCGCCACCATCGGGATCTCGGGGGCCGCGCTGTGAGCCCCGGTCGTCCCCACGTGACCGACGGCGGGCCGGGCGCACGTCGCGCCCGGCCCGTCCACCAGTCGCTCGTCCAGACGCCGGTCTTCGCCGGCGTCGACCGCTCGTTCCTGGTCCTGGAGGTCACGCTCTCGCTGGCGGTCGCCGTCGGGATGGGCGTCTCGTGGGTCACGCTCATCGTCGTCGGCCTGTTCGTCGGGATCGTACATCCGGTCCTCGTCTACCTCACCCGGGTCGACCCGCTGATGACCGCCTTCGCCGCCCGTGCGCTCGCTCAGGCCCCCGTCTACGACCCGCTCGGCGCCGCGTCCACGCGCGCCCGCAAGCCGGCCCGCGCCGTCCCCAAATCGTAGCCCCATGAGCCTCCTCGCCCTCTCTGCCGGAGTCACCGCCGGAGCCCTCGCCAAGGTGGGCCTCGACCGTTTCCGCGAGCACCGCCGCGAGCCGGCCGCGCTGGCGGACCTGCTCGGCTGGGGCTTCCTCGTGGGCGACGGGGTGGTCCTGCTCAAGGACGGATCGTTCATGGCCGGCTGGGAGTTCCGCGGCCACGACCTCATCTCGTCCACGCCGCGCGAGATCGACTCGATGACCGACCACGTGGCCGCGGCCTTGGGCTCGCTCGGCGACGGCTGGATGGTCCACGTCGACGCCGTCCGACGCCCGGCCGTCGGCTACGCGCCCCGCGCCAAGTGCCATTTCCCCGACCCCGTCACGGCCTACATCGACGAGGTCCGGCGGTCCAGCTACACCGCCGTCGAGGGCTCGGCGACGGGCACGGCCCACTACGAGACCACCTGCACGCTCTACCTCACCTACACGCCCCCGGCGACGCTCATGACCGCCGTCGGGCGGGCCGTCGTCAAGGGGCGGAGCGAGGAGGCCGTCGACTGGGACCGGCTCCTGGGCCAGTTCACGCACGACGCGCGGGCGTTCCAGGACCGGATCGCGGGCGTCGTCCGGGTCCGCCGTCTCCGCTCGGCGCCGCTCCTGCGCGGGCTCCACGAGTCGCTGACCGGCCTCTCACACGCCGTCGGCGTGCCCGAGACCGGGGCCTACCTCGACCACGCGCTCTCCGACCAGCGGTTCGTAGCCGGCTTCGAGCCCCGGATCGGCGACCAGCACCTCCGACTGGTCTCCGTCCAGGGCTACCCCGACGCGACGCTCGCGGGCCAGGGCGACGCGCTCACCGCGTTGCCGTTCCCCTACAGGTGGTCGACCCGCTTCGTCGCGCTCTCGCCGGCCACCGCCGAGGCCCGCATCAAGCGGGCACAGCTCGGGTGGTTCCAAAAGCGGAAGGGGGCGATGGACTGGGTCCAGTCCATGGCCTCCAGCGCCAAGGGTCAGCCCCAGACGCAGGACGCCGCCCAGGCCGCGTTCCAGGACGCCAATGCCATCTCGATGGTCTCCGACGCCGCCGAGGCCCGGCGCGTCAACTCGGCCGGGCACCTCCGGTTCGGCCTCGCCACCTCCACCTTCGTCGTCTCCTCCGACGACCCGCGCGAGGCCGACGACCGGGCGCGAGCGGTCGTGAAGGCGGTCCGCGACGCCGGGTTCTCGGCCCGCATCGAGGACATCAATGCCGTCCAGGCGTTCTTGGGCACGCTGCCCGGCCACGGCAGCGCGAACCTCCGCCGGCCCATGCTCTCGACTGGCAACGTGGCCGACACGCTGCCGCTGACGGCGCCCTGGGGCGGTCCCGGGAGGGTCCCGAGCCAGTATTTCCCCCCGGACTCGCCGCCGCTCCTGTGGGCGCGGTCGGGCGGCACGACACCGTTTCGGCTCTGCCTCCACGAGGGCGACGTGGGCCACACGCTCGTCGTCGGCGCCACCGGCGCCGGCAAGTCGGTCCTCGTCGGCTCCCTGGTGGCCCAGTGGCGCCGCTACAGGGACGCCCAGACCTACGTGTTCGACGTGGGCTACTCGCACTACGTGCTGGGCCTCGCCGCCGGCGCCCGGCACTACGACCTCGCCGGCCCCGACGCCGACCCGGTCGAGCTCCAGCCGCTCCGCGAGGTCGACCGCCCCGAGGTTCGGACGTGGGCCGTCGACTGGCTCGAAACGCTCTTCGAGCTCCAGGGCGCGCAGATCTCGCCCACCGAGCGCCAGCGGCTCACGCACGCCGTCGCGCTCCTGGTCGATAACGACCCGGACGACCGCACCATCACGGCGCTCATGGTCAACCTGGGCGACGAACGGCTCCGCGACCTCGTGCGGCCCTACACCATCGAGGGCGCCTACGGCCAGCTCCTCGACGCCGAGCGCGACGGCGTGCTCGACGCCCGCCACCAGGTCTTCGAGCTCTCGCACATCATCTCGATGTCGGACCGCGTGCTGGTCCCGGTCCTCACGCACCTGTTCCGGCGCGTCGAGGAACAGCTCGACGGCTCGCCCACGCTCATCGTGATCGAGGAGGCGTGGGCGGCCCTCATGCGGAGCCTGTTCGCGGACCGGATGCGCGAGTGGCTGTTGACGTTGCGCAAGCGGAACGCCGCCGTGGTCATCGTGGCCCACTCCCCAGCGCAGTTCCGCGATGCCTCGGTCAAGAACGCGGCGCTCCTGGTCGAGAGCTGCCCGACGCGGATCTTCCTCCCGAACGCCGACGCGCTCGACCCCGACACCGGCGCGCTCTACTCGTCGCTCGGCCTCAACACGGCCGAGGTCGATGTGGTCGCTCGCGGCCAGAAGAAGCGCGACTACTACTTCCGCTCGCCCTCGGGCTCCCGGCAGTTCGAGCTCGCGCTCTCGCCGGCCGCCCTCGCCTTCCTCGGCTCGCCGCCCGGTCTCTCCGCCCAGGAGGCGGTCCGAACCGCGCGCACGATGTCCGCCGAGCTCGGGGCCAGCTGGCCGGTCGAGTGGCTGCGGCTCGCCGGCCTCGACGCCGACGCCGAGCGCCTGGCCACCTTCTTCGACGGGCCGGTCCTGTCGCCGTCGGCGGCCGGATCCCGCGCCGTCCCTTGACCCCGTCGTCACCAGTCGTCCTCCCCCCTAACCCCCTACTGTCATGGCCCGCCGTACCCTCTCCGCCCTCGTCCTCGCCCTCCTCGTCTCCCTCGCCGCGCCCGCGCCCCGTGCCCAGGTGGAGACCCGGGGGTTCATCCCGTTCCTGCCCGACGTCGTCTGGGACCCGCTCCACATCATCGAGTCCGTTGCGAACGGGCGCAAGCTCATCGACCAGGCCCGGGACATGAGCTCCCAACTCAAGGCCTTCCGCGCCAACCTGGAGAAGCTCCAGGGCTACAACTTCCGCGACGTCGGCCCCTTCGTGAGCGCGGTCGACCGGACCGTGGCATCCGGCCAAGCTCTCTCGTACTCGACCCGAGACCTCGACGGCGCGTTCGTCCGGGCGTACGGGGACCTCCGGTCGTTGACGCCCAGCGAGGTGGCCAACAGCTACGTCCAGCGCCGGCTCGACGGGTCGCTCGGGACGCTCCGCGCGCTCCGCGACCAGGCGGCCAACCTCGGGCAGTCCCGCGCGGACGTCGCGCGGCTCCAGTCCCAGGTCCGCTCGGCCACGTCGGCCCAGCAGATCGCCGAGGCCCAGGCGTCGGTCCAGGCCTACCAGACGCAGGAGACGCAGATGGTCCGCCAGATGCTCATGGTCCAGGCCAACCAGAGCGCCAACGACCAGGCCCAGGGGGCGGCCCAGTTCCAGTATTCCCGGGACCAGGCCCGCCAGATGATGCAGCGCCGTCAGTCCACCGCCGACGGGATGAGCGGTCGGAGCTACTCGTCGCCCTTCGACTACTGATCCGATGAGCCCCACCACCCCACAACGGACGCCCGCCCGGCTGGCCCGTCTAGCCGGCCCTCTCCTCGTCGGCCTCTCGGTGGCCGCCTGCTCCTCGCCGTCGAGACAGGTCGATCCCGCGGTCGCCGCTCTCAGGGCGTGCGTCGAGCGGGCGCCTGGCCGGGTGTGCGCTCGGCCGGTGGTACCGGCGCTGGGCGGCGAGGTGCTCGCTGACAGCGCCTATTGGGCAGACGCGCGCGCCGAGGTGTTCCACGACGCGGTCGGGCTCTGCGGTCGGGCGTCCCTCGACGGTGCCCACGTCGGCTCCCCGGCCGGCGTAGGCGCGGTCCGCCAGGCACAGGCCAAGGCCAAGCTGGAGGCTCTGACGGCCGGCCAGGCACCCCCCGACGACGAGCCCGACCTCGGCATCTGCCGGGACGTGCTCGTCGTCTTCGCGGGTTCGCTCAGCGACGGGGTCCCCGACCTCGGCGGCCGTCTGACGGAGCAGGAGACGCGCGAGGTGGCGAACACGGCCCGAGGCTTCGCCATGCGCGAGCGCGCGCGGGCGACGATCGACGCGTGGGGGAGCCGATGACCCGCCCCTACGTCTCCCGTCTCGCCGGACGCGTCCTCATCGGGTGTGGGGTGGCCGTCCTGGTCCTGGCGCTGGCGCCCAAGGCCGCCGCTCAGTCGAACCTCGACACCATCATGGACGACTACCGCGCCGCCGCCGAGGCGGCGCGGCCGTCGATGCTCGGCATCGCCCGGGGCACGTTCGGTGTCCTGGCGGTCATCGAGATCGCCCTCGCCGCCGCCTGGTGGATCCTGCGCGAGCGCGGGCCGGCCGACGTCCTGAGCGCGCTCGTGGTCAAGCTGGGCTGGCTCGGGTTCGTGTTCGCGCTCCTCAGCTCGTTCACCACCTGGTTCCCGCCGATCATCGACGGGTTCGTAGCGGCCGGACAGACCTCGACGGGCCTCCCCAGCCCGAACCCGTCGGCCATCCTGAAGAGCGGGATCGACATGTCGGCCGCCCTCCGCGACGGCATGGAGGAGGCGATGGACGCCTGGGACGTCCTCACCGCCGGGTTCTGGTTCAACGTCGGGAGCGTGATGGTCGCCCGCTACTTGCTGCTCCTCGTCTACATGGCCATCGCGGCCGTCGTGCTGCTGGTGCTCGTCGAGGCCCAGATCGTCCTCACGACGGGGGCGCTCGTGCTCGGTTTTGCCGCCTTCCGGGGGACCGCCAGCTTGGCGGACCGCTTCGTGGCTTACTGCTTCGCCGTGGGGATCCGCCTGTTCCTCCTCTACTTCTTGGTCGGCGTCGGCCAGCTCATGACGCCGATCTGGTTGGCCCAGATCCAGGCCAACCCGACCGACGAATCGGTCGGGCTGATCGTGCTCGGGGGCTCGCTCGCCTACGCGCTCATCGTGCTCGTCCTCCCCTTCAAGGTCTCGTCCTACCTCACGAGCGACTTCAACCCCGGCTTCGTCCGGGCGCTGCTGTCGGTCGGCTAACCCTCGCTATGTCGCTCGCACAGAACCTCTGGACTCGTCTCAAGACCGGCCGGGCGCCGGACGACGGCTCGGCCGCCGCCGGCCCGGAGTACGCCCGCTCCGCCCCCGGCGCCCGCCCGGCGCCACCGCCGGCGGGCGGCGACGGGAGCCCCCCCGCCGGCTGGGCCTACAAAGAAGGGCAGTCGCCGGCCGTCGCGGAGGGCCGCTACGAGTTCGCGCGCACGTTCTCGGACCTGGCCAAGGGCAAGCGGAACTGGCAGCTGGTGGCCTTCTTGTCGCTCGCGCTCCTCACGATCAGCCTGGTCGGCCTGGTCGCGCTCGCGCTCCAGAGCCGGACGGTCCCCTACGTGGTCGAGGTCGACCGGCTCGGCCGTGCCGAGGCCGTCGCGCCGGCCGAGGCCGTCCCCGCCGCATCCGACCGCGTCGTCATCGCGTCGGTGGCCCGGTTCGTCTCCGACATCCGCACGATCTACACCGACCCGGTGGCCCAGCGCGACGCCGTGTTCCGGGCGTACAGCTACGTCGCGGGCGACGCCCGCGACTTCCTGGAGGGCTACTTCTCCGACCCCCAGAACGACCCTCGCCTCTTGGCCGCCGAGCTCCGCCGCTCGGTCGAGATCGTGAGCGTGCTGCCGATCCCGAGTGGCAGCAACGACGCGAGCCGTGTCTACCGGGTCCGCTGGAACGAGAACGAGGTGTCCGAGCGCGGCGGCACGCGCGAGCGACCGTGGGAGGGCTACATGACCGTCGAGGTCCAGCCTCCCACGACGACCGAAGGCATCGAGCGGAACCCGCTGGGCGTGTTCGTGACCGCCATCTCGTGGTCGGCGCTGGCCGGTGGCGTCTCGCTCGAAGACCCAGGCCTCACCCCGGCCGCTGGTGGCCAGCCGGCCACCCTCCCCACGGACGCGCCCGTCCCGGTGCCCCCCGACAGCCTCTAACCGCGCCTCGGCGCCCCTCCGATGCTCTCCCGACTCGCCCCCCTGCTCCTCGTCCTCGCCGCCGCCAGCGGCCCGGCCCACTCTCAGGTCTCCGTCGCCGCGCTCGACGCCTACGACCCTCCGCCGGCAGGCGCCACGGTCGGGGACGGGTTCACCTCCGGGGCCGTCGTCGTCACGCCGTCGCAGATGGAGGACGCGCTGACGGAGCTGCTCTACGAGTACCGCGACACGGGCCGGGCGCGAACGCTCCGCCAGTCGACGGTGATGGTGTTCCCGTTCGGCCACTCCCAGCCGGTCCTGGCGACCGCCCCGCTCCGGGCCTCGGTCATCGAGCTGGAGCCGGGTGAGATCGTCTTCGGGATGGCCGCCGGGGATACCGAGCGGTTCGCCTATGAGATGAGCTACACCGGCCAGGGCGGCGACACGCCGATTGTCCTCGTCAAGCCCTTGGACGCCGGGATCACGACGAACCTCGTGATCTCGACCGACCGCCGGATCTACCACGTCACGCTCGACGCGGCCCCGTCGACCGACGTGCTGGTCACGAGCGAGAACCCCCAGAGCCGGTACGCCCGCCACATCCGGTTCTACTACCCCGACGAGGCGCTGGCCCGGCTGGCGGACGGCCTCGGCACGGCCGCCGCGTTCTCGGCCGCCGACCAGGGCGGCGGGCTCGCCTCGCTCTCCGACCTCCACTTCGAGTACCGCGTCGACGGCGACCGCGAGGTGTCGGAGGCCGTCCGTCGGGTCTACGACGACGGGGTCCACACCTACATCGAGCTCACCGATCACGCTCAGCGCTCCGGCGCCGCCCCGGTGCTCTTCGTGCTCGGTCCCGACGGCCGGCGCGAGTCGCTGAACTACGTGCTCCGCGACGGCCGCTACATCACCGACCGGACGTTCGACCGTGCCGAGTTGGTCTTGGGCGCGACCGTCCGCAAGGGTCTGTTCGGCCTGGCCGGGAAACGGCAGGTCGAGCGCAAGGCGGTGATCGCCCGTCTGGACAACTAGCCGCCCCATTCTCACGGGCCTGCTCCGCTAGAGCAGGCCCGTACACCCGCGCTCCAGCGCTACCCCGATGGCCGATCCGACCTCTCCTCTCGACACCTTCTCCGATGCCGACCCCGAGACGCCGCCCGCCGACGAGTTCGCGTGGGTCACGCCTCCCAAGGCTGAGCCCTCGGCGGTGATCCCTCCGGCAACGGCGTCCTCAGACGAGACCCCTGTCTCAAAAAACGAGATCAAGGAGGTAATCGCTGAAACGCACGCCTTCGACCAGGGCCGGGCCTACGAAGACGGGCGCGAGTTCGCGCGGGGGACGACCGACGGCCGGTACGAGCCCGTCGGCGTCAACCGACGGCTGGTGACCGGGGTGGCCCTCGCGTTCGTCGCCCTCGTCCTGCTCGCCCTCATGCTCGTCACGGGCGACGACGGAGACGAGCGCGTCGTCGCGGACGCCCCCATCCGAGAAGCCGCCCAGCCCGAGTTCATCGACCGGCCGACGGCGCCGCCCACTTTTGCCGATCCCGACCCGTTCGTCTACGAAGAGCCGCCGTACCAACCGGCGCCAGGCGGCGGGCCGGCGCCGGTCGACCCGTACGCACCGCCGCCCTACGTCGAGCCGTCTTACGCCCCCTACAGCGCGCCCTACGAGGCCGGACCGGACCCGCAGCAGGCGCCTCCCGCAGCCGCCCCGCCCGTTGACCCGCGCCGCGAGCGGTACCTCCGGGCGCGCTCGTCGGCGCTCATGGTCGACGGCGCGCCCGGCGCCCTGAGCGTCGGGGGACGGTCGGCCGGTGCCAGCGCGGCGGTCAGCTCGGCCGGCGCGTTCGCCGTCCGGCCCCGCACGTCCGGGTCTCGCCCTGCCGAGGACGTGTCCGGCGGCCGGTCGCCAGACCAGCAGGCGGCCTATGACGCGCTCAGCCCCGAGCGACGGGCGGCCGTCGACGAGGCCTTCCTCATGATGCGCGCCGTCGGGGCCGGCTCGTCACCAGCCGTACAGGGGATGGCCGCGCAGGGCGTGGGCGCGCAGGAAGCGGACGCCAGCGGTGCCCCCGCTCCGCGAGACGACGCGCCGGCTCCCGCCGCGGCCACCCTCCCCACTCCTCCACCGGCGCCCGGTGCGGCCACGCGCGCCGAGTTCCTCCGCCGCACTCGGGGAGAGACCGCACCGGGCGCGACGGCCGAGCCGTTCCGTGTGGAGACGGCGCCCTCGCCCAACGCCCGAGCCCGCTACAGCCCGCTCGTCCGGCGCTCCGTCGACCAGCGGGGGCCGTCGGCCGACGACGCCCCGCCGGCCGACGGCCCCCTCCCTCCTCTCTCCCGCCTCTCGCTCCTCCCCGGCACGGTCATCCCCGCCGTCCTCGTCACGGGCCTGAACTCCGACCTCCCCGGCGATGTCGTCGCCCAGGTCTCCCGCGACGTGTTCGACTCGGCCTCGCTCCGCTACGTCCTCGTTCCCAAGGGGACGCGGCTGGTCGGCACCTACGACGACCAGATCGCCTACGGCCAGGGCCGGGCGCTCGTGGCGTGGACGCAGATGGTGTTCCCAGACGGCCGGGTCGTTGAGCTGCCGGGCCTCCCCGGCGTCGACCTCCAAGGCGCCTCCGGTCTCCAGGACCGGACCGACCGGCACCTCGGCCGCGTGTTCGGCGCAGCCGTCGCGCTGGCGGCGGTCGGGACCGGGCTCGAACTCGCCACACCCGACACCGACGGGCTCGACCTCTCCCCCCAGGCCGTGGGCTCCGCCCAGGTGGCCATCGAGCTCTCGCGCGTGGCTACCCAGGTGCTCCGCCGCGAGCTCGACGTCCAGCCGACGATCAGCGTCCGGCCCGGGTACCGCCTGCTCGTGTTCCTGGCGCGCGAGATGCAGTTCGACGGCCCGTACACGCCGGTCCCCGACGTGGGCCGGTTCCGCCGCTACGCGCCCTCCCGCCGCCAACCGTGAGCCTCGGACCGTCAGGCGACCCCCAATCCCCCGTCCGCACCCGTGTCTCGGCGCCGCAGGGCGGCCCCGGTCTGATCGTCTTCGTGCTGGGTCTGCCGGCGGTCCTCGCGCTCGTGGCCACGACGCAGGCGCTGGCCTACCGCGCTCGGTTTCATCCCGCGCTCGGTGATCCCCTGGTCTCGCTGCCGGCGGACCTCGCGTGGGCCGCCTGGGCGGTGGCCGGTGGCCTGGTCGTCGGCGCGCTCGCCTCGCTCTCGGGGAAGGCCCGGTGGGGGTGGGCTCCGTTCGGCGTCCTGGTGGGCCTGGCGGCCCCGCTGGCGCTGCTCGCCGTCGGACCGCTCTATCCCGTCGACGCCGGCGCCCGGTGGGCGTGGCGGGCCGTCCAGGCGGGCGGCCCGGACGCTCAGTTCGTCTTCCTGGTCGGCGGCCTCACCCTGTTCGGCGGGCTGGTGGCCGCCAGCTGGATCGCCGGCAATGCCAAGGTGAACGCCTCCGGCACGCACGGCACGGCCAGCTGGGGCGACGGCGGCGCGCTCCGGTCCCGGGATGGCCTGCTGCTCGGTCGGCATGGGGGGACCGATCTCCGCTACGGCGGGCCGGGCCACCTGCTCACCGTCGCCCCGACGCGCGCCGGCAAGGGCGTGGGCGCCGTCGTGCCGGCGCTGCTGGAGACGGCCGACTCGGTGCTCGTGACTGATCCGAAAGGGGAAAACTTCGCCATCACGGCGGCCTACCGCCGCGACGTGCTCGGCCAGCGCGTGGTCGCCCTCGACCCGTTCGGCCTGGCCGACCGGCTCGACCTCCCGGCCGACCTCCGCCGCGTGGCCCTCGGGACCTACAACCCGCTCGACCTCATCGACGCGTCGTCGCCCGACGCGGTCGACGACGCGGCCGTGATCGCAGATATGCTGGTGGTCCCCGATCCCGGCTCCCCGGGCTCGTTCTGGGACGACGAAGCGAAGGCGCTCCTGTCCGGCCTGGTGCTCTACGTCGCCACGGCGGCCACCGGCCCGGCCCGCACTCTGCTCACCGTCCGCGCGCTCCTGACGCTCTCCCCAGCCGACTTCAAGGGGCTCATGGGCAAGATGGCCGGCTCCCCCCTGCCAGCCGTCCAGCGGGCCGCGAACCGGCTCCAGCAGAAGGAGGACCGCGAGCGCTCCGGCGTCGTGTCGAGCGCCCAGCGCCACACGCACTTTCTCGACTCCGAACGGATGCAGCACGTGCTCGGCGGCTCCGCCGCCGGCGCCAGCGGCAAGGCGTCCTCGACGCTCGCGCTCGCGGAGCTCGGCCGCGGCCCGCTCACGCTCTACCTCGTCCTGCCCCCCGACCGGCTCGACACGTTCTCTCGCTGGCTCCGGCTGGTGATCGCCTGCGCCGTCACCGAGCTGGCCCGGACGCCGCCGGTCCGTGGACGGCGCGTGCTGTTCCTGCTCGATGAGTTCGCCAACCTCGGCCCGATGGCGCCGGTCAAGCGCGCCGTCAGCCTGATGGCCGGGTATGGGATAAGGGTCTGGACGTTCCTCCAGGACCTCACCCAGCTCAAAGGGCTCTACCCCAAGGACTGGGAGACGTTCGTCGCCAACGCCGACGTGATCCAGGCCTTCGGCGTCACCGACCAGACGACGGCCGAGTACCTCAGCAAGATGACGGGCCGAACCACTGTCTTCGGTCGGGCACAGACGGCCGGGAGGAGCCGTGGGAAGAACTACAGCCGCTCGGCCGGCTCCTCGGCCTCAGAGCAAGGGCGCGACCTGGCCACGCCGGACGAGCTCCGCCGGCTCGGGCCGGACGAGGAGCTGTTGCTCGCTGGTCGAGAGGACCCCGTCATTGCGACCAAGGTCCGGTACTACGCCGACCGCCAGCTGAAACGACGCGCCGCGCCGGTGCCGGCCGCCCTCTCCCGCGCGGCCGGTTAGAGGACCGCCAGCGGCTGGCGGTCGGCACTGGCCGTCGGCCGTGACCGCCGGTCTAGCGCTGCATCCCTCGGACCACAGCCTTGGCCACGGACAGGGAGCGGGACACGGTGCCGAGCCCAGCCCTCCCGACGCGTGACACGACCTGCGCCTGTTGGCGTGGCGTGAGCCCCCGGACCGCGCGCGCGAGCTGGTCCGAGGCCGCGCGCGAGCCGGGCACCCGGCTCATCCCCAGCTCGGCGGTCGCCCGGAGCCGCCCCACCCGGCGCTCGACGGCCTGGGAGAGCTCGGCGCCCTTGATGGGACGGGCCGCCCCGGTGCCCAGCCCCAGCGACCTCACGGCCTCGGTCGCCTGCGTCCGCGCCTGGTGCGCGCTCGTCACCAGAGGCCCGGCCTCCTGCACCCGCTGAGCGAGGGCCGCCGCGTGGTCGGGGACGGCGGCCGTTGGCTTCGAGAACAGCTTGCCCAGGCGCGACTGCGCCGGCGGCTCGGGCCTCCCTCCACCGGAGGGAGGGGCCACCATCTTCCCGAACCGCTCCGGCTCGCGCGCCAGCAACTGCGACACCTTCTCCGGCCCCGCCTTGTCGGCGTAGCCCAGCATCCGCGCCCGCGCCTCGGCCGGCCGCTCGTAGATGTGGCCCAGGTGGACGTCTAGCGCCCGCGTCGTCGCGCTCGCCTGGCGCGCGAGCGCGACGGTCCCCTCCACCTGCCCCTGGTAGCGCGTGGCCACGCCGAGCGACGCCGCCGTACGCTCGTAGCTGTGGGCGCGCTGAACGAGCGCCACCACGCGCTCGACCCGCGCCCTCTCCTTCGCTCGCACGAGGCCCCGTAGCCTCTCCAGCGTCATCCGCTCCGCCCTCCCCGGCGGGGCAGCCCGCTGGACCGCCGGCTTGGCGGCCACGGCGCGGCGGCTGGCCAGCGACGCCCGCGCGACGCCTAGCGTCAGACGGGCCGCCCTCTGGGCCGCCCGGGTCTCCGGGTCCTGGTCCGCCTCGCCTCGGAGCGCCCGGCCGGCCGCGCCCCGGATCGACACCGGTTGGAGCCGACGGCCGACCTTGCCCACGGCCGCCGCCGCCCGACGTCGAGACAGCAACGAGACCGGCGCCCGCCGCGCGCTCGCCGCCGACGTGCCCATCCTCGCCACTCCGGCGGGCGCCGCCAGTCGGGCGAGGCTCTGCGACGGCGAGCGCTCTTTCGCGGACTGGTGCTCTGCGAGCGGCCCCAACCGGGCCTCTAGCTTGCCCCTCGTCACCGACCGCGAGACCGACGACAGCTTGGCCTCGCGCTCTCCGTCGGTCACGACCGCACCCTGTCCCCGGCGCTCGATGGTCAGCCCGCGCGCCGCCAGCCGCGCCTCTAAATCCGACCAACTCGACGCGCCCTTGAAGTCGGCCAGAGACGAGCCGCGAACCTCGGCCGCGAACCCCCGGTCCCGAGCTGGACCCGTCGTCGTGGCCACCGGCTCCCGCCCGATCAGCTCGCGCACGGCCGGCCGGTCGGCCGCCTGCTCGAACGCCCGGTTGGCCCTCGCTATCATCTCGGCATTTTGGCCCGTCCAGCGGACGCCGAGTTCGCGCTCCTGGACCTCCAGAGAGGCTCGGAGTCGTCTATCTGAAAACGACGTGGACCACACCTCTCCCTCGGGTCCCACTCGGTTCACCATGATGTGCACGTGCGCGTGCCCCGTATCGTTGTGCCGAACCATGATCGCCTGGTGTGTGCCCATACCGAGGTCCCTCAGTGTCCGGTCGGCCGCCTCGCGCACCTCCGCGTCGGTCGGCTGGTCGGTCGGGTCGAACGAGATGGCGACGTGGTACATCGGCTGCTTCACCCGACTGTTGGAGAGCGCGACCTCCCGCTCCATCTCGGCCCACGCCTCGCGCGGCTCGGTCGCCATCGTGTTCCGCGTCTCGGCCCATTCCACCCGCGACGGGTCTTTCTCGATCAGGTAGCTGCCGAGCGCGCGGAAGCCGGTGCCGGTGCTCGCCGCCCCGATCACGACCCCTCGGGGCTCCGCCACACCTTGGCGACCTGAGCCCGGACCTCGTCCAGCACGGCGCCGGCCTCGGCCGCCACCGCGGCGAGCCCGCCGGCGTGGGCCGCCCGCACGAGCTGGTTCAGGTTCACGCCGACGCGCCGGAGCTGGCGCTCGGCGCCGGCGTCGGCCTGCGCGACGACCGGCTCGCCCAGCGCCCGGCGCCGGAGGTAATCGGACGACGACAGACCGGCCTCCCTCGCCTCGTGCTCGATGCGGTCCTTCTCCCGCGGCGTCACTCGGATTCGGAACTGGGCGGTCCGGAGATCGGCTTTCTTCTTCTTCGGGCGGCCGCTCTTGGGATGCTGTGGCCGCCCGCCCTCGGCGGTCGCCGGCGGCGCGCTAGCGGTCACCTTGAGGGCGTGGCCGTCGGAGTTAGGAGCTCTGTTCATGGGGCGCCGAGGGCGGCCGGGCGCCCCCGCTTGAGCATCGGCCGGAGGCCGACTGCGAAGGACTCGAACCGGCGGCCGGTTCGAGTGTCGAGGCGGAGCCGAGGCCGGCGATTAGTTTTTGTGGCAACAAAAACACTACTTGCCATTTTTGAAGTTGCCTTTGCCTTCCTCCTCATACGCCCCCTCCCCTGGGCCGGTTGCATCCCGTGCGCCAAACAGACGCCGTCCACTGGCGCTCCTCATTGGCCCGCTCGTGACCCGATCTCGACAGTCATGCCAGCCTTCCTGGCTCGCCTCAACCCGGCCTTAGCTCGCTCGAAAATCTGAGCCCGCTCGTCCTCAATTGGCGTCGCCAGCATCGTATCTCGAAGGTCCCCTAGCGCTCGGGCAGTTTGCGTACCTCGCCGGTCGGCGAGACGTAGCGGTAGAGCGTCGACTTCGAGACGGCGAACGTGGCCAGGACGTCGGCGACCACCGTCTGGGGGTCTTTGAGCAGCGCCGCCGCCTGCCTCACCTGGCGCCGGTTCATCGCCGGTGGCCGTCCGCCCTTCCGCCCCCGCGCCCGGGCCGCCTCCAGCCCGGCCACGGTCCGCTCCCGAATCAGCTCTCGCTCGAACTCGGCCAGCGCCCCGAACACGTGGAGCACGAGGCGCCCGCCGGCCGTGGTCGTGTCGATGGCCTCGGTGAGCGAGCGGAACCCGACCCCGGCCTGCTCCAGCTGGCCCACCTTGACGATCAGGTCCTTGAGCGAGCGGCCGAACCGGTCGAGCCGCCAGACGACGAGCGTGTCCCCCTCGCGCGCGAAGTCCATCGCCTCGGCGAGCACGGGCCGGTCGGAGCGGGCGCCGGAGGCCCGCTCCTCGAAGACGCGCTCGCACCCGGCGGCGTGGAGGGCGTCGAGCTGGAGGGCCGGGTCCTGGTCGGCCGTCGAGACGCGGGCGTAGCCGACGAGCATCAGTCGCCCGGCTGGCCGGCGTGGCTGCCGGCGTCGTGGCCACCGTCGCCGCGCTGGCGGCCACCGCCAGCGGGACGCTCGCCGAGGTCCTCGTCGAGCACGAACGACCGGAGAGCCTCGACCGAGACGACGTCGTCCGGCTCGGAGCCCGCGGCCCGGAGCAGGTCGCCGAGCTCGCCCTCGAGCGACGGGTCGGGGTGGACCGAGAGGTGGGCGACCGAGCCGCCGGCGAAGGTGACGAGGTGCTCGACGGAGGGGAGGTCGACGGAGGGGGCCGGGTTCATCGGAGTGCTGGAGGGGGCGGGGTCCCAGAAGATACGGCGCCGGGGTTTGCGGGGCGTAGATTCCGGGACGGGTTGTCGGACGCGGACGACAGATTGGGGGTGGGTCGGTGATGGGGTCAGAGGCGGCGTCAGAACCGGTCCTTTTTGACACGGCGCAGAGCGCAGGGCCGTTGCTGTTCATGACGCACGGCGTTATACTCCCCACGTCGTCCCCCAGCCGCCCGTGATCAAGACGTTCGCCGACGCCGAGACCGAGCGGCTCTTCCGACGCCAGCCGGCCCGCCGGCTCCCCCCCGACGTCCAGCGCCGCGCCCTCCGCAAGCTCGTCATGGTCCACGCCGACGCCGACCTCGCCGACCTCCGCCCGCCCGTGGCCACGCCGGCCACTCGGCTGGAGGCGCTCAAGGGCGACCGGGCCGGCCAGCACTCCATCCGCGTCAACGACCAGTGGCGGGTCTGCTTCACCTGGCGCGACGGCGACGCCTACGACGTCGAGATCGTCGACTACCACTGACCGACCACGAACCCCGCGCCCGAGGCGCCGAACCGATGGCCACCGCCCCCGACCGAGCCCCCGCCCTCCCCTCTCCCGATCGAGGCGCCGGCGACAAGCTCCCCCCCGTCCACCCCGGCGAGGTCCTGGCCGAGGAGTTCCTGACGCCGCTCGGGCTCTCCCAGAACAAGGCCGCCCTCGCCATGCGGGTCCCGCCGCGGCGGATCAACGAGATCGTCCACGGCAAGCGGTCGGTGACCGCCGACACGGCGCTCCGGCTGGCGCGCTACTTCGGCACGACGGCCGACTTCTGGGTCCGGCTCCAGGCCCACTACGACCTGGAGCGGGCGCGGGACGAGTCGGGCGCTCGGATTGAACGGGAGGTGCTGGTGCTCGGGGAGGGATGACGCTCGTTGCAATAACGGCCTGTGCTTCTACACGGACGTCGCTCTGCCCGACGACTCAGAGTCCGTCGAGCGGACTCACCACCCCGCGCACCCCCCGGTTCAGCACGTGGGTGTAGATCTCCGTCGTGCGCACGTCCTTGTGACCGAGTAGCTCCTGGACGGTGCGGATGTCGGCGCCCCGCTCCAGCATGTGCGTCGCGAACGAGTGCCGGAACGCGTGCGGGCTCACCGGCTTCTCGACGCCCGCGGCCTGCGCCGCCCGCCGGACCGCCTTCTGGATCGGGCTCTCGGTCAGGTGGTGCCGCCGTCTCGCGCCGGACCTCGGGTCGTGCGAGAGCCGACTGGCCGGGAACACGTACTGCCAGCCCGTCTCCGTCGCCGCGCCGGGGTACTTCCGCGCCACGGCCGTCGGCAGGTACACCGAGCCCTGGCCCGCAGCGACGTCTCGGGCGTGAAGCGCGCGGACGTAGTCGAGCTGGGTGCGGAGCGGCTCGGCGAGCACCGACGGCAGCACGGTCACCCGGTCGCGGTCGCCCTTGCCCTCGCGGACGACCAGGTGGCCCTCGGCCAACCCGACGTCCTTGACGCGCAGCCGGAGCCCCTCCAAGAGTCGGAGACCGGAGCCGTAGAGCAGGCTCGCCACCAGCCGGTGCGTGCCGTCCAAGCGCGAGAGCACGGCCTCGACCTCCTGCCTCGTCAGCACCACAGGCAACCGCTTGGGTCGCTTGGCGCGGGGGAAGGCGCCGAGACTGTCGAGCGGCCGGTCCAGCACGGCCTCGTAGAGGAACAGGATCGCCGCCAGCGCCTGATTCTGAGTCGAGGACGCTACCTGGCGGTCTTCGGCGAGGTGGGCCAGGAAGGCGACGACCTCCGGCTCGGCCATCGCCTCCGGGTGACGGGGCCGACCGCCGGCGTCACGGTGGAACAGGCAGAAGCGGCGCGCCCAAGAGGCGTAGGCGGTCTCGGTGCGGATCGAGTAGTGGCGGAGCCGGCACGCCGAGCGGACGGCGTCCAAGAGGCCTGGGGCGCCCGGCTCGGCGGCGGCGGACGCGTCGGGTGGAGGAGTGGACATGTCGATACCGCGCGCGTGACCGGATAAAAACAAGCCCGGACAACGTAAGCCATTGACGCACAACGGTGGCCGTGGTAGTCTGGGCGCGTTATGCCGCGCGGCGCCTCCGGGTTTATCGCGCACGGCGACGCCCAATACTTGTTATGTGGCTCTGGGACAGAGCACCGACCCGACCTGACACTCACCACCAACCGACAAAATCATGGGCACAGGAGGAAAAATTGCCGTCACGGTGATCTTGGTCATCGTCTTCTTCTTCGTCGCCGCTCTCCTCCTTGAAGCGGGAAGTAGTCAAGTGTTCGTGGGCTTGCTCGCCCTGGGGCTTTTTTACGGCGTGCGGAGCATGTTCAGATCTCCAAAGGAGGACGAGACGCAGGAGGTTACTCTAGACAAGACCAAACCCGCAGATCCTCCTGGGGGCATGAGAGATGGAGCCTGATTACTACGCAGTCCTTGAGGTTCGTCCCGAGGCGACGGTTGAGGAAGTCAAAAAATCATACAGACGTCTTGCTCTCAGGTATCATCCTGATAAAAACAAAGAGCTAGATGCTCATGAGCAGTTCATTCGGATCAACGAAGCATACCTCATCCTTTCGGATAGTGAGGCGAGGTTGAAGTACGACTCCGAACGGTTCAATTGGACATCAACTGACGGTGATTCTACAGTAAAACAAAGCTATTACGGTGACTGGCGGAACTTTAACGACTCGGACCTTCGAAACTGGAGCAGTAACGCGAGGAGACAGGCTGAGCGTTTTGCAAATATGAGCTACGCCAGCTTCGCGCAGATGATTGGACAAGTCGCAAAAGAAACTGGTTTGCAGTTGGGAAACGCTTTTGTATTCGCTGTATCTGGCTTCTTGGGATCGTCGGCTTTTTTCGCACTAATATTTGGTATTGTTCAGGGCAATTTGCCCCAAGTCGTTACTGCAGTCGTTGTCGGATCGTTGTGTCTTTGGGGTTTATTATGGGCCGGAAAGAAATACGAGCACTAGAAACCCTGCCCCTAGACCTCGCTTCGCCACATAACCCACCGCTGCAGGCCGACCGAGAGGGTCGGCGCCCTCGGTTCCGCCAGCCGTCGGCGCTATCATCACTCCGACCTACCGCCGTGCCGCCACCTCTCGGCGGCTGAGCGGTCAACTGTTCTACCGCGCTAATCCGCCAGACCCGATGAGAGCGCAATGGCTTCTTCTTGCTTGCGTCGCTCTGCTGTTCGGGTGTCGCGAATCCAGCTCAGAATGGTCACATCTGAGCCGTGAGCTACGGAACCTGTCGCAAGACCAAGGCGCTCGCCGGAATAGCTCGCCAGTTCAAACGTTCCACGTTGGTGAGAACGATGAGGGCAACTGGCGGTGGAGCATCTACTGGCCGGAGGCTAGAAAGCTGATCTGGGTCGAGGAGGCCGCTGCCGGGTCGTTGCCGAACAGACTTCCGATTGCAGCGGAATGGTTCGACTTGGAGACGGGGTTGGTCAACACCCGCGAAGAGATCGGGAGCAGCACGTACTTGGTAGATGAGGCATGGGCGCGCGACCAGATCGCCATAGCGACGGGTGGCCGCACATTGCGCATCCCCATTACGGTGCCAGACCGCGCCCGCGCGCTCGGCCTGTGAGGAGCGGAGTTTTTCGGCCTCCCTGCCCGTCGGAACCCCCGCGCGGTAGAACCCCCATAATCAGGTCTTTGTCAAGTGGGGCGTTTTCTTCGTCGTAGGGCCAGTCTCGTCCTGCACCCCTC
>CANLSR010000014.1 GCA_947493945.1 uncultured bacterium | reverse complement strand
GCGGGCGGGCATGGACATGGTCAGTGTGAGGGCGAGAGTACCCTTAACTGAGCGTCCGAGCTACCGGGTCAGGGTCACTCCCGGCCGCGTCCATCTTGGTGATCGCGAGGGTGTCGCTGCTGTGCTGGACGACGAACCGTTCGGTCTTCGCCTCGCCGAGCTTGATCTTTCGCTCCTCGATCATCTCGTTGACGGTTTCCTCGACTTCCTGCACCTTGTCCAGCGGGCAGATCACGAGCAGGTCGTCGCTATACCGGCGGTAGACGCCGCCGAGCTCTGAGACGTAGGCGTGAAACGCGAGGTCGAACGGGAGCATGTAGAGGTTCGCCAGCAACGCGCTGATCGGTGACCCCTGGGGGATGCCCATTCCCGACTCGTTGACGGCGACCAGCGACCGGCCCTCCGCCTTCTGCCGTCGGACCCGGTCCCGGAACTGCTTAGGGGTGCAGATCCGCGGGACGCGAGGGCCACGACCTCCTGGCCTGCGGCGACGACGCTGTTTCTTGCGGTCGGCGTAGTGCTTCCGGAACAGCTTCTTCAGACGCCGCTCTTTGACGAACGCAAACCGGGTGACGGCCCGGAACACCGCGTAGTGGTCAGACGGTAGCCGGTCCTCGCTGAGGAGCGCCGCCCACTCCTGCTTCAGCAACTCGTGATCGAGTGTGTCGAAGAAGCTCTTGACGTCGAAGGCTAGGACGGCACACGGCGCGTGCTGGCGGATGTCGTCGAAGGCCTCGGCGGCGAAGTGGATGTTCGTTTTCTTGTTGAGCGAGCGATAAGCGATCACGCACGGCTCGCAGGCCTCGTCCGCCAGCCGGTCCTCGTACTTCGCCTTCAGATAGTCGGCGTAGTAGGCGAAGACGTGAGAGTCGACGTGGGACGCGAAGCAGATCGGGCGCTTCTTCGGCTTGACCTCCTTTTTCCCGTTGTCACCAGCCTTGTAGCGGTCGACGCGGACGACCCGCTTGATGAACGGGAAGAAGGCGTGCTGGGCGATGGCCTCCGGGTCCGTGACGAGGCGCTCTGCCCGGACCTCCGAGATGGGCTCGTCGAAGTGGGAGTAGGCGCGGGGGCGATACCAGCCGTCGCGCTTTGTAAATGGCTTTCGGAAGAGCATAGAAAGCGAAACGCCCCGGCGTGAGCCGAGGCGTCGCGGTTAAGCCGTAGCAACGAGACCGCCGAGCGTCTCCGGCCAGCATTCTGGCCGTGTACTAGGCGCACTCACCGATGAGGGTGATTACGTGTTCGTGATCAACTAATACGCATGGCTCGCCCGCCGAAGCGGACTACTTCAACGTAGCCGTAGCACCAATGAACTGTAACCAGAACACCGCTGCCACCGTAACGCTGGTCATCCAGACAATAAGTCTCGTGATCCAAACGTTATCTTTGGCAGTCGCGCTGGTTGGGTCCCTAGGGAATCCGACCAGCGACGCGCTTCCCCCCAGACGCTAGGCTCCGAAGGCGCTGCCAGGATAAGGGCTGATCTCGTGTCGAACAAGAGCTGAGGCACAGCGCTTAGGCGAGGGTCCGTGTTAGCGCCGCCTCCAGTAACCGCGCTGCGCCCTCCTGCCCCTCGCGGAGGCCGCCCTCCATCCGGTCGCAGAGCGCCATTAGTTCGTCCACGCGAGCGACGATGCGGTGCTGCTCAGCCTCTGGCGGGAGGGCGATTGGTTCAGCCACCAATTTGGCCTTGGAGATGTTCGGTTGTGCTCCTCCTGCGCCGAGACTCCTGAAGTGTTCTCGCTTTGAGCGCAACACATAGAACAGATACCATGACGGAAGGTCACAAAACAGTGTGCAAGCGCAGCACGCTTGATTCGTCGTGGCCTCGAAGTCCAAGATTCCAAGCTTGCCAATCGTCGCACCGTACATCGCGATCAGTACGCTTCCAGGAGGGTTAAGTCTCAGAGATGTCTCCTCGTACGCTAGATCGGTCACAAACTCCACAGCAGAACTAATAACTCCATCATTGAGTTCTCCTGTCTTCAGCCAAGGGATTGTTCCTCTCTTGTAGTAGGAGGAGCGGGATCGGCTCGGTGTAGCACCTGCACCCCAATCTCCAAGCGCGCCTAGCCGCGTCCACGCCCACCCCTCTGGCGTTTCGAACGTCCGCTCGTCCTCCGCGACCGGCGCCAAAGGCTTCGGCTTGCGAATCTCCCCCGCCTCATACCGCCGCTGCTTCTCCGCCGTGATCCGCTGCAAGAGGCCGCTGGCGGGCTCGTCGCTGGAGTCCTGCTCTGTGAGCTGCCCGCGCACGGCGAGGTCCAGCACCAACCGGCGCACGAGGGGGACCGCCTCGGGGGTGGCGAGGAGCGCGTCGAGGTGGGCCTCGGCGAAGGCCCAGGCCGGGGCTCCACGGATGGGCTCGTCCTCCGAGACGTGGCGGACCGTGGAGACCGCCCACCGCTGGCGGAGCCCGTCGCGGCGGGCGAGACCGTCCGCCAGCCGGTCGCAGAGCGCCATCAGCTCGTCCACGCGGGCGACGATGCGGCGCTGCTCGGCCTCTGGCGGGAGAGGCAGAGGAGCCGGGTACAACTTCGCGTCGCTGATTGCTGGGTACGCCAGTCCGACCATCTTCGACTCTACGAAGTCGATCATCGGCTGGCTGCGGAGGTAGAAGTACAGGTACCTGGAGTCAACGCCACCAAACGGATGGACGATGGCGAAAGCCGTGCTCGCGATAGGTGGTGGATCGAACTCTCGATCCACGATGGCAACGTTCAACAACGTGGGCCTCACGGTCGAATAGAGAACCGTTCCCTGCCTGACGAGCTTGCGCGCCCGACTCGCAGCGTCTCCGGCCTCAACCACGTCCACAGAATCGCCGATCACGCCGCGCTCTTTGTCGATGGCAGACACGTCGATGTAGCTGAACCGAGCCTCAGGCGTCGTCTGACCGCAGCCGTGGCGTACGACACCGAGACGTGTCCAGGCCCACCCTGTAGGAAGCGAGTACGGCTCGTCTGTCTTCGCCAGAGGCTTATATCGCTTCGGCTTTTGGATCTCTCCCGCTTTGAACAGGCGCTGCTTCTGCGCCGCGATCCGCTCCAGCAGCACGCTCGCGGGTTCATCGTCCGGGTCCTGCGGCACGAGGCGCCCGCGCACGGCCAGGTCCAGCACCAAGCGGCGCAGACGCTCTACGGCCTCTGGCATGTCCACGAGCGCGTCGAACTGATCCAGGAGAATCGTGCTCATGCCAGCGCCTGGGCGAGCGCGGCGCGCAAGGCGTCGCGCGTGGCCTGCACCTCGGCCTCCACCGCCTTCAACTCCGTCAGAAGCTCCGCCGGGTCGTGCTGCACTGCCTCGTCCTCGTGCGGGTTGGCGAGGTCCAGGCTGTAGCCGCCAGCGGCAATCGTGTCGGCCGAGACCTTCCAGGCCCACTCGGTCTCCTCGCGGTCGTCCCACCAGTCCGCGAGGTAGCCGAACTCCTCGTGGCGGATCGGCTTCGTCTTGGTGTACTGCTTGTAGCCCTCGGGCAGCGGGTGCTCCACGAACCACACGTCTTTCGTCGGGCGGCTCTTTTCGAAGAACAGCAGGTTGGTGTTGATGCTCGTGTACGGCGCGAAGACCCCGTTGGGCAGCCGCACGATCGTGTGGAGGTCGCACTCGGCCAGCAGCCGATCCTTGAGCCGCGTCTTGACGCCCTCGCCGAAGAGGAACCCGTCCGGCAGCACGACGGCCGCGCGCCCGCCGTCCTTGAGCATCCGCAAGAGGAGCGCCATGAACAGGTCCGCCGTCTCGCGCGTGCGGAACTCGACCGGGAAGTTGTTCTCGATGCCGTCCTCCTCCGTCCCGCCAAAGGGCGGGTTGGTCAGGATCACGTCCACGCGGTCCTTCGGCCCGTAGTCGCGGAGCGGGCGCGTGAGGCTGTTGCCGTGGCGCACGTTCGGTACCTCGATGTCGTGTAGAATGAGGTTCGTCGTCGCCAGCATGTGCGGCAGCGGCTTCTTCTCCACGCCACGGATCGTGGTCTGCAGCGTCTCCCGGCTCTCGATGGACTTGACGCCCTTCCGCCGTAGGTGCTCGATGGCGTCCACCAGGAAGCCGCCGGTCCCGCACGCCGGGTCGAACACCACGTCGCCCAGGTTCGGGTCTACGCGCTCGGCCATAAAGCGCGTCACCGCACGCGGCGTGTAGTACTCGCCCGCATTCCCCGCGCTCTGCAGACCTTTCAGGATCGTCTCGTAGACGTCGTTGAAGGCGTGGCGGTCCGTCAACGTCGTGAAGTCGATCTCGCCCAGCTTGTTCGCCACCTGCCGCAGCAGCGTCCCGGACTTCATGTAGTTGTACGTGTCCTCGAACACGCTCTGGATCATCCCGCCCGCCGGCATCGCCACGTCCAGCTTTACCTCCCTCTCGCCAGAGGCCTCGGTCTCGTCCGCGAGGGTGACGGCGTCCCCTCGGAGAAACGGAAGCAGCGTCGTGTCCACGAACCCCGCCAGCTCGTCCCCCGTGATGCCCTCCGCGTCGGCCGCCCAGGCTCGCCACTGGAGCGGCTCGGGGATCGGCGAGCGGTAGTCGTCCTCCAGCTCGTATTCCTGCTCCTTGTCGTCGAACAGCTTCAGGAAGAGCATCCACGCCAGCTGCGAGATCCGCTGCGCGTCGCCGTCCACGCCCGCGTCCTTGCGCATGATGTCCTGGATGGACTTGACCGTCCCCGAGACGGAGCCGCCCGTGCGCGCTCGCTTCGGGGCCGGCTGAGAATCGGGCACAGGCACATCGTCCGCTATGACGACGCGCATGGAGGAAAACAGGTCGGGCATGCGGGGGGCGTGAGAGTCGCGTGCGGGAGTCCGCAAGGTACCGGACGCCGCAAGCCTCCGGCCCCCGGTGCACCCGCGCCGGAGGCCCGTCAGGCAGCGCGGTAGAGCACCGTCTCTAGCTCGCGCACAGCGGCCTGGTAGCCCTGCTTCCCGCCGAACCGCCGCACGATCTCCAGCGGCGTCCCGAAGCGGTTGAGCGGCTGCACCTTCAGCACGTCCATCTGCTCGATGTGGTCCAGCCCCTCATCCGCGTACTTGTCCAGCAGCGCCGCCAGCACCTCGCGAGCAGGCGCCTCGTAGCGGTCGAACACGTCCGACTGGCGGGCCTTCCGGGCGCGCTCGGAGCGCGTCATCGCCGGCCGGTCGAAGGCGACGTGCGCCACCAAGTCGAACGGGTCCATCGCTGCGGCCTCCTCGCCGCTCTCCCGAGCGATCTCCTCGCGCAGCGCGTCCAGCATCAGTCCCTGCTCGGCCAGCTCGTCTACGACTGCCGTCTTGCGATCCGCCTCTCGCCACAAGCGCAGAAAGTCGTCCAGCGACGTGTACTTCTGTCGGACCTGCTCGCGCGTGTAGTCGCGCAGGCTCTCCGTGATCAGCCGTCCGTCGGCGCTGTACACCTGGTAGCGCTCGTTGACAATCTTGACCTGCACGCCGTCCACGTAGACCTTGCGCGGGCCGTCGTCCTCGCCGTCGGTGAGGACCCAGCCCCGGTCGGGGCCGCTGTCCGTGCCGTCGTCGGCGTCGCCAAAGGCTTCTTCGGCCTCCATCGCCTCGGTGTCGGGGATCGCCTCCCCGGGCTCGACCTCGTAGACGCGGACCGGCTCGCCGTCGAAGTCCGGATCGGAAAACTTGGCCGTGTTGCCACGGGTGTCCATGATGGTGAAGCCCACCTTGCCGTAGTCCTCGCGCAGCCGCGTGCCGCGCCCGATGATCTGCTTGAACTCCGTCATCGACCCGATCGACCGATCCAGCACGATCAGCTTACACGTTTGCGCGTCCACGCCCGTCGTGAGCATCTGGCTCGTCGTCGCGATCACCGGGTAGCGGCTCTCGGGGTCGATAAAGTGATCGAGTTCGAGGACGCCGTCCGTGCTGTCGCCCGTGATGCGGACGACGTAGCGGGAGTTCTCCCGCACCCGCGCCGCACAGGCGTTCACGAGCGCGCTCCGCATCCGCTCGGCGTGCTCAATGTCCACGCAGAACACGATGGTTTTGGCGTAGGGGTCGTTCGCCTCCAGGTACTCCGCAATGCGCCGTGCCACGGCGTTGGTCCGCTCGGGCAGAACGACGGTTCGGTCGAAGTCCTTCTGCCCGTACTCCCGGTCCTCCACCTCGCGTCCGTGCCGGTCCGTCGTACCCGCTGGAGGCCGCCAGCCCTCTAGGTCACGGTCCAACCCCAATCGGATCACGCGGTACGGCGCAAGGAAGCCGTCGTTGATGCCCTGTTTGAGCGAGTATGTGTAGAGTGGATCGCCAAAGAAGTGAGAGGTGGACACGTCGGTCGTCTCCTTCGGCGTGGCCGTCAGGCCCAGCTGAGCGGCAGGCTCGAAGTACTCCAGGATCTCACGCCACGCCGAGTCTGCCGACGCGCTTCCCCGGTGGCACTCGTCCACGACGATGAGGTCGAAGAAGTCGGGCGAGAACTCGCGGTAGACGTCCTGGCGCTCCTCCGTCCCGCTCACCGCCTGATACAGCGCGAGGTAGATCTCGTAGGCCTTGTTCACCGTCCGGTTCTGGACCTTGACCATCGCGCCGCCGAACGGCTTGAAGTCGTTCTGCTTGGCCTGGTCCACCAAGATGTTGCGGTCCGCCAGGAAGAGCACGCGCTTCGCCTGCCGAGCCTTCCACAGCCGCCAGATGATCTGGAAGGCGGTGTACGTTTTGCCCGTCCCCGTCGCCATCACCAAGAGCATCCGCCGCTCACCCGTCGCGAACGCCTCCACGACCCGGTTGATCGCGACCCGCTGGTAGTACCGGGGCTCCTTCCCGCCGGCCTCGGTGTAGTAGTCCTGGAGCACCACCTCGGCCGCCGCCTCGTCGAGCCCCTTCCACGCCCGGTACCGCCGCCACAGCTCGTCCGGCGACGGAAACGCGTCCACCGCGATCGGCCGCTCGATCGTCTTGCCCTGCCCCGTCCGGTCGTGCTCCACGAAGCCCCGCCCGTTCGAGCTGTACGCGAACGGCACGTCGAGCGCCTCCGCGTATGCCAGCGCCTGCGGCATCCCGGCCCCGACCGAGTGCTCCATGTCCTTCGCCTCCACCACCGCCAGCGGCAGGTTCGGCTTCAGCGAGAGCACGTAGTCCGCTCGGCGCTTCTTCCCCCGGGCGTGCATCTTCCCCTTCTGGATGACGCGCCCGTCCGTGAACGTCACCTCCTCCCGGATCTGCCGCTGGCGGTCCCACCCGGCGGCCTCAAGGGCTGGGGTGATGTACTTCGTGCAGACGTCGCGCTCGGTGAGTGTTGCGGGCATAAAGTGAGAAGGGGGACACCGTTCGCGGGAACCACCGACCGTACGAAACAACGCCAGCTGTGTGCCCGATCATACGGCTCCGTCGCTACCATCAGGGTTCGAGAACGCTCCCGCCGTGCGCGCCTTCGTAGCCAACACCGACGCTGACTGGTACCGCCACCTCTCCAGGCTAGCGGCCGGTCCTGGCGGCCTCGACGAGGCCAACTTCTGGAAGCCCTCCGGCGGCGCCAACTTCAAGGCGCTCTCGTTCGGCGAGCCCCTCGTCTTCAAGCTCAAGAAGGCCCACGGCCACGCCGTCGTCGGGTTCGGCCTCTTCGCCGCCTTCCGTCGGCTCTCCGTCCACGAGGCGTGGGACGCCTTCGGCCAGGCCAACGGAGTCTCCACCCTCGCCGACGTTGTCGCCCGCGTCGGGAAGTACGTCAGGACGCCGCCCGGCGAGCCGCTCCCTCGTACCCACCGGATCGGGTGCATCTTGCTCGCCGCGCCCGTCTTCTTTCCCCGCGAGATGTGGATGCCCGGCCCGGCCGACTGGTCCGACAACACGGTCACCCGCAAGACCTACGACACCACCGTCGGCGAGGGCCGCCGGATCTGGCAAGCCTGCCTTGAGCGCGCCGCCACGCTCGGCCAGGCCCTCGACCTCGGCACGCCCACTGGCAAACCCGCCGGCACCGTCCGCCAGCCGGGCACCCAGACCCCGCTCTTCCCGACGGACCCCGGCGAGCGCTACGGCACGCCGCAGACGGTCCGTCCTCGCCTCGGTCAGGGCACGTTCCGCTACGCGCTCGAACAAGCCTACGGCCGCTGCGCTGTCACCGGCGAGCACTCGCTCCCTGCCCTCGACGCCGCCCACATCGTCCCCTACGGCGACGGTGGCGACCACGCGCTCGAGAACGGCCTCTTGCTCCGAGCCGACGTCCACCGTCTCTTCGACCGCGGCTACGTCACCGTCACCCCCGACTACGAGTTCCGCGTCAGCCGCCGCCTGCGAGAGGACTACGACAACGGGAAGGTCTACTATGAGCTAGAGCGAGAACTCGACGGCCGGACCATCTGGACGCCCGGCACCCCCTACCCGAAACCGGATCCCGAGCGGCTCGAAATCCACGCGACCAAACGGTTCCTCGACGCATAGGTACGGTTGCCTCGGAGAGCCGTGCGCCCACGGCGCGCGTCCGCGCCAGTCTCCGGGGCTACGCTACCGATGTGCGCGCCTCTACGCTACCATCACGCAGCCTTGTAGCTCGCCGACTCACAGTTGCCGCAACCCTAGACGCGGAGATGCCAAACGAGCGCGATAGGCCGACTCGACCAGACGGCTCGGCACCCTCAGACATACAGCTGTCGGGACTCTTTGCCCTGAATATGCCCTGACGCTCTCGACCGCCTCAAAGGCAACTATACAAGTCAAACGCAAAATCGCCCCCCGGATACCTAGAGGGGCGATTCCTGGAGAGCCAACGGTCAGATTTGAACTGACGACCTGCTCATTACGAGTGAGCTGCTCTACCCCTGAGCTACGTTGGCGGGCCGCTGGCGGTGTCGGCCAGCAGGAGGGAAACCTACGACGCCGGTCGACGGGGCGCCAAGGCGTGAGCGGCCGAAATCCCTGTGAACGGCGCTACGCCAGCCATCGCCCAGAGCGCCTCGCACGGCCTGGGCTCGCCCACGCGCGCCGCCAGCGCGACGGCCGCCCCAAACGACGCGGTCGCGGAGGAGCGCGGTGCGTTTTCGCACCAAAGCCCACGGCGCCGGCCCCCAGCCTCGGGATCTTGCGGCACGCTCCCCCCACCCGTATGGCCGTCCTGACCTTCGACCGCGTCCGCAAGGACTATGGCACCAAGCCGCTCCTGGACGACGTCTCGTTCGTGATCGAGGCCGACGAGAAGGTGGGCGTGATCGGCGCCAACGGCTCGGGCAAGACGACGCTCTTGCGGCTGGCGGCCGGCGCCGAGACGCCCGACGGCGGGCGCGTGATGGTCCAGTCCGGCGCCCGCATCGGGTTCCTGTCCCAGCGGCCCGACTTCCGCGAGACCGACACCGTGCTCGACACCGTGTTCACCGGCGACGGGCCGGCGATGCGGGCCGTGCGCGCCTACGAGCACGCGCTGGCGGCGCTCGAGCGCGAGCCGGAGAACATGGAGCACGCGGCCGAGATGGCCCGGCTGGGCGGCGTCATGGACACGCTGGGCGCGTGGGACCTGGAGGCCCAGGCCAAGGCCGTGCTGGACCGGCTGGGGCTGGCCGACCCCGAGGCGACGCTGGACACGCTGAGCGGCGGCCAGAAAAAGCGCGTCGCCCTGGCGCGGGCGCTCGTGGAGCGGCCCGACCTCCTGATCCTGGACGAGCCCACCAACCACCTCGACACCGAGACCATCGAGTGGCTCGAGGGGCTCTTGCGGAGCTGGACCGGCGCGCTGATGCTGGTCACCCACGACCGCTACTTCCTGGACCGGGTCACGAACCGGATGCTGGAGGTGGGCGGCGGGGGCGTGCAGCGCTACGTCGGGAGCTACGGCGACTACCTCGAACAGAAGGACCGCCAGCAGGCCGTCGAGGCGGCCGAGGAGTCCAAGCGCGCCAACCTGGCCAAGCGCGAGCTGGCCTGGCTCCGGCGCGGCGCCAAGGCGCGGACCTCGAAGTCGAAGTCGCGCATCGACCGCGCCCACGCGCTCTTGGACGCGGCGCCGGAGGCCCAGGCGGCCGGCATCGCCATCGAGTCGGTGAGCACGCGGCTGGGCAAGAAGGTGGTCGAGATGCGCGACGTGTCGAAGGCGTTCGACGGGCCGCCGCTGATCCGCGACCTGACCTACACCGTGACCCGGGACGACCGGCTGGGCATCATCGGCCCCAACGGGGCCGGCAAGACGACGCTCTTGGAGATCGTCGCCGGGCGGCTGGCGCCGGACGCCGGCGTGGTCGAGATCGGGCCGACGGTGTCGGTGGGGTACTACGACCAGGAGAGCCGGGCGCTGGCGGCGGCGTCCAGCGACGGGGCGGGCCAGCGGATCATCGACTACATCGAGGACATCGCCGAGAACGTCCGGACGGCCGACGGGCACGTGATCACGGCGGCGGCCATGCTGGAGCGGTTCCTGTTCCCGCGCGACGTCCAGTACACGCCGGTCGGCAAGCTGTCGGGCGGCGAGCGGCGGCGGCTCTACCTCTTGCGCGTGCTGATGGGCGCGCCCAACGTGCTCTTGTTGGACGAGCCGACGAACGACCTCGACATCCCGACGCTGGTGGCGCTGGAGGAGTACCTGGACACGTTCGCCGGGGCCGTCGTGACGGTCTCCCACGACCGCTACTTCCTGGACCGGGTGGCCGAGCACCTGCTGCGGTTCGGGGACAACGGGCGGATCCGCGAGATCCCGGGCTCCTACAGCGCGTGGCTGGAGATCGAGGCGCGCGAGAAGGCCGCGGCCGAGCGGGCCGCCAGCGCCCGGGCCGCCGCGGCGCCCGACCCGGCCCCTTCCCCGTCGGCCCCGGCGCCCAAGGCCCCGGCGGCCCCAGCGGCGGCGCTTCCCAAGCTGTCCTACGCCGAGAAGCGCGAGCTGTCGGAGGTCGAGGCGCGGATCGCGAGCGCCGAGGCGCGCCAGCCGGAGCTGGAAGCGGCGCTGGCCGAGCACGCGTCGGACGCCGACCGGGTGATCGCCCTCTCCCAGGAGCTCGCCGACCTGACCCGCCAGCTGGACGCGGACGTGGACCGCTGGGCTGAGCTGGCGGAGCGCGCCTGAGCGCGGTTGGCGGTCGACGTCGCCCGCGAGGCCGGGGCGACGGCTACCTGCCAGCGGAGCCCACCGCCGGCTGGGGAGGCCGGCCCTCCGTCCGCCGCGCTGGCGGTTGGTGTGGGCGTTCCGTTCCCACCTTCCATGCCGTCGTTCCCGCATACGCGAGAAACGAGAGTGGCGAGCGCGGAGGCCGCCAGGGCGCCGAGTCTCCAGGAGGCATCCTGACCCACCCAACGCGCCCGCTCGCCGCGCTGGCGGTTGATGTGGGCGGCGTTCCCATCGCCCTGGACCCCCGCGTGCGCGGGGGCGACGGGCTTTTGTAGACGAGTAACGAGCTGCCAGCCGGGCCACGCCGTCTAGGGCGCCCGCCTGCGCCGTGGCTCAGGAGCGCTGGAGGAGGCCGAGCTTTTCGCGGAGCTGGGGGGCGTCGGTGAGGGCCAGCTTGGCAACGGCGGTGAGCTCGCCGGCCTGGGCGCGGAGGCGGGCGGCGTCGGCGTCGCGGGTGGCGGTGGCGCGCTGGGCCTCGCCGGTCTCGGCGGCCTGGGCGGTGGTGGCGTCGCGGGCGGCGGTGACGAGGGCCTGCCCGTCGGCGACGGCGTCGGCGTCGAGGCCGCGGATGGGGGTGGCGAGCTCGGGGCGGGCGGCGAGGGTGTCGTAGAAGGTGGCGGCGTCGCGGACGAGGGCGGCGCGGTCCTGGGGGATGGAGCCGGCGAGGGCGAGGGCGGTGTGGCCGTCGGAGCCTCGGGGGTGGGCCAGGCGGGCGGTCTGGCGGTGGCGGGAGTAGCGGGCTTCGAGGTCGGCGGCGGCCTGGGCGGCGGCGGCGGTAGCGGCGTACTGGTCGGCGTACTCGGCGCGCTGGTTGGAGACGGCGGCGTCGACCTGGTCGGTGAGGGCGAGGCCGGCGTCGAAGTCCTCGGCGGTGTAGCCGAAGTCGGCGAGGGCGGCGGCGATGGCGGAGTCGTCGCGGGCGTTGGTGTAGAGGGTGCGGGCGGCGGCGGTGAGGCCGGCGAGGGGGAGGTCGGAAAAGGCGGGCATGGGGCGTGGGGGGTTGGGGGGCGCCGGGGTGGGTGCCGAGGCGGCGGGCGCGGTCCGGGAGGGGGCGGTGGACACGAGAGCGCCCTAGGGGCGACCCTTAGAGGCTACCTCTGCCTGGATTTGTGTGCAACTGTGGGGGCATCGGCTGTGGATGTGATAGCGTCCGGCGGGGTCGGGGCGACGTTTTGGAGTGCTGGCGTGTCGTTTGGGGGCGTCGGAGGGACATGAGGAGAGATCGGAGGGGCGTGTGGCGGTCTTGGAGGGGTGTGTCGCGGTCTTGGGGTGTTGTTTGGCGGCGTCAGAGTGTCGTTTGGTGATTTCGGAGCCACGTTTGGCGGTTTCGGAGTGTCGTCCGGTAGGTCCGGGCCGGCGGCTGGCGGTGGCGGGCGCCAGCGGGGCGGGGACGGGGGGCGTGCTCGTGAGGGGCACGTATTCTCCCGGCCCGACCTCGACAACTGCTGTGACCACGCTTCCGACTCCCGAGATCAAAGACGGGCGCATCTTCTGTCCCCTTCTGGGCGACTGGCTCCTCGCCAAGCCTGAGGAGCAGGTCCGCCAAGCCTTTGTCCTTCGTCTTCACGAGCACTATGGGTACGCCTTCGAGCAGATGGCGCAGGAGCAGCGGACGCAGAGCGGGACGCGGAGCCCTCGCGTAGACATCGCGGTGTGGGCCACGGTGGAGGACGCGCAGCGGTCGCCGCGCCCGGCGCCGGTGTTGGTGGTGGAGTGCAAGGCGGAGACAGTCGACATCCACCCGGTCGACTTTTACCAGGGCGAGAGCTACGCCCGAGCGGTGGGCGAGCCGTGCGAGTTCCTGGTGATGCACAACGCTCGGCAGACGGAGTTCTACCGACTCCGGCGCGGCCTTCCGGGCGAAATGATCCAGATCAACGACATCCCGCACGCGGCCGACTGGGGCAGCACGGGGCGGCTAGACGAGATCCGGAAGGATCTGCGGGCGTTTAGCCGGCGGGAGTTCCAGAACCTGCTGCACAAGTGCCACGGCATCTTGCGCGACAACCACAAGATGGCGCCGGGACAGGCCTTCGACGCGATCTCGAAGGTGCTGTTCATCAAGATGTACGTGGAGCGGACGGGGACGCATGGGACGTTCTCGACGGAGTACCTGGACGAGCGGGCCAAGTACGTCTCGCGCCGAGACGAGGAGGCTCACGAGGTCCTGTTCGAGGACACGAAGGAGCACTACCAGGGCGACGAGATCTTTGCGGCTGACGACACGCTCGACATCTCGGAGGCCACGTTCCGACGGCTGGTGCGCGAGCTGGAGCGGTTCAACCTGTCCGCCACGGGCGACGACGTGAAGGGGCTGGCGTTCGAGCGGTTCTTGGGGCAGACGTTCCGGGGCAACCTGGGGCAGTATTTCACGCCCCGGCCCGTGGTCGATTTCATGGTGGACGTGCTGGACCCGCAGATTGGGGAATTGATCTGCGACCCGGCGGCCGGCTCGGGCGGGTTTCTGATCCGGGCCTTCGAGCACGTCCGGGACCAGATCGAGGCCGAGGTCAAGGCGCAGAAGCTGGAGGCGAAGGCCGAGATCGAAGCGCGCGGGCTCCCGGAAGACGAGGAGGAGGAGGCCATCGAGCAAGCGTTCGCGGTGCTCAACCGCGACCTGGACCCCGACCAGGAGGCCCCGCCCTCCCGGCTCCGCCAGTTGTCGCGGGATCACGTCTACGGCACCGACGCCGAAGCCCGCGCCGCGCGGACGGCCAAGATGAACATGATCATGCACGGGGACGGCCACGGCGGCATCCACTACCACGATGGGCTGGTGGACGTGAACGGCATCTTCCCCGACCGCTTCGACGTGGTGCTCTCGAATCCGCCGTTCGGCTCGACCGTTGGCGACGACCAGATCGTCGGGGAGACGGAGCAGACGCGGGGGCCATCGGACCCGGCGATTGTCAAACGGGCGAGGTCGCGCTACGGCGACGGGTGGGAGGCGGCGCACCGCGCGTTCCAGGCAACCGCGAAAGACGGGAAGCGGACGAACAAGCAAGGCGACCTGCCGGTGTTGTCGCTCTACGACATCGGGTTGGGCAAGGGCGGCCAGAAGACGGAGTTGCTGTTTCTGGAGCGGTGCTTGCAGTTGCTGAAGCCTGGGGGGCGGCTGGGCGTGGTGCTGCCGGACGGCAACCTGAACAACCCCTCGGCACAGTGGGCGGACGTGCGGCGATGGGCGGAGGGCCGGGCGCGGCTGATGGCGGTCGTGAGCTTGCCGCAAGACACGTTCGGCGTCGGTCAAGGCGTCGGTGGTGTTTTTGCGCCGGTTTACGGGGGCGGACGAGGCGGCGTGGGCGTCGGCATGGGACGACGCGCACGGGGCGCACGACGCGGCGTTCGCGGCACAGCGAACAAAGGCCGTGGAGGCGCACACCCAGGAGATCGTAACGGGCGGGGACGCGGCCATCGGGCATTTGCTCGCGGGCCTGGACGATCTCGGGGCGGGGCTGGCAGAGATCGGGTGGGTGCTGGACGAGCCGCCGCCGTACCCCCGAGGCCGGGTATCGTCGTCAATGGTGAACGCGACGTACCGCCCGCTGCCAAAGGGGAAAGGCAACGCCGAGGCCAAGGCGGACGCGAAGGCGCTGCGGGCGCGTGTCAAGGAGGCCTGGACGGAGGCGCACGACGAGGCCGGCAAGAAGGCGGCGAAGGGGCTTCGGAAGGAGCTCCGGCGGATCGACGCGGCGCATCGGGCGGCGCTGTGGGACTCGGTGCGGGAGGCGTTCGACTATCCGGTGTTCACGGCCGCCCCGTCGACGGTGGGCGTGACCTCGACGGGTGAGACGGGGCCGAGCGAGCTGGGGCCGGTGCTGGCCGACTGGCGGGCGTTCCAGGCGTGGGTCGCGGCCGGAGCGGAGGCGGATGAGACGCCGACGTTCGGAGAGGACGAGGCGGAGACGGCGGCTACCGGGGCGACGGCATGACAGGATCTCGGATCGTTCGCTGGCGGGACCTACGGCGGTGGCTCCCCGGCTCGGAGGGGCTGCCCGAGTCGCCGTTCGCACCTGTGCGCCTGGAAGACGTGCTCACGCGGCGGGAGGAAGCGGTATCGGCGGAGGCGTTCGGTGACGCCTTCTCCCCCATCACGATCCGGTTCGGTGGGAAGATTGAGCGTCGAGATCGGTCGGAGCCGTTCGCGGGTCGGATGTGGGCCGTTCGCCCCGGCGACCTCGTGTTCTCAAAGATCGACGTGCGGAATGGGGCCATCGGGATCTTGCCGGAGGCCATCGGCCCAGCGGTCGTGACCGGCGAGTACCCCGTGTATGTGCCCGACGAGGAAGCGGTCTGGGGCGGGTTTCTGAGCCGGCTTCTTCGGTCGGCTCCGTTCCGCGACCTTCTGATGTCCGCCACCAGCGGGACGAGCGGCCGGAAGCGCGTGTCGTGGCAAGATTTCGAAGCGCTGGAGGTGCCTTTGCCGAGTCTGGAGGAGCAGCGGCGGATCGCGGCGGCGCACCGGACGGCCCACGAGGAGGCCGGCTTGCTCGATGCCGAGGCGGACGCAGCGGAGGCTGCGGCCGTGACGGCGTTCGAGGCGGCGCTCGGGCTGACGCCGCCGCCCGATCTCCCCCGCCAGCGGTCGCGGATCGCTCGGTTCGCGGAGATGGAGCGGTGGAGCCACGAGGGGGCCATGCACACAGCGATGTCCGACGGACACGCCTTCGACAATGCGTACCCTCTCGTTTCTCTTGACGACGTCGCAGAAGTCAGCTACGGGATCTCGAAGTCCCCGAAGAACCGGCCAGGGACTCACGCTCGGCCTTACCTCCGGGTCGCCAACGTCCAGGCCAACACGCTGGACCTCTCGGTGATCAAGATGATCGACGTGCCCGACGAGGATATGGAGCGGTACCGGCTCAATGCTGGTGACATCCTGATGTGCGAAGGGAACAGCATTGACCTTGTAGGACGGGGAGCGATGTGGCGGGGCGAGATCGAGGACTGCGTACACCAGAACCACGTGCTCAAAGTGAGAGTGAACGACCCGAAAGAGGTGTTACCCGCCTACCTCCTCGCTTGCATCAACTCCTCGTTTGGGCGGGCGTACTTCCGCTCACAGGCGAAGCAGACGACCAACCTGGCGACGATCAACAGCACGGAGGTTCGCGGCTTCGACTTTCCGCTGCCTGACAGCGTGGAGGAGCAGATGGAACTGGCGAGAGCACTGAGAGCCGGGCTTGCCTCGGCTGACGCCCTCCGCCAGTCGGCGGCGGCGGCGCGGACGGCGGCGGATGCGGCGTTCGTGGCGGCCGTGTTCGGGGCAGGCGCCGAAGCAGACCCGATGAAAGACAGCGACTTGGAGGCGTGACATTCCCTTGACCCTGGCGCACGGGATGTTGGGGGCTCACTCCTCTCCCTCGCGTCATGGCTCGCTACTGCCTCAACCAGAACCAGCAACACAACGGCGACTACGAAGTCCACAACCTGGACACGTGTTGGACCCCGCCCGCGATTCAGAACCAGATCCCCCTGGGAGATCATTACGGTTGCGCCTCGGCCGTGTCTGCCGCTCGGGCTCAGTACCCGAACACCCGGATCAACGGGTGCCTGCATTGCTCGCCGAGCTGCCACACAAGCTAGCGCGCCTCCCCCGCCAGCCGCTGGCGGCGCACGCCGGAGGCAGGCTCTCGCCAACCGCTAACCCACCCGCCGCCGTCCCCGCGCACGCGGGGATCCAGGGTACGGGAACGGCTCTCATGACGACCGCCAGTGGGGCGGACGAAGGGCCGGTCTCCCCGGCTGCATGCCCCGGCGCAGGCGGGGGGCGGTGGTCCCCGCTGGGAGGGCGCGGTCGCTCTGGCCCTGAAGTCGCCACTCTGGTTTCCCGCGTGCGCGGGAATGACCGCGTGGGAGGGTGTGCGCGGTGCGTGAGGCGGTGCCGATGCGTGGGGCGGTGCCAGGGCGGGACGTGGACTGGGGCCCTACCGCCCAGCCGTGCCGCCAGCGGCTGGCGGCCGGGGTCGGCGGCGCGGTGGGGCTGCTGATCCCTGTCCCCTGCCTCCTCGGCCCTACTCCTCGCGCATGGCCAGCGCCGGGGGCGTGGTGCTCATGCGCCAGGCGGGGTAGAGCCCGGCGATGAGCGCGGCGGCGACGGCCAGCCCGACGGCCTGGAGCAGCACGGCCGGCGAGACGGTGAACGCGAGCGTCCACCCAAACGAGCGGACGTTGACGACGAACACCAGCACGGCGGCCAGCGCCAGGCCCAGCGGGACCGCCAGCAGGCCGGCCCACAGGCCCATCAGCCCGGTTTGGGCCATGACCATTTTTTGCACCTCGCGCGGGGTCATGCCCTGGGCGCGGAGCATGGCCAGCTCGCGGCGGCGCTCCAGCTGCAGCGCCATCAGCGCCGAGAGCACGCCCACGAACGCCACGGCGACGGCCAGCAGCCGCAGCACGCCGGTGACGACGAACGTCTGGTCGAAGATCTCTAGGCTGGCCTCGCGCAGGTCGCGGTTGGAGCGGACGATGACCTGCTGGCGGCCCTGGGCGAGGACGCGGGCGCGCGCGACCAGGTCGGCCGGTTCGACGCCGGGGGCGGCGGTGAGGGCGGTGCCGGAGTAGCCGGGGTCGGCGTAGGACTGCAAAAACGGCCGCTCGTCCATGAGCACCACGCCCAGGTCGTTGCCGTAGTCGTAGTAGACCCCGGCCACGGGGAAGGGGCGGTCGCCGCGGTCGGTGGGGAGCGTCAGCGTGTCGCCCACGGCGACGTCGAAGCGGAAGGCGAACGGCTCGCTGACGGCGACGGCCCCGCTGGCGGCGCGCGCGGCCACGTCCTGGGCGGAGCCGGCCTTGTAGCGGTTGACGGCGGCGCGCGTCCGGTCGAGGCGGGACACGACCAGGTCGAAGGGGCCCGAGCCCATGTCCAGCGTCCGCACGCGGATGGCGTCGGCCCGCTCGACGCCGGCGAGCGCCTCCAGGTCGGCCGCCAGCGCCGGGTCCAGGACGGCCCCTCCCCTCCTGAAGACGGTGGACGGCGGCTGGACGTAGACGTCGCTCTGGAGCACGGACCCGAGCCAGTCCTCGACGGTCGTGCGGAACGACGAGACCATCGTGGCCACGCCGACGGTCGCGGCCACGGCCACGGTCAAGGCGGCCACGGCCACGGCGGTCCGGCTCAGGCTGGTGGCGATGCCGCGCGCGGCCATCCGCCCGACGGGCCCCATCAGCCGGCCCATCACGGGCCCGGCCAGCCGCGCCCAGGCGCGCGTGAGCCAGGGCGTGGCGAGCGCCGTTCCGGCCAGGATGCCCAGCATCCCGACGTAGGCGCCGGCCACGCCGGCCGGGACCGCCAGCACGCCGACGCCGGCCGCGCCGGCCGCCAGCCCGGCCAGCGCCAGCCGCCCGGCGCCCTCGCCCAGCCGGTCCTCGGCGGTCGACCGCCGGAGCGCCGTCGCGGGCGGCGTGGACGCGGCCTCCCAGCCGGGCCGCAGCGCGCCCACCAGCGTGGCGCCCAGGCCCAGGGCCACGCCCTTCAGGAGCGCGGCGGGCGACAGCGCCAGCTCGCGCACGCGGACGACGAAGTACAGGTCGCCGATGGTCTGGGTCACCAGACGCACCAGCCCGGTCCCCATCAGCACGCCCAGCGCGATGCCGAAGGCGGTCCCGACGAGCCCCACCACCAGCGCCTCGGCCAGCACCACGCCGAACACCTCGCGCCGGGTCACGCCCAGCGCCCGGTACGTGCCCAGCACGCGCCGCCGCTGGACGACGGCAAACGTCACGGTGTTGTAGATCAAGAACACGCCGACGACCAGCGCCAGCAGCGAGAGAGCGGTCAGGTTGAGGCGGAAGGCGGCCGTCATGGTCGCCAGCGCCTCGGCCTGGCTGGACGCGGGGCGGACCTCGGTGCCGGCCGGCAGCACGGCGCGGACGCACGCGACGGCGGCGGAGTCGCCCACGGGCAGGATCAGGTCGATGCGGGTCAGGCGGCCGGCACTCGGTCCGTGGTCCGTGGTTCGGGGTTCGGCTGACGTGGCGTCGGGGGCCGGCCGTGCCGTTGGAGAGCTGTCGGGGCGGCCTGCGTCGCTCGGGCCTGTCGCCACACGGTCGGAGGGCAGACCCTGGACCCGGGACCCTGGACCTTGCATTCCGAACCATTCCTGGGCCGTCGAGACGTCGGCCACGAGGAGGTTTTGGAGGGCGCTGGCGCTCCGGTCGTCGTCGGGTTGGAGCAGGCCGACCACGCGGGCGGTCTCGGGCCGGCCGTCGACGCGCAGGCCCAGCGTGTCGCCGACGGCCAGGCCCAGCTCGGCCGCCGTCTGCTCCGACAACAGCACGGCGCCGGGCACGGTCAGGAAGGTGCCGGCGTCGAGCCCGCTGCCCGGCCCGCCGACGAAGGGCCGGAACGAGGCCTCGGCGAACGGGTCGACGCCCAGGACGGAGACCACGCGGCCGGGCTGGCGGGCCGTGCGGGCGTTGCCCTCGACGACGGGCGCGATCTCGCCGGCGCCGGCCTCCACCGCCAGCCGGGCGACGAGCCGGCCGTCGACGCCGCCGGGGCCGCCGACGACCTGGTGCGTGGCGCGGCCGGTGACGGCCTGGCCGGACACCTCGAAGGCGCGGAGCGCGCTCGTGTTGGCCAGGTCCACGGCCACGCTGACGGCCACGCCGAGGGCGACGCCGAGGACGGACAGCGCCGTCAGCCACGGGTGGCGGAGGAGGTAGCGGCGGCTGGATCGGGCGAGCGTTCCCATCAGCGCGCCCGGCTGGCGGCGGCCGGCGGCGGCGTGCCGACGCGCGTTCCGGCTGCGGTCCGTAGCGACGCCACGGCGTGGCGTCTCCGCCCGAGCACTCGGCCCCGTACCACGCCCTTCATCGCCGGCCCTCGGTCGTGACCACGCCGTCGGCCAGCCGGAACACGACGTCGGCGCGGGTCAGCGTGGACTCGTCGTGGGTCACCATCAGCAGCGACCGGCCGCGCTCGCGCGTCATGCGCTCCAAGAGGTCCAGGATGCGGACGCCGGTCTTGGCGTCGAGGTCGCCGGTGGGCTCGTCGGCCAGGACCAGCGCCGGGTCGTGGGCGAGGGCGCGGGCGATGGCCACGCGCTGCTGCTCGCCGCCCGAGAGCCGGTCGGGGAACGCGCCGGCGCGGTCGGCCAGCCCGACCTCGTCGAGCAGCTGGCGGGCGCGGTCGGCGGCGTCGGGCGCGCGCTCCAGGTCGAGCAGGAAGCGGACGTTCTCGGCGACGGTCAGCGTCGGGACGAGGTTGTAGAACTGGAACACGAAGCCGACGTGGCGGCGGCGGAACAGGGTCCGGTCGCGCTCGGACAAGCCGCCGATCTCGACGCCGTCGACGGCGACCGTCCCGCCGTCGGGTTGGTCGATGCCCGAGATCAGGTTGAGCAGCGTCGACTTGCCGGCGCCCGAGCGGCCCACCAAGGCGCCGACGGCGCCGCGCGGCATCGTCATCTCGGCGCCGCGGAGCACCTCGCGCCGGGCGTCCCCCTCGCGGTAGTGCTTGCGGACGCCGGCGATGGCGATCACCGCGCCGTCGGCCGGCGGGGCGCCTCCGCCAGTCGGTCGGGTCGGGAGCGTGTCGGTCATGGGCGGTCGGACGTGCCCGGGCGTGCGGGGTTTTCAGTCGGGCGTGAAAGTTGGCGCCGGGCCACCGCCGCTCGACGCCGCCGCTCGCTGGCGGCGGGCGCCAGCGGGGCGGGCGCCGCGCCTGGGCCCGTCCAGCGTCCGCACGTCTCGACCCCGGCGGCCGGCGTGACGGGACCGATCTGGGTGGCGGCTGCGTTGTGGCCTCTCCATCAGACTCCCCCCTCATGACCCGTCTCGTCGCCGCCGCCGGTGCCCTCCTCCTTTTCGCCGCCCCCGCGCAGCTCTCGGCCCAGGCCGTCCCGGACGCGCTGCCGGAGACCAACGAGGTGCTGTTCGCGCCGCTCGACCTGGCCGCGCCCAACCAGTACCGCGCCGCCGACGGCCGCCCCGGCCCGGCCTACTGGCAAAACCGGAACGACTACCAGATCGACGCCACCCTGGACCCGGCGGCGAACACCGTCGCGGGCACCGTCCGGCTGACGTACACCAACAACAGCCCGCTGCCGCTGACCTACGTCTGGATGCACCTGGAGCAGAACCTGTTCGGGCTCGGCAGCCGGGGCGCGCGGCGGACGCCGCCGGACAGCCGCTGGCGCGGCTCGTTCGCCGGGGGCGGCTACCAGCTGGGCACCGTGACCGTCGACGGCCGGCCCGTCACGCCGGTCGTGGACGACACCCGGATGCGGCTGGACCTGGCGCGCCCGCTGGCGGCCGAGGGCGGCCGGGTCGAGATCACCGTCCCCTACTCGTTCGTGGTGCCGGAGTACGGGGCCGACCGGATGGGCCGGCTCGACACCGAGCGCGGGACGGTCTACGAGCTGGCCCAGTGGTTCCCGCGCGTGGCCGTCTACGACGACGTCCACGGCTGGAACGTCTTGCCGTACCTCGGCCAGGGCGAGTTCTACCTCGGCTACGGCGACGTCGAGTACGAGGTCACGGTGCCCTCGACCATGACCGTCGTCGGCACGGGCACGCTCGTGAACGAGCGCGAGGTGTACTCCGACACCCAGCGCCAGCGGCTGGCGCAGGCTCGGCAGAGCGCCGACCGCGTCTACCTGATCCGGCCCGACGAGGTGGGCACGGCCGCGGCGCACCACGGGTCCGGCATGACGACGTGGAAGTACCGCGCCGAGAACGTCCGCGACGTGGCGTGGGCGGCGTCGGAGGCGTTCATCCTGGACGCCGCCAACGCGGCGGTCGAAATGGAGGACGGCTCAGTCAACGACGTGCTCATCATGAGCGCCTACCCGCACGAGGGCATCGGCACGACGGCCGAGCCGGGCTGGGAGGAGGCCACGCGGTTTGGCCGCGCCTCGATCCTGGCCAACAGCCGGTGGTACCCGTACCCGTACCCCGTCGCGATCTCGGTCGCCGGCGTGGTCGGCGGCATGGAGTACCCGATGCTCCACTTCTCGGGCGTCGACGCGCGCTTTATGAGCCTGTTCGGGGTCATCGACCACGAGCTGGGCCACAACTGGTTCCCGATGATCGTGGGTAGTGACGAGCGCCGCTACGCCTGGATGGACGAGGGGTTCAACTCGTTCCTCAACACGTTCGCCAACCGCTATTTCTACGACGAGAACCCCGACCCGACCATCGCCGGCTACGGCCAGGCCGACTCGGCGCGGGTGATCCGCCTGACCGAAGGGCCCGCCGCCGCCGGCTTTATGCGCCAGCCCTGGGCCGCCGACCAGCCGATCGCGACCTACCCGGACCGCATCCGGTCCCAGGCGCTGGGCTGGCTCGCGTACCGGAAGCCGGCCAAGGGGCTCCTGCTGCTGCGCAACGAGATCGTCGGGCCGGAGCGGTTCGACGCCGCGTTCCGGGAGTACATCGAGCGCTGGGCCTACAAGCACCCCCAGCCGGCCGACTTTTTCCGCACCATCGAGGACGTGACCGGCGAGGACCTGGACTGGTTCTGGCGCGGCTGGTTCTACGAGACGGGCCAGTTCGACCAGGCGCTCGCCGCGCTGGCGGTCGCGGAGGACCGGGCCGTGGCGACGGTCGAGAACCGGGGCGCGATCGTGCTCCCGACGGCGGTCGAGTTCACGTTCTCGGACGGCTCGACGGAGACGGTCGTGATCCCGGCCGAGGCCTACTTCTCGACCGACACTGCCGGCGCGTTCGTGCCGCTGGCCGGCCGGACGTTGGTCTCGGCCCGCATCAACGCCTCGGGCGACTACCCCGACGACGACCCGGCCGACGACGAGCGCCGGTTGTAGACCGCCCTCCCCCGCTGGCGGTGTCCATCGCCGGCAGGACCCTGCGCGCACGTCGAGAACCGTAGGGGCACGCCACCGGCGTGTCCCTACGACGGGTCCGACACGAGGCGCCGGCTCCGACCGCCAGCGCGCGGCGGGCCTAGACCCGCGCCGACGTGCGGACGCCCGGCATCATCGACCGGAACGTGGCCAGCAGGCGCCGCGCCGCGCCGGGGCTGGGCTCGGTGAGGTCGTGGAGCGAGCGCGTCGACCGGCGGTCCTCGTCGGACAGGTCGTCGCCGTGGACGAACCCCATCGACCAGTCGGGGAACGCCCGCTCGGCGACGGCGGCGTCGATCAGCGTGAGCACGCCCCGGTGGCGGTCGTCGCGCCGGACGCGGAGGTAGACGCTCTCGACGGCCTCGGCCGGGCCTTCGAGCACCTGCATAAAGTTGCCCTCGGCGTAGAGCAGCGCGCCCGTCACGCCGACGGCCGGGTTGTTGCGCCGGCTGGCGCGCAGGATGTCGAGCAGGACGTCGTTGGAGAGCAGGCCGGGCGACGAGGAGCCGTAGACCAGTTGCCGGATCGGGTGATTCATGGCCGAGAGGGACCGGGGCGGTGACGGGGGCCTTGGTAATCGGCGGGCCGGCGCCCGTCTGAAGTCTCGGCGCAGGCTCAGGACCCCCCCTAGACGAGCCCCCTGGCCGCCCGGCACCGGCCGCCAGCGCGCGGCGGGCGCGGCGACGGCGTTAGCTTCCCGGCCCCCCGCAGACCGCCCCGTTGCCCTCTCCCGCCCGCCCGCTGCCCGTCGCGGACGCCCTGCCCGGCGTCCGCCTGCGTGACGGGTTCGCCTTCCGCGACGGGCAGCGGACCTTCCTGGAGCGCTGGGCGGCCATGCTGCGCACGACCGAGCGGAACGCCCTCGGCGTGTTCGTGCCCGGCTACGGCAAGACCATCACGGCGCTCTCGGCCTACGTCGTCGCCCGCGAGATGGGGCTCGTCGACCGGCTGGTGGTGTTCGTGCCGCGCGGCAACCTGCGCGACCAGTACGCCGACGCCGACGAGTTGGCCCGGGTGTTCCACTGGCTCGGGCACAGTGGCGTGAGCTACTGCGCCGCCGACTCGGACCGGGTGTTCCTCAAGAACCTCGACACCGAGGTCGTGGTGACCACCTACCAGTACGCGTCGGGCGAGCGCGGCAACGAGGCGCTGGTCGAGTATTGCAAACGGTCGCGGGCGCTGTTCGTGTTCGACGAGGTCCACCACCTCGCCCACGACGGGACGTGGGCGCGCGCCATCGAGCGGTTCCCCCACGCCGCGTCGGTGGCGCTCTCGGGGACGCCGCTCCGGAGCGACAGCAAGTCGCTGTTCGGCGTGCCGGTCACGACCGACGCCGAGGGGTTCGAGTACTACGACGCGCTCCACGAGGTCGGGATGCGCGAGGCGCACGCCGAGGGCGAGATCCTGAAGCGCGTCGAGGCCCACGTCGTCGACTACACCGTCGGGATGGTCCACACCGACACGGGCGAGAAGGTCGAGATCTCGCTGAGCCAGCTCCGCGACGACCCCGAGGCGTCCAAGGACGTCGACGCCTACCTGGCCCGGCGCAAGCTCCGGTTCCACGAGGTGTACCTGGAGACGCTGCTCGGGCCGGCGTTCGAGCGGTTTGCCGAAAAGCGCGGCGCGCTGGCGCGGCAGATGGCGCGGACGGGCAACTGGGCCGGCTACCGGGACCACCAGATGCTGGTGATCGCGATGTCCAACGCCCACGCCCGCTCGATCCACGACTTCGTGCGCCGCCGCTACCCCGACGTGACCTCGGCGCGGATCGGCCAGGACGTGCCCGCCGCCGAGCGCGAGGCCCGGCTGGCGGCCTACCGCGCCGGCGAGACGTCGGTGATGGTCCAGGTGGACATGATCGGCGAGGGCACGGACATCAAACCGATCTCGGTGCTGGTCAAGGCCGACCTGGTCCGCGCCGTCGGCAAGACGATGCAGCAGGTGTTCCGGGGGATGCGCTACGTGCCCCAGTGGCCCGAGGAGGCCAACCGCTGCGACTTGTACGCCGCCGACGACTCGGACGTGGCCGAGACGCTGCGCTGGATCGCGGCCGAGGAGGTCGTCGGCGTCAAAAGGTCCAAGGGGACCGGCGGCGGCGGCGAGGGGCCGGCCTCGGAGCCGACGACCGCCAGCGTGTGGGAGCTCACGTCGGTGCGCCAGGGAACCAGCCAGACCCTGTCGCTGGACCAGATGCCGGGCTACCGCGCCGCCGACCAGTTCCACCGCGACGTGCCCCGCCAGCAGGTCAAGCCGGTGGCGCTGGACATGGCCGCGCGCGAGCGCGAGCTCCGCCAGGCGTGCGCCGAGATGGCCAAGGAGCTGAGCTACGCCGCCGGCGTCTCGGTCCGCCAGGTCCACGCGGCGTGGAAGCAGCAGGGCCGCGGACAGGCCCAGGCCGACGCGTCGGTGGTGGCCCTCGAAAAAAAGCGGACGTGGCTGGAGCGCTCCTTGCGCGCCGGCCGCTTGGTCTGAGCAGGGGGCGGACGCGCGCCGCCAGCGGGGTGGCGCCGGTGGGCGGGCTGCCGGTCGAAGCTCTCGCCGAGCGCTGGCGCCAGCGGCGGAGCGGTCCGAGCGAAAGGCTAGGCGTTGCGCTCGCGCTCGATGCGCTGGGCCTCCTCGATCGGCTCCTTGAGCGGCACGTCCGCTACCCCGCCTCGGCGACCATCGCCAGCACGGCGTCGCCGTAGGCCTCCCACTTGGCCGGGCCGACGCCCGAGACGGCCAGCATCTGGTCCTCCGACTCGGGCCGCGCGCTGGCGATGGCCCGCAGCGTCTTGTCGTTGAACACCACGTAGGGCGGCACGCCGCGCTCGGTGGCCACCTCGATGCGCCACTGGCGGAGCTGCTCGAACAGCGCCTCGTCCTGGGGCGCCAGGTCGTCCGAGACCACGGCGGCCCCGGCGCCTCGCCGAGAGCCGCCGCCTCCTGACCGCGAGCCGAACGCCGGCACCGTCACGTCGAGGACCTCGCGGTGGGCCAGCGCCTGCTCGCCGATCGGCGTCAGCTCCACGACCGGGTACTCGTCGCCGCCGATGCCGAGGTAGCCCTTCAAGAGCAGTTCCTTGTAGATCTTGTCGATGGCGCCCTGGCCGACGGTCTGCAGGCGGCCGTAGTACGGGTGGCGCTCGTACTTGTCCATGCCCTTGGCCTTGGAGCCGGCCAGGATCTTGGACAGCGTCAGCCGGCCGACGGGCCACCGCATCCGCGTCACGGCGTCCAAGAGCCCCAGCGCCACGCGCGAGGCCATCGGGATCTCGTCCCACTCGGGCACCTCGTCGGGCGCGCGGTCCTTAATGCGCGCGGCCGTGCGGCAGGCGTCGCAGCACGCCTCGACCGGGACGTCGAACGTGGCGTCGTCGCCGAAGTGGTCCAGGATCGTCCGCCGCCGGCAGTCCGAGGACTGGGCGTAGCGGACGATGCCCATCAGGCTGGCCGACTGGTCGTCGCGGTGCTTGTCGATGGACGAGAGCGCGCGCTTGACGCCGCGCTCGTTCCACATCTGGGGCGCCCACCGCCGGACGCCCGCCCCGCCGGACCGCTCCTCCAGCGCCCCCGCCCGCACCAGCCGGCTGAGCACGTTGGGCAGCTTGGACGCGTGGACGCCCAGCGAGTCCGACATGGCCAGCAGGAAGTCGGCGTCGGACGTGTCGGCGGCCTCCAGCTCCGACTGGCGGCGGACGTAGCCGTGGACCCGGCGCAGGTCGTCGACCGTCGGTGCGCCCTGCTCGATAAACCACTCTTTGAGCTGGCGGTCCTGGGGCGCGTAGAGAAGAAGGGCGACGGCCGGGCGGCCGTCGCGGCCAGCGCGGCCGGCCTCCTGGTAGTAGGCCTCCAGGTTGGACGGGATCGACCAGTGGGCCACGAACCGCACGTCGCCGCGGTCGACGCCCATGCCGAAGGCGTTGGTGGCGACCACGGTGTCGAGCCGGCCCGAGATAAACTGCTCCTGGACGTGCGACCGCTCGGCGTCCGGCAGGCCGGCGTGGTAGGCCTCGCACGGCCGCCCGCACTCGTCGCGGACGAACTCCGCCAGCGCCTGGCAGTCCTTGCGCGTGGCGACGTAGATCAGGCCCGCCTCGCCCTGGTGCTCGTCGAGGAAGCCCCGGAGCACGCGCCGCTTCTGGTCGGCCGTCGACGTCATCTTGACCTCGAACCGGAGGTTGGGCCGGTTAAAGCCCGTCACCAGCTGGACGGGGGTTTGCAAGTCCAGCTGCTGGGCGATGTCGTCCTGGACGCGCGGCGTGGCCGTGGCCGTCAGCGCCACGCACGGCGGGTCGCCCATCGCGTGCCGGGCCGAGGCCAACGCCAGATAGTCCGGCCGGAAGTCGTGGCCCCACTGGCTCACGCAGTGGGCCTCGTCGACGGCCAGGAGCGCGACGTCGGCCTCGCGCAGGGTGCGCTGGAATGAGGCCACGCGCAGGCGCTCGGGCGCGGCGTAGACCAGCGTCAGCTCGCCGCGGCGTAGGCGGTCGAGCACCTCGCGCTGCTCGCCGGCGGTCTGGGACGAGTTGACGTAGGCGGCCGCGATGCCGCGCGCCTGGAGCGCGTCGACCTGGTCCTTCATCAGCGCGATCAGCGGCGACACCACGACCGTCACGCCGCGCGGCTGGAGCAGCGCGCCCAGCTGGTAGATCAGGCTCTTGCCGGCGCCGGTCGGCATCACGATCAGCGCGTCGCGCTTGTCCAGGACCGGGCGGAGGGCGGCGTCCTGGCCCGGTCGCAGCCCGTCGAACCCGAAGTGGCGCTGGAGCGCGGCGCGGACGTCGCCGGCTCGGTCGCCGAGGGCGTTGGGGGCGGCGGAGACGGGGGCGGCGTTCACAGAGTCGGGGGCGTCGAGTCGGTCCAAAAGTGCGCCGGGCGCGTGACAGGTCGCCTGTCAGACGTGCGGCGGGCCGACGGTCTGACCTGGGAGCGTCGGAGATCCGGGGAAGTCTGGTCCTCCGACCCGCTGGCGGTCTGCTTCGGCAGAGGCGGCGGCGCGAGTGCAAGCTACGCCGGCCCGCCCGATGCCCGACCGGTGGCTAGCTTGGGGACATGGACACGCTCCCCCCCCGCTCCGCCCAGGTCGACCGCCAGACGGCCGAGACCACCGTTCACGTGTCGCTCGAGCTCGACGCCGCCAACCCGCGGTACCGCAACGCCACCGGCGTCGGGTTCCTGGACCACATGCTGGACCTGTTCGCCCGCCACGGCCGCTTCGGATTGACGGTGGAGGCCGAGGGCGACTTGCACGTGGACGACCACCACACGGTCGAGGACGTCGGCATCTGCCTGGGCCAGGCGTTCGCCCAGGCGCTGGGCGACAAGGCCTTCGTCACGCGCTACGGCGAGGCGACCGTGCCGATGGACGAGGCGCTGGCGCGCGCGGTGGTCGACCTCTCCGGCCGCTCGTTCCTGGTGTTCCACGCCGACTTCGACCGCCAGCAGGTCGGCGACCTGTCGACGGAGCTGGTGGAGCACTTCTGGTGGTCGGTCGCGGAGCACGCGCGGACGACGCTCCACCTGGACGTGCTGCGGGGCCGGAACGACCACCACCGCATTGAGGCGCTGTTCAAGGCCGCTGCCCGCGCCTTGCGCCAGGCCGTCGCGCGCGACCCCGACGGCGACCGGCTGCCGAGCACCAAGGAGGCGCTGTAGCGCTCGGCTGGCGGTCTCCGCCAGCGGGACGATTGGCGGCCGCGCCCGGCTGGTGGGCATCTTCGAGGGCCGACCGGGCGCCTCTACCCCTCGCCTTCTGCGACCGGCCACCCGTCGGGCCCGTCGAGGCGCACCGCCAGCCGGCCGCGCAGGAGCGCTTCCAGGTCGCGCCCGACGAAGGCGTAGCGCCAGCCGGGGAACGCGTCCGGGACGGCGTCCGGCCCGGCCTCGACGATGTCGGACAGCTGGGACTTGCTGGCCACCATCGCCACGTCGATGTCCTCGCTCTCGCACCGGCCGGCCAGGAAGCCCTGGGCGACGAGCAGGCGCGCGGCGCGGCGCTGGTCCTCGGGCCCCGGGCGCCCGCGCCGCTCGGCGCGCTCGGGCTCGGCGTCGAGCCCGTCGGCGACGGCCGCCAGCAGGGCGTCTCCGTAGCGGCCCCGCTGGCGGTCGGTCAGGCCGAGCTTGGCCAGGTCGGCGTCGGTGCGGGGCGGGCGGTTGGCGACGGCGCCGAGCGCGTCGTCGGGGAGCACCATCCGGCGCGTCCGGTCGAGCGCCCTCGCCTCGGTCTCGCGCCAGGCGGCGGCGGCCCGGAGCACGGCGCGCTGCTGCCCCGACATCCGCCCGACGCCGCGCACCTTGACGCGGTCGACGGCGTCGTGCGGGTCGTTCTCGTCGTACAGCTCGGGGTCGTCGTAGCGCGCCATCTCGTCGCGGAGCCAGTCGGCCCGGCCGCGCTCCTGGGCCTGGCCGCGGAGCTTGCGGTACACGTCGAGCAGGTAGCGCACGTCGTCGGCGGCGTACTCGGCCTGGCTCTCGCTCAACGGCCGCTGGAGCCAGTTGCTGCGGGTCTCCCCCTTTTCGAGGCGGATCCCGACGGCCCACTCCACCAGGTCCTGGAGCGAGGCCGTCGCCGTCTGACCCACGAAGCCGCCCGCGCGCTGGGTGTCGAACACGTTCGTGGGCCGCCCGCCCGTGGCTCGGGCCAGGATCTGGAGGTCCTGGGTCGCGTCGTGGAGCACCTTGACGACCGACGGATCGGCCAGGACGTCGCCCAGCGGCGCCATCTGACCCTCCAGCGCGACCGTGTCGACCAGGTGGAGGTCGTCGCCGCCCAGCCCGACCTGGACCAAGCCCAGGCCCGGGTAGTAGGTCCGCTCCCACACGAACTCGGTGTCGAGCGCGACCGCGTCGTGCTGGCGGACGCGGTCGCACAGGCCGGAGAGCGCGTCGGGCGTGTCGATCCAAGAGAGTCGGCTCATTGGGCCGACCGCTTCAAGGTGCAGCCGAACGCCTGGGTCCGCTGGACCTCGATGGGCAGGCCGGCCACGCTCTGGTCCATCGCCTGGGCCAGGTACGGCACGCGCACGCGGTCCGGCGAGGCCGGGCTGTCGTCGATGGTGCCGTCGTAGAGCAGCGTCCCGTCGGGTCCGAAAAAGAAGGCGTGGGGCGCGCTCCGGGCGCCGAACGCCGCCGCTAGCGCGCCGCTGGGGTCAGCGAGGTAAGGCACGGCCAGGCCCGCCGCCGTCGCCGCCTCTCGGGAGGCGGCCGTCGTCTCGCGGTCGCTCGCGGCCGGGTCGTTGGCGTTGACGAACGCGAACCCGATGCCGGCCGGCGTGTAGCGCGCCACCAGGTCCGCGACGCGGGGCGTGTAGCGGTCGGTCCAGGGGCAGGCGTTGCTCCAGAACACGACCACCAGCCCGGCCGTGCCGCTGGCGGCGTCCAGCGTCGTGCTGGACCCGTCGGCGGTGGTGAACGCCGTCGACGCCTGGGGGACGGGGTCGCCGTAGGTGATCTGGGCCGAGGGCGCCGCGGCCCAGACGAGCGCCAGGAGCGGGAGGAGACGGGTCATGTTTGGGTCTGGCTGGGGTCGCCGCCGGCACGGATCGTGGCGACGGTCTGGACGAGCTCGGCGTAGGCCAGGCGTCCGACGTGGGTGTGCTGCACGATGCCGTCGCCGTCCAAGATCATGGTGATCGGGATGGAGCCGCCGACGAACGGGTTGAGCTGGGACGTCACATCGCCTTGTCCCGTATACAGATAGGACGGGTCGGTGATCTCGTGCTCTTTGAGGAACGCCTGGACGAGCGGCAGGTCCACGGGCTGGTCGAGCGATACGAACCGGACGTGGACGCCCTCGTCGGCCATCTCGGCGTTGTAGCGGATAAAGTCGGGGAACTCCAGGCGGCACGGGCCGCACCAGGTGGCCCAGAAGTTGAGCACGACCGTCTCGGCGTCGAGCCCGTCCAGGTCGTTGACCAGAGCCTCCGCGCTGGCGACCTCGACGAGCGGGACGTCGGGGACCCCGGCCGTCCGCGCCTCCGGCGGGGCCTCCGCCACGACGGGGTCCGGCGACGGGGCGTCGGTCTCGTCGCCGCAGCCCCAGGCGACGAGGGAGAGCAGGACGAGCAGGGGCCCGGCGGGAGAGATCGCCGCGAGCGGCGTTTTCGACGTGAACATGGCGAGGTGTGGAGTCAGACCGTCAACGCGCGCCGACGGCGCAGAGTGCCGCTAGCGGGCCGGTATTCGCTCGATCGGCACCGAGCCGCCCGCCGCCAGCGCCTCCGGCGGCACGACGGCCCACGCGACGACGCCGTCTTCGGAGCGCGGCTCCAGCAGCGCCACCGCCAGCCGGCCGAGCGGCTGGGCGACGGGCACGACCAGCGCGTCGTCCACTCGTTCCGCCGGCGCGGCGCGCCATGCACCGGTTACGTCTTGCGTTCTCACGTTTTGCGACGGACGCTCCGCCACGGTCAGCCCGCTGACCTCGAACCGCTGGCGGCCCGCCTCGGGAACGGGCCCGGTCGTGTAGCGGATGCCGTGGAGGTCCAGCAGGCCGCGGATCGCCGCCTGCGCCGGCCCGGCCCGGACGACGTAGGCCTGGGGCGCAACGACGCTCTCGCTGGCTTGGAACCGGACGAACGCCGGCATCACCTCGGGAACGCGCACGTCGCGGCGGACCCGCATCGGCTCGCCCGAGACCGGGTGCCGCAGCGTGTCTACCCTGCCCAGCAGGATCTCGACGGGCTGGGCCAGCGGCGCCCAAACTGTGCGCACGGCCTGCTCGCGCCCCACGACCGACTGATCGTCGGCGTCGGCGGCGCGCTGGCGGACGAGCGACGCCTCGGACCAGACGCGGTCCAGGACCTCCTCCACGAACCGACGCGACACGTCGACGCGCTCCTGGAACGAGGCGTAGCTGTAGGCCTCGGACAGGATCCCGTAGCGGCCCCGCAGCCCGACGTAGTTGGTCGAGAAGCGGGGCTGGGCGCTGAACGAGTACCAGCCGCGCGGCGCCGTCGCCTCTTCCCCGAACGCGCCGGGCACGTTGCCGTAGTGGTACGTCGCGTAGTCGTCGGCCGCCAGCAGCGAGTCCGAGACCGACGGCAGCCAGCGGTCCCACAGGTCGGCGTCGATGGCGGGCGGCGTGTTGGGCGACAGGCCGGGCGCGTACGTCAGGTGGTAGCCCATCGGCGAGCCGTCGGTCGTGTGGAGGTCCAGGACCACGTGCGGGTCGAGGTCGCGGATGAGCGAGACCATGGCCTGGGCCTCGGGGCTGGCGGCCTTCACGAAGTCGCGGTTGAGGTCCAGGCCCTGGGCGTTGGGCCGGACGCCCATGCCGCCCAGCGGGCCGAACTGGAGCGGCCGGTTGTCGGTTGCGACGCGCTCGGCGCCGTCGGCGTTGTAGATCGGGGCGACGACGAGCACGAGGGAGTCGGCCCAAGCGGCGTGCTGGCCGGCGGCGAGGTCGCGCATCAGCGCCAGCACGGCGTCCTTGCCCGCCGGCTCGCCCGCGTGGATGCCGCCGATCACGAGCACGCGCGTCTTGCCCGACTGGCGGACGGCCTGCGCCTCCGCAGAGCCCGCGCCCCAGACGACGAGCGGCATCTCACGCCCCTCGACCGTCGTCCCGAACGACCGGGCGTAGAACTGAGGATCGGCGCCGTCCGCCAGCAGGTCCAGGACCCGCCTCGTCTCGGCGTAGCTGGCCGTGTGCTCGTAGCCCGACGCCTCGGCGGGAGTCTCAAACCCGGGGACGCGGACCTCTTCCGCTCCCGTCCGGCCAGCGGTCTCGGCCGGAGCGACACACCCGGCCACGAGCGCCAGGCTAGCGGCGAGCGCCAGCGCGGAGAATCGGGTAGCGCCTCCGACGACGTCCCCTCTCCCCTTGGGTGAGGGTCGGTCGGGTGCCGTGGTTGGACGGATGCCCCTCGCCCCAGCCCTCTCCCTTTGGGAGAGGGAGTTAGATGCGTTCATTGGAGAGTTGTAGGCAAGTAAGTCATTCGTCGTCCTCGTCGGCGGTGAGGGCCAGCCGGCGGACCATCCATTGGTTGAGGCCGAAAAAGACGGCGAGCGCGATGCCCCACTGTGTCAGGCACGACATGGCGCTGTAGGGCTCGAACGGGTCCCACCAGCGGCTCGTGAAGTCGGCCGTGGTGGCGAGCCAGAGCCACCAGCCCAAGAGCACGACGGCCTGGAGCGGGATCGCGAACCGGATCCAGGTGTCCCACACGCGCGGCAGCCGCCAGTCGGACGGCGTGGCGACCTCGGCGCGCAGCCGGGCCGCGCCGTGGCGCCAGACCGCGAGCGCGATGAACGCGCCCGACAGGATCAGCGCCACGCCCCACACGAAGTCCTGGTTGCCGAACACGTCGCCCGAGAGCGCGCTCGGCACGCCCACCAGGAACGCGACGACGCCCACGCCAACGACGGCCTTTTCGCGGCGCACGCCCAGGTCGACGGTCACGCGCGTCGAGAGCTCGATCATCGAGATGAGGCTGGACAGCGCCGCGAACGTCAGCGCCACGAAGAACAAGACCGCCAGCGGGGCGCCGAGCGCCATCTCGGCAAACAGCGGCGGCATCCAGATAAAGGTCAGGCCGGTGCCGCGCTCGCCCGACTGGCGCATCACGTCCAAGATCTCGGGCTGGCTCATCTGGGGGCCGAGGACGGCGAACACGATGCCGAAGATGGTGGTCGCCGCCACCAGCGAGACCACGTTGTTGCCCAAGCCGGTCAGGACCGCGTTGCGGACCACGCCGTCCTCCTTGCGCATGTAGGCCGCGTAAGTCAGGATCAGGCCCCAGCCGGCGCCGGTGTCCCAGGCGTTCTGGGTCAGGGCCTCCAGCCACACCGCCGGCGCCGCCAGCGTGCCCCAGTCGGGCGTGAACAGGAAGCTCACTCCGTCGCCGGCGCCGGGCAGCGTGACCGCCCGGACGGCCGCGACGGCCACGATCGCGAGCAGCGTCGGCACCAGGAATCGGTTGGCCCGCTCGATGGTCCGCACGCCGCCGCGGCAGGCGGCCACGCCCAGCGCCATCATGCCGCCGTGCAACAGGATCGGCCAGGGCGAGGCCTGGAAGGCGCCCCAGGCCGCCAGCGACGCCTCGGCGCTGACCGGCAGGCCCAGCGCGGCCGAGCGGCCGATGTAGTAGGCGCACCACCCGGCCACGACGCTGTAGTAGCACATGATGGCCGCGGCCACGAACGCCACGAACGCCCCCAGCCACGCGGCCTTCGGCCCCGCCAGCCGGGCGAACGTGCCGACGACGCCGCGCCGCCCGCGCTGGCCCAACGCGTACTCGGCGATGATGAGCGGGATGCTCCACGCGACCAGGAACACCAGCCAGGCGACCAGGAACGCGCCGGCGCCGCCCTCCCCCGCGTTGGAGGCCGCGATGCGCGGGAAGCGCCAGATGTTGCCCGTGCCGACGGCGATCCCGAGCACACTCAGGATCATGGCCCATCGGGACGAAAACCGGTCGGTCGAGGCGGCCACTAGAGGCCGCCGAGGCGAGTCCAGCCGCCGGCGACGGCGGGCGTCGGCGCGTCGGGCTGGTGGACCGGCGCGCTCGGCTGGCGGGCCGGCTCGGCGGGAGCGCCAGCGGGCGGCGGCTCGGGCGCGGCCTGACGGTCGGCGCCGTCGCCGTGGGGCGCGGCCTCTGGCCGAGGGGACTCGGGAGACGGGGGGGCCGCCTGAGGAGCCGGCGGCGGAGATGAAGTCGCGTTAGAGACCACCGGCTCGGGCGCCGCCGGCTCGGGCGCCGGCGCCGCCAGCGGGCCGGGCGCCGAGGCCTCCGCGAGCGCGTAGCCGGCGATCTCCCGGGCCGCCTCCTGGTAGTCCAGCGCGCCGCGCGCCGTCGGCTGGATGTCGTAGACCGTGCGGCCGTCGCGGCTGGCGGCGGCCAGCGACGACGAGGTGCGGATGGGCGTCTGGAGCACGCCCTCGCCGTACTTTTCGCGCAGGTACTCCGCGTAGCGGGCGTGGCGGTTGAGGCGCGCGTCCACCTGGGTGAGCAGGAACCGCGGCCCGGCGAGCGCCGGGTTGAGCTTGTCGCGCACCAGCCCGACCGTCTGCCACGTCTGCTCGGCGCCCACGACGGGCTGGTACTCGGGCGTCACCGGGATCACGACGTGGTCCGAGGCGACGAGCGCGTTCATAGTGTAGACCGAGAGCGCCGCCGCGGTGTCGAGCAGGACCACGTCGTAGTCGTGCCCCGCGCGGACGGTCTCGCGCAGCCACAGCACGTCGGTGGGCTTGGTCAACGCGCGGAGGGCCTTGGTGAGCGCCATCGAGGCGCCGATGAGGTCGAAGCCGCCGGCGCGCTGGACCGGGAACGCCCGCAGGTCCGCCTGGGGGTCGAGCAGGCCCAGGCCCGAGTGCTCCGGCTTCGGTTCGGCGGCGCCCAACATCCGCGTCAGGAAGCCCTGCGGGTCAAAGTCCACCACGAGCACGCGGCGGCCCTGGAGCGCCAGCGCGGCGGCGAGGTGGATCGAGGTCGTGGTCTTTCCCGTGCCCCCTTTGTGGTTGCACACACTGATAACAGACACGTAGAGCCGAGGTGAGCGGTCGTGGCTCGAAGATAGCGCGGCAGGGCGCAAGGGCCACAAAGCGACGAAGGCGGTCCAGACCCCGTACTTCCGCGCCTCTCGTCTCCTGCTTAGAGGCTGTTTGGGATCGACTCGGAGCAGACTACGACGGCCCCTCTCCCTTTGGGAGAGGGATAGGGTGAGGGTCGGCGCGCCTGGGCCAGATGCCGACCGGGTTCCTCAGCCGCCCGAAGGCCCCCCACCCCAGCCCTGGCTGCGCCGACGCTGCGCGGTCTCCCAGAGGGAGAGGGAGCAGATCCGATCCCAAACGACCTCTAAGCGGCGCTAGACCGGGATCATCCGCCCAGCAGCTCCGCCTTGAACCGCTCCGCCAGCGCGTCGGCGGCCTCGGGGCTGGCGGCCTCGGTGTAGACGCGTAGGATCGGCTCGGTGTTGGACGCGCGGACGTGGGCCCAGCCCTCGTCCAGGTCCACCTTGACGCCGTCGACGGTCGAGACCTGGCCGTCGGCGTGGCGCTCGGCGAGCGCCGCCAGCAGCGCGCCGGCGTCCATGTCGTCGGTCAGCGCCACCTTGTGCTTGGCGATGGCGTAGCTGGGGTACGAGTCGCGGACCTCGCTCAGCGACCGCCCGGTCTCGGCCAGGAACTGGAGCACCAAGGCCACGCCCACGAGCGCGTCGCGGCCGTAGTGGAGCGCCGGCAGGATCACGCCGCCGTTCCCCTCGCCGCCGATCACCGCGCCCGCCTCCTGCATCGCGCGGACCACGTGGATCTCGCCCACGGGCGAGCGCACGACCCGCTGGCGGTGCCGGGCGGCGACGTCCTCGATGGCCCGGCTGGACGACAGGTTGGTGCCGACCGGCCCGGGCGTCTTGCCCAGCACGAAGTCGGCCGCGATCACCTGGGTCAGCTCCTCGCCAAAAAACCGGCCGCCGTCCTCGACGAACGCCAGCCGGTCGGCGTCGGGGTCGACCACGACGCCCAGGTCGGCGCCGGCCTCGGCCACGCGCGACGTCAGGCCGGTGATGTGGGCCGGCAGCGGCTCCGGGTCGTGGGCAAAGAGGCCCGTGACCTCGCCGTTGAGCACCTCGACGTCGCTCACACCCAGCGCCTCCAGCACGGCCGGGATGGCGAACGCCCCGACCGAGTTGATGCCGTCCACGACCACCTTGAACCCGCGCTCGCGGATCACCTCCGGGTCGACGTACGGCAGCTCCAGGATCTTCTCGATGTGGTACGGCAGCAGGTCGTCGGTGCGGTAGCCGCCCAGGCGTTGGTAGCCGACCGTCTGGGTCTCGACGCCGTCCTCCGCCAGCGCCAGGACGGCGGCGCCCTCGTCCGGCCCCAGGAACTCGCCGTTCCCGTCGAGCAGCTTCAAGGCGTTCCACTCGGCCGGGTTGTGGCTGGCGGACAAGATCACCGCGCCGTCGGCGTCGTGCTTGATCACGCCCATCGCCACGCTCGGCGTGGTGGCGAGCCCGCCGTCGACCACGTCGCAGCCGGCGGCCTGGAGCGTGGCCGTGACGAGCCGGGCGCACACGTCGCCCGTCACGCGGCCGTCGCGGCCCACGACCACCAGCGGCGCGCGGTCGGCGCCGACTTGGTCGCGGAGCCAGGCGCCAAAGGCCGAGGCGTAGCGGACCAGGGCTGAGGGGTCGAGGCCGTCGCCGAAGACGCCGCGGATGCCGGAGACGGATGCGATAAGGGGCATGGGGAAACCAAGAAGGGAAAAGGCGGGCCGCGCCGCGACGGCGCGGCCAACGAGGGGGCCAGGGAAAGGTGCGCCCGGCGGAGGCCGGGCGCCAGCGGGGCGGGCGGAGGCTTGGGGAACTTTGCCACGCCGGACCGCCCGGTTCCCCCCGCCACAGCCGGCGCGCCCCCGCCCCGTCCCCGTCCAGTCTCTCCCGATTTTGACGAAACGTATCGCCTCTGGCGCGTTGATTACATCCCCCGCCCCCGGCACGCATGAGGTCGTCCTCCTCGCAGGCTGTGGCTGCCGCCGTTGAGGCCCCGGCCACGCTCACCCTCCTCTCCGACTACAAGGAGCTGCTCAAACCGGGCATCACCACCTTCGTCGTCGTGATGGCAGCGGCCGGCTACGTGCTGGCCGTCCCCGGCCCCATCGAGTGGCTCACGCTGCTCGGGCTGATGGCCGGCACCGGGCTGACCGGCGGCGGCGCGGGCGCGCTCAACCACGTGATCGAGCGGCGCCACGACGCGCTGATGGCGCGGACGGCGTCGCGCCCCATCCCGGCGGGCCGCGTGGGCGTGGGCCACGCCGTGGCGTACGCGCTGGGCTGCGTGGCCGTCGGCGCCGCCGTGCTGGCGGCGACCACCAACGGGCTCACGACCGGGCTCGCGCTGGCGACGGTGCTGCTCTACGTCGGCGTGTACACGCCGCTCAAGCGGACGACCGTCCACAACACGCTCGTCGGGGCCATCCCGGGCGCGCTGCCGGCGCTGGGCGGCGTCGTAGCGGCGACGGGCGGGGTCGGCGCCGTCGGCTGGTCCATCTTCGCGATCCTGTACCTGTGGCAGCTGCCCCACTTCTACGCGCTCGCGTGGATGTTCCGGAAGGACTACCGCGACGGCGGGTTCCGGATGCTGCCGAGCGGAGCGCACGGGGAGCGCGCGCTCGCGGGGCTGGCGCTTGGCGCGACGCTGCTCCTCTTGGTCGCCGGCGTGCTGCCGGCCGCCATCGGCCAGGCCGGGCCGCTGTTCCTGACCGGCATGGCGGCCATCGGGACCGCGTTCACGATCCCGGCCTTCTCGTTCTTCTCCGAGCCCACCGACGAGCGGGCCCGCCGCCTCCTGCTGGCCTCGATCGCCTACGTGCCGGCCTTTTTCGTGCTGGTCGTCGTAGACTTCCTCCTGCGCTAGCGTGCCCTCCCCCGCCGCCCTGGCCGCCGACGGACTCGGATTCGACTACGGCGACCAGACGGCGTTGGGAACCGTGACGTTCGCCGTGGGGCCGAGCGAGCGAGTCGGCCTGTTGGGCCGCAATGGGAGCGGAAAGACCACGCTCCTGCGCATCGCCTCGACACGGCTGCACCCGGCGCGCGGCCGTCTTCAGATCGCAGGCCTCGACGTGGTCGCCGATCCTGCCGGCGTCCGCCGCCAGCTCGGCGTCGTGTTCCAGAGCCCGGCCCTGGACCCGGCGCTGACGTGCCGCGAGGCGCTCCAGATGCAGGCCGCGCTCGTCGCCATCCCGCGAGCCCAGCGGGCCGAGGCCATTGACCGCGCCCTGGCCGACGCCGGGCTGGCGGACCGCGCCGGCGCGCGCATCGGGACGCTGTCGGGCGGGCTCGCGCGCCGCCTGGACCTGGCGCGGGGCCTCCTCCACCGGCCCGCGCTGGCGCTCTTGGACGAGCCGACGACGGGCCTGGACCCCGTCGCGCGCCAGGACTTCTGGGCGTTCCTGGACCGCCGCCGCGGCGACGGTGCCCAACTGATCGCGACGCACCTGATGGACGAGGCCGAGCGCTGCGACCGCGTCGTCATTTTAGATTCGGGACGCGTCGTGGCCGACGGCGCGCCGGCCGACCTCGCCGCCGCCCTGGGCCGAGACGCCCTGTGGCTCGACGCGCCCGACGCCGACGCGCTGGCCGGCGCCCTCCGCGCCCAGGGCGACGACGCCCAGGCGGTCGGCGACCGCGTGCTGGTCCGCGCCGACGACGCCCGCCAGCGGGTGGCGGCGCTCTACGACCGGCACGACGTGCGCGGCGTCTCGATCCAGCCGCCGACGCTGGCGGACGTGTTCGCCGCGGCGGTCGGTGTGGCGCCTGGAGCGCCGCCCAACGAGAGTGCAATAACGGCAAACGGGGCGCCCAGCGCCACGGGCCGATGACCGACGCCGTCCTGGCCCTGTGGCGCCGCGAGATCCTGGTGTTCGTGCGCGACCGCGCGCGCGTGGTCGGCGTGCTGGCCCAGCCGCTGCTGTTCTGGGTCGTGTTCGGCTTCGGCTTCGCCGAGAGCGTCACGATCCCCGGCTCCGACGCCGGCTACCTCCAGTACCTCCTGCCCGGCATGGTGGCGCTGACGGTCCTGTTTACGGCCATCTACTCGACGCTGTCCGTCGTCGAGGACCGCCAGTCGGGCGTGCTCCAGGCGGTCCTGGTGTCGCCCCAGCCGCGCGCGGCCGTCGTGCTGGGCGTGGTCTCGGGCGGATCGACGCTGGCGGTCGGGCAGGCGGCGCTGATCGGCGTGCTCGCGCCGTTCGTGGGGCTGGCGCCCGGCTTGGCCGGGGCGGCCGTGGCGCTGCTGGCGTGCGCGCTGCTGGCGGTCACGTTTTGCGCGCTCGGCTTCGTGATGGCGTGGCGCCTCAAGACGACGCGCGCCTACCACGCGATCATGAACGTGCTCTTGATCCCCGTCTGGCTGCTCTCGGGCGCGTTCTTCCCCGAGACCGGCGCCTCGGCCGCCGTCGCCGCGGTGATGCGCTTGAACCCGGCGACCTATGGCGTGGGCCTGCTCCGCTACGGGCTTCATGGTTTGCCGGACGCGATTCCCGGGAGCCGACTCGGACTGGGCGTGTGCCTGATGGTGAGCGTCGGCGTCGCCGCCGTGTCCGTCGCGCTGGCGGCGCGCGTGGCCCAGCGGCCCGAAGCGTGAGCCCGGCGCTGGCCGAATGGGTCCAGCAGTGGGGCGCCGCCGGCCTGGGCGCCGCCGCATTCGTGGGCGCGACGCTGGTGCCGATCTCGTCCGAGGCCGCGTTCGTGGCCGCCGTCGCGGCGGGCCTGGCGCCCGGGACCGCGCTCGCCTGGGCGACGGCCGGCAACACGGCCGGATGCCTGGTCAACTACGCGCTCGGCCGGGCCGCCCGCCCCTGGGTCGGCGACACGCTCCAGGCCTCGCGCGGCGGACGGGCGGCGCTGCGGTGGACCGAGCGCTGGGGCGTGCCGGCGCTGCTGCTCTCGTGGCTCCCCGTCGTCGGCGACCCGCTGACGCTGGCGGCCGGCGTCGCGCGCGTGCCGCTGGCGGTGTTCGTGCCGCTGGTGGCCGGGCTCAGGCTGGCGCGCTACGCCGCGCTGCTCTGGGTGGTGTGACGGCGAGATTGCCGACGGACGCCGCCAGTCGGGCGGGGCGGAACGGCGGCGGAAACGGACGGGGCGCCGAAAGACGCTACATCGCGGCGTCTCTACGGTGCCACGTCGGGTGGAACGATCGCGGACGGCGCGGCCCAATCCCCAATCCCCGGATTCACGGTCCAGACGCGTCGGTTTCATGGGGCCGTTGCCGTCGGGCATGCGCGGCACGCGCGCGGTGGCGTTTCTTGACGCATGACCCTTCCCGATCTCCGCTCGCTGAATCAGGACGCGCTCGTCGCGCTGGCGCTCGACATGGGCGAGCCGGCGTTCCGCGGGCGCCAGCTGTTCAAGTGGGTCCACGAGAAAGGCGCGACGTCGTTCGAGGCCATGACCGACCTGCCGGCCGGCTTCCGCGAGCGATTGACCGAGACCGCCGACCTCGGAACCCTCGTTGAGGTGCGCCGCCAGCAGGCCACCGACCAGACTATCAAGTGTCTGTTCCGGCTTCCTTCGGGCCGCCACATCGAGGCCGTCCTGATCCCGGACTTCCACGAGGACGGCCGCGCGCGGCGGCTGACGGTCTGCGTCTCGTCCCAGGTCGGGTGCGCGATGGGCTGCACGTTTTGCGCGACCGGGCTGATGGGCTTCCAGGAGAACCTGACGGCCGGCCAGATCGCCGAGCAGGTCCACGCCATGGACCGGATCGCGCACGCCGAGTTCGGGCGCGGCGTCTCCAACGTGGTTTACATGGGCATGGGCGAGCCGATGCAGAACTACGCCGCCGTGACCGCTTCGCTGGACCTGATCTGCGACGGGCTCGGCCTGAGCCCCAAGCGCATCACCGTCTCGACGGTCGGGCTCGCCCGCCGCATCCGCCAGCTGGCCGACGACCAGGCCGAGGGCCGCGTCCGCCCCGCCGGGCTGGCGATCAGCCTGCACGCGCCGACGGACGGGCAGCGGAGCGCGATCATGCCCGTCAACCGGTCCGAGAAGACCGACCTGAAGGCGCTGGGCGAGTCCGTCCGCCACTTCTACGCCCAGACGGGCCGGGCGGTGACCTACGAGTACTGCCTGTTCGACGGCGTCAACGACTCGGTCGAGGACGCGCGCAACCTGTCCCGCGTCGCGAGTTGGGCGCCGTCGAAGGTCAACATCATCATGTACAACCCGGTGGAGGGCACCGCCTTCCGGTCGTCGGGTGAGGCGCGGCTGGAGGCGTTCATCGGCGAGCTGGTCCGTCGGCGCGTGCGCGTGACCGTCCGCCGGAGCCGGGGCCAGGACATCGACGCCGCCTGCGGCCAGCTGGCGGTCGCGGAGGCCGGCGAGTAGAGCGGGAGAGCGACCTGGCCGACTGGCGGGAGCCGCGCGAGGCCCTTCCGGCTCTACCGGCTCTCCTTCTCTCTACCTGCGCGCTCCCCGGCCGCCAGCGCGGCGGCGGTAGACTGCGGCGCACCGCCGCCGCGCCCATGCAGCCCCCCCGCCCGTTCCACGTCTCGCCGCCGGACTCGGCCTGGCTCCGCATGGAGGGGCCGACCAACGCCATGACCATCACCGGCGTGATGGGGTTCGGGTCGGAGTTCACCATGGACCACCTCCGCACGTTCGTCGGCGAGCGGCTGGTGCCGTTCGACCGGTTCCGGATGCGGATCGAGGGCGCCGGCTCGGTCCGCCCGCGCTGGGTGCCCGACGAGACGTTCGACCTGTCGAACCACTTGCACGAGGTCGTGCTGCCGGAGCCGGCCGGCAAGGCGGAGCTGGAGGCGTTGGTGAGCCGGCTGATGAGCGAGCCGCTGTCGTTCGAGCGGTCGCCGTGGTCGTTCCACCTCGTCCGACGCGTGGGCGACTCGGCCGGCGTGGACGGGAGCGCCATCGTCGCCCGCGTCCACCACGTCATCGGCGACGGGATCGCGCTGATGCACGTCCTGATCCACGCCGTCGACGAGTACTTCGACCCGGAGAACCCGACCGGGCGCGCGCCGCGCCGGGGCAAGTCGCCCGTCACCGAGCGGCTCGTGGAGACGATCAAGAACGCGGGCGCCGAGGCGGCGGACCTCATCCTCCGCCCGGCACACCTGGCGCGGCGGCTGCTGGCGGCCGGCTCCGGCGCGGGCGCCCTGGGCCACCTGCTGGCCATGCGGCCCGACTCCGACACGACGTTCAAGGGCCGGGCCTCGACCGACAAGCGCGCCGCCTGGACCGACCCGATCCCGCTCGGCGCGGTCAAGGCCGTCGGCGACGCGCTCGGGGCCAAGGTCAACGACGTGCTGATGTCGGCCGCCGGCGGCGCCGTCCGCCGGTTTTTCCAGGCCTCCGGCCAGCCCGTCGGCGACGTGACGGTCCGCGTGGCCGTCCCCTTCAACGTGCGGTCGCTGGACCGGGCGCACGAGCTGGGCAACTCGTTCGCGCTGGTGTTCGTCGAGCTCCCGGTCTCGCCGCCGACCGCGCGCGAGCGCCTGGAGACGATCAAGGAGCGGATGGACGCGGTCAAGGAGTCCGCCGAGCCGGCCGTCGTGTTCGGCATCCTGCAGTCGATCGGGCGGGCGCCGATGTGGGTCCACCAGCTGGTGGTCAAGATGTTCTCGGAAAAGGCCTCGGGCGTGATGACGAACGTGCCCGGCCCGACCGAGCCGCTCCACATCGTGGGGGCCCCCATCACGACGCTGATGTTCTGGGTGCCCCAGGCCGGCGACATCGGGCTGGGATTGAGCATCCTGAGCCTCGACGGCACCGTCCGCGTGGGCGTGACCACCGACGCCGGGTTCGTGTCCGACCCGTCGGCGCTGGCGCGCGCCTTCGAGGACGAGTTCGCCGCGCTGGCGGACGAGTTCGGCGGCGGCCCGGCGGCGGACGACTAGCGCCAGCGGGCCGGTCGGCCCTAGGCGCCGTAGTCGGTCTCCTCGCCCACCGCCCCGTCGGCTTTGTAGACGACCAGCCGGCTGGGGCCGTGGGCGCGGGCCGTCTGGCGGGCCTCGCGCAGCGCCTCCTTTTTGGTCGGATGGACCGACGCCGCGCGCTCGGTGCCATCGCGCTGCACCGACCAGCCGCGCTCGTGCCTAGCGACGCGGTAGACGGCGCGGTCCGGGGCCGCACTGGCGGTCTTCGCCGGAGCGCTCTCGGCGCGGGCACGGCCGCCGCCAGCGGGCCGGGCGTTGAGCGTGGCCAGGCGGTCCTGCAGCGCCTCCACCTGCTCGCGGAGCGCCAGCACCTCGTCGCGGCCGGGCACGCCGATCCGCGCCAGCACGCTCTCCACGACCGTCTCCACGGCGCCATCGGCCACCCCCGAGGCGGTCCCGGCCAGACGGCCCGCCGCGGCCTCGACCTGGCCGACCGCGCCCTGGGCCGCTTTGCTGCCGGTGTCGGCCACCGTCGCGCCCAGTCCGACCAGGGCGTCGAACGAGTCGCTGCCGGTTTTGCGAGCCTGCGCCAGCGCGCCCACGCCGGCCGTCCACACGTCGCCGATGGAGCGGGGCAGGCGCCCTTTGCGGAGCGACTTCGGCAGCTTCTTGGGCGCGTTCTCTTTGGAGGGGGCCATCGGCGGTGGAGGCGAGTGGGCGGGTGGTACGGCCCGTGCCCGGGCACGCGTTCCGGGACGCTGGAAACGCGCCGCGCGGACCCGAGTAGGACCCGTCCCTCTCTCCCACCCCGCGCTCATGGCTCGCTCCACGTCCACCCGTTCCCTGCTCGAAGTCGCCCTCGGATTCCTGGGCGCGCTGCTCGTCGTCCCGCTGCTCTTTAAGACGGTGAAGGGCTTGCTGAAGGCCGTCTTCAAGATGGGCACCACCCGGACGCTCCTCGGCGAGGTCGCGCTGGCGGGCCTGACGGCGCTCCTGACGCGCGAGGACGTGCTGGACAAGCTGTTCGGCCGGAAGGGCCGCACGGGCGACGGCCTGCTCAAGCCGCCGGTCGACTAGCCCGGCCAGCTGGCGGCTGGCACCGCCAGCGCGCGGCATGACGCGGAGGCGGCGTGACGCGGAGGCGCCGGCGCGGCGCGGCTAGCTTGGAGGACGCACCCCACAGCCTCCATGCCCGACCGCACCCGCATCGGCGTCCTTACTCATGGCTCGCTCGGCAAGGGCGTCGAGATGAAGCTGGACCCGGCGCGGTCGGTCGAGACCGTCAAGGCCGGCACGTTCGTCGTGGTCGAGGGCGAGCAGTACGACTTTTTCTCGCTCATCACCGACTTGCAGATCGACGCGGCCAACGAGGGCATCCTGCTCCGGCCGCCCGGCGCCGACGAGGACCTGCTCCGGCGCGTGCTCCAGGGGACCGGCACCTACGCGACCGTCTCGCTCCGCCCCCAGCTGATGGTGCCCGGCGGCATCGACGAGTCTCCCCTCCCGGTCAAGACCATCCCGGCCCACTTCTCGGCCGTCGGCGAGGCGTCCGACGACGACGTGGCGCGCGTGTTCGGGAGCGAGGCGACCGACGGCGGCGACCGGTTTTTCCACGTCGGCACGCCCATCGGCATGGACGCGCCGGTGTGCATCGACCTGGCCCGGTTCGTGGAGCGGAGCAACGCCGTGTTCGGCAAGACCGGCACGGGCAAGAGCTTCCTGACGCGCCTGCTGCTGGCGGGCACGATTGCCACGGGCCGCGCGGTGTCGCTGGTGTTCGACATGCACAACGAGTACGGCGACCGCGCCCGCCAGGAGACCGACGGCGACGCGGTGGCGTTCGTCCCCGGCCTGCGCCAGCTGTTCGGGAGCAAGGTCCAGATCGTGTCTCTCGACCCCGAGAGCACGCGCCGACGCGGCGGCAACACCGACATCGAGCTCCACCTCTACGCCGACCAGGTCGAGCCCGAGGACGTGCTCCCGCTGCGCGAGACGCTCAACCTCAACGCGACGGCGACCGAGAGCACCTACAGCTTGAAGAAGAAGTACGGCCGCCGCTGGCTGGCGACGCTGCTGGCCGCCGACCCCGCCGAGATCGAGGAGATGGCCGAGGCGACGGGCGCCCACGCCGGCTCGCTCTCGGCGCTGCGCCGCAAGCTGGACCGCCTGGACGGGCTGCCGTTTTTCCACACCGAGCCCCAGGCCGGCAAGCAGGACGCCGTTGACGAGCTGTTCGAGGCGCTCGACGCCGGCAAGTCGGTCGTGCTGGAGTTCGGGCGCTACAACTCGCTGCTGGTCTACCTCCTGGTCGCCAACGTGATCACGCGGCGGCTGAGGCGGCGCTACGAGACCAAGATGGAGGTGTATGAGCGGACCCAGTCCGAGGCCGACAAGCCGCAGCAGTTGCTGATCACGGTCGAGGAGGCCCACAACTTCCTCGGCCCGGAGACGGCGCGCGAGACGCCGTTCGGCAAGATCGCCCGGGAGATGCGGAAGTTTTTCGTGTCGCTCTTGATCGTGGACCAGCGGCCGTCGGGGATCGACGAGGAGGTGTTGAGCCAGATCGGGACCAAGCTGGTGGCCCAGCTCAACGACGAAAAGGACATCGCGGCGGCGCTCGTCGGCACGCCGGGCGCCTCGGGCCTGCGCCAGATCCTGGCCTCGCTGGACTCCAAGCAGCAGGCGTTGCTGCTGGGCCACGCCGTCCCCATGCCCATCACCATCCGCACGCGGACGTACGACGCCGACCTGTTCGACGACGTCAAGGCCAGGGTCCGCGAGCGCGCCGGCGGGCCGGTCGCCGAGACGGCCGGGGCGCTCCAGAGCGAGATGGGCACGCTGTTCTAGGCCGGCCCCGTCCCGCTGGCGGCCGTCGCCAGCGCGGCGCCGCCGCGGGACCGGCGGGCGCCTGCGAGTAAGTTGTCGGGACACCCGACCGCCCCCTATGCGCACGCTCCTCGTTACGATCGTTGTCGTTCTCCTCGCGCTCGCGGTCTACGGCGTGTTCGTCGAGCCGCGCCTGCTCCTGGACGACGAGTCGTTCGAGGCCGAGCTCCCCGGCCTGCCGCCCGGCTGGGACGGCGAGACGGTCGCCCTGGTGGCCGACTTCCAGATCGGGATGTGGCTGGGCAACACGGGCATGGTCGAGGAGGCCGTCGACGACGCCATCGACGACGGGGTGGCGCTGGCGCTCATCGCCGGCGACTTTATCTACAAGCCCGACTCGGCGCGCGTCCGCCGGGCCGTCGAGCTGGTGCGACCGCTGGTCGAGGCCGGCATCCCGACCGTCGCCGTGCTCGGTAACCACGACTACTCGCTGATGAAGGAGTCGAGCGCGGTGGTCGAGACCTACGCCGACTACCTGACCCAGGAGCTGGAGCGGGCCGGCGTTCGGGTGCTCCATAACGACGCCACGCCCGTCGTGGCCGGCGGCGACACGCTGTGGGTGGCCGGCGTCGGCTCGTCGTGGGCCGGCAAGGCCGATGTCGCCGCCGCGCTGGCGGCCGTGCCGGCCGGGGCGCCCCGGGTGTGGCTGATGCACAACTCGGAGGCCTTCCGCGACATCCCGGGCGAGGAGGCGCACCTGGCGCTGGCGGCGCATACGCACGGCGGTCAGGTGCGCGTGCTCCCGGGCGAGCGGACCTCGTGGCTCGACATCGTCCGCGACGGCGAGGTGGCCGCCGACGGCTGGGCGGCCGACTCGATCGGCGCGCCGCCCAACCGGATCTACATCAACCGCGGCATCGGGTTCTCGACCGTCCCGGTGCGCATCAACTGCCGGCCGGAGCTGACCGAGATCACGCTCCGCGTGCCCGACGGGCCGGTCCCGAGCGTCGGCCCCGGCGCCGTCGACGTGACCGACGGCTAGCTCGCCGGGTCGCCCGTCCCGCTGGCGCCCGCCGCCAGCGGGGCGCTAGGCGGACGCTTTGGCCGGGGCCGGGCCGTGGGTATCATCTGGGTAAGCGCTTTCATCCCCATGAGCACCTACTCCGGCCCGCGCGCCGCCCCCCGCCCGTTCGCCTCCGTCCCCGACGACCGGTTCACGCTGCTGGGCGACGCCGCCGGCGCCGAGGTGGTCGGCTCGACGGTGGTCGTGGAGTGCGGCGGGCCGCGGCTGGCGGTCTCGCTCCTGACCGACGACCTGGCGCGCGTGCGTCTGGCGCCCGACGGCGACTTTGGCGCCTCGGGCCACGGCGCCGGCGCCGACGACACGCCGTTCTCGTACGCCCTGACGCCGGGCAAAACGTGGGACGGCGTCGAGGTCGACCTGCGCGACGACGGCGCCTCCTGGTCCGTCGCGACGCCGCGGATGACGGTCCGCATCCAAAAGGCGCCGTGCCGGGTCGGGTTCGAGTTGCCCGACGGGACGGCGTTCCTCCAGGACTCGGCCGGCGCGGGCTGGGCCGAGGTCGACGGCCGGACGGTCACGCGCTGCTGGAAGGCGCTGGTGCCCGAGACGCGCTTTTTCGGCCAGGGCGACAAGACGTTCGCGCTCGACCGCGCCGGCCACCAGCTCACGTTCTGGAACTCGGACACCTACGCCTACGCGCCCGAGCAGGACCCGATCTACAAGTCGATCCCGTTCTCGCTCGTCCACCAACCGCCGGTCGGCACCGGCCAACCGCCCGCCGGCGGCGGCCGCCAGTGGACCGGCGCCGGGCTGTTCCTCGACAACACGCACCGGAGCGAGATGGACCTGGGCGCCGAGTCCGCCAGCGACTGGTGGTTCGGCTCGGCGGACGGCGAGCTGCGCTACTACGTCACGGCCGGGCCGGATTTGAAGACGCCGTTGCGGCGCTACTGCGACCTGACCGGCCACAAGCCGATGCCGGCGCGGTGGTCGCTGGGCTACCACCAGAGCCGGTGGAACTACCACGACGAGGGGTACGTGCGCTGGGTCGCGCACGAGTTCCGGCGGCGCGGGCTCCCCCTCGACTGCGTCCACCTCGACATCGGCCACATGGACGGCTACCGGGTGTTTACCTGGGACCCCGACACGTTCCCGGACCCGGCGGCGCTCCACCGCGACCTGGCCGAGTTGGGCGTCCGGACGGTCGTGATCGTCGACCCCGGCGTCAAGGTCGACCCGGACTACTTCGCCTACCAGAAGGGCAAGACGCGGCGGCTGTTCTGCCAGAACCCGGACGGGACGGACTTTACCGACACCGTCTGGCCGGGCGACGTCCACTGGCCCGATTTCTCCAAGCCCCAGGCCCGGACGTGGTGGGGGCGGCTGCACGGGCGCTACCTCGACGCGGGCGTGTCCGGCTTTTGGAACGACATGAACGAGCCGGCCATCCTGGGCGGCCGCGACTTCCCGGACCACGTCCGGTTCGACTACGGCGACCGCGGCGCGGCGACCACCGACCACCTGGAGGCGCACAACGTCTACGGCCAGCTGATGGGCCGGGCCACCTACGAGGGCCTGCGCGAGATCCGGCCCGACGAGCGGCCGTTCCTGCTGACGCGCGCCTGCTTCTCGGGCAGCCAGCGCTACGCCGCCGCCTGGACCGGCGACAACGTGTCGTCCTGGGAGCACCTGCTGCTGTCGGTCCAGATCTGCCAGTCGCTGGGGCTCTCGGGCCTGGCGTTCTGCGGCCCCGACATCGGCGGCTTTGCCGACCGGGCGTCGCCGGAGTTGTACGCCCGCTGGATGCAGGCCGGCGTGCTGTACCCGTTCATGCGCACGCACTACTCGCACGAGGCGGCCGAGGAGCAGGAGCCGTGGAGCTTCGGCCCCGAGACGGAGGACATCTGCCGCCGCTACCTCACGCTCCGCTACCGCCTGCTCCCGACGCTCTACTCGGCCTTCGAGGCCTGCACCCGGACCGCCGAGCCGCCCATGAAGGCGCTCGCCCTGGAGCACCCCGACGATCCCCAAACGCACCGCGGCTGCGACGACCAGGTCTACCTCGGCCCGTCGCTCATGGCGTGCCCCGTCGTGGCCGAGGGCGCGCGCGAGCGCTCGGTCTACTTTCCCGACGTGCCCGGCGGCTGGACCGACGTCTGGACCGGCGAACTCGTCGCCGGCGGCCAGCGCCAGTCGGTGGCGGCGCCGCTCGACACGATGCCGCTCTACGGCCGCGCCGGCCGCGTGGTGGCCCTCGACCCGCCGTCGCTCACGACCCAGGACGACCAGCCGGAGACGCTGACGCTGTGGACCTTCCCCGGCGACGGCACCTCGGAGTTCTACTTCGACGACGGGATCAGCTACGCCCACGAGTCGGGCGACTGGCACCGGTTGCACGTCGACCTGTCGTCGGGCGACGGGCTCCGGGCCCGCGTCCGCCGCGAGGGCGGGCGCGGGCTCCCCTACCGCACGTTCGAGTGGCGCGTGCCGCTGGCGGCGCTGGGCGGCGCGCGCGCGGTCGCCGTCGACGGCGTGCCCGTGGCGCTGGACGCGGACGAGGGCAGGGCCCGGGCCACGACCGACGGCGCCTGGCTGGTCGTGACCACGCCCACCGACGTCGGGACGTTGACGATCACGGGCTAGCTCGTTTTCTAGCCTTCCACGCCAGCTCTAGCCCAAGCGGACGCGCGGTGCGTGACCGCCCACGGCGAGAGTCACGCCCCGCGGGTCACGCACCGTGACCAACCCCAACAGCGTCAAACGACGACCGATCTGATATGGAGACCACGCTTACCACCGGCGCCATCGCCCTCGACACCGAGGCCGGCACGATTCACCTGGACGCGCTGAGCGACCGCGTCCTGCGGATCCGCCGCGGCGCCGACGTGCCGTCGTACGCGCTCGACCCGGCCACGCGCTGGACCGGCCCGACCGAGTGGGCCGTGGCCGACGGCGACGCGACCGAGGTGGTCACCGCCGCGCTGGCGGTTCGGGTGGAGCGGTCCGGGGCGCTCGTCGTCACCGACCGCCCCTCGGGCGCGGTGTTGGTGGAGGCCGAGGCGCCCGGCGAGGCCGCGGCGCACGCGGTCGCGCTGGAGCCCGCCGACCGCCTGTTCGGGCTGGGCGACAAGGCGCTGTCGCTGGACCGCCGAGGCCACCGCGTCGAGATGTGGAACACGGACGCCTTTAAGTACGGGCGCGGCACGGACCCGCTCTACAAGTCGGTCCCGTTCGTGCTCAAGCAAGGCGCCGAGACGTCGGTGGGCCTGTTCTACGACAACACCTGGCGCGCGACGTTCGACCTGGGCGCCGCCGACGCCGACCGACTGGCGTGGAGCGCCGACGGCGGCGACTTGGACCTCTACATCCTCGCCGCGCCGACGCCGCTGGGCGTGGTCCAGGCCTTCTCGCGCCTCACCGGCCGCACGCCGATGCTGCCGCGGTGGGCGCTGGGCTACCACCAGTGCCGGTACTCGTACCTCGACGAGGCCGAGATCCGCGAGGTCGCCGGCGAGTTCCGCCAGCGCGGCATCCCGTGCGACGCGCTCTACTTCGACATCCACTACATGGACGGCTTCCGGGTGTTCACCTGGGACCGCGAGCGATTCCCCGACCCGCCCGGCCTGCTGGCGGACCTCGCCGGCGACGGGTTCCGGTCGGTCGTGATCGTGGACCCCGGCGTCAAGGCCGACGACCCGGGCTACGACGTCTACCAGCAAGGGCAGGCCATCGGCGCCTACGTCGGCTACCCCGACGGCGCCGAGGTCCGGGGCGAGGTCTGGCCCGGCACCTGCGCCTTCCCCGACTACACCGCGCCGGCCGTGCGCACGTGGTGGGGCGGCTTGCACGCCGGCCTGCTCGCCGACGGCGTCGACGGCGTGTGGAACGACATGAACGAGCCGGCGCTCTTTAGCGTGGCCCACGTCGAGGGCACGATGGCAGGCGAGGAGAACGTCGGGACGATCCCCGACGAGGCGCGCCACGACTTCGAGGGCCACGGCGCCAGTCACGCCCAGATGCACAACGTCTACGGCATGCAGATGCAGCGGGCCACCTACGACGGGCTCCGCCAGCTGGCGCCGGGCAAGCGGCCGTTCACCATCACGCGCGCGGCCTACGCCGGCGCCCAGCGCTTCGGGACCGGCTGGACCGGCGACAACGCCGCGACCTGGGACCACCTCCGGCTGGCCGCCCAGCAGTGCCTGTCGCTGGGCGTCTCCGGCATGCCGTTCGTCGGTGCGGACGTGGGCGGGTTCGTCGGCACGCCGTCGGGCGAGCTGGTGGCGCGCTGGACCCAGCTCGGTGCCCTGACGCCGCTGTTCCGCAACCACTCGGCCATCGACACGCCGCGCCAGGAGCCGTGGCTGTTCGGCGACGAGGTGGAGCGCGTGTGCCGAGAGGCCATCGAGCTGCGCTACCGCTTGCTGCCCGTCCTCTACACGGCGCTCTGGCAGGCCGCCACGCACGGCACGCCGATCCTGCGCCCGCTCCCGCTCGTCCACCCCGACGACCCGACGATCCGCCGGACCAGCCCGCTGGGCTTCTACGTCGGCGACAGCCTCCTGGCGCACCCGGTCCTGGCGGAGGGCCAGACCGAGCGCGAGGTCTACCTCCCCGAGCACGACGGCGGCTGGTTCGACCTGGCGACCGGCGAGCGCTTCGAGGGCCGGCAGACCGTCTGGATGCATACGCCGCTCGACCGGCTCCCGCTGTTCGCGCGGGCCGGCTCCGTGGTGCCGTTGGGGCCGGTCCGCCAGCACACCGGCGAGCCCGTCGACCGGTTGGCGCTCCACGTCTACCCCGCCCCCGGCCGCCACGCCTCGTGGCTCTACGACGACGCCGGCGACGGGCACGACGCCGGCTGGACGTGCCGCCTGGACCTGGAGGACGACGGCACCACGCTCAACCTCACGCCGACGCCCGCCGCCAGCGACTGGCGGCCCGAGTGGACGGACTGGAACGTGGTGGTGCACGGCCTCGACCGCGCGCCCCGGTCCGTCCGGGTGGCCGGCCGCGAGGTGGGCGCGGCGTGGGACGGGCAGACGGCGCGCGTCGCCGTCGGGGTCGGCCAGGCCGTCGAGGTCTCGCGCTGAGGCGGCACGGCCGAGCGCCGTCTGGCGTTGGGTATCCTGCGCCATGCCCCGACGCCTCCTCCTGCTCGGCCTCGCGCTCGCCGCCCTCGCGGGCTGCACGTCGGTGGGCGTGCCCGTCGGCCAGCGCGTCCCGGCGGCGGACGCCGCGATGGAGCCGGTGCCGTTCGACTCGGCGGCCGTCAACTTTCTGGTGGTCGGCGACTGGGGGCGGAACGGGTTCTTCAACCAGGCCGACGTGGCGCGCGGGATGGGCCGGGTCGGCGAGCGCGTCCGCAGCCGATTCACGATCTCGACCGGCGACAACTTCTACCTCGCCGGCGTAGACGGCGCCGACGACCCCAAGTGGCGGCGGTCGTTCGAGGACGTCTACACCGCGCCCGTGCTCCAGAGCACCTGGTACTCGGTGCTGGGCAACCACGACTGGATGGGCGACGTGCCGGCCCAGATCGCCTACTCCGACCAGAGCGACCGGTGGCACATGCCCGCCCAGTACTACGCCGAAACGCTGGCCGTGGGCGACTCGGCGGAGGCGCTGTTCGTGTTCCTCGACACCACGCCGCTGGCCTCCCCCCCGGAGTACCAACAGCGCTTTAGCGACTCGGGCGACTGGGACGTCGAGGGGCAGCTCGCGTGGCTGGAGGAGACGCTGTCGGGGTCGGACGCGGCGTGGAAGGTCGTGGTGGGCCACCACCCGATCTACGTCGGCTCGATCCGCTACACCGACAACGAGCGGCTGGTGGAGCTGCTCGTGCCGCTGCTGGAGCGCCACGGCGTCCAGATGTACTTCGCGGGCCACGACCACAACCTCCAGCACCACCGGCCCGAGGGGTCGGTCGTGGACTACTTCGTCTCCGGGGCCGGCTCGCTCACGCGCGAGGTGATCGAGACGCCGAACACGCTGTTCGCCCTCCGCACGCCCGGCTTCATGGCCGTCTCGATGACGCCCACCTCGGCCGACGTCCAGGCCTACGACGAGGACGGGGTGCTGATGTACCAGGCCCAGGTGCCGCGCCGGCGCGGCGACCGGGTGCCCCTCCCGTTCGGCTTGGACGGCGCGCCGGGTCGGTAGGCTGGGCCGGGGTCCGGGCCGCGCCTCCCCGACCCCGTCAACGGGGCCTCTCGCCGGAGCGCCGGGAGGCGCGCTGCCGGCGCACGCGGCGGGCCATCTCGTCGTAGGCCTGCTGGCTCAGCCAGCCGTCGCCGTCGGTGTAGGCCGGGCGGACGTAGTAGGTGCCCGCCCGGTGGATCGGCGTGTCGAAGGCGAGGCACCGGGCGCCCTCGGGGGGCGCCTCCGGCGACCGCGCCTGCCGCCAGCGGACGCGGCGCCACGGGCGCTCGGCGAGCGCCTGCCAGAACGCGGCGTCCCGCTCGGGCCGCACCGACGCCATTACGCGCGCGTCCGGCGACGCCCAGCGGCCGAGGCGGCGGGCTCGTCCGGCTCCAGCACGTCCGCCAGCACGGCGGGGTCGAGGCGTCCGCCGCCCGGCTCGTCGTCGGTGACGATGGCCTCCAGCGTCTCGACCCGCTGGCGCATCGGCTCGACGGCGTCCTCGACGGCGGCGCGGATGAGTGCCTCCAGCTCGCTGGCCCTCAGTGCCGCCCCTTCCGGCGCCGAGGCCCGCTTGACCTTGGCGAAGCCCGCGAATATGACCCAGGGCATCCCTACCAGGAATGCGATCGTGGCGATGACCTCTGCGGCACCCATCATCGGAGTGTTCGGTCGAGTGGAGGAGGTTCGGTACGGCGCGGAGGCCGCCCAGTTGCGCCCGCGGAAAACGACGCCCTCCGGCGCCGTCCGCTAGCGGCCAGGCCTGGCCTAGCGGCCCCCCGAGTTCGCTCGCGCGCGGGTGCCGACGCCCAGGTCCAGGTCGTAGGCGCCGCTCTCGCCCGGCCGGAAGCTGGTCACGATCACGTTCCAGACGCCGCTGGCGTCGGCCGACAGCTCCAGGCACGCGCGCTCCGTGTCCTCGTCGGCGCAGTCGTCGTTCTCCAGCCGCGCCTCGCCGGTCCCGGTCGCGATCAGGTACGGGTCGAAGGCCTCGGAGGACACCACGACGCGCCGCGTCTCCCCCGCCTCCAGCTGGACCACGAAGCGGTCGAACAGCTCGCCCGACGCCATCGCCTCGTCGCCGGCGCGGAGCGCGGTGCCCAGGGCCCGGGCGGCCGACTCCTGGCCGTCGACCCAGACCGACACCTCGTAGTCGCCCGTCTCACCGGGCTGGAACGAGGTCACGAGCACGCGGACCCGCCCGTCCACGTCGGCCGCCAGCTCGGCGCACGAGCGCGTGGTCTCGCCGTCGGTGCAGTCGTCGTCCTCTGCCTGCTCGCCCGTCTCCGTCTTGACGATCACGTAGGTGTCGAACGCCTGCGACGCGACCTCCGCGCGCACCGTCTGGCCCTCCCGCACGTCGACGCTGTACTCGTCTACGAACTCGCCCGAGCCGAGCACGCTGTCGTCCGGGCCGAGGTGGCCGGAATGGGTCTGGGCCGCAGGCCCCGCCAGCGGGGCAGCGAGGGCGGCGAGCGAGAGTAGCAAACGGGTCATCATCGAGTCGGGTGGACGAGCGCCAAAGCTAGGCCGGCCCGATGAACGCGCGCTTCGCTGGCGGTGAGGGTTGGCGGAGGATCAGGAGAACGCGTTGAGGCCCGTCGCCTCCTGGCCCAGCACCAGCGTGTGGACCTCGTCGGTGCCCTCGTAGGTCACGACCGACTCCAGGTTGGCCATGTGGCGCATGACCGGGTACGTGCCCAGGATCCCGTTGCCGCCCAAGAGCTGGCGGCTCTGGCGCGCCACGGCCAGCGCCGTCCGAACGTTGTCGCGTTTGGCGAGCGACACGTGGGCGGGGCGCATGGTCCCCTCGTCCTTCATCCGGCCCAGGCGCCAGGCCACGAGCTGGGCCTTGGTGACATCCGCCAGCATGTCGGCGATGTGGTTCTGGACGAGCTGGAACTGGCCGATGGGCTTGCCGAACTGGCGGCGCGTGGTGGCGTGCTGGACCGCGGCGTCGTAACAGGCCATCGCGGCGCCGAGCACGCCCCAGGCGATGCCGTAGCGGGCCTGGGTCAGGCACGAGAGCGGCCCCTTGAGGCCCTTGACGCCGGGCAGCATGGCCGAGGCCGGCACGCGCACTTCGTCCAGCACCACCTCCGAGGTCACGGCGGCCCGCAGCGACCACTTGTCCATGATCCGCGGCGTCGAGACGCCCGGCCGGTCGGTCTCGACCAGGAAGCCGCGCACGTCGTCGTCGTCCTTGGCCCAGACCACGGCCACGTCGGCGATGCTGGCGTTCGTGCTCCAGCGCTTGTGGCCCGTGATCACGAACTCGTCGCCGTCGCGGACGGCGCGCGTGGTCATCGCGCCCGGGTCGGAGCCCACGTTGGGCTCGGTCAGGGCAAAGCACCCGATGGCCTCGGCGGCCGCCAGCCGGGGGAGCCACGCCCGCTTCTGCTCCTCCGACCCGTAGGTGTAGATCGGGTACATCACCAGCGAACCCATCACGGAGCAGAACGAGCGCAGGCCGCTGTCGGCGCGCTCGACCTCCTGCATCATCAGCCCGTACGTCACCGACGAGGCGCCGAGGCCGCCGTACTCCTCGGGCACCGTCGGCCCGATCACGCCCAGCTCCGCCAGCCCGCGGGCCACGTCGACGGGGAACGTCAGCGCCTGGGCGTGCTGCTCGATCGTCGGCAGCACCCGGGCGGTCACGTAGTCGCGGACCCGGTCGCGGTGCCCCTTCTCGTCGTCCGTCAGCAGGTCGTCGACGCGGTAGAAGTCGAGGCCCTGGAACGCCGACGGGTCGTAGTCGCCGTTGGTGACGCCGTCGGGCGTGTGGCCCAAGGGCTGGAACGCCCCGGGGTCGCCCGACTGGCCGGCGTCCTGGACGTCGAACGTCGGCGCGCCGTCTCCGGCGTGGAGGGTCTGGGTGGGAGTGGGCATCGGGACGGGCTATGTTGGGGAGTGTGGTCGACGCCCGTTTCCGGCGCCTCGTTCCAACCGACCACGCGCCTCATCTCCCCTCCCTATGCCTTCCATCGCAGGCCGCGCCCTTCTCGCCCTCCTCTGCCTCGCCCCCGCCGTGTCGGCCCAGTCGCGGGGCACGTCGCCGCCGCGCATCGGCGTCGGGTTCGACACGGTCACGGCGCTCTGGAGCCAGGACGTGGTCCCGAACTGGCCGTCGCTGGGCGTCCGCGGGCGCGTGGCGCTGCCGATCAACGCCGACGTCTCGGTGGCCGCCAGCCTGGGCGTCGGGGCCCACGTGTTCGGCGGCTCGGACGACACGAGCTACGTCCTCAACCCCCAGACGTCGCTGATCGTGACGCTGCCGAGCCAGGGCACGGCGCGCTACCTCCTGGGTGGGTTCGGCGGGTTCCTGCCGCTTAGCGGCGGGGGCGGCGGGCCGTCGATCCACGGGGGCGTCGGGCTGGCGTTCCCGCTCTCCGAGGCCTCGGTGTTCGTCGAGGCCGACCCGTCGCTCATCATCGGCCAGGACACCGTCGTGCCGGTGCTGGCGGCGCGCGCCGGCGTGATCTTCTAGAGTCCGTGGGCCCGTGAGTCGGTGCGTCGGGGGATCCGAGCAGGCCGGGCCGCATCGCTCGAGACGACCCCTCTACTGATCCACCGGCTCACGGTGCAAAACGCTCCAGGAGAGCAGGGCGGCGCGTCTCGGCCTGCGGACGGCGGGCGCCAGCGGCGCGTGGCGCCTTGTGCGACAACGGGCCACGGCGGCGGTCACCGCACGCGCCGCAGGATCGACTGCAGCCGCTCGTGGTCCTCGTCCAACAACCGCGCGAGCGCCCGGCCGGCCTCGACCAGGATCGCGTCGCCCTCGTCACCGTGCGCGTCCGACAGGTTGCGCAACGCCGCCGCGAGCAGGTCGTCCGCCGGAACCGCCGGGTCGGGGTTGCGCGCCAGCGTCCGGAGCACGTCGAACGGCGCCGCCAGCGCGGCGACGGCCTCCGGCCCGCAGACCTGGACGCGGTCGTGGAGCGCCGCCGGTCGGGGCGGCACGGTCTGGCGCACGACCGGCCGGCCGTCGCGCCGCGAGCGCCCGTCCCAGTAGGCCAGGATCTGGGCGCGGACCGTCGTGCGGACCAGCTCCAGGATCTGGGGCATCTCGCGGCGGATCCGGTCGCGGTCGTAGTCCGCCCCCAGCGCCGCCGCCTGGCGGCCCGGCTCGACCGACCCGATCTCGGCGTGGCTGGTCAGCCCGTAGAGGACCGTTCCGTCCTCGGTCTCGACCTCGACCCACGACCCGAAGGCCGGGACGGTGGCGCCGGGGTAGACCTCGGCTACGACCTCGCGCGTGTTCGAGGCGATGACTTCGGCGACGGGCGGAGAGGGATCGGGCAAGAGGAATCAGGAAACGGGAAAGAGTAGAGGCAGCGCCGCGGCACCCGTCTGCTGACTCCTGATTCCTAATCCCTGATCCCTCGCTACACACGCGGCGCCAGCTTGGACGCGGCCTTGCCCGAGTACGACGGCACCGCCCCACCCGACTGGCGGACCTGGCGGGCCAGGATCCGGTGGAACACGTCCTTTTCCTGCATCCGCACGACGGCGCGCTGGTGGGCCTCCTGCAGGATCACCGGGTAGCCCCGGCCCTTGTCGCACTGGTCGAGCACGACGGCGTGGATGAGGTCGAGCCACCCAGTCTGGTTCGCCACCCACTCGGGCATCTCCACGCGCCCGACCTCGGCGCAGCCGTGGACGTAGAACGCCACGATCCGGTGCGGGCCGTACTGCGACAGCACCTCGCTGCGCGACAAGAACACGGCCGAGCGCTCCCCCTGGGCCAGTCGATGTTCAAAAAGATGACGGTCGTGGAGCCCGCGCAGCGAGTCTGGCGCGGTCGACCAATCGTCCTCGCCAAGGTGGAGGCGCAAGAGGTTGACCACCTCGGCGTTGGCCGGCCGCGACACGTAGCTGCACACCGGGACCCCGGCCTCCCGGAAGCGGTCCAGCTCGGCGACGTAGCGTGCCAGCAGCTCGGTCTCCAGCCGCCGGTTCTTCATGCCGCGCAGCATCCAGCGGATCAGCGTGCCGTCGGCGATGGCGAGAACGGGACGGCCGCTGCGGCGCTCGGCGGCGGCGGTCTCGAACAGCCAGTGGAGCTCGAGCTCGTCGCGGAGCGCCGACACCACTTCGGCGGTCAGGTCGAGCGGCGAGGCCTGGGCGTCGTCGTCGGCCAAGTCCGCTAGGTCCTGCTGGCGGTAGCGGAGCGACGGCTCGGCCTGGATCAGCGGCGGGTCCAGGGTGCCGTAGTGGATGGCCACCCGGCCGACGTTGAGGAGGTAGCACGCCGGCTCGACGTGGCGGTCGGGGAAGATCTGGGACCCGTCCGTCGCGACGACGGTGACGGTCGCGGGCCGGTCGCCGCAGCCGTGGTGCTGGTGCGGTGCGGTCGTGGGGATGGCGCGGAGTACGCCGCCTTTGAGCGCCTGGGCGCGGTCGCGGAGCGACTCCCAGCCCGGCCCACACTCGTCGAGGGCGTCGACCGCACGCGTTAGGCGGGCGGCGTGCGCCCCGTCCTCGCCCACGCGGTAGGTGGCGAAGTCGGAGAGCTGGCCGGCCAGTCGGGCAAAGTCGAGCATGGCGACAAGCTAGCCCAGCCGGCGACACCTCTCCCGTCATACCGCCGCCGCGCCCGCTGGCGGCCGTCGTGGGCGTGGCGAGCGGCGAACGGCAGACGCGCGTTGGCGATGGGCGCCGCCAGTCGGCCGGGGCGCTACACCTCCACCGTGACCCGGGCGCACGTCAGGTCCTGACCGAGCCCCCGCTTCAGGATCGGGAACACCTGGGCCGTCGCGACCGCGAGCGCGAGCTCGACGCGGACCGTCTCGCCAAACCGGGTCTGCACATCGCCCCCTGCCTGGTGGGCGCCGTCTCCACTGGCGACAGCCTGGCCGAACCGGAGCGCCAGCCGCTCGTCGTCGCCCAGACGCGGCTCGTCGCCGTCGAGCGCGGCCTGAAGAACGGAGGCGGCGACGCCGTCGGCCTTGGCCTGGTTGACGACGATCTGGACGCACGTCCCGCAGTCCTGCGCCCGGGTCGCCGCCAGCCGGGCCAGGTGCCACACCGCAGCCGGGGCCTGGGCGCGGTGGCCGGCCAGCGGCGCGAAGGCGCCGAACTTGAGGAACGCGACCGTCGAGGCGTCGGCCAGGGAGCGGAGGTAGTCCAGAGGGGCGCCGAGCTGGGCCTCCTGGCGGGCGATGACGGCGTCGGTGAGGGCGGACATGGCGGACGGGGGTGGCGAACGGCGACCGCAAGATGCGCGTTGTTGACGGGCGCCGCCAGCCGGCCGGGGCGCTGGCGGTCAGGCGCGGCACCGCGAGACGCCACGGCGTGGCGTCCCTGACGACGTCGCGTTGGATGGAACATTGGCGGTCCGGCGTGTCGAACCCCGAACCCCGAACCCCGAACCCCGAACCCCGAACCCCGAACCCCGAACCCCGAACCCCGAACCCCGAACCCCGAACCC
>CANLSR010000013.1 GCA_947493945.1 uncultured bacterium | reverse complement strand
TGGAGGTCTGCGCTTACGTTGCTCGTCTCGACCTTCAGCGCCTCAGCCTCTCGCGGCTGAGCGTCCAACTGTTCTACCGCGCTCCAACCACATCCTTGATCCGCCGCATCGCCCGTCTCTATGGCACGGACGCTTGGGGACTGGCGGCGCGCGGTGCCGCCATCACGGCGCTCGCCATGTTTACGGCTACCTGGGTCGTCGTGGACTACGGTTCCCCTTCTCGGGCTGCCGTCGCAGCCTTCGGCTCTTTCCTCCTCGCACTCTTGCCTCTTGTCGCCCGACACGCTCGGCCACGTCCGGTACGGCTCGTCTTGAATGCGCTCGTGCTCACTCTGAGCTTCGGGCTCATGGCGTTTGCCGTCAGCGGCGAGCTGTGGGTGGGGCTCCTCGTCGGTCTTGGGCTGGCTGTCGGGTGGCGCCTTAAGGTTTGGGAGTTGGATCGTCCTCTCCCACGTCGCGGCACGGCGCGGTAGAACCCGCCGCTGCAGGCCGACGTGAAGCGCCAGCGTCCTCGGCCGTCCGTACTTTCGGTGTCTCCACCGCTTCGACCGAACGTTGTGCCCTCAGCTCCACGCGGCTGAGCGTCCATCTGTTCTGCGGCCTCTAGACACTCAGCTATGGCGACCATTCGTGTCACGGTTCTCGCTCTGTGCTCGCTGACCGTCGCGGGGTGCCTGTCCGTGTCCAGGACTGACCGCCTCCCGCCTTGCAACCGAGTCGACCCTGACCTGTCGCCCGACGGTCTTGGTTCAGCCTAGGCCGGGATAGCTGGCGTCGCGGTCGTGCCGCTCGACTCCGTACGTTCTCTTCGCGGCCCGTTTCTCCGCACCGAGGGCCTCGGCGGCGACAAGGTCATGTTCCGAGAGGACGGCACGGCCGTTTCTATTCCCTTCTCCGACGTGCCCCCGCTGTTCAGGCGCTACCGAAACGAGGGGACTTGGGATGCCGAGGGTAGCCAAGTCGTCATCCAGATGCGGGAATATCAGGAGCGGGCCGCCTGCGTTGGGGTAGAGCGGCACGACGCGATCCGAGTTGACGGGCGGGTCTGGCTCGTGCGGTCGCTCTTGCGTCCCGGATTCCGGTCTTGGTTCGCGCGCTACCGCGGGGGCTCTGTAAACGGGTACGCGGTGGACGGGTACGAGGAAGGTGGCAAGGGCCAGTTCATACCGGACTACGACATCTATGTGGAGCAAGACGCCGATTGACCAGCCAGCGGCCCGAGGCCGCAGAACCTGCCGCTGCAGGCGGACGAAGGGCATCAGCGCCTTTGCTTCGGGCGGGGCGCCGGCGTCTCCATAGCTTCGGCCTACCACTGCGCCCTCAGCCCGTCGCCGCTGAGCGGCCCCCTGTTCGGCGGCCTACTGCTTTTCCCCCAGCTATGCGTCTGTCGCTCCTGCTTTCGTGCGCCCTGCTCGCGGTGGGAGGTTGCTCCTCTGGCACCGTCAGAGGCGTGCCCGCCGGCTGGGTCCTGACTGGCTCGTCCCCTTCCGACTACCGCATTGAGCAGGTCGGGACGGATGGCGACGCCGCCGCTCGACTCGCCGCTCGCTCCGACCGGCCCTCTGGGTTCGGGACGCTCGCTCAGGTCGTACAGGCCGCCCCGTACCGAGGCCGCCGTGTCCGTCTCAGCGCTGAGGTCGAGGCGGAGGGGGTCACGGGTTGGTCGGGCCTCTGGCTCCGGGTCGATGGGACCGACGCCGTCCTCGCCTTCGACAACATGGAGGACCGGCCGGTCGTAGGGACGGCCGGGCCTGAGCGACACTCGGTCGTGCTCGACGTGCCCGACTCTGCCGAGCGTATGGCCTACGGGGTCCTCCTGCGCGGCGGCGGCCGGGTCGTCATCGACGATGTCCGACTGGAGCCGGTCGGGCCCGACGTTGCGACGACGGACCAACTGGCGAGCCCGCTCCCGGCAGAGCAGCTTCGGTCGAGCGCGCTCCTCTCGGTCCCGGCGAACCTCGACTTCGAAGAGTAGCCTCGGCCGCCGAACCCGCCGCTGTAGGCCGACGAAGGGCGCCAGCGTCCTTGCGCTGGTTTGGCCTCGGCGTCTACGTTGCCCTGCTCACCGCTGTGCCCCCAGCCCTTCGCGGCTAAGCGGCCAATCGTTAGCTGGCGTTCTGAGACCAACAGGCTCACCCGACGCTTATGTTCAGCAACCCCCTATGGGGGACCTTCGGGATAGACGCTGTTGGCGAATTCAGGCGGCCACAGCGAGCCGGGCGAAGTGGGACACGCGTGTGCCCGAGCGAGGCACCCCGTCGAGCCACGCGACCACCCGTTTCAGGTTCATCGCAGCGGCCGTCGCTACGTGCTGGAGGTGCGTCTTTGGGAGGCCCCGGTACCGTGCCCGCCGCGCACCGAGCGCGAAGGCCGCTTCGGAGATCGTCCCCTCGACCCCGGACCGGGCCTTGTACCGCTCCTTGAATTCAGCCGTCCGCTGGCGCTCCCGGGCCGCCCCGAGCGCCTCGTGCTCCGCTCGGGGGTGGAGCTCGAGCGCACGCGGGCTCGACGCGCTCCGCGTGCATCGGGGCCTCGCGTCGCACGCCCCACACGCACGCTTGGGGAACTGGACGTGGAGCGAGGGCTTCCCGCGTCGACCTCGGCTCGGCGACCACTTGTAGCTCTCCTCACCCATCGGACACGTGACCTGCTCGGCCTCCCAGTCGATCACGAACTGGGCGGCCTCGAAGGCGTCGGGGTCGGCCGCCTGCCAGCTCGCGTCGACCCGCATCGGACCGACCATCTCGACGCCGTAGCGGTCCCGGCTCTTGACGAGCTCGGCCGCCGAGAGGTAAGCGCCATCGGCGAGGTGCTCCGACGGAAGGAGGCCCTTCGCTTCGAGCCCGTCGTGGATGCCCTCCAGGGCAGTCACGTCCTGGTCGGTGGCCGCCGTCGTCGCCACGTGCGTGATGAGGTTCGGGCGGTTCGGCTCGCACGTCTCGGTGAGGTGGACCTTGAAGCCCTTCCACTCGGTTCCCCGCTTCTGGCTGTACCGGACGTCGAGGTCGTAGGGCGAGGCCACCATGAGCGCCGATGGCGGGAAGCTCTTCTGCTCGCGCCACCGAAGCCGGTCGGCATCGACGTAGAAGTGCTGGACCCAGACCCGGCGGAGCACGTCGACGGCGGGCACGACGCTGAGGTAGTCCGGGGCGTCGGGGCTGCAGAGGGCGTCGAGGAGCGTCATCCCGTCGCGGCCGACGAGTTCAGAAAGCTCGATCCGCTCGGCGTAGGGCTTCGGGAGCCGGTAATCGCTAAACCGCTCGCCGTAGCGCTCGAACCACCCGGCATCGACGTGGTCGCGGAGCCACGCCGGGGCCACCTGCGCGAGCACATTCAAAGCCGCGTGGAGCGTCTCGCCGACGATCTCCAGCCGGTTCAGCTCGCGGACGGCCCCGACGACGTGGGTCGCGTCGGTCCGCTGGCGCCCCCCGCCTTCCAGGAGCCCCCGGCCCTGGAACAGCTCGAGCATCCGGCCGAGAAGCCGGTCCTCAGCGCTGCCGCCCAAGAGTCTTCCCCTGAACTCGCTCAGCACGCTGAAGTCGAACCCCGAGTCCTCGATGTCGAGGCTGAGAGCGTACTTCCAGTCGAGCCGCGCTCGCACGGCATCGGCGGCTTGGCGGTCGGTGAGGTTCTCGGCGAACTGCATCACCGTGACGAGCGCGAGCCGCCATGGGGCCACCGCCGGCTGGCCGCGCCGGGGAAAGAGATCGGCGAAGTCCTCGTCGGCGAAGACGGGGCCGAGCTCGTCGCGCATCCGCATGTAACGGCTCCCCTTGGGGAAGGCCGCTCGGGCGACGCGGGCGGTCTCGTCAGGGACGGCGACGTTGGACTGTGGACAGAGGGACATGGGGCGGACCGGGCTCGTGGGGATGTCCGTAGCCTACCCCTCCGGCCCGATTCTGAATTCGCCAACAGCGTCTATCCCGAGGGACCCCCCCTATGGTACCGCCCCCTCCTGGTCCCGCAGCGCCCGGCGTACTCCCCCCCAGGCCGAGACAGGCGTGGTGGACCTCAATGGCGGCGAGAGCGAGAGGGGGTCCAACGAAGCGGTGCTCCTAGCGCGCCCATCCACCGACGCCCTGCGGCGGATGGGCCGGGTGTCCCGCCTCGCCGAGCGATCACCGGTCGGCCGGTTCGTCCAGCACGCCGGGCAGGGCGACGATGCCGACCTCCTCCGCGTACGCGTCGTACGCCGCCGCGAGTTCGGCGAGCACGTCGGGGCGCTCGTCGGCCAGGTCGGTGGTCTCCCCCGGGTCCTCCACGACATCGAAGAGCAGCCACCGCTTTAGCGGGAGCTGTTCGACCGGCAAGCCCTTGGGCTGCGAGGTCACCAGAACGGCTTTCCACCTGCCTCTGTGGACGGCGCGGCCACCCGCCAGCTCCAAGACGTTCGCCTCGGCCGGGGAGTGAGGCTCGGTCAGGCCCAGGCGCCACTTCCCCGCCATGACGGTCCAGTACCCGTCGTCTTGCAGCCGTTCGGCGACGGTGACGGCGCGGTCGTTGAGGTACCCCTCGTAGCCGGGCTGCCCCTCCTGCTCGGGCGTCACCAGCTCGACGAGGTTGCCCAGCCCGACCTCGTGGCTGTCGGAGCCGGTCAGCAGCATCGCGCGCGTGGGCGAGCAGATGGGCGAGACGTGGAAGTTGCTCATCCTCACCCCCCGCTCCGCTAGACCGTCGAGGTGTGGGGTCGCGATGTCGGCCGCGCCAAACGGCCCGATGTCCGACCAGCCCATGTCGTCGACCAAGATCACGAGGACGTTGGGCCTGTCGGCTCCCTGTGCGTCTGCACGTTGGGCCTGGGCCTCCACGCCTCCCGCTGCCACCAGAACGACCGCCCCGAGGGCAACTGCGTTCAGGATCGCCTTTCCCGCTTTGAACATGTCTGCTCCCTCCTGGGGTTCGTGGTGTGGCGGGGGTGTATCTATGCAGCGCCCGTATCGTTCCGGCAAGCCCCGTGCGACGAGGTCTGTCGCTAGTTCCGCGAAAGGCTAGTCAGACGGCCGCGCGTTCCCTCTGCGGCTCGCTAGGTTTCGTCCCGGCACCGTGCCCTCAGCCCCTCGCGGTCGAGCGTCCCCTGTTCTGCGTCCCTCCCTCCTCATGGCCAGCTCTGGATCACCCGGATCGACTCCTGGCTCCGAACGAACTGTCCGGAGTACCACGCCGCGCTCCGGGCTGGCGCGCACGAGCAGGACACTGACGCGTTCGAGCGAGAGTTCGGGCTCACGCTCCCGCCCTCGGCTCGGGCCTTGTTCGCGAGGCGATACGGGCAGGCCGAAGGGAGCTACGCGAGCCTCGTCGGCAACTGGGTGTTCCCCCACTCCACGACGTCTCCGACCGGAAACGGATGCTCGACGGGATGATCGGGTACGACTTCGAGCACCCGTCTTGGTGGCGGCGCGAGTGGGTCCCTCTGCTCGATAAAGGAGGCGGCGACTGCCTGTGCATCGACCTCACAGGAGGGGGCGGGCCGAGTCGTCACCTTCTGGCACGACGCGGCGGGTCGGCCTGTGGAATCGTCCGGGGTGGCCCCGTGGCTCCGTTTGCTGTGTGAGTCGATGGCGTCGGGGACTTACGAGGTGTACTGAACGGAGCCGGGTCCGCCAACACACCGGGCCGCAGAACCCGCCGCAGCTCACGAGGGGCTCGTCGGACGGGCCGCTGGCGGAGTCGGCGGCCCGTCCGCCAAGGAGACTTACAGATCGTTCCTCCAAGTCTTGTGTCTCGCGGCTGCCTGGAAAAAGCTGGATACTCCAGCAGCAGTCAGCTTGATGAGGCATCAGTGGCCTCCACTCATCAACTCTGGGACCGCCACCAACCGCGGACAGGACGGGGGTCACAGCCTCGCTACCTGCTAACAAGGCGGGTGTCGAATGCGAACGGCTCGTGCCTGACCACCCCGATCTCGGGCGCCCGCGCGTGCCGAGGGTTCAGGAGCACGTTGCGCTCCTGAGTCACCACGACCGACGGGACGACGAGGACCGGCCCTCCCCCAGCCGCCCACGCCTGGCCCAATCGGAGTGCGACGGACGGGTCCCGCCAGTCGTCCGGCGGAGGGGTCGTCTCGTAGGCCGCGAGCGCGGGGCCCGCGATCTCGTCGGGGATGTCGATCTGGAACGCCACGAGGTCGTCGGGCAGCAGGTCGGGGTCCGTGTGCACCAGCGTCTCCAGAACCGCAAGCGACAAGTGCTCCGAGGTGTACACGGCGGGCGTACCGGGTTCATTCCACCGCCCCCCGTGCCGGCGGGCGCCCTCGCCGTCGAGGGCGGGGTAAACGGCCCGCGCGAGTCTCCAGACGGTCACGGCGCTCAGGCGTAGACGCCGTAGGCGAGGCGGTCGAGGACCGCCTCGACGGTCCGAGCGCCCTGGTCGGTCGCCAGAAGGTCGAGCGGCTCGGCACCGCCGAGCTCCCGGTTGGACCGCCGGAGCCACGCCCGCGCTTTGCCCGCGTTGCCGAGCGTCTCCTGAGCGAGCGCGACCGTCCGGGCGACCCGGGCGACCCGGTCGGACTCAGCTGGAGTGAGCCGTCCGCCCTGCGCCCGACGGTGGCTGAGCGTCCGGCGCGGGACGACGAGCCGGTACAGCTCGGCCGCGTCGAGCGCGCCGCCCTCGACGAGCGCGTCGGCCGTCTCGACCGGGAGCCCGTTCTCGACCGCACGAGCGAGGTCCAGCGGAGAGCGGATCGAGCGCTGGACCGCGCGGGGGCCGCCGAACTGGCGGGCGATGTCGGAGACGACCATCACAAAAGAGGCAGGGTTGCCCATAATATATGGCAAGCCTGCCATTTTCCGATCTGGTCGCTCTCCGGGGCGAGGTGTTCTCAGGGACCGCTCGACGTTTCGTAGTCGACGGCGTGAGCGGTCTCGTGGCGGACAGTCCCCTCCACCTCGGCGTCGGGGAGCGTACGCGAGAGGTGGGGGGACTGCGGGGTCCGCCTGGGACCAGGGCGGCAGACGCCCAGGCGTGTCGGGGCACGGTCGGACCCGAAGCTCCAGCCGCGCGCGGTCAGCGACTCGCCGGCGACCTCGCGCCCCAGCTCGTCGAAGGGCCGGAGGACGAGGGCGCGCGTGTGGGGTCGGGTCGACGTCGGCGGCGAGGTGGCCACCTCGGGACGGTGTTTAGCCACCGTGGCGGCGGGCGGGGCATCTGGTGGTCCGGGGCTGGGCTCCTGGACAACCTCCGCCAGCGTTCCGAGCGAGCCGTCGCGGTGTGCGCGAGACAAAGCCTCTGTCGGGCCGCGCCGTAGAGCTCGCCGCCGCAGGCCGACTTTTAGCGTCAGCGCTCTCGACCTCTACGGGAGCCCACCCTATCATTGCCTGTCCGCCCTCTCGGCCAAAGGCGTCTGAGCGGTCGTCACAGTAGGTATCTGCCCAGACCACGACGCCTGGATTGTGTCATGGCACAAGCGAACGTCAACGGCACCCCGCTCGAATACGTGGAGGTTGGCGAGGGTGAGCCCCTCGTGTTCGTCCACGGCTCGGCCAGCGACTACCGCACGTGGCACCTCCAGCAGGAGGCGTTCGCAGAGCGGTTCCGCGTCATCGTCTACAGCCGCCGCTACCACTGGCCCAACGGGCCGGTCCCGGACGGGGCCGACTACTCCATGGCCGAGCACGTCGCGGACCTCCGCGCGTTCCTCCACGCCTGCGGCGCCGTCCCCGCCCACGTCGTGGGCCACTCGTACGGGGCATTCGTGGGCCTGCTTCTGGCCCAGCAGGCCCCCCACCTGGTTCGCACTCTGGTGCTGGCCGAGCCGCCGACGATCACGCTGTTCGTCAGCGACCCGCCCCGACCGCTGGAGCTGCTGGCGCTGCTGGCCTCGCGGCCTCGTACGGCCGCCTCCATAATCAAGCTCGGCGCGCTGGGGCTCGGCCCCGCGACCGCCGCTGCCAGGCGGGACGATCTGGAGGGGATGATGCGCCTGACCGGCACGGCGGTTCTCGGCCGATCGGCATACGCCGGCCTGTCGGAGGACCGCAGGGAGCAGGTGCGCGCCAACCTGATCCCTGCCGAACTGCTCGGGTCCGGCTTCCCCCCGCTCTCGCCCGACTCGCTGCGTGCCACCCGCACGCCGACGCTGCTCCTGAACGGACAGTCGAGCCCGCGCGCGTTCCACCACCTCACGGACCGGCTAGAGGAACTGCTGCCCCGAACAGAGCGGGAGCAGATCCCCGAAGCATCCCACATAATGCACGAGGACAACGCGCCCGCATACAACGCCGCCGTACGGTCGTTTATCGAGGGCTGCAGCCACGCGGCCTAGGCGGCGCGCGGCTCCCAACCTTCCGTCCCCCTGAGGCCCGATGAACCGGCCCGCCATCGAGTTCCGACCGGCGCTCCCCAGCGACCTGGACCTGCTCCGTCGTTGGGACGAGCACCCACACGTGGTCGCCGCCGGCCCCAACGACGAGTGGTGTTGGGAGGCGGAGCTAGACCGTTCTCCCGACTGGCGGGACCAGCTCGTCGCCGAGGCGGGCGGCCGCCCCATCGGGTTCGTCCAGATCATCGACCCCGCCCGTGAGGAGAGCCATTACTGGGGGGACGTGGCCCCGAACCGAAGGGCCATCGACATCTGGATCGGTGAAGCGTCCGACTTGGGGAGGGGGTACGGGACGGCCATGATGCACCTCGCGCTCGGTCGGTGTTTCGAGGCCACCGAGGTCGCGGCGGTCTTGGTCGACCCCCTCGCCAGCAACACGCGCGCCCACCGGTTCTACGAGCGGCTGGGGTTCCGCTTTGTCGAACGGCGCAGCTTTGGCCGCGACGAGTGCTTTGTGTACCGGTTGGACCGCGTCGATTTTGCCGACGCCACCTAACCCGCCGCTGCGCGCCGCCCTCGCCAACGCCGCCCCCGGCGCGCTGGCGAGGGCGGTCAGCAGCGAGAAGTGCCGTGCGGTCGATGGACCGCACGAGGAGCCGGCGGGCACCGCACTCTACAGGGAGCGCCCCGACCCTCCACCTCGTCGTAACCGGGCCCGGGGCCGTCGGGCGCGGGCGCGCCCCGCCCCTCCCCCTCGGCCGGGCGGCAGAGGTGCGGGTCGAGCCCGTCGGCCTGGTCGAACGCTGCCACCACGGCCGCCAGCCCCGCGGGCGCCGAGCGCCCGGCTACGGAGCCGGGTCGCCGTCGGCCCCGTCCACCTTGCCGGGCACTGAGAGACGTCTTGACCGAACTCGTCATAACGGGTGCTATACAGAGTACTCGTCATGACCTAGCTTGTGGGAGAACGCCTCCCCACGCGATGACAGCGGCCTCCCCCCCCGTGTTTCGACCTGGCACGCCCCGCCACGAGCAGCTCTCGGACTGGCTCCGGGACCAGGTCCGCTCTGGGGCGATGGCCGCCCACGACCGGCTCCCGAGCGAGGCCGAGCTCGGCGAGCTCTCCGGCGTGAGCCGGATCACCGTCCGCCGCGCCCTCGCGACGCTCGAGAACGAGGGGCGGATCTACCGCCGCCAGGGCCTGGGCTCGTTCGTGGCGCCGCCGCCGCTGCCCCAGGGGCTCGTGCGGCTGACCGACTTCGCCCAGGACATGGAGCGCGCCGGGCTCGCGGCGACGAGCCGGGTGCTCCACCGGTCGCCCGAGGGCGCGCCCCCGTACGTGGCCGAGGCGCTCGGCGTCGAGCCTGGCGCGCCGACGGTCCGGCTCGACCGGCTCCGCCTCGGTGATGACCGGCCTGTGGCGCTCGACCGGACGTGGCTGCCGCCGTTCTACGCCCAGTTCCTGGAGGGCCACGACCTCACGACCGAGACCATCTACCGCGTGCTGGAGCGGGACTGCGAGATCCCCGTGCTCCGGGGCCGCTACCGGATCGAGGCGGCCGTGGCCCACGCCGACGAGGCCGGGCCGCTGGGCGTGCCCGAGGGGGCCCCGCTGCTGGTCGTGGAGCGGACGAGCTACACGGCGGGCGAGCGGGCGGTCTACTACCAGCGCCGGTACTACCGGGCCGACCGGGTCGCGTTCGACCTCGAGCTGGCGCGGCCGGACGCGACCGCCAGCGGCGACGACGAGCCCGGGATGCCGCTCCGGGAGTTCGAGCCGGTCTTCAAGGCCGCCTAGCCTAGAGCCCGGCGGCGCCGGAGGCCTGCCGCCCCCGAGCGCGACGCAGGCGGGCGCCGTGCCGAGGCGGAGCGCCGTCGCCGTCACGAGGCCGCTCGAGAGCACCATCACGACGACGGCCACGAGCGGGTGGAGCAGGCCCGCCACGGCGAGCGCGAGCCCGGCTGCGTTGTAGCCGAACGTCCAGACGAGGTTGAGGCCGACCGTGCGGCTCGCGAGGTCGAGGAGCCAGGGGAGCGCCGAGAGGTCACGGCCGTAGAGCGCGACGTCGTCCGCCGCGACGGCGAAGAACGCGACCGGCTGGCGGTCGGCGGTGACGACGAGCGGGGAGTCCAAGAGCGCGCGGCCCGCAAGGGAGGTAGCCCATAGCCCGACCGGGAGAGCCGAGGCGGCCGGCGGCGCCGGGCGCGGTGCGGCGCTCGCATCCGGCTCGTCACCCGCGCGCACGGGCCGGTCGGCGGTCTCCGGGAGGATCTGGTAGGAGATGTAACTCCCTTCTATCCGACCATCAACGCCGGCCCCGAGCGCCCTTCGTGGGCGCCGCCGGGCGGGCCTCTGGCGTGCCGACGGGCGCCAGGGGCGTCCGCAGCATCCCGGCGACCGACTGGTGGGCGTCGTCGTCGAACTCCGCCAGCCCCAGGTCCACCTCGTGGAGCGCCTCGCGGCGGCGGAACGAGCGGAACAGGCGGTCCCAGACCGACAGCATGGCCGAGTAGTTGGAGTCGGTCTCGGGCTGCCACCGGCTGTGGTGGACTTTGTGCATCGCCGGCGTGACGATGACCTTGTTCACGACGGCCTCGACGCGCGCCGGAAGCGCGACGTTGGCGTGGTGGAACTGGACGACGGCGAACATCATCGTCTCGTAGAGCACCAGCTCCCACGCCGTCACGCCGAGGGCCACGATGAGCGGGACGCGCAAGAGCGACGAGAGCACGATCTCGCCGGTGTGGAAGCGGCTCGCCGTCGTCACGTCCATCTGGGCGTCCGAGTGGTGGACCCGGTGGAACCGCCACAGGAACGGCACGCGGTGGTTCATCCGGTGCCACGCGTAGGTCCACACGTCGAGCGCCAGGACGGCCAGGACGGCGTGGAGCCAGGCCGGGAGCTCGGCCACGCGAAGCAGGCCCCACCCGTTCGCCTGGGCGTAGGCCGCGGCCGCGACCCACAAGCCCGCGAACACGACGGCCACGAGCACGCTGTTGACGGCGCCCAGGGCGAGGTTGCGCACCAGGTGGCGGCCCCGATCGCCGCGGCCTCGGAACAACTCGAAAAACGGGTGCGCGCCCTCAATCATAAGCAGGACCACCAGGCCGGCGAGCGCGGCGCCGGCCTGGGTCGTCTGGAGCAGGTCGAGGAGCGCGGCCACGGGCTAGGCCGTCTCGGCGCCCGCCTCCGCCAGCGCGTCGAGGGCGCCCGCGTGGCCCATCCGGCGGAGGCCCTTGGTGGCCCGGCCCTGGAAGCCCAGTCCCATCACGTCGGCGTTGGCGGCCCCGGCGAGGGGGCCCGAGGCGGACTCGCCGCGCTGGCGGGCGTCGAGGGTGGGGAGTCGCATCGGAGCTAGTCGGTGGGCAGGCCCGCCCCGGCGAGGGCGCGCGCGGCGCGGGCCGAGCGGGCGCCGGAGGCGAAGTAGAGTAGGACGGGCCGGTCGGGGTCGAGGTCCTCGGCGGCGCGTCCGGTAAAGCCCGGGGCGTAGGCGAACGTGAGGGCGCCGGCCAGCGTGCCCGTCACGGCGACCTCGGGCGCGGTGCGGACGTCGACCAGGACCGCCTCGGGCGTGTCCAACAGCAGGGCGACCGCCTCGGCAGCGGACAGGCGGACGGGGGCGACCGGCGCCACCTGCGGCGCGGGCGCCGTCGCCGCCTGGGCGTCCAGGCCGAGCGCCGCCGGCCCCTCCTTGTACAAGATGAACACGCCCATGAGGACGAGGAAGACGGCGAACCCGCGCTTGAGCTGGGCCTGCGGCACGCGCTGGCTGAGCACGTTGCCCACGAACGAGCCCGCGATGCCGATCGCGGCGAAGACCCCGATCAACCGCCAGTCGACGTGCTGACCGGCCTCGGCGAGCACGTCGGTGTACTTGACGAACCCGGCGGCGCTCTTGGCCGCGACGATGAGCAGGCTCGTCCCGACGGCCAGCCGCATCGAGAGACCGCCGAGCAAGACGAGCGCGGGCACGATCAGGAACCCTCCGCCGACGCCGACCAGGCCCGTGAGAACGCCGACGGCCAGGCCCTCGGCGGCGACGAGCCACAGCGGCTGGCGGTCCCGCTCCCCGCCCTCGGCGGCCCCCTCCCGGCCTCGGAACATGAGCACCGCGGCCAGGATCATCACGACGGCGAACAGCGCCAGTTGGACGGCGCCGGGGACCCACTGGGCCAGCGCCGCGCCGCCGTAGGTGCCCACGATGCCCGGCACGCCGAAGTAGAGGACCGAGTGCCAGTCGACGAGCTTCTGGCGCGCGTACGGGACGGCGCCGACCGCCGCAATGGCCCCGACGATGGCCAGGCTCTCGGCGATGGCCACCTTGTCGGGCTGGCCCGCGAGGTAGACCAGGACGGGGACGGTGAGGATGGAGCCGCCGGAGCCGAGGAGCCCGAGGACCAGGCCGATGGCGACGGCCCCAAGGAGGGCGTAGAGCATTAGGAGTCCTGGGGGGTCAGACGGCGCCGCAGCGCGAGAGGCCCGCCGGCGAGGCCGCAGAGCGGACGAAGGGGGGAGCCGTCACGGGCGGAGGGCGGAGGGGCACGGAAGACGCCGAGGTCACGCGGCAGACTCGGCCGTCGCTCCGGTCTCGACCTCGTCCGGGGCAATCTCGCGGTAGTGCGGGAAGCCGTCGTTGACGTAGCGGACGTCGTGGCCCTCGCGCGCCAGGAACGCGCTGGCCACGGCCGCACGGGCGCCGCTCTGGCAGTGGACGTAGAGCGGCGCGCCCCCGGGCACGTCGTCCGTCCGACCGGCGAGGCGGGTGTGGGCGACGTTCGACGACCCGGGGACGTGGCCCGCGGCGTGCTCGGCTTGGCGGCGCACGTCGAGGACGGCAGCGCCGTCCTCGCGGTCGACGACCTCTCGGAACGTCACCTCGGGGACCGAGGCCGCGACGCCGTCGCGCTGGAGCACGGCCGCGAGCGTCTCGTAGGTGGCGTAGGCCGGGACGTTGTCGTAGCCGATCCGGACCAGGTCGCGGACGGCCCCGGCGACGTCCGCTTCGGGGAGCACGAGCACGAGCGGCGCCTCCGGGTCGGTCACGAACGAGCCAACGACGGTGTTGAACTGCTGGGTCAGCGGGCTGTAGAGCGCGCCCGGCAGGTGCGCCGCCATGAACGCCGAGCGGTCGGCGCGGGTGTCGATCACCGTGGCGCCGTCCAGCCCGGCGCCGGCGAGGTCCGCCAGCTCGTCGGGCGCGAGCGCGCGCGGCGTCGGCAGCGACGGTAGGGGCGGGACGCCGTCGCGGTTCTGCCGCTTCATCCGCCCGAAGTAAAGCGGCGGCTCGGGCTGAGCGTCCAGGATGGCCTCGACGAAGGCGTCCTGGCCGCGGCGGGCGGCGTCGATGGCCCCGTTGTACTGGCGCTCGTAGCCGACGGTCGACTGGGGGACGGCACCCAGCGCCTTGCCGCACGCCGAGCCGGCCCCGTGCCCGGGCCAGACCTGGAGCTGATCGTCGAGCTCCAGGAAGCGCTGGACGGAGTCGTAGAGCATCCGCGCGGCCGGGTCCTGGGCGCCCGCCTGCCCGGCCGCGCTCTCTAGCAGGTCGGGCCGCCCGAGGTCGCCGACGAACACGAAGTCGCCCGAGGCGATCCCCATCGGCGTCGAGGCGCCACTCCCGCGGTCGACCACGAGGTAGCTCAGGTGCTCGGGCGTGTGGCCGGGCGTGTGGACGGCGCGGACCTCGATGTTGCCGACGTCGAACGTGTCGCCGTCGCGGAGGAAGGTCACGTCGTCACGGTCCTCGGCCCAGTTCGAGCCCCACCCGGCGCCCTCGCCCTCGGCCGAGAGGTAGAGGCGCGCGCCGACGGCGTCAGCGAGGTCGCGGGCGCCCGAGAGGAAGTCGGCGTGGATGTGGGTCTCGGCCACGTGCGTGATGGTGAGGCCCTCCTGGGCCGCGACGGCGAGGTAACGGTCGACGTCGCGCTCGGGGTCGACCACCAAGGCCTCCTTCGTTTTCTGGCAGCCGATGAGGTAGGCGTACTGCGCGAGCTTGGCGTCGTTGATCTGGCGGAACAGCATGGGACTGGGGCTAGGGCCGGTTATACAATGTTATGACAAGTGGTGAGATACGGCGACTCGCCGCATCGGGCAAGGCCTAGTGCGGGAGGCGGTCGCGCAGGAGCGCGTAGGCCCACGTCCCGCCGAGCGCGGCGACGAGCGCCGCCGCCATGACGGAGACGCCGCCGCCCAACAGGGCCACGAGCGGGCCGGGGCACGCGCCCAGGAGCGCCCAGCCGAGCCCGAAGGTGACGCCGCCCATCCAGTACCGGGCGCCGGGCACACGCGAGTCGCCCCACTGCTTCGGGGCCAGCTCGATGGGCTCGCCGTGGACGGTCGTGAGCCCGAGCCGCTTGATGACCCAGACGGACACGGCGGCGGTCACGACGGCGGAGCCGATGACGCCGTACATGTGGAAGCTCTCGAACCGGAACATCTCGTAGATCCGGAACCACGAGATCACCTGGCTCTTGGTGAACACCAAGCCGAGGAAGGCCCCGAGGAGGCCGTAGACGAGCAGCGCCAGCGGCGCGTTTCCCGAGGCGAGGGCCCGGTCTCGGAGGTCGGCCGGGACCTGCTCGGCGTCGGCGCACTCCGCTGGAAGGTCGACGTGGCGAGGCGAGCCGCTGGCGGCGTCGGCCTGCCGGAGCTGGTGGGTGGGCGTGCGCATGGCTAGGCGAGGAGGAGCGGGAGCAGGACGTGGGTCACGGCGAGGCCGCCGGCGAAGAAGCCGACGACGGCGACGAGCGACGGGACCTGGAGGTCGGCCAGGCCCGAGATGGCGTGGCCGGACGTGCAGCCCCCGGCCCACCGCGCGCCGAAGCCGACCAAGAAGCCGCCCCCGAGGACCATGAGCGCGCCGGCGGGTGTGGCGAGCGCGGGCCACGAGACGAGCTGCGCCGGGACGAAGCCGGCGAGGTCGGTCACGCCGAGGTCCGCGAGCGCGGCGACGGTCGGGGCCGAGAGCGCGAGCGGCGCCGCCGGGTCGGAGAGCAGGCGGATGCCGACGAAGCCGCCGACGGCGATCCCGAGGGCGAAGACCAAGTTCCACGTGCCGGCGCTCCGCCAGTCGTAGCGGAGGAAGCCGGGCTTGGCCCGGTCGGGCACGGGGGCGGCGGCGCAGGCGTGGCGGAGGTTGGCCGACAAGCCAAACGTCTTGCCCCCGAAGACGAGGAGGGCCGGGACGACGAGCCCGATAAGTGGGCCGGCGACGTACCAGGGCCAGGGGTCTTGGACAGGAGACATGGTTGTCATAACGTGTTGGAACAGCCACAATACAACCCCACAGTTGCCTAGTTCCAGCCCTACCCGACAAAGGATCCGTGAACCCGACGCCTCAGAGACACTGCGCGCTCGTAGCGGTCTCCTACGTCGGGTACCGGATCCCGTGACGGGTTGTACATTTTAGCCATGGATGCCCCCGTCCCCCCCGCCCTCCTCGCCGCCGCCGCCGGACGGTTCCGACTGCTCGGCGACCCCGTCCGGCTCCACCTGCTCAACGTGCTCTTGGAGCGGGGCGAGGTGGCGGTCCAGGACCTCGCCGAGGCGACGGGCCAGAGCCACCAGAACACGTCGAAGCACTTGCGCAAGCTGGCCGACGGCGGGCTGGTGGGGAGCCGCCGCGACGGGACGCTCTCGCTCTACCGGGTGACCGACCCGAGCGTACCGGGCCTGTGCCTGCTCGTGTGCGGGGCCCTGCGGGAGCAGGCCTGACGGGGAGCCCGCGGCCCCTCTCGGTCGCAGAACTCCTGTGCCTCCAGGAGCCGCCGCCACCGGGCCGCCGGCTCCCTTCTGTTTTCGCAGGCTACGCCCCCGCCCTGGCGGCAGACACGCAACGCCCCCCGCGTCGCACGCCCCGGCGTGCCGCGAGCCGCGCCGCCAGTCCGTGGGCTGGACGTGCCCGCGCGGCCTCGGTTCTTTCCAGGAGTGCTACTGAGACTGGAACGCCGCGGCCGATGCCGCGGCCGCGTAGGGCGCGGCCCCACGGCGGCCACCGGCGGCGGCCCACGCTCGAAGGGAGGATGGCCCAGCGGCACGACGGACGCCCGCGGCGGATGTTGGCCAGCGGCCGGACCCGCCGGGCTCCGCTGCGACGTCCTCACCTTGCCGCCCGCCTCGGCGATCGAAGCGGGCGGCCACCTACCCCACCCCCGTGCCCGCAGGCTCCCCGTCCAGCGAACGCCAGACGTTCTCGTGGTTCGTCTTTGGCCTGATGGCCAGCGTCACGTTCATCGGCATCCTGTCCGAGCTGGTGCCGTCGGGGATCCTGCCCCAGATGACCGAGGGTCTGGGCGTCGAGGAGAACGACGTGGGCTTCCTGGTCGGCGTGTACGCGCTGGCGTCCGCCGTGGCCGCCATCCCGCTCGTCAGCGCCACGCTGGCGGTCGACCGCAAGACGCTGCTGCTGGTGCTGCTGGCCGGGTTCGCGGCCTCCAACGTCGTCGTCGGCCTGTCGTCGTCCTACGGCGTCATCGTCGCCTGCCGCGTCATCGGCGGCGTCTGCGCGGGCGTGATGTGGCCGATGATCGCGGCCTACGGCACGGAGTTGGTGCCGGAGGACATGCACGGCAAGGCCATCACGGTCATCATGGCGGGCAACACGCTCGGCATCAGCGTCGGCCTGCCGGCCATGACCGCGATCGGCCTCGCGTTCGGCTGGCGGAGCGTCTTCGTCGCGCTGGGCGCGCTCACGGCCGTCATCGCCGCGCTGTCGGTGCTCTTCCTGCCGGCGGTCGAGGGCGAGACGCTGACCAAGAGCAACTCGCCGCTGGCGATGCTCAAGATGCCGGGGGTCCTGATCGTCCTGCTGCTGACGTTCCTGTCGGTCGCGGCCCACTACGGCGTCTACACCTACATCACGCTGCTCGTCGAGTGGATCGACTTCGCGGGCGGCATCGGCCTAGCGCTGCTGATCTTCGGGGTCGGCTCGGTGCTCTCGGTGGTCGTCTCCGCCAAGTACATCGACGCCTACCTCCGCCCTCTGATCGTGGTCATGCTGGGCGTCGGCGGCCTGTCGATGGCCCTGTTCCTCGCGTTCGAGGGGGCCACCGGCGTCTCACACGTCGCGTTTTTCCTGTGGGGCCTGGCCTTCGGCCCGCTCGTGACCATGTACCAGACCGCCGTCAGCAAGCAGGTCGAGGAGGCCAAGGGCGTCGCCACGTCGGTGCAGTCCAGCGTGTTCAACGTCTCCATCATGATCGCGACGTGGGTCGGCGGGGCGCTGCTGGTCCGGTTCCCCGGCTCCGGCACCCGGCTCATCGTCTACGCGTCGCTGGCCTGCTTCGTCCTGGCCACGGCCGTCGCGTTCCTGTCCAAGCGCACCCTGCGGTCTACTCCGGCCCCGTCCGCGCCTCCAGTCCCGTCCACCACCGCATAGACACAGCGCCATGAAAAAGTTCACCAACGCCCGCATCTACCGCCAGCACGACCAAGCCAAGGAGATCCTGGTCGGCGAGGGCGTCATCCAGCAGATCGGGACCGACCTGCCCGACGCCGACGAGGAGATCGACCTCAAGGGCCGGCTGGTGACCCCGCCCTACGTCGACCCGCACCTGCACCTCGACTACGTCTACACCGGCGGCACGGCGGCCTCCGAGAACGACGGGGGCACCTTGTTCGACGGCATCGCGCGGTGGCACGAGGTCAAAAAGACCCAGACGCTGCAGGACGCCCGGGAGCGCGCGCTCCGGGGCATCCGGGAGGAGGTGTCGAAGGGGGTCCAGTTTATCCGCACCCACGTCGACGTGGACGACCCGAAGCTGACGGGCCTGAGGGCGATCATGGAGCTGCGCGAGGAGCTCAAGGACAACGTGACCATCCAGATCGTCGCCTTCCCCCAGGAGGGGATGTTCGCCTACAAGGGCGGCGACGAGATGGTCGAGGAGGCGCTCAAGATGGGCGCCGACTGCGTCGGCGGCATCCCGCACTTTGAGTGGGCCTACGAGTTCGGCCAGGACTCGGTGCGCCGGACGGTCGAGCTGGCGGTGAAGTACGACAAGCTCATCGACGTCCACTGCGACGAGACCGACGACCCGATGAGCCGGCACGTCCAACTGCTCAACGCGCTGGTCATGACCGAGGGGATCGGGACGTGCTCGACGGCCAGCCACACGTGCTCGTTCGGCTCGGCCAACGACGCCTACGCGTTCCGCATGATGGGGCTCTTTAGGCAGTCGGGCATGAACTTTATCGCCAACCCGACCGAGAACGCCTTCCTCCAGGGCCGCCAGGACACCTACCCCAAGCGCCGCGGCCTGACGCGCGTCAAGGAGATGTGGGAGAGCGGGATCAACGTCTGCTTCGGGCAGGACTCGATTAACGACCCGTGGTACCCGGTCGGGAACGGGAACATGATGAACATCCTGGACAACGGGATCCACCTGGCCCAGACGATGTCGTTCGACGAGCTGGACCGGTGCCTGGACCTCGTCACGCACAACGGGGCCAAGACGCTCAACGTGGAGGACCAGTACGGGATCGAGGTGGGCAAGCCGGCCCACTTTATCGTGCTCGACGCCGAGACGCCGTTCGAGGCCGTCCGCCAGCGGGCCGACGTGCTGGCGTCGGTCCGCCACGGGGAGTACCTCTTCAAGCGGCCCGAGCCGAGCTACGACGTCGAGCTCGACCTCTTTCGGAGTACCACCTAGAGCGCCCGCCTCCCATGCCGCTGACCCTGGACCGGATCCTCTTCCCCACCGACTTCTCGGCCTCCGCCGAGGGCGCCTACCGCCACGCGGCCTGGCTCGCCGACCGGTTCGGCGCCGAGCTCCACGTGCTCCACGTCGTCGAGGACCCCGCGGCGCCTGAGCGGCCTTGGCCCGACGCGCCCGAGGCCGACCACGGCCGGATCTCGCTCGCCGACGTGTGCCAAGACCTCGGCCTCCCCGGGCCGCCTCCGGCCGGTGACGGGGACCCCGACGCCCCCGTGGACGTGGTCCGGACCGAGGTCGCCGGGCGGAAGCCGCCGGAGGCCATCCTCGACTACGCGCGCGACGAGGGCGTGGGCCTGATCGTGATGGGAACGAGCGGCCGCCGGGGCTGGCGGCGCGGCGCGCTCGGCAGCGTGGCCGAGGCCGTCACGCGCCGGGCGACGTGCCCGGTCCTCACGGTCCGGCCGCTCGGCGCGCCGGGCCAGGGCGAGTGGCCCCCGCGCCGCATGCTCCTGGCGGTCGACGACGTCGCGGACGGCGACGTCCCGACGGCGGCCCAGTGGGCGGCCCGGCTCGCCGTGGCTTACGGCGCCCCCCTCGACGTCGTCCACGTGACCCCGCCGACGCTCGCGCTCAGCGGGCCGCTCATCTCGGCAGGCGACCGGGTCCGCGCGCGCGAGGCGCTGCTGGCGCTGGTCGAGCGGCTCCGGTCGGAGGTCCCCGGCGAGCTCCCCGTCAGCCTGGTCGTCCGGACGGGCGCGGCGGCCGACAAGATCCGCGCCGTCGCCGGCGACGTCCGGACGCACCTCCTGGTCGTCGGGACGAGCGGGCGGGGCGGGCTGGGCCGGGCGGTCCTGGGGAGCGTGGCCGAGGACCTCGTGCGGACGGCCCCGTGCCCGGTGCTCGTCGCGCGCGACGTGCTGGCGGCCCCCGCCAGCGGGGCCGCCGGGCCGCCGGAGCCCTCGTGACGACGCGCCGCCGGCCGCCCGCTCGCCTACTCCACGACGGCGGGCGCGACCGACAGACAGCGAGACGTGCGGCGCCTCGACAACGAGGGCTTATGAGCGGATGAGCACAAACGATTGGATCTATGGGCCGCGGCGCCCGATCCTACCCGCCCGATCCCCTCCCCCACCATGCCCGCCGCGCGCGCCGTCCTCATCGATCGCCACCCGCTCCTCCGGCGCGGGCTCGCACACGTCCTGAGGGCCCGGCTCGATGTCGACGTCGTCCTGGAGGCCGAGCGCGCCGAGAGCGTCCTGGGCAAACTGAGCTCTCTCGGCCCCGACCTCGTCGTCACCGGCGTTTCGCTGCCGGGCATGAGCGGGCTCGAGTTCCTCAAGGGCGCGCTGACGCTCTGCCCCGAGCTCCGGGTCCTCTTCCTGTCGCACCACGACGGGGACCTCTACGCCGAGCGCGTCGTCCGGGCGGGCGCCCGCGGCTACGTCGGCAAGCGGGCCGGCACGGCCCAGGTCGTCCAGGCCGTACGGACTGTGCTCAGCGGGCGCGTCTTCCTTTCCGAGGGGGTCAAAGACCGGATCTTGTTCGGCGCCTCGGGTGCGAGGCGCGCCGCCGAGAGCCCGCTCGCGGTGCTCTCGGACCGCGAGCTCGAGGTGTTCGAGATGACGGGCCGCGGCGTCACCACGCGCGAGGCGGCGGGCCACCTCCACCTCTCCGTCAAGACGGTCGAGAGCTACCGCGCCCGCATCAAGGCGAAGCTGGGGTTCGAGAACGGGACCACGCTCATGAGGCACGCCGTCATGTGGGTCGAGGGCGAGGACGAAGGGACGTGGCCCAGAGGCGAGGCGGCCCCCGAGCAGCGCCGGGTCTCCGAGGAACGCGCTCGTTGCGGCGCGGGCCTTCTCCCCCCGCCCGCCACGCGCGACCGTCGGGGCCCCGCCCGGCCCAGGCCCCTCGTGGCCGCGTGACCCGGCGGCGTCCCCCGCTGAGCGCCGGGGCCCCTGCCTGGGCACGGGTGCCGACGCAAAAACGGCGCCGCAGGCGCGGGCGGAGGGGTCAGGAGCCGAGCGCGCCGGCGACCTCGCGGGCCGTGTCGCGTGCGGACCGACCGACGCCGACCAGCGTGGCCGAGGCGAACCCGGTCCACGACCCGTAGCCGACGAGCCACAGACGGGGCTCGGCGACCGACCTCGTGCCCTCGACGGCCACACGGCCGCCGGCGCCCAGGGGACCGAGGAACCCCAGGGCGGGCCGGAACCCGGTGCACCAGATCACGGCGTCGACCGCCTCGGTGTCGCCGTCGGGCCAGACCACGCCCGCCGTGGTGAACCGGGCGATCGGCGGGCGGAGGTCGCCCAGGCGGCCCGCCCCCTTCGCCTCGCGGACCGACGGGACCTGGACCACGTCGCCCAACCCGTACGGCCGGCCGGGGTCCTCCCCGTTCTGGATCGCGTGGTAGCGAGCCGTCGCGGCGTCGAAGAGCGCGCGGCCGTCGACGTCCTCGGGCAGGAACCGGGGCTCGCGCTCGACGACCCACGAGGCGCGCGCGACGGCCGAGACCTCGGCCAGGATCTGGGCGCCGGAGTTGCCGCCCCCGACCACGAGCACGCGCCGGCCGGCAAACGGCGCCGGCGAGCGGTACGCCGACGAGTGGACCTGGACGCCCCGGAAGCCGTCGCGGCCGGGCACGTCCGGGACGGACGGACGGGACGCCGTCCCCGTCGCGGCGACCACGGCGCGGGCGAGGACGTCGCCCCGGTCGGTCTCGACCCGGAGCCCCCCGCCGGGAGTCCCCTCGGGGCGGCGGACGCCCGTCACCCGGACCGGCCGCCAGACGGGCAGGTCGTAGCGGGCCTCGTACGCCCCGAGGTAGCCGAGGACGTCGTCGCGGTGCGGGGCCTCCGCCGCCCGCGCGCCGCGGTCCGCCAGGAAACGGGGGAAGGGGTAGCCCGGCAGCGACGACCACTGGGCGGGCGAGAACAGGCGGAGCGAGTCCCACCCGTCACGCCAGGCGCCGCCCGGCCCCGGCTGGCCGTCGAGGAGGGCGACCGTCGCGCGCGACTGGCGGAGCTCGCGCGCGAGGTGGTAGCCGACGGCGAGCGCGGCCTGCCCGCCCCCGACCACGACGACGTCGCGGGCGCTGAACGGGAGCGGTTCGTCTGGGGCGAGCAGGTGGGGCATGGGTCGGGGCGCGGGGTGGGGCGCCGAGTGCGGGGGGCGCCGGGGCGACGCGCCGGACCGGCGCCGGCGTCCGCGGCGCTTCGACGAGCACGCCGGAGGGGACGATAGCCCCGGCGACCGTCCCTCGAACAGGGCCGCGCGCCGGGCGGGGTCACGCGTCGGGCGGGGTCACGCGTCGGGGGCAGATGCTGCGGCAGACGCTGTGGGCACGGTCAGGACGGGGCACGGCGCGTGGCGAGCGACCCACTCGGCCACGCTCCCCAAACGCATCCGGCCCCAGCCGGTCCGCCCGTGCGTGCCCAGCACGACGGCCCCGGCGTGGCGCTCGTGGGCCAACCGGGTGATCGTGGGTCCCGGGACACCGGCCGCGACGTGGACGGTCTCGGCGGCGAGCCCGGCCTCGCGGGCAAAGTCGCGGAGCACGCGGGCCGCCCACACCTGCGGCGCCCCGTCCGGGTGGAGACCCGCCGCCAGCGGGGCCGGCCGCGCCTCGGCCCCGCCCTGGAGCACGTGCGCCGGCTCCACGACGGCCCCGTAGACCGCCGCCAACGCAGAGGCGTGGTCGAGCACGGCACCGGCGAGCTCGGAGTAGTCGACGGCAGCCAGGACCGGCCGGGCGGGGCCGGGGCCGGGGCCGGACCCGGGGCCGGACGCCTCGGGCACCACGAGGACCGGCGCCCTCGCCCGGCGCACGGTCTCGGCCGCGGTGCTCCCGGCGAACGCCCGGGTCAGCCCCCGCGTCGCGTGCGTCCCGACGACGACGAGGTCGACGCCGAGCGTTTCGGCGAGGCGGAGGACCGCGTCCGACGGGGCCTGCCCGCGGACGACGTGGACCTCGGGGCCGAGCGCGCGGTCTAGGCGGCCGTCCGGCGCGGCGGTGAGCGTCGGCTCCGGGGGCGGGTCCACGTGGACGAAGTGGAGCCGGGCGCCGGTGCGCTCGGTGAGGTCAGCCGCCAGAGCGGCGGCGGCCTCGGAACTGCGCCCGCCGTCGAGCGCGCACAGGATGGTCTGGACGGGGGACATGGCGCGAACGGCGAGGGGTGGCCACGTGACCGGTCGTGGGGGTGGGGCCGGCGCCGGGTGGTTCCCGCCGACGCGGGCCGCTGGCGGCAGCGGAGGCCAGGCCGCGTTACCCGGGCACCGCACGGACGACGATGCGCTCCCGAGTCCCGTCGGCCCCGACGACGACGAACGCCCACGGGCCGGGGGCGCCCTCGTCTTGGGCCGCGTCGAGCGCCCACGGCCCGGCCTCGGACCGGACCGCGAACGGGCGGACGACGTGGCGCTCGACGCCCTCGGCGATCACGTCCAGCTCGTCGCTCCGCGGGTCGTAGGTGATGCCAACGAGGGGGACGGACTGGAACACGGCCCCCGCGGCGTCGGGCGAGACCACCTCGACGGACACCTCGTACGGCGCCGCCGCCGCGCGCCGAGAGAGGGCGTCGAAAAGCTCGGCCCAGTCCGCGCGCGGGACGGCCGCGGGGCTCCGGTCGTCTGCGCGGACGATCTGGCGGGCGCCGACCCGGAGCGTCAAGACGGGGCAGGGCGCCCGACGGGCGACGGCCTCGGCGACGCTGCCCAGGAGCCAGCGGTTCACGCCGCGCCGCCCGTGGCTCGCCTGCACGACGAGGCCGGCCCCGACCTCGGCGGCGACCTCGGCGATCTGGAACGCGGCGTGGCCGCTGCGGACGTCCACGTCCACCGGCACGGCGTCGCCGGCCACGCCGCGCACCCAGCGGCCCAGGGCGGCCACGACCCGGGCCTCGACGTCCGCCACACGGACCGGGGGGATCGCCATCATGTAGGGGAGCGGGACCTCGACCGGCTCGACGACGTGGAGCGCGACGACCGACGTCCCGAGGTCGGCCGCCGCCGCCACGGCCGCCTCGATCGCGAGGTCCGACGACGACTCGAACGCGAGCGGGGCCAGGACCGGGCCCGCCGCCTCGGCGTCCGCCTCGGGGCCGACCGTCACGACCGGGCACGGCGACTGGCGCAGGACGGCCTCGGCCGTCGAGCCGAGCGAGAGCCGGTCCCACCCCGACCGGCCGTGCGTGCCGAGCACGACGAGGTCGGCCGAGACCTCGCCGGCGTAGCGCAGGACGGCGTCGGCGGCCGTCGGGGACCGGCGCCGCGCCTCGACGACGTCGCCCGTCCGGACGTCCTCCGCCGGACGGGCACTCGCGCGGAGGTCGCTGGCGGGGGGGACGATCTCGACGCGCAGCACGTGGAGCGTCGCGCCGTAGCGCCGGGCCCACGCTTCGGCGACGGGCCGGGCGGCCTCGGCGGCGGGGCCGTCGTCGGTCGGGAACAGGACGGTCTGGACGTGGAGCACGGGTCGGGGGGTCAGGGGGCGAGAGCCGAGGCGGGGTGGCCGGCGGTCCGGCCGGTTTGCCTGAGCGTCAGGACCGGGCACGGGGCGCTCGGATAAGCGCGGCCTCGGAGCCGGGAGGAAAGTCGATGGCAACGACGACGGCGCGGAGCACGGCAGGGCGGCAGGGGTCGAGAGGCGCTAGCGATGGGCGGAGGGTCATGGGAGCGACCACGCGCAAGCCGTCAGTGGACCGCGGGCCGGTAGCTCCGGGCGTCGACCTCGTCGCCGGACGGGTCCGGCATGACCGACCGGCGGGCGATCAGGACCGGGCACGGCGCGCGACGCGCGACGCCCTCGGCCACGCTGCCCAGGAGCCGGTCGAACACGGTCCGCTCGGCGTGGGGGCCGACCACCACCAAGTCGTCGCCGAGGGCTTCGGCCACGCGCAGGATCGTCTGGGTCGCCTTCCCCCGCTCGACGTAGTGGGCGACGTCCAGGTCGCCGGTGGCGCCGGCGTCGAGGTCGTCGGCCAGGTCGCGGAGGGCCGCCACGGCCCGCTCTCGGATCTCGGGGACCGCGTCCACCAGCGCCTCGTCGATCCACCGGACCGGGAACGGGAGCGGCTCGAGCACGTGGACGAGGTCGACGCCGCGCGCGCCGAGGTCTCGGGCGAGGCCGAGCGCGAACGCGACGAGCGGGCGGGACGTCGGCGAAAAGTCGACGGGGACGAGCACGCGGCGTGGGGGCCGGAGCGAGAACGGGTCGCCGGCGCGGAGGGGCACCAGCAGCACGTCGCACGGGGCCGTCTGGACGACCTCGCCCGCGACGGAGCCGAGGGCGAGGCCCCGCGCCCTCCGCCCGTGCGTCCCCACCACCACGAGGCCGGCGCCGACCTTCCGGGCGTAGTCCCGGACCTCGACGGCGGGCACGTTGCTGTGCCGGACGACGAGCGTGGCCCCCTCGTCGCCGGCGACCTCGGCCAGGGCCGCGCGAGCGAGGGCGACCTCCCCGGCCGCTTCCTGGGCCGCCGTGGGGGCCTCGCCCGGCACCTCGAACGGGCCGGCGTGCGGCCACGAAACGGCGTGCATCAGGTGGACGGGAGCGCCGACGGAGTCCGCAACGCGGCGGGCGTAGGCGTACGCCTCGGCCGCAGCGGCCGAGAAGTCGGTGGGGACGAGGATCGGGGCCGGGCCGTCTGGGGGCACGGGAGCGTCGGAGGTGGGGTCCGCGTCAATCTGGAACACGACGCGAGCTGGGTGCGACGGGGCGGTGAGGGAACGCGTGGGGGGCGATTCCCCACCGGGGTGCCCGTGCGCGGGGGCCTCCCCCACACGCGGAGCCAGAGATCGACGAGGCGGCGGGAGCCTCGCCCCTGGCACGGCGGGCCCCCGAGGCCTCGTAGGCTGGCCGAGCCTCCCCGCGGCGCCGGCCCTGCCGTGTCCCTGCGGGGCGAGCCCCGGACGGCGTTCGCCCGGAGGCCCAGCGCCCCGCCCGAGAGCACGCGTCGCGCGGTCCGCCGCCCGACGCGCCCCCGGTCCCGTAGACTGAGACGACGGCCCCGCACGCGACCCGATGAGCCTCCAAGACGCCGACGGCCCCCACGTCGAGGTAGACCCCGACGCCGGCAGGCTGACCCTCGCCTACGACGCCGCCCGGCACACGGCCCCCCAAGCGGAGGCCCTCGCCGCCGCGCTGGCGGACGTCGTCGACGGGACGTGCGCGTGCCTGGTCCGCGTCGGGCGGGCGGGCGGGCGGAGCTGCGGCTCGTGCGCCGACCGGTTCGCGGCCCGGATGCGCGCCGAGCCCGGCGTCACCGGCGCCCGGGCCTCGTTCCACGGCGGCGTCCTCCGCGTCGACTACCGCGAGGGCCAGACGACGCCCGAGACCCTCGCCACGACCGTCCGCCAGCTCGGCGTGGCCACGCGCGAGCCCGAGCCCGACGGGGCGACCTGGAAGCGGGAGGCCGCGTTCGTCGCCGTGGCGCTCGTCGGGCTCGTGGGCGGGCTGGTCGCCGAGTGGCGGGGCTGGGGCCTGGCCTCGGGCCTGCTCTACGCCGTCTCGTACGGGTTCGGCGGCTGGTACGGCGCCCGCGCCGGGCTCGACGCGGTCCGCCACCGGACGGTCGACATCGACCTGCTGATGATCCTGGCCGCGCTCGGCGCCCTCGCCATCGGGGCGCCGTTCGAGGGGGCCATGCTCCTGTTCTTGTTCTCGTTGTCGAACACGCTCCAGCACGTCGCCATCGGCCGGAGCCGCCGGGCCATCGGGGCCTTGATGGAGCTCCGGCCCGAGGCGGCCGTGGTCGAGCGCGGCGGGGCCTGGGTGGGCGTGCCCGTGGGCGAGGTCCGCGTCGGCGACGTGTTCCGCGTCGGGCCGGGCGACCGCGTGCCGCTCGACGGCACCGTCGAGCGCGGCCGGAGCGCCGTCGACCAGGCCTCGATCACCGGCGAGAGCGTGCCCGTCACGAAAGGGGTGGGCGACGAGGTCTTTGGCGGGACGACCGTCGGCGGCGGGGCCCTCGACGTCCGCGTGACCAAGCCGGCCGACGAGAGCGCGATCGCGCGGATGATCGCGATGGTCGAGGACGCCCAGAGCCAGAAGGCCGAGACCCAACGGCTCATCGACCGGTTCGAGCAGCCCTACGCGCTCGGTGTGATCGCGATGACGGCGCTCGCCATCGCGGTCCCGATCCTGGGCTGGGCCGAGCCGTTCCGGCCCGCGTTCTACCGGGCCATGACGCTGATGGTGGCCGCGAGCCCGTGCGCGCTCGTGATCTCGACGCCGGCGGCCGTCTTGAGCGCCATCGCCGCGGCGGCCCGGTCGGGCGTGCTGTTCAAGGGCGGGGTGACCGTCGAGGAGGCCGCGCGCGTGCGCGCCGTGGCGTTCGACAAGACCGGCACGCTGACGGCCGGCGAGACCCGGCTGACCGACGTCGTCGCGCTGGGCGGCCTGGACGACGACGCGCTCGTGGCGCTGGCCGCCGCCGTCCAGGCCCGGAGCGAGCACCACCTGGCGCGGGCGACGGTCCGCGAGGCCGAGACGCGCGGGCTGGCGGTGGCGCAGGCGGAGGGCTTCGAGGCCGTGGCCGGGCGCGGCGTCCAGGCCGCCGTCGGCGGGCGGACGGTGCGGATAGGCAACCCCGGACACTCCCAAGGCCGCGACGTGACCGGGTGGGACCGGGCGCTGGCCGAGGTCGAGCGGCTCCGGGCCCAGGCGCGGACGGCCGTGATCGTGACCGAGACGACCGCCAGCGGCGAGCGGGCCATCGGCGTGATGGCCTTCGCCGACGTGCTCCGCCCGAGCGCGAGGGACGTCGTGGCCGAGCTCCACGCGCTCGGCGTCGAGCACGTGGCGATGCTGACCGGCGACACCCGGTCCGTGGCCGAGGCCGTGGGCGCCCAGGCCGGCGTCGACGCGGTCTACGCCGACCTGCTGCCGGAGCAGAAGGTCGAACTGATCCGCCGGTTGGAAGCCGAGTGGGGCGGCGTGGCCATGGTCGGCGACGGCGTCAACGACGCGCCGGCGCTGGCCGCGGCCACGCTCGGGGTGGCCATGGGCGGGGCCGGGACCGACGTGGCGCTGGAGACGGCCGACGTGGTGCTCATGGCCGACGACCTGGGCAAGATCCCGTACCTGCTCCGGCTCAGCCGGCGGACGCGGCGGACGCTCGTGGTCAACATCGCCGTGTCGCTCGGGGCCATCGCGGTGATGGTGGTCGCGATCCTGGGGGCCGGGCTGGCGCTGCCGCTGGCGGTCGTGGGCCACGAGGGGAGCACCGTGCTCGTGAGCCTCAACGGGCTCCGACTGCTCGGCGCCCGAGACCGCTAGCCGCACTCTCGGGCCAGCGGTCTCGGGCGCCGAGCGGGCACGTCCTGCCGTCGCCGCCAGCGGGTGGCCTGGAGCGAGAGGCGGGCCGGACGACGAGTCGGTGGTCTCGGACAGGCCGGCTTGGGCCCGGAGCGAGAGCCGGCGTGGCGTCGGTCCGGGCGCGAGGCGCCACGCCGCCCCCCAACGGCCGGCCTACCTTAGCCCGATGTCTCCCTCGCCCCCCTGGTCCCGACGGACGGAGGTCGCCGTCACGACGGCGTTCTGGGTGTTCCTGACCGGCCTCCTCTTGGTCCGCGGCGTCCTCAGCCCGCGCGGCCCCGTCGGCCTCGGCCCGTACGCCGTCGCGCGGATCCTGTCCGAGTACGCCGCTTGGGTGGTGCTCACGCCGGTCGTGTTCGCGCTCGCCCAGCGCTTCCCGCTCGAGCGAGGCCACGCCGTGCGCCGGCTGGCGGGGTTCGTCGTGTTCGGGCTGGCGGTCGCAGCGGCCATCGAGCTCGCGCGCTCCGCGCTCGTCCAGGGGCTCATCGACGGCGGCGCCCTGCCCGAGAGGCTGGCGAGGCGTGGCCGGCTGCGTTTGACACCGCTGGAATCTGTGACGCGGCTCCAGTTCGTGGACGAGTTCGTCATCTACGCCGGCGTGCTCGCGGCGGGCTTCGCGCGGGGGTTCGCGGCGCGCGCCGTCGAGCGCGAGACCGAGTCCGCCCGGCTGTCGGCGCAGGCGGCGCAGCTGGAGGCCGAGCGGGCGCGCCTGGAAGGGCAGCTCACCGACGCCCGGCTGTCGGCGCTCCGGATGCAGCTCAACCCCCACTTCCTGTTCAACGCGCTCAACGCCGTGAGCGCCTACGTCGAGCGCGACCCGGAGCGCGCCCAGACCATGTTGGCCCAGCTTGGCGGCCTGCTCCGCCGCGTGCTCGACGGCGACGCCCGCCCCGAGGTGCCGCTCGCCGACGAACTGGCGCTCTTGCGCGACTACCTCGCCATCCAGCAGGCCCGCTTTGGCGACGGGCTCGTGGTCGAGGAGGCGGTCGAGTCCGGCGTGCTCTGCGCGCTCGTGCCGCCGCTCGTGTTGCAGCCACTCGCCGAGAACGCCGTCGAGCACGGCGTCAGCCGTCTCGCCGGGACGCCCGGCCGGATCGCCGTCGCCGCGCGACGCGAGACTGGGCCGGGAGGCGACGAGCGGCTCGTGCTGACGGTCACGGACAACGGGCCGGGCGGGGCGCCCCCGTCACCGCGCGACGGGGGCGGCGTGGGCCTGTCCAACACGCGCGACCGTCTCGCCACGCTCCACGGCCACGCCGCCACGCTCACGCTCGCCGACGGCCCCGGCGGCGGAGCGGTCGCGACGGTCACGCTCCCCTACCGCACGCTGCGCGCGCCCTCCCATGCCTGAGCTCCGCGTCCTGGTCGCCGACGACGAGCCGCCGGCGCGCCAGCGGCTGGCCGACCTGCTCGCGCGCCACGGCGACGTCGAGGTGGTCGGCGAGGCCGCCACGGGCGTCGAGGCCGCCGCGTCGATCCGCGCGCTCCGCCCCGACCTCGTCTTCCTCGATGTCCAGATGCCGGGCATGACCGGGCTCGACGTGGTCCGCGAGGTCGGGCCGGCGGCGATGCCGGTGGTCGTGTTCGTGACGGCCTACGACCGCCACGCCGTCGAGGCGTTCGAGCTGGCGGCGCTGGACTACCTGCTGAAGCCGTACACCGCCGAGCGGCTGGGCCACGCGCTCGGCCGCGTCCGCGAGGCCCGCGCGCGCCACCGGGCCGGCGCGCCGGACGAGTCGCTCCGCGAGCAGCTGGCGGCGCTGCTGGCCGCGACGAGCCCCGCGCCGTCGCGGACCCGCCTGCCGGTCGAGAGCCGCGGCCGCGTCCGCTACGTGCCCCTCACCGACGTCGACTACCTCACGGCCGACGGGGCCTACGTGGAGGTCCACGCCGGCGACGAGACGCACGTGGTGCGGGAGCGGATGCGGGACCTGGAGGCGACGCTCGACCCGGCGGCGTTCGCCCGGATCCACCGCTCGGCCATCGTCCGGCTCGACCGGGTCGAGTCGCTGCTCGTGGGGAACGGGGGCGACTACGCCGTCCGCCTCCACGACGGCACGCGGCTGGCCGTCGCGCGCGGTCGCCGCGACGAGCTCCAGACGAGGTTGGCCGGGCTCTGACCGGGCCGGCGAGCGGCCCAGGACGTCCGCCAGCCGCTCGGCGGCCCGGGAGGTGGCCGCGGAGGCCGGGGGCTGGCGGACTGGCTCAGAGGCGCCCGCTGGGCGGCCCGGAATGCCCGCTCGGGTGCGAGCCCGGCGGTGCCGCGCGGCGGTTCGTGACGCGCGGCTGCATCTCGTGACGCCAGGCTGCACCTCGCCGTTTGGGCCGCAACGAGCGGCGGGAGGCCCCGTTGATCCCCCACAGCGAGCCCGACTCGCCCTACCAACCCCCCAATCCAATGACCTACCTCCCCCCCTTCCGCCGGCTCCTGCCGGCTCTCACCCTCCTCACGGCGTTCGCCGTCCTGCCGGCCTCCGCCCAGGCCCAGCGCGCCTCCGACGACGACCGCACCGGGCGGCAGGTCGAGGCCATGCAGGAGGCCCTCTCGCTCAGCGCGCAGCAGGTGGCCCAGGTCCGCGCCATCCTCCAAGCGCGGGCGGCCGAGCGGCCCGAGCGCGGCGCCCGCCCGGAGCGCGGCCAGCGCGACGGCGACCGTGAGGCGAGGCGCGCCCAGCTCGACGAGCGCCGAGCCGAGACCGAGCGCCAGATCGAGGCCGTCCTGACGCCTGCGCAGACCGAGAGCTACCGCGCCTGGCGCGCTGAGCAGCAGAGCGAGCGCGGCGGTCGCCGAGGGCACCGCCGCGGCGGCAACTCCTGATCCAGCGCGTACCGCGCCCGTCCCACCGCCGACCCCGGACCTCCGGGGTCGGCCTCTCGGTCCCGTCATGACACGTCTCACGTTCTCGCTCGCGCTCGCCGCGCTGGCGCTCTCCACCGCCGCGCCGGCCGGCGCCCAGGCGCCCGTCCCCGTCACGGGCACCGTCCTGGACGCCGCCGACGGCCAGCCGTTGCCCGGCGCCACCGTGCTCCTCGTCTCCGCCGACAGCGCCCGCGCCGGCGTCTCGTCCGGCCTCGACGGCTCGTTCCGTCTCTCGGTCGCGCCCGGTCCGTACCGGCTCCGCGTCTCGTTCGTCGGCTACACGGCGGTCGACCGCGCCCTGGCGGTGGGCGGGCCGCTCGCGCTCGGCGAGGTCCGGCTCGCGCTCGACGAGGGGGCGCTCAGCGAAGTCCTGGTCGGCGCCACCCGCCAGCGCGTCGAGGTCCGCGGCGACACGACGGCGTTCGCCGCCGACGCCTTCCCCGTCAACCCCGACGCCGACGTGGAGGACCTGCTCCGGAAGCTGCCCGGCGTGGTCGTCGAGGACGGCGAGGTGACCGCGGAGGGCGAGACGGTCCAGCGCGTGCTGGTCGACGGCCGCGAGTTCTTCGGCGGCGACGTGCAGGCCGCGCTCCGGACGCTCCCGGCCGAGATCGTCCAGGAGGTCCAGGTGTTCGACCGCCAGAGCGAGGCGGCCCAGTTCTCGGGCTTCGACGACGGCGACGCGGAAAAGACGATCAACATCGTCACGCGGCCGGGGATGTCCAACGGCCAGTTTGGCCGGGCCTACGCCGGCGGCGGGCCGGGCGGCGAGTACCTCGCCGGCGGCAACGTGACCCTGCTCGACGGCGACCGCCGCATCACCGTCGTCGGGATCGCCAACAACGTGGACCGGCAGAACTTCGCCACCGAGGACCTGCTCGGCGTCACGACCGGCAGCGGCGGGCGGGGCCGCGGCGGGCGCGGCGGCGGCCGAGGCGGCGGCACCGACGTGAGCGACCTGCTCGTGGGCGACCAGGACGGCCTCGCCACCACCACGGCCGTCGGCGTCAGCTACGCTGACAAGCTCCTCGACGGGCGCCTCGACCTCGCCGGCAGCTACGTGTTCAACACGACCGACAACGACGTCGACTCCCGGCTCACGCGCGCCTACACGACGGGCGAGCTCGCCTCCCAGGTCTACGCCGAGACCAACGCCGCCGAGGGCACGAACGCGACGCACCGGCTCTCGCTCCGGGCCCAAGCCGACCTGTCCGAGACCACCCAACTCGTCGTCCAGCCCCGCCTCTCGCTCCAGGACAACGCCTACGCAGGGACGCTCGCCGGCACGACCCGGCTCGCCGGCGACCCGCTGGCGCAGACCACGACGGCCACCGTCGCCGACGGCGCCGCGGCCTCGGCGGGGCTCGACGTCCTGCTCCGCCAGCGGTTCGCGACGCCGGGCCGGACGCTCACGCTCGGCCTCGGCGGCAGCCTGGGCTCGCAGGACAGCCAGACCGACCTCCGCTCGCTCGTGATCTCGGGCGACGCCGACGACGCGCTCGACCAGCGCCTCGACGCCGACGCCTCCTCGCGGGCGCTCTCGGCCCAAGTCCTCTACACCGAGCCCGTCGGCTCGCAGGGGCAGCTCCAGCTCAGCTACCGCCCCGAGGTCACGCGGAGCACGTCGGACCGGCTCGCCTTTCTGGCCGACGCCGACGCCGCGTTCACGCTCCCCGACAACGCCTACACCAGCTTGTTCGACCAGACCTCCGCCGTCCAGCGCGCGGGCGTCGCCTACCGCCTAGGTGGTGGCGGACGGGACCGCGGCGGACGACGCGGCGGGGCGGCCGGCGAACCGGGCCGGCGCGGACGTGGCCTCAGCCTCCAGGTCGGCCTCGACGTGCAGCACGAGCACCTCACCTCCGAGCAGTCGGCCCCGACGCTCACGGCCGTCGACCGCACGTTCTGGTCGCTCCTGCCGTCGGCGCGCCTGCGGACGACTCTGGGCGAGGGGGCGCGCGTGAGCCTCGATTACCGCGTGCGGACGCAGACGCCGTCGGCGGCGCAGCTCCAGGACGTGGTCGACACGGCCAACCCGCTCCTGCTGACGGCCGGGGCCCCCGACCTCACGCCCAGCGCGACGCACTCGCTCCGCGCCCGCTATAACTCCACCGACGCCGAGGGCGGGTCGGTGCTGGCGGGCCTCCTGAGCGCGTCGTACGGCCAGGATGCCATCGTGTCCGCGACGACGCTCGCGGCGGTCGACACCGAGGTCGCGCCCGGCGTGGTGCTCCCGGCCGGCGCGCAGCTCACGCGGCCCGTCAACCTCGACGGCCGCTGGGACGCTCGGGCGCTCGTCAGCTACGGCCGGCTGGTCGGGTTCCTGGGCAGCAACGCCAACGTGGCCCTCGGCGCCAGCTACGCCCGCGTCCCCGGCCTGGTGAACGACGTCGTGACGGCCTCCGACCAGGTCGGGATCGACGGCCGCGTGTTCCTCAGCAGCGCGCTCAGCCAGCGGTTCGACATGTCGGCCGAGTACGGCGTGCGCTACTCGGCCGTCTCGAACGCCGCCGCCCAGGCCCTCGACCAGACGACGGTCCGCCACTCGGTCGGCGGGGAGCTGACCTGGTTGCCGGCTGGCGGGCTCGTGCTCGGCACCAACCTCCGCGCGCTCCACACGACCGGCCTCGACGCTTCCGTCGACCCCACGCAGGTCCTGTGGGGGGCCCGGGTCGGCTACAAGTTCCTGCCCGGCGACTTGGCCGAGGTCAGCCTCAGCGTCTCGGACCTCTTGGACCAGCAGGCCGACGTGGGCCGGACGGTGACCGACCTCTACGTCGAGGACGCGCAGGCGAACGCGCTGGGACGCTACGTGATGCTCAACCTCGCGTACAAGCTCAGCAACTTTGGTCTGTAAGTCGTGCCCCACCCTGGCGCTCCAGTGGGCGGCGGGAGACGCCTGCGAGACCGGCCGGGGTGCCAGCTCCCCCCCGACCTCTACGTCACGACCACCGACGCACCCTGAGCGGAGGCCTCCGCTCTCGGGGGGCTCGCGGCGCGCTGGCGGCCGTCGCCCACCGGGCCTTCGACGAGAGCATCTGGCCGCCCCGTACCCCACGACGCGGCCTACCGCCCCCCCCTGGCCCTCCCAAAGTGGCGCGACTCCAGAGCGAAGCCCCCTCCCCTGTTCCGCTCGGCCTCCTCGATGTGGCGCTCGAGCGCCCGCTGGACAAAGTCGTTCTGGCTCGCGCCGCTCTCCTCGGCCGCTGCGCGGACCTTCGCGCGCATCCACGCCGGAACGTTCCAGTTGCCCTGGACCGTCCGTTCGTACGCCCCGTCACCGGGCGACGGGGCCCTCGGCCGCCGGACGGGCTTGGCGGTCCCGACGGCCGGTTCCGTGGCCGCCTTTTCTCGTGTGTCCGTTCCAGGAGCCGGGCTCTCGGACTCAACGGGCGGCGTGGACGCGCCGAACGCGCCCTCGAACGCCGTTCCTTCGGTCGTAGCGGGGCCGATGTTGAGTCGGGGCTTGCGCGAGCTGGACATGGTTCTGGGATCTAGTGACTATGATCTAGACGCTAGGTAATAGACTAAACGATTCGTGGGGACTGCCGCGCCTCGATCTCGTCGGCGAGCGCCGCGTAGTCCTGGGCCGCCGTCGACGAGCGGTCGTAGAACGGGAGCGGGACGCGGGCCATCTCGGACTCCCGGACGCGGACGGTCTCCCGGATGTACGTCTTGAGCCCCCCCTCCCCGTCCGGCCCCGTAGCCTGGGCGGCCACGTACTCGGCCAGGTCGAGGTCGTGGTGGCTCGACACGTTGACGCGCGTGGCGAAGGCGCCCGAGACCGGCGTAGTTCCGAACCGCTTTGAGAGCTCCTGCACGTCGACGAGCCCGTCGAGCGCCCCGCGCCCGGACGCCACGGGGACGTAGACCTCGTCGGCCGACGCGAGCGTGGCCGTCACGAGCGCCGACGCCTGGGGCGGGGAGTCGACGGCGACAAAGTCGTAGTCGGCCTCGACGGCGTCCAAGAGCGCGACGAGCCGGTTCGCCAGCCGGGCGACGGCCTGGCCCTCAAACTGGACGAGCTGGCGGCTGGCCGGGACGAGGTGCAGCGCGCCCCCGTTCTGGGCGAGCGCCTCGTCCCAGAGTCCCTCAGGGCGGAGTACGGCGGCCTCGGCCTCAATCTCGCCCTTGAGGTACTGGGCCGCAGCGTGGGACGGGTCGAGCCCGGCCGACTTGGTGAGCGTCGCCTGGGGGTCGAGGTCGATCAGGAGGACGCGCCGACCGCGCTGGGCCAGCTCGGCCGCGACGGCGAGCGAGGAGGTCGTCTTGGACGAGCCGCCCTTAAGGTTGCTGAAGGCGATGACGCGCACGGGGGGAGGGGAGTGGTTCTAGCCTCTAGATACTACGAACTACTCTCTATTGCCGAGCCCATAGACTCTAGAGTCTCGGTTTATCCGTCCTGCGTGCCGTGAGCTCCATCAGAGACTTTAGCTATAGGCAGTAGACCCTAGCACCTAGGTGCTAGAAACAGTAGGCGAAGATGACCCTGACCCGGTAGCTCGGACGCCCGGTTAAGGGTCAAGACAAGTTTAGGGACTCCACTCGCACGCCTGAACGGCGCGCAGTCGATGCGGCCGCTCTCGCCGTTTCTGAGGCGGCTCGCAGGGGGCGTCCGAATCGGTTCGACATCGAGCCTACCGTGGGGCTCTACGTCGCCTCGGCGCTCAGTGGGCCTTGTAACCGCGTGCCCGGACACGCCGGCCGACTGGCGCTTGGGCTGACACTGGCCGAACGGCCGGCGCTTCGGGGGGCCGCCCGTCCTGACGACGTCTGACCGTCGCGAGGGACTCCGCCGGCGTTTCAGGTGACATCGCCCCCGTCACACTCCCGGCACCGCGGCCGTCCTCGCCGTGGCCTCTGACATGGTCACACCTTGGGGCGGCACGTTCCAGACTTCCACCGACGTGCTTACCGACTCTCGTGGGCGACCACCAAGAGCGAGGAGAGAGCCTAGCGGATCGCGCGTTCCGTGATGGTCCAGGCGTCGCCATTGACGCGGCCGTGTTTGGCCTCTCAGGCTCGGCGTTTTGAGCACGCTCCGCGGGAGGGGAGAGGCCCGACCCAGTGCCGCGCCCCGAGCGACCCGCCTGTAGAACCAGATCAGGTTTGCACGAGATGACCGACGTCTGGGCGCTCTTTGAACGTTGGAGAAGCTGACCGGAACGTCCGAGAGGCCGATCGGGGCGTCAGGGAGGAGACCTTCCGGGTCACCCCTCTCGCCTGGAGGCACTGACTCTGCGTTTCTGCCGCCCTGCGCGGTCGCCCTTCTCGGCAAGCTCGCCCCAGGTCACCGTCGCGCGCGCCTGCTCCAAACCTGACAACAGGACGTCCGCCAGCTGTCCGTTCGGTCCTCGGACTCTGCTCGTCGTCGGCCTGGGTGGTCTCGTGGGCGGCGGGTGGAAGTGGCTTCTGATGGTGGGTGCGGTCCGCCCGTTCATGATCCGGACTCCGGTGACCCAAGAGCTCTCGCTACACTTTGTCGCTCGGACGCTGGCCGACGCTTACGCACCGTCCCCACCAGCGACAGCCCCAGAGCGGAAGCCGGAATCGTCGGTCCTGGTATCACAGCACGCCGTCTAACCCCTAGCGTCTAGATGCTAGAAGGCAAATTGTTCTGCTAACGTCTGTTGCCGGCTCCCAGGTGCCAATGCGCTCTGGAGCCCGCGCGAGAACCGGGGGCGCCTCGCCCGCTCTTGGACCTGCTCGGCTGGCGGTTGCTGGTGGGAGGGCGCGTCGTGCCAACGAAGGGCGGCTCGTCCCTAGCCGCGCGGCGCGTCTAGCTCGCCGACGGGCTCCGCCGGTGGGTGGCGCCCTGCAAGTGGAACGCGGCGGTCGCGTTGGTGGCCCGGCCTAGGCTCTGTGCGGAAACTCCTAGAGACTGTCATCCTGAGCTTGTCGAAGGACCTCAACTCGGAGCCGGTCGGCCATCGGAACCGTATTCGAGGGCGTGATGCATCGGCGTTGAGATCCTTCACTGGCGTTCAGGATGGCAAGATGACGTTTTCGCACAAGACCTAGTTCTAGGCCCCTGACGCCAAAGGCACGCCGCTAGCTCAGACCCAACAACGCCGAGGCCTCTCACTGCCTGTGAGCACGCGAGGAGCGGGTCTCCTTGCGCCCGCTCGACGGCGAGCGCCGGACGTTCGACGCGATGCCCAGGGCGCCCGATACGACGTGCCTGGGCACCCCGACTGCTCGGCCAACGAGCCGGCCCGCGCCGCTCGCTGGCGGAGGCCGGCGGCGAGCCGCGGCCGGCCGGCTGAGACGGCGTGGGCTCGACGCAGAGTCCTGGTCGAGCGCGGCCGCCCGCTCGTAATGCCCGACCAGCGTGGCGCCCCGGCGCCGACGAGGGCCACCGGTCCCGGTGGGATGGAGGGTTGCCTCGCGTGACGGCGGCCGGCTGAACGCAGAAGCGGTCGCAAATCGGCCGAGCGTCCACGCCGCCCCGGTCGCCGCCAGCGGGAGGCGAGACCGCCCGTCCAGCACGGCCCGAGCGACGTCACGTCGCCTCGGGCCGCTTTGCCGAGCCGTTTCTAGAGCAGGCCGTTACACTCGGAGGCCGTGTGGCAAGTGGCGACGTCGTCGATCCGGATGAACGACGCGGTGGTCAGGTCCCACTTCGACGTGCCGCCGCCGTTGAAGACCTGGATCAGCGCCTCGTCCACCTCGTGGCCGTTGTCCATCCACCGGATGTTGCTCCTGCTGACCCTCGAACTGCCAAAGCCGGGCTGGCTGCTGTCCTCCTTCAGCCACACCCGGAGCCGGCCGTCCTTGTTGTCGCCGGTGTTCATGCCGACGTAGAGCCGGACCGTGTACCAGTCGCCAGCCGAGACGTCGAACCCGGTGTCGACGTACTGACCGTAGGTCTTGGGCTGGTCTTTGTGGTAGACGTATGCGTAGAGGCGGGCCGTGCTAGAGCTCGACGTCCGGTCGCCGCGCCACATCAGGCGCGCGCTCCAGCCGTCGCCGTCCCAGCCCGGGTCGCCGCCGGTGTTGCCATCGCCGCCGGCCAGGCCGGGCAGCTTGCCGCCGTTCGAGCCGCCGCTGGGCGGCGTAAAGTCGAACCCCGACTCAAACTGAACCCGGTACTGGAGGTAGTAGCCCGAGCGCGAGGAGATCGGCACGCGGATCTTGCCGCCGGTCCCGTTGCCGTGGACGCCGGCAGGGAGGCGGAAGCGGAGGCCGCCGCTGTAGGTCTCCATGAGGTTCCCCCTAGAGGTCCAGTCGTTGCTGCTGGCCCACGAGAGGTCGGAGCCGAAGTCCTCCTCCGCATCGCTCCGGTAGTAACGCTGGCCGTGACCTTGGGTGTCGAAGTGGACGCGGAGCCGGCCGCTGCCGTCGACGTAGCTCGCGGAGACCCCGCCGGCCACGTCGGGCGAGGAGTGTGGGGGGGCGGGGGCCGTGGCGTCGCACGACGACAAGGCGAACGCGCAGGTAAGCAGCGACAATGCGAGGAGCCGGAGGCTGCCAGTGGAGCGGACCATGGGTGCGGGAGGATGGGGCGGCACGCGGCACGCCGGGGGAGGACGGAGCCTTGCCAGGCCGGGGACGGCCTTGAATCGTTCGAGCGACGACCACGAGGTCTCTCCAAGCGTTCGGGGAAGCGGTTCTGCCCCTGGCCTCGGCGGCAGGTACGGGAGCCGAATGGGGCTGAGGGCCCCGTTTGGGGTCGCGTCGACGGGCGCCGGCTACCGCTCGACGCGCCCGGAGCCGGAGCCCTGCGCCAGCTTTTCGACCTCGCTCGAGGAGGTCAGGTTGAGGTCGCCGGGGATCGTCTGCTTCAGCGCGCTCGCCGCCACGGCGAACTCCAGCGCCTCCTCGGCCTCCGCCTTGGTGAGCAACCCGTGGACCAGCCCGGCCGCGAAGCTGTCCCCGCCGCCGACGCGGTCCACGAGGCGCACCTCGTACTGGCGGCTGCGCGTGGCCTGGGCGACCGGGGCCGCCGAGCCGGCCCCGCCCACGAGCATCGCGCTCCAGCCGTTGTCGCTGGCGCTGTGGCTCTCGCGCAGCGTGACGGCGACGGCGTCGAACCCGTACTCTTGCTGCAAGCGCTCCGCCAGCCGGGCGTAGCCGGCCTCGTCCAGCGCGGCCTCGTCGGCCGCGTCGGCGCCCGAGCCCGCCGTCCGCATCCCGAGCGAGCGGTCGGCGTCCTCCTCGTTGGCGATGCACACGTCGACCCACTCCATCAGCGGGCGCATGGTGGCCTGGGCCTCGTCCGTCGTCCACAGCTTCGAGCGGAAGTTGAGGTCGCACGAGACCGTCACGCCGGCGGCCTTGGCGGCGCGGCAGGCGGCCTCGACGGCCGCCTTGGGCTTGGGGCCGAGCGCCGGCGTGATGCCGGTCCAGTGGAACCAGTCGGCCCCGTCCATCGCCGCCGCCCAGTCGACCTCGCCGGGGTCCATCTCGGACACCGCCGAGTGGGCCCGGTCGTAGATCACCGTCGAGGGGCGCTGGCTGGCGCCGGTCTCGAGAAAGTAGATCCCGACCCGATCGCCGCCGCGCACGACGTGCGAGGGGTCGACGCCGAACTGGCGGAGCCGGTCGACGGCCGCCTGGCCGATGGCGTGGGCGGGCAGCTTCGAGACGAACCGGGCCTCGTGGCCGAACAGCGCCAGCGACACGGCGACGTTGGCCTCACCGCCGCCGAACGTGGCGTCGAAGGCGGTGGCTTGGCGGAAGCGCGAGAAGCCCGGCGTGGAGAGCCGGAGCATGATCTCGCCGAAGGTGACGACGGTGGCCATGGGGAGTGGGTGGGGGAGGGGGGAGGGAGTGCCCCGCCCGGAGCGGGGTCGCGGGCCGGGGCGGCTAGGCGGCGTCGACGGAGGCCCGGAGGCGGCGGGCGTTGGCCGTCAGCCGGCCCCAGTCGCCCGCGGCCACGGCGTCGGTGGCGACGAGCGCCGAGCCGGCGCCGACGGCCACGGCGCCGGCGCGGAGCCACTCGGCGGCGTTGTCGAGCGAGACGCCGCCGGTCGGCATGAGCTTGAGGTACGGGAGCGGGGCCAGCACGCCCCGGACAAAGCCGGGCCCGAGGGCGCCGGCGGGGAACACCTTCACCACGTCGGCGCCGGCCTCGTAGGCGGTGAGGATCTCCGTCGGGGTAAAGCAGCCGGGCATGGCGGCGGCGTCGAGCGCGTGGGCGGCCTCGACCACCTCCGGCTTGAAGACGGGCGAGACGACGTAGCGCGCGCCGGCCTCGACGGCCCGCTGGGCGGTCTCGGCGTCGGTCACCGAGCCGGCGCCGACGAGCACGCTCCCGCGCATGGCCTCGGTCACGGCCTGGATGCCCTCGATGGCGTTGGGCACGGTCATCGTGACCTCGAAGCAGGCGACGCCGCCGGCCTGGAGGGCCCGGGCGATCTCGACCAGCTTTTCGGGCTCGTCGGTGCGGACGACGGCCACGGCCCGGTCGCGCTCGATCCAGCGGACGACGTCGGCGCGGGTGGCCGCGGGGGGAGTGTCGAGGGGGGGGCGGGGGGCCATGGGGCTAGGGGTCGGAGGTGTGGGCCGTCCAGAGGCCGTTCAGATAGGTCGCGCCGAGGGCGCGGTCGAACAGGCCGTAGCCGGGGCGGACGGAGGGGTTGTCGCGCTCGGTCCAGATCTGGCGGCCGTGGTCGGGGCGCAGCGGGCCGTCGAAGCCGGCGCGGGCGAGGGCTCCGACGACGGCTCCCAGGTCGACGTCGCCGTCGTCGTGAGCCGTCTCGGTAAAGTCCCGCCCCGGGCCGCCCGGGGCGCCCAGCTGGCGGACGTTGCGGAGGTGGGCGAAATGCAGCCGCCCGCGTCCCGCCAGCCGGGCGGCGTCGGCGGGGAGCCCCGCGACCTGGGCCGGGTCGGAGCCAAGCGAGCCGGTGCAGAACGTGACGCCGTTGGCCGGGCGGTCGACCAGGTCGCAGACGCGGTCGAAGGCCGCCGCCGACGTGACCACGCGTGGCAACCCGAACAGCGGCCACGGCGGGTCGTCGGGGTGGATCGCCAGCCGGACGCCGGCCGACTCGGCCGCCGGCACGGCGCGCTCCAGGAACCACCCCAGGTGGTCCCACATGGCCTCGTGGTCGACCTCGGCGTAGGCCGCGAACAGGCGGCGCAGGTCGTCCGGCGAGTGGGCGTCCATCCAGCCGGGCAGGCCCCCCGACGCCAGCGCCGCCTCGACCTCCGCCAGCTCGCCCTCGACGTAGGCCAGCGCCTCCGAGCCGTCCGGGAGCGGGCGCGAGAGGTCCGTCCGCGTCCAGTCGAACACGGGCATAAAGTTGTAGCACACCACGGGCACGCCGGCCGCGCCCACGGCCTCGGCGGAGCGGCACCAGGCGTCGGCCAACCGCTCGCGGTCGTCGGTCCCCAGCTTGATCCCCTCCGGCACGGGGATCGACTCGATGCACGTCAGGGCCAGCCCGGCGCTCTCGACGCGCTGGCGGAGGGAGACGACGGCGTCGGCGGTCCAGGCCTCGCCCGGCGCGACGTCGTAGAGCGCGCTCACGATGCCGGTCACGCCCGGGATCTGGCGGATGGCCCCGAGGGTGACGGGGTCGGACTCGCCGTACCAGCGGAAAGACAGCTTCATAGTTAAAACCCCCCGTAGGCCGAGAACCCTCCGTCGATGGCGAGCACCGTGCCGGTGACGAACCGGGCCGCGGGCGAGCACAAAAACACGACCGCCCCGGCCACCTCGTCGGGCTCGCCGAACCGCCCGGCGGGCGTGTGGTCGACGATCGCCTGGCCCCGCTCGGTCAGGCCGCCGTCGCCGTCGAGCAACAGGTCCCGGTTCTGGTCGGCCACGAAAAAGCCCGGCGCGACGGCGTTGACGCGCACCTTGCCCCCGGTCTGCTTGGCCAGTTCGACGGCCATCCAGCGCGTGTACTGGTCGACGGCCGCCTTGGCCGCCGAGTAGCCCGCCACCCGCGAGATCACCCGGCTGGCGGTCATCGAGGACACGTTGACGACGGCCCCCTCGCCCCGCTCCGCGATGGCCTCGCCGAACACCTGGGTGGGGAGCACGGTCCCGACCAGGTTGAGGTCGACCACCTGGCGCCACGCGCCGGCGTCAAGGCCGAAGGGGCTGTCGCCCGGCGCCAGGGTGGCGCCCTGGACGTTGCCGCCGGCCGCGTTGACGAGGGCGTCGACCCGGCCGAACCGGCCCCGCACGGCGTCGCGGGCCGCCGCCAGCGCGTCGGGGTCGAGGACGTCGGCGGCGACGCCGAGGGCACGCTCGCCGGACGCGTCGAGCGCGGCGGCGGCGGCCTCGGCCTTGCCGGCGCTGCGGCCGAGGAGGACGACCGAGGCGCCGGCGCCCATGAGGCCGCGCGCCATCGCAGAGCCGAGCACGCCGTAGCCGCCGGTGACGACGACCACGCGGCCGTCCAGGCGGAACTCAGAGGGGGAGGAGTCGAGCACGAGCTAGTAACCGAACAGGGAGGGGAGCCAGAGCGACAGGCCGGGGAACGCCGTCACGAGGGCGAGCGCGACGAGCATGGCCACAAACAGGGGGAGGAGCGGGCGCACCACGCGCGCGATCGTCGTCTCGGCCACGCCGACGCCCACGAACAGCACGCTCCCGACCGGCGGCGTGCACAGCCCGATGCACAGGTTGAGGACCATCACGATCCCGAAGTGGACCGGGTCCATGCCCAGCTCCACCACGACGGGCAGGAAGATGGGCGTGAAGATCAGGATCGCGGGCGTCATGTCCATAAAGACGCCCACGAACAGGAGCACCACGTTGATGAGCAGGAACACCGCCAGCGGGCTCTCGACCGAGCCCACGGCCCCGGCGATGGCCTGGGGCAGGTTGACGTAGGCCATGATCCACGACATCGCGATCGACACCGCGATCAGGAGCAGCACGATGGCCGTCGTCGAGGTCGCGTCGAGCAGGATCTGGGGCAGGTCGCGGAGCGTGATCCCGCGGTAGACGAAGGCGAGCGCCCCGGCGTAGACGACGGCCACGGCCGCCGCCTCGGTCGCGGTAAAGATGCCGCCCACGATCCCGCCGATCACGACGACGAGCAGGAACAGGCTCGGCAGCGCGACCACAAAGCGCCGCCCGATCTCGCCCAGCGCCGACCGCTCGGCCGTGGGGTACCCGCGCCGCCAGGCCGTCACGCCGGCCACGGCCATCAGCATCCCCCCCACGACCAGGCCCGGCACGTAGCCCGCCAGGAACAGCGCCGCGATCGACGCACCGCCCGACGCCAGCGAGTAGATGATGAGCACGTTCGAGGGCGGAATGATGAGGCCCGTCGTGGCCGAGGTGATGTTGACCGCCGCCGCGAAGTCGCGGTCGTAGCCCTCCTCGACCATGCGCGGCCCGACCGTCGCGCCGATGGCGGAGGCGGCGGCGACGGCCGAGCCCGAGATGGCGCCGAAAAGCATCGACGCGAGCACGTTGACAAAGGCCAGGCCGCCCGGCAGCGGCCCCAGGAGCGACTTGGCAAAGTCGATCAGCCGCGTCGCGATGCCGCCGCGGTTCATCAGCTGGCCCGCCAGGATAAAGAAGGGGATCGCGAGCAGCGTAAAGCTGTCGAGCCCGGTCGCCATGCGCTGGGCGACCGTCGTGAGCGCGGCCGTCGGCCCGATGGACAGCATCATCGTGACGACGGTCGCCAGGCCGATCGCGAACGCCACGCGGACGCCGAGCGCCAGCAGCACCACGAAGGTCCCGACCAGCACGGCGATGGCCACCGGGTCAGCGGCGAGGGCGGTCTCCATCAGATTCTGGGGTCGTTGGCGACGGTGAGCTCGTCCTGCCCCGAGCCCTCGATCACGTCGGCGCCCGGGGGGCGCGAGCCGGTCAGCACCCGGACGTGCCCCGCGATGCCCAGCCCGGCGTAGAGCGCGATCACGGCGCCGGCAATCGGGAGCACGCTGTAGACGGCGCCCAGCGACACGCCCAGCGCGGCCGAGCGCTGGGCCAGGAGCGTGGTCAGCCGCACCAGGTTGCCGCCGCCGTAGACCATCACGCCGAGCGCGAAGGCCAGGATGGCGCCCTGGAGGAAAACGCCCAGCGCGGCGCGGGCCTTGGGCCGGCCGTCCAGCACGCGCGGGAGCAGGTCGATGGCGAGGTGCATCCGCTGGCCGACGGCGTAGGCGGCGCCGATCATGCCGAGCCAGATCAGGAGGAACCGTGCGAGCTCGTCGGTGAACCCGCTCGGGTTGCCCAACACAAAGCGCGTGACGACCTGCCAGAGCACGTTGACCACGCTCAGGCCCATCAGCGCGACGCAGGCCCACGCTAGCGCGCGGTCGAGCGTGCCCTTGAAGCCGCCGTCGGGCGTGGCGCGGAGCAGAGAGCGCTCGGTCATGGCTGGGCCTCGGGGCGAGAGGGCGCCGCGCTGGCGGTCGTCGCGGGCGGGTCGAGGGCGGGCGCAGTCTCGATGGCCTGGACGCGATCGATCAGCGCGCGCGTGGCCGGGTCGGCGCCGGAGAGCATCGCGGCGACGGCGTCGGAGAACGGCTGGCGGTCGGCGGCGGACATCTCGACCACCTCGACGCCGGCCTCGGTGACGGCCGCGAGCGCCTCGACCGTCGCCTCGTGCCACAGGCGCTCTTCCAGGTCCGCGCTGGCGTCGGCGGCCTCCTGGAGCCACGCCCTCTCCTGATCCGAGAGCGCGGTCCAGAGGGGCGTCCCGATGGTCAGCACGTCCGGGACGGCCGTGTGCTCGTTGAGCACGTAGTACTTCGCGACCTCGTAGTGGCGCGACAGGAAAAAGCTCGGCGGGTTGTTTTCCGCCCCGTCCACCACGCCCTGCTGGAGCGCCGTGTAGAGCTCGCCCCACGAGATCGGCGTCGGGCTGCCGCCCATCGCGCGCACCATGGCCATCGAGGTCGGGCTCTCCTGGACCCGGATCTTCAGGCCCCGCAGGTCGGCCGGGGTGCGGACGGGCCGGTCGACGGTGTAGTAGCTCCGCGCGCCGGCGTCGTAGTACGTGAGCCCCTTGAGCCGGAAGGCCTCCGCCGAGTCCAAGATCTCGTGGCCGACGTCGCTGTCGAAGAACGCCAGCCGGTGGGCCTCGTCGCGGAACAGGTAGGGGAGGGAAAAGACGGCGAACTCGGGGCTGAAGCCCTCCAGCACGCTCGACGACACCTTGGTCATGGCCAGGCTGCCGATCTGGAGCAGCTCCAGGCACTCGCGCTCCGACCCGAGCTGGCCCGACGGGTAGACGGCGATCTGGAGCCGGCCGGCCGAGGCGGAGTCGACGTGGGCCGCCATCGCCAGCATGGCGAGGTGGACCGGGTGGTCGGTGCTCAGGCCGTGCCCCAGGCGGAGCACGCGCGCGTCGCCGGCGCCGGCGCCGGCCGGGCCGGAGGCGCACCCGCCGGCGAGCACCGCCAGCGCGACCAGGAGGACGGGTCGGGTCATGGGGCGGCGCCGTTGGTGGAGAGGCCGTGCTCGGCGACCGCGCCCGTGGCGGTCTCACCGAGCCGGTAGGCCCGCCTGGGCAGCTCGTAGGCGAGGGCGCGGCCGATCTCACGCGCCTCCGACAGCCCGAGCTGGTGGCGGGCGACCAGGCGCCCGAGGTAGTGAGCGTCGACGCGGCGGGCCAGGTCGTGGCGGGCCGGGATGGAGCAAAAGGCGCGCGTGTCGTCGTTGAAGCCGGCCGTGTTGTAGAAGCCGGCCGTCTCCGTGGTCCGCTCGCGGTAGCGCAGCATGCCCTCGACGGAGTCGTGGAACCACCACGCCGGCCCCAGGGTCAGCGCCGGGTAGTGGCCGGCGAGCGGCGCCAGCTCGCGCGCGTAGGTCGACTCGTCGAGCGTGAACGCGATCATCCGGAAGCGGTCGTCGCCGCCGAAGGCGGACAGGAGCGGCCGAAGCGCGCGCGTGAACTCGGTCCCCAGCGGGATGTCGGCGCCCTTGTCGGGTCCGAAGCGGTCGGCGAGCGGCCCGTTGTGGTCGCGGAGGGCCCCGGCGTGGAGCTGCATCACGAGGCCGTCCTCGGTGCTCATCTGGGCGAACGCCATCAGCATGTGGGCCGTGAACGCCGCCTCGTCCGCGGGGCCGGCGGTGCCGGCGCGCGCGCGCGCGAACACGGCGTCTCGCTCGTCGTCGGGCAGCCACCCGGTCCGGGCCGTCTCGGCGCCGTGGTCGGTGGCCACGGCGCCCATCGACCGGAAGAACGCGCGCCGCTGGCGGAGCGCGTCGGCGAACGCCGGGTAGCCGTCGATCTCGCCGTCGACGGCCCCTCCGAGCGCCGCCAGCGCCACCCGCCAGCCGGGGCGGGCGATCTGGACGAGCGTGTCGGGCCGGAACGTCGGGATCACGCGCCGCCCGCCGGCGACCGTCGCGTTCCAGCCGTCGGCGTCGAGGGCGGCGTGGTGCCGGAGGCTGTCCGTCGCGGCGTCGGTGGTGGCGAGCGTCTCGATGCCGAACCGCTCGAACAGCACGCGCGGGCGGTACTCCGGGCTCGCCAGCCGCTCGGCGACCTGGTCGTAGATCGCGTCGGCGGTCCGGGCCGACGGCGTCACGCGGACGCCGAACAGCTCGTGGAACACGTACTCCAGCCAGGCCCGCGTCGGCGTGCCGGCGAACAGGTACCAGTGCGCGCAGAACGTCCGCCAGACCGACCGCGGCGCGGCCCCCGGCCGGCCGCCCACGCCTCGCGCCCCGTCGGCGCGCGGGATGCCGAGCGCGTCGAGCTCGATCCCCTGGCTGTGGAGCATCCGAAACACGTAGTGGTCCGGCGTCACGATGAGCTCCGTCGGCTCCGGGAACGGCAGGTCGCCAGCCAGCAGCGCCGGGTCGACGTGGCCGTGGGGGCTCACGATGGGCAACGCCGCCGTCTCGTCGTAGACCGCGCGCGCCGCTTTCCGGCCGGCCGGGTCGGCCGGGAAAAAGCGGTCCGGGTGGAGCGCGAGGGGTTCAGAGGATGATTGAACGTTCAATTTCAGAGGGGGCCCCGCGTGTCAGGCAGGAGAACAGAGTACGAGGGGCCGTGCGAAACGGAGTGCCCGGCTCTAAAAACCGCTTCCGGAGAGTACGCCGAACTTGACAGGGCCGTCAAGCCCCTGTATCCTCGGCATTGAACATTCCCATCGGAAGCGGTACCACTGTGGCGGAAACTGAAACGTTCAAACCTCGGAGCAAGCGCGTGACCGTCCGCCACGTCGCCGACGCGGCCGGTGTCTCCGTCGGGACCGTTTCCGCCGTCATCAACGCCCGGGGCTCGGTCCGCGCCGCCACGCGCCGCCACGTGATCGACGTGATCGGGCGCTTGAACTACGAGCTGCCCCGGGCGGCGCCGCTCCGCGACTCCAGCCAGCGGCCCCGGAGCGTCGCGTTCGTGGTCAAAGAGGCCCACAACCCGTTCTACGCCGACGTCCTACTGGGCGTGAGGGAGCGACTGGCGGACGAGGGGCTCACGCTGTTCGAGGGGACGTCCGAGGGCCAGTACCGCGAGGAGGGCCGGGTGCTGGAGGCCTTCCGCGAGCACGGCGTCGGCGGGGCCATCGTGGCCCCGGTGGTCGAGGACGAGGGCGACCTGTCGCACCTGTTCCTGCTCCAGCGCCGCGGCTTCCCCCTGGTGCTCTTGGGCCACGTGCTCGGCCTGCCGGTCCCGACCGTGACGGTCGACAACGTCCGCGCCTCGAAGATGGCCGCGCGCCACCTGATCGACGGCGGGCACGAGCGCATCCTGCACATCTCGGGCCCGGCCTACTCCCAGCACAGCCAGGACCGCGTGGCCGGTGTTCGGGAGGCGTTCAGCGAGTCGCCGCTCAGGTTCCACGAGGGCGTGGTGGCCGTCGGCGGCGCCCGGCTGGCCGACGGCTACCGCGTGGCCGCCGAGGCGTTCTCCGGCGACGGCCCGCGCCCGACGGCGATCACCTGCTTCAACGACCTGGTGGCGATCGGCGCGCTCCGTGCGCTGAGCGAGCTGGGCCTGTCGGTACCGGGCGACGTGTCGGTGGTCGGCTACGACGACATCGAGATGGCGGGCTACCTGCCCGTCCCGCTCACCACCGTCCGCGTGCCGTCGCGCGAGATGGGCCGCCAGGCCGCCGGCCTCCTGCTCCGCCAGTTTGCCGGCGACGACGGCCCCGCCGAGCCCCAGCGTGTCGACCTGGACGCCGAGCTGGTCGTCCGCGCCTCTACCCGCTCTCTTTCCTAGATCTCGCTGTTTCTGCTGTGTCCGACTCCATCGTCTACGAAACCCGCTACGCCACCGGCCCCGAGGCCATGGCCCGCGCCTCCACCCAAGAGCTGCGCGACACCTTCCTGATCCCCGAGGTCATGGTCGAGGGCGAGATCCGCCTGACCTACACCCACTTCGACCGCTTGATCGCCGGCGGCGCCGTGCCCACCGACGCCCCGCTGGCGCTCGACGCCATCGACCCGCTCAAGGCGGAGTTTTTCCTGGAGCGCCGCGAGTTGGGCGTCATCAACGTCGGCCAGGCCGGGACGGTCACGGTCGACGGCACGGACTACGCCATCGGCCACCGCGAGGCGCTCTACGTCGGGCGCGGCGCGCGCGAGGTGAGCTTCGCGAGCGACGACGCCGCCCGCCCGGCGCGCTTCTACCTCAACTCGGCGCCAGCGCACGCGGGCTACCCGACCAAGAAAATCTCGCGCGACGACGCCGAGGTCGTGGAGGCCGGCGCGGCCGAGACCAGCAACAAGCGCACGATCCGCAAGCTCATCGTGGCCAGCGTCGTCGACGTGTGCCAGCTCCAGATGGGCATGACGGAGCTGGCGGAGGGGAGCGTCTGGAACACCATGCCGGCGCACACCCACGACCGCCGCATGGAGGTCTACTTCTACTTCGACGTGCCCGAGGGCCAGGCCGTCTGCCACTTTATGGGGCCGCCGGACCAGACGCGCCACCTCTGGATGGCCAACGAGCAGGCCGTGATCTCGCCGCCGTGGTCGGTCCACGCCGGCGCCGGCACGGGCAGCTACACGTTCATCTGGGGCATGGCAGGCGAGAACCTGGACTACGGCGACATGGACGTCGTGGACGTCCCCGACCTCCGATGAGCACCGACCTCTTCCGTCTCGACGGCAAGCGGGCGCTGGTCACCGGCGCCACGCACGGGCTGGGCATGGCGATGGCGCGCGGCCTGGGCCGCGCCGGCGCGACATTGATCGTCAACGGCCACTCGTCGCAGGAGCGAATCGACGCTGCCGTCGAGAGCTACCGCGCCGACGGCATCGAGGCGTCGGGCTACCTGTTCGACGTGACCGACGCCGAGGCGGTCCGCCAGTCGGTCGAGCGGATCGAGGCGGAGGTCGGGCCGATCGACGTCCTGGTCAACAACGCGGCGGTGATCGAGCGGACGCCGCTGCTGGACATGACCGTCGAGGCCTGGAAGCGCGTCGTCGAGACCGACCTGACGGGCGTGTTCGTGATGAGCCAGCCGGTCGTGCGCGGCATGATCGAGCGCGGCGGCGGCAAGGTGATCAACATCTGCTCCATGATGAGCGAGCTGGGCCGCGACTCGGTCGGCGCCTACGCCGCGGCCAAGGGCGGGCTCAAGATGCTGACGCGCTCGATGGCGACCGAGTGGGGCCGCCACAACGTCCAGGTCAACGGCATTGGGCCGGGCTACTTCGCGACCGACCAGACTGCGCCGATTCGCGAGGACGGCCATCCGTTCAACGAGTGGATCATCAGCCGCACGCCCGCCGGGCGGTGGGGCGACCCGAGCGATCTGGAGGGCGCCGCCGTGTTCCTGGCCGCGCCCGCGAGCGACTTCGTCAACGGCCACGTCTTGTACGTCGACGGCGGCATCCTGGCCACCATCGGTCGTCCCCAGGACGCATGAGCCGCACCGCGACCCTGCTCGTGGCCCCGCTGGCGGCGCTCGTCGCCGCGCTGTCGGTGCCGGCCGCCAGCGGCCAGGCCGTGGTCCGGGTCGAGAACCCGACCGACGCCGTCCGCCAGGGCGAGGTGGTGTCGGTGCGCTGGGACGCGCTCGCGCGCCGCACGCCGGGGCTGGCCCCAGACCGCGTCCGGGCCGTCGACGCCGACGGCGCCGAGATCCCGACCCAGGCCGTCGACGCCGACGGCGACGGCACGCCGGACGACCTCTTGCTCTGGGTGGGCCTGTGGCCCGGCCAGTCGCGCGACCTGCGCGTCGAGGCCCGCCCGTCCACATCGACCGCCCCTCGCGCGACGGCGCTCCACGACGAGCGCCGCGACGACGTGGCGTGGGAAAACGACCGCGTCGCCTTCCGCACGTATGGCGCCGGGCTGAGCGCGCTCGAACCGCTGGTCAGCAGCGGCATCGACGTATGGACCAAGCGCACGCCCGACTTGGTCGCCGCCGACTGGTACGCCGAGGGCGACTACCACACCGATCATGGCCGGGGCGCCGACTTCTTTAGCGTCGGCCCGACGCTGGGCGCGGGCGGCACGGCCGTCTGGGACGGAGCCCAACTGTGGCCGGCGCCCAACTTCTCGGGCTACCGCATCCTGGCCGACGGCCCGCTCCGCGCCGTTCTCGAAACCACGCACGGGCCGTGGGCGGCGGGGGAGGAGACCGTGACCGAGACGCGCCGCATCACCATCGACGCCGGCCGCCCCGGCTTCCGCCTGGAAAGCAGAATCGTGGCCGACGACTCGGAAGCGCTTCGCGTCGCCACGGGCGTCGTGGACCGCGCCGACGCGGTGGCCTCGATAGGCGAGACCGAGGGCTGGGCCTGGACGAGCACCTGGGGACCGGTCGATCCCAAGAAGGGCGGCCATGGCGACCTCGGCATCGCCGTCCTGACCGGCGCCGACCGGCTGGCGGACCGAGTCGGCGCCGACGGGCACCAGCTACTAGTTGTCGGCCCTCCGAAAAACGGGCCGGTCGTGACGCACGTCGTCTCCGCCTGGACCGCTAGCGGGGCGGTGGATGGGCCGGAGGACTGGTGGGCGCTGATCGAGGCCGAGGCCGACCGGCTGGCGCGTCCGCTGCGCGTGTCGGTCGTGGCCGATCCGCTCGACGCCCGCGCCGCCCTGGACGCTGCCGCCGCCCGGCTCCGCCCGTTCCTGGGCCGGCCCGCCGTCGAGGGCCAGATCCCGCGGTCGCTGGAGGCTGACGGCGCGCCCGACACCTCGCCGGCCAAGGAGTGGACCAGCGGCTTCTACCCCGGCACGCTGTGGGAGCTGTACGACTACACCCAGGACCGCGCCTTCGCCGACGCGGCCCGCCAGTGGACGGCCGTGGTGGAGCCGGAGAAGACGAACGGCGGGACGCACGACATGGGCTTCAAGATCTACCCGTCCGCCGGCGCCGCGCTCCGGCTCACGGGCGACGACCGCTACCGCGACGTCGTGGTCGAGGCGGCCGACACGCTGATGACGCGCTTTGACCCCACGGTCGGCGCCATCAAGTCGTGGGACTGGGGCTCGTGGCGCTTCCCGGTCATCATCGACAACATGATGAACCTAGAGCTGCTCTACGCCGCGACCGACCTGACCGGCGACCCACGCTACGCGGAGGTGGCGACGCAGCACGCCCGGACGACGCTCGCCCACCTGTTCCGCGACGACGCCTCGTCGTTCCACGTCGTCCAGTTCGACGACGCGACCGGCGAGGTGCTCCAGCGCGGCACGTGGCAGGGCTACAACGACGCCTCGTCGTGGAGCCGCGGCCAGGGCTGGGCGCTCTACGGCTTTACGATGGCCGCCCGCGAGTCGGGCGAGCCGGAGTTTCTGGCCCAGGCCCAGCGCGTGGCCGACTTCGTCCTGGACCACCCCCGCCAGCCGGGCGACGGCGTGCCGGTCTGGGACTACGACGCGCCCACCATGCCCGACGAGCCGCGCGACGCCTCGGCCGCCGCCGTGATCGCGTCGGCGCTCTACGAGCTGGCGGGGATGGTTCCCGAGGAGCGCGACCGCTACGTCAGCGCCGCCGACCGCATCCTGGCGTCGCTGTCGCAGGACTACCTCGCGCCCGCCGGCCTCGGCGAACCGTTCATCCTCGACCACAGCACCGGCAGCGTGCCCGGCGCCTCCGAGGTCGACGTGCCGCTCGTCTACGCCGACTACTACTACGTCGAGGCGCTGCTCCGCCGCCTGCACCTGGACGACCGCCCCGCCCTCGGTTCCCGATGACCCGCCTGCTTTCCCTGCTCCTGCTGGCGCTCGCCGTCAGCGCCGCCTCGGCCCAGACGGGCCGCCGCGTGACCAACCTCAACGCCGACTGGACCTATCTGGAGCAGCCGGCCGCGACGCCGGACGCGGCCGTCGCCATGCCGGGCTGGGAGCCGGTGACGCTGCCGCACAGCTGGAACGTGTGGGACACCGCCGACCTGGAGCCCGGCTACCGCCGCGACGCGAGCTGGTACCGCAAGACGCTCACGCTCGACCCCGACGCCCAGCGCCGAACCCTGCTCTACTTCGAGGGCGCCGCGATGACGGCCGACGTGTACGTCAACGGCCAACGCGCCGGCGGCCACGTCGGCGGCTACGTCGGCTTCGACGTGGACATCACGGACCAGGTGAAGGCCGGCGCCAACGACGTCTTGGTCCGCGTCTCGAACGCCTACGACGTGGACCTCATCCCGTCGCAGAAGGCCGACTACTTCCTGTTCGGTGGGTTGACGCGCGACGTCTGGCTCAAGGACGTCCCGGCGACCCACATCGAGCGCGCCCACGTGCTCACGCCGGCGGTGAGCGCCGCCAGCGGCACGGCGGCGCTTCGCGTGGCGCTGGCGGGGCCGGTGGGCGAGGGGACGGCGCTCGCGGCACGCCTGGTGGGGCCGGACGGGCGGACGGTCCAGACCCGGACGGTCCGGGTGCCGGCGGGCACGCGCGACTCGGTGCGCGTGGCGTTCGAGCCGGTCCGCCAGCCCCAGCTGTGGTCGCCGGCCTCGCCGTCGATGTACCGCGTCGAGGTGGACCTGGTGCAGGACGGCGCCGTGACGGACACCGTGGCCGAGCCGCTAGGATTCCGCTGGTTCGAGTTTGTGGAGGGCGGGCCGTTCATGTTGAACGGCGAGCGGCTGCTGCTGCGCGGGACGCACCGCCACGAGGAGCACGCCGGCTACGCCTCCGCCATGCCCAACGCGCTCCACCGCCGCGACATGGAGCAGATGAAGGGCATGGGCGCCAACTTTGTCCGCCTGGGCCACTATCCCCAAGACCCCGAGGTCTACCGCGCCGCCGACGAGCTGGGGCTCTTGATCTGGGACGAGCTGCCGTGGAACCGCGGCGGGCTGGGCGGGCCGCAGTGGCAGGCCACGACGGAGCGGCTCCTGCGCGAGCAGATCGCCCAGAACATGAACCACCCCAGCATCATCACGTGGTCGTTGGGCAACGAGATCTACTGGCTCCCCCAGGTCGAGGGCGGCGACGACCCGGCCCGGATCAACGTGTTCCTGTCGCGCCTGAACGACGTGTCGCACGCGCTCGACCCATCGCGGCCGACGTCCATCCGCAAGTACTACGACGGCTCGGACATCGTCGACGTGTTCTCGCCGTCGATCTGGGCCGGCTGGTACTCGGGCGTCTATACGAACTACGAGACGGCGCTCCTGGACGCCCAGGCCACGTACCCGCGCCTGCTCCACATGGAGTACGGCGGCTCCAGCCACGTCGGCCGCCACACCGAGACGCCCATCGACGGCCAGGGGCTGGTGGACCCGGACGAGTGGACCGAGGCGGTCAACCAGGTCGAGGTGACCAACATCGCCAAGAACGGCGACTGGTCCGAGAGCTACATCGTGGACCTGTTCGACTGGTCGCTGCGCGTCTCTGAGACGCTGCCCGGGTTCGCCGGCAACGCGCAGTGGGCGTTCAAGGACTTCGGCACGCCGCTGCGCCCGGAGAACGACCTGCCGTACATGAACCAGAAGGGGCTCGTCACGCGCGACGGGACGCCCAAGGACGCCTACTACGTGTTCAAGAGCGTCTGGACTGACCCCGACGCCGGCGACGAGCCGTTCTGCTGGATCGAGTCGCACACCTGGACCGAGCGCTCCGGCCCGGCCGGCGAGCCGCGCCAGGTGGACGTCTACTGCAACACCGACGCCGCCCGGCTCCTGCTCGACGGCCGCGACCTCGGCACCCGGCAGCGGGACGGGTCCCAGTTCCCGGCGGCCGGGCTGTCGTGGCAGGTCCCGTTCTCGGTGGGCGCCAACGAGCTGGTGGCGGTCGGCATCCACGGCGGTGCCGAGGTCGCGCGCGACACGCTGGCGCTCACCTACTGGGACACGCCGGCCGGCTCGCCCGACCAGATCGTGCTCTCGACCGAGCCGCTCCCGAACGGCCACCTCCTCGTCGTCGCCACGATGATCGACGCCGACGGCCGCCGCGTGCTCGACTACGAGGACGACGTCTACTTCAGCCACGACGGCGCCGGCCGCCTGATGACCGGCTGGGGCACGCCGACGCGCAGCCAGCGCGTGGGCTTCGCCAACGGCCGCGCCGCCATCGAGATGGTCCCGGGCGACGGGACGGCGACGGTGAGCGTGCTCAACCAGGACTTCAAGGGGACCTACCTCACGGTCCCCGCCCTCGCCTCCAGCGCCCAGCGCTAACCCGAGGCTACGGCCTTCGATCCCAATGAACCGACTCCTCTCCTGCTCTGCCCTCGCCGTCGCGCTGGCGCTCCCCGTGGGCGCGGCAACCGCGCCTGGCCCGACGACCTCCGCGCCGGTGACGACCGCCAGCCCGGCGCGCGCGGCCGTCGTGACCGGCACCGTCACCGACGCCGCGACGGGCGAGACGCTGATCGGCGCCGCCGTCCGCGTCGAGGGCACGGCGCTGGGGGCGGCCACCGACGCCGACGGCGTGTACCGGCTGACGCGCGTCCCGAGCGGGCCGCAGACCGTCCTGGTGAGCTACATCGGCTACCGCGAGGAGCGCGTCGAGGTCGTCGTGCCGGCCGACGGCACGGTGGAGCTCGACGTGGCGCTAGAGCTGGCGGTGGTCGAGGGCGAGGAGGTCGTGGTCTCGGCCCAGGCCGAGGGCCAGGTGGCGGCCATCAACCAGCAGATCAACTCCAACCAGATCGTGAGCGTCGTCTCATCGGCCCGGCTCAAGGAGTTGCCCGACGCGAACGCCGCCGAGTCGGTGGGCCGCCTGCCGGGCATCTCCATCCAGCGCAACGCGGGCGAGGGGCAGAACGTGGTCATCCGCGGCCTGTCGCCCAAGTACAACAACGTGACCGTCAACGGCGTCAAGCTGCCCTCGACCAACTTCGACACGCGCGCGACCGACCTCAGCTCCATCTCGTCGGAGATGCTGGACGGCGTGGAGGTGTACAAGTCGATCACGCCCGACCAGGACGCCGACGCCATCGGCGGGTCGGTCAACTTCCGCCTGCGGGGGGCGCCGGAGGGCCTGCGCACCCAGGCGCTTCTCCAGGGCGGCTACAACGACCTGACGGGCTCGCTGGGCCAGTACAAGGCCAACGCATCGGTCAGCGACCGCTTCCTCGACGACCGGCTGGGTGTCTTTTTCCAGGGCAGCCTGGAGCGCGCCGACCGCAGCTCGGAGCGCATCACGGGCGACTACCTCAACCAGCCTTACAAGGGAAACGACGACGTGATCTTGATCACCGACGTCGACCTCCGCAACCGCACCGAGGCCCGGAACCGATACGGCGCTAGCCTGATGCTCGATTACCGGCTCCCGATGGGAGCGGTGCAGCTCACCAACTTCGTCAACCGACTGGACCGGGGCTACATCTCGCGCGACAACGCGTACATCCCGGTCGAGAACACGGTGACGTACGACATCAACGACGTTGAGATTCAGACTGACGTGCTGAGCTCGGCCCTGTCTGGAGACTTTAACCTCGGCGACCTCGCGCAACTCGACGTGACGCTCAACCGGTCGAGCTCGGTGATCAAGACGCCGTACGACAGCCGCTCTCGCTTTCGGGAAAACTCGGCCTTCAACCAGGACGACATCGTCCGCGACCAAGGCCCCCTGCCTGTTCCCCAGGCCGCCGTCGGTAGCCTGGACGACACGTTCTTCGAGCGGATCGACTTTGCACAGGAGCGTGGCAGCGAGCGGGACCTGGGCGCCCAGGCCAACGTCAAGGCGCCGTTCTCGGTCGGCTCGTGGCTTTCGGGCTTCGTCAAGACAGGCGGCAAGTACCGCTCGAAGCACCGTGAGAACGACAACACGCAGTCGTACCTCCACCTGTTCTACGGCGGGGAACGGGGCGGGCTCGACGAGCTGACGGCGCTGTTCCCAGACGCCGAGCGGGCAGCGGGCGGCCAGATCGGGCTCCAGTCGTTTCTCGACCCCGACAACTCGGCGCGAGAGATCCTCGGGGGCGACTTCGCGATCACCTCGACGCCGGCCCATGACCCGACGCGTCGCGTCGTGGACGCGTTCCGTGGTGGCATGCGCCGGGCGATCTGGGGAGACTTCAAGGACTACGAGGCGGTCGAGAACGTCTCGGCGGGCTACCTCATGACGGAGTTGAACTTTGGCCCGCGCGTGATGCTTCTGCCCGGCATCCGCTATGAGCACACGAACACGAGCTACGACGCATTTTTCGGCCGCGTCCCCCAGGAGGACACCGACGCCGACGACTCCCAGGTGGTGCTCCGGGACACGAGCTCGGTGCAGAGCTACGGCGACTGGTTCCCGATGGTCCAGTTGCGCGTCCGCCCGACGGACTGGTTCGACGTCCGGCTGGCGTACACCGAGACCCAGGCGCGTCCCGACTTCGACCAGACGTCCCCCCAGCTTCGCATCCGCGACGCCGGATCCGGGCTCATCACCAAGGGCACGCCGGGCCTGCGGCCGGCCCAGTCCCAGAACTTGGACGCCTACGTGTCCTTCTACTCCAACCGCATCGGGCTCCTGAGCGTCGGCGGGTTCTACAAGCGGATCGAGGGCGTGATCTACCGCGCCGACATCCAGCTCCAGGACGAGGCGACGGCGCTGGCGAACGGCTTCGGCGAGGAGTTCGTGGGCTACCGCGTGCTGGAGCCGCGCAACCTGGAGGGGCCGACCACGGTGCGCGGCATCGAGGTGGACTGGCAGGCCAACCTGCTGTGGCTGCCGGGGCCGCTGAGCGGGGTCACCTTCAACGCCAACGTGTCGCGCATCTTCTCGGAGACCGAGGTCCAGCGGACCCGGGCTGAGACCGTCACGGAGCCCCCGTTCTTTATCCCGGTCACGACCTACACGCCGTACCGCCAGCAGGTGGGGCTGCTCGACCAGCCCGACTGGATCGCCAACGTGTCGCTGGGCTACGACCTCGGGCCGTTCTCGGGCCGGGCGTCGGTGCTCTACCAGGAGGGCAACCTGACCGACTACAGCACGGGCGACCTCACGCTGTCCACCTTCGACACCTACGTCCGTGTGGACGCCCAGGCGAGCTACCGCCTGATGCCGTCGCTGAGCCTGTTTGCCCAGCTCAACAACCTCACCAACCGCCCCGACCGCTCGTTCACGAGCGCCGCCCGCTTCCTGGGCGAGCGCGAGGTGTACGGCCGCTCGTTCAACCTCGGGCTCCGCTTCCGCCCCTAACCCACCCGTCCGGCCTTGGCGACCAGGCCGGGCCGGGGCTTCGGCCCCGACCTCGTGGTCGCCTTTACTCTCTCCACCGTTCCCATGCGTACAGCTACTCTTCCCATTCGCAGGCTTGGCCTGCTCGCCGCCGCGGCCGTGGCGCTGGCGCTCGCGCCCGCGGCGGCGGCCCAGTCTGAGCTGGCGGTCCAGCCCGGCAACGGGACGCTCAACGAGGCCATCGAGAACGACACGGCCCGCCCGGCCGACCGCGTCTACGTGCTCCAGCGCGGCGCCTACTACGGCGTCACCCGCGAGATCAACAACCAGGGCTACGTCCTGCGGATCAAGGCCGCCGACGGCGACGGCAACCGGCCGGTGATCTACCCGGGCATCGACGACACCGGCACGCCCGTCGCGAGCCGGTACTTCAACCTAGCCAGCGACACCTACTTCGACGGCATCTACTTTCTGGCCGTCAACAACCAGCAGGGGGAGAACGCGACGTCGTTCGCGCTCAACAAAGAGGCGATGCGGTTCGTGGTCGACGACTGCGTGTTCCAGGGCGGGCGCTCGCGCCTGATCGAGGTCAACTCGGCCGAGACCAAGCTGCTGTTCACCAACAGCCAGTTCCGCAACCTGATCCGCAACGACGGCAGCTCCAACGGCCGGCCGGTCGACTACCGGACGGTGACGGGCGACTCGCTGGTGTTCCAGAACACGTCGTTCCTGAACGTCTCCGGCTACCTCGTCCGCTACGACGGGTCGCTGCTCCGCAACGTCGTCTTCGAGCACAACACGATCTACGTGACGGGCCGCGAGCTGACGACCAACTCGTTCGGCACCCAGACCCTCAACTTCCGGTTTACGAACAACCTGGTGGTCAACCCGTACGGGCTGGGGCAGGCGCCTGAGAGCGACCCGGAAAACCTGCGCGACGGCGTGATCCGGTTCGACTCGCTCGACGTGCCCAACGGGTTCACCGAGGCCGACCGCCAGCTGGTGATCCGGAACAACGGCTACATGATCACCGACGACCTCCAGGCGTACTACGACCAGCGCACGGCGTCTGGCGACCCGCTGGAGTCGTACGCGCTCGTCGACGACGAGGTGTTCGAGTACGCCGCGGCCAACCCGAGCGCGGTGCTCCGCGACAACGGGACCTACGACGTCGACTTTACTACGCCGCCGAACCTCGACGACTACATCGCGTGGCTCGGCAACTTCCGTAACGGCTCGACCGACCCCGGGACCTGGACGTTCGGCTCGGACGACCTCTTCCCGGCTGACCAGCCGCCGCCGGAGGACCTGTCGTACTCGGTCACGAACCCGGCCTACACGGCCGCGCAGGGCGGCTTCCCGCTGGGCGACCTCAACTACTTCCCGCCCGCGGTCCTGGAGGCCTACGAGGCCGGCGGGGGCCTGGCGGTGTCGTCGGAGGACGGCCCGGTGGAGCGCGGCTTCGCGATCCGGACGGCGTACCCCAACCCGACGACGGGAGCGGCCACGGTCACGTTTGACCTCGACGCGGCCTCGGCGGTCGCGCTCGACGTGTACGACTCGCTGGGCCGCCGCGTCCTGACGGCGGCGAGCCGGACCGTCCCCGCTGGCGCCGGCCAGCAGGTCGCGGTCGACGCGTCCGCGCTGCCCTCGGGCGTCTACTTGCTCCGGATGACGGCCGAGGCCGGCGGCAGCACGCGCGTGCAGACCAGCCGTTTGACGGTCGTCCGGTAACGTCGGCCGGTTTGTCGCCCCGGCCGCCGCTCTCGCCAGCGGCGGCCGGGCTTTGTGCGAAAGACTCTCGTTCACTTCTGCTATGTCCCTGTTCCGAGCACGCCTCTTGACGCTGCTGCTGTGCGGGGTTTCGGCGGCCCCGTCTGCACAGTCGTTTGTGTCGAAGGCCGTCTACCCCGGCGACGACGGGCGACTGGTCTACGTCACCGACGCCGAGGGCAACCGCGTCCCCGACTTTGGGACGGCCGGCTACCGCGGCGGCGGCGTGGTGCTGCCGGTGGTGCCGGCCGTCCGGACGGTCGAGCCCGTCGAGGGCGACGACACGGCCTCGATCCAGGCCGCCATCGACGAGGCCTCGGCCCGCCCTCTGTTGGACGGCCTGCGCGGCGCCGTGGAGCTGGCGGCCGGCACGTACCAGGTGGCCGGCACGCTCAGGATCGAGGCCGACGGCGTGGTGCTCCGGGGGGCCGGCGACGACCCGGCGACGGGCACGGTGCTGATCCGGAGCCAGCCGGGCCCGGATCCCGTCCTCGTCGTGGGTCGCAGCGACGCTGCCGGCGGCGACGCGATCATCAAGCGCGTGGAGGGCCGGGCGCCTTCGTTGGTCGCCGACGACGTGGTGCCGGTCGGCGCCCGCTCGTTCCGGGTCCAGAACCCTGAGCGGATGCGCGCGGGCCTGGACGTGGTGCTGTACCACCCGGCCACCGCCGAGTGGGTGGAGGCCGTCGACGGCGGCGGGACGTTCAGCGACCCGGACTGGAGACCCGGCCAGTTCCCGATCGCCTTCGCGCGGACCGTCGAGTCGGTCGAGGGCGACGTGGTGACGCTGGACGCGCCGGTCTTCTACCGGCTCGACCGGGCCGTTTCGCAGGCGTACCTCTACCCACGCGACGTGTCGGGCGTGACGCGGGAGGTGGGCGTGGAGGGCCTGAGGATCGAGATCGAGACCCGGGGGCCGACGGACGAGACGCAGGCCAAGAACGCGCTGGAGCTGGTGCTGGCCGAGAACGCCTGGGTGATGGGCGTGACGGCGCGGCACTTTTGGCACGCCGGCGTGTCGGTCCAGAACTCGCGCTACGTCACCGTGCGCGACTGCCAGGCGCTGGAGCCGCACTCGGTCGTGACCGGCAGCCGCCGCTACAACTTCGAGGTCGAGAAGTCGCAGCTGGTGCTGTTCGAGGGGAACCGGGCCACCGACGCGCGTCACGCCTACGTGGGCAACGGCTCGACGCTGGACTCGGGCGTCGTTTTCCTCGACAACACCTCCGAGGACGCCTCTACGTCCAGCGAGGCGCACCGCCAGTGGGGCATGGGCTTCCTGTACGACAACCACACCGAGGTCGGGTCCAGCGGTACCGGGACCAGCGACCGCCGCATCCACCTGGGCAACCGCGGCGACTACGGGACCGGCCACGGCTGGGCGTGCGCCAACTGCGTGGTCTGGAACGCCCAGATGAACGGGTCGCTCGTGATCGTCGAGAAGCCGCCGACGGCCCAGAACTACGCCATCGGCGTCCAGGGTACCGTCTCCAACCGCGGTCCCTTTTTGTTCCGCAGCGACTCGTACGTCGAGGGCACCGACCGGACCGGCCTCGACCCGCGCTCGCTCTACCTCCGCCAGCTCCAGGACCGCCAGCGGCCCGTCGCCGCCGAGGACGAGCCCACCGGCAGCCTGCGCCTGCTGCCGCCGAGCCCCAACCCCACCTCCGGGCCGGTGCGGCTGGGCTTCGATCTGGCGGCGCCGGCCGACGTGCGGCTGACGGTCTACGACGTGCTGGGCCGCGAGGTGGTGGTGGCCGCCCGGGGGCCGTTCCCCGCCGGCCGCCACGACGTCCAGGTCGCCGCCGGCCGGCTGCCGCCGGGCGTCTACGTCGCCCGCCTGACCACCGGGGGCCGCGCCGCGGAGGCCACCCCATTCACCGTCGCCCGATGATCCGCACCCTCTCCGCGTCGCTGGCCTTTGTGGCCCTCATCGCGCTGGCGAGCGCGCTCAGCGCCGCCCACCCGCCCACCGTGCCGGCCCGGTCGCCGGTCACGACGCCGGCCGAGCTGCGCGCGGCCATCGCCAGCGCCCGGCCGGGCGACGCCATCACGATGGCCGACGGGGTGTGGACCGACCTCACCCTCGTGTTCCGCGCCGACGGCGTGGAGGGCGACTCGATCCGGCTGGTGGCCGAGACGCCCGGCGGCGTGGTCCTGGACGGCTCGTCGTCGCTGCGCATCGCGGGCGACTACCTGGTGGTGGACGGCCTCCGGTTCGAGGGCGGCACCTTCACCGGGACCCACCTCATCCAGTTCCGAGACGGGTCCAAGGCGGCGAACCACAGCCGCCTCACCAACTCCACGGTGATCGACGTCGGCACGGTCAACCCGATCCAGGACACCAAGTGGGTCTCGCTCTACGGCACCCACAACCGCGTCGACCACAACTACCTGCGAGGCAAAACGAACGTGGGCACGACGCTCGTGGTCTGGCTCGAGACCGGGTCGCGGCACCGGCCGACCTACCACCGGATCGACCAGAACCACTTTGGGCCGCGCCCGCCGCTGGGCCGGAACGAGGGCGAGACGATCCGGATCGGGACGAGCACCACGTCGATGCAGGACGCCTTCGTGACCGTCGAGCGGAACCTGTTCGAGCGGTGCGACGGCGAGGCCGAGATCGTCTCCAACAAGAGCGGCCAGAACGTTTTCCGAGGCAACACCTTTTTCCGCTCGCGCGGCTCGCTCACCCTGCGCCACGGCAACGGCGCCCTCGTCGAGGGCAACGTGTTCGTGGGCGAACGGGTGGACGACACCGGCGGCGTGCGCGTGATCGGGGAGGACCACGTGGTCGTGAACAACTACTTCGAGGAGCTGGGCGGGACCGGCTTCCAGTCGGCCATCGCGATCATGAACGGCGTGCCGAACTCGCCGCTGAACCGCTACTTCCAGGTCCGCAACGCGACCATCGCCCACAACACGATCGTGCGGGCGCGGCAGTCGCTCACGCTCGGCGCCGGCGCCGACTCGGAGCGGTCGCTCCCGCCGGACGGCGTGAGGTTCGAGAACAACGTGGTCCTGTCGTCGGGCAGCCGCATCGTCCGCCAGGACGCGGAGCCGACCGACATGACGTGGGACGGGACGGTCTACTGGGGCGCTCAGCTGGGCATCGACGAGCCGCCGGGCCTGACCCGCGCCGACCCGCTGCTCCGGCCCGACGCCGCCGGCGTCTGGCGCCCGCTCGACGGGAGCCCGCTCCTCGACGCCGCCGTGGCGGTCGACGGCCTCGAGCTGGCGGTCGACCTGGACGGCCAGCCGCGCGACGCGAGCCCGGACGTCGGCGCCGACGAGCGCTCGGACGCCCCGGTCACGCGGCGGCGCCTGTTCCCGTCCGACGTCGGCCCGGTGTGGCCGGGGGCGACGGCCGGGGAGGCGGCGCCGCCCGCGACGGTGGGGCTGCGGCTCGGCGCGCCGTACCCCAACCCCGCCGTCGGCGTTGTGACCGTGCCCCTCGCCGTGCCGGCCGGGGGGCGGGTCGAGGTCGTCGTCGTGGACGCGCTCGGGCGCCGCGTGGCCGTCCTCCTCGACGGGGTCGTCGCAGGCGGGGAGCGAGAGCTCCGGCTCGACGCGGCCGGGCTCGCGCCCGGGACCTACGGCATCGTCGCCCGCGCCGACGGCGCCCGCGCCCACGCTCCAGTCACGATCCTCCCGACCCGATGACGCTCCGTCCCGCCCTCCCCCTGCTCGCCTTGGGCCTCGCGACCGCGGCGGCCGCCTCCGCGCAACCCGCCGACGGGTGGACCCCCGAGATCCTGTCCGAGGAGGTCCAGGAGGTCCACTACCTCCCGGACTTCTCGTACGCCGGCTACCGCTGGGGCGAGCGGGCCCTCCCGACCGCGTTCCCGGACCACGCCGTCGTCGAGGCCGAGGCGTTCGGGGCCGTGCCGGACGACGGCGACGACGACACGGCCGCGCTCCAGGCCGCGCTCGCCGAGGCGCACGCCACGGCCGGCCCGGTCCTGGTCCGCCTCCCCGCCGGCCGCTTGATCCTGACCGGCGTGCTCGCCATCGAGCGGAGCGACCTCGTGCTCCAGGGCGCCGGCAGCGGCGACGGCGGGACGACGCTGTACCTCCCGAAGCCGCTCTCCCAGGTCGACGCCCCCGACGCGACGGCCGAGCTGGCCGAGTACCTCCTCGCCAACGACAAGCGCCAGCGCGAGCGCGAGCGCGGGATCGACGAGCCGTTCTCGCCCTACTCGTGGTCGGGCGGCTTCGTCTGGACCAACACGCCGGGCGGGCGGGGCAAGCCGTACCTGGCCAGCTACGACCGCGAGCCGACGACGCTCGCGACCGGCCTCCGAGGCCGGCGCGGGGCGCACGAGGTCACGGTCGAGGGCGGGGCCGACGTCGAGCCGGGCCAGATCGTGGCCGTCAACTGGTTCAACCGGGAGGGCCGCGAGTCGTCGCTCCTCGACTACCTCTACGCCGGCCGCGCCGGCGACCTGGCCATCGGCGAGCGCCACTGGGAGAGCCCCGACTCGCCCCTGACGCGCCAGGAGGTGACGGTCGTGGCGGTCGACGGGGACCGGGTGACGATCAAGGAGCCGCTCCTCCACGACCTCCGCCCCGAGTGGACCCCGACGATGACGGCGTGGGACGTGATCACCGGCGTCGGCATCGAGGGCCTCCGGTTCGAGTTCCTCTACAACGAGTACAACGTCCACCACGTCGAGCCGGGCAACAACGCGGTCTACCTCACCAACACCGCCCACTCGTGGGTCCGCGACGTGGACGTGGTCAACGGCGACAGCGGGGTCCTGACCGACGTGTGCTCCAACGTCACGATCGCCGACGTCGGCATCTACGGGCGGAAGTACCACTATGGCGTCCACATGGGCGACTGCTACAACGTGCTCGCGCGCGACGTGTACGTGGCGGCGCCGGTGGTCCACACGTTCACGTTCAACACGGGCTCGCGGATGTGCGTCTACACGCGGTCGTCGGCGACGGACAGCCCGGTCCTCGACCAGCACAGCGGGCTCAACTACCAGAACCTGTTCGACGACCTCGTCCTCCACCTCGACGACCCGAGCCACGGGCCGATCACGGGGGGCGGCGCCGGGTACTGGAAGCCGTCGCACGCGGCCTACCCGGTGTTCTGGAACGTCCGGTTCGACGTTCTCTACCCCGGGGCCGGGGCGGTCGCCATCGAGGGGCTGGACGACGGCCCGGCCGCCCGGATCGTCGGGATGCGCGCCGACCGCCCGATCACGCTCGACTACGGCCCCGACGCCTACGTCGAGGGGCTGAACCGGGACGACCTCGCGGTCCCGTCGCTCTATGAGCACCAGCTCCGCCGGCGGCTGGCCGACCGGGCCGAGAACCGATGAGACGGCCCGCCCTGCTGCTCGTCCTCGCCCTGCTGGCGGGCTGCGCCGGCGGCGCCCGCCCTGCTGGCGGGCGCACGCTCGCGGAGCTCGAGCGCGGGCGCGTGCTGGCCGCCGCCCGGGCGGCGCTCGACGAGGGCCCCGTGACGGTCACGGCCTCGGTCGCGGAGCGGAGCGCGGGCGGGCCCCACGACTTCTACTCCGAGGGCGACTACTGGTGGCCCGACCCCGACGCCCCCGGCGGCCCGTACGTCCGCCGCGACGGGCTCACGAACCCCGACAACTTCGTGGCCCACCGCCAGGCCATGCGTCGGCTCGGCCGGATCGTCCCCGACCTGGCCTCGGCGTACGTCCTCACCGGCGACGACCGCTTCGCCGACGCCGCGCGCCGGCACCTGGAGGCGTGGTTCGTGGACGACGAGACGCGGATGAACCCGAGCCTCCTCTACGCCCAGGCCATCTCCGGCCGCGTGACCGGCCGGGGCATCGGCGTCATCGACACGGTGCACCTGGTCGAGGTCGCCCGCGCGGTCGAGGTGCTGGAGCGCCTGGGGGGGGTCACCCCGGCGGAGGCCGCCCCCGTGCGCCGGTGGTTCGCCGACTACCTCGAGTGGATCACGACGCACCCGTACGGGGTCGACGAGCGCGACCACGGCAACAACCACAGCACGGCGTGGGCGCTGCAGGCGGCGGCGTTCGCGCGCCTCGTGGGCGACGAGGGCGTCCTCGCCGACGTCCGGCGCCGGTTCAAGGAGACGCTCGTGCCCGACCAGATGGCGGCGGACGGGAGCTTCCCCCAAGAGACCGCCCGGACCAAGCCCTACGCCTACTCGCTGTTCAACCTCGACATGCTGGCGATGACGGCCGAGGCCGCCTCCGTGCCCGGCGACGATCTCTGGACGTTTGAGACGCCCGACGGCCGGGGGCTGGCCCGCGCGCTCGACTACATGACGCCCTACGTGGCCGACAAGGCGAGCTGGCCGCTCCCACCCGACGTCGCCTACTGGGACGACTGGCCCGTCCGCCACCCGGCCCTGCTGCTCGGGGGCGTCCGCCTCGACCGGCCCGCCCTCGTCGCGCTCTGGGCGGCGCAGGACCCCGACCCGACGGCCGATGAAGTGATCCGCAACCTCCCAGTCCGCCGGCCGCTTTTGTGGGCCCCCCGCGCGACCCTCGTTCCTCCCCGGTCTCGGTAGTGAGCGCGGGGGCGACCGTTCGTCCCGGAGAGGGCCCCTGGCGTCCGCTCTGCTGCGTCCAATCCCCTTCTGGGGACTCCGACACTCTAGAGGCACCCGAAGCGCTGGGAGGCCGTGAGGGCGCCGGCTGACGCCCCAGCCCGACGCGACAGGTCGGCCCCCGCTTCTGGTCGTCGTCATGGTGCCGTGTCCCCGCCGTCCAACGTGGGCGCTCTCGCGGAGCCCGGCGGTGACCACGCCCCAGGCCGATGCGCCCTCGGCGAGTGCTCAGGTACGGCCGGAGATGAGCGCCATCGGCACCTGGGCGCGCCTCTGGGAGGAAACGAAACAAGCGTCACGCTACGAGATCGGCCCGGCGAGACCGCCTGCTCACTGCTGGCGGGGAGGATGCTCTGCCCGTCGTGAGTCCCGTGTACGTGTGGGTACGGCCCAGAGCGGCGACCACAGGGGCAGGCTGGCGGAGGGCCTAGCCGTTGGCCCAGCCTTTTCCTTTCCCGTCTCCATTCAACGACGCGGCGCTCTCGTCGTCGTTTAATAAGGTTTAAGAACGTTTAATACGTTTAGGGACTGCTATCGCGTTGCGAGACAACGATATCCGAGACCAAAGGTACCACTTTACAGGGCCAAAGGTACCAGTCTACAGGGCGAAGGGTACCACTTTACAGGGCCAAAGGTACCGGTTTACGGGGCGAAGGGTACCAGTTTACGGGGCAACTGCTCGCGGACGACGCTAGGGCAGCCAAATCGGGGCGCAGGGTACCGGAAAGGCCGATCGGCCGGGCTCATCGAGAGCGGCTACCCGGACAGGTACCAGTCTACAGGGCGAAGGGTACCACTTTACAGGGCGCTCGTCCCGAAGGGACCGGTTTACAGGGCGGAAATCATCCCTAACAGCGCGTAGAGGCCGGTACCCACTCGAAAGGCACCGGTCTACGGGGCCGGTCTCAGAGGACGCCTTTTTCCGAGACCCGCTCGTCGGCGAGGGGCCTCGGTCGAGTGCGGAGTCCCCACGGCTGCGGCCCACTGGCGACGGAGCTGGAGGGAGATGCGGGGAGCGCCCTGAACGTGATACCTTCGACGGGACCCCGCCTCGCCCACCCCTTTATCCTCACGGCGGCCCGCGCCCGCGTTCGGGCGCCCCTCCGGCCCCTCGGCGTTCTCGCCCCGGCGCCCGAGACAGAGCCGCCTCCAGACGATCATCGAGAGTCGCGTTACCGGGACCGAACTGAAAAAGCACGTGGGGGCCATCCACGTGAAGGCCCACCTGTCGCTGCTCCAGCGGAAGCTCTCGAACGTGCTCCTGCTCAACGCCTACGAGGAGCTCCCCGACCCGTCGGTCAAAGAGCACGAGATCCCGGTCCGCGTGCTCGCCGAGGTGGCCGGGTACGACTCGAAGGACTTCGCCTATCTCCGCGACGCGCTCCGCGCGCTCGTCGACTGCCGGGTCGAGTGGAACGTGCTCGGCGAGGACGGCGAGGACGACGAGTGGGCGGCGGCCTCGCTCCTGGCCCAGGCCAAGACGAAGGGCGGCGTGTGCCGCTACGTCTACGCCCCCGACCTCCGCGAGAAGCTGTACCGGCCCGAGGTCTACGCCCGGATCAACCTGGCCATCCAGGCCCGGTTCGGGTCGGGCTACGCGCTCGCGCTCTACGAGAACTGCGCCCGGTTCCGAAAGGTGGGCACGACCGGCTGGATCGACCTCGAGACGTGGCGGGACCTGCTCGGGGTGGGCGGGGACCAGTATCGGGCGTTCAAGGCGCTCCGGCAGAAGGTGCTCGCGCCGGCCATCAAAGAGGTCAACGAGTTCTCGGACGTCCGGGTCGAGATGGAGACGCAGCGCGAGAAGCGGCGGATCGTCGCGCTCAAGTTCACCGTCGCCGAGGCCCCGGCTCGCGAGCCGGGCATGGCCGCGAAGGGGCTCGGCCTCCGCGAGGCGCTCGGGGCCGAGGGCGCGCCCGACGCCCGCGACGCGGCCCCCGAGCCGGCCGAGCTTATCGAGGACCACCCGCTCGCCGACCTCCAGCGCCGCCTGCTCGGTTTCGGGCTCACGGAGGCCCAGGCGCTCGACCTGTCGACGGAGTTCCCCGAGGGCCGCGTGACGGCCAACCTCGACCACGTCGAGGCCGAGGTGGCGCGTGGGCTGGCGCCCGACGGCCGCGAGGTCAAGAACGTGGCCGCGTTCACCGTCGCCGCCGTCCGGGGCGACTACGCGGGGGGCGCGGCCACGCCCGACGTCGTTCGGAAGGCGGCGGAAAAGAGGGAGGCGGCGGCCTCGGCCGCCCAGGCCCGGCAGGAGCGGACGGAGGCCCAGAAGGAGGCGCACGCCCAGGCAAAGCGCTCGGCCGAGGACCGCCGCCAGCGGGCGCTCGCCGACGCGTGGGCGGCGCTCTCGGACGACGAGCGGGCGGGGTTCACCGAACGGGCGGTCGCGAGGCTCCAAAGCGAGGCGCCGCAGGTCCACCGCTGGTACGAGGAGGAGCGGGACGTGGGGAAGGCGGTCTCCGAGATGCGCCCGGCCGTCCGCTCGACGCTCCGGTCGTTCCAGCACGAGGAGATGGGGCGGCTGCTGTGACGGGCCGGCCGGCCCCGGTGCCGTAGCGGGTGCCGGTCCGCGTCCCGACGCCGGCCGCGTCTCGGAGACGGTGCCCGACGGCCCCAGGCGACGTCGCTCCCCGCAACTGCCCGCCCCTGGACGAGGGCACGCGACGAAGGGCGCCCTAGATCTGCGCCGTGTACGACGGCGAGAACTGGGCCTCCAGCGCGGGGCGCGTGCTGGTGGGCACCGGCGACCGGTTTGGACACCCTCGGCGTGCCTAGGCCGACATTATATAATGGGCGTGCAGGAGATCTGCCAGTCTCCCGTGGCCACCATCCGCAACGAAGAAGTGGGCTGCCCATCGAGCGCAGCGTCGGACCCGGACCGCCGTACAGGTCCGGAACCGGGGCGTCGTTACGCTCCCAAAGCCGCTCCGCGAGCGGTACGACCTGGGCGTCGGCGACGTGCTCAACCTCGACGGCGTGTTCGTGCTGAAGCCTCGGGCGCCGGCCGTGCCCGAACTCGCGGCCGAGATCGAGCGGCTCCGCGTCGAGGCCGGGCTCTCGACCGACGACCTCTCGGCGAGCCTGCGCGCCGAGCGCGAGCGGTACGACGCCTTCGGGGGCGAGTCGCTCGCGGGCTCGGAGTCTATGTCGGCTCGCTGCGCGACTGGACCCACCGCCTCGCGCCTGCCGGTCCGCTCGACGGGCTGTGAGTCGGGCGGTCGCAGAATGGTCCCCGTCGGCAAATGAGCCGTTATTGCAATACGATGTCTTTGTTCCCACATCGCCTACTGGCCAGGCAGAGGGCGTCGGTCTGTGTCGAAAAGGACCCCTTCTGGCGTGCTGCGAGAGCGGCGGCCTGGCCCGCGCCCCCGTTCGGCCCGCCGCTCGACAACCCATCCCGCAATCTGTGCCCGAGTCGTAGGCGCCCGCAGAGTTCTGGAAAGCCGGGAGGCGATCACAGCACGCCGGGCCAGCGCCGTCTCGTCTCGGGGATCACGCGCCGCCAGTTGCCCGGTCTCCGTCGGTGACGACTCCGCCTCGCTTCGACGAGCGGTCGTCGTTGGGGTCGGACTCTAACCCGATGCTCGACCATGAAGGGACCGAGTAGCTGTTGGGGTGCTGGTCCAGCCCTATCCGGCCTCTCACATAACTTATGAGAATGACGCTTCTCGGAAGTCGTAGCTTCCACGACGAGACCCTCCACCGCTCGGTGGGATCTGGCGATGAGTGGAGTGATACTGCAATAACGGAATGAATGAGCCGGCCCTCCCTGTTCCCACACTCGCCGACTCCGCCGTCGAGGTCCGCCAGCGGCCCGGACCCAACCCGGCGACCGTCTACCTCGCCAGACTCTCGCCCGGGTCCCGCCGGACCATGCGTGGCGCGCTCGGCGTCGTGGCCGCCATCTGCGTGCCCGACGCGGATCCCGCGCCCGACCCGGAGACGTTTCCCTGGTGGGCGTTCCGGGCTGAGCACGCCAAGGCGGTCCGCGCAGCACTCGCGGAGACCTACAAGTACACGACGGCCAACAAGATGCTCTCGGCGCTACGCGGCGTGCTGCGGGAGGCGTGGGAGCTGGGGCTCATGGAGACCGAGCACTACCACCGGGCCGCCGCCGTCCGCGCCGTCAAGGGCTCGTCGGCCGCCGCGGCCACCGGTCGGTCGCTGGCCCGCGGCGAGCTCCGGGCCTTGATCGAGGCGTGCCTGACCCCGGTCTCCCCGCGCAAGGGCGAGCCGCCCGTGGTCACCGAGAAAGGCCAGCGCGACGCGGCGATGGTGGCGCTGGGCTACGGGTGCGGTTTGAGGCGCGACGAGCTGGCCACGCTCACGGTCGGCGACCTCGACCTGGTCCAGCGGCGGGTCGTGGTCCGCGGCAAGGGCAACAAGACGCGCGTGGTGCCGGTCCCGCCGGGCGCGTCCCACGCGCTCCGGGATTACCTCGCCGTCCGGCTGGCGGGGACGGCCGCGGCACGAGGGCCGCTCCCCTCGCCTGTATATAAGGACACGCCAGCGGCGGACACGCCAGCGGCGGACACCCCGCTCTTCGTCCGGGCGCGCCGCGGCGGGCGGCTCGCGGCCGGCGCCGGCGCGCTCACCGGCCAGGCGGTCTACCACGTGCTCAAGACCCGGGCGGCCCAGGCCGGCGTGGCCGCCTTCAGCCCCCACGACCTCCGCCGGAGCTACGTCGGCGACCTGCTCGACGAGGGGGCCGACCTGTCCGTGGCCCAGCAACTGGCGGGACACGCGAGCCCGACGACCACGGCCGGGTACGACCGGCGCGGCGAGCGGGCCAAGGAGCAGGCGGCCACGCGGCTCGACGTGCCCTACGACGGCTGATGCCGGCCGTGGGCAGCCACGACGCCCCCGGCCCAGAAGACCTCGGCCACCTCCGATTCGGACGCAGGTAGCGGGACGAGTTGACGGACGCCGGATGGGCCGAGGGGCCGGCCGACCCACGGCCCTCCCACCACGCGAGAAGGGGTCGTTTTTGACACGGGCTAGAGCGGCCTCCCCCCTCGACCGGCTCAGGCCTGGAGGACAGAGCATGACCGTGCAATAACGGACACGTATTACAGACCGTCCAGCGGGCTCACCACCCCCCGCACGCCCCGGTTCAGCACGTGCGTGTAGATCTCCGTCGTCCGCACGTCCGAGTGGCCCAAGAGCTCCTGCACCGTCCGAATGTCGGCCCCCCGCTCCAGCATGTGCGTCGCGAACGAGTGACGGAACACGTGGGGCGTCACCGGCCGGTCCACGCCGGCCGCCTGCGCCGCCGTCCGCACCGCCTTCTGGACGCCGCTCGGGCCGAGGTGGTGCCGCCGGAGGTCGCCCGTCCACGGGTCCACCGACGGCCGACGGGCCGGGAACACGTACTGCCAGCCCCACTCGGTCGCCGCGTGGCCGTACTTGACGCCCAGCGCCCCGGGCAGGCTCACCGCCGCCGTCCCGTCCTCGACGGCCTGCTCGTAGCGGGCGCGCTCGACGGCGAGGTGGCGGACGAGCATCGGCTCGACGGCCGACGGGAGCACGGTGACCCGGTCGCGGCCCCCCTTCCCCTCGCGGACGGTGAGCTGGCCCCGCTCGGCGTCGAGGTCGTGGACCCGGAGCCGGAGCCCCTCCTTGAGCCGGAGCCCGGAGCCGTAGAGGAGCGAGGCCACGAGCCGCGTCGTGCCCCGGAGCTCCGCGAGCACGGCGCCGACCTCGGCGCGGGTGAGCACGACGGGCAGCCGCTTCGGGCGCTTGGCGCGGGTGACGCCGTCGACGCGGCCGAGCGGGCGGCCCAGCACGTGCTCGTAGAGGAAGAGCACGGGCAGGACCGTCGCCGGTCCTGGAGCGCTTGGTTCTGGGTCGAGGCCGCCACGCGCCGGTCCTCGGCCAAGTGGGACAGGAAGGCCGCCAACTCAGGCTCGGCGAGCGTCTCGGGGTGGAGCGGTCGCCCGTCGGCGCCCACGTGAAAGAGGCAGTAGCGGCGCACCCAGTCGGCGTAGGCGCGCTCGGTGTGGTAGGAGTAGTGCCTCAGGCGGCACGCCGTACGGACCCGGTCGAGCAGGCGCGGCGGGTCGGGAGACGAGCGAGCCGACGAGTCGGGGGGCGGAGCGACACTATGCGGACGGTGTCCGGTTTGCTCAGGGGTCACAGGTCGGCACGGGAGATGGAAGTGGTTGTGCTGTAGACCGATGGGGAGCGGGCGACGTAACTTCGGGCCTCGTCCTATGCCGACTCACCGGCGGGCACTATCCCGCCGCCGTCTGCATAATCACTGGTTCTACGGCCGCTCGCCCATCGCGCGGCGCGAACGGTCCAGCATCTCCTTGGCTCGGCGGTAAACGTCCATCGCGT
>CANLSR010000012.1 GCA_947493945.1 uncultured bacterium | reverse complement strand
CGTTGCCCGCCGGCCGTTGCCCGCCGGCCGTTGCCCGCCGGCCGTTGCCCGCCGGCCGTTGCCCGCCGGCCGTTGCCACGGGGCAAAGAACGGCCGCTGGCGCGGATTGCCATGCTGCGGGCACGCGGCGTGCGTTGGGACGTAAACGCCCCTCTTCCTCTGTGCCCATGCCGTCCTTCTCGACCTTCGCCGACCGCCTCCGCCAGCGCCGCCAGTCGCGCCGGCTGGCCGCGCTCACGTTCGACGCCGCCGGGGCCCGGGCCGCCCAAGGCGCCGCGCTCCTGGACGACCGCGACCCCGGCTGGGCCGCCCGCATCGACCCCGGCTCGCTGGCGCTGGGCGACGGCGCCGCCTGCGTGCTGGGGCAGTTGTGGGGCGAGTACCGCCTCGGGCTGGGCCGCGCGCGCGTGATCGACCTGTCAAGCGCCCCGACCCGGTTCGTCTCGCCCGTCGACCTTGGCTTCCAGGCCGTCGGCGACCTGGGCGAGGCGGCCGAGGCGCTCGACTACGCGCTGCTCACGCGCGCCTGGCGCGACCAGCTGGCGGCGCGGGCCGACGTGCCGGAGGCGCCGCCGCGCGCGGACGTGCGGGGCACCCCGATCTCGACCCCGCCTCGGAACGCGACGCCGGACCCCCGGTAGCTCTGGCTCATCTTCCGAGACACCGATGGACTGGACCGACGAGCAGCAAGACACCTGGGACGAGTTCCGCGAGGCCGTCAACATGGCGCCCAAGGAGCTGGAAGAGTGGCTCGACACAGACGACTCCCAACGCGTCGGCTCCAAAGAGGGCGGCGGTGAGTCGGTCGGCCATCAGTCCGGGCGGCGGATCGTCGAGATCAAGCGCAAAACCAAAGACGAGCTGACCGGCTCCGACCTGGATCACATGCAGAAAGTGGTCGGCTACGTCCACCGCCACATGGCCCAGGGTCCGGACTCCGACAGGGAGACCAGCGACTGGCGGTACTCGCTGATGAACTGGGGTCACGACCCCTGCACACACCAAGACTGCTAGCGGCTCGTCTCGCTGGGCGCCTCCGCCAGCGGGCCGGGCGGAGAGAGCTCGGGGACCTCGCCGCTGGGGCCGAGCAGCAGGTGGGTGCCGCACCGCTTGCAGTAGCGAGCGTCGTTGTCGTGGTCGTCCAGCCCGCACGTCGGGCAGCGCTCGTGGCGGTGGACCGAGGCCCGGTTGCGGTTGAGCTCGACGGTCACGATGCCGGTCGGCACGGCGATGATGCCGTAGCCCATGATCATCAGCGCGAGCGCCAGCGCCTGGCCGAGCGGCGTCGCGGGCGCGATGTCGCCGTAGCCCACCGTCGTGACGGTGACGACGGCCCAGTAGACGCTTTTGGGGATGGAATCGAATCCGTTCCGGCCGCCCTCGATCAGGTACATCATCGAGCCCATCACGGTCACCAGCGTCAGCACGACGAAGATGAACACGAAGATCTTGCGTTTGCTCGCCGAGATCGCCCGGTTGAGCTGGTCGGCCTCGTCGAGGTAGTTGGCCAGCTTGAACACCCGGAAGATCCGGAGCACGCGCAGGATCCGAACCGAGAGCAGCACCTGGGCGCCGGGCACGATCAGACTGATGTAGGTCGGCAGGATCGACAGGAAATCGACCAAGCCGTAGAAGCTCAGCGCGTAGCGGAGCGGGCGCCGGACCACCCACAGCCGCAGCAAATACTCGACTGTAAATATGACCGTGAAAAACCACTCGGCAATTAGGAACGCCCGCTGGTGCTGCGCGTGCAGCGGCTCCACGCTGTCCAGCATCACCACCCCGACGCTGGCCAGGATGGCGACGATCAGGACCATGTCGAACGCCCGCCCCACCGGGTCGTCGGCGTGGAACACGATCTCGAACAAGCGGCGGCGCGGGGCGCCGAGGGCGGGCTCTAGCGTTTTGGACATGGGCCGGGGGAGTCGCTCGCAAACTAGGCGCGGCCCGGGGGGCAGAGGCGCCGTCAAAAGGGCCCGGTCCGCGGCGGCCACGAGCGACGGCCCCGAGCGGCGACGGCCTGGGCCAGCACGGTCTCGAACCGGTCCGCGATGGCGTCGAGACTGAACGCGCGCTCGGCGTAGGCCCGCCCGGCCGCGCCCATCGCCGCCCGCTGGCGCCCGTCGCGGAGCAGCGCGCCGACGGCCTCCGCGAGTGCGGCGTGGTCGCCGGGCGGCACGACCGCGCCGGCCCGCTCGCGCGCGACGATCCGCGCGGCGAGGTTGTCGGGGGGGACCGCGAGCACCGCGGGCCGGCCGGCGCATAGGTAGGCGAGCACCTTCGACGGGACGGACACGGCGCTGGCGTCGGGCTCGAGCACGGCCACGAGCACGTCGGCGGCGCCGAGCACGTCGGGGAAGGCCTCGAACGGCTGGAAGGGGAGGAGCACGAGCGCGTCCAGCCCGCGCGCTCGCTTCTCGGCCGCCAGCCAGTCGGCGCCCTCCCCGGACGACACCACCACCAACCGGGCGCGCCCGCTCCGGCCCAGCGCGTCTGCCAGCGCGGCGAGGCCGGCCGGGTCGTGCTTCATGCCCAGCGTGCCGGAGTACAACGCCACCGGCCGCCCCGCCAAGCCGTGGGCGCGCGCCCAGGCGTTGTCGCGCGGGCGCCGGGGGAGCCGGCCCAGCGGCGCCCAGTTCTCCAGCACCGTCACACGCTCCGGGGCCACCCGCCAGCGGGCCAGGAGCGGCCGGAAGGCGTCGGCGATGGCGACCACGGCGTCGGCGCGGCGCAGCAGCCGCCCCTCGCGCGCCTCGAACGCGCGGCCCAGCGCGTCGCCCCAGGCGCCGAACCGGCGCCCCAGCACGGCCCGCGTGCCGACCGAGTGGATGTCCTGGAGCCAGTTCACGAACGCGGCGCCTTGCCCACGAGCCGCCCGCTGGAGCGAGGAGACGACGTCCAGGCCGGCGTTGGCCGCCACCACCACGTCGGCGTCCCACTGGCGGACGTGGTCGGCGGCGACGCGCCCGAACCGGGCCTCGGCGCGCTGTCGGCGGACGAGCCCGCCCAGCGACCGCGCCCGCTTGTCGACGGCCGGCGTGACGACGGGGTCGAACGACAGGCCCGGCGGGTCGCCGGCCTGGGCCGAGAGCGTCCCCCGGGGCGCCTCGTTGGTCGCCGAGAACCCGTAGCGGACCGCGTGCCCGCGCCCGGCCAGCGCTCGGGCCAGCTCGACGATGAAGGCGTGGCCGCCGTAGTCGTGGAGGTAGATCCGCATGGGGCGCGATCCGCGGGCATCCGACAACGAGCCGCGCCCGGCCGCGGGGGCCCCAGACGGGGGCGTAGCGCGGGGGAGACTTGAACTCCCGACCTCAGGGTTATGAATCCTGCGCTCTTACCAGCTGAGCTACCGCGCCAGATCGCCGCAGAGGCGACGCCCGGTCAGGATACGCCCCAACGCGCCCCATGCTCAATCCAAGGTTTGGGGAATGGGGTGCGGCGGCTGCCGCGCCCGACGTCTACCGCGGGCGGGCCGCCAGCGGCCCGTGCCGTCCTGGCCGGAGCCCGCCGCCGGAGCGCGGAGGAACCTGCCGGCCCGTCGGCCCTTCACCGGGCACCCCAACCCCCCAAGCACCATGACGCCCACGATCCGCAACGTCACCATCCTGGGCACGGGAGTGCTCGGCTCCCAGATCGCCTTCCAGACCGCGCTGCACGGGTTCAACGTGACCGCGTACGACATCAGCGACGAGGCGCTGGAAGAGGCGCGCGGCCGGTTCAAGACGCTTTCCGGCACCTATGCCGAGGAGGTCCCGCTCGCGGCCGACGGCAAGGCCGAAGAGACTCGGAAGGCGATCACGCTGACCTCGGACCTCGCCGACGCCGTCAAAGACGCGGACCTGATCGTCGAGGCCGTGCCCGAGGTGCTGAAGATCAAAAAGGAGACCTACCAGAAGCTGGCGGAGGTGGCCCCGGAGGAAACCATCTTCGCGACCAACTCCTCGACCCTGCTCCCGAGCGACATCAAGGACTCGACGGGCCGACCGGGCAAGTTCCTGGCGCTGCACTTTGCCAACCGCATCTGGCAGTTCAACACGGCCGAGGTGATGGGCACGCCCGATACCGACTCCGACGTGTTCGACGCCGTGGTCCAGTTTGCCAAAGACATCGGGATGGTGCCGATCGAGCTTCACAAGGAAAAGGCCGGCTACGTCCTCAACTCCCTGCTCGTCCCGTTCCTCAACGCGGCCGCGGGGCTGGCGGCGGGCGGCTACGCGGAGCCGGAGGCCGTGGACACGACCTGGAAGATCGCGACGGGCGCGCCCCTCGGGCCGTTCCAGATCTTCGACATCATCGGCCTCACGACCCCGTACAACATCTTCTCGCACGGCGGGCCGGAGGAGCAGAAGCTCGCGGAGTGGCTCAAGACCGAGTACATCGACAAGGGCAAGATGGGCGTCGCCAGCGGCGAGGGCTTCTACACGTACCCCGACTCCGAGTAGCGCGCCGACTGAGCCCTTCCCCCCAGAGCCGTCGCCAGCGGCTGGCGGACGTGGCCGGCGCGTCGCTGAGACGTGTCGCCCGATCCTGAACACGCACAACCTGAACCCGACACTTCTCATGTCTCAATCCACATCTCAAAACCGCCGGTTCGTTCTGGCCGAGAGGCCCAAGGGTGAGCCCGACGACGACACGCTCCGGCTCGAAACCGTCGACGTGCCGACTCCGGGCGCGGGCCAGATGCTGCTGCGCAACGAGTACCTCTCGCTGGACCCCTACATGCGCGGCCGCATGAGCGACGCGCCGTCCTACGCGGCGCCGGTCGAGATCGACGAGGTGATGCAGGGCGGCACCGTCTCCCAGGTCGTCCGCTCCGACGTCGACGGCTTTGCCGAGGGCGACTGGGTCGTGGCGTACGGCGGCTGGCAGGACTACGCGCTCTCCGACGGCAGGGGCGTGGTCAACCTGGGCACGGACCCCCAGAACCCGTCGTGGGCGCTGGGTGTGCTGGGGATGCCGGGCCTGACCGCCTGGGCCGGCCTGACCCAGATCGGCCAACCCCAAGCCGGCGAGACCTTGGTGGTGGCCGGCGCCAGCGGCCCGGTGGGCGCGACGGTCGGCCAGATCGGCAAGATCCTGGGGCTCTACGTCGTCGGCATCGCCGGCGGGCCGGAAAAGAACGCCTACGTGGTCGAGACGCTGGGCTTCGACGCCTGCGTCGACTACAAGGCCGACGGCTTCCCCAAGGCGTTGGCGGCGGCCGTGCCGGACGGCATCGACATCTACTTCGAGAACGTCGGCGGGGACGTGTTCGACGCGGTGCTGCCGCTCTTGAACACGCGCGCGCGCATCCCGCTCTGCGGTCTGATCTCGCAGTACAACAGGACGTCGCTGCCCGACGGGCCGGACCGGATGAACTACCTGCTGGGCGTCATGCTCCGCAAGCGGATGACGGTGCGCGGCTTTATCGTGCTGGAGGACTTTGGCCACCTCTACCCGGAGTTTGCCCGGACGGTGGGCGCCTGGGTCGAGGAGGGCAAGATCCACTACCGCGAGGAGATGATCGAGGGGCTGGAGCAGGCGCCGTCCGCGCTCGTCGGCCTCTTGAACGGCGAGGCGTTCGGCAAGCGTGTCATCCACCTGACCGAGTAGACGCGCCCCGCGTACAGGGGGCGGTCAGCCTCCGCCAGCGGGCCGGGCGAGAGCAAAGTCCCACGCAGCCTGGACGAACGGCGCGGGTACGCTGGTCGCCAGCCGCGCCCGGCCGACGTCGTCCAGGACCACGAAGCGGAGGCCGGAGGCGGTACGCTTTTTGTCCGACTGCATGGCAGCCGTTAGCCGGCCGCGGTCGAGCGCGGGCGGCGGCGGCGCCAGCCGAGCCACGAGCGCGTCGGCGCGGTCGAACGGCGCCGTAAGCGGCCCGGCCACGCGGCCGGCCCGGAGCGACTCCGACAGGTGAAGCGCGGCCCGCATCCCCAGCGCGACGGCCTCGCCGTGCGTGAGCGCGCCGTAGCCGGCCTCGCGCTCTAGGGCGTGCCCGAACGTGTGGCCAAAGTTGAGCAGCGCCCGCTCGCCCGCCTCGCGCTCGTCGGCCTCGACGACGACCGCCTTGACCGCCGCCGCTTCGCGGACGAGCGCCGCGGTCACGTCCGGCTGGCGCCTGGTGAGCGCGGCCCAGTCGCGGCCGATCCGCTCGGCCAGGTCGGCGTCGGAGATCAGCGCGTGCTTGACGGCCTCGGCCAGGCCGCTGCGGAACTCGCGGTCGGGCAGCGTCTGGAGCGTGGCGGGATCGGCCAGGACCAGGCGCGGCTGGTGGAAGGCGCCGATGAGGTTTTTGCCGGCTCGGTGGTTGATGCCCGTCTTGCCGCCGATGGCGCTGTCGACCTGGGAGATGGTGGTCGTGGGCAGGTGCACCAGCGGAAGCCCGCGCAGCAGCGTCGCCGCCGCGAACCCCGCCAGGTCGCCCACGACGCCGCCGCCGAGGGCCAGGATCGGGGTCTGGCGGTCCAGGCCCTGGCCCAGTGCCCAGTCGACCACGGCCGCGAGCTGGCGCTCGGACTTGGAGGACTCGCCGGCCGGCACCGCCAGCGCGGCGACCGTTCGGCCGTCCGCGCGCAGGGCGTCGGCGAGCGCGTCCAGGTGCAGCGGGCCGACGGTCTCGTCGGTGACGACCAGCGCCCGGCCCTCCAGCCCCACCGTGCGCAGGTGCCGGGGCGCGCTCGCGAGCGGCTCGAAGTGGACGGCGTAGCCGCGGCCGTCGGGCAGGGCGACGCGGACGGCGGGGGGCGGGGGAGAGGGCATGCCGCAAGATCGCGCGTCCGCCGTGTGGCCGCCCGTTTGCGGGCCGTAGAGGAACACCAGGCGCCTCCCTAGCGTGGCAAGAAGGCGCAACCGTGCGCGCTCCCCTCTACACCAACCCTCTCCTCATGGGACTCCTAGACTTTCTTAAAGACGCCGGCAAGGACCTTTTCGGCGGCCGCAAAGGCAACGAAGCTGACGAGATCAAGAAAGAGATCGAGCGCGCGCTCGGCAGCAACGTGTCTGGTTTGGGCGTCCGGTACGACAACGGCCGCGTGACGCTCCAGGGCAGCGCCAAGAGCGTGGCCGCCAAGGAGAAGGCGGCCCTGATCGCCGGCAACGTCAAGGGCGTCTCCCACGTGGACGACGACGGGCTCCAGGTCTCGGGCGCGCAGACCGCCGGGACCACCCAGACGGCCGGCGCGACCACCGGCAGCCGCTACTACACGATCAAGAGCGGCGACACGTTGTCCAAGATCTCCAAGGAGATGTACGGCGACCCCAACGACTACAACAAGATCTTCGAGGCCAACCGCGAGGTGATCGGCGACCCGGACAAGATCTACCCGGGCCAGCAGATCCGCATCCCGGCGTAGCTCTCGCCCGGAGACGCCCGCTTGGCGCGCCCCGTCGGCTCCGGCTGGCGGGGCGCGCGTGCGGACGGGGGAGCCGGGGAGTACGGGGCGGCTCGCGTCCACGACCTCCGAGACCGTCTCGCCGGCCTAGGCCGCCAGCCGGGCGGTCATCCACAGGACGAGGCCGGCGCGGGCGGTCCACGCCGCCGTGCGGATCCAGTTGGTGGCCACCAGGCGCGCGTGGGCGTCGGCGTCGAACGCGCCGCCCAGCGCGCTGTGCAGCGGCACCTGGACGAACGCCGTCGAGACCCAGATGACGCCCACCAGCGCCGCGCCGAGCAGCACGGACCACGCCGGAAGCACCGGCGGCCGGTCGACCGCCAGCCACACGGCCGTCGCCAGCTCCAGGACCATCAGCGGCCCGACGACCAGGGTGATGCGCGACTGGTGGCTCGCCTCGTAGGCCGACCACCCGGCCTCGCCGACGCCCGCGAACAGCGGGTAGTGAACGACCTGGACGATCCAGATGGCGCCCAGCATCGCCAGCGTCGCCAGCAGGTGGAGGAGGAAAACGGGCGACACAGGCGGCGGTCAGTTCGGGGAGCGCAGATCCGAAAGAACCGCCTCGGCAGCGTGACGGCCCGCCACCAGCGCGCCGTTGATGGAGCCGTTGCGGCGCCAGTCGCCGGTCACGTAGAGGCCGTCCGCCAGCCGGGCGGGGCGTTCGGGCGGCGAGAGCGACGGGAGGTCGGGGAGCGCGTGCGGCACGCGGTCGACGCGGAGCGGGCGCCAGCCGTCGACCTGGTCGCCAAACCAGCCGTGGAGCTGGCCGCGCGCGGCGGCGTCGAGGGCGAGGTCGTCCGGCTCGGGATCGCCCAGGACGCTGGCGGTGACGAGCGCGCGGCCGGGCGGGGCGTAGCTGGGCGCGACGGCGCTCATCACCTGGACGTTGTTGACCGGGCCGACGCCGTCGCCGTCCAGCATCAGGACGGGCTCGGCGGTGGGCGCGTGCTCGGCGGCCCAGGCGATCTGGACGGTGCCCTTCGACGGCGGCACGTCGAGGCCGAGCAGCCGTCCCGCCGCCGCGGCGTCGGTGGCGACCACCACGGCTCGGCACGCCACCGACTCTCCGCCGACCCAGATCTCGTGTCTAGAAACGGCTTCCACCGTGGCGCTCAGCCGCACCGTGCCCGGCGCGAGCGCGTCCGCCAGCTGCTCGGGGACGGCCTGCATCCCGGCGGCGGGCACGGCCGCGTCGCCTCGGCTAAAGCGGCGGAAGTAGACCTCGAACGCCCGGCTGGACGCGCCGAGGGATCGGTCGAGCAGGACGCCGCCCAGGAACGGGCGGAAAAACTGGTCGATCATCGTCTCCGAGAACCCGTAGCGCTCGCGGAGCGCCTGCTCGGTCGTCATCTCGGGCCGCCGCCACAGCGCCTCCGCCGAGCCGGCCGTGACCGACTGGCGGAGCCGGAGCACGCGGAGCTTGTCGGCGGGCGAGCCCACGTCCGCTAAAAGCGACGGGAGGGCCTGGAGCGGGCGCCGGAGCGGGTCGCCGACGCGCTCGAAGCCGTCGCCCAAGTGCACCCAGGCGCCGGGCGTGAACGGCCGGAGGTCGAGCGCGTCGTAGTCCAGCACGCGCCGGGCCTCCGGGTAGTCCGTCAGGAACACCTGGAAGCCGCGGTCGACCTGGAAGCCGTCGCCGCACCACGTCCGGACGCGCCCGCCGACGGCGTCGGCCGCGTCGTAGATCGTGCACGACACGCCGGCGCGCTGGAGCGCCCGGGCGCAGGCCAGGCCCGAGAGCCCGGCGCCGACGATGACGACCTCGGTCACCGGCTCTCGTCGTAGTAGACGGGCGCGTCTTGGCCGACCGGGTGCACGCGGATCGTCAGCGGCTCGGCGCTCAGCGTGCCGGGCTCGGGCGAGAACGTGCCCGCGGCGAGCTGGCTCTGGACGATGCCGAGGTCGACGCACGCCGTCCCGAACCCGCGCTCGACGCGGTACGTCCCGGCGGTGTCGTACGGCAGCATCCGGCCGCCCCAGTCGGGGTTGGCGCGGCGGCGGATCTCGTAGTCGCCGGTAAACCGGCCGTCGGCGCCGGGCGTCACCACCAGCCGCACGACGCGGTCTTCGGGCACGTACGGGTCGGTGGGCAGCGGCACGTAGCTCAGCACCAGCCGCTCGCCGTCGCGGCCGACCGTGAGGTCGGAGAGCGGCGTGGCGCGCAGGCCCGTCCGGCTGGCGGCGGCGCTGCCCAAGAGGCCGAACGGCGTGGTGGGGAACGCGCCGGTCGCGTCGTGCGCGAGCGCCGCCGTGGCGACCATGTGGGTGACGATGCGGAGGTCGTCGCGGAACTGCTCGGCCGTCGGTGCCAGCACCGGGTCCGACGTCACGGGAACGTCGGTAGAGGTCTGGGCGACGGCGGGGCCGGCGGCGAGCAGGGTCGCCAGTGGGGCGAGGAGAAAAAAGCGGGTCATGGCAGCGTGTGCGTGTCGAGGCGGCCCAGCACGTGGGCCAGCGCGGTGCGGAGGTCGGGCGTCGAGAATCGGAAGCCGCGGTCGAGCAGCCGAGTCGGGAGCATACGGGTGCTCTTGAGCGCGAGCGCGTCCGCCAGCTCGCCGGCGGCCAGGCGCACCAACGGGGCGGGCACGCCCAGCAGTGCCGGTCGGTTCTGGACCGACGCCAGAGTTTTGACGAACGCCCGGCTCTGCACCGGCTCCGGGGCCGACAGGTTGACCGGCCCCGCCAGCTCGTCGTCCACGATCGCGTGGTAGAGCGCGTAGACGACGTCGTCGAGGGCGATCCAGGGCCACCACGCCGTTCCGTCGCCGGGCCAGCCGCCCAGGCCGGTCCAGCTGGCGGCCGCCAGTGGCGGGAGCAGGCCCCCGGCCGGCGTCGTGACCAGTCCGATCCGGGCGTGGACCGTGCGGATGTCGGCGGCCTGGGCGGCCGCGGTAGAGTCCTCCCAGGCAGCGCACACGTCGGCGAGGAAGTCGGAGCCAGGCGCGGCGGCCTCGGTCAGCGGGCGGTCGCCGCGGTCGCCGCGGTCGCCGTAGTAGCCGCTCGCGCTCGCGCTCACCAGCACGCGCGGCGGGGCGGGGAGCGTGGCCAGGGCCCGGCTCAAGAGCTGGGTGCCCTTGGTCCGGCTTTCCCAGATCCGGCGCCGCGCCTGGGCCGTCCCGTTCAGCGACGTGACCGGCTCGCCGGCCAGGTGGACGACGGCGTCGGGCGCGGCGTCCGCCAGCGCGTCGACGTCGACCTCGCCCTGGTCCACGTTCCAAAAGACGGCGCGGTCCTGGGGCCCCCGGCGGCCCACCTCCGCCCGGCTCCGCACCATGCGCACGACGCGGTGGCCGCCGCCCTGCAAGAACGCCGTCAGCGCCTGGCCGATCATCCCGCTGGCGCCCGTGATGGCGACGGTCATCGGCGCCGCGCTGGCTTCGCTATGGCGGCGCAGGTCCTCGTGCGTGACACGGTGCCGGTAGGCGAACATCCGCTCGATCTGGCCCAAGGCCAGCCGCCCGCCCACGGCGTCGGAGACGGCCGCCAGCGGCAGGTGGAATGTGACGTCGTCCTCCAGCACCGAGCCGTCCGGCTCTGGAATCATCCGGTGGACGTGGTGCCACGACCGGAACGGCCCCGAGACCTGCGTGTCCTCGAACTGGCAGGCGCCGCCGCCGTCGAGGCAGCCGTCGTCATAGCCGCTGTGCTCGGCCGTCCAGTCGATCCCGACCGCGTCGGGGCCGAGGTGGATCACCGCGCGGTCGCCGTCGCGGATGCCGTCGTGCTGGCGCAGCGAGACGGGCTGCCAGGGCGGCGTCAGGCGCTGGAAGGCGCCCGGCCGTCGGTGCCAGCGGAACAGGTCGGCGGCCGAGACGGGGACGGGCAGGCGGGACGTGTAGCGCATGGGCCGGCTACCCCGAGTGGGCGGCCAAGGTCCCGGAGCGGAACCGGCCGCAGCAGTCGCGCGACGCCGCGCGCTAGCGGTCCGGGCCGGAGCGCTCGGCAGCGCGAGCCGCCAGCCGTGGCCAGCGCAGGAGCGCTGGACTTAGCGGTGCCGGTACCCTGCGTCCGACCCGCAGGACGGGTCCGCCAGCCCCGCGCACGAGGGTTTTACTCCTCGTTTGGTGGCGGGATGTAGTTCCCGGGCGCTCCAGGCTCTCCGAACGCCCGCCTCACGTCCTCCCGGGGAAGAACCTCCAAAAGACGCTCAGCCCGTTTCATCGCCTGGGTTTGCTCTGCCTCGCGGTCCACGTCGTCGTAGAGCTCAGGACGGATCCAAGAGACCATCTCCTCGACGGCAACGACCTGTTCTGCGCTCAGGCGCGCTCGGTTCACCGCCAGCCACCGGTTTACGTGGGTCTGAACGATAGCGGCCTTGGCCTCTGGAGTGATCTCGTTGAACACGCGGACCTGTTCCTGCCGAGGAAGTCGAGCGTACTCGTCGTAGCCGACGGCCTCCTGGGCCGAGCCGGCGACAGCAGTGACCACAAACAGGCTGAGGGCGGCAAGTCGTCTCATAGCGGTCTGTGGGTGGAGGTGCCTAAGCGCAAGCTACGCCGAAAGATATCGCTCCCGCAGCACACCCCAATGATGTCGCTCATGCCCCGCGATGATCCACGCCGCCGCCCGAGCGCTCACCGGCGCCCCGCTGGCGGTCCCGGTGCGCAAGAGGTCCGCGTCCGACAGCGAGGCGACCAGGTCCACCGTCGAGGCGCGCAGCCGGTCGAGCTCGTCGGCCAGAGGCGCCAGCGGGCGGGGAGCCGCGGCGGCCACGTACGGGTCCTGGTCGAAGCCCGGCAGCGGCGCCCGGTCGCCGCGCGCGATCCGGAGCACGCGCGTCTGGAAGATCCGCTCGGTGTCGATCACGTGCTGGACCACCTGGGCCACCGTCCACTTGCCCGGCGCGTAGGCGTGCGTCGCCAGCGCCGGGTCTAGCTCTCGGACGGCCGCCGCCAGCCCCGACTGGCGGAGCGCGCCGGCGAGGTCGTCGCCCGGTACGGCCGCGACGTAACCGGCGTAGAACTCGGCGTATTCGGTGGCGTCCGGCCGGCCCGTGCCGCTGGCGGACGCCGCCAGCCCGTCAGCTCGGGCGCCCGGCCGGGACGTCACGAGCGGACGGTCGACAGCCAGGCCGGGGCGCCCGCGTCCTCCACCAGCGCCGTCAGGCCGCCGGCGCGGTAGGTCTCCAGGATGCCGCGGACCTCGGCGCGCGTCTCGTCGAGCATGTTGTGGATCAGCTCCGGCTGGAAGCCGCGCTCGCCCATCTCGATGGTCATCTCCATCGTCACGATCCGGCCGATGGCCCGGCCCAGGTCCACGAGCTTGCGCTGGGGCATGGCCCAGTCGACGTCGAACGACAGCGCGTCGCCGAACGTGGTGGCCGCGCGCGCCGTCAGCGGCTCGGTGCGAAGGTAGGTGCCCAGATCGGCCTCCTTGACCCGGCGCATCGCCTTCATCACCGACTCCGTGATCTGCTGGTACAGGATGTCGTTGGAGCCCTCGAAGATCTGGTACGGCCGCGAGTCCACCAGCGCGCGCCCGGCGCGGTGGTCCTCGCGGAAGCCCTGGCCGCCGGAGAGCTGGACGAACGACTGGGCCGCCTCCTGCATCCAGTCGGTCACGACGGTCTTGAAGGCGTTGGCCTTGAGCCCGTCCCCGAACAGGTCGCGGTCGACGCCGGCCGTCTCCGACGTCTCCATGCACATGGCCGCCGTGCCGGTCACGAACGACTGCAGCCGGGCCAGCCGGGCCTTGACCTGGTCGTAGTCGACGAGGGCCTTGCCGCCCACGAACCGCTCGCGCGCGTGGTCCAGCGCCTCGTCGAACACGCGGCGGAGGTAGCCCATGCCCATGCCGGGGATCTGGAGCCGGCTGCGGTGCAGGACGTCGAGCATCATCTTGACGCCCGTCGAGCGGGGCTCCAGCCGCGACGACGCCGGCACCTCCACGTCGACCCGGTTGCGGCCGTAGGGGATCATCTTGAGCCCGATGGTGGGGTAGAGCTCCTCGACCATCACGGCCTGGCCCGGCGCGTTGCTGTCGGAGATGAAGAAGTCGACGTCGCGGCGCAGGCCGCCGTCGCTCGTGCGCGGGCGGGCGGTGAGCAGCCAGTAGTCGGCCCAGCCGGTGAGCCCGGCCCAGTGCTTGGTCCCGTTGATCTGGATGGTGCCGCGGCCGGTGTCGCGCCAGCCGGTCTCCATCGACAGCGCGTCGGAGCCGTAGTCGGGCTCGGTGATCATCAGGCCGGCGAACTTCTTGTCGTCGATGATCGACGTCAGGACGCGCTCCTTGGCCTCGGCCGAGCCGTACTTCGCCACCGGCTGCAAGAACAGGCCGCCGTTGATGCCCAGGATCAGGCTGAGCGGGAGCGAGTGGTAGCTCGTCTCCTCCAGCATGGTCATGCTGTGGCCGATGGAGCCGCCGCGCCCGCCGTAGGCCTCGGGCACGTAGACCGACATCGGGTCGACGTCGCGGAAGCGGTGGATCACGAACGGCGCCACGCCGCGGTCCGGCCCGGCCCGGTCGGCGTCGTGGCGCGTGCCGAACAGGTGCCCGAGGCGCTCGCGGTAGGAGGCGACAAAGTCCGAGAACGTGTCGCACACCCGCTGCACGGGCGCCGGGGCGGAGGGCTTAGGGAGAGAGGTCAACGGGAGCGCACACATGGGAGCCAGGGCGGGAACACCGTAAACTACGCCACGGGTCAGGAGGTCCCTGGTACGTCTGCCCTATCCGCACTCCTCTTTTTGCGCGCCGCCGCCGGGTCGGCCGCCCGTCCCCTCCACATGACCGACCTCGACCCGGGCGCGTGGTCGTTCCCGCCCGGCCTCTCGGCCCGTTTGGTGGGCGCCGGCGCCGTCGACCCGGCCGTGCTCTCGGCGTCCGAGCGCGCTCGGCTGGCGGGCTTCGGCCACGACGCCCGCCGCCGCCAGTTCGTGCTGGGGCGGGCCGCGGCGCGGGCGCTGGCGGCGCGGCGCTTGGGGGTGGCGCCGGCCGACGTGGACCTGGGCGTCGGGGAGGACGGCGCGCCCGAGATCCCGGGCGCCCACGTGTCCATCGCCCACACCGGCCGGACCGGGCCCGCCGCCGCGCTGGCGGCCGTCGCCGACGGGCCGGTGGGCGTGGACCTGGAGCGCGTCGGGCCGCGCCGGCCCGACCTGTGGACGAGGATCCTACGGCCCGACGAGCGCCCGCTGCTCGACGCGCTGGGCGGCCCCACCGACGACGCCCAGACGCTGCTCTGGACGTTGAAGGAGGCCGTCCTCAAGGCCCAGCGGACGGGCTTCCGGGCCGGGGGGCGGTCCGTCCGGCTCGCGCTCGACGAGCCGTCGTTCCAGCACGCGCAGGCCCGCCGCGCGCCGCCCGACCGGGGCCTGGCGACGGCCGCCAGCGGCGCGGGCGGCTGGCGGGTCGCGTTCGGGCGCGAGGGCCGGCTGTGGCTGGCCGTCGCCTGGGCCGACGCCCCCGAAGGCCCGGCGCCGCGCTAGCCGAAGCAGGCGCGGACGTCGCCGCTGCGGTAGCCGGTCAGAAAGGCGTCGACGCGCTGGCGCGAGGAGCCGTGGGTAAAGCTCTCCGGCCGGACGGCCTGGCCGGCCCCGCGCTGGATCGAGTCGTCGCCGACGGCCGCGGCGGCCGAGATGCCCGACTCGATGTCGGCCTCGTTGAGCTCGACGCGGCCTCGCTCGTCGCTGGCGTGGTGGGTCCAGATGCCCGCCAGGCAGTCGGCCTGGAGCTCGGTCTGGACCGACATGGCGTTGGAGCGGCTCCGGCCGAGCAGCCCCTCGACGTTCTGGACGTGGTGCCCGATCTCGTGGGCGATCACGTAGGCGACCGCGAAGTCGCCCTCGGCGCCCATCCGCTGGAGCTGCTGGAAAAACGACAGGTCGATGTAGACCGTCCGGTCGCCGGGGCAGTAGAACGGGCCCGTGGCGGCCTGGCCGTAGCCGCACGCGGTCGGGGTGCTGCCGGTGTAGAGGACGAGGTTGGGCTCGGGGTAGCTCTCACCGGCGCCGCGGTAGATCTCGCCCCAGACGTTCTCGGTCTCCACCAGCACCGCGTCGACAAACTGGGCGCTCTCGTCTTGGGGGATCTCGACGGGCTGCTCGTTGACAGGCCCCGCCGTGCTGGCGCCCCCTCCGCCGACCACCCCGCGCAGGTCGAGGCCGAAGTACGCGCCGACCAGCAGCAGCACGAGCCCGCCGATGCCGAAGCCGGCGCGGCCTCCGCCGCCCTTGCCGCGGCGGTCGATCAGGTTGCCGCTGGAGCGGCCGGGACGAATCAGCATAGGGCGGTAGGGGAGAGACCGGCCAACGCGACCGCCGGCCCGTCGGATCCGGCGCGCCCCGCTGGCGGCCGGTGCTGGCGGCCGGTGTGGGCGGGCGCCGTGCCGGTGTGGGCGGGCGCCGTGCCGGCCGCGAGCCGTGCCGGGGTGCGCTACGGGCCCAGCGACCGGAACCGCTCCACGAGCCCGTAGGCGGCGACGCCGAAAGCGACCGACACGTTGAGCGACGCCTTGACGCCGTACTGGGGCAGCCCGACCACGCGGTCGGCGGCGTCCAGCACGTCGGACGGGACGCCCTGGACCTCGTTGCCGAGCACGAGCGCCAGCGGGAACGCGGCGGCCGGGACCTCGCCCGGCGTCACGGCCCCCGGCGTCCGCTCCAGCGCGGCGACCGAGTAGCCGTCCGCCCGGAGCGACGCCAACGCGTGGTGGACGTCCTCGGCGTGGCGCCAGGGGACGGCGTCCTGGGCGCCCAGCGCCGTCTTGAGCACGCCCCGGTGCTCCGGCGTCGGCGTGAACCCGGTGAGCACCACGCCCGCCAGCCCGGCGGAGTCGGCCGTGCGGAACACGGACCCGACGTTGTGCGCCGAGCGGAGGTCGTGGACGACGACGACGATGGGGTGCGTTGGCACGTGACTTGAGGCGAGCGGGTGGCGGCACTTCGAGAGGCCCTCGACGTACCCCACACCCCCGCCCCCGATCCCTCATGCGCCGAACCGTCCCTCTCGCCGTCGCCCTCCTGGGCCTCCTGCTCGCCGTCCCGGGCTGCACCACGATCCAACAGATCGCCGCGCTGCGGTCGGTCGACTTCGAGCTCGACCGGCTATCCAACGGCCTGGTGGCGGGCGTGGACCTGGACCGGCTGAGCCGCGGCGGCCAGCTCGGCCCGGCGGACATCGCGCGGCTGGGAACGGCGGCGGCGCGCGGCGAGGTGCCGCTCCGGTTCACGCTCCACGTGGGCGCCGAGAACCCCGCCGACAACCCGGTCGTGGCCCAGCTGGTCTCGCTCGACTGGACGCTGTTCCTGGACGGCACCGAGACCGTCTCGGGCGTCTACAACGACGACCGCCGGATCCCGCCCGGCACGGCCGTCGACTTGCCCATCGAGATGGAGCTGGACCTGGTGCGGTTCTTCGGCCGCAACGCCGGCGACCTCGCCCAGCTGGTGGGCAACCTGGCCGGCGCCGAGAGCCAGCGCCAGACGGTCCGGCTCGACGCCCGGCCGTCGATCAACACGGAGTTCGGGCAGATCCGGTACCCCGGCGTGCTCTCGATCGAGTTCCCCGTCGGGGGCCGGTAGGCTCACCGTGAGCGCGGGCGGGATGCCGCAGCGCGGCGGTGTGGAGCCCGCGTAAATCTGCCCCGTGCGCCCCAGTCTTCAACGACATCCGACATCCGCCTGGCGGGGAAGGAGTTAATTGGACCTGCGTCTGAGGGGTTTCTCCCAGACTCTGTCCACTCTCTCTGCTGCATGTCGCCGCTTGAGTTCCTCCGCACCGTCCGCCTCGACCGCGCCGTCCTGACCGGCGAGGCCTTCGAGCAGGGCCCGGTCGATGTCGCCGCCGGCGACGTGGTCGGCGTGGTGATGATGGAGCTGGGCGGCCCGCTCCGGCCCGACGAGGTGGTCCCGTTCCTGGAGAGCCGGCTCCTGGACCCGGTCGAGGTCGAGCTCCGGGTGCCGCGCGTCTTCCGCCGCCAGGCGGCCCGCTACTACGCCCGCCGGCTCGGCCGCGCGCTCAAGCGCTCGTTCGAGATGATCGGCGGCGTGAGCCCGCTGCGACGCCACGTCTCGGAGCAGGCCTCGGCCCTCCAGCGCCGGCTCAACGACCGCTTCGGGACCGCGACCGGCGCCACGTTCTGCACCTACGTCGCCATGCGCCACGGCGACCCGTCGATGGAGACCGCCCGCCAGCGGATGGCCGACGACGGCGTGACCAAGGTGGTGCTGCTCCCGCTCCAGCCCCACTTCTCGGCCTCGATGGCCGGCTCGGCGTTGGCCTACTGGCAGGCCCACGGCCCCGTCGAGGCGCCCACGACGTTGGTCGCCGAGTACGCTACGCACCCCAAACTGGTGGCCGCGCTCAACGAGCGGATCGACGAGGGGCTCCAGCGGTTCTCGCGCGAGTCGCGAGGCCAGGTCCCGATCCTGTTCGCGGCCCACGGCGCCTCGCGCCGCCACCTGACCCGCCTGGACGACCCGTACTGCTGCCACGTCCAGGCCACCGTCCGCGCCGTGCTGGCGGCGCGCGACGAGGACCGGACGAGCGCGGTCGCGTTCCTGGACCCGCTGGGCTCCGGCGGCAGCCTGGGGCCGCGCCTGAGCGACGGCCTGGCCGACCTGGCCGACGACGGCGCGACGTCGGTGCTGGTCGTCCCCGTCTCGTTCCTGTCCGACCGCGTCGACACGGCGTTCGACCTCGACGTGACGGCCCGCGCCGTGGCGGCCGGCGAGGGCATCCAGCGCTTCGAGGTGACCAACGGCCTCAACGTCCACCCGCTGCTGATGGACGCGCTGGCGGAGTGCGTCGGGACGCACGTGGCGCCCGACGTGATGGCCGGCGGCGACGGGCTGGCGTCGACGCCGCCGGGCGGGGCCGAGGTGGCCCGGAACGACCCCGGGGCCGCCGACGACCTGGCGAACGACGACGCGTTCGAGGGCGAGGCGGAGGGCTGGGTCCCATGCCCGGTCTGCGACCGCGCCATGCCCACCCGCGTGTGGCGCGACGAGACCGACGGCGCGCCGGAGCCGGTCGCGGAAGGCTCCCACGGCTGCCGCTCGGCCGCGTAGTGGCGCCGTCGGCCCACCTGCTCCGCACCCTAGCCGCCGTCGCCCCCGGCGCCCGCGTGGTGGACGCCGCCTGCGACGACGGCCGCCACCTGGACGCCCTCGCGCGCCTGGGCTTCGACGTCCAGGCCTCGACCGACGGCGACGCCGGCCCGGCCCGCGAGCGGCTGGCGGCGGTGCTGGGCGACGCCGAGGCGGCCCGCCGTGTCACCCACGCCGCGCCGGACGGGCTGACCGCGCCCGACGCGTCGGCCGACTGGGTCGTGCTCGCCGGCGTCACCCGCCAGCGGCTAGCGGGCGCGCTCGCGGAGGCCGGCCGCGTGCTCCGCCCGGGGGGCTGGGTCTGGGTGGAGGTCGCCGACGGAGCGGGGCTGGTCGAGGCCGCGCACGCGGCCGGTCTGGCAACGGCGGAGGCGCCGGCCGAGGAGGCGGGCCGCGTCCACGCCATCTTCCGTCGCCCCGGCGTGGTGGCGTAGCCAGATGCGCCACCACGCCGGGGAGCGCCCCAGCCCGCGCTGGCCCGCTCACAATCGGCGCGGTCGTGCGGCCCCGGACGCTACTCGACCTGCCGCTGAGCGCGAGATCCGCGGGAGAGGCGGGCGCACAGGTCGCCCGCTCTGAGTCGCTAGGCTCCCGGTCGCTAGGCCGCCGCGCGCGCCGGCGGAGACCCGGCCCGCCGAGACCACCCGCGCCGACGACCGCCAGCGGCCGCAGCGGGGCCCCGGCCGTACTCGGTCCCTCGCGCTCGATTTGCCCGGTGGGCCGCTCGGCCGGCTGGCGGAACCGCTCCGCCAGCCGGGCACGGCGCTAGCGGCGCTTGCCCTTGCCGGTGCGCTGGGCGCCGCGCGTCTTGCGCTTGCCGCGCCGGTCCTTGGCCTTGCTGCGCGAGCCGCTGGCGGCGTCCTTGGACGGGGCGCCCGGCTCTTGGCCGGGGCGGTGGGGCATGGTGACAAAGGCCAGGTCCACCTTGCGCGTCTCGGGGTTGGCCGCCTCGATCTTGACCTTGCACAAGTCGCCCACGCGGATACGGAGCCCCTGGCCCCGGTTGGCCAGCACGTAGCGCCGCTCGTCGTACTCCCAGTAGCCGTCCATCCCGCGGACGTGGACCAGCCCCTCGACCAAGAGCTTCGACATCTGGACAAAGACGCCGAACCGCGTCACGCCCACCACCACGCCGTCGAACTCGTCGCCCAGGTGGTCGGCGGCGTACTCGACCTGCTTCAGCTTGATCGACTCGCGCTCGGCCTCGGTCGCCTGCTTTTCGCGCGCTGAGCAGTGCTCGCCCATCTCCTCTAGGGCCTCGTGCGACGGGATCTTGCCTGGCTGCTGGTCCTGCATCCGCTTCAAGATGCGGTGCGCGATCAGGTCCGGGTAGCGGCGGATGGGGCTCGTAAAGTGGGCGTAGTACTCGAACCCGAGCCCGTAGTGGCCGATGTTGTCGGGCGAGTAGACGGCCTTCGACATCGACCGGATCGAGGCCTGCTCGATCACCGGCGCCTCGGGCGTGCCCTTGACCTCCTTGAGCAAGTCGTTCAACTCGGAGCGGACGACCTTCCCCTCGGTGTGCGGCAGCTTGTACCCGAACGTCCGGACGTAGTCCGCCAGGGCCTGGATGCGCTCGCGGTCGGGCTGGTCGTGGATGCGGTACAGGAACGGGACCTCGCGGTCGTCGGCCTCGATGGCGACCGAGCGGTTGGCGAGCAGCATCAGCTCCTCGATCAAGCGGTTGGCCTCCTGGCGCTCTTTCTCGTAGACGTCGACCGGGTGGCCCTGGTCGTCCAACCGGATGCGGACCTCGGGGACGTCGAAGTCGATGGCCCCCTCCGACATCCGTTTGCCCGTCAGCGTGCGCGCGAGCTCGGCGGCTCTCAGGACCTCGTCCTTCATCTCGTGGTCGGCGCCGTCGATCACCGCCTGGGCGTCCTCGTAGGCAAAGCGGTGCTTGCTGTGGATCACCGTCTCCTTGATCTCCCACGAGTGGACGTTGCCGCCGCCGTCGACGTTCATGATGCAGCTGTAGGCCAGCTTGTCCTCGTTGGGGCGCAGCGAGCAGACGCCGTTGGAGAGGACCTCGGGGAGCATCGGGATCACGCGGTCGACGAGGTAGGTGCTCGTCGCGCGGTCGTAGGCCTCCTGGTCGATGGCACCGCCCTCCTTGACGTAGTGGCTCACGTCGGCGATGTGGACGCCGACCTCGATCATGCCGCCGCCCAGGTCGCGCGTGTGGATGGCGTCGTCGAAGTCCTTGGCGTCGGCCGGGTCGATGGTGAACACGGGCGCGTCGCGGAGGTCGAGGCGCCGGGCGATCTCCTTTTTGGTGATGCCGTCGGTGATCTTGTCGGCGTCGGCCTCGACCTTTTTGGGGAAGTCGGAGGGCGCGCCGTGCGCGAGCGCCAGCGCCAGCACGTCGACGCCGGGGTCGCCGGTCCGGCCGATGACCGACTGGATCGTGCCCTCGGGCGCCGCCTTCGGGTCCCGCCAGTCGTCGATGGAGACGACCACCTTGTCGCCCGGCGTGGCCCCGTTCCAGGCGTCGCTGGCGACGTAGACGTCGTGCGTGATCCGCTTGTCGTCCGGGACCACCCAGCCCGACTTGCCCGTGGTCGAGAACGAGCCGACGGTCTGGGTCAGGTTGCGCTGGACGACCTCGATCACCTCGGCCTCGCGCTTTTGGTCGGCCGGCCGGTTCTTGGTCTCGGCCGCCAGCGCCACCCGGACGCGGTCGCCGTGGAGCGCCGTCCCCATCCGCCGCAGGCGGAGGAAGTACTCCTCGTCGTTGTCCGCCTTGACGAAGCCGAAGCCCTGGGGCGAGACTGACAGCGTGCCGACGGCCTCGTTGCGCGGCTGGCGGTGCTGGACGCGGCCGCCCTTGACCGACTCGACGGTGCCCGCGTCGCGGAGCCCGTCCACCACGTCGAGCAGCGTCTGGTACCGGCCCTGGTTGGTGACGTTGAGCGCGCGCGAGATTTCTTTGGCGCGGTAGGCCTTCTCGGGGTGCTTCTGGAGCAGCGAGAGGATCTGGGACTGGAGGGCGTCGGCGTCGCGGCGGTCGGCCATGTGGCGTCGTGTCGGGGGGAGAAACAGGAGTCGTGGTACCAAGCCGGTCCGGGGAGGTTCGTAAGCGCGTGCGAATCCGGCGCGTCGGCAGACCCCGCGCCCGCGGTGGGCGTTCTGGCTGTCCGTCCGTTTCTTGTGCCCATGCGACGCCGCCCGTTCTCTGTCTTCTCGTCGCTCGCTGCGTTGACTGGCGCCGTCGCCTACGCGCTGGCGGCGCTCGCGAGCGCGGCGCTCGTGCCGACCGCCAGCGGCCAGGCTGCCGGGCCTGTGGTCGCCGGGCCGCAAACCGCCGGGGCGCAGGTCGCCAGCGACGACACGAGCCCGCACTCGGACGCCCGCCTGGTGGCCGGCGTCGCGAGCGTGGCGCCGGGCGACGCCTTCGACCTGGCGCTCGAGATCACGGCCGAGCCCGGGTGGCACATCTACTGGACCAACCCCGGCGACGCCGGCCAGCCGGTCTCGGCGGAGTGGGCGGTCAGCGGGGGCCAGGCCGGCCCGCTCCGGTTCCCGACGCCCTCGCTCTACGACGAGGCCGGCCTGACGACCTACGCCCACAGCGGCACGTCGTCGTTCCTAACGCGCGTCCAGACCGACGACGCGGCGAGTGGCCCGGTGGAGATCACGGCCCAGGCGCGGTGGCTGATCTGCGCCGACGTGTGCATCCCGGCGCGGCAGACCGTCGCGCTGGCGGTCCCGGTCGGGGAGACGGTGACGACGGGGGCGTTGGACGCCGCGCGCGCGGCGCTGCCCGGCGCGCCCGATGGCTGGACGGCGTCGGCCATGACCGCGGAGGGCGGGTACCTGATGACGGTCCAGCCGCCGGCCGGCGTGTCGCTCGACGGCGCGCACTTTTTCGTGGACCAGGCCGGCGTCCTCGACCACGGGGCCGAGCAGGCGTTCCAGCGCGAGGGCGACGCCTGGGCCGTCCGCCTGGCGGCGTCCGACTACGCCGCCGGCGTGGCCGGCCGGCTGGCGGGCGTGCTCAAGACCGACGGCTCGGCCGTCACCCTGGACCTGCCGGTGGCCTCCGACGCGGCGCCCGTCGCCTCCGCGAGCGGGCCGGCCGGGTCGGGGATCGGGCTGTGGTCGGCGCTGTTGTTCGCGTTCGCCGGCGGCATCGTCCTCAACCTGATGCCGTGCGTGTTCCCGATCCTGGGGATCAAGGTGCTCGGGTTCGTCAACGGCCGCGAGGACTCGCCGGCCCAGCTCCGGGCGTCGGGGCTGGCGTTCGGCGCCGGCGTGGTGCTGTCGTTCCTGGCGCTCGCGGGCGGGCTGCTGGCGCTCCGCGCGGCCGGCGCCGGGCTGGGGTGGGGCTTCCAGCTCCAGAGCCCGCCGGTCGTCGCCGGGCTGGCGGCGCTGATGGTGGCGCTCGCGCTGAACCTGCTGGGCGTCTTTTCGCTAGGGGAGGGCGTGGCCTCCGCGGGCGGGCGGTTGGACCGCGGCGAGGGGCTGAGCGGCGCCTTCCTGTCGGGCGTGCTCGCCGTGATCGTGGCGACGCCCTGCACGGCCCCGTTCATGGGCGCGGCGCTGGGCTACGCCATCGCCCAGCCGGCCGCGCTGGCGCTCTTGGTGTTCGCGACGCTGGGCGTCGGGATGGCGATGCCCTACGTGGTGCTGTCGTTCCGGCCGGCGTGGGTGCGCCGGCTGCCCCGGCCCGGCCCGTGGATGGAGACGCTGAAGCAGGGGCTGGCCTTCCCGTTGTTCGCGACGGCCGTGTGGCTGGTCTGGGTGTTCGGGCTCCAGGCAGGCCTCGACGCCGCGGCGGGGCTGCTGCTGGCCTTGGTGCTGCTCGGGCTGGCGGCCTGGACGTGGGGGCGGTGGCCGTCGCACACGACTCGCCGCGCGCGGACCACGGCGCGGGCGTTCGCCATCGTCGTGGTGGCGGCGGCCGTCTCGCTGGTGGTCGTCGCCAGCGGCGGGATGGACGGCAGCGGCCGGAGCGGCGGCGGCTTTCGCCAATCGGCCCCCGCGTCCGGCGAGTGGCACGACTGGGACGCCGACCAGGTCCAGACGTTGGTGGCGGAGGGGACTCCCGTGTTCGTTGACTTTACGGCGGCCTGGTGCCTAACGTGCCAGGTCAACAAAAAGACGGTCCTGCACCGGCCGGCGGTCCGCGACGCGTTCGCCGCGCGCGGCGTGACCACCGTCCGCGCCGACTGGACGACGGAGGACCCGGCCATCACCGACGCGCTGGCGTCGTTCGGCCGGAGCGGCGTGCCGCTCTACGTGTTGTACCCCGGCGGCGACGCGGCGCCGGTGCTGCTGCCCGAGGTCCTCACCACCGGGATGGTCCTCGACGCCCTCGACGCGCTGGCGGCGCCCGTCGCCAGCCGCGAGTGACGGGGCCGTCACCGTGCCGGCGTAGTACAATACGCCCCTACCGAGCCCTCTACTCCCGACAGAGATCCACGCCATGCGACTGCTCCTCCTGTCCTCCCTCGTCGCGCTGACGGCCTGTGCCGACGCCCCTGAGACCCCGGCCGCCGGATCCGCCACCCCCACGGAGACGGCGGCAGAAGCGGCTGAGGCGCCCACGCCCGGCGCCCTCGCGCCCGCGTTCACGCTGACGGCGACCGACGGGACGGAGCGGTCGCTGGCCGACTACCGCGGCCAGACGGTCGTGCTGGAGTGGCTCAACTACGACTGCCCCTACGTCGGCAAGCACTACGGCGGCGGGGCGATGCAGGCGCTCCAGCGAGAGGCCGCGGCCGACGGCGTGGTCTGGCTCTCGGTCGTGTCCTCGGCGCCCGGCGAGCAGGGCCACTTCTCGCCGGCCGAGATGGACGCGCGCACCGCCGACGAGGGCAGCCGCTCGCTGGCCGTGCTGCTCGACCCGACGGGCCGCGTCGGGCGCGCCTACGAGGCCAAGACGACGCCCCACATGTTCGTGATCGGCCCCGACGGCCGCGTGGTCTACAACGGGGCCATCGACGACCGCCCGACGACGGACACCGCCGACCTCGACGGGGCCACGCGCTACGTCGACCTCGCGCTGGCGGCGCTCGCCGACGGCCGCCCGGCGGACCCGGCCACGACCCAGCCCTACGGCTGCTCCGTCAAGTACGGCGCCGACGCCTAGCGCGGACCCGCCTCGCTGACGGCCGCCGCCAGCTACTCGCGCTCGGGCTGGCGCGGGAGCACCTGGTAGAACGAGCCGCCGCGCTTGACGAACGCGTGCTGCGGCGTCGAAAAGGTCCGCTCGACCGGCCGGGCCCGGACCACGCGGGGAACGGCCGGGGCGCTACGGTCGGCGCGCAGGCCGCGGTAGCGCCGCGACAGCCGGCCTCGCTGGGGCGGACGGCGCGCATAAATGGTCACGCGCACGGCCTCGCCGGGCATCGACGGGACGACGAACGTGGAGCGGAGGCTGGGCCGAGCCGGCGCCTCCTGCGCCTGGGCCGGAGCGGCGGCGCAGGCCAAGACGACGAGTCCGATGAAAGCGATGCGCATGGCGGGAGCGGGGGTGCGGCGGGCGCAGGCCAACGTCGGCGCCTCGGGAAAGGGCCGGCCCCACAACGAGGCGCGATGGAACGATACCGTTCCGTCCGGCCCACGTGTTGACGACCGGCGACGTTGTGAGACGCCCCGCTGGCGGCGTCCGCGAGCGAGACGGCCCCCGCGGGGACCGAGGCCGAGGCGGGCACGCGCCGGGCCGCGGGGGCGATCTTGCACCGTCCGCCTCCACGCCCATGCCCGACCGCCCGCTCCTCGTCACCTCCGCGCTGCCCTACGCCAACGGGCCGCTCCACCTCGGCCACCTGGCCGGCGCCTACCTCCCGGCCGACCTCTACGTCCGCCAGCAGCGGCTGGCCGGGCGCGACGTGGTCTGGGTGTGCGGCTCCGACGAGCACGGGGCGGCCATCGCCATCCGGGCGCGCCAGGAGGAGACCTCGCCCCAGGCAATCGTGGACCGCTACCACGCCGAGCTGAAAGAGGCCTTCGCCGGCTTCGGCATCGCGTTCGACGTGTACGGCCGGACGACCTCCCAGACGCACCGCGAGACGAGCCAGAGTCTGTTCCGCTCCATCGAGGCCGCCGGCGGGTTCGTGCGCCAAACCTCGACCCAGCTCTACGACCCCGAGGCCGGGCTCTTCCTGGCCGACCGGTTCGTCGTCGGCACGTGCCCGGTCTGCGGCTACGACAAGGCGTATGGCGACCAGTGCGAAAACTGCGGCTCCACGCTGGCGCCCGACGACCTCATCGAGCCCTCGTCCACGCTGTCCGGCGCGCGCCCCGAGCGACGCGAGACGACGCACTGGTTCCTGCCGCTGGGCGAGATGCAGCCCCAGCTGGCGGAGTGGATCGGCACCAAGGAGTGGAAGCCCAACGTGCTGGGCCAGGTGCGGAGCTGGCTCGATGGCGGCCTGAGCGACCGCGCCATGACGCGCGACCTCGACTGGGGCGTGCCCGTGCCGCCCGGCGTGGACGGCGAGACCGACGGCAAGGTGCTCTACGTCTGGTTCGACGCGCCCATCGGCTACGTCTCCATGACCAAAGAATGGGCCGAGGCAGAGGGCGACGCCGAGCGGTGGCGCCGCTACTGGCAGGTCCACCCCGACGGGACCGAGCCCGAGCTGGTGCACTTTATCGGCAAGGACAACATCGTCTTCCACTGCCTGGTGTTCCCGGCCACGCTGATGGCCGCCAACCGCGCGGCGGACGCCGCAGGCAACGCGGCCCAGCCCGACCGTCCGTTCGTGCTGCCGTCCAACGTGCCGGCCAACGAGTTCCTGAACCTGGAGGGCCGCAAGCTCTCGACGTCGCGCGGCTGGGCCGTCTGGGCCGACGAGGCCCTGGCCGCCTTCGACGCGGACCCACTCCGCTACGCGCTGGCGGTCGGCCTGCCCGAGACCAAGGACGCCGACTTTACCTGGGCCGACTTCCAGAACCGCGTCAACAGCGAGTTGGCCGACGTGGTGGGCAACTTCTGCAACCGGGCCTTGACGTTTGCCGAGCGGTTCTGCGACAACGCCGTCCCCGAACTGGTCGGCCCGTCCGACGCCGACCGCCAGATGCTCGCGGCGCTGGCGGCGGCGCCGGCCGAGATCGGGCGGGCGTACCAAGACGTGCGGCTGCGCGACGCCGTGGCCCAGACGGTCCAGATCGCGCGGCTGGGCAACCAGTACCTCCAGGAGACCGAGCCGTGGAAGACGCGCAAGACGGACGAGCAGGCCATGCGCAACACGATCGCGGTCGCGCTCCAGGTCTGCGCCGGGCTGGGGATCCTGCTGGAGCCGGTCGTGCCCGGCGTCGCCGGCCGGCTGCGCGAGATGCTGAACCTGGAGGGCGTCCGCTCGTCGGAGCGGGCCGGGACCGACGGCCTGGGCTGGGACGACGCCGGGCGCCCGCTCTTGGAGCCGGGCCACGCCCTGGGCACGCCCGGCATCTTGGTGGAGAAGGTCGAGGACGAGGCCGTCGAGGCCCAGCGCGAGCTGCTCCGCACGCGCGCCGCCAACGCGAGTCCCGAGTCGCCGACCACGACCGCCAGCGGGGCGGAGGCTGCCGAGCCCGAGACGCCCTACGCGCCCCTCGCCGACGAGATCGTGTTCGACCAGTTCGCGCCGCTAGACATGCGCGTCGGCCGCATCGTCGCCGCCGAGCCGCACCCCAACGCCGACAAGCTGCTGCGCTTCGACGTGGACCTGGGCTTCGAGACGCGCCAGGTCCTGTCGGGCGTGCGCGAGCACCTGGCCCCCGAAGACCTGCTGGGCCAGCGCGTGGTGGTCGTCGCCAACCTCAAGCCGCGCACGATCCGCGGGCTGGAGAGCAACGGCATGATCCTGTTCGCCGAGGACCGCGACGGCCGGCTCCTCCTGGTCACGACCGACGGTGAGCCGGGCGCCATCGTTAAGTAGAGGCGCATCGCTGGATACGCAGATCGGACGAGGCGACATTACGTCCAAGCTTTTTCTGCGACCATGCGCCGTCTCCTCGCTCTCTCCGTCCTCGCCGCCAGCGCGGCGGTGGCCCAGCCGGCGGCCCCGCCCCTGCCGCTCCCGCCCAACGACTCCGGCCTGCCGCTGGAGCCGGAGCAGGCCGCCTTCGACGCGACCTACTACGACTTGGCCGTCGCCGTCCACCCCGAGACCCGGACCATCGACGGGACGCTGACGATGGAGGCCCGCGTCGTCCAGCCGACGGCGGCCGTCTTGCTGGACCTCGACGCCCCGCTGGCGGTGGCGTCGGTCGAGGAGGTCGGGATCCTCGAGGACGGGAGCGAGGTGGCGCTGCCGCGCCAGTTCGAGCGGACCGGGAACCGGCTGCGCGTCTTGCTGGCGCGGACGGTCCAGCCGGGCCAAGGGCTGCGCCTGAGGATCGCCTACGGCGGCGCCCCGCGCGTGGCGCCGCGCCCGCCCTGGGACGGCGGCTTTACCTGGGCCGAGGCCGCCGACGGCCAGCCCTGGGTCGCCGTCAGCTGCCAGGTGCAGGGCGCGGATCTGTGGTGGCCGGTCAAAGATCATCCGTCCGACCGGGCCGACTCCGTCCGCGTGGCGCTGACCGTTCCGTCCGATCTGCGCGCGATCTCGAACGGCGTCTGGGAGGGGCGGACGGACCACGGCGACGGCACGGCGACCGAGCGTTGGTTCGTGTCCCAGCCCATCAACAACTACGGCGTCTCGTTCGGCATCGGCCCGTATGAGACCGTCGAGGCCGAGTACGCCAGCCCCGTCGGCTACACGGCGACCGTGCCGTTCTTCGTGCTCCCCGAGCGCGCCGCCGACGCCCGCCGCCAGTTCCCGAGCTTGCTGGAGGATTTGGATTTCCTGGAGCGCACCTTCGGCCCGTACCCGTGGCGCGCCGACGGCTACGCGGTCCTGCACACGCCCTACCTGGGCATGGAGCACCAGTCGCTGATCGCCTACGGCGCCGACTTCGAGGACAACGAGTTCGGGTTCGACTTTCTCCACTTCCACGAGCTGGCGCACGAGTGGTGGGCCAACCTCGCCTCGGCCTCCGACTGGCGCGACTTCTGGATCCACGAGTCGTTCGCCAACTACGCCGAGGCGCTTCGCGCCGAGGACGTCGCCCGCCGGCGCGGCGGGGCGGAGGCGGCCGACCGGGCGTACCTCGCCTACCTCGCCCGCACGCGCGGCGGCTACAACAACGTGATCCCGCTCGCGCCGCGCCCCACGCGCACGACGCAGCAGGTGTACCAGCTTCCCGACGGCGGCGGCAACCTCGACATCTACTACAAGGGCGGCTGGGTCATCCACACGTTGCGCTACCTGGTCGGCGACGACGAGCGCTTTCTCGGGGCCATGCGCTCGATCCTGTACCCGACGCCCGAGGCCGAGTCCGTGGTCGACGGCCGCCAGGCCCGGTTCGTCTCGACCGCCGACGTGGTGTCGGCCTTCTCGCGCGCCGCCGACCGCGACCTGTCCGGCGTGTTCGAGGTCTACGTCCGCCAGCCCGAGATCCCGCGCCTGCAGGTGGACCGCCAGCCGGACGCCGTGACGCTCCGGTGGCTCGTGCCGCCCGCAGCCGGCGACGCCGTGTTCGACGTGCCCGTCGAGGTGGCGGTCGACGGCCGGCCCCAGCGCGTCGAGATGCCGGCCGGCCGGGGCCGGCTGGCGGTGCCGGCCGGCGCGACGGTCGAGGTGGACCCGAGTGGCCGGATCCTGTTCGACCCGGCGCCGTCGCCCGGCTGACGCGGTCCGCCAGCCGGGCGAGGCGCTAGCCCAGGTCGACCTTCTCGTTCTCGCCGACGTCTCTGGCCGGCTCGCCGGTGATCTTGGACTTGAGGAAGCCCAGGCCGTAGACGATGGGGCTCGACGGGGAGTCCCAGTACTCGGCGCGCTCGACCTCGACCTTGATCAGCCGCAGGTGCGGGTCGTCGAGGCCCTTCGGGAACCAGGCTTCGAGCGGCTTCGACCACAGCTCCTCCTCCTTCCGCTTGTCCTTGACGATCAGCGCCGTGCCGGCCATCGTCACGTAGTCCTGCCGGCCGGGGTGCGCGAAGGCGACGCCGACCTTGCGGTTGCGCTCGATGTGCTCCACCTTTTCGGAGTCGTCCCGGGTAAAGAACCACAGGTCGCCGCCGAACCCGACCTCCTGGACGCCCATCGGCCGGCTCCAGGGCTTGCCGTCGGTGTCGACGGTCGTCAGCATGCAGATGTGGATGTCTTCGATCAGCTCGGCCAGCTTGTCGATGTGCGCCTGGCGCTCGGTGGGGGACGGGTTGGACATGGGGGAGGGGAGAAAAGGGGCCGGTGCAACGGCCGGCCGCGCGCCGGGGTCCGGCGGATCGGGCGCGGCCGGCGCTCGTTGAGGCGACACACCACCGACCGCTCGCCATGACTCCCACCGTCCGCGCCTCCTTGACGGGCGCCTTTCTCGGCTCCCTCGCCGTCGCCGCCACGCTCGCGCTGCTGGTGCTCCTGGGCGTGGTTCCTCAGACCGGCTACGTGGCCTCGTGGAAGGCCATCGCCGGAGGCGGCTGGGGGACGGCGGCCGTGTTCGGCGGCGCGCTGTTCCTGCTGATCGGCACCCTGTGGGGCCTGCCGTTCGCCTGGGTCCCACGCCCGACGATCCCCAAGGCCTGGCTGTGGGCGCTCGTGCCGACGGCCTGGGCGCTCGTCGGGTGGCCTTTGGTGCTGGGCAACCCGCCGCTCGCCGGAGGCGACCCCAAGGGCCTCGTCCTGACGTTCCTGATGAACGTCGGCATCTGGGGCACGGTCCTCGGCGCCTACGCCCGCCGCCCCGCGCTGGCGGCTCGGTAGCGCGGGGCGGCGGGTCTGCGGAACGCCCCGCTGGCGGCGGTCGCTGGGGCGCCCCCGCCTTCCCCTACGTGCCGACGGCCGCCGCCAGCGGGGCGACCGGGGAGCGCGTGTGCCGCCGGCCCTCCCTCAACGAAACGAGGATGGCCCCTCCCGCCCCTATGGGGTGGTTTCCTACCCCATACCGGTTCCGCGCGACTCGCGGGTTGAGGTACTCGATCCGCTCGATCTGGGCGAGATCGATCCGACGGAGCGCCTCCGCGGTCCCGAGACGGTTGGGTCCGTTGTAGACCACGGGCGTATCCGAGTCGCCCGCGCGGCGCGTCGTGAGCCAGAAGCGCCGGCGCTGGTTTACGAGGTCGTACGCCGTCGCCCCGCCGTTGGTGGCGGCGAACGCCGCGATGTCTTCAGACGTGAGGGCGTCGTCGTCACGTTCCTCGGCCGCGGTTTCCGAGGGGGCGGAGCACGCCGCGAGGGAAAACGTGGCCGCGAGAGCAAGCAGGGCCGTTCGGTATCGACGCATGGACAGGGCCGGGGTGGAGACGGCGAAGATAGGAGGCCGTCTTCCACGGCGCCATCCGGCCCCGCTGGCGGCGGCGGCCAGCGGGGCGTTCAGGTTGTCCAGTGCGCGCCGGCAGCGACCGCCAGCCGGGCGGGCGCTACGCGTTGATCGCCTGGCCGTAGGCGTCGCGGAACGCCTCCATGACCGCCTCCGACAGCGTCGGGTGCGGGTGCATGGCCTCCATGATCTCCGTCGCCGTCGTCTCCAGCGCGCGCGCGGTCACGATCTCGGCGATCATCTCGGTCGCGTCGTGGCAGATGATGTGGGTGCCGAGGACCTCGCCGTACTTCTTGTCTACGACCACCTTGACGAAGCCCGTCGTGTCGCCGATGGCGGCGGCCTTGCCGCTGGCGGTGAACGGGAACGTGCCGGTGAGCACGTCGAACCCGGCCTCCTTGGCCTTGGCCTCCGTGTAGCCGACCGACCCGATCTGGGGCACGCAGTACGTGCAGCCGGGCACGTTGAGGTAGTCGACCGCGTGGGGCGCGTGCTCAGCCTTGCCCATCTCGTGGGCGATGTTCTCGACGCAGACGATGCCCTCGTGGCTCGCCACGTGCGCCAGCCACGGCCCGCCGATCACGTCGCCGATGGCGTAGATGCCGTCGACGTTGGTGCGGTACATCGTGTCCACCTTGATCGCGCCGCGGTCGTGCTCCACGCCCACCTCGTCCAGCCCGAACCCCTCGACGTTGCCGACCACGCCGACGGCCGAGAGCACCTGGTCCACCTGGAGCGTCTGGTCGCCCTTGGCGGTCTGGACCGTCACCGCGCACCCGTCGCCCGACGTGTCGACGTTGGTCACCTGGGCGCCGGTCATGATCGTGACGCCCATCTTCTTGTAGGCGCGGGCGAGCTCCTTCGAGACCGCCTGGTCCTCGACGGGCACCAGCCGGTCCTGCATCTCGACGATGGTGACCTCGGTGCCCATGTGGTGGTACACGTAGGCGAACTCGACGCCGATGGCGCCGGCGCCGACGATCACCATCGAGTCCGGCCGCTCGGTCTGGAGCATGGCCTGCTTGTAGTCGATGATCTTGACGTCGTCGACGGGCAGCGTCGGGATCTCGCGGGCTCGGGCGCCGGTCGCCACGATGATGGCCTTGGCCTCGATCTCCGCCGCTTCCCCGACGGTCTCGCCGTCGATCGTCTCCGACGGCTCGATGGACACCTTGCCGCCGCCCAGCAGCGTCGCCTTGCCCATGAACACGTCCACCTTGTTCTTCTTCATGAGGAACTGGACGCCCTTGTTCATCTTGTCCGCCACGCCGCGCGAGCGCTGGACGACGGCCGCGAAGTCGGGCTGGGGCAGCGACGCGCCGTCGCCGCCGGGCATGGTGAAGCCGTAGTCCGTGATGTGGCTCAGCTGGCTGGCCACCTCCGCGCTCTTGAGCAGCGCCTTGGTGGGGATGCAGCCGATGTTGAGGCACACGCCGCCCAGCTTGTTCTTCTCGACGATGGCCACCGAGAGCCCGAGCTGGTGGGCGCGGATGGCCGTCTCGTAGCCGCCCGGCCCGGAGCCGATGATGAGGACGTCGTATGCGTTCGCCATGTCTGGAGAGGGGAGGAGGGGCCCCAGGATACCGCGCCGCCACGCGGCCGGTCCGGGTAAGCGTTGAAGACAGGGGGAAAGGGGAGGCGCGGAGGCAGGGAGGCGTGCAGGGCCCGGGCCGGGTTCGACCGCCGCCACGGGCCCGGGCCCCTCTGCTCACCCGCCCGCCCGCACCTCCCAGTCGTCCACGACGGCGACGACGATCACGTTGGCCGGCGTCGGCGCCACGCCCGGCTGGCGGTCCAGGAGGTCGGCGACGACGGCCCCCTCCTTGGCGACGAGGACGGCGTCGCCCAGGCCGGCGTCCAGGCCCGGGTCGAGGGCCACGTCCTCGGCCGCGTCCTGCTCGGAGCCGTCGAGCGCCAGCGGGCGGACGGTGAGCAGCCGGTGGCCCGTGAGGCGGGCCGACTTCTGCGAGGCGACGACGGAGCCGGTGACGCGGGCCAGATACATTCCGTTATTGACAAATGATTGCGTGAGAGGGCACGCAGAAAGGGCTAGGTTTGGGCACGAGCGCTCCACCACACGGCGCCCGACGCGAGACCACTCTCTTTTTCCACACGGACATGTACAGCACGCAAGGCATCGAGGCCATCGCCACCGTCACCGAGCTCCGCTCGAAAACGTCGGCGCTCATCGAGCAGGCCAAGGAGCTCAAGACCGGGATCATGATTCAGAAGAACAATGAGCCCGAGGCGGTCCTGGTCAACTACGACCTGTACCAGAAGATGCACAAGGCGCTCCACAAGAAGTAGGCGCCCCGCCCCAGCCCGGCGCCCCGCCGGGCCGAGCGGGCGTCCGCAGTTAGCGTTCGCAGCTAGCGTTCGCCGACGAGCCGCTTGAGCTCCGCGACCCGGCGGACGGTCGCCTCGCGGTCGAGCCCCTGGAACCGCTCGGGGAGCATGGACAGGCTCGTGCACTCCATGACCGCCACCAGGTTCTGGAGCTCGACCTGGAGCGGGTACGACGGCGGCACGAAGTCGTCGACGACGGCCTGGAGCACGGCCCGGTCGATCGCCCGCTCGCCCGGGCCCGCCCCGGGCTGGCGGCCGGCGTCGGCGACGTCCGGCGTCGGCTCCGCGACGACGCTGACGGTCCGGCTCGGCGCGGCCTCGTCGTCCGCCCCTCGTGGGCCGTCGCCGCCTGCCGGCGCGTCTCCGCCGCCGTCTGGCGCGTCCGGGGAGGCCGCCCCGTCGCCGCCCGGGACCTCCGCCAGCGGGGCGGCCCCCCCGTCGAGGGCGTGCGTGGCGGCGCGGAACTTGGCGCGCGTCAGGAGCGCCTCCATGTCGGCGCCGGAGTACGTCCGCTCGCCGTCCAGGAGCGCCTCGGGCACCTCGGAGACCTCGACCTCGACGCCGGTCTTGCGCATCATCACGTCCAACAGCTCCAGCCGCTCCTCGCGCGTCGACGGGTAGAACAGGCCGATGTGCTCCTCGGCGCGGCCCTGGCGCTTGAGGTCGACCGGCATGAGGTCCGGCCGGGCCGTGACCAGGAACCAGATGATCTTGCCCCGGAAGCGGGTGTCGGACATGGCCTGGGCGATCTGGCCGAAGACCCGGCTCGACACGCCCGAGTCGCCCTGGGCGTTGCGGTCGCCCAGCGCCGCGTCGGCCTCGTCGATCATGACGGCGACGGGGTTCATGGCGCGCAAGAGCGTCAGGATCTTTTCGAGGTTGCCCTCGGTGACGCCCTGCCACTGGGAGCGGAAGTTCTTGAGCTTGACCATCGGGATCCCGATCTCGCCCGCGAACGTGGTCACCATGAACGTCTTGCCGGTGCCGACGGGCCCGGAGACGAGGTAGCCCATCGGCATCACGTCGGGCCGGCCGGCCTTGATGGCCTCGGCGGCGGCGCGCAGGTGGGCCTTGGCCTCGGCGTGGCCGGCGACCATGTCGAGCGAGTAGTCGGTCTCGACAAACTCCAAGAGCCCGTACGCCTCGGCCTCGATGAGCTCCTTCTTTTTGGCGCTCAGCGTGTCGAACGTGAGCGGGCGCTCGTTCTCGATCACGTCGGCCAGGATCGAGCGGAGCTGGACGTAGCCCAGGCCGGCCGTGTTCTGGGCGAGCGTAGCGTCGGGGACCGACGAGAGCGCGTCGAAGCGCTCGCGGCCGTCGCGCTGGGCGGCCAGGAACCACTCCACGAACGACTGGCGCTCGCCGGCGTCGGGGAAGAGGATCTCGAGCTCGGCGTTGTACGGGCTCTGGATAAAGGCCCGCGACAGGTCGCCCAGGTTCTCCGCGATCAGCGCGAGCGTAAAGTCGGACTTGAGGAGCAGCGGGTCGTGGGCCCACTTTTGGAGCGTCACGAGTGCCGAGCGGTCCTCGACGGAGTAGCTGGCCGCCTCCGACATCGGGATCACGGTCTCGGCGTAGTCGATCACGCACGCGATCCGCTTGCCGTCCGCCAGCCGCAGGCGGAAGTAGTTGTCCAAGAGCGCGAACACGCGCGCGGGGTCCTTGGGCATCTTCTGGGCGTACTCGGTCCCGAAGATGGAGTCGTATCCGCTCAGCGCCCGGCTAAAGTCTTTCCGGGACTCGGCGTCCTGGAAGTGGATGCCGTCGGCCCGGTCGTAGAACACGACGACGTCGCGGCCGGCGAACAGGTCGTCGGACAGGAACTGCCGCAGCGGGACGTAGGCCGTCTGGCCGCGCCCGTCGACGGTCGGGACCAGGTCGCGCACGTTGCCGTGCAGGATGAACTGGTTGAGCGTCTTGGTGAAGTAGCGGCGGGCGAGCTCGCGCGCCCAGGTCGGGTAGTGGGCGAGGGGGTCGGAGGCCATCGGCGGTCGGAGGTCGTGTGCGTCGAAGGTACCGAGCCTGCCCCGGCCCCGTCCGGCTGGCGGTGGGTTTCGGGCCTTGGTTCTTTGGCCGATGACGTGGGGCCATGCCGGTGGCACGGCCGTGACGACCGCGGCGCTCCGGGGTCATGCCACCGGCATGACCCTACGGGTACTCGACCTTGTAGTAAGGCGACGTAGTAAGGCGACACGCCGAGGCTCTCCGCCAGCCGTAGGGGCGTATCGCCCGACGCCGGAGCCTGGGCGCATGGCGATACGCCCCCACTTGGAGGTCGCGGTCCCGCTGGCGCCGACCGCCAGCGGGGCGACGGTGAAGTCCCGGGGTAGGCCGAACGCCCGCGGGGCCGGCTAGTTTTTCTACTCGCGCCCCGTCACCCCGGGCGCCTCTACAGACGGCCCTCCCCACACCCGATCGCCCGGGGAGCCACGTCTTCTCCCGCATCGCAGATCGGCAGAGGATCCCATGATCACCAAAGACAACAAGCAGAGCATCGTCACGCAGCACGGTGCCAGCGGCGAGGACACGGGCAAGCCCGAGGTCCAGATCGCCATCTTCACGGCCCGCATCAACGAGCTGACCGACCACCTCAAGACCCACGTCAAGGACCACTCGTCCCGGCTGGGCCTGCTGAAGCTGGTCGGCAAGCGGCGCCGGCTGCTCGCGTACCTGCGCGAGAACCACATCGACCGCTACCGCGCGATCGTGGCCGAGCTCGGCCTCCGCCGGTAAACGCATGCGGCGGCGCCCACCAGCGCCGCCGCGTCTCGTTCAGGCCCGCCGGCTGGCGGCCTCCCTGGACGGCCTTTCCGCGAGCGGCCCGCCGCCCGGATCGGTTCTCCCCGGCGCCCGCGGCGCCCCGCCCGTCGCGGCCGCCAGCCGCCGGCGCTGGGGAGAACGGATTCCAGGCCAGGACCCGCCCGCACTCATCAGAGGCCCGAACAAGACCCGGCCTCGCACCCCACGCCACACATGGCAGCCCCCAACGCAATCACCCAGACCATCGAGGTCGGCGGCAAGACGCTGACGATCGAGACCGGCAAGCTGGCCAAGCAGGCCGACGGCGCCGTCGTCACCCGCCTGGGCGACACGGTCGTCCTCTCGACGGCCGTCACCGACTCCTCCATTCGGGAGGGCCAGTCGTTCTTCCCGCTCACCGTCGACTACCGCGAGCGGTTCAGCGCCCGCGGCGCCTTCCCCGGCGGCTTCTTCAAGCGCGAGGCCCGGCCGACCGACAAGGAGACGCTCACGTCTCGCCTGATCGACCGGACCATCCGGCCGCTCTTCCCCGACGGCTTCCGCAACGAGGTCCAGGTCCTGAACTACGTTCTCTCGGCCGACCCCGAGATCGACGCCGACGTCGTGGCCGGCATCGGCTCCTCGGCGGCGCTGTCGCTCTCGGGCAGCCCGTTCGACGGCCCGACCGCCCACGTCCGCGTCGGCCGCGTCGACGGCGAGTTCGTCCTGTTCCCGACCGGCGAGCAGCGCGCCGAGTCCGACCTCGACCTGATCGTGGCCGGCAAGGCCGACGCGATCTCGATGGTCGAGGGCGAGATGGACGAGATCTCCGAGGACGACATGGTCGCCGCCCTGGAGTTCGGGTTCGACGCGATCCAGACCATCGTCGCCGGCATCGGCGAGTTCGTCAAGGCGCGCGACAAGAAGAACGGCGCCCCGGCGGAGATGGAGTACGAGACCGTCGCCGCCGACTCTGAGCTGGTCGACAAGGTCTACGGCCTGATCAAGGACGACGTCGACAAGCACCTGCGCAAAAAGGACTACTCCAAGGAGAGCTTCTACGGCGGCATCCGCGAGATCCGCGACGCGATGCTGGACGACGTGTTCAGCCACTCCGACAACGCCGCGCTGGCGGCCGTCGAGGACGCGGTGGACACCGTGACCGGCCGTGCTGACGACGACGGCGACGGCTACGGCCGCAAGGACTACAAGGAGGCGTTCAAGGAGGCCGAGTCGCGCGTGATGCGCGAGATGATCCTGGACGAGGGCCGCCGCTTGGATGGCCGCAAGACCGACGAGATCCGCGACATCTGGACCGAGGTGGACTACCTCCCCCGCGTCCACGGCTCGGCCGTGTTCACGCGCGGCGAGACCCAGACGCTCGTCATGGTGACGCTGGGCACCGGCCGCGACGTCCAGGCCGTCGACCAGGTGTTCGACCAGACCGACAAGCGGTTCTACCTCCACTACAGCTTCCCGCCGTTCTCGGTGGGCGAGACCAAGTTCTTGCGCGGCCCGAGCCGCCGCGAGATCGGGCACGGCATGCTGGCCGAGCGCGCGCTCGCCAAGGTGATGCCGAGCGAGCAGGACTTCCCGTACACCGTCCGCATCATCTCGGACGTGCTGGAGTCCAACGGCTCCTCGTCGATGGCGTCGGTCTGCGGCGGCTCGATGGCGCTGATGGCCGCGGGCGTCCCGCTGGACAAGCCGGTCGCGGGCATCGCGATGGGCCTGATCAAGTCGGACGACAAGATCGCGATCCTGAGCGACATCCTGGGCACCGAGGACCACTTGGGCGACATGGACTTTAAGCTCTGTGGCACCGAGGACGGCATCACGGCCTGCCAGATGGACATCAAGATCGACGGGCTCCAGATGTCGACCATGCGTGAGGCGCTGGAGCAGGCGAAGGCCGGCCGCCAGCACATCCTGGCCGAGATGGCCAAGACGATCGCGGAGCCGCGCGAGGACATCTCGCCCTCGGCCCCGCGTCTGATCCAGGTCGTGATCGACCAGGACTTTATCGGCGCCATCATCGGGCCGGGCGGCAAGATCATCAAGGGCATCCAGGCCGATACGGGCGCGTCGATCGACATCGACGAGCGCGACGGCAAGGGCTACGTCACCGTGGCCGCCCCGAACATGGACGCCGCCTACGGCGCCGTGGAGATCATCAAGGGCATCGTGACCCAGCCCGAGGTCGGTGAGAACTACACCGGGACGGTCAAGAACATGCTCCCGTTCGGCGCGATCCTGGAGATCATGCCGGGCAAGGAGGCCATGCTCCACGTCTCGGAGATGGCCCACGGCTACGTCAACGACCCGTCCGACGTGACGCAGGTCGGCGACAAGCTGGAGGTCCAGCTGATCGAGATCCGCGACGGCGGCAAGCTCCGCGTGAGCCGCAAGCCGTTCCTGGCGGAGCCGACCGAGGAGGAGAAGGAGGCGATGGCCAAGCGCCGCGAGGAGCGGAGCAACCGCAACGACGACGGCGGCGGCCGCGGCCGCGGTCGCGGCCGGCGCCGTGACTAAGCGCCGACCCGCTGGCGGAGCCCGTCCGCCAGCGGGACGATCGTAAGAGAGCGCCCGCTCTGGCTTCGTGCCGGGGCGGGCGCTCTCTTGTCTGGTGCCGAGCCCGTCGGTAGCGCGGAGGGGGCAGACGTTCCGCCCCGGAGATCGCGCGGCCCTGCGTGCGCGCTGGTAGGGGCCGGGCGCTACCTACCGTCGTCAGCGCGTGCGCGGCCGACGAAGCGGGAGCCGAGCCGTCCGAACGCTCTTGTGCCGACCGAACACGCAGGGCGCGGACCCGTCGGCTCCGGCACCGCGCGGCGGAGAGCCCGTCCGCGGCTCTGCGCGTGACCTGCCGGCGGGCCGGTGGCCACCTCTACGCAGTCGTCGCTGCTTCCACGTCCCGCGGCGTGGTCCCGCAGCCACCACGCTACGGACCACGGACCTGCAGGCTCGCTGGCTAGCGGGCCACCACCACGCGGCCGGCGGCAGACTGGGGGCTCCCGCCGAGCTGGGCGGTGACGCGGTACACGTAGACGCCCGCCGGGAGGGCGCCGAGCTGGAGCGGCACCCGGAGGCCCACGCCGGCGGCGAGCCGGCTGCTCACGTCGAGCACGCGCCGCCCCACGGTGTCGTACATCTCCACCTGGACCTCGGAGGCCGTCGGGAGGTCCACCAGGATGTGGGCCGTCGAGGTGGCGGGGTTGGGGGCGCTGCCGTGCGTGGCGAACACGGCCGGCGCGTCGGGGTCGGTGGCCACGCCGAAGCCCACCGCCAGCACGAACGTGGTCTCGCCCGTCAGGCCGCCGCCGTCGGTGGCCTGGAGCGTCACGGTGGCCGTGCCCATACGGACGGGCGTGACCGAGGCGACGGACCCGCTGACCGTGACCGTGGCCGTCTCGGTGTCGCTCGACTGCGCGGCGTACTGGAGCGACGCGTCGTCGTCGTCGATGTCGGTGAACACGTCGGCCAGGTCGATCTCGATGGGGTCGCTCCCGGCCGGCGCCGCCTGGTCCCCGACCGCGTTCGCGACTCTGGGCGCGTCGTTGACGGGCGTGACGGTGAGCGAGAAGCTGGTCGAGGTGTTGTCTCCTCGCGCGTCGTCGTTGTCGTCGGCGGTGAGCGTGATCGTGGTGGTGCCGCTGGCGTCCGGCGCGGGCGAGATCGTCAGCGTCCGGCACGGGCTCGTCGCGTCCTCGCCCTCGCACAGGCCGACCGCCAGCCCGTCGTCGGGCACCACGGCCGTCGACCCGCTGGCGGCCGTGACGGTGATGGCCTCCAGTGGCGTGTCCTGGTCGCTCAGCGTGAACTGGACGATTTCGGTCCCGTCCTCTTCCATCGTCTGGTCGCCGATGGCGCCGAGGTTAGGGTTGGGGTCGGTTACGATTGTGAGACTGCCGTTAGAAACCTCGGCAGGGACCCGGCCCTCGTTGAACGGGCTGTCATCGAGAAATGTGAGAGCAGTCGCGCCCTGTGAGACGAGCGTGCCTTGAAGGATGACGAACGTGCCGGGTCCTCCAGTGGATCTGCACACTACGCCAACATCGATCTGTCCTGAAGTTGCGTTGTCGTCGATTAGGCAACTGCTAGGAACTAAGCTTCCCCTTACAGCGGAAGTCAGCGATATCACTGCTGGGTCAAACCCGATCTCGATGTCTGCAGATTGAATGCCCCGACCCGTCACGTCAGTTCCGATAAAGACGGGTATGCTAATGGAGGTTGTCGCAACGTCTCCAGGCTCAACATAGATAAGAGTGTCAGGCAGTGAGATCGGGATGGGGTCCTGGGCGGCGGCGGTCGCGCTGGCGGCGAGCGCCAGGAGGGCAAGGAGGAGAACACGCATAACGGGGAGTGGTGGTGGAACGGGCCGGGGCCAACCTAGGGGATGGCGACCCGCCAAAGGGGGCAAACGAGAGTCGGGGCGTGCAACGAGGATCGCTGCACGCCCCGACAGGGAGTCCCTCAGGGAGGGAGGTCGCCGGCGCTACCGGACGATTGTCATCCGACCGGCGGCCGTCTCCGTGCCCGCGCTCGTCTCCGCGAACACGCGGTAGACGTAGACGCCGGACGGGAGCGAGCTACCGGAGAACGTGAGCGTCTGGCCGGAGCCAGCCGTCATGTCCTCCTGGACCGTCATCACCCGGCGGCCGATCGCGTCGTAGAGCTCCATCCGGACGGCGGCGTCCTCGGGGAGGTCCAGCGAGATCGTCCCCGCGCCCGTCGTCGGGTTCGGGTAGTTCCCGCGCAGCGCGAACGCCAGCGGCAGCTCCTCGGCCGAGATCGACGCCATCCGGAGCGGCGACGCCTCGTCGAAGCGGGCCTGGCCGCCCAGCGCGACCGCGCTGTTGGGCGAGACGCGCTGGAGCGTGACCGAGGCCACGGTACCGGCCGGCAGCGGCGTCGACCCCGAGAGGGCGATCCGCAGCACGCCGTCCTCGACCCGGTGGGCCGAGATCCAGCCCGCCGGCAGCGAGGCCTCAAGGGCCGCCACCGACGCCTGGGCCGGGTCGACATCGACCGCGAGGTCGACGGCGTACACCGAGCCGGAGCCGTTGAAGACGAGCGGGACGCTCATCTGACCGCTCACGTCGACGCCCGGCGTGGCCTTGGCCGCGGAGGGAGTCCCCCAGGCCAAGTCCTCGGTGAGCGCCAGGCCTTCGCCCGAGCCGCCCGCCACGGCGCGAGCCGCAAGAGCCGGAGCCGACGAGCCGCAGTCCGGCTCCACCGGGAAGCACGACAGGTCACCCACGGCGAAGCGCAGGATGAGCGAGGCGTCGAGCGCCGAGATGTCGCCGTTGCCGCTCACGTCGGCCGCTTCCTCCGCGGCGTCGTTGAGGTCCACCGCGCCGACGACCGCGTCGAGCACGAGGGAGGCGTCGAAGCTGGAGATCTCCAGGTTCAGCGACACGTCGCCGTAGAGCGGGACCACGGCCACGCTGCCGACGCCGCCAGTCACCGGGGGCTCGCCCTCGTTGAACTGGAAGGAGTCGAACGTGAGGTCGGTCTCACCCAACATCTCCTTGGCACGGAACGAGACGTAGACCAGGACGGGGTCGTCCCCCTCGATGTCCATCGGCTCGATGGTGAACAGGACCGGGCTCGCGCTGGCGGTCGACGCGTCCGCGCCTTCGGCGACGGCCACGGTGATCTCGCCGGGCACGCTGGTGTTGACCGAGGAGGACGTCCCCTCGCTCAGCGTGCCGTCGGTCACGATCCCGAGCGGCTCCAGCAGGTCCTCGTCGAACGAGAGCGTGAACTGGTAGGACTCCACGCCGAGGTCGTCCAGGCTGGCCACCGTGATCGGCACCAGGAACTCCTCGTTGGGGTTGACCTCCTGGTCGTCCTCGCCCGGCGTCGGGTCGACCGAGATCGACTCGATGACCGTGAGGTCGATCTCGACGAACTCGCCTGCGGAGGTCGGGTCGTTCGAGGTGACCAGCAGCGTCGCGCTGTACTCGCCCTCGGGCAAGTCGGCGTCGATGGTCAGCGTGATCGTGTCCGACTCGCCCGGCGCGACCTCACCCACGGAGGGGGCGACCGAGAGCCACTCGACGTTGCGCACGATGGCGACGTCGTCGACCACGGCCCAGTAGTCCCAGCCGTCGTCGTTGGTGGTGTAGTAGTGCCACCGGACGCGGAAGGACTCGTCCTCACCGACGAACCCGTCGAGCGGGATCGACTCGGCCACGCCGCTGGGGGTGCCGAAGCAGCTCCCGGCGCACGTGTCCTCGTCGTACTGGATCATGGTCGTCCAGGTCTCACCGCCGTCGGTCGTGATGTCGACGTCGAGGAAGTTGTTGGACAAGAACGCGTTGAAGTTGACCGTGTAGTCGAGGGTGTAGTCGTCCCCGTCGAGCGTGAGCTCCGGCGTCCACATCTGGGTGTCGTACGCCGGGTCACCAGGGCCCTGGGGGCCGTCACTGTCCGCCATGGCCGCGTTGCCGCTGCTGGCGTAGTTCGGGTCCGTGGGCCGGTTGGTGTCGCTCGCGAGCTGCCACGTGACCGCGGGGTCGCCGTCGGTGGCCACCACCCAGTCCTCGGGGAATCCGTCCTCGAAGTCCTCACTAAAGAGGGTGACGGGCTCGACGGCGAGCGGGGCCTCGGCCTGCTCGGTGATCATGTAGGTCAGCGGGCTACCCCCGGTGTTCGAGATCTCGAACGTCCGGGTGTAGGTCTGACCCGAGAACGCCTGGAGGTCGAACTCCGTCGGGTCGACGGCGATCTCCGGGGCCGGGATGCCGACACCGACCAGCTCTACGGTGAGGTTCGCGTTGGCGGGGTCGTTGGTGGCCACCGTCACGGTGGCCGTCTGCTCGCCAAGCTCCGTCGGGTTGAACTCGACGGCCACGGTCTGGCTCTCGTTGGGCTCCAGCGAGAAGCTGGTCTCCCCATCGAGCGTGCCCACGACCTCGAACGCGTCGTCGTCGACCGTGATGCCGGTGACCTCGAGGTCATCGACGCCGGTGTTGGAGACGGTGAACGAGCGGGTCTCGGTGTCGTTGAGGAACACGTCGCCAAAGTCGAGCGAGTCCGGCTCCACGCCGGCGATGGGATCGCCGGTGACGGTGAGCTGGATCGGCACGTCGACGGCGGGATCGCCGGGCAGGCCGTTGGCCGCCACACGGATCGCCGCGTTGTACACGCCCGCCAGCAGGAGCTCGGCGTTGAACGTGACGTCGACGTCGACGCTCCGGCCCGGCCGCAGCGTGACCCCGATCAGGTTCGTGGTGACGAACCCTTCGCCGGGGACCGCGAGGAACGAGTACTCGCCGTAGCCGTCGCCGTTGATCTTGCCGACGAGCACGGTGTTCCCGTCCTCGCGGCTGGCGATCCGGAGCTCAGCGCGCTCGCCGAACGGGGCGCCGACGTTGTAGGCCGAGAGGTAGATCCGGCCCGAGGTCGGGTCGAAGTCCATCCCTTGGACAAAGTTGGCGTCGTACCCGATGGGCCCGACCACCTCGACGTCGCCGGTCTCGATGTCGATCGTGACGATCTCGTCAGCGAGCACGTCGAGGCCGTACATGACCCCCTGGTCGTCGATGGTGACCGCGTTGACGCCGACGCCGTCCGGCACCGCGACAACGAGCTCGCTCTCGCCGGTGAACCGGTCGACCCGGTACACCTCGTTCTCGGACGTCCACGCGTAGAGGTCGCCCGTCGTGAGGTCGCCCGTGAGGTCGAGCGGGAATCCGGCCTGGTCCCACCCGTCACCGATGTCGGTGAACTCGCCCGTGTTGGCGTCGATGCTGCCGAACACGTTGGCGGGACGGCGGTAGGCGAAGATCCGGTCGTCGACGCCGCGGACGTAGTCGGCGGCGAAGATCTCCGGCGTCGACCCGTTGAGGAGGTCCCAGTCGCCCGGGGTCCCGAGGTCGAACGTGCCGTACCCCTCTTCCTGGAAGAACAGGTTGTACGACGCGGCCGGGATGTTGCTCAGAGCCGCGAACGGCTGCGGCCGGTCGGCCGACAACCGGGGGGTCGCCTGCGTCCCACGGGGGTCGACCTCGTACGGACTGTCGGCCTCCGTGCCTCGGGGGTAGTCGCCGGCCCAGGCCCGCTCGTTGGCGAGGTTCCACTGGATCAGCTTGTCGCCCGTCAGGCCCGGCGGGATAAAGTCGACTTCCACCGACGCGCTGCCCACGATCTCGATGTCGAACTCGATGTTGCGGGCGCTCTCGTTGGAGATCGTCAGCTCGCGCGAGGTCTCGTCACCGGACTCGAGCTCGATGTCGAACGCGGTCGGCTCGACGGAGAACGGCGCGCCTCCGGTCGTGGCCGAGACCACGTTCGAGATCGCGCTCACGTTGCCGAACCGGTCGGTCGACTTGACGGCGAAGTAGTAGGTCTCGTTGTACGAGAGGTTCTCGATGATCACCTCGATCTCCTCGCCCGCCACGGGCGGGCCGTCGAGCTCGAGCTCGGCCAGGAAGGCGTCGTCGAAGTTGTCGTCGGTGATCGGCTCGGTGCTGTAGCGGAGCTCGAGGCCCGTCACGCGCATGAGCCCCACGCCGTCGGGGTCGGGATCGGGGTCCGGGGCCGGGGCCTCGGAGTCCTCGGGCACCGTGAACGACAGCTCGACGGCGTTGCCGATGATGTCATCGACCGAGAGGTCGGTGATGGCGTCCGGCGGGGTGCCGTCGGCGTCGGGATTGGTGATGGCTAGGAAGGCGCTCGCCAGGCCGACGCCGAGCTGGCCCTCGTAGCCGGGGTTGTACTCGTCGATCTCCTTGGTCGTCGTCGGGCTGGCGACGCGCGCCCGGAGCTGGGCCTGCGACAGCGTGTTGCCCTGGCGGAACTCGTAGGACGCCACGAGCGCGGCGATGCCGGCCACGTGGGGGGTCGCCATCGAGGTGCCCTGGTAGGAGTCGTAGTTGGGGTCGCCTTGGAACCCGCCGTCGCCCGCGACCACGGTGCTCACGACGCCTTCGAGGGCGTCGCCGTTGGTGAAGAAGTCGCCGCCGGGGCCGGCGACGTCCACCCAGGTCCCGAAGTTGGACGACGCGGTCGGGTTGAAGAGCGACCGCTGGAACGCGATGCCCAGCGACGAGACCGCCAGCGAGGGCTCGTAGAAGCCGGGGTACCACTCCTGGTCAGAGCCGGAGTTGCCGGCCGCGGCCACGTACAGGCCCCCGTCGACCGGGGCGTCGTCGCCGCCCGCGTTGGCGGTGAAGTAGTCGATGGCGTCGAGCACGGACTGCTCGAACGCACCGGGCTGGGTGTAGCCCCAGCTGTTGCTCGAGATCACGGCCCCGTTGTCGGCGGCGTAGACCGTCGCCTCGGCGAAGCCGTCGATGTCGACGTTCCCGAACGTCTGGGAGATCATCAGGCGGGCGCCGCTGTTGGGCGTGCCGTCGCCGCCGGCCACGCCTGCGACGCCGGTGCCGTTGTTGGTGCGCGCGGCGACCGTGCCGGCCGTGTGCGTGCCGTGGCTGCCGGAGGTGATGGCCTCCGGGACCGAGACGTCGTCGGCGTGGTTGTAGCCGATGATGTCGTCGACGAAGCCGTTGTTGTCGTCGTCGACGCCGTTGAGGTCGCCGCCGTCGGCGGCGGGGAAGTTGTCGAACACCCCGTTGCCGTTGGCGTCCTCGCCCTCGTTGACCCAGAGGTTGTCGACGATGTCGGGGTGGTCGGAGTCGATCCCCGAGTCGATGATCTGGACGACCACGTCGGGCATCCCCGTCTCCAGCGCCCACGCCTCCGGGGCGTCAATGTCGGCGTCGGCGATGGCGTAGTCCGTCAGCGTGCCGTCGTTGTCGTAGTGCCACTGGTACTGGTAGAGCGGGTCGTCGGGCGGGTCCTCAAGCGTGCGGCGCACGCCGAGGAGCTGCTTCTCGAGCTTGCGCTCGGCGACCTCGACGTCGGGGTTCGCCGAGTAGGCGGCCACCGCGGTCTGGGGGTCGACTGGCCCGTTAAAGTCGACCACGTACCAGCGGTCGAGCCCCCACTGCGCGTGGCGGGCCTCGTGACGGCCAGCGGGGCGGAAGAGCCGCCGCATCGTCGTCGCCCCGTACTGGGCGTTGAGCTGGCTCAGGCCCGGGACGGTGGCGGACGTCGTCGTGCCCGATCGGCGGAGGGCGACCTGCTGCTGTGCCTGGGGCGTCAGCTTGACGTGGATCTGGCCCGCGACGGCGGCCTTCTGGGCCGCTTCAGCCTGCGGGCTCAAGGTGGCCTGCGACTGCGCGTGGCCAGAGGGGGATATTAAGAGGAGGGTGAGGGCGAGGGCTATAAAGGCCGCCCATCGGGGCGTAGCGGAAGGTCTCATGCCAGGAGGTTGGGTTGGGGAGCCGGATGGTGGCCTCTGACGGTCGGCCCGTTTCACAAGAGCGTCCGCGAACCCGGCGTCGGGGGTGACGGTGGGCAGCGGCTGTGAGCCCGCTCAGAGGTTGGTCGGTCCTTCATAATAGTGTCCTCTCCCCAATTCTTCAATCGATCTACTCCGTTTGCGGGTGCGTAAGTGTTCCTGTCTAAACAGGTAAACGGTCATTGGTTGAACAGGGAACGGGCGGCGCGGGAGCTCGCGGCCCCCAACGAGCCAGGCCGAGGATTGCGGGCGGGCCTCGATTTCGGGGCGAGCAGCCTCTCAGGTCCCACACTGGACACCAATCAGCGAATATCCGCCGCCGCACTGCCGGACGTGTCAAGCGAGGAAAGCGGAGGCCGCGGCCGCGGGTAGTCAGGAAAATCCTGAGTCATAATTTTTCTCCGCGCTGGCGCCAGAACTCCTAAACACGCCGAACACAGCGGCCTCCCAGCTGAGGAGCTACGGCGCCCGGCCCTCCGGCTGGCGGCCCGCTCCGCAAAGGCGATGAGGCGCGCATCGCCAGCGGTGCGGCCTGGCAGCCCGCTCGAAAGGGGGCGGCAAAGCGGGACCGCTGGCTGCCGGACGGCGCGGCCGGTCTGGAGCCCCGCCATACGTGGCCCGCCGCGGGGACTCACCCACGTCCCACCGCCGAGCACCGCCGCCAGCCGGCGCGGCGCGCGCGCGGCGGGGACCCGGGCCTCGACACCGTACGGGCAAGCGAGGCGTCCCGCTGGCGGTCGCCGTGGCTAGCCGATCCGGTCGAAGCCGGCGGCCTGGGCCAGCCGGGGCGGGAGCACGACCGAGCCGTCGGCCTGCTGGCCGTTCTCCAAGAGCGCCGCCACGATGCGCGGCAGCGCCAGGCCGGAGCCGTTCAGGGTGTGGACGAACTCGGGCTTGGCGCCCTCCTCGGGCCGGAACCGGACGTTGGCGCGCCGCGCCTGGAACGCCTCGAAGTTGGACACCGACGAGACCTCCAGCCACCGCTGCTGCCCGGCGCTCCAGACCTCCAGGTCGTAGGTCTTGGCCTGGGTCACGCCCAGGTCACCGGACGCCAAGGTGAGCCGGCGGTAGGGGAGCCCCAGCGCCTCGACCGCGCGCTCGGCGTCCGCCAGCAGCGCCTCCAGGTGCTCGTAGCTCTCCTCCGGCCGCACGAACCGGACCAGCTCCACCTTGTCGAACTGGTGGAGCCGGTTGAGCCCGCGCACGTCCTTGCCGTAGCTGCCGGCCTCGCGGCGGAAGCACGGCGTGTAGCCGCAGTACAGGACCGGGAGCGAGCCGGCGTCCAGGGTCTCGTCGCGGTGGAGGTTGGTGAGCGGCACCTCGGCGGTGGGCACGAGGTAGAGGTCGTCGCCGGTGACGTGGTACATCTGGCCCTCCTTGTCGGGGAGCTGGCCCGTGCCGATCCCCGACGCCTCGTTGACTAGGATCGGCGCCTCGACTTCGGTGTAGCCCGCCTCGCCCGCCAGATCCAAAAACAAGCCGATCAGCGCGCGTTGCAGCCGGGCGCCCTTGCCCATGTAAAACGGGAAGCCGGCGCCGGTGACCTTGGCGCCGCGCTCGAAGTCCACCAGCCCGTGCCGCTCGGCGATCTCCCAGTGGGGGAGCGGCTCGAAGTCGAACGTGGGCTTGGCGCCCCACTCGTGCTCAATCCGGTTGGCGTCCTCGCCGCCGACGGGCACGCTGGGGTGGAGCGTGTTGGGGATCTCCAGCATCGCCGCCCGTAGGTCCGCGTCCAGCTGGCGGACCGTCTCCTCGTGCTCTTTGACCTGGGCTTTGACGGCGTTCGACTGCTCGACGAGCGGCGCGGCCTGGTCCCGCTGGCCCGCCTTCATCAGCGGCCCGATCTCGCGGCCCAGCTCGCCCTGCCGGCGCTGGAGGTCGTTCAACGCCGTCACCGCCCGGCGCCGCTGGCGGTCCAGGTCGAGCGCGCGGTCGACGGTCGCCGGGTCGCCGATCCGCTTGGCCTCCATCGACTGGCGGACGCGGTCGGGGTCGTCGCGGAGGAGGTCGAGGTCGATCATGGGGCGCGGGGTGGGCGGCCGGAAAGCTAGCCGGGGAGGAGAGGCTCGGGAGACAGGGGGAAGGAGAAGAGGTGGATGAGGTGGGGAGGTCAACGAGACGTGGGGAGGTCAACGAGGCGTAGGGAGGAAGGGCGCAGATCGGAGGCTCGCCGGGCCCCCAACCCCTCCGCCGGCGCGGGCCGCCAGCCGGCGCGGCGGTCGGAGTAGTTTCCGGCGGTCCCCCCGATCCCGCCGTGCGTCTCGCGCTCCTCGCTCTCCTCGTCCTGTCCGCCGGATGCAGCCAGGCCCCCACGGGGCTGGCCGCCGACGTCCCCGGCTCCTCGTGGACGCTGGAGCGCGTGGTGCTGGCCGACGGAACGGTCCTCCGCGGCGACGGCGACCGGGTCACGTTCGCGCCCGACGGCGGGCTCACCCTCGCGTCGTGCAACGTCTGCAACGGCCGGTACTCGGTCCGCGACGACGTGTTGACGGTCGAGGGGCCGTTGGCCTGCACGCTGCGCGCGTGCGAACCGGGCACCGTGGAGCTGGAGCGCTACCTCGGCGGGACCGCGACGCTGCGCCCCGACGGCGGCTACCTGATCGTCGAGCCCGCCGAGGGCGAGGGGGCCCAGGTGCTCCTGGTCCCGGCCGCCACCAACTAGCGGCGGCCCCGGCCGGCCGCTAGTGGGCCGCTTGGTCCATGACCCGGTGGATGGTGGGCGCCAGCTGCTCCGCCATGTCGCCCTTGACGAGGTAGGCCTGCGCACCTGCGCGCTTGGCACGCTCCTGGTAGCCCGACTCCTCGTGCGCCGAGATCACGATCACGGGCAACGTCGGCCGCCGAGCGCGGATCTCGCCGACGAGCGTGATGCCGTCCATCCCCGGCAGCGACAGGTCGGTTACGACCAAGGTGCACGGGGAGTCGTCGATGACGTCCAGAAACTCCTCGGCCGTCTCGGACTCGCCGCACAGCTCCAGCCCCGGCTCCACCGCGAGGAGGTGCCCGTACGCCTCCCGCATCACGGGGTGGTCTTCGACGAGAAAGATGCGGTGCGTCATGGTCTGCGGAGCGACAAGAAAGGCGCGGGCGGTCAGCCTCGGGCTGGGGTGCGACGCGCCGGGCGCCCACGGGTTCGGCGGAAAGGGGGAAGGGCCGCTCGGGCCCGTCCCAGACGGCCCGTCACCCAGCGGCTCTGGCGAGAAAGGCTGTGGCCCGAGCGTTTACTTTGCCAGTCCCGCCGAGGCGCTCAGCCCGGCGGCCCTCGACAACCGGCGCTCCGGGCCAGATGCGACCCTCACGATGGACCTGACCGCCGGCGGACCCGAGCGCGACTTCCGCCCGCGCGTCGGGCCTGGGGCCGGTCGCCGAGCCGGCGATGGGCCCGGCGACGACCGGCTGGCGCTGGAGGTGGCCGGTCTGGGGCGGTGGGACCTCGACGTAGAGCGGGGCACCGTCTCCCGGTCCCCGCTCCACGACCGGATCTTCGGCTACCCCGAGCCGCCCGCCGAGTGGACGTACCGCCGGTTCCTGGACCACGTCGTGACCGAGGACCGCGACGAGGTGGACGCTGCGTTCCAGGCGGCCGTCCGCGACGGCCACGACTGGGACGTCGAATGCCAGATCGTGCGCGCCGACGGCGCCCGCCGCTGGGTCTGGGTGCGGGGCGGTCTCGGGCACGGAGACGGCGCTGGGGCTCGGCGGATGCTGGGCGTCGTGGCGGACGTGACGGCGCGCAAGTGCCGCGCCGCGCCGCCGGCCGCCGAGAGCCAGTTCGAGCGCGCCGTCGCCCAGGCCCCGATCCCGGCCCTGCTCCACGCCGAGGACGGCGAGATCCTCCAGGTGAGCCAGGCCTTCTGCGAGATCACCGGCTACGCCGCCGCCGACGTCCCGACCGTCGCCGAGTGGACCCAGCTCGCCTACGGCGACCGCCAGCGGGTCGTCCGCGACCACATCCAGCAGCTCTACCAGGCCGGCGGCCACGTCGACGACGGCGAGTACACCGTCCGCACCCGGAGCGGGGAGAGCCGGGTCTGGGCCTTCCGCTCGGCGCCGCTCGGCCGCGACGCCCGGGGCCGGCGGCTGGTCATCAGCATGGCCGCCGACGTGACGGCCCGCCACCAGGCCCAGCGCGAGCTGCGCCGGGTCTCGGCCCAGCTGCTCCAGGCCGAGGAGCAGGAGCGGCGCCGGCTCGCGCGCGAGCTCCACGACGAGCTCGGCGCGCTCCTGACCATGATCCAGATCACCATCCGCCGGGCCTTGCCGGCCGGGTCCCCCGCGCTCGCCGACGCCCAGGCGCTCGTCCGCACGGCCACCGAGACGGTGCGCGGCCTGTCGCTCGAGCTCCGGCCGAGCCTGCTCGACGACCTGGGGCTGGCGCCGGCGCTCCGCCAGCTGGCCGACCGGTTCGCCGCGCGCACCGGCATCGCGGTCGACTTCCGGTCCGAGGTCTCCGACGGCGACCGGTTCTCGCCCGCCGTCGAGACGGCGGCCTACCGGGTGGTCCAGGAGGCGCTGACCAACGTGGCCCGCCACGCCGGTGCCGACCGGGTGCAGGTGCTGTGCCACCGCGACCCCGACCGGCTGGCGCTCCACGTCGTGGACGAGGGCCGCGGGTTCGACACCGACCGCGTCGCCGAGGCCGACTCGGGCGGGCTGGCGGGGATGCGCGAACGCGCCGGCCTGGCCGGCGGCACCTGCGAGGTGACCTCCGAGCCCGGCGCCGGCACGCGCGTCACCGTCTCGCTGCCCGTCACCCCACGGCCGGACCAGCCATGAGCCCCCTGCGCGTCGTCCTCGCCGACGACCACCAGATCGTGCGCCAGGGCTTCCGGGCGCTGCTCGGCGCCGAGCCCGGCGTCGAGGTCGTCGCCGAGACGGGCGACGGCGCCCGCGCGGTGGAGCTGGTCGCGCGGCACCGGCCCGACGTGCTCGTGGTGGACCTGGCCATGCCCAGCCTGGACGGGATCGAGGTCACGCGCCGCGCCCGCGGCCGGTCGCCGGAGACGTCCGTGGTGGTGCTCTCGATGCACAACCACGAGGCCTACGTGGCCCAGGCGCTCCGGGCCGGGGCGGCGGGCTACGTGCTCAAGGAGTCGGGCGTCGAGGACCTGGTGGCCGCGCTGCCCGCCGTCCGGGGCGGGGGCCGGTTCCTCAGCGCCGGGCTGGCGGACCCCGCCGCCGGCGCGCGCCCGGCCGTCCGGGACCGCTACGACACGCTCAGCCCGCGCGAGCGCGAGGTGTTGCACCTGGTCGCCGAGGGCCGGACGGCCCCCGAGATCGCGGAGCGCCTGTTCCTGAGCCCGCGCACCGTCGAGACGCACCGGGGCAACGGGCTGGCCAAGCTGGGCCTGCGCTCCCAGGCGGAGCTGATCCGCTACGTGATCGAGCGCGGGCTGGTGCCGCCAGCCGCCGGCGGCCAGGCGCGCGGCCCCGCGCCAGGCGACCGGGCCTCGCCAACCGGGTAGGTCTACGGAGGCGGCCCGCCGCAGTACGCCCTACTCTAGCGTCGCGCTCCCTAACGCGCGCGCGGTCCGCCGCGCTGACGCGTCCGGCCTCCATCCGGGGGCCCCTTGCGCGTCCTCGTCCGGGCTCTCTATCTATGACTCCTCTCTCTCCTCCTCGCGTCACGACGGGCATCTCTGGTCTGGACGCCATCCTGTGCGGCGGCGTCCCCACCGACGAGGTCTACGTGGTCGAGGGCGGCCCCGGCACGGGCAAGACCACGCTGGGCCTCCAGTTCCTCCGGGACGGCGTGGCCCAGGGCCACACGTCGCTCTACGTCACGCTGTCCCAGACGGAGCGGTCGCTGACCACCATCGCCCACTCCCACGGCTGGGACCTCGACGGCATCACGATCCGCGAGTACGGCCCCGCCGACGCGGCCCGCCAGGCGCAGACCGTGTTCCCGTCGGCCGAGGTCGAGTTGGAGGAGACCGTCTCCATGATCAAGGAGGCCGTGGCCGAGGTGCGGCCCACGCGCGTGGTCATCGACACGGCGGCCGACCTCCGCGAGCTCTCGGGCGACCGCACGCGCTACCGACGTGCGCTCCGCGCGCTCCGCCGGTTTCTGGCTGACCAGGGCTCCACGGTGCTGTTCCTGGACAACGTGCCCCCCAAGCGCAAGAGCGACCGCGAGCTCCAGAACCAGGCCAACGGCGTGCTCGTGCTCCGCCAGCAGGAGCCCGTCTACGGCAACGTCCGCCGCACGCTCCAGGTGGTCAAGATGCGGAGCACGCCGTTCCTGACCGGCGACCACAACTTCCGCATCCTGACCGGTGGCGTCGAGGTGTACCCGCGCGTTGTGGCCGACGGCGCCAACGGGTACGACACCTGGGCGCCCATCGCGAGCGGCGTCCCGGAGCTGGACGAGATGCTGGGCGGGGGGCTCCGCGAGGGGACGGCGTGCCTGGTCTCCGGCCCGACCGGCAGCGGCAAGTCGGCGCTGGCCTTCCAGTACGCCCACGCGGCGGCCGAGCGGGGCGAGTGCGCGTCGGTGTTCCTGTTCAACGAGCGGCTGGAGACGTTCTACATGCGCAGCCGGAGCTTGGGCATGGAGATGGAGGCCCACGTCGAGGCCGGCCGGCTCCACGTCCAACAGGTGGACACGGGCGTGATCGCGCCCAGCGAGTTCGCCCAGCGCGTCCGGCGCACGGTCGAGCACGAGGGGGCGCGCGTGGTCGTGATCGACTCGCTGAGCGGCTACGTCAACGCCATGCTGCGCCAGGAGCTGCTGGTGTCCCAGCTCCACGAGCTCATCACCTACCTCAGCCAGCACGGCGTGCTGACGCTGCTGGTCGTGGACCAGCACGGCCCGTTGTCCAGCGCGGACCAGACCGGCCCGGCCCACGTGAGCTACCTCGCCGACAGCGTGCTCCTGCTGGCGTACCAGAAAGAGCACAACCGCCGCGAGCGGACGATCTCGGTGCTGAAGCAGCGCCACGGCCCCCACGCCCAAGACGTGCGCCGGCTCCACCTGTCCGACGACGGGCTGGCCATCGGCGAGCAGGTCGAGGCCCTGGGGGGGCTCACGCTCGACCCGCCGCTCGTCGCCACGCTCTACTCCGGGGCGTCCAACGGGCACGCCCCGCCGGCCCACGCCTAACGTGCCGACGCCCCTCGAAACGGTGCCCCCCATCGGCGGTGTAGGCGTGGTGGCACCGTTGGGGCGCGACGCGCGCCTGGTCACCGACCGGCTGCGCGCCGGCGGCCTCGCGGCCCGGGCGTGCGACTCGCTGGACGCGCTGTGCGACGGGTTGGAGTCCGGGTTTTTCGGCGCGGCGCTGTTGACCAGCGAGGCCCTCGGCGGCGCGGGCGCCGCGCGGCTGGGGAGCTGGCTGTGTCACCAGCCGTCGTGGTCGGACCTGCCGGTGATCCTGTTGGCCGACGTCCGACGGCCGCGGCGTGACGCCCGGCGCCAGCTCGGCGCCAGCGCCGTCGTCCTGGAGCGCCCGGTCCCGTCGTCGGCGCTGCTCGCGGCCGTGCGGCTGGCGCTGTCCGACCGCCGCCGCCAGCTGGAGGTGAGCGGGCTGCTCCACGCGCTCGAAGGGGCCCGCGCCGAGCTGGAGGCGCGCGTGGCCGCCCGCACACGCGAGGTCCGCCGGTTGGCGGCCGACCTGACGCTGGCCGAGCACTCCGAGCGGCGACGGATCGCCCATCTGCTCCACGACGACCTCCAGCAGCGCCTGCACGGCCTGTTGGTCACGCTGGCACTGCTCAGGCGCGTCCTGCCCTCCGACCCGGACCTCGCGGCCCGCCTGCTAGAGCAGGCCGGCGAGACGCTGGGGAGCGCCGCCGAACTGACGCGGTCGCTGTCGCACGACCTGGCGCCCCCGATCCTGCGCGGCGATGGGCTGGCAGAGCTCCTCGAGTGGACGGCTGCCCACGCGCACGAGCGCTACGGGCTCACGGTCGAACTCGCGGTCGAGGACGGGGTGGCCATCCCGCGCGAAGACGTGCGTGTGCTGCTTAGCCAGGCCCTAAACGAGCTGCTGTTCAACGCCGTCAAGCACGCCGGCGTCGACCGGGTGCAGATCACGGCCCAGGCGGCGCTGGCCGCCCCGGCCGTCCGGGTGACGGTCGCCGACGAGGGGCGCGGGTTCGACGTGGACGCGAGCCGCACCTCGACCGGCGTGGGGCTCACGAGCGTCCGCGAACGGGCCGAGCTGGTAGGCGGGAGCCTGACCGTCGAGTCGGCGCCCGGGCGGGGCACGCGGGCCACGCTCCAAATGCCCACCTCCGACCCCGGCCCCGCGCGCGGGGTGCCGGCCGCGGACGGCGCGGCGGCCCGGTAGGGACGCCCGGCGCCTCCGGCCGGCTACACCGTCGCCCCGAGCCGCTGGCGGACGGCGCCGAGCGCGGCGTCGAGGGGGCGGGGCCGGAAGCCGAGCTCGGTCTCGGCGCGCAGGATCAGCAGGCCGGCGTGGAGCGGGCGCGGGGCGCCGGGGTGGATCTCGGCCGTCGGCGCGGGCTCGATCAGCGACGCGTCCAGGTCGAACGCGCCGGCCACGCGCCGGGCGAGCTCCACCACCGACACCTGCTCGCGGCCCGAGACGTGGAACACGCCCTGGCGGCCCAGCCGCGCGATGCGCAGGACGCCGTCGGCCAGGTCGTCGTCGTAGGTGGGCGTGCGCCACTGGTCGTCGGCGACGCGGATGGGCCGGCCGGCCGTCAGCTCGCGCACGACCCAGCGGACGACGTCGAGCCGGGGCTCCTCGCCGGCCGGCACGCCGAACACCATCGTGGTCCGGGCCACGGCCCAGGCGGTCAGGTGCGACGTGCGGAGCGCGTTCTCGGCGGCCAGCTTGGAGCGCCCGTAGGCGTTGGCCGGCGCGGGCCGGTCGCCCTCGGCGTAGGGGCCGGAGCGGCCGTCGAACACGAAGTCGGTGGAGGGGAGCACCAGCCGCGCCCCGTGCCGGTGGCACGCCGCGGCCAGCGTCACGACGGCGTCCACGTTCAGGGCCCAGCACGACTGGCGGTCTTGCTCGCAGGCCTCGACCTGGGCCTGGCCGGCGGCGTGGAGCACCACGTCGGGCGCGAAGTCCTGGAACGTGCGCTCGACCTCGCCGCCGTCGAGCACGTCCAGGCGGGCGTAGCCGCCGCGGTCGTGGGCCACGGCGGGGCCCCGGCCCGTCGCGAGCACGTCGGCGCCGGGCCACCGGCCGGCCGCGCGCACCAGCGCCTGGCCCACCAGCCCGCCGGCGCCCGTCACCAGGATGCGCGGCGGGATCACGCGGCGCGGCGCTCGGCCACGGCCGCCGCCAGCGCGTCGGCGATCTCGGCCAGGCCGGCGCCCGGCGTGAACACTTGGTCCACGGTGCCGGCCGCCAGCAGCTCCGCCGCGTCGTCCTCGGGGATGGTGCCGCCGGCCACCAGCAGCACGTCGCCCAGCCCGGCCTCGTCCAGGAGCGACTTCAGCCGGGGCAAGACGGTGCCGTGGGCGCCCGACAGGATCGACACGCCGACGGCGTCGACGTCCTCTTCTTCGGCCGCGCGCACGACCACCTCGGGCGTCTTGCGGAGCCCGGTGTAGATCACCTCCATGCCGGCGTCGCGCAGGGCGGCGGCGACGACTTTGGCGCCGCGGTCGTGGCCGTCGAGGCCGACCTTGGCGATCAGGACGCGGATGGGGCGGGGGGGGGCGTGGTCCATGCCGGAAACTACAGGCGCAACCGGACGCCGACGCCGCCTCCCAGGTCGAAGTCGGTGTCCTCGACCAGGCGCAGCCGCGGCGACACCAGGCCGTAGAGCTCGATCTCCCGAGTCAGCGACGTCTCCAACCCGACGCCCAGGCTCACGCCCAGGTTGGTGTCGTCGTCGCCGGACTGGACGAACGCGCCCGGGCCGTAGAACAGGTCGACGTCGGCGCCCTGGACGCGGCGCACGCTCAGGAGGTAGTGGCCCTCGGCCGAGACCGAGTCGTCCAGGTCCCACCCGACCGCGAGCGCCAGCGCGCCCGGGCCGGCGCCGAACTTGAGCGAGAGGCCGGTCGGGTCGCCCAGTTGGCCGCCGATGGCGAGTTGGGCGTGGGCGGGGCCGGCGAGGAGAACGAGCGCGAGGGCCGGGAGGAGACGGGACATGCAGGCGGGGGCGGGGGGAGCCGGTGCTACGCCCCGGCCCGGCTGGCGGCTCCCGCCAGCGGCGCGGAGGCAGGCAAGCCCACCACCGCACGGGCGTATTGCAATACGCCCCTACCGGGCACGGTCTACCTAGCCAGGTCTCGCTCTACACGCCGTCCGGCGGCGCGAGGGCGATCTCGCCGAGCCGGTCCCGGAGGTGGGGCGCGTCCTCGATGGACATCCGCCCGGCCAGCACCAGTCGGAGCTCGCGGCGCCGCCCGGCCGCCTCGAAGCGTTCGCGCTCCGCGTCGGTCTCGGGCGCCAGCGCGCGGACCGGGATCGGGCGGCCGCTGCCGTCGACGGCCACGAACGTGTAGAACGCTCGGTTGCAGTGGCGCCGCTCGCCCGTCGAGTTGTCCTCGGCCCACACGTCGATGCCTACCTCCATCGACGTCGAGAACGCGCGGTTGACGCGGCTCTCCAGCACCACCACCTCGCCCAGCTTGATCGCCGCCCGGAAGTCGACCGAGTCCACGCTGGCGGTGACCACGGTGCGGTTGGAGTGGCGCTGGGCCGCGATCGCCGCGCAAACGTCCATCAGGTGGAGCAGCCGCCCGCCCATCAGGTTGCCCAGCGTGTTGGTGTCGTTGGGGAGCACCAGCTCCGTCATGTGGCAGACGGAGGCGGAGGGCGGTCGGGAGTCGGTCACGAGCAGCAAAGGGGAAACGCCCCAATTTAGCCGACTCGTCTCCGCCCCGACTCTCCCGCTGGCGGAGGGCGCCAGCGGCGCGGTCGCGGCCTCCAGGCGGCGCCTACGTCTTCTGCGGCTGCTTCTTGGCCGCCGGGAACAGCACGTTGTTCAGGATCAGCCGGTAGCCCGGCGAGTTCGGGTGCAGCGCCAGGTCCGTCGGCGGGTCGCCGACGAGGTGCGTGTAGTCTTCGGGGTCGTGGCCGCCGTAGAAGGCGAAAAAGCCCTGGCCGGCCGGCCCGTACAGGTAGCGGACCGACTCCGTCGTCGGGCTCGCGCCCAACACCACCACGCCGGGCTTGACCGCGTCGGCGCGGTAGGCCGAGGTCTGGCCCATGAACCCGCGCACCGACGCGACGTGGTTCTGAGTGAGCATGGTCGGGACGGGGTCCCAGCGGGCCGAGAACTCGAATAGCGTGAAGTAGTCCGTGAGCGGGTTCCGGAGCGCCGGCGGCGGCGGCTGGTCGATGTCGGCGTGCTCGTACTCCATGATATCGAGGTCCGGCCGGAAGTCCTGGAAGGCCAGCGTCTCCGTAAAGTCCAGGAGCCCGGCCGCGCCCGGCGTGACGCCGTCGCCGTCGATCTGGGGCGGCACGATGTCGACGCCGGCCGCCGCCAGCGCCAGGTCGAACGTGTCGGACCCGGAGCACATCGCGAACAGGAACCCGCCCTCCACGACGTACTCGCGGATGGTCCGGGCGACGGCCAGCTTGAGGTCGCTCACCTTGGCGAAGCCGAGCGCGCGCGCCGACGCCTCGGCCTCCTGCTGCTGCTGCTGGTACCACGCCGCCCCGTTGTAGCGGGCGTAGAACTTGCCGTACTGGCCCGAAAAGTCCTCGTGGTGGAGGTGGACCCAGTCGTAGTCGGCCAGCTTGCCGTCCAAGACGTCGGCGTCGTAGACCTGGTCGTAGGGGACCTCGGCGTAGGTCAGCGCCAGCAGCACGGCGTCGTCCCAGGGCAGCGTCTGGTCGGGGGCGTAGACCGCGATCTTGGGCGCCTTCTCTAGCCGCACCACCGACGTGTTGGCCGCCGGCGCCTCGGCGGCCGCAATCGCCGAGGCGCCGTCGACGGGCTCGAACGTGACGCCGCGCGCCCGCAGCTCGGTCTGGAGGTCGGCGTCGGCCGGCGTCACGAACGAGCCGCCGCGCACGTTGAGCAGCCAGTCCACCTCCAGGCCGCGGTCGAGGGCCACGTAGACGGCGCCGTAGGCCCGGAGGTGGTCCGCCTGGGCCTCGTCCATCGGGATGAGCAGGTCCTGCGCTGAGGCGCTAGCGCTCACGGCCAGCAGCGCCGCCAGCAGGGAGAGGGCTCGGGTCATGGGACTGGAACGAATGGTGTGAGATGAGGCGAGGTGCCGGCTCCCCGATTCCGACTCTACCTACGTCGTCGCCGCGTACGCGGCGACAGGGGTAGGTAATGGGCTCCACACCATCCAGACGTCGTTCCCGCGAACGCGGGAATCCAGAGTGACAACCGGGAGGCCCCGGCCCGGACCCGCAGGTCCCAGGGGTGCACCGGGCCGATCCATCGAGGTCGAACCGGACGGCGCGCTCGTTATCCTGGACTCCCGCGTGCGCGGGAACGGCGGAATGGTGGTGAGGGAGAGCTGGCTCACTGATCTACAGGTATCAGGAGGGCGTGCGGAGGCGGCGGAGCTCGGCGCGGGCCTCGGGCGCCAGCGGCGAGCCGGGAAAGCGCTCCAGGAGCCGGTCGTAGCGCTCGGCCGCCCGCTGGCGGTCGCCGAGGTCGCGCTCGTAGGCCCGGGCCTGGAGGCGGAAGGCGCGGTCGAGGAAAAACGAGTCGGCGTGCTCGGCCGCCAGTTGGTCTAGCGTCTCGACGGCGGCCTGGGCCCGGCCGGCCGCCAGCAGCGCGCTCGCGCGGAGGTAGAGCGACTCGTCGGCGAGAAGGTGGCCCGCGTTGATGGCGGCGTCGAGCGAGTCCAGGGTGGCGAGGGTCTCGGCGGTGCGGGCCTGGCGGTGAAGGAGCGCGGCGCGGGCGTAGACGTGGATCGCGCTCGCCGACGGGTCGTCGTCCTCGGGCGCCTCGGGGTCCAGCAAGCCGCTCAGCGTCACGCGCAGGGCGATGGCGTCGTTGGCGGCGTCGGCGGCCGTGTTCTCGTCCAGCGCCTCGGCACGGGCCAGGGCCGAGAACATCAGGCCCTGGTAGAAGTCGATCAGCGCGAGCTCGTAGCGCGCCTGCTCCGCCAGCGGCCCGATCCGCATCGACTCGTCGACGTCGGAAAACCGCTCGCGCGCCGCGTCGAGGTCGCCGCGACGGAGCGCCACGTCGCCCAGGGCGAGCCGGGCCTGGGCCGCGGTGCCGGCGTCGCGGCCCGACGCTGCCTGCCGGAGCCGCGCCTCGGACCCGTCGAAGTCGCGGTAGACGTCGCGCAGCAAATCCGCCAGCGCCAGCGCCGCAGCCGGCGCCGCGTCGGCTGCGGGGTGGGCGTTGAGATAGGCGACGTAGCCATCACGCGCCGCGTCGGCGTCGGGCGTGGGGCCGAGGTCGGCCCGCTGGCGGGCGTCGCGGGCGGCGCGCTCGTGGAGCTGGGCACGCAGCAGCAGGGCCGTGGGCGCGGCCGGCCCATCGGGGTGGCGCTCCAGCACCTCGTCCAGGGCTCGCGCTGCGGCGTCGGGCGCGTCGGCCGACTCCGCCTGGACGGCGAACGCCAGCAGCGACTCGCCCTGCTCTTGCTCTAGCCGGTCGAGCGCGCGGACAGCGTTCAGCGCCGCGTCGTAGTCGCCGCGCTCCAGCGCCAGCCACGACTGCAACTCGCGCAGGCTGCGGTCCAGCGGCGCCAGCGCCGAGGCGCGCTCGATGGCCGCCGCGAAGATCTCGGGCGCGCCCTGGCCCGGAAGCAGCCGGGTCAGCTGGCTCTGGACGGCCGGCCGGTACTCCGGCGAGATCGCCAGCAGTTGGAGATACAGATCCACGGCCTGGGCGTAGTCCAGCGCCAGGCCGTAAAGCTGGGCGCGCTCCAGCAGGAACAGCTGCTCATCGGCCAGCCGCTGGCGGCCTTGGTCGAGCACAGCGGCGGCTTCGGCAAACAGGCGCAGCGTGCTCAACTGGTCCGAGACCATCCGGTACGTCTGCTCGTCGTCCGGGCGGGCGGCGAGCGCCTGGTCCCAGGCCGACTGGGCGGCGTCGGGCTGGCCGGCGCGGTAGAGCGCCGTGCCACGCTCGGCGAGCAGGGCCGGCGTTTGGCCCTCGCGCGCGATCCGACTGTCGACGTGGGCCACCAAGGCGTCGAACTGGCGGCCGGCGAGGTAGGCCTCTTTCAGCTTGAGCCAGACCGCCAGCTGGGGCCGGGTGCGGTAGAGGTCCTCCAGAAGCGCCGTCGCCTCCTCGACGCGGCCGTTTCGGAGCAGCGTCGTCGCCAGCCCAAAGCCGTCCTGGTTCGCGCTGGCGTCGACGGCGCGGACGCGCGTCGGCGGCTCGGCCGGCGTGGGAGCCGGCGTCTGCGCGGCGACGGCCGGCAGCAGGCACGCGAGGACGAGGGCGGAGAGGCGGAACACGGCGCGGCGGGAGGCGAGGCAAGGTAGCGGACGCGCGTCCGCTATCTTCGGCCGGACCAACGCCCCGCCCACGCCGTTCGTGCGGCGCCGCCATGCTTCCTGACCTCCGCCCGCCCGCGCCGCGCACCGGCGACGACCCGCGCGGCGTCGTCGTCCTGGGCTCGACGGGCTCCATCGGCTGCCAGGCGCTGGAGGTGGCGGCGCTGTTTCCGGACAAGCTGCGCGTCGTGGCGCTGGCGGCCGGCACGCGCTGGGAGCAGCTGGCGGATCAGGCCCGCGCCGTCCGCCCTCGGCTGGCGGTGATCGCGGACGAGTCGAAGTACCCGAACCTGAAAGACGCCCTCGCCGGGACCGGCGTCGAGGTCCAGGCCGGCGCCGAGGCCGTCCGCCTCCTGGGCGCGGTCGACGCGGACGTGGTCGTGGCCGCCATCGTCGGCGCGGCTGGGCTGGCGCCCACGCTGGAGGCCGTCCGCGCGGGGCGGACGGTCGCGCTTGCCAACAAGGAGTCGCTGGTCGTGGCCGGCGCGCTGGTGGAGGCCGCCGCCGTGCAGTCCGGCGCCGTCGTCGTCCCGGTCGACTCGGAGCACTCGGCGCTCTTCCAGTGCCTGATCGGCGAGCCCGCCGACGCCGTCGAGCGGCTGGTGCTCACCGCCTCGGGCGGACCGTTCCGCCAGCGCGACGGCGCCACCTTCGCCGCCATCACGCCCGACGAGGCCGTGGCGCACCCCAACTGGTCGATGGGCGCCAAGATCTCTGTCGACTCGGCGACGATGATGAACAAGGGCCTGGAGGTGATCGAGGCCCGGTGGCTGTTCGGCGTCCCGGCCGAGCGCATCGACGTGGTGGTCCACCCGGAGTCGGTCGTCCACTCCGTCGTCGAGTTCGTGGACGGATCGTCCAAGGCGCAGGTCGGGCCGCCCGACATGAAGGTGCCGATCCAGGTGGCGCTGAGCTTCCCCGACCGCTGGCCGGCCGCGCATCCGCGCCTGGACTGGAGCACGGCGGGTCCGCTGACGTTCGAGGCCGCGGACCGCGACCGGTTCCCGTGCCTCGACCTGGCCTACGCCGCGCTGCGCACTGGCGGCTCGGCTCCGGCGGCGCTGAACGCGGCCAACGAAGTGGCCGTGGCCCGATTCTTGGCCGGCGACATCTCGTTCCCCGACATCCCCCGGCTCGTCGAGGCCGGGATGGCCGCGGCGAGCACGCACGCGGACACGCTCGGCGCCTTGCTGGACGTTGACCGCGAGGCCCGCCGTCTGGCGCGCGCCTCCCCCCACTTTGCCTGACCGATGGACGCACTCGTCAACTCCCTCTCGTACTTCCTCTGGGTCGCCGTCGCCCTGGGGATCCTGGTCTTCGTCCACGAGATGGGCCACTTCCTGGCGGCCCGGCTGTTCAAGATGCGCGTCAACGCGTTCTCGATCGGCTTTCCCCCAAACATCTTTACCAAGACGTCGGGCGATACGGAGTATCGGATTGGGGCCATCCCGCTGGGCGGCTACGTCAGCATCGCCGGGATGGTGGACGAGACCCTGGACGCCGATGGACTGGAGAGCGAGCCGGAGCCGGACGAGTACCGCGCCAAGCCGGTCTGGCAGCGCGCCATCGTGATCTCGGCGGGCGTGATCTTCAACTTCATCTTCGCCATCCTGATCTTCGCCGGTCTCGCGTTCGCCTTCGGCCAGTCCTACACGCCGGCCGAGAACATGGCCTTCGAGGTGGCGCCCGGCTCCATCGCCGACGAGATGGGGATGCAAACGGGCGACCGGATCGTGGGCGTAGGCGGCCAGCCCGTCGAGCGCTACGAGGACGTGTTCCGGCCCGAGACCCTTGCCGGCGACCCGTTCCAGATCACTGTGCTCCGCGGCGGCCAGCGGGTCGAGTTGGTGGGCGAGGACGGGTTCGTGACCCGGCTGTCGCAGGAAACGACCCGAGCCGAGCAGGCGGGCGCTCCGCCGTCCATCGAGGGCGCGTTCGGCATCGCCCCGCGCTTTCCGCCCGTCATCGAGTCGGTGGGCATGGGCTCCGCGGCGGATGAGGCCGGGCTCCAGGGCGGCGACCGCATCCTGTCCATCGGCGGCGAGCCGACCGACTCGTGGGTGAGTCTGACCGACCAGGTTCGAGCCTCGGAGGGCCGCCCGGTGACGGTGGTGTGGGCGCGGCCCGACTCTCTCGGCACGGCTCCAGAGGGCGTCGAGGTGGTCGAGCACCGGGGCGCGGCGACGATCTACCGCGCTGAGATCGCACCGCGCGCCAACGGCAACGGCTACCAGCTGGGCGTGGGGCTGGACTACTCGGCGGTGGGCCAGCGCATCGACCAGATCGGTCTGGGCCGCGCGTTGGCGGTCGGCGCCAGCGAGGCGACGGGCAACGTGACGGCCACGTTCGCCTTTATCGGCAAGATGGTGACCGGGCGCGAGAGCGTGCGCGAGAACGTGGGCGGGCCGCTCATGATCGCCAAGGCATCCAAGGAGGCGGCCGACCGTGGGGTGCGCGTGTTCTGGTTCTTCCTGGCCAACATCTCGATCGCGCTGGCGGTGTTCAACGTGCTCCCGATCCCGGCCCTGGACGGTGGTCACCTGGTGTTCCTGGCCTACGAGGCCGTCGTGCGCCGCGAGCCGTCGCTCAAGGTGCGCCTGGTGGTCCAGCAGGTGGGCGTGGCGCTGATCCTGGCGCTGATGGTGTTCGTGATCTTCAACGACGCCGTCCGTTGGTTCGGGTGATAGGCCCCGCCGCGCCATCGGGGTCCCCCACGACCGCGGTCCCGTAGAGACGCCACGCTGTGGCGTCTCCCCCGGCGCCCCGCCCGATCTCCCGCGCCCCGCTGGCGGACGCCATCACGCCCGTGCCGACGGACGTCCGGCCAAGCACGACCGCCAGCCAGCGGGGCGGACTTCGCCGGAGCTGGGCCGCGCCCGCCGGGAGCCGCGCTACCTTCCGCGCATGGCGACACTCGACTCCCCCGTCCGCCTGACGGGCACCGATCCGACCGACGACGACCGGCAGGCGCAGGCCACGCTCCAGGCGCGCGGCCCGATCCCAGGCCACGTCGCCTGCATCATGGACGGCAACGGCCGCTGGGCCAAGGCGCAGGGCCGGAGCCGCGTCGCCGGCCACCGCGAGGGCGTGGTGTCGGTGCGCGACGTGACCGAGGCCGCGGCCCAGATCGGGATCCGCCACCTGACGCTCTACACGTTCTCGACCGAGAACTGGAACCGCCCCGCCGCCGAGGTCACGGCGCTGATGGAGCTGTTGGTGCGGACGGTCCGCAAGGAGGCCGAAAAGCTGCACCGAAACGGGATCCGGTTGCACGCCATCGGCGACCTGGGGCGGCTGCCGGCGCGCGGCCAGCGCGAGCTCGCCGAGGCGCTGGCGCTCACGGCCGGCAACGAGCGCATGACGCTGACGCTGGCCCTGAGCTACGGCTCGCGGTGGGAGATCACCGAGGCCGTCCGCCAGCTCGCGGCCGCGGCGCGCGACGGCGCGCTGGACCCGTCGGCCATCACCGAGGAGATGGTCTCCGGCGCGCTCCAAACGGCCGGCCTGCCCGACCCCGACCTGCTGGTGCGCACGGCCGGCGAGATGCGCGTCAGCAACTTCCTGCTCTGGCAGATCGCCTACACTGAGCTCTACGTCACCGAGCGCTGCTGGCCCGACTTCCGGCGCGCGGCGCTCTACGAGGCCGTCCGCAGCTACCAGGATCGCGAGCGGCGGTTCGGCGGCCTCGACGCGGCGTAGGGAATGGGGAATCGCCCGGCCGCAATTGTTCCGCCCAACGCTCGATCCCGTAGAGACGCCACGCTGTGGCGTCTCCCTCGGCGCCTCGTCCAATCACGGCGCTCGCCGATCTCCCGCGTCCCGCTGGCGGATGCCGTCGGCGCAGCGTTGGCGTCGGGCCGAGCGCGACCGCCAGCGCGGCGGTAGGGGAGAAGCGGGCGCCCCACCGGCCCGCCGCAATAAGCGGTTTCGGGTGCCGTTCGAATACGCCGACGGTCAGGCCCCCGCCGTGGTGGATGTCCTGACCCCTTTTCGCCGTCTCTGCGCCGATCCGCCCCGGTTCGTCCCGTAGTCTTTCCTGCTCCGACTCTGGACGCTCCCCGCCGCGCCCCCTGCATGCTCCGACCGCTCGCCGCCGTGCGCGTTCTCTTCAGCGCCCTCCTCGCCTTGACCGCCGCCGCGTCGGCGCAGGTTCCCACCACCCCGGACACGGTCGTCCCGGCCACCTACGAGGTCCTGTCGGTCTCGGTCGAGGGTGCCGCCGACGAAAGCAGCCAGGCGCTCGTTCGCTCCATCAGCGGCCTGCGGCCCGGAACGCGCGTCCAGCTCCCCTGGGATCCCCAGTTTGGCGAGGCGGTGCGCAACCTCTACAGCCGCGGCGGCTATTCCGACGTGTCCGTCGAGGCGACCGAGATCACCGGCGACGGCGTGTTCCTGACCGTCGAGGTGACGGAACAGCCCAAGCTGTCCAGCTTCGAGATCAAGGGCTTGGGCGGGTCGGACATCGAGGACCTGACGCCTCGCCTGCCGCTGTTCCGAGGCCGCGCCGTGCGCGACTCCGACGTGGCGCGCTCGGAGCTTGAGATCGAGGGCTTCCTGCGCGACAAAGGCTACCGGACCCCCGACGTGACCTCCCTGCGCTCCGTCGGCGCCGACGGCCGCGTGGCGCTGGTGTTCAACGTCGACCGCGGCGACCGCCAGACGGTGGCGGACATCCGGTTCGTAGGCAACGAGGCGTTCTCGGAGGGCACGCTGCGCAAGCAACTCAAGAACACGCCCGAGCGCCGCTGGTGGCGCTTCTGGAAAAAGGAGACCTTCAACGACGAGGAGTTCGACGAGGACCTGGCGTCGCTCGTCCAGTTCTACAACGACCGCGGCTACTACGGCGCCCGCGTGGTGCGCGACACGGTCTACACCGTGCCCGCCGACGACGGCAAGGAGGACCTGGTGATCGAGATTGAGGTGGCCGAGGGGCCGCAGTACCACATCCGCAACATCGTGTTCGAGGGCAACACGCTGTTTACCGACGAGCAGCTCGAGTTCGCGCTGGGCGTCGAGACCGGCGACGTCTACGACGGCAGCCGACTCGAGCGCAACCTCCGCTACACCGCCGACCACTCCGACATCACGAGCTTGTACCAAGACTCGGGCCACCTCCGGTTCAACGTCGAGCAAGAGGTGATCGAGGCGCCCGGCGACTCGCTCGACCTGTACTACGAGATCACCGAGGGCGAGGTCTACGAGTTCGGCAACGTCCGCATCGCGGGCAACACGCGAACCAAGGAGCACGTGATCCGGCGCGAGATCCGCACGATCCCCGGCCAGCCGTACAGCCGCCAGGCCATCGAGCGGTCCGTGCGCGAGCTGTCGACGCTGAACTACTTCGACCCGGCCTCGTTCGGCGCCGGCCCGGCCATCGACGTCAACGACGAGGACCAGTCGGTGGACCTGGTGTACAACCTGGCCGAGACGTCGTCGGACCAGCTGGAGCTGTCGGGCGGCTACGGCGGCAGCGGCGTGGGGCTGATCCTGTCGGCGCGCGTGACGTTCACCAACTTCTCGGTCCAGAACCTGCTCCAGGGCTTCAAGGGCGGCCTGCCCACGGGCGACGGCCAGCAGCTCTCGCTCCAGGCCCAGACCTACGGCCGGCAGTCCCAGGTGTACTCGGTCTCGTTCACCGAGCCCTGGTTCCGGGGCCGGCCCACGCCGGTCGGGTTCTCGCTTCAGTACCAGAACGTGGACTACACGCGGTCGAACCGGATCGGCGACCTCAAGTACGGCTCGATCTCCGCGCGCGCGTTCGTCCGCCAGCGCCTCCGGTGGCCCGACGACTTTTTCTCGACCGGCACCAGCCTGGGGTACCGGCTCTACGACGTCACCAACGTCGCGGGCAGCGTGCTCCCGGAGGGGGTCAGCCAGGAGCTGACCGTCAGCCAGTCGCTGACTCGCAACGCGCTCGACAACCCGACCTTCCCGCAGTCGGGCTCCAGCCTGGGCCTGACGGTGACCGTCGCGCCGCCGCTCGGCAGCTTTATCCAGTACTACAAGGCCGACTTTAACTCGGCGTTCTACACGCCCGTCGTGGGGCGGCTCGCGGGCTCGGTCCGGACCCAGTTCGGGTACATCGGCTCGCTGACCAGCGACGAGGTCCAGTTCCAGCGCTACCTCATCGGCGGGACGCCGTTGGAATCCAGCGGCCAGGCCGGGACCCGACAGGGGTTCGGGCGCGACCTGATCTTCCTGCGTGGCTACCCGCTCCAGTCCATCGGGCCCCGCCGGAACGGCCAGCCCGTCGGCGGGCGGATCCTGAACAAGTACGAGGCCGAGCTCGGGCTGGTCCTGCTCCAGACGCCCCAGCTCTCGGTCGCGCCCTACCTGTTCGCCGACGCGGCCAACACCTACAACGGCTTCGAGGACTACGACCCGGCGCGGCTGTACCGCTCGGCCGGCTTCGGCGCCCGCATCTTCCTGCCCATCTTGGGGCTCGTGGACCTCAACATGGGCTACCGGATCGACTCGTACACGCCGCTGCCGAACGACCCCGACGACGACGGGCAGCCGGGCTGGCTCTTCCAGTTCTCGCTGGGCGGCCGCTAGGTCTCCGCTCCCGCTGCCTCCATGTCCATGCGCACGCTGTGCCTGACCGCCCTCGCCCTCGCCGCCGCGCTGGCGGCGCCCGCCAGCGCGCAGCAGAAGATCGGGTTCGTGGACTCGGAGCAGATCTTGCCCCAGATGCCCGAGTTCCAGACGGCCCAGCAGGAGCTCGACCGGCTGGCCGGCCAGTGGCAGGCCGAGGTCGCGGCGCTGGAGCGCGAGGCCGACGCCATGGCCGACGAGTTCGCCGCCCGCGAGATCCTGTACACCGACGACGAGCGCCGCACCCAGCTGGCGGCCATCGAGGCCAAGCGGACCGAGCGCGACGCGCTCAGGACGCGCTACTTCGGGCCCGAAGGCGAGCTCTTCCGCGAGCAGCAGTCGCGCCTCCGTCCGGCCCAGGAGCGGCTGCTGGCCGCCATCGACGCCGTCGCCGAAGACGGCGAGTACGACTACGTGTTCGACCGCTCCGGCGACTACCTCTTTCTCTACACCCGGCCCCGCCACAACCTGACCGAGCTCGTCAACGAGGAGCTCGGCATCGGGGTCGGCGTGGTCACTCCCGGCACCCGCCGCTAACTCAGACAACCCGATGACCCAGCGCCTTCTCCTCCTCGCCCTCGCCGCCCTGGCCCTCGCCCCGGCCGCGTTCGCCCAGCCGGTCAAGGTCGGCTTCGTGGACACCGACCAGGTCGTGATCCGGATGCCGGCCTTTGCCGAGGTCCAGCAGCAGCTCCAGCAGCAGCAGCAGGCCGTCGGCACGCGCGTCCGCGTGCTCCAGGACTCGCTCCAGACCGTGTTCCAGACCAAGCTGGAGGAGTACCAGACCTTCGACCAGAGCGCCGTCGCCACCGACGACGCCCGGCGGACCCGCCAGCAGGAGCTGCTCCAGGTGCGCGGCGAGATCGAGCAGGCCGAGGCCCAGGGGCTCCAGTACCTCAGCTACACCGAGGCGCGGTTGCTCCAGCCCGTCCTGAACCAGATTGACCAGGCCATCCGCGAGGAGGCCGAGGCGGGCGGCTACGACCTGGTCCTGCCCACGGTCGCCAACAACGCGCCGGTGTTCCTGTACCGCAGCGAGCGCGTCGTGGACCTGACGCCGGCCGTCATGGGCCGCCTCGACATCGACCCGGACTCGCCGCCGCTCGGGCAGCAGGAGACGCCGCCAGCCGTCCCGGGCCAGTAGCGCCCGCGCCGTCGGCCTTTGGGGGCGCCGTCCAGATTGGGCGGCGCCCTTTTTTTGTGGAGCCGACCGGCGGGACCAGCTCGGCCTCGACCGGCTGGCGCCCGGCCTCCGCCAGCGGGGCGGGGGCGTGCAGCGGGCTGGGGGCGTTGGGACTTGGGCAGCGGAGGTATTCTGCGGTGCCCTCTCCGCGCCGCCATGAGCACCCAGACCGTCTCCGCCTCGACCGCCGCCGACGTCGCCCGCGTCACCACCCAGACGCTGCTGGAGATGCGCGATGAGGAGACGCCGGTGGCCATGCTCACGGCCTACGACTACACCTCGGCCCGCATCCTGGACGAGGCCGGCGTGGACGTGCTGCTCGTCGGCGACTCGGCCTCGAACGTGATGGCCGGCCACGAGACGACGCTGCCGATCACGCTCGACCAGATGATCTACCACGCCCAGTGCGTGGTCCGCGGCGTGCGGAGGGCGCTGGTGGTCGTGGACCTGCCGTTCGGCGCCTACCAGGGGTCGAGCCGCGAGGCGCTGCGCTCGGCGATCCGGGTGATGAAGGAGACCGGCGCGCACGCGGTCAAGCTGGAGGGCGGCGAGGACGTGGTCGCCTCCGTCGAGCGGATCATCGACGCCGGGATCCCGGTGATGGGCCACCTCGGGCTGACGCCCCAAAGCATCTACAAATTCGGGACCTACAAGGTGCGCGCCCGCGAGGACGAGGAGGCCGAGGCCATCCGGCGCGACGTCGTCCGGCTGGAGGAGGCCGGCGTGTTCGGGGTGGTCCTGGAGAAGATCCCCGCCGCGCTGGCGGCCGAGCTCACCGCCAGCGTGTCGGTGCCCACCATCGGGATCGGGGCCGGGGCCGGGTGCAGCGGCCAGGTCCTGGTCACACACGACCTCCTGGGGCTGACCAAGGACTTCAACCCCCGGTTCGTCCGCCACTACGCCGACCTGGCGACGACCATCACGGAGTCGGTCGGGCGCTACGTCTCCGACGTCCGCGCGGGCGCGTTCCCGAGTTCGGAGGAGAGCTACTAGGCCGAGGGTGCAGGCGCAGAGAACGCGGCGGGAGTGGCGCGGGCTCGCGGCCTGCCCCGGGGGCGGACCGCGCCGCCCGAACGGACCCGTCGGCCGGCCGGACTCTGGCCTGCAGGGCTACGGCGCGCGGGCGGAGGGCGACGCGGCGCGGGGGCGGCCCGAGAAGATCTGGGACGGGTAGGCGTTGGCGCTCGGCCGCTGGATCCGGACCTCGCCGTAGCCCGCCCGGAGGTGGCAGGCGTTGCAGCCGTTGACCATCTGCTGGTAGGCCGCCTCGAACTGGTCGGCGCTCCCGGCCCTGGCGGCGTCGACGAGGGCCGTCGCGCGGGGGTCCGCGATCTCGGCCGCGATGGCGCTTATGTCGATCCCGTCCACGACGTAGCCGCCGTCGATCACGCGCGTGGCGCGCTCGGAGATCTTCTGGGCGTAGAACGCGGCGAGCGGGCGGTTGCCCGCGTCGGCGGCCAGCGCCGCCTTCTCGACGTAGCGCTGCATCAGCACCATGTGCTCCAGCAGCGACGCCTCGTCCTCGGCCAGACGGCCGTCGCGCTCGGACTGGCGCTCGCTGAGCGACGAGACGCCGGGCGCGAACGCCGCGAACAGGGCCGTGATCACCGACAGCAAGGACACCAGCAGGGCGACGAGGGAGACGGCGAGGGCGCGGTTCACGAGCGGCGGGGCGAGAGAACACAGGACGCGCGCCGTGCGTCGGGGATTCGCCCGGTCCGCACGGCCGGTCTGGAACGGGGCGCGGGGGCGAGCGGGTTGGACCCTGGCCTCCCCACTCCCGCTGATGACACGTTGGTCCCGCCTCGCCCTTTGCCTCGCCGTCGTGGGGGCGGTCTCGGCCTGCGGGACAGAGCCGCCCGCTCCCAGTGAGACCGCCGCCGCCTCTCTGGCGGCCGCGGCCCCGCCGGCAACGGGCGCCCCGCCGGCCGCGGCCGCCAGCCGGAGCGGGGCGCCGGACGACGCCGGCGGGCTCGGCCTGGTGCTGCCGACGTCCAACCGGGGCCTGCTCAACGGCCACCCGGAGCGGTTCTACCAGGGCCTCAACGTCACCGTCGACAGCCTGCGGCCCGAAAAGTGGGAGGGGGGGCAGTACGGCTTCGTCCGCGACCCCGTCCCGACCATCTTCGGGCGCCGCACCTTCCGGCGCGTCCACGAGGGGCTCGACATCGCGCCGGTCGGCCGCGACGCCGACGGCGAGCCGGTCGACACCGTTCTGGCCATCGGCCCGGGGCGCGTGGCGTACGCCAACACGGGCGCGGGCGCGTCGAGCTACGGCAAGTACGTGGTCGTGGAGCACCGCTGGAGCGGCAGCCCGGTCTACAGCCTCTACGCCCACCTGGCCGACGTCTACGTGACCGAGGGGCAGGGGGTCGGGCGCGGCGAGGCGCTGGGCAAGATGGGCTACACCGGCCGCGGCCTGGGGCGGTCGCGCGCCCACGTGCACCTGGAGATCGCACTCCTGGTCAACCGCAACCAGCCGCTGTGGTTTGCCGAGTACTTTGGCGGGGCCAACCTGCACGGCCTGTTTTTCGGCACCAACCTGGCCGGCGTGCCGCCCGCCGGTCTTTACCAGGCGCTGGCGGAGGACCCGGGCCTGACGTTCCCCGAGTACGTGCGGTCGCTGGACGAGGGCTACGTCGTCGACCTGCCGGGCGGGCAGCCGCTGGACCTGATCGAGCGCTACCCCTGGCTCGGGGAGGCGGCCGCGGCGGCGGACCCAGCGGAGGTGCCGGCCTGGCGCGTCGCGTTTACCCAGGAGGGCGCGCCGATCCGCGTCGAGGTGGCGGACGGGCCGGTGAGCCGGCCCACGGTCGAGGGCGTGAGCCTGGGCATCTGGCTGAGCGACGGCAGCACCAACCGGCTGCTCCAGCGGCGCGGCCTGTCCTACGAGCCGGCGCGGCGCGGCTACAGCTACTTCGCGCTCTACGCCACCACTCCCGACGGCGCGCCTCGGTGGTAGCGCCCTAGTCCCAGGAAACTCCTGGCCCCAACCCGCCGCCGAGAACCCGCGACCAAGTTGAAAATGCCGCGCTGCGGCACCGCGGACGCCCCTCGCGGGTTCTCCGAGCCCCCTGCTCTCCCCACCCCATGCTCCCCGACACCGACCCGTCCCCCTCCGGCACCCCCGTTTCAGAGCTGTCCCGAGGCATGGCCTCGGTGCTCCCGTTCCTCTACGTCGCCTGGGCCGACGGGCTGCTGACGCCCGCCGAGATTGGGGCCATCCGCGAGCGGATCACGCGCGAGGACTGGATCTCGGACGCCGACCGCGACCGGGTCTCCGGCTGGCTCGACCCGGCCTCCCCCCCCGACGCGTCCACCTACTTCGGCTGGATCCGCACCATCCGCCGGGCCGCCGAGCACGTCCCCGACGTGACCCGCCAGTCGCTGGCGGACCTGGGCGAGACGCTCGCGGGGATGTCCGGCGGCGACGGGGCGGGGCTGCCGGCCGAGATGCGGCAGGCGCTGCGCGAGGTCGAGGCGCTGGTGGGCGTGGTCGGTCAGGAGGCCGTGCGCGACCTGGTGGAAGAGCGGCCCGAGCCCACGGCCCCGGCGCGCACGCCGGCCGGGTTCGACGTGGGCGCCATGCAGGCGCTCCTGGACGGCCGCTACGCCGACGTCCGTGACCGCGTGCGGCGGCTGCTCCAGGACCCGGCGTTCGCCTACCCCGAGCCGTCGGTCTCCAACGCCGTGTACCGCGAGCGGGTGCTGGGGTGGACGCGGCTGTTGGCCGACCAGGGCATCGGCGCGCTCGCCTACCCCGAGTGGGCCGGCGGCCGGGGCGACATCGCCGCGTTTATCGCCGCCTTCGAGACCCTGGCCACGCACGACCTGAGCCTGGTGGTCAAGTTCGGGGTCCAGTTTGGGCTGTGGGGCGGGAGCGTCCACGCGCTGGGCAGCGACGAGCAGCGGCGCGAGCTGCTGCCCCAGATCGGGACGCTGGAGCTTCCGGGCGCGTTCGCCATGTCCGAGCGCGGCCACGGCTCCAACGTCCGCGACCTCCAGACGACGGCGACCTACGACCGCGAGGCCGAGGAGTGGGTGATCCAGACGCCCACCGACGACGACCACAAAGAGTGGATCGGCAACGCCGCCGTCCACGGCCAACGGGCGACCGTGTTCGCCCAGCTGGTGCTGCCGGCCCGCGAGGGCGAGGAGCCCGAGAGCCAGGGCGTCCACGCGTTCGTGGTCCCCATCCGCACCGCCAGCGGGGCCGACGCGCCGGGCGTCCGGATCGCCGACAGCGGCCACAAGATGGGCCTCAACGGCGTCGACAACGGCCGGCTGTGGTTCGACGGCGCCCGCGTGCCCCGGACGGCGCTCCTGAGCCGCTACGCCCAGGTCTCGCCCGACGGCACCTATTCGAGCCCCATCCCGAGCGCCGGCAAGCGGTTTTTCGTGATGCTGGGCACGTTGGTCGGCGGGCGGATCGCGGTCGGCGCCGCGGCCAACAGCGCGGCCAAGGCCGGGCTGACCGTGGCCGTCCGCTACGGCGCGCGGCGGCGCCAGTTCGGGCCGGCCGGCGGCGCCGAGGTGGCCGTCTTGGACTACCTCAGCCACCAGCGGCGCCTGCTCCCGCACGTGGCCACCAGCTACGGGCTGTCGTTCGCCACCGCCCGGCTGGCGGAGGACTTTGCGGCGCTGCCGCCGGGCGGCGACACGCGCGAGATCGAGGCCCGGGCGGCGGCCCTCAAGACGATGTCCTCGTGGCACGCCACGGCCGCGCTCCAGGAGGCCCGCGAGTCGTGCGGCGGCGAGGGCTTCCGGTGGTCGGCCCGGATCGCCCACCGCATGGCCGACTCCGACATCTTCACGACGTTCGAGGGCGACAACACGGTCCTCCAGCTCCAGGTGGCCAAGGGGCTCCTGGCCGGCTACCGCCAGGAGTTCTCCGACATGAACGCCTGGGGGCTCGTCCGCTACGTGCGCGACCAGGCGGGCGTCCGGCTGGGCGAGGTGAACCCGCTGGCCCGGCGCAACACGTCCGAAGACCACCTGATGGACCCGGCGTGGCACCGGGACCTGTTCGAGCGCCGGGAGCGGATGCTCCTGGTCCAGGTGGCGGCGCGCCTCAAGGGCCGGATCGACAAGGGCGTGGACTCGTTCGAGGCGTTCGTCGAGGTCCAGGACCACTTGCTCACCCTGGCCCGCGCGCACGCCGAGCGGCTGGTGCTGGAGGACTTCCAGGCCGCCATCGACGGCGTCGAGGACGGCCAGATCCAGAGGCTGCTGCGCCTGGTGTGCGCGCTCTACGCCCTGGAGCACGTCGAGCGCGACCGCGGCTGGTTCCTGGAGCAGAACCTGATCGACGCGCCGGTCTCGAAGGCCATCCGCTCCCAGGTCAACGCGCTGCTCCACCGCATCCGTCCCGTCGCCGTCGAGCTGGTGGACGCCTTCGGCATCCCGAACGAGCTCCTGGGCTCCGAGATCGGCTCCGGCCGGATGCCGCTCGACCCGTAGCGGCCCCGACACCCGACCCCGACCATGCGCATCACCGACCTCGAAGCCGGCACCGCCTACACCGTCCGCCAGTCGTTCACCGACGACCGGGGCGTGCTGGTGCTCCCCGGCGACCGGCTCACCTACGAGCGCCACCGCGCGGTGCCGGTCACGGGCGCCTTCGAGATGACGTTCCGCGAGGAGACGCTGGTGCTCCACGAGGACCGCCAGTCGGACGTGGTCGAGCACGCCGAGTGGTTTCTGGAGCTGGCGTGAGGCGCGGCGCCGGTGGCTGGCGGCCGCCGCCGGCGCGGCGCGCTACGGCCGGGGCGGCTCGTCCAGGGCCCGCGCCTCGACCTCGGGCCAGCGGTCGAGGTAGTCCACCAGGGCCGTCCACAGCGTCGCGTTGAGGGCGTAGAACCACTCCGTGCGGACGTCGAACGTGACCCCGCCGCCGGCGGCCGTCGGGCGCGCGTCCGGAGCGAAGGCGCCGACCGTGCCGCCGGGCGTCACGGCGGAGGCCTGGAGCGCCTGGATCCGGTGGATCGTCTCGTGCGCGAGCACGTGCGGCGGGGCGTCGGCCTCGATCACGACCACGCGGCCGACCGTGCGCCCTTGCCGGCGGTAGCGCGGGCCGCCGCCCAGGTCGTCGGTCTCGAACACGGCCACGCCCCGGCGCAGGCGCGGCTTGGCGCCCCACAGCGGAAGCGCGACCGAGGCGCCGAGGACCAGCGGGTCCATCTCGACGCCCAGCGCCGGCCCGTCGGAGCGCGTCGCGAAGGGGGTCCGCACCCGGAGGTCGACGAGGCCCAGGGGGACGCGGAGGTGGCCGAACGGTCCGCCTCCGGTGGCGGCGTTCTCGGCCAGAGAGCCGGCCAGCGCGGCCACGCCCAGCGCCAGCGCGGGCTGGCCCTCGCCCGAGATCCGCTTGGCGGCGTAGAAGCCGGCGCCGGCGACGGCGCCCCAGGCCAGCGCCCGGGCGCCGTCGCCCAGGTCGTGGACCTCGCCCTCGACGGCGCTCCGGCCCAGCGTCAGCGCCGCCGTGCCGCCCACGTTGACGGCCAGGACGCGCCGCCGCACCTCGGGCGTCTCCGTCGCCCGGACGCGCTCGGCCCAACTCGGGGGCCGGGTCTGGGCCCCCAGCGGCGCGCTCGCCAGGGCCGCCAGCGCGAGCGCCCGTCCCCAGGCCGAGCCGCTGGCGCTAGCCGTCGGCACGCCGTGGGTCGTCGTCCAGCCGGAGGCGGGCCACGATGGGCAGGTGGTCCGAGCCGCGGCGGGCGGCCTCGCTGCTGTGGGCCGCCATCCGCTCGATGGTCACGCCGCGCGCGTACAACCGGTCGAGCGCCAGCACGGGCCGGACCGACGGGTAGGACGCCGGCCAGTCCTCGTTGTGGTGGCGGGCCTCGAAGTGGTCGTCGAGCGCGCGCGAGGCCTTGGTGGACCGCCAGGCGTTCATGTCGCCCATGAGCACGGCCGGCCCGCTGGCCAACTGGGGGTGGCACAGCAGCGCCTGCACCTGGCGCGCGCGCGTCCGGTCGACGAGGGCCAGGTGCGTCGCCGCGATCTGCAACGTCCGGCCGCCGCCGCTCACCGTCACCGCCAGCGCGGCGCGGCGCTCCAGCCGCCCGAACGACAGGTCGATCGCCAGCGCGCCCGCCAGCGGCCAGCGCGACAGGACGGCGTTGCCCAGCTCGCCCCTCTTGTGGATCCGGGTGACGACGAACGCCAGGTGGTAGCCCAGCTGCCCCGCGATCTCGCGCAGCGGGTCGGTCCCATCGCTGGGCCGCAGCACCTCCTGGAGCGCCAGCACGTCGGCGCCGAGCTCGCCGATCACCGCGAAGGCGCGCGACGGGTCGAAGGCGCGCCCGCCCCGCACGCCCGCCCACCGGTGGACGTTGTACGACGCCACGTCCAGCGACCGGTGGAGCGGCGTGGGGGAGGGGGCAGGGGCCGCCGACGCGAGCGTGGCGAGGTAGGGGGAGACGCGGGTGGGGCGGGGCACAGACAGGAAGGCAACAGGGCATGAAGACGGCCCGGCGAGGTGCGACGATCCCGTCGGACCCGTTATCCTCCGGACACCAACCCCCGACCCATGGACCGCCTTCAGTGCAAGGCCTGCGGCTCTTTCTCGATGCTCCCGATGGACCTCGAGCCGGACGAGGCCGACGACTTCGACTTCCTCGTGGACGAGCACGAGGCCCGCTTTTTCACCTGCCACGTCTGCGGCGACAACTGGCTCTCCGTCCGCCGTCTGGAGCAGGGCGACTGCCGCGTCACCTTCGTCCACCAGATGGGCCTCCAGCCGCTCCTCAAGCGGACGGCCCACATGGCCACCCCGGTGCTGATGACCGAGGACACCGTCGAGCGCTGGGACTACTTCCTGGGCGACGACGAGGTCGGCGAGGGCCACTGGCGCGACACGCTGGACGAGCGGCGCCGGATCCTGCGCTCGATCTGCTCCAACTAGCCGCCCGCTGGCGGTGCCCGTAGGCGGGCGTCAGCGGTATCTGTGCGCGGGGCGCGTCTGAGGACGCGCCCCGCGTTTTCCTTTAGGGGCCGGCGCGGCGACGCCGTCGCGGGGGCGCCCGTCGCGCCGGCGGGCGGCGCCAGCGGCGAGAGCGCTAGCCGGCCTGGATGCGGATCAGCGTGTCGTCGGCGGCGGTGACGAGCATCTCCGAGCCGTCGTCGCTCATCCGGTAGTCGGCGATGGCGTCGGGGAACACCTCGGGCGGCGTGCCCATGTGGAAAAACGCGTCCGCGACCACGCCCCAGTCCTCGGGCGTGAGCGCGACCGTCGCCTCGCCGTCGGCGGCGACGTAGGGGTAGTAGGCGAGGACCTTGTTGAGGTGGTTGATCGCCTGGGTGACGTGGAGACCGGGATCCATGGGGCAGAGGGAGGGGGAGGGGAGAGGAGGCCTCCGGGCGGGCCGAGGTTCCCGGTCCCCACGATCCGCAACCGGCACGCCGCAGCGTCGCCCGGCATGCCGCCCCGCCGCCAGCGCGGCCGCCAGCGCGGCGCGCGCCCATCGCGCACAATCCTTCCGCGCTCGGCTGGCGCCGGCGGCCGACGCGGGCTCATCTTCCCGCACCCCGCACCCCGCACCCCGCACCCCGCCATGCCCGCCGTCGACTCGCCGCCCCGCCCGACCACGACCTCCGCCGAGCGGGCCTACCTCGGCGTCGTCGAGCGCGTGCTGGCGACGGGCGTCCGCAAGCCCAACCGGACGGGCACCGACACCATCGCCTCGTTCGCCGAGCATTACAGCGTGGACTTGGCGGAGGGCTACCCGCTCCTGACCACCAAGAAGGTGTTCTTCGGCTCCATGCTCCGCGAGGTGCTGTGGTACCTGTCCGGCGCCGACCACATCCGCGAGCTGCGCCGGCACACCCAGATCTGGGACGCGTGGGCGGACGACGACGGCGACCTCCAGACGGCCTACGGCCGGTTCTGGCGCCGCTTCCCCGTCCCCGAGGCCGGGGTCGCGCTGGGCGACGAGGCCTGGGTCGGGCCGGACCACCCGCGCGTGCGCCGCGAGGCGGATGGGTCGTTGTCGTTCGACCAGATCGGCTACGTCCTCGACACGCTGCGCGCCGACCCGATGAGCCGGCGGCTGGTGGTGAGCGCGTGGCACCCCGCCAACGCCGCCGCCAGCCGGCTGCCGCCGTGCCACTACACGTTCTGCTTCCAGGTCACGCCCGCCGCCGACGGCCCCGACCTCCTCAACTGCCACCTCACCCAGCGCTCGGCGGACCTGGCCCTGGGCGTCCCGTTCAACCTGGCGTGCTACGCGCTCCTGACGCACCTCTTGGCCGACGCCGCCGGCCTCCGGCCGGGCCGCTTTGCCCACACCCTCGTCGACGCCCACGTCTACGTCGACCACGTGGACGGCCTGCGCGAGCAGCTGGCGCGCACGCCCACGCCCGCGCCGCGCCTCCACATCGCCCGCCACGCCGACGGCCGGCCCAAGGGCCCCGACGACCTGGCCTTCGAGGACGTCACGCTGGAGGGCTACGACCCGCAACCCGCCATCCGCTTCCCCGTCGCGGTGTAGGCTGGCTGCGCCGGCCTCCGGTTCGCGGGCGATGGAAAACAGGCGACGGGAAACGGCCGAGGAATGCCCGCCGGCGGCTGGCGCCAGCGCTCGGCGAGCGGCAGCATCCCACATCCCACATCCCACATCCCTATGCCTGAAGTCGTCGTCGTCGCTGCCGTGGCCGAGGCGCCGGGCTCCCCGGCCGACCGCCTGATCGGCGACGGCTACAAGCTGCCGTGGCACCTCCCGGCCGACCTGAAGCGCTTCAAGGCGATGACCGTCGGGCACCCGCTGGTGATGGGGCGGAAGACGTTCGAGAGCTTGCTGGTCCAGTTTGGTGGGCCGCTCCCCGGCCGCGAGAACGTGGTCCTGACGCGGCACGCGACGGCCGTGGACCACCCGGGCATCCACGTCTACGGCGGGCTGGCGGAGGCCGTCGGCGCCTTCTCCGGCCGCGACCGGGTGTTCATCGGCGGCGGGGCGAGCCTCTACGGCGCGGTCCTCGACGGCGAGGGGCCGGTCCAGGCCGACCGGCTGGAGCTGACCCTCGTTGAGGGCGAGTTCTCGGGCGACACGTTTTTCCCGCCCTACCGGCACCTCCTGGGAGAGGGCGCGCCGTTCCGGCTGGAGGCGTCCGAGCGGAACGCCGCCGAGGCTGGCCGGCCGGCGTTCCGGTTCGAGTCGTGGGTGCGCCGGCCGTCTAGCGCGCCCGCACCAGCCGGCGCGTGAGCACGAGGCCGGGCGCCTGCACGCGCACGAGGTAGACGCCCGATGCCAGCCCGGCGCCGTCCAGGCGTAGCGCGGTCGGGCCGGCCGGCGCGGTCCCGTCGTAGAGCACCGCGACGCGGCGGCCCAGCGCGTCGAACGCTTGGGCTCGGACGGCGCCCGGCGCGGGGAGCGTGAGCGTGAGCCGCGCCTCGGCGGTGAACGGGTTGGCGCCCGCGACGACCAGCGCCGCCAGCGCCTCGGGGCCGTCGTCGTCCGCCGTCACGAGGTCGGGGAAGAACGCCCGGCGGATCAGCGTCGAGTCGAGCACGAACGGGTTGGGCTTGTCTTGCTGGAACTGCGCCGCCCGGAACGTGCGGTCGTACTCGACTTGGTCGACAGGGTCTTGGTAGCTCCACAAGTAGAGTGGGCGCTGCTGGGGTGCGAACCAGTCAGCATCGGCCGGCCCGTCGCCGCCGCCGGGCTGGCTATTCGGCCCGTACATCGTCCAGAAGTAGTACATCGCTCGGGCGACGTTCCCCTTGGAGTCCTCGCGCGGCTCGAACAGACTGCTGGAACGGATCTCGCTCCACGCGTCGATGTCGTCTGTTGGAGTCGTCGCCTGGCTCTCAGTACCGCGGTACCAGCCCGTAGTCTGGTTGTCAGGGATCTCTCCGAAGGCCAGGCTCGCCCGGTCCGAGTTGACGTCCACCTTGGTTGGAAGCAGATGGTGAAGGTCCACGAGCGCCGGCGCTCTCGACGACCCACGCGACTTTGGCCATGTGTGCTCAACGTTGAGACCGTTATTGTTATTAAAGATGTCTTGGTTTGAGTCGGCCGACGGCGAACAGTCGAAAGGGACGAATAGACCCGTATAGACCCCGATGACACCTTCCGAGCCGTCGCATGTATCTGGCGTGCCACTCTCGGTTCGCTCGACAGGGTCCATCAACCGGTCTTTCGACGCGGACTCGGAGAGAAACTGCGTCGAGCGATACCCATCCCGGATCGAGGCTAGCAGTTCCTCGCCGGTCTGGCCCGGGAACAGCACCTGCTGCGTTTGGCCGCTGGCGGAGGCCGCCCCCACGGCGGAGAGGGAAATCCAGAGTAGCAGTCGGAGCATCGGACGGGGGCGTGGTGGAGGCCCACAGAATAGAGCCCCGGCCTCGGCGCCGTTCTCATCGCGCGACGCATCGACAAAAAAACGCCGGCCAGCGGGGAGCTGGCCGGCGTGGTCGGGATGGCGGGATTTGAACCCACGACCTCCTCGTCCCGAACGAGGCGCGCTACCGGGCTGCGCCACATCCCGAAGCTGGCGGACACGTCCGCCGGCGGGAGCGACATGATACGACGGCGCCGCGCACTACCTGTGCGGCGTATCGGTGAAGGTGGGGCGAACCCTTGGGAAGACGCGCCATGCGCCGATACCCCGGCCCGCTGGCGGAGCGCGCGTGGGACGGCGGGCAGGGCCCGGCGTTGGATGGACAGAAGCGCCGGCGTGTAGATTCGAAACCCTATCGCCTCCCCCCCCCCATGACCGGCACCGACCCCCTCCAGCGCTTCGTCTCGCACGCGCCCACGGCGCAGGCGCTGCTCGACCGGGAGATGCGCGTGCTCGCCTACAGCGACCGTTGGGTCTCGGACCACGGCCTCGACCCCAGCCAGGACCACCGGGGCCGCAGCCTCTACGACGTGTTCCCCGAGACCACGGGCGCCCAGAAGGCGGTCCACCAGCGGTGCCTGGCCGGCGCGACGGAGCGGGGGGAGCCGGAGCCGTTCGTGCATGCCGACGGACGGACCCGGTGGCTCCGGGCCGAGACGCGGCCCTGGCACGACGCCGACGATCAAGTCGCCGGGCTGGCGGTCCACACCGAGGACCTCACGCGCCGGGTCGAGGACGACCGCGCGTGCCGCCAGCGGGACGCGCTCGTGGCCGCGGCCCGGCACGTCGAGGCCACGGTGTGGGCCTTCGACGCCGACCGGCGGATGACGCTCCACGTGGGGGCCCCGCTCGACGTGCTCGGCGTGGGGCAAGGGTGGACCGTGGGCGAGGACATGGCCGAGGCCTACGCCGACCTGCCCCGCGTCGTCGAGGCGGTGGAGCGCGCGCTCGCCGGCGCGTCGGACTCGTACGTGATGCACTTCGGGGGGCGCACCTTCGAGACCGTCGTCAGCCCGGTGTTCGACGCCGCCGGGGCGGTGTGCGGCGGCGTCGGCATCAGCCTCGACGTCACCGACCGCGAGCAGGCCCGGAGCGGGCTCTCCGAGGGCCAGCGGCTCCTCGACACCGCGCTCCGCCACGCGCCGGTCATCCTCTACGCCTTCGACGGCGATGGGACGGTCACGCTCAGCCGCGGCCGGAGCCTGGGCGTGCTGGGGCTGGCGGAGGACGAGGCGGTCGGGGACTCGGCGTGGAGCTACACCCGCCCGGGGTCGGACGCCGCCGTCGGGATGCGGGCGGCCCTCGACGGCCAGAAAGGGAACTGGGTTGAGGAGTTCTACGGCGAGACGTTCGAGACCACGGCGCTGCCCATCGGGGATGGCGGGGCCGTGGCGGTCTCTACTCTCGTCACCGACCGCGTCCGCGCCGAGCGCCAGGCCGCGGAGCACACGGCCCGGCTCCGGCGTCTGCTCCAGGCCACCGCCCGGGAGGGCACGTTCGAGGAGCGCGCCCGGGCCGTGCTGGGCGAGGTGACCGAGATGCTGGGCCTCGACGTCGGGCTGCTCGCGGAGGTCACGGGCGAGCGGTACACCTGCCGGACGGCCTACGCCGCTCGCGGCGAGGCGATGGAGCCCGGCGACTCGTTGGTGCTGTCGGACACCTACTGCGCGCTCGTCGACGCCACCGGCGACGTGGTGGCCATCGAGCACATGAGCGAGTCCGAGCACCGCGACCGCGCGTGCTACGCGATCTACGGCCTCGAAGGCTACATCGGCGCGCCGGTCCGCGTCGAAGGCCGGCCCTACGGCGTGCTGGCCTTCTCGGCTGCCGAGGCCGTGAGCGGGCCCTTTACCGAGCACGACAAGGACCTGGTCCGGCTGGCCTCCCAGTGGGCCGGCGCGCTGATCGAGCGCGACCAGCGCGAGCGGGAGTTGGAGCGCACCGCGGCCCGGCTGGCCGAGGCGCGCGACCAGGCGGAGTCGGCCAACCGGACCAAGGGCGCCTTCCTGGCGTCGATGAGCCACGAGATCCGGACGCCGATGAACGCCGTGATCGGGTTCGGCGAGCTCCTCCACACCACGTCGCTCGACGCGGTCCAGCGCGGCTACGTGGCGGCGATCCAGAGCGCCGGCGGGCGGCTGCTGGGGCTGATCGACGACATCCTGGACTTTTCCAAGATCGAGGCCGGCGGGATCGAGCTCGACGAGGCGCCCGTCGACCTCGGTGCCCTCGTCCAGCGCGTGCTCGCGGAGGCCGCGCCCCAGGCCCTGGCCAAGGGCGTGGAGCTGGCGTACACCGTCGACACGGCCGTGCCGGCCCACGTCGTCGCCGACGAGAAGCGGCTCCAGCAGATCGTCGCCAACCTGGTGTCGAACGCCGTCAAGTTCACCGCCAGCGGGGCCGTGGACGTGGCCGTCCGGCTCGGCCCGGCGCCCCACCGCGCCTCGACGCCCGAGGGCTCGGTCTGGGTCGAGGTCGAGGTCCAGGACACCGGGATCGGGATCGGGCGCGACCGGCTGTCGGCCATCTTCGACGCCTTCGTCCAGGCCGACGCGTCGATGACGCGGGCCTACGGCGGCGCCGGCCTGGGGCTGGCCATCACGCGCCGGTTCGCGGAGCTGATGGGCGGCGTGGTCGAAGTGGAGAGCGAGCCCGAGGTGGGGAGCGTGTTCCGCGTGCGGCTGCCGCTGGAGCGCGCCCGCGCCGCCGGCCGCGTGGTGCTGGCCGGCGCCACGGCGTCGCTGGCCGGCGCCCGCGTGCTGGTCGTGGACGCCGACGCCGACGGCCGGGCCGCGCTCGCCGGCCTGCTCCGGCGGTGGGACCTGGAGGTGGCCGACACCGGGGACCCGGACCAAGCGCTGGGCTGGATCCGCGACGGCCAGCCGTTCGACCTGGGCCTGCTCGACGTGCCGACGCCGGGCGCCGGCGCCGGCGGGCTCGAGCTGGCGGAGGCGGTCCGCGAGCACCAGTCACCGGCCGAGCTCCCGCTGGTGGTGCTGTCGTCGGAGGCCTGTCTCCGCCACGCCCCTGGCCTGGTCGCGTCGACGGTGCTCAAGCCCATCGCGCCGGTGGCGCTCCACGCCCTCCTGCAGCGCGTCCTGACCTACGGCCCGCGCGCCTCGCCGGCCGCGTCCGCCAGCGCCGACGAGCCGCCGCCGGCCTAGGCCCGCGAACGCGGCCGGCCCGCGAATGCGGCCCGCACTTCACCCCGGCTCCCCCGCGGCTCTCGCTAGCTTTGCCGGCCCACGAACGCCGCGCTGGCGGAGCCCATGAGCACGACCCCGATCCCCGCCGACGACCACCGCCAGCCGGCCGCGCCCGAGACGCCGGCGCCCGCCCCGGCCGGCTCGGCGTATGAGCCCCAGACCGTCGAGGCGGCGTGGTACCGCTACTGGGAAGAGGGCGGCTTTTTCCACGCCGACCCGGAGGCCGTCACCGAGGGCGGCGAGACGCCGTTCGTGATCCCGATGCCGCCGCCCAACGTGACGGGCCGGCTCCACATGGGCCACGCGCTCCAGGACACGGTCCAGGACCTGCTGATCCGATTCAAACGGATGCAGGGGTTCGAGGCGCTGTGGATCCCCGGCCTGGACCACGCCGGCATCGCGACCCAGAACGTGGTCGAGCGCCAGCTCAAGAAAGAGGGCATCGACCGGAAAGAGATCGGCCGCGACGCTTTCCTGGAGCACGTCTGGAAATGGCGAGGGGAGTACGGCGACATCATCCTGCAGCAGAAGCGCCGCCTGGGCGACTCGGCCGACTGGCGCCGCCAGCGGTTCACGATGGACGAGGGCCTGAGCCGCGCCGTCCAGCACGTGTTCGTGACGCTCCACGAGCAAGGCCTGGTCTACCGCGGCGAGTACCTGGTCAACTGGGACCCCGACAACCAGACCGTCATCTCCAACGAGGAGGTGGACAACGTCGAGCGGCCCGGCTCGCTCTGGACCGTCCGCTACCCCGTCGTCGACGCCGACCGCCAGCCGACCGGGGAGCACATCGACATCGCGACCACGCGGCCCGAGACGATCCCCGCCGACACGGCCGTCGCCGTCCACCCCGACGACGAGAGGTTCACCGGCCTGATCGGCCGGCACGTCCTGGTGCCCACCACCGACCGCGCCGTCCCGGTCATCGCCGACGAGAGCATCAAGCCGGACTTCGGCGCCGGCGCCTTGAAGGTGACGCCGGGCCACAGCGAGGTCGACTTCGAGATCGGCAAGCGCCATGACCTGCCCACGCTCTCGATCATGAACCTGGACGGCACGCTCAATGAGCTCGCCGGCCCGTACGCGGGACTAGACCGGGCCGAGGCCAAAAAGCAGATCGTGGCCGACCTCGACGCCGCCGGCCAGCTGGTCAAGACCGAGGACTACACGGTCACGACGCCGGTCTCGTCGCGGTCGAAGGCCGTGATCGAGCCGCTCCTCTCGCCCCAGTGGTACGTGGCTATGGAGCCGCTGGCGAAGGAGGCTCTGGCGGTGGTCGAGGACGGGACGGTCACGTTCCACCCGGCGCGGTGGGCCAACGAGTACCGACGCTGGCTGGAGGACATCCGCGACTGGCCGATCAGCCGCCAGCTGTGGTGGGGACATAGGATCCCCGTGTGGTACCCGGTGGGTGCCGACGGCGAGCGCGACGAGGAGGCCTTCGTGGTGTCGGTCGACTCGCCTGGCCCAGGCTATGAGCAGGACGAGGACGTCTTGGACACCTGGTTCTCGTCGTGGCTGTGGCCCTTCGCGACGCTGGGCTGGCCCCAAGACACCGACGCGCTTCGGGCGTTCTACCCCGCCTCGGTCCTGGTCTCGGGCTACGACATCCTGTTTTTCTGGATCGCCCGGATGATCATGGCCGGCACCCACTTTACCGGCCAGGCCCCGTTTACCGACGTGTTCATCACGGGGATGATCAAGGACAAGCAAGGACGGTGGATGTCGAAGTCGCTGGGCAACGGCATCGACCCGCTGGACATGATCGAGACCTACGGCGCCGACGCGGTCCGCTACACGCTGGCCAAGCTGTGCGCCCAGGGCCAGGACATCAAGCTGGACCCGGGGGCCTTCGAGGGCGGCCGCAACTTCGCCAACAAGCTGTGGAACGCGAGCCGCGTCTTCGGCCGCTTCGTGCCCCGGGACGACGACGGCCGGCCGACCGCCGACCTCCGCCGCCAGCGGGACTTCGCGGACCTGGACCTGGCCGAGCGCTGGCTCCTGACGCGCCTGCACGACACCGTCGAGGCGACGACGGAGGCGCTGACGAACTACCGCATCTCCGAAGCGGCCCAGCTGGCCTACGACTTCGTCTGGCGCGACTTCTGCGACTGGTACCTGGAGGTGTCCAAGGCGCCGCACGGCGAGACGCCGTCCCAAGAGACGCTGGCGCTCTCGACCGAGGTGTTCGAGCAGATCTTGCAACTGCTCCACCCGTTCATGCCGTTCGTGACCGAGGAGCTGTGGTGGACGCTGCGCCCGCGCGAGCGCGGCGAGGCCCTGATCGCCGGCGACTGGCCGACGCCGCCGGCGAGCGAGACCGACGCCGGGGCGGCGGCTACCTTCGAGACCGTCCAGGGCGTGGTGACGGCCGTGCGCCAGGTGCGCGCCCAGTACAACGTGCCCCCGTCCCAGGACGTCCGCGCCGTGGTCCAGACGTCCGACGCGGCCGCGGCCGGCGCCCTCGACGGCGCGCGCGAGTACGTCGAGCGGCTGGCGGGGCTCTCCGAGCTGGCCGTCGGCGCCGACCTGCCCACGCCGCCCGCCAGCGCCGCGGTGGTCGTGGAGGGCCACACGGTCTACGTGCCGCTGGCGGGCATGATCGACCTAGACGTCGAGCGCGCCCGGCTGGGCAAGGAGATCGACGGCAAGCGGACGTTCCTGGACGGCGTCGAGCGCAAGCTCCAGAACGAGGCGTTCACGTCGCGCGCGCCGGAGGCCGTCGTGGCCAAGGAGTGGCAGAAGGCCACCGACGCCCGGGCGGAGATCGCCGCCCTGGAGGCCTCGCTTGCCGAGCTGGGGTGATCGGGAGGCCGTCTAGCATCCTTCTAGCGATTCGATAACCAGTCGCCACGTCACGACGTGGCCCGGTCAGGGCGTATCGCGATACGCCCCTGCGGCGACGTCGGCACTCTAAATCCGTGGACTCGCCGGCGCGCCCCGCCAGCCGCTGGCGCCGGGCGTGGGCGGCGGTCTCAGAAGACGACCCACGAAGTCCGCCGGCCGTACGTTGACCCCCCGTATCCCGCCCACCCCGATGCGTCTCGTCCCCGTCCTCGTCCTCCTGGCGGCCACGTTCGCGGGCTGTCTGTCCCCGAGAGAGGCGGCCCCGGCGCCGGTCGAGCCGGCTCCGTCGGCGCCGGGGCCGGGGCCGATGGTGGGCGGGCCGGTCCTGCCGGGTCCCGGCCTGGAGGGGCCGCCCGCCAGCCGGCCGCCGGAGCTCGACGCGGCGCGCGAGCGCTGGGACGCGGCGGGCCTGGACAGCTACCAGATGACGCTGCGCCGCACCTGCTTTTGCCCGTCGCCCGACTACACCGGCCCGTTCTCCGTCACCGTACGCGGCGGGGCGCTGGCGTCGGTGACGCTGGACGGGGCCCGGGTGGACAGCGAGCGCGGCGAGACCATCGACGGCCTGTTCGACCTGATCGAGGACGCCTACGCCCGCAGGGCCCGGACCGTGGCCGTCGCGTTCGACCCCGAGCTGGGCTACCCGACCAACCTGTCCATCGACTACGACGTGCAGATGGCCGACGAGGAGATCGGGTACATGGTCTCCGACGTCCGGCCGGCCCGGCCCTGACGCCGCCCGCTGGCGGACGCACTGGGCGCCACCTCAGGGCCGCCCTCGCCCGACCCTCAGCCCGTCTCCAAGAAAACGGCAGACGCGACCCCGCCGCGCGTCCGTTCCTTTCGTCTCCCACCACCCGACCGCCGTGCTCCGTGCCGCCCTCTCCGTCGCCCTCGCGTTCAGCCTGGCCGCCTGCTCGTCTCCCTCCGAACCTCAAGCCGACGTGAGCGAGCTCAGGCTCCAGCGCAAGGGGACCGGCTACCCCACGCTGACGGGCTACCTCGTTAACCAGGGCAGCGTCGAGATCAGCTCCGCCGACGTGTTCGTCACGTTGTACGACGACGACCACCGCCCGCTCACCGACGTGATGGTGGGCGTGCGCGACGTGGCCGCCGGCGACTCGCTGCGGTTCGAGCAGCGGCTCGACCTCCAGGCCAGCGCCGCCAAGCTCAAATACGTCGGCCTCAACTGAGAGTCAGGAGTTTGACGAACCGGCCGGCGTCGGTACGATGTGGGGAACGGTGCGCGTCTTGGGAGACGTTCCACCGCATGTCCATGCCCCCACGCGCCTACGTCTCCGTCCGCCCGCTGTCGTTTGGCCACTCGCTGAGGCAGGAGGAGGGCATCGCCTGGATGAAGGCGGCCCTCCAGCGCGTCGCCGCGACGGCCCCGCTGCCGGACGTGGACCGCGCGATGCGGTTCTACGATCTCCTCTCGCGCCGGAGCCAGATCGAGCGCCGCGTCACCGCCCTCGAGGACTACACGCACCGGGACTGGGACCGGATGCGGCTCCACGCCGCGCCCGCCCTGGGCGACGGCCAGCCGACGCCTTCCGCCAGCGGCGCGGCGCCCTGGCACCAAGCCGACCTGGGCCGGCGCATGGACCTGTTCGCCGAGACCGCCGAGGCCGTCGCGCACGACGCGTTCGCGGACGATGCCGAGGCGCCCGACGCCATCCTCCAGGTCAGCTGCACCGGCTACGACAGCCCCAGCGCGGCCCAGCGCGTGGTCGCCGAGCGCGGCTGGGGCGACCAGACGCGCGTGCTGAGCGTCGGCCACATGGGCTGCTACGCCGCGCTGCCGGCGCTCGCGACGGCCGCCGACCTGGTCACGGCCGCCACCGCCCGGCTGGCGGCCACCGCGCCGCTGGCGGGTTCCCCAGGCGAGGTGGACGAGGCGGAGGGCGCGCGCGCGGCGGTGTTGCTGGTCGAGTTGTGCACGCTGCACCACCACCCGGCGACCACCGACCCCGAGCAGATCGTCCAGCAGTGCCTGTTCGCCGACGGCGCCGCCCGCCTCGACGTCTCCGCCAGCCCCGACGGCGCCAGCTTCGCGCTGCTCGACCACGCCGAGGCGCTGGTGCCCGACACGCTCGGCGAGATGACGTGGCGGCCCTCCAGCGTCGCCTTCCAGATGACGCTGAGCCGCCGCGTGCCAGACCACATCAAGGCCAGCGTGGCCGGCGTGATGGAGCGGTTCCTGGGCCGTCACGGGCTCGCGGTGGACGACGTCGACGTGTGGGCCATCCACCCCGGCGGCCCGCGTGTGATCGAGAGCACGGCCGAAGCGCTGGGCGTCGACGAGGACCGGACGCGCCACAGCCACGACGTGCTCCGCGAGCGCGGCAACATGTCATCCACGACGCTGCCCCACATCTGGGACCGGATCGCGCGCGACGAGACCGTGCCGGCGGGCGCGTTGGTAGGCTCGGTCGCCTTCGGCCCCGGCTTGACCGTCGCCGCCAACCTGATGCGCAAGCAGTGACGGGCGTCAACAACGCGTTCTACGACGACTTGGGCGAGCGCTGGTTCGAGGGCGACGACCACGCCATTGCGCTGCTCCGCGCCGAGAGCCACATCAAGCGCGACTACCTCCGCGACGTGCTCGGCCGGCACGGGATCGCTCCCGGCGCGCGCGTGCTCGACGTGGCGTGCGGCGCCGGCCTGGTGGCGCTCCCGCTGGCCGAGCGTGGCTACCGCGTCGACGGCATCGACCTGTCGGAGGGCTCGCTGGAGGCGGCTCGGCGGCGGGCGCCCGACAACGCCACGTTCCAGGTGGGCGACGCGACGGCGCTCCAAGCGGCCGACGACAGCTACGACGCCGTGCTCTTGTTCGACATGCTGGAGCACGTCCAGAGGCCCGCGCGCGTGATCGCGGAGGCGGGGCGCGTGGTGCGGCCGGGCGGCGTGGTCCTGTTCAACACGTTCAACCAGACACCGCTGGCGTGGCTGGTGGCCGTCCACGGCTTCCGGTTCGTGGTGCGGGAGGCGCCGGACCACATCCACGTGTGGCGGCTGTTCATCCCGCCCAGCACATTGGAGAGTTACGCCGAGAGCGCCGGGCTGGCGGTGGAGGAGATCGTCGGCGTGCGGCCCCGGCTCGACGGCGCCTTTGCCCGCTCGCTCCGCCAGCGGCGCGTGGACCCGGGCTTCCGGTTTACGACCACGCGGAGCCTGGCCGTGGGCTACATGGGCGTCGCCGTCAAGGGCGGCGAGTAACCGCGTGGCCCGCTGGCGGAGCGGCTAGATGCCGAGGGCGGTTCGGGCGCGCTCGATCTGGCCGGCGTGCGCGAGGTCGTGGGCGGCCAGCAGCGTCGCGATCTGGCGTACGCCCTCGTCTCCGCGCTCCGAGTGGACGCCCACGCGCTGCCACTGGTCGTCGTCGAGCGCCCGGAGCCAGCGGACGGTCGCGCGCCGCGCGTCGGCGTGGTCGGCCAGCGCGTCGGCGACGGTGCCGTGGTGGTAGTTGAGCCTGTCCGACCAGGCGTCCTGGTCGTAGCCGGGGATCGCGGGCCGGTCCGAGGCCACGATCAGGCGCAGGCGGTAGCCGTAGACGATCTCCGAGTCGGCGACGTGGCGCAGGGTCTGCAGCACCGACCACGCGCCCGGCTCGGGCTGGCGGCGCGCGTCGGCCTCGCCCAACCCGTCAACCGCTTGCGCGAGTCGGCCGGGGCCGGCCTCCAGGAGCGCGACCGGGTCGCGGTCGCCGACCAGCGCCAACATGTGGCGGACGTACGCCCCCGGGTCGCTGGCGGAGTAGCTCGGCGGACGCGTCACTGGCTAGGGAGGCGAGGGACCACGGGGTCGGTGGGGAGGCCCTCCACCAGCGGGCCGCACAGCGCCTCCAGCCGGCCGCGGCCCTGCTCCAGCGTCAGCTCGACGCCGTCGACGGTGGCGGCCACGTCGATGGGGTCGCCGCCCCAGGTGGACGAGGCCGCCGGCGGGATGTAGCGGAACACCACGTCGCCGGTGCGGACCGGCCCCTCGAGCACGCCGGTCTCTTCGAGGCCCGAGCCCACGAACGCCTCGCGGTTGTCGATGCCCTCGGGCGGCTCGCCCGGCGTGAGCACGGTGTAGCCGTGGCGCGTCGAGCGGGCCAAGAGCGCCGGGCAGTCCGGCCGGAGCCGGTAGATCACGTGCGCGTCGACGGCGTCGCCGACCTGGCCCGGCCCGAACACGCCGGCGACCGAGTCCACGACCGTCCGGCACCCCGACCCACTGGCGGCGAGCGCCGCCAGCAGCACGAGAGCGGGGGCGCGGCGCCGCGCGGGGGCCGCGCCCGCCGGCCTAAACATGCCGCTCGGCGTGGTACGAGCTCCGCACGAGCGGCCCGCTCTCGACGTGCTCGATGCCCAGCGCCTCGCCCTGCTCCTTGTACCACGCGAACGTGTCCGGGTGGACGAACTCCTCGACCGGCAGGTGGTGCCGCGTCGGCTGGAGGTACTGGCCGATGGTCATCACGTCGATGCCGTGGGCGGCAAAGTCGGCCATCAAGCTCACCACCTCGTCGGGCTGCTCGCCGAGGCCGACCATGATGCCGGACTTGGTGCGCAGCCCGTACTCGGTCTTGGCAAGTTGGAGCACGTCCAGCGACCGCTGGTAGTCGGCCTGGGGGCGGACCCTGCGGTACAGGCGCGGGACCGTCTCGACGTTGTGGTTGAGCACTTCCGGGCGCGCGTCGAACACGGTCTCCAGCGCGCTCCGCACGCCGCGCATGTCGGGGATCAGCACCTCGATGGTCTGGTCCTGGGCGTGGATCCGCTCGATCACGTCGGCAAAGATCGGCGCCCCGCCGTCCTCGCGGTCGTCGCGGTTGATGCTGGTGACCACGACGTGCTTGAGGCCCATCAGCCGGGCCGCCTCGGCCACGCGCCGGGGCTCGTCGTAGTCCAGCTCCTTCTGCTCGGGCCGGCCCGTCAGGACGGCGCAGAACGAGCACCCGCGCGTGCAGACGTTGCCCAGGATCATGAACGTGGCCGTGCCGGCGCTCCAGCACTCGCCCATGTTGGGGCACCGGGCCGACGAGCAAACCGTGTGGAGGTCGAACTCCTCGATCGTCTTCTGGACGTCGCGGAAGGTCTCGCCATAGGGCAGCTTGGCGCGCAGCCACTTGGGCCGCCCGCCGGGCCGGCTGGCGACCTGGGGCTTCTGGACGACGGGGAGCTCGAGCGCGAACCCGTCGCCCTCAGACGGCGCGGCGATCTCGGGGGCGGCCGTCTTGAGCGCGACCTGTCCGGGCAGGCGGGGCGTGGACGTCGTGTTCATAGGGTAAGCTGGGAGGGGGCGGATCCCGACGCCGGCCGGCCCGGAATCCGTACGCCGAAGGTACGGAGCGGCCGGGGCCGTTCGTGCCCGGCCCGCGCCCCGCTAGCGGGCGACGCCGCCGGCGACGAGCGGCCCACTATCTTAACCGGGCGCAGCCCGAGGAACGCGACCCGCCTGACGACCCACGCCCTCCGCCCCACACTCATGCAGATCACCGCCTCCGCCAAGTCCCTCCCCGCCGCCGGCGACGTCCGCCAGTCGCTGGGCCGCCACGTCCTGACCGACGGCTACCCGATGGTCCTCGACATGGAGGCCAGCCAGGGCGCCTACCTGCGCGACGCCGCCACGGGCAAGGACTACGTCGACTTTTTTACGTTCTACGCCTCCAACCCGCTGGGCATGAACCACCCGGCGCTGGCCGGCGACAGCCCGGAGGCGGCCGGTTTCCGGGAGCGGCTGATGGACGCGGCCCTCAACAAGGTGGCCAACTCGGACGTCTACACGCCGCACTACGCGCGGTTTGTCGAGACCTTCGGCCGCGTCGGCATCCCCGACGAGCTGCCCCACGCCTTCTTCGTGTCGGGCGGCGCGCTCGCGGTCGAGAACGCCTTGAAGGTGGCGTTCGACTGGAAGGTGCGCAAAAACAAGGAAAAAGGGTACTCCGGCGAGCGCGGCTCGAAGGTCCTGCACTTCCGCGAGGCCTTCCACGGGCGGACGGGGTACACGATGTCGCTCACCAACACCGACCCCAACAAGGTCGCCGGCTACCCCAAGTTCGACTGGCCGCGCGTGCTGAACCCCAAGATCCGGGGCGGCGACGTCGAGTGGCGTGAGGAGCTCGCGCTCCGCCAGGCGCGGCAGGCGTTCGTGGACCACCCGGACGAGATCGCGGCCATCATCATCGAGCCGATCCAGGGCGAGGGCGGCGACAACCACTTCCGGCCCGAGTTTTTCCAGGCCCTCCGCGAGCTGGCGGACGAGGCCGAGGCGCTCCTGGTCTTCGACGAGGTCCAGACCGGCGTCGGCCTGACGGGCGCGTTCTGGGCCGCCGAGGCCATCGGCGTGATGCCCGACGTGATCGCGTTCGGCAAGAAGACCCAGGTCTGCGGCATCCTGGCCAGCCGCCGCGTCGACGAGGTGGACGACAACGTGTTCCAGAAGTCGAGCCGCATCAACTCGACGTGGGGCGGCAACCTGGTGGACATGGTCCGCTTCGACCGGATCCTGGAAGTCATCGAGTCCGACGACTTGGTCGCCAACGTCCGCCAGCAGGGCGGGCACCTGCAGGCCCGGCTGGCCGAGTTCGCCGAGCGCTTCGATGGCGTCACCGACCCGCGCGGCCGCGGCCTGATGTGCGCCTTCGACCTGCCCGACACCGCCACGCGCGCGGCCGTGCTCCAGGCGGCCTTCGACGACGGTCTGATCGCGCTGGGCTGCGGCCCGCGCACGGTCCGCTTCCGCCCCGCGCTCACGATCGGCCAGCCGGACCTCGACGCCGGGCTGGCGATCCTGGAAGGCGCGCTGGAGAAGACGCTGGAGAAATAGCCCTGCGGTGACCAACCCCTACTGCTGTGAAACTGGCTGAAGCGCTCATCCTCCGATCCGACCTCCAAAAGAGGCTCGCGCAGTTGAAGCAGCGGATGCTCCGCAACGCGATGGTCCAGGAAGGGGACGAGCCGTCGGAGGACCCCGAGCTGCTCATCGCCGCGTTCGAGGAGGACGCGGCCCAACTCGAACGGCTCATCCGCCAGGTCAACCGGACCAACCTTTCGGTCGACATCGAGGCTGGCATGACCCTGACCGACGCGCTCGCCCGCCGCGATACGCTCCGGGTTCGCGCCGACGCCTACCGGGAGCTCGCCCAGGCCGCGTCGATCTCGCAGGCGCGGCACCTCCGCTCCGAGATCAAGTTCGTGAGCGCCATCGACGTCCGGGCGGTCCAGAAACGGGCGGACGCACTCGCACGGGAGCTCCGGGAACTCGACGCCCAGGTCCAAGCGGCCAACTGGAAGTACGATCTTATGGAATAACCACCGACTGGCCAGAGTGATGGTAGCCACCATCCACAGGGGCGAGCGCGAACCCAGACCGGGGGTAGCCGGTCATTTCAGATGAGAATCTGACACCATGCGCGAGGGGCAGCGCGCCGGGGAGACCCGAGCACCGTTCAGCCCAGCACAGTTCACCTGTGCACTCGGCATCGCGCACCGTGCACGACCACGCGCTGACTTGTGGAGGGGGTGAGGGTGGGGAAGGGGTTGCTCTGGCCTGGAGATCCGCAGGACACGCCGCCGTGGGCCACGGGGTGCTTCCACGACCGGAGGGGCTCAGTGGCCGAGACGCAGACGTCTGCGTGGTCTCTTCCGTCTCTGGCCGCGGGACCGCCCAGGTCTTCGGCTGACTTGCCCCTCTCTCCGGCTGCGCGCCGACCGCGACGCTCCCCGCCAAGACCGCCGCCGACGTGGACCGCCAGCGGGACGACCTGCTCGTCGTGCTCCGCTGGGACCGGCCCGGCGCCCCACAGGCCCGCTGCGCGGCGGGCTCTAGCTGCGGCCTGGAACGCGCGACGTGGCGTCGGCGGGCGGCGGCGAGGCCTCGGTCGGCGGGCCGGGCGGCGGGCCGGGCTGCTCGGGCGCGCCGGTCGGTTTGGGCTGCTCTTTCTTGCCGCCGTTCCAGGTCGCCCACGCGAAAAAGGCGACCAGCGCAAACGAGACGATGCCGAGGAGGACGTAGAGCATGAGCAGCGGGATCCGTGGGGGGCGTGCAACGCGCCGCGGCGCGCGGCGCTCCCGGCCGGGGCTCAGGAATCGTCTGGAACGGGGTCCTCGTCCTCGTCCAGGAACGGGACGCGCGGGGGGGCCGTGGCCACCCGGGTGGTGGTGTCGTAGCGGCATCCGGCGGCCAGCACGTGGACCGTCAGCCCGATCAGCGACACCGGCTCGCCCGGCCGCGCCGAGTCCATCGACGAGTACACGAGGTCCGTGGGGTCGACGACGGTCACGGTCCCGCTGCCGATCACCTCGAACGTCTTGTCGGAGTGGAGCACGAGCGCCGTGTCCTCGTCGATGCCGACGCCGGTCGCGAACGGGTTGAACGAGACGGCGGTCAGCAGCCGGCCCAGCCGGTCGCGCTGGCGGAAGTGCTGGTCGATGATCAGGCGGTTGGTGAGGCCCAGGCCGGGCGACAGCGTCACGCTCTCGGTCGTCGGCGTGGGGCCGACGAGCCCGCTGGCGATCATGTGCTCCGGGATCACGGCGGCGCCGGCCGAGGTGCCGGCCACGACCACCCCGCCCGCGTTCGCGGCGCGGATGACACGCGCGAGCGGCGTGCCGCCCAGGATGGTGGAGAGCCGGAGCTGGTTGCCGCCGGTCATGAAGATGCCCGTGGCCTGCCCGACCGTCTCCGCCACGCCCGGCACGCGCGCGTGCTCGCGCTCGGTGATCGGGAGCACGTCCACGTGCGCCGCGCCCAGCTCGCGGAACAGCGCCGCGTAGCGGTCGCCGGTGTCCGGCAGCTCGGAGGCCGTGGGGATGACCGCGATCCGAGACGCGGGGCCGCCGGCGAGGGCGATCACGTGGGCCAGCACGTCGCGCGCGCCGGTCTTGTCCTCGGCGCCCCCGATGGGGATGATGGCGCCGCGCGTCGCGCCGTTCGTGGAGGGAGACATCCGGTGAGTCAAATGGGAAAACGTAGAGACGCCACGGCGTGGCGCCTTTGAGAGAAGGTCGCGGAGACGCCCCGGCGGGCCGCCTCCGCAAGGCGTCAGGCGTCGGGCCGCTCGAACGTTCCCCGCACGACCGCCCGCCCGTCGCGGACGTGCCACCGCCCCCGCGCCATCACGTCCGACGGCCGGTCGTCGTCGCCGAGCACCACGAGGTCGGCGCTGGCGCCGAGCGCGAGGCGGCCCTTGCCAGGCAGGCGCAGGTGGCCGGCGGGCGTCGAGGTCAACGGCGGCAGGGCGTCCGCCAGCGGCACGCCGCGGCCGAGCAGGTCCGCCAGCAGGTCGGCGAGGGCCCCCGAGGTGGCAAAGTCCATCCGGACCAACCTGCCGTCGCGGAACTCGGGCAGGCAGCCGCCGCCGTCGGACGAGACGGTGAGCCGGTCGCGTGGTAGGTCGCTGTCCAGGAAGCGGACGACGGCGTCGGCGGCGAGCACCTCGTCGGTCGTCGCGAAGGCCGGCGGGAAGGCGGTCACGTCAATCGTCACGCCGCTGGCGGCGAGCGCCAGCGCCTCGTCGAACAGGCCGGAGCGGCGGTTGACGTGGGTCGGGTGGAGCGTGCGCGCCGGGACCTCGGTCTCGGCCAGCAGCTCGCGGAGCAGGTCGAGGCCGCGCGCGCCGTCGCCCAGGTGGAGGTGGAGCACACCGGCCTTGCCGGTCATCAGCCCGGCCACGTGGCAGTCGGCGGCGACGCGGGCCAGTTCCGCCATCGTCGGCTGGGACGAGCGGTGGTCGCTCACCGCCAGCTCGCCGAACCCGATGATGGGCTCGACGGAGGCGACGTCGGTGCGGACCGAGCCGGTCAGCGTGGTCGGCGGCAGGTGGTAGCCGCCGGTCCAGGCCCAGGCCGACAGGCCCTCGCGGCGCAGGCCGTAGACCCGGCGGAGCAGGCCGGCCGTCGTCCGCGTGGTGTCGTCAGTGCCCAGGAGCCCGATCACCGACGTGACGCCGGCCGTCGTGTAGGCGCTCAGCGCCGGCGCCGGCGCCGCCGTCTCCGGCCCGGCCTCGCCGCCGCCGCCGGTCACGTGGACGTGGGCGTCGACCAGCCCGGGAATCAGCCGCCGGCCCTCCAGGTCGACGGTCTCGACCGCCAGCCCGGCGAGCTGGGGAACGGCTTCCGTTATTGAAACGATTTGCTCGCCCGCGACCAGCACGTGGCGCCGGCCGAGCGGCTCGGGCGCGTAGAGGTCGGCGTGGAGGAGGAGCGTGAGCACGGGTCCGGGGGAGGCGGGGCCAAGCTAGCCGGGAACGGGTGAAGGTGCGGGAGCGGCGGCGTGCAGAGCGCGTAGAGGTGGTCCACCCCGCCGATCCCCATGCCGCTCGCCGTCCGCTCTTTCGTCGTCAGCCCGTTTGCCGAGAACACCTACGTCGTCTCGTCGGGCGGGGAGGCGGCGGTCATCGACCCCGGCACGGCGACGCCGGCCGAGCGGCTGGCGGTCGAGGCCTACATCGAGGAGGCCGGCCTGCGCGTGCGCCACCTGCTGCTCACCCACGCCCACCTTGACCACGTGTTCGGCGCCGCCCACTTTGCCGACCGCTACGGCGACACGGCCGAGCACGGCGGCTGGCGGCTCCACCCGTCCGATGAGCCGCTGCTGGCCAACGTCGTCCGGCAGGGGCAGGTGTACGGCGTCCAGGTGGACGAGCCGCCGGCGCCGGCGGCGCCCTTGGTGCCGGGCGAGACCCTCGGGCTGGGCGACGCCACGTTCGAGATCCGCCACGTCCCGGGCCACTCGCCGGGCTCGGTCGCGTTCTACGCGCCCGCCGACGGGCTGGTGATCGCCGGCGACGCGCTGTTCGCCGGCTCCATCGGCCGGACGGACCTGTGGCAGGGCGACACGGACACGCTGCTGGCGTCGATCCGCGACCAGCTGCTCACGCTCCCCGACGAGACCACGGTCTACTCGGGCCACGGCCCGACGACGACGATCGGCGCCGAGCGGCGGTCGAATCCCTTTTTGCAGGGTGTCTAGCGCCGCCACGTAAGGGGCTGGCCTTGACCCTCTCCCGGCCACCGCGGCGGTGGCGGCTCTGCCCCGTCGGGAGACGGGCCGCCCGACGCTACCGCTGGCCCCGGTGCCCGCGGTCCCGCCCGCCCTGCCCCTTGCCCCGGACCGGGCCGCCCGACTTCTGCCGCTGGCGGTGGCCCTTGGGGTTGGACCGCCGCTGGGCCTGGCCCATCGCGTCCGCCAGCTTGGGCGGCTCGAAGCCGTCGTAGCGGACCTCCTCGATCCGTTTGCCCACATGCTTCTCGATGGCGCGGAGGTTGTCCGCCTCCTCGGCCGAGACGAACGTGATCGCGTCGCCCGTTGCCTCGGCGCGGCCCGTCCGCCCGATGCGGTGGATGTAGTCCTCGGGCACGTTGGGCGCGTCGAAGTTGACCACGTGGCTCACGCCGGGCACGTCGATCCCGCGCGCGGCGATGTCAGTGGCCACCATGATCTGGAAGTCGCCCGCCTCGAACCCCTTCAGCGCCCGCTGGCGCTGGCCCTGGCTCCGGTTCGAGTGGATGGCGATGGCCGAGAAGCCGGCGCGGTCCAGCTTTTTGCGGATCCGGTCGGCGCGGTACTTGGTGCGCGAGAACACGATCATCCGGTCCACGTCCTCGGTCTCGATCAGGTGGTGCAAGAGCGCCTGCTTCTCGTCCTGGGCCACGCGGACGGCCCGCTGGGTCACGGTCGCGGCCGGGTCGCGGCGCTCGCCCACCTCGACGGTCTGGGGCTTGTAGAGGATCGAGCGCGCCAGGTCCTGGATCGGCGGCGGCATCGTGGCGGAAAAGAGCATGGTCTGGCGCTGCTCCGGGACCGCGGCCACGATCTTGCGCACGTCCTTGACAAACCCCATGTCGAACATCCGGTCGGCCTCGTCCAGCACCAGGATGTCGACGAAGCCGAGGTCGATGGCGCCCTCGCTCAGAAAGTCCAGGAGGCGGCCCGGCGTGGCGACCACGATGTCGATCCCGTTGCGCAGCGCCGTCCGCTGCTTGCCCTTGCCGACGCCGCCGTAGATCGTCGCCGCCTTGAGCTTGGTGTGGGCGCCGTACTGGCGGACCGCCTCGGTCACCTGGATCGCCAGCTCGCGCGTCGGCGTGACGACGAGCGCGCGGACGGCGCGTCCCTTGCCGCCGGTCGGCTCCTTGACCAAGTAGTCCAGGATCGGGAGCACGAACGCGGCCGTCTTGCCGGTGCCGGTCTGGGCCACGCCGACCACGTCGACGCCGTCGAGCGCCAGCGGGAGCGCGGCGGCCTGGACCGGCGTGGGCGTCGTGTAGCCGGCGTCCTCGACGCCGCGTCGGACGGGGGGGGCGAAGTCGAAGTCGTCGAAGGTCATGGCGCGGAGCGGGCGGTTCGGCGCTGGCGATGGGCTCCGCCAGCGGGTCGGGGGGAACCCCAAGGTCGGACCAGGCGCGCTACGCTGCCATCGCGGCGCCTTCTTCCGGCCCCGCTGGCGCCCGCCCTCGGCACGGCCGCCCTCGGCACGACCGCCGGCGGCTAGCCCACGTGGCGGGCGACGTCGGCGGCGGTGCCGCCGGAGAGCAGCTTGAGGCTGGCCGGCTCGGCGCGCGCCATGAGCAGGTCGAGCGACAGCGACACCAGGTCGCCCATCGTCATCGCGTCCCGGAACGCCGGCTCGCCGTAGTGGGCCGCCAGCCCGTGGCCCAGCCCGCGGACGTAGGCCCGGGGCGCGATGAGGTCCTCGCGCATCACGCCCATCAACTCGTCATAGCGCTGCCCGCCCACGCGCAGGCGGCCCGCCATCAGCGCCCGCTCCTCGCGCTGGTACTGGTCGACGGTCGTCTCGGTCAGGTGCTCCAGGCCGAGCTTGATGACCGGGTTGTTGGGCGGGAAAAACTGCGGCAGGTACACCTGCTTGCGCGGGTGGTGGCTCTGCTGGTCGAAGTCGATGGCCCGCATCCGGTAGTGCAGCTTCTCGAAGTCAGGCGTGATGTCCACGACCCAGTTCCCGGCGTGCATGTCGCCCAAGAGGCGGACGAAACAGCGCTCGTTGAACTTGACGAACTCCTTGGCCAGGCGGACCTCGTCGAACCGGTTGTCGGGGAGCTGGTCCCGCATGAACGCGTCGCCGGGCAGCCCGACGATGTGCTCCTCCAGGATCGTCTGGTCGCGGAGCTCCGGCCCGTCGACGCGGGCCAGGAAGTTGATCGAGTTGGGCGACAGGATGTGCTCCAGCTCCAGCCCGTACACGCGGCTCGCGTCGGCGCGCTTGACGTAGAAGTAGTCGAAGTTCTCGTTCAGCCGGTTGACGATGCGCACCCGGAACGGCAGCGTGTTGCCGTAGAGGCACAGGTCGACGCGGTCGATGTAGAGGTGCTCGACCGTCGACAGGTCGCCCGCCGACTTGAGCAGCGCGTAGGTCGTGCGCAGCGCGTCGTGGATCTCGGCCTGCTCGCTATGGCCGTAGTAGACCGTGCTCCACAGCGTGTCCGTGCCGAAGTCGTCGTAGAGCGGGACCTGGCCGGCGTAGCGCGCCAGGTCGTCGTAGCTCACGCCGCCCCGGGCGGTCCGGTCGTAGTGGCCGAGGTAGCCCACCAGGTGCTCGCTGATGGGGTACGCCGGCTTCTTTTTCGAGATCAGGTTGCGACGGGGCTCCACGGCGACAGAGAAAGGGGGGAGGCACGAGCTGCGCGGCCCTGCCGTCGCCCGCTGGCGGCGTCGCCGAGCGGCGCGTCCCGGCCGCCGCCGCTCCAGAGCAACCGCCAGCGGGCCGGCGGCCCGGTCAAAACCTACGCCTCGATGCCGGCGATCACGCGCCCGTAGTGGGCCTCGTACTGGGGCACGATCCGGTCGATGTCGAAGCACTCCACGGCGCGCCGGCGGGCGGCCCGGGCCATGCGGGCGTGGAGGTCGGGCTGGGTCAGGACCGTGCGCGCGGCCTCGGTCATGCCCCCGACGTCGCCGATGGGCCGCAGGAAGCCCGTCTCGCCGTCGACGTTGAGCTCGGGGAGGCCGCCCACGTCCGACGAGACGACGGGCACGTCGCAGGCCATCGCCTCCAGCGCCGCCAGCCCGAACGTCTCGCTGGCCGACGGCATCAGGAACAGGTCGGTGATGGACAGGATCTCCTCGACGGGCTCCTGTTTGCCGATAAACCGGACGTCGGCCCAGACCCCGGCGTCTCGGGCGGCCGCCTCCGACGCGGCCCGGTCGGGCCCGTCGCCCACCATCAGGAGCTTGACGCCGCCGGGCTGCCCGTGGCGCGGGTGGCCCTCGGGCCAGACGCCGGCTTGGTGGAGGCGGGCGAACACCTCGACGGCGTCGGCCGCCCGCTTGACCTTGCGGAAGTTGGAGACGTGGGCGATCAGGCGCTCGCCGTCGGGCGTGATGGCCTGCCGGAAGTGGTCCTTGGGCTGGCGGCGGAAGCGGTCCGTGTCGACGAAGTTGGGGATCACCTCGACGTCGCTCGCCACGTCGAACGAGTCCAGCGTCTCGCGCCGGAGCCAGTCGCTCACCGCCGTCACCCCGTCCGACGTGTCGATGGCGTGCTCCACGACGGGCTTGAACCCGGGGTCCTTGCCCACCAGCGTGATGTCGGTGCCGTGGAGCGTGGTCACGACCGGGATCGTGATGCCCTTGGCGCGCAGGATGTCGCGGGCCAGCACCGCGCTCGTCGCGTGCGGGATGGCGTAGTGGACGTGGAGCAGGTCCAGGCCCTCGTGCTGGGCCACGTCGATCATCTTCGACGCCAGCGCCAGCGCGTACGGCGGGTACTCGAACAGCGGGTACGTGTTGACGCGGACCTCGTGGAAGTACACGTTCTCGACCATGTGCTCCAGCCGCATCGGGAGCGCGTAGGCGATAAAGTGGACCGTGTGGCCGCGCCCCGCGAGCGCCTTGCCCAACTCCGTCGCGACGACGCCGGAGCCGCCAAAGGTGGGGTAGCAGGTGATGCCGATGTTCATGGGCCTCGGACGAGGCCGGGCCGTCGCGGCTCCGCCTCCTCGAAAGAGTCACCGAGCCGGGGCCCCCCGCGCGGCCCGTCTCGCCGGCCGCTGGCGCCCCGTCCCGGGGTCGACCTGCCGGCGGGGGCCTGCCGGCGGGGCCGCCCGCCAGCGGGCGGCCGCTAGATCCCGCGGAGCTCGATCTTGAGCGTCGCGTCAGCGCGCGTGATGCCGCGATACTCGTCCGAGATGCGCTCCATGTTGAGGCCTTCGCGGAACACCTCGGCGCGCAGGCGCTTGTCGCCGCCCTCGAAGGTGATCTCTCGGGGCAGGAGGTAGTCGTCGGCGTTGCCGTCGAGGCGGACGCGGACGCGCCGGCCGGAGATCGAGTAGTTCCCCTGCGCCTTGACCTCGTCCACGCGGTCGTCGCGCACGGTCTCCAGGCGGGCCGCGCCGCTCTCGTCCAGCCTCAGCGTCAGGTCGTCGCGCACCTCGCGGCCCAGCACCTCGTAGTCGCGGACGGCGTCGGAGGCGGGGTCGATCTCGAACTTGGTGAACCGGTAGCGGCCGGCCACCTCCAGGTTGGTGAGGTCCGGCGGGCCGCCGATGCCGAGCACGCCGCAGCCCGAGAGCACCAGCAGGGCGATGAGAGACAACAGGGAGGGCGTGCGCATGGGTAGAGGGGAGGGGGAGACGGAACGTACGACCCGGAGAACGGAAGTTGCTGGGGCCGTAACGTGCGCCCCACCACCCCACCCCTCCTCATGCTGCGCCTCCCCCTCCTGACCTTGCTCCTGGCCGCCGCGCCCGCCTCCGCCCAGCGCCTCGGCGTCACGGCCGGGGCCAACTTCGGCTCGCTAGCGGACGCCCGGTCGGCCGACCTCAGCACCTCGACCGGCTACCACGTCGGCGCATTCGGCGGGGCCTCGTTCGGCAGCGTCGGCGTGCGCGCCGGCGTGCTCTACTTCCGCGCGGGCGACGCCGTCGCCAGGTGCCCGCCCGACGTGTACTGCACCCAGGAGGTGAAGGAGGAGGTCGCCGTCGACCTGATCTCGGTGCCCGTCGACGTCCAGCTCCGCTTCCCGCTGGCGGTGGCCGCCGTCTACGTCGGCGCGGGCCCCGACCTGCGGTTCCCGCTCAACGACGGCCGTCCGGTGTTCAGCACGCGCTCGGTGAACCTGGCCGCGACGGGGCTCGTCGGGGCCGAGTTCTCGAACGTGTCCCTAGAGCTCCGCTACGCCGGCGACGTCACCGGCTACGCCGAGGGCCTGGGGCTGGTCGACAGCGACACCGACTACAAGCTCAACACGTTCATGGTGCGCCTCGGCGTCGGCATCTAGAGGGGGGCACGAAACGAGAAACGGGGCGCGGCAGACCGAGAGTCCGCCGCGCCCCGTGTCCTCACGCTCTGGCCCTAGAACCGCAGCAGCGCGGCGGCGGGGCCGTGCTCGCGGAGCGCCTCGCGCGCCTGGTCGCTGTGGACGAGCTCCAGCGTGGCCCCCTGCTCCATGGCCTTGTCGAGCATCAGCTCGATCAGGTCGTCCACGGGCTGGATGTCGCCGCCAGTCGCGGGGTAGGTCCCCTCGGTCTGGGTCGTGAGCATCCCCGAGGACGGGTCGATGCCGCCGGGGATCGTCTGGTCGTCGTCCACCACCAGCGTCATCACGCGCTGCTGGTTGAGCATGTCGAGCGTGTCGTCGAGGCCGGCGACGGCGCGCGACGAGAGGAGTTCCTGGACCTTGCCCAGCGTCTCGACCTCCTCTCTGGCCTCGACCTCGCGCTGGATCGGCTCGGCGGCGTCGGCCAGCTCGGCCGTCGTGGCGAGCGTGTCGCAGGCGAACGAGCCGGCCACCTTCTGGGTCGTGGCCTGGTCCAGCTTGTCCAGGAAGTCGGCCTCCATGTCGGCCGGGGCCGAGTAGAGGACGTGGCGGGCCTCGAGCGTCTTGGTGATCAGCTCGAGCGCGTGGGCCGACCGCTGGGCCTGCTGGCGGCGGAGCTCGGCCTTGCGGTCCTGCTTCTGGTCCTTCGAGACCAGATCAGTGACGGCGAACTCCTCGCCGTCGAGCTCATAGACCTCCTCCACGAGCCCGATCTGGGCAAAGAAGAAGCGGCTCTTGTGCATCGAGAGCAGCGCCAGCACGAACCGGTCGTTCTCGTCCCGGATCCGCGCTAGCGGGCGCACGTAGGGGTTGCCGCTCACGTGGACCTCGTTGGGCAGCTCGATCGCCGTACCCAGCTGCTCGAACAGCCCGAGCTCCTCGCAGGCGAAGAACACGACGCCCCGGCCCGTCCGCGGGAGCCCCCGGTCGAGGGCCTCGCGGATCCGCTCGCACTCGCGCTGGACGGCCTTCTTGTGCTCGCCGGCGTCGGCCATCGCGCGCTCGCACAGGTCCTTGAGCGTCGTCTCCCAGGTCGTGCCCAGCCGCGCCTCGGGGGTCATCTCCAGGTAGAGGCTGACGATGGGCGCGCCGCTGGAGCGGGCGTCGTTGAGGCGCGAGATGTGGTCGGCCGACAGGAAGTGGAAGCCGGGGGTCGTGGTGCGGCGGCGGAGCTCGGCGAGCAGGGCGTCGCGCTCTTTGGGGGCGAGGGAGTTCATGTAGGGGAGGGTTGGGGATGCGGGAGGAGAGGGCGGGTCGAGTCCGAGGCCATCCCGCATGGCCCAGCCCGCGTCCCTTTCGTCTAGGCGTCCGGTAGCGGGTCGCCGGTGTAGGAGTCGACGGCCGGGTCGTCGTCGTGCTCGTCGTCGGTGGAGCCCAGCCGCGCGAGCATCCCCTCGCGGGCCAGGTTCATCTCGGCGGCGGCGTCCTTGAGCGAGGCGTTCAGGATCTGGGCGACCTCGGAGAGCGACACCTCGAACTCGTCGTGCAGCACGACGGCCTGGGCCGCCTCGGCGCCGAACGACGCGTCCGCCAGCGCGGCGCGGTCCTGGTCGGTCAGCTCGTCGCTGTCCATCATCGTCACGTCGTCGGGCTCGGCGCCGGCCGTGATCTCCTCGTAGGTGTCGACGTCGAACGGCTGGCGGAACTCGTAGAAGTCCTCCTCGACGGCGTCCTGGGCCTCGTTGACCGGGAGCTCGGCGTCGAGCGAGATCGCTTTGCGCCGGGCGTAGCGGGTCTCGCGCCGGGCGACGCGCGCCAGCGAGCGCGTCTGGAGGCCGAGGAGCCAGGCGCGGAGGCTCATCCGGTCGCCGTCGAAGCGGTCGCGCCGGTCCCAGGCCTGCACCATCGTCTCGCCGACCAGCTCGTCCGGCGTCAGGTCCACGGGCGTCTCCGTCGGCTCGCCGGAGATCAGGTCGCGCTCGACGGCCAGCTGGCGGTCGGCGGCCTGGCGGAGCGTGTCGAGGTGGGGCGAGAGCGCCTCCTCGAAGGCGTCGCGGTCGCCGTCGAGGGCGCGGCGCCAGAGGTCGGCGGACGGTCGGTCGGAGGGCATGTCGGTAGGATGGGGGAGCGATGCAGAGGGGAACACCGCGATCCGGTCGCGGCTGTCCAAGGTCAACCGGCCGACGGCGCCGGAGGATCCGGGCCCGGCCCGGAAGTGTGTTGGCACGGCGCACCCCAATCACCTCACGCCCGACTGGCGACGCGCGCCGCCACCCTCGCGGAGGCCGACCGCCAGCGGCGGGCTAGGGACGCCGCGTCTCATCGGCCACCTCGCCTTTCCTCGCATACACGCGTCGACTGAACAGAATGGAATCACCGTCCACCCCTTGACTTCCAGCTAATAACAGCGGTGAGTTATACCGCCCGGCGATTTGAGATACGCCCGTCGATCCAGAACACGCCTAGAACCAGAGCGGAGACGATGAGCCAGCAGAAGAACCCGTAGAACAGAATGGCTGGGGCCTCTTGCGCGAGCCTAGTCAGAAAACCTGCGTCTCCGTACGTTGGCCCGAACGCGGCGGCAGCTATGGCAAGAGTTGAGCCGACGACGACCGCCAGCGTGGCCGTCCAGCGAAGGAGAATGAGAGGACGTGCTTTCACGGCGAGGTGGTAGTGCGGTATAACAGCCGGCCGATCAGCCGCCATAAGATGAGGGCGCGGCGGTAGCCCGAAGCTACGGAAGCGCCAACGCTTAGAACGCGAACGCCTAGGGTCGGTGTTCTGCGGCTGAGTTGCTGCGCGGCGTAGAGTAGGTGTCGTCGGAGCGACGTTTTCATGCAGGCGATTCGCCGGTGTCCTCTTCGGAATGACGAGCTTCCTCAATTACGAGTTCAAATCGTCGTTCGTGGGCTTGGGCACGGAATACTGTCGCGCTGGACCCAGACTGAGTAAGTGCGTCGAACACAAGTGCCTCGTCCTCCGCCGAAATACGGCAGCCGAGAATAACCTCGGACACAAGTTCAGGTCCGCAATCCAGAGAAAAGCCTGAGCCGTTCCAAGTCACGAGTCGGACTTCCTCCTCGTAAGCCCAGTGCGTTGATTTGACGGCTACTACTCGACCATGCCACTCCGGCCAGTCTTCCGGCCGAGGTGTCGAGAAGAAAGAGGGGCGGTCCGCTTCATCTTGGTACTTCACCTTATAGGGCTCGATAACTCTGCCACGCAGTAGTTGCAAGGCGGCCACTTTGATCAGTACGTAGCGCCGCAGGCCAACACAGATGCCGGTGTGACTTGCCGCGTAGTGTGCCCACATTAGCAGGTCGTCCCGAACGCCAGCGGCACAAAAGATGCCATGTTGGTCCAGGCGCTGCTCGTAGAGCAGTCTCTGAGCGAGGTCGTTTCGCTCAGGGCCAGCAGCAGTTACGTCCTCCAGAATCTTTCGGGCCTCTCGTCTACGTGCCTTCTTATCCAGGTCCGGCCGGTGCTTCTTCAGGAAGCGATTGGCGTACCAGAACTTTGACCCTGACCCGGTAGCTCGGACGCTCAGTTAAGGGTACTCTCGCCCTCACACTGACCATGTCCATGCCCGCCCGC
>CANLSR010000011.1 GCA_947493945.1 uncultured bacterium | reverse complement strand
CCGGCGACGGCCCGCGTCCGGCGTGACGGCGTCGAGACGGAGGTGCCCGTCGGCGAGCTCCGTGTCGGCGACACGGTCGTGGTGCGCCCCAACGAGCGGATCGCGGCCGACGGCATCGTGGCCGTCGGCACGAGCGCGGTCGACCAGGCGCCCGTCACGGGCGAGAGCGTGCCGGTCGACAAGCAACCTGCGCCCGACCTCGACGCCGCGCTGGCGGACTCCGAGGGCGCGGCGCCCGAGCACCGCGTGTTCGCGGGCACGCTCAACGGCTCCGGCGCGCTCGATGTCGTGGTCACGCGGCCCGCGGGCGAGACGACGCTGGCGCGCGTGGTCCAGATGGTGGCCCAGGCCGAGACCGAGCGCTCGCCCACGCAGCGCTTTACCGACCGGTTCGAGAAGATCTTCGTGCCGTCCGTGCTCGCGTTCGTGGTCGGCCTGATCGTCGTGCCGCCGCTCTTGGGGATGCTCGACATCTGGTCGGAGCCGTTCTCGGAGAGCTTCTACCGCGCGATGGCCGTCCTGGTGGCGGCGTCCCCCTGCGCGCTCGCGATCGCGACACCGTCCGCCGTGCTCTCGGGCGTGGCCCGAGCGGGCCGGAGCGGCGTGCTCGTCAAGGGCGGCGGTCCGCTGGAGGCGCTCGGCGGCGTGACCGCCATCGCCTTCGACAAGACGGGCACGCTCACCGAGGGCGAGCCGCGCGTGACCGACGTCGTCCCGGCCTCTGGCGCGACCGAGGCGGAGCTGATCGAGGCCGTGGTCGCCGTCGAGCGCCTGAGTGAGCACCCGCTGGCTCGCGCCGTCGTGCGCGACCTGGCCGACCGGGCCACGGGCGCGGCGAAGGCCGAGGACTTGCAGAGCGTGACCGGTCACGGCATCCGCGCGACGCTGGCGGGCGAGGCCGTCTCGGTGGGCAAGCCGGACCTGTTCACGCTCGACGGCGGGACGGCAGCGCCAGAGGCCCTCCTGGAGCGCGACCGCGCGCTCAAAGCCGACGGCCGCTCGACGATGCTCGTCCAGCGCGGCGGGCGGTTCCTGGGCGTCGTCGGGCTGATGGACACGCCCCGCGAGGCCGCGAAGGGCGTCATCCGCCAGCTCCACGCGCTCGGCATCGAGACGACCATCATGATCTCGGGCGACGCCCAGGTGGTCGCCGAGTCGGTCGGCCGGGCCGTCGGCATCGACCAAGCGCGCGGCGACCTCCTGCCCGACGACAAGGTCGAGGCCATCAAAGCCCTCCGCCAGCAGGGCGAGGTGGCGATGGTCGGCGACGGCGTCAACGACGCGCCCGCGATGGCAAACGCGACGGTCGGCATCGCGATGGGCGCCGCCGGCTCTGACGTGGCGCTGGAGACGGCCGACGTGGCGCTCATGGCCGACGACCTGTCGAAGCTGCCGTTCGCGGTTGGCCTCTCGCGGAAGACGCGCGGCATCATCCGCCAGAACCTGTGGATGAGCCTCGGGATGGTCGCCTTCCTCGTCCCGGCGACGCTCTTCGGGCTCGGCATCGGCCCGGCCGTCGCGCTCCACGAGGGGTCGACGCTCATCGTGGTCTTCAACGCGCTCCGGCTCCTGGCCTACAAGGACGTGGCCTGATGGCTCCCCCCCGGTGCCCGGCTCGCACCGGGGATGCCCCGGTTCTCGTGGCTGTAAACGGCGGCTCGCTCTCTACGAGCCACCTGAACGCCTTTTAAGGTCTGGACGCCGAACAGCACAAGCCCTCGCCCGTCAGTATCCGGCCTCCGAGGCACCCTTCTTACACACCCCATCCCCCAAGCCCATGCGCACCCAAGACATGCTCCCGAAGCATCCCAGCCCCTCCGAGCACCTCGACAAGATCGTGGCGCTCGTCAACTCTGCCTTCGCCTGCGAGCAGTGTTGTACCTCGTGTGCCGACGCCTGCCTCGGCGAGAGCGGCGACATGGACCTCTCCGCTTGCATTCGGACCAACCTCGACTGCGCCGACATCTGCGCCACGACTGGCCGCGTGCTCTCGCGCCAGACCGAGTCGAACCCCGCCATCCTTCGTGCCCAGCTCGAGGCCTGCGTCGCCGCCTGCGACGCCTGCGCCGACGAGTGCTCGAAGCACGCCGACATGCACGACCACTGCCGCGTGTGCATGGAGTGCTGCCGCGAATGCTCGAAGGCCTGCCAGGCGCTCCTCGACGCCATGGCGTAGGCGTAACCCGCCCAGCCCACGCAGCGACGGCGCGGCTCCGGATGGGGCCGCGCCGTCGTGCGTTCGGTGGACGCGCCGACCCTAGCGGACCGAGATCGCCTCGACGACCGGGGCCCCGCCGTTCATCAACGGCTGGTCCGGCGTGCCCGCCCCGCCGAACTCGAACCGCCCGATCTCGCCCGTGTCGTCGTGGAGCATCGCGTAGAGCGTGCCGCTCGCCTCGCCGTCCAGGTCCAGCGTGACCGGCACCCGGTCCGTCGTCCCGTGCTGGACGAACCCGTGACCGAGCACGCGGGACGCGTCCGGGCCGCCCCCCGCCGCGGTCGGGTGGACGACGACCCAGGCGTCCGAGACCACCCTCACGTCGGTCAGGATCAGCACGTCGCCGACGAGCGGGCGGTCCGCCGCGCTCAGCGCGGGCGCCCCCTCCACCGGCCCGGTCTCCTCCTCCGAGCCGCCTTCGAGGGGCGGCACCGACGGCGGGATCGGCGCGCCGTCGTAGTCCGACCCCTCGACGTCGGCGATGAGCGCCTCCATCTCGGCGATCTCGCGCTTCTGCGCCAGGATGATCTCGTCGGCCAGCCGGCGCACGCGGGGGTCGGAGATCTCGGCCCGCTCGCTCGTCATGATGGCGATGGAGTGGTGGGGGATCATCGCCTTCATCCAGTCCACGTCCTGCACGGTCTCCTGGCTCTGCGCCAGCCACAGGCCGAGCGCGAACAGGACCGCGCTCCCGCCGAAGATGGCGAGGTTGACCTTCTTGTCGTCGTACATCTTCAACATGAAGGCCAGCATGATGATGGCCATCGTGGCCCCCATGTAGAGCGCCATGAACATCTTCGTGTCGCTCCACCAGACGTGGTCGAGCGAGTAGACCGTCGAGTACATCAGGATGAACATCACCACGGTCGAGGTGACGATCATCGCGAAAAACCGCTTGTAGGACATCCGGATCGGGGAGGGGGTGAGTCCGGTCGTACCCGTCGCGCGCACGATGGATCGGCGATTCCAGCCCACCTGAGCGCCTTTTAAGGTTCGGGGCCGCCGAGCGCCCCCGAAGAGGTGCCCGGCGGCCCCGGTCTGACGGCGAGCCGTACTACGCGGCGTCGAACACGGGACGGAAGCCCGCGCCCTCGACGGCGCCGCGCACGGCCTCGCGGTCGGCGCCGTCCGAGAGTCGGACGACGGCGGGGCCGTCGAGGGTGAGCTGCTCGACGGTCACGCCGGGCGTGCGCTCGAGCGCTCGCGTCACCGAGGCGATGCAGCCGCCGCAGGTCATGCCCTCGATGCCGAAGCGCAGGGTGTCGTCGGTGGGGCTGGGGGTGTTGTGCATGGGAGTGGGGGAGAGTGAAACGGGGGAATCGGTGGAGGGTGCGTCGCACGAGCAGTCGAGGCAGCCCGCGCAGGCCCGGCAGACGTCGTCGAGCCTCTGGCGGAGCGCCGCGCGAGCCCGGTGGCGTCGGACGCGGAGCGTGCCGGGCGTTACGCCGAGGCGGTCCGCTACCTCGGTGGCGGGCTCGCCGCCGAGGTCGGCGCGCAGGACCTCGGTGGCCTCTGGCGCGAGGCCGTCCAGGAGCGGGCGGTAGCACGCGCACAGCCGGGGCGCCTCCTCGGGCGGCATCTCGGCGTCCGGTTGCTCGTCCGCCCACGCCGTCTCGCGGCGGCCTGCGGCCTCGCGTCGGCGGTGCGCGTCAATGGTCGCATTCCGGACGACGCGCCACAACCAGCGCGCGAGGTCCGCCTCGTCGTCCATCGCGGGCGCGCCCTCGACCGCCTTCAAGAGCGCGTCCTGGACCACGTCTTCCGCCACGTCGGGGCCGAGCCGCTGGCGGACGTAGGCGAGGAGCGGCTCGCCCTGGGCGGCGAGCGTGGCTTCGAGCAGGGTGGGGGAGAGGGACATGGTGCGGGGGGCGTTCACCGGTATAAACGCGGCGGCGGGCCGAGCGTTACCGGACCGTCGCAAGCGGGCGAGGCCGCGATCTCCGGCGCCGTGAAGCGGCGGAGCCGGAGCGCGTTGGTCAGCACGAAGACCGACGAGAGCCCCATCGCCGCGGCTCCGAGCACGGGCGAGAGCATCACGCCCAGCGCCGGGTAGAGCACGCCCGCCGCGACCGGGATCAGCACGATGTTGTAGGCGAAGGCCCAGAACAGGTTTTGCTTCACGTTGCGGAGCGTGGCCGCGGAGAGCGCGCGGGCGTCCACGAGCGCCGTGAGGTCCCCGCGCATGAGCACCACGTCGGCCGCCTCGATGGCGACGTCGGTCCCGGTCCCGATGGCCACGCCCACGTCGGCCTGCGCGAGCGCCGGCGCGTCGTTGATGCCGTCGCCGACGAACGCCACGCGGCGGCCCTCGCCCTGCAGGTCGCGCACGGCCTGCGCCTTGTCGGCGGGGAGCACCTCGGCCAGCACCTCGTCGATGCCCAGCCGCCGCGCGATGGCTTGGGCCGTCGCCTGGTTGTCGCCCGTGATCATGGCCACACGCAAACCCGCCCGGTGGAGCGCGTCGATGGCCGCGGGCGTCGTCGCCTTGATGGGATCGGCGACGGCCAGCGCTGCGACGAGCACGCCGTCGACGGCGGCGTACAGTGGCGTCTTGCCCTCGCTCGCGAGCGCGTCAGAGGCCTCCGCGAGGGGCGACACGTCGAGCCCAACCTGCGCCATGAACCGGTCGGCGCCCACCTCGACGCGCTCGCCATCGACCGTCCCCCGAACGCCAAAGCCCGGGACGGCCTCAAAGTCCGTCACGCCGGGTACGTCGATATCTCGCTCGTCCGCTTCGCGCACGATGGCTTGGGCGACCGGGTGCTCGCTCGGCACCTCGACGGCCGCGACGAGCCGGAGCAGGGCGTCCTCGCTCAAGCTCGCGCCGTCGGCCAGCGCCACGTCGGTCAGCGTCGGCCGCCCCTCGGTGAGCGTGCCCGTCTTGTCGAGCGCGACCACGTCCGCCTCGGAGAGCGTCTGCAGCGCCTCGCCCTTGCGGAAGAGCACGCCGAGCTCGGCCGCCTTGCCTGTCCCCACCATGACGGAGACGGGCGTGGCGAGCCCCATCGCGCACGGGCACGCGATGATGAGGACGGAGACCGCCGCCACCAGCGCGTAGGTGAGCGCCGGGCTCGGCCCGACCAGGAGCCAGACCCCGAACACGAGCGCGGCGATCACCAGCACGACCGGCACGAAGACGGCGACCACGCGGTCGGCGAGCGCCTGGATCGCCGGGCGCGACGCCTGGGCATCCTCGACCAGCCGGACGATCTGGGCGAGCACGGTGTCCGCGCCGACGTGCGTCGTCCGGACGAGGAGCGCCCCGGCCTGGTTGACCGTCCCGCCGACGACCTCGGCGTCCACGGTCTTCTCGACCGGGACGGGCTCGCCGGTCACCATCGACTCGTCCACGTAGCTCGCGCCCTCGGTCACCACGCCGTCGACGGGCACCTTCTCGCCCGGCCGCACGCGCACCACGTCGCCCACGGCCACGTCGTCGATGGGCACCTCGGTTTCCTGGCCGTCCTTGACGACGCGAGCGGTCTCCGCCTTCAAGCCCAGGAGCGCCCGGACCGCGTCCGAGGTCTGGCCCTTCGCCCGCGCCTCGAACCACTTGCCAAGCAGGATCAGCGTGATGATCGTCGCCGACGCCTCGTAGTACACGTGGACGGCGCCCTCGGGCAGCACGCCCGGCAGGAACGTCGCGACGACGGAGTACCCGTAGGCGGCCGACGTGCCGAGCGCGACGAGGGTGTTCATGTCGGGCGCGCCGTGCCGCGCCGCCGCCCACCCGGCGCGGTAGAACCGCCAGCCCGGCCCGAACTGGACCGCCGTCGCCAGCACGAACGCGACGAGCCAGCGCGTGTGCATCGGGACGAGCCCGTCTACCCAGGCCATCCCGCCGGGGATCGCCATCGGCACCATCTCCATCAGGAAGAGCGGCAGCGACAGCCCGGCCGCCCACAGCAGCCGGCGCCGCAGCCTCTGGCGATCCAACTCGCGCGCTGTACGTTCGGCGTCCTCCGTGCTCGCGCCACCCACGGCCTCGACCACGTCGTAGCCCGTTTTGCGGACGGCGTCATACAACGCCTCGACGTCCGTTCCGGCCGCGTAGCGCACGCGCGCCCGCTCGGTCGCCAAGTTGACCGTCGCCTCGACGACGCCGTCGGCGCCCTGCAACGCCTTCTCGACGCGCCCGACGCAGGCCGCGCACGTCATCCCACCGACCGCGAAGCTCACCTCCTCGGTCCGCACGTCGTAGCCCGCCTTCTGCACGGCCTCGGCCAGCGCGAGGGGCGACGTACGGCTCGCGTCGAACTCGACCGTGGCCCGCTCGGTCGCCAGGTTGACCGTCGCCTGGTGCACGCCCGGGACGGCGTTCAGCGCCTTCTCGACGCGGCCCGAGCACGAGGCGCACGTCATGCCCTCGACGCCCAGCGTCGCTCGGGAAAAGGCCTCGGGCGGCAGGCTGCCGGCCCCGTCGCCGGACGGGTCAGTGATGGGGGGATCGGGGAGCAGGGCAGGGGAGGGGGCGGGCATCTTAAGGGAGGTCATTTGCCGGACAAACGCAGCCGATGCAGCGGCGTTACCGCAGCCGATGCGCGCCCGGTCTGGATGCGTCCAACGCCGACCGTCCGTGAACGGACGGCGCATCTGGGTCTACCTGAAGGCCTTTTAAGGTTGACGAGGAGCGAACGGCGGGGATGGTGCGTATCTCCCCCACGTGACTCGCTCCGCACCCCCGTCTCTCGGTCTGGCGTCCTTCCTGGCCGTCGCTCTCTTGGTCCTCGCCGCCGGCCCCGCCGCGGCGACCGTGGCGGACGCCCTGGTGAACCGCTGCTGCAGCGAGTCCTGCCCGCCGCCCGAGGCCCCGACGGAGGGCCCGACGTGCTGCGCCCAGGCCCCCGCCGCCTCGCACGACGTGGCCACGGCCCCGCCGCCGCCGGTCACCGACGCCGCGCTGGTGGCGGTCGTGACGGGTACGGTGGTGCCTCGGGCGACCCCACGAGCCCACGCGCCGCCGCGCGACACCGGCCCGCCGCCGGGTCCCCGTCGGCACCTCGCCCTCTCGGTCTTCCTGGTCTGAGCCGATCCGACGTGACGCGACGCCTCTGGCGTCCACGGACGCACCCGCGTCCTCCCACACCGTCGTCGATCTGCTTCAGACCATGACCCTCGCATCCATAGCGCGCATCGCGCTACTGGCAGGCCTGGCCGCCACGGCACCCCACGCCCGCGCCCAGGCCCCCGACACCCTCCGCCTCGACGCCGTCCTCGGCGCCCTCTACGCGGACAACCCTGCGCTCCAGGCTGCCCGCTTGGACGCCCGTGCGCTCGCGCGCCGCGGCGACCAGGTCGGCGCGCTCCCCGACCCGACCGCGTCGGTCATGGTCGCGCCGTACCCCATCCTCACGGCGCGAGGGACGCAGCGGAGCCAGTGGCGCGTCGAGCAGATGCTCCCCTGGCCCGGCACGCTCGGGCTCCGCCGCGACGCGGCCGACGCCGCCGCCGAGGTCGCCCGGATCGGCGCCGACGTGACCGCGCTCGACCTCGCCCAGCGCGCCACGCGCGCCTACGCCGACCTCGTCCGCACGCAACAGGCCGCCGAGATCGTCCGCTCCTTCCAGGCCCGCCTGGATGCCTTCGCTGAGGCCGCCGCCGTCCGATACGAGGTCGGCCGCGGTCCCCAGGGCGCCATCCTCCAGGTCCAGCTCGAGCGCCAGCGGCTGGCGGAGCGGCTCATCGACCTCGCCCAGCAGCGCGACCGGGCCGTCCAGTCGCTCGCCCGCGTGCTCGACCGGCCGGGCCTCACCGTCTCCGACCGCGTCGTCACGCCCACGCCCGCGCTCCCCACAGACCTCGACCTCGACGCGCTCGCCCTGAGCCTCCGCCCCGAGATCGCACAGGCCCAGGCCCGCATCGCCCAAGCCGAGGCCGACGTGGCGCTCGCGCGTGCCGCCTACCGACCGGACCTCGGCGTCGGCGTCGTCTACACCGACGTCGCGCCTGCTGACGCGCCGCCGACGGCGACGGGCCGCGACGCGCTCGGGCTCATGGCGTCCGTCCGCATCCCGCTCGGGCGCGACCGCATCCGCGCCGGCGTGGACGAGGCCCGGCTCCGCCAGCAGGCCGCCGAGGCGCGCCTCCAGGCCACCCAGACCGCCGTCCAGGCCGACGTGGCCGACGCGCTCTCCGACGCCCGCCGTGCTGCCGAGACGGTCGCGCTCTACGAGACCACGCTGCTCCCGCAGTCGCTCACGACCGTCGAGTCCGCGCTCGCAGGCTACACGACCGGCACGGTCGACTTTCTCGCCTTCCTCGACGCCGAGCGCGCCCGCTTCCAGATCCAGCTCGGGCTCGTCGACGCCCGCGCTCGCCTGCTCGACGCCGCCGCCGCCCTCGCCCGCGCCGTCGGCCTCACCACGCCCGACAGCCTGCCCCGCTCCGGCGGGGCGCTCGCCCCGTCGCCCCAGGACCGATGACCCCCGACACCCAGACCGCGCCCGTCGAGGCGCCCGATCCGGCCGACGTCTACGCCGAGGAGCCCTGGTCTCCCCGCCAGAGGCGCCGCACGCTCGTCGTGATGCTCGCGCTCCTCGCCCTCGTGGTCGTAGCGGGGCTCGCCTGGGCGTTCACCCGCGGCGACGAGCCCGACCCCGTCGCCGAGGCACCGCCCGCCTCGGGCGAGATGGACATGGACGCGCCCGCTGCGGGCGGCCTGGCGCAGTACGACCTCAACGGCGACGGCATCGTCTACCAGTCCGGGATGCACCCCCAGATCGTGCAGGACGGACCCGGCCAGTGCCCCATCTGCGGCATGGACCTCCAGCCGGTCCCGGTCTCGGGCGCCGCGCCGGGCACGGTCGAGATCGACCCGGTCACGCTGCAGAACATCGGCGTCCGGACGGCCCTCGTCGCCACGGGCCAGATCGAGCGGACGTTGCGCACGACGGGCACCTTCGAGGCCCGCGACGCCGGGCGCGAGACGGTCACGCTCCGCGTCGGCGGCTTCGTCGAGCGGCTCTACGTCGACACCGAGGGCCAGCGCGTCCGCCAGGGGCAGCCGCTCTTGGAGATCTACAGCCCAGAGCTGGTGTCGACGCAGCAGGAGCTGCTCCTGGCCGTCCGCAACCGGGAGCTCTTGGGCGGCGGGGCCGGCGCCGACCGCCTGGTCGAGGCGGCCCGGACGCGGCTCCGCCTCTTCGGACTCGGTGCCCAGCAGATCGCGGCCGTCGAGCGCTCGGGCACCATCCAGGAGACCGTCACGCTCTTCGCGCCCGCCAGCGGGACGGTCCAGAACAAGCGGATCGTCGAGGGGATGCAGGCCACGCCGGGGATGCCGCTCATGGACATCGTCAACCTGGGCGCGCTCTACCTCCAGGTGGCCGTGCCCGAGCAGGACCTGGGCTGGGTCGCGCGCGGCACGCGCGCCGTCGTGGCCGTGACCTCGCTGCCCGGCGAAGAACTGCGGGGCCGCGTGGACCTGGTCTACGACACCATCGACCCGGCCACGCGGACCGGCACGGCGCGCGTGACTCTCGCCAACTCGGGCGGACGCCTCCGGCCCGGCATGTACGCCACGGCCACGCTCTTCGGCGCCGCCAGCGCGTCGGGGCCCGTCGTGCCGACCGAGGCCATCGTCCGCACGGGCGGCGAGGCCGTCGGCCAGGCCGCCGTCATCATCGCGCTCGGGGAGGGCCGCTTCCGTCCCCAGCCGGTCACGATCGGCGAGGAGGGCGACGGCGTCGTCCGCGTCCTGTCGGGGCTCGCGGTCGGCGACCGCGTCGTCACGAGCGCCCAGTTCCTCATCGACTCCGAGGCTCGGCTGGCGGCGTCACTCGGCGCGATGCAGTCGATGCCGGGGATGGACATGAGCGACACGAGCCCCCAGTAGCCATGCGCGACCCCAACGCACAAGACGGCGCGCTCGAACGGCTCATCGAGTGGAGCGCCCACAACCGGCTCTTGGTCGGGCTGGTGACGCTGATGGTGGCCGGCCTCGGGGCCTGGGCCACGCTCACGACGCCCGTCGACGCCATCCCGGACCTCTCGGACGTCCAGGTCATCGTCCGGACGGACTACCCCGGCCAGGGGCCCCAGATCGTCGAGGAGCAGGTGACGTATCCGCTCACCTCCGCCTTCCTGTCCGTCCCCGGCGCGCGGACCGTCCGCGGCTACTCGATGTTCGGGACGAGCTTCGTCTACGTCATCTTCGAGGACGGCACCGACCTCTACTGGGCGCGCAGCCGCGTGCTGGAGTACCTCAGCCAGATCGGCGACCGCCTGCCCGACGGGGTCTCGCCCGCGCTCGGGCCCGACGCGACGGGCGTCGGCTGGGTCTACGCCTACTCGCTCCGCGACACGACGGGCACCTACGACCTGGGCCAGCTCCGCAGCACCCAGGACTTCTACCTCAAGACCGAGCTCCAGGCCGTCGAGGGCGTGGCCGAGGTCGCCACCATCGGCGGCTTCCAGAAGCAGTACCAGGTCGTCGTGGATCCCCAGCGGCTCGCGGCCTACAACGTCCCCATCGGACACGTCGCGAACGCCCTCCGGCGCTCGAACCGCGACGTGGGCGGGCGTCTCCTGGAGCTCGGCGAGCGCGAGTTCATCGTCCGCGGCAAGGGCTACCTCCGCGGCGTCGCCGACATCCGCGACGTGGTCTTGCGCGCTGAGAACGGGACGGCCGTCACGATTGGCCAGGTCGCCGAGGTCCGCATTGGACCGGAGATCCGGCGCGGCATCGCCGACGTCAACGGCGAGGGCGAGGTCGTCGGCGGCATCGTCGTCATGCGCTCGGGCGAGAACGCCCAGGCCACCATCGACCGCGTCAAGGCCCGCATCGCTGAGTTGGGCGCGGGCCTGCCGCCCGGCGTCGAGGTCGTCACCGAGTACGACCGGTCCGGGCTCATCGGCCGCGCCGTCGAGTCGCTCACGGTCAAGATCTGGGAGGAACTGCTCGTGGTGGCGCTCATCGTGCTCGTGTTCCTGCTCCATGTCCGGAGCGCCTTCGTGGCCGTGGTGACGGTGCCGGTTGGCATCCTGATCGCGCTCGGGGTCATGCGGCTCCTGGGCATCAACGCCAACATCATGAGCCTGGGCGGCATCGCCATCGCCATCGGCGTGATGGTGGACGCGAGCCTGGTCATGGTCGAGAACGCGCACAAGCACATCGAGCGGGCGCGCGAGGCCAAGAGGAGCGCCGGTAGAGGCGCTGAGGCCACGGGCGACGGCGCCGCCAGCGGCGATCCGCCGGAGCTGGCGGAGGGCGAGCGCATCCGCGCCGTCATCGAGGCGGCCAAGGAGGTCGGGCCGTCGCTGTTCTTCTCGCTCCTGATTGTCACGGTCTCGTTCCTGCCCGTGTTCACGCTGGAGCAGGTCGAGGGCCGCATGTTCCGGCCGCTCGCGCTCACCAAGACGTTCTCGATGGCGGCGGCGTCGATCCTGGCCGTGACGCTCGTGCCGGCGCTCATGGCCGTCTTCGTCAAGGGCCGGATCCGGCCGGAGGCGAAGAACCCCGTCGCGCGGTTCTTTATCACGGCCTACCGGCCCGTCATCCGGGGCACGCTCCGCCACCCGCGTGCGGTCCTGATCGTCGGGTTCTCGCTGCTGCTGGTGACCGTGCTCCCGGTCCAGCGCTTGCTCCTGGGCGAGACCATTGTCCCGTTCCCCCAGATCGGGAGCGAGTTCATGCCCGCGCTCTGGGAGGGCGACATGCTCTACATGCCGACGACGCTGCCGGGCGTCTCGCCGCAGGAGGCCAAAAACATCCTGCAGCGGACCGACCGCATCATCGCCTCCTTCCCCGAGGTCGAGCGCGTCTTCGGCAAGGTCGGCCGCGCCGAGACGGCGACCGACCCCGCGCCGATGTCGATGATCGAAACGACCATCGTCCTCAAACCGGAGGACGAGTGGCGCGACGGCGTCGACCGCGACAGCTTGACGCGGGCCATGGACGCGGCCATCCGCTTCCCCGGGCTCACCAACGCCTGGACGATGCCCATCAAGACGCGCATCGACATGCTCGCGACGGGCATCAAGACGCCCGTCGGCGTCAAGATCGCCGGGCCGGACCTGGAGGTCTTGGAAGCGCTCGGCCAGCAGGTCGAGCGCGCCGTCTCCGGCCTGCCGGGCACGCGGAGCGCCTACGCCGAGCGCGTCATGGGTGGCTCGTTCCTCGACGTCGAGGTCGACCGCACGGCCGCCGCCCGCTACGGCCTCACGTCGGGCGACGTGCAGGACGTGCTCCAGGCCGCCGTCGGCGGCATGAACGTCACCACGACCGTCGAGGGGCTCGAGCGCTACCCCGTCAACGTCCGCTACCCCCAGGGCCTCCGCGACGACGTGCCAGCGCTCCGCCAGGTGCTCGTGCCGACGCCGTCCGGCGCGCAGATCCCGCTCGGCCAGCTCGCCACGTTCCGCTTCGCGAGCGGCCCGCCGATGGTGAAGTCCGAGAACGCCCGCCCCAACGCTTGGGTCTACGTCGACCTCGACGAGGGCGCCGACGTGGGCTCCTACGTCCAGGACGCCCAGGCGGCGGTCGCGGCGGCCGTCGACCTGCCCGCGGGCTACTCGATCCGGTGGAGCGGCCAGTACGAGTACATGGAGCGCGCCAACCGGCGCCTGGCCGTGCTCGTGCCGATCACGCTCGCCATCATCTTCCTGCTCTTGTTCCTGCACTTCCGGAGCGCGGAGGAGGCGCTGCTCTTGATGATCCCCCTCCCGTTCGCGGTCGTGGGCGCCGTCTGGCTCATGCTGGCCCTCGGCTTCAACTTCTCGATCGCCGTCGGCGTGGGGCTCATCGCCGTCGCGGGGCTCGCGGCCGAGACGGGCGTGGTCATGCACGTCTACCTCGACGAGGCCGTGGCGCGCTACCGCGCCTCGGGCCGACTCACTAGCGTCCCCCGGTTCAAGGCCGCACTCGAGGAGGGTGCCGTCGACCGCGTCCGGCCCAAGCTGATGACGGTCTTCACGACCATCATCGGTCTCACGCCGGTCATGTTCGGGACCGGCGCCGGGGCCGAGATCATGCAGCGCATCGCCGCTCCCATGGTCGGCGGGCTGGTCACCTCGACCGTCCACACGCTCGTCATGATCCCCGCGCTCTACGCCGTCGTCCAGGGCCGCAGACTGCGCCGCGAACTCCGCGACGCACCCTCGGGCGACGGGCTGGCATCGCCCGAGATGGCCTTCGAGCCTCTGGCGCCCGAGGCCCGCGCCCACGACTCCCGCTAGCCGACGCGACCCCGATCTCGCCATGACACCGTTCCGTCCCCTCCGCACCACCGCCCTTGTCCTCGGCCTGTTGGTCTCCGGCTTCACCGCCGAGCGCCTCGCCGACCTTCGCCTTAGCGACGACCTCGTAGTCGACGCCCGGAGCGAGGCCGTCGATGTCGTGGCGAAGACCGCACCGGCAGGTGGGGGCACCAAGGTCGTGTTGGACTCTGACGCAGCTCTCCCCCCGGCGCAACCGGTCTCGCTCGGAGCCCGGCTGCCCATGGGGCCGGTCCAGGGGCCCGTCAGCTCGCCCTTTGGCTGGCGCCGCCACCCCGTCTCCGGTCAGGTCCGCCACCACGACGGCGTCGATCTCGCGGTACCCGCCGGCACCGCCGTCTGGACCGTGGCGCCCGGCCGCGTCCGTGCGGTCGGGCGGCGGGGCGGCTACGGGCTCATCGTCGAGATCGACCATCCTGCCGGTCTGGGCCGCCGCCCCGTGCGGACCCTCTACGCCCACCTCGCAGCCATCGACGCTGCCCTCCAGCCCGGTTCCTGGGTGGCCCGTGGGCAGGCCATCGCCGCGAGTGGGGGGACGCCCGGCCGCGACGGCGTCTCCACCGGCGCGCACCTCCACTTCGAGATCCTGGACTCCTCGGGTGAGCCTCTCGACCCCGGTCGTTTCGTTCGCCTGCTGGACACGGTCCAGGCGTCTGACCGTGCGCCCCAGCTCGCGTCCCAGCGGTTCGCGCCTCGGGCCGCCGCCCTGGCCGCCCCCAGGGCCGAACAGCTGGCCGAGGCGCCCCATGCGCCGCGCGACACGGTCGACATCTGGCCTGCCGCGGCGCCGGATCTCCCCCGTGCCGAGCGCCTGCCCGAGGTCGTGCTCCCCAGCTACCCGGCGACCTCTGGCGGCGGGCACGTCCCCCACGCGCCGGCCGCTTCCGCCGGCCCAGACTCCTCGTGACAGTCCTCCCCCTTCTCCAGAGCCGCATGGCCCGCTTCCGCCTTCCCACCGTCCGGCCCGGACTCGTCACGGTCGCGCTCCTCTTCGCCGTCGGCTGCTCCGACAGCCCGGAGCCCACCGCCGCGTCGCCCGAGGCCACGCCGGCAGTGCGCCGCGACCTGCCAGGAATCCCGCCCGACACCCTCTTCCTCCAGGCGGTCGACTTCGAACGCCCCACCCTCACCGGCGTCCCCTTCCGGCTCGCCGACACCCGGGGCGAGGTCGTCCTCGTCAACGTCTGGGCGACGTGGTGCCTCCCGTGCGCGGTCGAGACCCCCGACCTCGTCGCGCTCCACGGCGAGCTCCGAGACCAGGGCGTCCGCTTCGTCGGCGTCTCCGTCGACGAGGGCGGGTTCGACGACGTCCGGCCCTTCGCCGAGCAGTACGGCATCGACTACCCGCTCGTCCTGGACGACGGGTCCTTCCTCGACCCCTACGGCGGGTCGGTCGCGCTCCCGACGACGCTGCTCCTCGACCGCGACGGCGTCGTCCGGTACCGCCTGCGCGGCCTGACCTCGCAAGAACAGCTCCGGCCGCTTCTCCAGGGCCTGCTCGCTGAGGCCCCTTCCAACTCGTAACCACTCGTTTTAACCCCCACCACCCCTCCACCCATGAACCGCTTTCTCCCCCTTCTGCTCGCCGCTCCGCTCGCTCTCGCCGCGTGCGGCGGCGACCCCTCGCCCGCTGACTCCGCGCCCGCCGAGTCGACCCCGCACACCGAGGCGCACGAGACCGCCGCGTCCTCGGGCCCCGTCACGCCGGATATGGTCGACGGCGTCCAGGTCGTCGCCATCGAGGCGGGCTCGATGGGCTTCCAGCCCCGTCAGATCCAGCTCCAGGCCGGCGTGCCCGCCCGGTTCGTCATCACGCGCACGGTCGACGACGCGTGCTCGTCGGAGATCACGATCCCGGACTACGACGTCGCCGCGACGCCGCTGCCGCTCGGCGAGGCGGTCGCCGTCGAGTTCACGCCCAGCGAGTCCGGCGAGGTCGACTTCGTCTGCGGAATGGACATGCAGCGCGGCACCATCGCCGTCGTCTCATAGACCCGTGGCGGCCGACCCCGCAAACGCTCAGGACCGCCTCCTCGCGGCGGCCCGGACCCTCGGGCTGCCCGTGCCCGAGGGCCTGGACCGGGCGCCGCTCGGCGACGTCACCGACGCCGTCCGCCGTCTCGCGCTCGCGCGCATCGACGCGCTCGACGGTCAGGTCACCGACCTCGAACGCGAGCGAGGCCTCCTCGCCGCGACCGTCTCCGATACGCCCCCTGGCCATGCCTGAACCACCCCCCGTTCCGCACGAGGGTTGGACTGACCGCGTCCGCTCGGTCTACGACCGGACCGCACGCGGCTACGACCTCGCGCTCTCGGCCTTCCCGCTCGTCGGTTTCCGCGCCGGCGCCTACCGGCGCGCCGCCATCGAGGCCCTTCAGGTCCGCCACGGCGACACCGTTCTCGACATCGGCTGTGGGACCGGCCGCAACCTCCCGCTCCTGGCTCGCGCCGTAGGGGAGGAGGGCCGCGTCGTCGGCCTCGACCTGTCGACGGGCGCCCTCGACCGCGCCCGTCTGCGGACGCGACACCTCCCCCAGGTCGAGCTCGTCCAGGCCGACGCGCTCGCGGCCGACCTCGGCGCGCCCGACCGCGTCCTGGCGACGTTCTCGCTCTCGATGATGCCGGACCCCGAAGCCGTCGTCGCGCGCGCCACACGCGCGCTCGTACCTCACGGACGGGTCGCCGTGCTCGACTTCCGCATCCCGCGCGCCTGGCCCGCCCTCGTCCAGACGGCGGCCTTCGCGCTCGTGGAGCCGCTCGGGGAGACGTGGGAGATGGCCCGCCGCGACCTCCGGCCCGTCCTCCACCGGCACGCGCCGCTCGACACCGACCGCTCCTTCTACTTCGGCGCCGCGACCCTCGGCGCCGGCGCACCCCCGTCCCGATGAAACGACGCACCCGCTTCGCCCTCTGGTCCGCCGCCCTCCACGGCGCGTGGGAATACGCCCAGTGCCCCCCGTACTACGACATGACGGGCCTGCCGAAGCCCAAGCACGACGCGCTCATGCTCGCGGCCACCGCCGGCGACGTCGCCATCAACCTCGGGGTGGCCGCCGTCGCCGAGCACCTCGTCGGCCGCGAGCCCGTCCGGCGCCTCACGCCTACAGGCACCGCCGCGCTCCTGGGCGTCGGGTTCGTGGCCGCCGTGGGGCTCGAGTGGGCCGCGCAGCGCCTCGACATGTGGTCCTACACCGACCGGATGCCGACCGTCCGGGTGGCGGGGCACGACGTCGGCCTGCTCCCCATCGCCCAGGTGACGGTCCTGCCCGCCCTGGCCGCGTGGGCCGCGCAGCGCCCCGATCCGGCTACCTGATAGGATTTAAGGCGGCGCACAGGTTCGGGACAGGAGGGCGCGGCCACCTTCCGCGCTCCCCCCGGACCGCGCATGGACGCCGCCCCCGCCTCGCGCGTCGCCAACCTCGACCTGCTCCGTGCGATCGCGATCGCGCTCGTCGTGCCCGTCAACCTCGTCGGCGAGCGCGTTATCGACGTTGGGCCCACGATGAACCACGTCTTCGAGTCGGGGTGGGTGGGCGTCGACCTCTTCTTCGTGCTCTCGGGGTGGCTCATCGGCGGGCTCTACTGGCGGGAGTTGAACCGGCACGGCGACATCGAGGTGGGCCGGTTCTGGGCGCGACGGTGGCTCCGCACCATCCCGCCCTACCTCATCGCGCTCGTCGTCGTCTGGGGCGTCCGCAACGTGGTCACGGCGGACCCCGACCCGTTCGACTGGCGGTACCTCGTGTTCGTCCAGAACTACACCGGGATGCCATACTGGGGCGTGAGCTGGTCGCTCTGCGTCGAGGAGCACTTCTACCTCGTGCTCCCCGTCGTCCTCGGGCTCGCCCTCCGCGTCCGCGGCGGCGTCCCGCTCGCCCTCGGCGCCGCGGCCCTGCTCTCGCTCGCCGCCCGCGTCCTGACCGTCCCCGACGGCGCCGACCCGTGGGGCCCCCAGTACACGGACACCCACATGCGCCTCGAAGGGCTCGCGCTCGGCGTAGCCGCGGCGTGGATCTACGCGTGCCGCCCCGACCTGTGGCGCGCCCTCCGCCGCGTCGGCCGCGCGATCGTGCTCCCGGGCCTCGCGTTCGTGGCCTCGGTCCCGTGGCTCCCGCTTGACGTCCTCAACCGGTACGCCTACACCGGGGTGGCCGTGGCCTTCGTCGCCCTCGTCGTCGCCACGGCCGACCGGAAGCCGCTTCCGTTCGCGTCGAGCCGCGCGGTCCGGGCCGTCGCGCTCACATCGTACAGCGTCTACATGACGCACATGGTCGCCGCCGACGCCTACCGGCGCCTCGTCATGGAGGCCCTCCCCGGCGTCCCCGCTGCGCTCCACGTCGGGCTGGCGCTCGTCCTGATCGGCCTCGTTGGGGCTGGGTTCTACGCAGCCGTCGAGCGGCCGTCCCTGTGGGTCCGTCGCCGCCTCGCGCCGCGCCGGTCCGACGTGCCATCGGCTGCCCTCGTCGCGGCGAACTGAAAAGGGGTGCTCCGGCGAATCGAAAGGAAAGGCGCCGCTATGCGAAAGAACGCGAGCCGTGAGAGGGGCGGTGAGATGCGTGCGGCCAGCCGCGATGCCGGGCTGATGGGCGAGCCCGTCAACGCGGCGGGCCGGAGCCCACCGGGGAGCGTCCCTGGGACGCGGCTCCGCACTCAAAGCCAGCCGGAAATCCCGTGGCTCCCTCCGCTTCTCACGTCGCAACACGCGCGGCAGCATCCCCGGTCGAACAACTCGATCTCTTCGCCCTCCTCGCACCCCGCATCGAGGGGGGCGTCTCGACACCGCGCCCGAGGGCGGCGGTGGATTCACGGCGCGGATCCGTCCCTCCGCGCGACGTCGCGCCGGAGTGGCCCTTCGCAGACACCCGGCCTCTGGCGGTCGAGACGGTCCACCTCGGCACCGAGGCAGGCGTGCTCACAGCATCCGTGTTCGATTCCTACCACCCCGGCATCTGGGTCCCGGGCGCGTGCCCCCACCCGACGCGCCTCGTCGAGTCGGCCGCGATGGCGGCGGCCAACGCGCCACCGAGCGACTACCGCCCGACGCTGCCCGAGCACCTCGTGGCTCAGGGCATCCTCTCGGACGCGCAGCTCGAAACCGTGGCGCGCGCGGGCGCGGCGCACGCCGAGCACCTTCCGGGCAGCGGGGAGGAGGCTGGACCGCGACAGGGGTTCTTCCTCGGTGACGGGACCGGCGTCGGCAAGGGTAGGCAGAGTGCCGCGATCATCCTGGACAACATCCTCCAGGGACGCCGACGCGCGCTCTGGGTGTCCGAGAACCGCAACCTCATGCGCGACGCCGTCCGCGACTGGACGGCGCTCGGCGGCCCGGCGGACTTCGTCTTCGACCTGGGTGCTTGCAAAGGACCCATCCAGCAGGCGGAAGGCATCTGCTTCGCGAGCTACGACACGCTCAAGGGCAAGCCCCGCGAACGCGACGGCGCGGCCGGCAGCGGCCGCCGGCAGTCCGGCATCGACCGGCTGGAGCAGGTCGTCGCCTGGCTCACCGGCGGGGGAGAGGCGGCAGACTTCGAGGGCGTCATCGTCTTTGACGAGTCCCACAACGCCAGTGCCGCCCTAGACACAGCGGGCGCCAGGGGCATCCGCAAGGCATCCCAGCGGGCGCTGGCCGTCGTCGATCTCCAAGACCGGCTCCCGAACGCCCGCGTCGTCTACGCCAGCGCGACCGGCGCCACCGAGGTGGCCAACCTCGCTTACGCCGCCCGCCTCGGGCTCTGGGGTCGGGGTACCCCGTTCCCGACGGTCGAGGCGTTCGTCGAGAAGGTGTCGGCGGGCGGCATCGCCGCGATGGAGCTCGTGGCGAAGGACCTCAAAGCGATGGGTCTCTACCTCGCCCGGTCCGTGACCTACGACGGCGTCGACTACCGCACGCTCGTCCACGACCTGGAGCCGCACCAGGCCCAGACCTACGACCGCTGCGCCCAAGCGTGGCAGGTCGTGCTCCGCAACATCCAGCAAGCGCTCGAGGTCACCAAGGCCGACAAGTGCGGCCGGGCACGGGCGGCCGCGTACAGCCAGTTCTGGGGCGCCCACCAGCGGTTCTTCCTGCACGTGCTCGTGGCGATGAGTGCGCCGAGCCTGATCCGGGACATGGAGGCGCGCCTGGCCGCGGGCGAGTCCTGCGTCGTGCAACTCGTGTCGACGATGGAGGCGGCGACGGAGCGGGCCTACGCGAAGGCGGTGGCGAATGGCGACGACCTCCGGGACCTCGACGTGACGCCGCGCGACCAGCTCCTGCAGTTCGTCGAGGCCTCGTTCCCGACCACGCTCTACGAGGAGTACGAGGACGATGAGGGCCGAGTCCGCTCCCGTCCGGTCAAGAACGCCTCTGGCGACTTCGTCCAGTCGCCAGAGGCCGTGGCCGCACGCAATAGGCTGATGCTGGAGGTGGGGGCCGTATCCGTCCCGCACGGCGTGCTCGACCAGGTCGTCGCCCACTTCGGACCCGAGTCTGTTGCCGAGGTGACGGGGCGAGGGCGGCGGTTCGTCACCAAGACCGTCGATGGCATCGAGCAGGTCGTGGAAGAGCGCCGGACGCGGAGAACCTGCAACGCCGAGGCCGACGAGTTCATGGCGGGCAAGCGCCGCGTTCTCGTCTTCAGCCAGGCCGGGGGGACCGGCCGGAGCTACCACGCCGACCTCGCAGCCGACAACCAGCAGCGCCGGGTCCTCTACTGCGTCGAGCCGGGGTGGAGCAGCGCGCGGTGCGTGCAGGGCATGGGGCGGGTCCACCGCGCCAACCAGGCGTGCCCGCCTGAGCTCGTGCTCGTGACCACGAACCTCAAGGCCCAGCGCCGCTTCCTGTCCACCATCGCGCGGCGGCTCGACCAGCTCGGGGCGCTCACGAAGGGCCAGCGGCAGACGGCGAGCCAGGGGCTCTTGTCGTCCGAGTTCAACCTGGAGACACCACTCGCGCGGGCGAGCCTGCACAACTGGTTCGTGGACCTCTACCGGAGCGAGGGCCGGGCGGTGGCCTCTGGCGTCACGCCGGCGCTCGTGGAGGAGCAGATGGGCATCAAGGTCCTGGACCAGGACGGGCAACTCAACGTGGGGGCCGTCCCGGAGGTGCCGAAGTTCTTGAACCGCCTGCTCTCGCTCCAAACCGGCGCCATGGACGCCGTCTTCGACTCGTGGTACGGCTACTTGGAGGAGGCCACCGAGGCGGCCCGAGAGGCGGGCACGCTCGACGTGGGCGTCGAGACCATCCAGGCCGAGCGGACCGTCAAGACCGAAGAGCGCCTCGTCTACACGCACCCCCGGTCGGGGGCGACAACGCAGGTCGTGACACTCGAGCTCACGCGCAAGACCGAGATCGTGGACTGGGACGAGATCTGGCGCTGGGCCAAGGAGGCCCAGGCGCTGGGGTCCTGGGTCGGGTTCGTGGTCAACCGCCGGAGCGGGCAGCCCTACGCGCTCTTCCGGGCCGGGAGCAGGACGACCGAGACAGGCCGCGTCGTGAGCCGTCTGCGGCGCGTCGGTGTGCGCTCGAACCGGCTAATGGACGAGACGGAGCTCAACAAGCCAGGGCAGGAGCGGACCGCTGACGGTCCGTATGGCCACCAGCCCATTCCCACCGAGGAGGCCCGGACGCTCTGGGCCGCTGGCGTCGAGGCCGCGCCCGAGTTCACCACTGAGCCCGTCCACCTCGTGACCGGGACCATCCTGCCCATCTGGGACCGGATCGCCGGGCACCCTCGCATCTACCGAGCGCAAACCGACAGCGGCGAGCGCATGATCGGCCGGGCCGTCATGCCGGAGCACCTGAGCGCGACGCTCAAGGCGCTGGGAGCCGCGGGCGACCGCGTGGACATCACGCCCGACGCGCTGGCGGAGCGGCTGCTGGCCGGCGCCGAGGCCGACCTCGCCAACGGCTGGCAGCTCCGCCGCCGCCGCGTAGCCCACGAGCCCCGCATCGAGCTCGTGGGGCCGGACTACTCCGCCCTGCGCGAACTGGAGGCCGACGGGGTCTTCGCCGAGGTCCACGCCTTCCGCACCCGCTTCTTCGTCCCCACCGGGGAGCGCGCGGCCAGCGTCCTGCAGGCCGTGACCGAGCACCGGCCCGTCGTCGAGATCCGAGGTGGAGAGGGGAGAGGCGTGCTGCGTCGGGCCGCCTAGCGGCACCGGGAGGCCGCTCCCCTCGGGTGAGGAGCGGCCCCGGCACCCGGCTGGAGGCCGCTCGGAAACCCGATCCGAGACCCATGTCGAGATCCATGCCCGGCCCGGGCGACTTCTGCCACGGCTGCAACCGCCTGCTCTGCCGGTGCCTCCCCGAACCGGACCACGACGCCCATGATGAAGCGTCCTACCAGGCGGGCTACGACGCCTGCCTCGCCGACGGGTACTCCGAGCGTCCGATGACCGAGTGGGTCTACCAAACGGGCTCACGCGCCGTGTGGGACGCCGAAGCGAAGCGCCTCCGCCACCACATGACGCCGCTCCGGTTCACCGAGCTCACCTGGCGGCACCGCCACGCGAGCGCTCAGGGATACGGCCAGTGGTTCGCGCGGCTCTACGGGTTCGATCTGGAGGCCTACCTCGCGGGCTACGACGATGCGGGGGCGGGCCTGCCGTCGGCCGTGGCCGACCCCGAGGCCCATGCGCGCGCGGAGGCCGCGCTCGACGCCTACGGCCCTGTTCCTGAGCCTGACCCGGAGCCGGTCCAGCCGTCGACCGAGGCGGTCGAGGTCGACGACTGGATGCCGTTCTGACCCCTCCACTAGCCCGCTACTGCATCCCCGCGATGCAGCACCAACACGAGGCCCGGTCCCCCACCCGCAAGCGGAGAGGGGGCCGGGCCTCGCCATGCGAGCGCCCTCCGGGCGCACGCTCCGCGACTCCTCGCGGAGGCGCCAGAGGCTCCGCCTCACGCGCCCTCACCGACGCGGCCACCGCGCCGCACCAACCCCCGATCCCGATGACACGCCCTGCTCACGCCCGCACGGTCTCCTCCGCCACCCATGGCGGCAACCACGTCACCCAGGCCGGCACGCTCATCCCGGAAGCCGACGTCCGTGCCCGTCAGATCGCCCGCCAGGCCCGCTCCTGGCGCGCGTTCGCGAGCGACCGTTCCCGGATGCGGCCGGACACGCTGGACACGAAGGCCTTCGACGCCTGCGCGTTCAGCGTCCACCACCGGGCCTCGTCCTTCGCCGTCCCCTCGAAGCTCGTCGGCACCTCGCGCCACCAGGCCGCTCTCCGGGCACTCTCCGCAGATCCAGACGCGACTTGGCTCGCCCTCGACCTCGACGCCCGTGGCGACCACCTCGTCGTCTCGCACAACTCCCGCGTGCTCGGCCGCGTCCAGCCCAAGCACCTCGGCTGGGTCCGGCCGCTCGTGCCGTTCGGGCTCCGGGTCTACCTCTCCCGCGTGACCGGGAGTGGAGAGCGCGGCTACCGACTCGGGTGCAACGTCGCCTTCGGACACGTCGGGGACGCCCTGGCGGGACTGTTAGATGCTTCTCACGGCGGAGACGGCGCGCCCTCCGTGCACGGCCGCAGCCCGCTCCGGCTCGTCGTGCCGGGCGAGTCTCGCGTCCGAACGGCCCCGGCCCGAGTCCCCGTTCTCCCCGAGCACGAGTCGCTGGACGGTAGCCCGTCCTCGGGAGACACTGACGACGTCGTCTTGTGGCGCACGCCGGAAGGAGAGGCCCGCGCCTCGGTCCCCCACGTCGCCAGGCATAGCCCAACGGGCATCGAGTGGGGATACGGCGGGTCCGGCCCCGCCGACCTCGCGCGGAGCGTGCTGCTCGCGCTGGCCGACGAGCCGACGGCGGACGCGCTCTACCAGCGGTTCAAGCACGAGGTGATCGGCCGCATGCCCCCAGCGGGCGGCGTCCTCCGCGCGGCCGACGTCCGGAAGTGGGTCGAGCACGCGCGGACCCGCTGAGGTGAACTCCCCGCTGGAGGCTCCAGGGCCTCTGGCGGGGAATGCGAAGCGGACGGCGCGGGGCGCCGACGTGCTGCCCTCCCGGCACCGACTCCCCGCCGCCGGGAGGAGGGGGGCGGGGTGGTGGCAGCGGTTTTCAGCAATCTAGGCGACGGCCGGACAGCGTCAAGGTCGTCGCCTCCGTGCTCGCGCTGCGACGACCAAATCGGAATGGGGCGCGTGCGCGCCCCACCGATTTGCCCGACGGTCCCTCCGCGCGAGGGCGCTCCACCTTGACTCAACCGCGCGGGTGGTCGCGTGCGCGACCAGGGCCGCGCTGTCCGGCCTTACGCCTGCTGGCTTTTTAAGCCGCTGGCTAGCGGGGGCCACTCGGGTCCTCGGGCACAGCGGCCCTCACGATCCAAGAGGTCCCGTTATGCCCCGCACGTACTCCCGTCCGCACTACGCTCAAGCCCGTACCTGGTACCGGTTCGCCTGCTGGCTCCGGCGCGCGTCCTGCCCCCAGTTCCATCCGCACCTCATGAAGGAAGACGCCCTGCGAGCGAGCTTCGGGCTCCGGAGCCGGGCGCTCATCCTTCCGTCACGGCTCCAAGACTGCGATGCCGCCGGGCTGGCCCGGCTCGCGGCCCGAGCCTCTGGCGGAGACACGTACCCGGAACTGATTGCCAGAATCGCCCAGGTTGATCCCGATGATCCGACGGCCGACGAGGTCCACCTCTTCCTCGAAGTCGCCGACCGGACGGGCACGCACACCCGGAAGCACCTGCTCGGCAAGCTGCCGCCGGAGGACGCCCTGTGGGTGGCCCCTCTGATCCGGCTGGAGTCGGACGCCTACGGGACCGGCACCGTCCTTCGGTACCACGTCACCGGAGGGGAGGCCGACGAGGTCCACATCGCGATCAGCCGGGCGCACGAGGCCGCGGCGGCCTGGCTCGACTGGGCCGACGATCGGAAGGCCTGGGCGGAGGCCTACGCGGTCGCCGATGAGAGCCCGTACGCCTACCGGGCGACGTACCGAGACACCGTCGCGCCCGGCTCCTTCGGAGCCTCGGACTACGGAAGCCTCCACACGACCGATGCGTACTCCGAAACGGACTGGGGCGACGCGTAGGCCCCATCCTCAAGCCCCCATCCTCAGCCCGGCGACCACGCGGTCGCCGGGCTTCTTATTTGCCGCAACAGGAGGGGGGCAACAGGGAGCCCACGGCACCCCCGCCGACCGCGAGTGCGCGTCGGCCGACGGGGGCGCTCCCACCGCGGGCGACGTGAGACCGTGCGGAGCGACCCGCAGGCCGAGTGTCTGCTGAGTCATCATGGCGACCTCGTACCCGGATGGACTGACGCGCCCAGGCGGCGTCACGGCCCTCAATCTCCGCATGCTCCGCGACATCGAGGCCAGGATGTCCGAAGGCGTCGACCGCTACGATGGCGCGCCCGTCGTGCCCCGGCCCGCGCTCGACCGCCGCGAGCGGTACCACGCGCGCCGCCTCGCCGCGCGCGGTCGTCTCCGCCGCGTCGAGACCGACGCGCCGTGGTTCCCCCGTCGAACCGTGCTGTACGGCTCGGTGACGGAGCCTCTGACAGATCGCCCTCATTCTGTCGTTCGAGAGCCTGCCCACGCGCTCCGCCAGCCTGAGGCGCACGTCGAGGGCACCGTCCACGGCGCCTACCGGGACGCGCTGTTCTCCGGCGTCCCGCTCTACACCACCCGGCTCGTGCGCGAGCGGACGTTCACGTTCCCCACGCGCGACCAGGTCCGCTCGCCCGCCGACGCCGCGGCGGTGCTCGCCGAGTACTTCTCCGACCGCGACCGCGAGGAGTTCGTCGTCGCCTTCCTCGACACAGTTAAGAGGGATTGACACCGATCCGGCTGGGGATTACCTCCCGCCGCATCCCCATCCCGAGATCATGGCCGACGTCCCGTTCGTCCGACAGACCCCCACGGCGCTGGCCTGGCTCGACTTCCTCCGGGCCGTCGGTCGGGCGCCGCTCACGCTCGACGCCTACGCCCGTGCTCTCGACGGCTTCCTCGCCTTCTGCGACTGCCACGGCCACGACCCCGAGCAGGTCCCGCTCGGCGTCGTCGTGGACTACCTCGGCTCCATGCGCGAGCGCGGACTGTCCGGGGCCACCCTCCGACAGGCCCTCTGCGTCGTGCGCCTCTGGTGCGAGCACCTCGTCGGCCTCGGCGTCCGCGACGACAATCCCATCTCCTCAGGCTCGGCGCGTCACGGGTTCAGTGGTGCAGCCAGCGCTCCGATGCTCGGCTCCGGTCGCGGCTGGGCCGGGCTCCTGCCCCGATCCGTCCGCTTCCCCTGGGTCCCCACCGACGACGAGTGGCTCCGCTTCCTCCAGGCGGCCTCCACGCGCGGCGTCCGCGACCGGCTCATGCTCGCGCTCGCCTACAGCGGCGCGCTCCGCCGCCAGGAGGTCGTCGGCCTCGCCGTGGCCGACGTCGACGCGGCCCACCGGCTCGTCACGGTCCGGCCCGAGGTCGCCAAGCGCGGGCGGGGCCGCGTCGTGGCGTATCCCCGCGAGGCGACCCCGCTCCTGGCCGACTACCTCACCCGCCGCCGCGCGCTCTCGGCCACGCCCGGCCCGCTCTTCCTCTCGGAGTCCAATCGCAATCGGGGCCAGCCGCTCTCGAAGTGGACCTGGAACGACGTCGTGGGGCAGATCGCCGGGGCGGCCGACCTCCCGCAGTTCACGACCCACACGCTCCGTCACCTCCGCCTGACACACCTCGCCGTCAAAGGGCTCGGGCTCCACGAAATCGCGACGTACGCCGGACATCGGAGCCTAGAGTCGACGATGACCTACGTCCACCTCAGCGGCCGCCACATCGACGAGCGCGTCACGGCGACGCTGCTCGAGGTCGAGGCGGCAGCCCACCGGGTGCTCTGCGGCGCTCCACCGGCCATGCTCCCATCATGAGTGCCTCCGCCTTCGACCCGTCCATCTTCGATCGGATGCGCTACGACACCCGGCCGGTGCTCTCGGACGCCGAGCGGGCCGACCTCGTCCGCATCGACGCCTGCCGCCTCTTCCGGCAGACGACCGAGAGCGAGCGTCTCGCGTGGCGACTCTACGTCCCCGTCCGGGACGCGCTCGCGCACGGCAGCGCCTCGAAGATCGAACGGACGATCGCCTGGGGCGCCTTCACCGATCACATGCTCCGGCTCGACCGGCCGTACTTCGGGTGGAGCACCGACGACTGGGAGACCTTCGTCGGGCCAGGCGGTCCGTGCGAGCGCCGCAAGCTCTCTCGCGCTTGCGCGCTCTCGGTCGGCTACCTCTGCTGCGACTTCCGGGGCTTCGCCACCTTCGACCGCGCGACGGCCTACACGACGCCGATTGCCGAGCGGGTCTTCGGCTCGGCCGCCGTGGTCGCGGCCGACGAGCGCGTTGGGGCAATCCTGGAAGGCGCCGGTTACCCTCGCGGGAAGCCGGTCTACCTCCGGCGCGTGGTCTCGCTGCTGCTGCTCGCCGCCGGCTCGCCGCGGTTGGAGGCCGTCACGCTGGAGCACCTCGACGCCGCCTACACCGAGGGCAATCTGCCGGAGTCCGCCCGCCGCACCGTCCACCGGGTCTCACGCGCGCTGGAACTCGCCGGGCTCACCACTCGACCGGTCCGCATCCCGGGCCACTCGCGGCCGGTCGAGCGGACGGGCGTCGCCCCAGAGTGGGTCGCGTGGTGCGACCGGTGGCGGGCCACCTCGCCACGCGCGGCAAAGAACCGGGACAACGTCCACAGCACCGTCCTGCGGGTCGGGCTGTGGCTGGCCGAGCGCCACCCCGGAGTCCGCTCGCCGACCGACTGGACGGCCGAGACGTGCCTCGACTTCGTGGCGATGGCCGCCGAGGCCACGACGGGCCGCTACGCCTTCGTCGAGCGCCGAGGCGCTGGCAAGCCGATGACGGCCAAGGCGAAGTCCGGGCTCCTCTACGCCGTCCGGTCGTTCTTCGCGGACCTCCAGCAGTGGGGGTGGACCGAGCCCCGCTTCGCCCCCCACGTCGCGCTCGGGCTCCCGCCCGCCATCCGGCGCCAGCTCGGCCCTTCGCCACGGGACATCGACGAGGTGACGTGGCTCAAGCTGGTCTGGGCCAGCCTGAACCTGGCCCCCGAGGACCTCCGAGCAGGTGGGCCGACGGGCCGCGTCTTCTACCCGTTCGAACTCGTCCGGGCCGTGGCGGTGCTGTGGACCCACGCCGGGCTTCGGGCAAACGAGCTCTCGCGTCTGCGGTGCGGGTGCGCCCGGGCGCAGGGGGGCGAGACCACGGGCGACGGAGTCGTCGGCGGCGAGACGGGCCGGCGCGTCCCCGCCGGGAGCGTGTGTCTCCTCGAGGTCCCCTACAGCAAGACCTCGGCGCCATTCTCGAAGCCGGTGGCCGGCGTCGTCCGCGAGGCCGTCGAGGCGTGGGAGGCCCTCCGGCCGGACCAGCCGAAGCGGCTCGACCGGAAGACGGGCCACCTCGTCGACCATCTCCTCTCGTACAAGGGGCGCCCGGTCTCGACGACGTACATCAACACCTCGCTCGTCCCGATGCTGTGCAAGAAAGCGGGCGTGCCGGTCGAGGACTCGCGCGGGCGGATCACGAGCCACCGGGGCCGGAGCTCGGCCGTGACGATGCTGGCGAACGCCCGGCAGGGGATGTCGCTCGTCGAACTGATGGCGTGGTGCGGGCACCGGAGCCCGGCGAGCACGATGCACTACCTCCGCGTGCGCCCGGCGCGGCTGACCGAGGCGTACGCGAAGGCCGACGAGTCGGCGTACCTCGTCGGCGTGCTCGTCGACGCTGAGGCGGTCCAGGACGGGTCGGCGGCGGGGGCGCCGTGGAAGTACTACGACCTGGGGTCGAGCTACTGCACGCACGCCTTCTGGAGCACGTGCGCGCACCGGCTGGCCTGCGCCGGGTGCGCCTTCAACGTGCCGAAGGCGTCGTCGCGGGGGCAGGCGCTGGAGGCGAAGGCGTCCTTGGAGCGCTACCTCGAGCGGGTGCCGCTGACGGCGGACGAGCGGTCGGCGGTGGACGGCGACCTGTCGAAGCTGGACGAGCTGCTCGCCAAGCTGGCCGGGGTCGCGGCGCCGGACGGGGAGACGGTCGGCGGGCAGATCGGCGGCGATGGGGCAGGGGAGGGGCGGCCCGAGGTCACGCCGCTAATCCCGTTGCCGGTGCTCTCGGTGGTGCCCGGAACCAATCCCACATAAACACGGCCAACACGCTGACTGGGCTCCACGTGGCGTCCGTCGGCGGGCTCGCAGCGAGCATCGTCGAGCCGAGGCAGGTGTTCAAGGCCGCCGTGCTGGCGAACGCAGCGGCCATCCTCCTCGCGCACAACCACCCCTCGGGCAACCCGGAGCCGAGCCGGGAGGACGTGGCCGTGACGCGCCAGCTCGTCGAAGCGGGCAAGGTCATGGGCATCCCCGTCCACGACCACCTCATCCTGACGGACTTGAGCGACGACGGAGCGCCGTCCTACACGAGCCTGGCCGAGCGCGGGCTGGTGTAGGGGGCTGGGACGAGGCCGCCGGGCTCTCCCGGTACGGGGGCGTCGAGGGACGAACGCCCCCACGCCGGGGGACCCCTCCAAACCAGCCTCTCCACTGCAATGGCTACACCCGCTCCAGCGAGCACACGCACCGCCCGCTTCCCGCTCGGGCACGTCGTCGCCACACCCGGCGCGCTCGACCTCGTCCGCACGCACGGGCTCGACGTGATCGCCCTCGTCCACCGCCACGCGGGTGGCGACTGGGGCGACGTCTCCGAGCACGACGCCCAGGCCAACGACCGCTCCGTCGAGGGTGGTACCCGCGTGCTCTCCGCCTACGAGACCAGAGGCGGCAAGCTCTGGATCATCACCGAGGCCGACCGATCCGCGACGACGGTGCTCCTGCCCTCCGACTACTAAGCCCGCGCCTCTCGGCGCTCCGTCCACTTTACTCGCTCGCTCTACGTCATGTCTCGACTCGTCTCGCTCCTCATCCTCGTCCTCGCTACGCTCCTTACCGCGTCGGCCACTGCCGCCCAGCAGCCCCAGCCGTTCACCCTTCCCAGCGCCACCGTTCAGGAGTGGCAAGGCTACGCGCTCACCTGGCGCAGCTACAACGGCGGCACGCGCTCGGCGACGGCCACTCTCTACGACAACACGAGTCGCCACGACAGCGACGAGCGCCCGTACACCGTCGTCCTTGTGCAGGGCGAGGGCAACCGCGCGCCCATCACCGAAGACGCGAAGTACCTCGCCGAGATCATCGGCCGCGACCTCGGTGTCTCGCCCACCCGGCTGGCCTTCTTGTTCCGGTTCGCAGTCGAGGACACGGACCGCCCGCTCACCATCCGGGCCACGTTCCGGCTCTCGTCGTCGGGCAACCTCATGTCGCCGTCGTGGCGGGTCCTCTCGGCCGAGGAGGTCGAGGACTACACCGACCGCCAACTCCGCTAGTCGCCCGGTCGGCCATCGGAGCCAGCCCGCGCCGATGGTTGAGTCCCGAGGCACAGCCTCTCTCACCATGCTGACCGACCTGTGCCAGCGCTGGACCTCCGGGCGCGCGAGCTACCGGCCGAAAGGCGAACCCTTCGAACCGCGCGCCTACGAAGTCGCCGCCATCGACGACGACTCGACCGCACAGTCGTTCGTCGAGGCCCACCACTACTCGGCCAGCTACCCCGCCGCGCGCTTCCGCTACGGCCTCTACTCCCGCTCCTCCCTCCACAGGAGGGAGGGCGGTGCGCTCGTGGGCGTGGCCGTGTTCTCCGTCCCGGCCCGCGCCGAGGTAACGACGAACTGGATGCGCGGCGAGCCCGCCGAACACATCGAGCTGGGCCGGTTCGTGCTCCTCGACCACGTCCGCGCCAACGCCGAGAGCTGGATGATCGCCCGGTGCTTCGACCGGCTCCGGGGCGAGGGCATCACCGGCGTCGTTTCGTTCTCCGACCCCTGCCCGCGCGTGCTCCCCGGCCCGGACGGCAGGCTCGAGCGCGTGTTCGGGGGGCACATCGGGACCATTTACCAGGCGACGAACGCCGTCTACGCCGGTCGCAGCCGCGCCCGGACGCTCCGGCTGTTCGCCGGTGGCCCGGCGCGCGGCCGGGTGTTCTCCGATCGGACGGCGGCCAAGCTCCGCGCCGCCGACCGAGGCCACGCAGGTGCCGCCGCCCAGCTCGTCGCCGCCGGTGCTGAGCCTCCACCGAGATCCGTGGACGGATCGGCCGACCCCGAGGCGCTGCGCGCCTGGGCCGACGTCTGGATCCCTCGTGTGTGCGTCCCGATGCGTCACCGTGGCAACCACCGCTACCTCCACGCGCTCCAGCGTGGCGTGCTGAACGAGCGGGCCGAGCGCGAGGCGCGGCCGTATCCCAAGCTCGACCTCTTCGGCCGAGCTCAGTAGCGACGGCAGCGCACTGGCCGATGTCACGGGACAGGGCCTCTGGTGTGAGGTAGGCCAGGGCGTTTCGCTCGCAGAGATACCGGCTCCGCCCGGCGCGCCACTCCGCGTCCCCCTCCGCTCGGCTCTGTCCGCTCGCCAGGACCGAGGACGGTCCACTCGCTCCTGACGCCTCCCGTCGGGGTCCGCTTCGGACCCGCCCGGCTCCGCCTCCCCGGCATCCTGACCCCCAGCCGCAGGCCGACGGCTGCCAGCGGCTGCCCCTGTCGGGGAAGAGGAGGACCCGCTCAGGCTCTCGCCCCGCTCAGCCGAGGCCGATGGAACCTGAGGGCAGCGGCGAGAGGCGCCTGCCCACAGGCTCCACCGACTCACTCAGCATGGCCCACGGCTCCATGAGCTCTACCCCAGACGTCCTCCTCGTCGATCTCCCTGAACGGTACCGACCGCTCCTCACGCGCTTCGACGCCGTCCGGCCCGACTGCGCCCGCGTCGCCCGGCTCGCGGTCGCCCGAGGCGAGAGGACTGGCAAGCCGTACGACCTCTCGTTCCTCCGCACGCTCGTCGAGCGCGCCGAGCGCCAGACGCCCGCCGACCCGTCCCAGCGCACGCCGGTCGAGCCCGAGCCCTATATCGAGGCCGACCTCCGCCGTCACATCGAGGGCACCTTCCGCCGCTTGGAAGGACTGTGGGACGCCTTGCGCGAGGCCGAGCCCCACGTCGTCCCCACCGTGCTCGAGCTCGTCGCCCAACTCGTCGGCCGCCTGGCGTCGTGGGGGCTCCACGGCCGTGACGTGCGCGCCTCGACGCGAGGCCCAGATGGCGAGCAGCCCCCCAGCGACTACGGCCGCGCCGTCGGTCGGCTCACGACCGGCGCCGCCCGTCTGGCGAAGGACCTCGCCGATCGAGCCGCAGGGCGCGACCCCGAAGGCACGGCGCGGCGTCTGGCGCGCGACCAAGCCGCGTTCGAGAGCGCCGTTGAGGCCGCGCGCAGGCTTCTGAGTGGTGGCCCACTCGTACTCCCGACCGCACCCGTCGAGCGCGTCGGCGACTACCGCTCTTGGTGGGCCGTCACCGGAGGCCCCGGCACGCCGCGCGGAAAGCGGTTCGGCATCAAGCACGGCTCCGTCTCAAAGCCCTTCGCCGACCGAGTCGACGTGCTCGGCCCCTTCCCGACCAAGCGGGCGGCCACCGACGCGGCGAAGCGCGCCGTCGCAACCCCAGAGGACTGCCGGATCGGCCTGTTCGCGACGCGTCATCGGCATCCTGTTCAGCCGGTCGAGAGCACCGACGTCGAGCGCCACTAGCGGAGCCTTGTCGCCCCCCTCGGGCCTCGCAAGGCTGGCGCAGCGCGCCCGAGGCGGGGTCCCTCGCTACCGGACCACCGTCCAGCGAACGGTCAAGACCCGCCCCTCTGTCTCCACCCTCACGCCGTACACGCCCGCCGCCAGGACGGGGAGCTCCACACGCCCCACGGCCTCCCGACTCCACACCGACCGTCCGAGAACGTCGACCACATCGACCTGCACCGCGCCCACCGAGCCACCGTCCAGCCAGCCACCGCCTCGCGACGGGTTTGGCCAGACCCGCACTGCGAGGTCCTCCGGAGCGTCCTCGATGCTCACCGTACCAGGCGCGAACGCCTGCCTCGCGAGCGCCGCGTCGATCACGAACGGGTTCACGCACGCCCCCACGCCGCACCCCGACTGGAACAGCGCCACGCGCTCCGACCGCGACACGTCGGCCTCCGTCGCAGGCTCCGCGTCGTGCCACGCCAGGAGCGTCACCAGCTGCCCCTCGAACCACGCCACGTCCACCTCGGCCGCGTAGACCGCCGCCACGTAGAACATCGCTCGCGCCACGTCGCCCCGGACGCCCGCCCGCGGCTCGAAGGCGCCTCCCGAGGACTGGCTCCACGTGTCCGGATCCGCCGGGCGCGTGCTCGTCGTGACGCCGTTCCGGTACCACGTCGACGGCGCCGCGTCGGAGAGCGTCGCGAACGGGTCGTTCGACCGCGCCGCGTTCACCGTTTGCTTGACAGGAAAGAGGTGATGGAGGTCGGTCTCGGCTTGGTTTCCGTCCGTCCCCCGCGAGCGAGGGAAGACGTGCTCCTGGCTGATCCCGGACCCGCCGTTGTACACGTCCTGGCTCGGGTCGCACGACGGCTGGCAGTCGAAGGGCACCCGGTAGCCCGAGTACATGCCCTCGACGCCCAGGACCCCGTCCGCCGTCGACGAGTCGACGCTGGCGTAGAGCCGGTCCTTGCTCGGCGCCGATTCGAGGACGACGGCCGGCCGGTAGCCCTGCACCACGCACGCCAGCGCCTCGTCCCCCATCAGTCCCGAGCACGCCGACTGCGCCGCTACCGGCCCAGCCAGGACAGCGAGCACGAACCACAACACAAGACGGGGCATCGTCACCAGGGGGAGAGGAGGCGAGAGACTACGACCGCCCATCGCCAGAGACCGCTGCGCATCTCGCGTATCGTTCTCCCCCTCACGCCGCGCCCACGCCTTGCGCCCCGCTGCCCTCCGACGCGACCTCCAGCGCCTCCTCGACCGACTCGGCTTGGCCGCCGACCCCGGCGCGCCCCGCGAGATCGCCGTCGTGGTCGCGCTCCGCGACGGCATCCCGCTGCGCGACGCCCTCGAACGCCTGGGCGTCGACACGGCGCCGCTCGACCTCCCGCCGCCGCCAGAGGCCGTCCCGTTCGCGCACGTCGCTCCCGGCCGCGCCTTCTCTTGGCGAGACCACGTCTGGACCCGAGCCACGCTGGACCGAGCCCTCGCCGCCACGCCGGACCGCAGTGCGCACGCACTCGTCGTCACGGCCTACCTCGCAGCCGTCCAGCGCGGACAGCCTGCCACCGCCTTCCGTTGGGCCTCTGGCGAGGAGGCGCCAGAGCCAAGTTGCATCGCGGAGAGAGTCGAGGCCGATGAGTCCGTCACCCCGGCCGCTTCTGCTACCTCTCCGGTGGTCGCCATTCCCCGGCACGCATGGACCTCGATAGCCGATCAGTCACCCGACTTCGGTCGGGCCGTCACCGTCGACACGCCTGCCGGGCCGGTCATGGCGCGCCTCCTCCTCGCCGATGAGGCCGCTAGCGGAGCCATCTGGCATACCACCGCGGGCGATCGTCTGGACATCGACGAGGTCTCTCGCTGGCGACCCTGAATTCTATTTGAGTGACCAAGCGTGGCGCCTGGGATAGGTCTTCGACCTGTTTGCAGACATAAGCTGGGTTTAGAGCGCGCAATGAATGACCGATCCCTAACGCAGTCTCCTCATGTCGCCCTCTGGCCGTTGACGTTCATCCGCTTCGCTTTCGCCCTCGTCGTCTTCGCCGCCGCTCCCGCGCGAGCCCAGACCGACGCCCCTGTCATCCTCGTTCACGGCCTCACGTCCAACGACCTCGCGTGGGAAGAGGCTATCGTCCACTTGGAGTCGATCGGCTTCGGCACTCCCTACAGCTACCACTTCGACCTCAACGCGTCGACGTCCACCCGGGCCGAAGAGGACGTGGTGGGCCCCGCCATCGTCCCGTTCTGGGAGTACGCCACCCCGGACCCCGCCCGCTTCGCCGGCGAGGTGCCCGACAGCCTCGCTCTCGCGTTCGACCCCGACGCGCCACGCGCGCGGATTGCTGCGAAAAGGGGAGGGGGCACCCCGCTCGTCCTCGTCAACTTCGAGACGTGGTACGACGGGGACGAAGACACGATCTGGGTCCACGGAACGCGCGGCGTCTCGGGCCACTCCGAAAGCAACTGCTCGGCCATCGCGAAGCAGGGGTACGCCCTCGGCCTCGTGGTCGCCGACGTGCTCGACTGGACCGGTGCTGAGCGTGTAATCCTCATGGGGCACTCGATGGGAGGCCTCGCCATCCGCGAGTACCTCCAGCGCCGTGACCCCGACGGCACGCCGCGCTGGTGGGCCGATCCCACACAGCAGCAGGGGCACGGCGTTGCGGCCGCCGTCACCTACGGGACGCCTCACCAGGGGAGCAACCTTGTCAACTTCGGCCTCTTCTGCGCCGACACCGAGGCCACACGCGACCTCCGATATTCGTACATCTCCACCGGCGAGGCGGCGCCGTACCTCTACGGCGGGGACGAAGACATCCAGGCCTACTGGCACAACAACGACGTCAACGCCGACGGCGTGGAGGGCGGACCTGTCCAGGGACTGAACTGGGGGGACCCGTCAGAGCCCTTCTCGCCGGACAACCCGGCGATGCCGCTTCCCCCGGACGTCGCCTATACGTACATCTACTCGCTGTCGTCTCTTACCGGGACCGGCGACGGGGTGGTCTCAGGCCCCCGCCAGCTCGTCCAGTTTCTCGGCACCGACGGCAACCCGTACGTGTCGCCCGTCGGCTCCGCGCGCGCCATCCGCCGCGATGTCGGGCACACGTCCCAAACTGAGGATTCTGAGATGGTCGCGTGGGCTGCCCAGAACGCACTCTGGATGCCGACTTCCACAGACCCCGAACCTGGCGTCCCCGAAGCCGTCGAGGTCACGATCGGGCCCAACCCCGCTCCAGGTCGGACCACCGTCTCACTTCGCCTGTCTCAGCCTGGCGAGGTGACGGTTTCGGTCGTGGACGTGCTGGGCCGGACCGTCCTGAGCCACGCTCTCGGGCTCCGGGCAGTTGGCGAGGTCCGCGCCCCGCTCGATCTCGGAGGCCTCGCCCCAGGCGTGTACCTCGTCCGGACTCTCGTCGGTGAGCGGTCGGCTCCCGCCGTCCCGATCACGGTGGTGCGCTAGTCACGAGCACCGGGTCCCGTATGCGATACGTGGGGTTCTACTCCGCGAGTTCGACGTCCGCCACCTCCACCCTCACCGAGTCCACCCGGTCCACCACGGACTCGTCGAGATACGCCGCCCACTCCTTGACGTACCCCGGGCGGAGCGGAGACTCGCCCATCGCGGCGAGGGCACCCTCGCCGTCGGTCCCGTAGAAGGCCTGGGCGACGGTCTCATCGAACGGCGCCCCGTCCGCGTTCAGCATGACCACGCGCACCCGCACCAGGCCCACGTCGCGGTCGCCCGTGTTGCGCAGCTCGCCGCGCACCGTCGCCCGGGGCGCGATGCCCCATTCGGCATTGCCAGGGCTCTTCTCCAGCGCGACCTCCGACAGCGCCACCTTCTCGGCGTAGTCCCAGTTCCGAACCACACGCCAGCCCGAGGGCTCTCGTACCAGCTCGACCGTCCGCCGCGTGGTCCGCGTCGGGATCTCGGTCCGGTTGAGCGCCTCCTCCACCTCGGCCTCGTCGATCTCCTCGCCCGCCATCGCGCGGCCCATGAACGCGCCCATGAAGTCCGCCGTGAGCGCGTCAGCGTCGGCGGCTGTGTAGTCGAACACGATGGTCGCCGTGCTGTCGTCGACGGTCGTCTCAATGGCCTCGAACGAGACCACCGCTCGCATCTTTGCTTCCATCGCGGAGTTCCCCGACGGCTGGCCTTCTACGAACGCCACGCTGTCGCGTGCTGCCCGGTCCACCGATGACGCCAGCGCATACGCCGAGGCCCAGTCAGCGTCGCGCTCGGCCGACAGGTACGCCGTCGCGACCTCCTCGGGCGTCCGGTCATCCACCTCAGAGCTACCAGTCCCGCAGCCAGAAACGAGCCCAGCGATGAAGATGAAACAGAACAGGAGTGGCGCGCGCATCGAACGGTCGAACGTGAAGGCCCGAAGCTAATCGTCTCGCCGCTGTGTATCCATACACGGCGCTTCTGGGTCAGGACAGGGCAGGTAGCTTGGCCGAACGCCTCCATGACCGATGCCCGACGAGACTGCCACGCCCGACGTAGATCCCGCCGTTCTCGATACTGACACCTTCACTGCCTGAGCGGCCCTTTTCAGTGTCGTACGTCCCCCAGCCTCTCTACCTCTTCAACGCCTCGTGGCCCGCGCCGGAGATCCAGGATCTTCTCGACACGTCTTATGCCTCGTGGCTCGCCCGTAGCACCCCAGACGTAGAGCAGACCCTCTACCACTACACCGACCTCCAGGGCCTCCGCGGCATCCTCGGGCACCGGACGCTCTGGCTTTCCCACGCCTTCGCGCTCAACGATCCCGCCGAGCTTGACTACGGCGTTCGCCTTGCCACCCGTGAGATCGACCGTGCCCAGGAACGGCACTCCGAAGGGTCTCCGCTCCACACAGCGTTTGGTGGTCTCCGCACCCACGTCCAGACGGCCTATGGCGTGCTGCACCACCCGTTCGTCGCGTCGTTCTGTGAGGACGGAGACCTCCTGAGCCAGTGGCGCGGCTATGGGGCTCGCGGCGGTGGGTATGCGCTCGGCTTTCGTTTCTCGGACCGTACCCACCTCGGGGTCCCCGGCACCGACCACGACATCCCCAACCCGTACCTCCGCAAGGTGCTCTACGAGCCCGACGAGCAGCAGGCGCTCGTCGTCGGCTTCCTGGAACGCTTCGCTGAGGCGGTCACCGAAGCCCTCGACGGGAGCGCGCAGACCCAGCTTCACCCCGACGAACTGGACTTCGCGCCGCAACTCATGGCGCCGCACGCCGCCAACTACCTCTTTGACCTCAGCATCTCGTTCAAACACCCTGCCTTCGCAGAGGAAAAAGAATGGCGGCTGCTACGGGTCACCCGCGACAACGGCACTCCCGAGCACCTCTGCTTCCGCGAGGCCCGCGGAGAGCTCGTGCCCTACCGCCCCGTTACGCTCTTTGACGTGGGCGATGCAGGCGAGCGATCGTTCCCCCTCCACGAAGTCACTTTCGGCCCTACTCTGAACGCGCGTGCCACGATGGCGGCCGTGCCGCTTCTGGTGCTCTCCGAGTCTACGAAGTCGTATCCCCCAGAGCCTCGGGCGATCTCGGTACCGCCCCGCGTCATTGTCCGGGCCGCAGCAGCGGCGCTCCGCTAACTCGTGTCACTGGTGCCGACGTTCCAAACAACGCGGCGTTTCCATAACGAGGTCGAACCGGGCTTCCTATGGCGCCGATGCTTACGCGAGATCGCGAAGGCGACGCTTCAACACGGCGCCCGTCTCCAGCAGGCCTGAGCGTTCCAAGTGACCCACATACTCCGTCGGCGTCAGCGGCGTCAGCGGCGGCCGGCGAAGGCCCGTACGATGCTCCCGCAGCACGGCGAGCGCACCCTCCAAATCAGCCTCTAGCAGCCCTGTCGCGAACGCATCGGGATGGAGCGCCTCCACTCCGTACGGACCCAGCGCGTCGGCCGGGAAGTCCTTCAGATTCGCCGTCACGATCAAGCTGGCTCCGGACACGATGGCCGTCGCCAGCACGTGCCGGTCGTCGGGATCTGGCAGTGCGATCGCCGCCTCGCGGTCAAGGTCGGCCGCCACGTCCGCCTCCGGGAAGGCTCGTTTCATCTCGGCCCGCGTGTACGCGAGTTGTGCCGCTGTCAGGTCCGGCCGCTTCGCGAGCAGGTTCCGCGTCCACTCATCGTGGATCCGGTCCGACCACCGCGGACGGTACAAGCCGCCCACGGCGAGCCACAGCAGCACGTCTCTCAGATGAGCGGGGTAGAGGACGTTGGCGTCGAGAACGGCGAGGCGCACAGGCGTTGAGCGGTGGAAGAAGCCTCAGGATCTCGAATCGGCGGCGCGGCTGCCACACCCCATGCGGATGAGCTACGCAGTCGGCTCGGACCCGTAGCCCAGCCCGAGATCTTGCGCCTGGTCGGCCAGGTTCTGCATCGCCTCCGTCGCGGTCGCCCGCATCCGCGCTCGGTGCGCCAGGACGTCGGCCCGCAGCACCCGCCGGTGCGTCCCCACCTTCCAGGACGGGATCTCACCGCCGTCGAGGAGCCCGATCACGAACGGGCGCGAGACGCCGAGCAGGTCGGCCGCCTCCTGCGTCGAGAGCTCCTCGCCGACCATGCGCACTTCGACGGCGTGGCCGTCGGCCACCTCCGCAAGCGCCGCCGCGAGCACGCGCGCCAGAGCAGGCGGGAGATCGATGTCGATGCCGTCGGCCGCCCCGATGCGGACTGACAAGGCGTTGCTCCCTTGTTCAAAGGGCGTCTCAGCGGCCTCCATGAATGCGGCGCGGTGCGCGTGGAGTGCTGCCAGAGCGCTCTTCGGCAGAGTCTGAGGGTCGAAAACGGTTGGGGAGCTCATGGCCATACTGTCCGATGTGGACGCAATAAACGAAACAACCGAAAGGAAGTTGCGCTCAACGCATTCAATCTCGGCCCGGCGGCTCTGGGCACCACGCGATGCGTCCGTCTCTCAAGAAGAAGTGGCTCCCACACCCCACACGCCGATTGACCGACGGAGACAGGCTGGGGACGCCATCTGGATCGACCGAGGCTCTCCACCGCGGCCGGGCGTCCGCGAGCAGGCTCATCACGAGCGTGTCGCCACACCCGCACGGGCACGCCATCACGGCGTACCACTCGTGGTCGCCTTCTCCGACGACGTACAGTACCTGCCATTCAGGATCGTCGGGGATCTCGTCGGTTCGCTCGGTTCGATACCGCGCGGGCTCCTTGCGATGCGTCGGATCGGCGCCGCTGCCCCACCATGCGCGGAGGCGTGCTCTAATGGCGCGCCAGAGGTTTAGGAGCGCGCTCATGCGGCTCGCCGTGGCTCGGCGTTCCGCTCGCTCAGCTCGGGCATTCCCAGGAGAGGCCGCACGTCGCCGCGTCCAGTCTTCGGCGCGAGAGCAGGGCAGGGGAGCCCCTCAGGCTCCTGGAGGAGCCGGGCCTGCACCAGGTTGGCCCGGTACGTCGCAAACTCCCCGTTCTCCTCGATCCGGTACGGATGGAGGCGCGCGAGCAGTTCGTTGACGGCCATCGCGGCGAAGTAGGTGTTCACGCTGACGACGGCAGGGCGGTCCTCCTCAACGCCCAGCACGTACTTCTCACGGCGGAGTCCCTCGTAGGCCTCAGGGTCTGTCCGCCGCAGCGTCGCCGCAGCGAGGGCCTCTGGCGTGATCGCCTTTCGGCTCATCAGGCTCGACCCACCTGGCTGGAGATACTGCACGGTCCCGTTGATGCCGTCCACACCGCCCGCGTCGTCGGCGTCCAATCGAACGCCCACATCGACGTAGGGGATCGAGTAGTAGGCGGCGACGCGGTTCAGAAGGTCGCGCCCGTCGACGGTGTCTACGCACCCTACCAGCACGTCGCACGCGCTCACGCGGCGCACCACGGACGGGTCGAAGAGCGAGGCCGCAAGCAACACGACGCGCGTTCCCAGGTCCATCCGTCGAACCGCGTCGGCCAGCACGTCCACCTTTGGGCGCGCAGCCTCAGCATCGGCCCGCGTCGCGTTCACGATCCGGTTGAGGTTCTTCTCCTCCACGACGTCAGGGTCCACGAGCACCAGCTCGCCTACACCGAGCCGCGCCAGCATCTCGACGACCGGGCTACCCGTCCCCGAGCACCCGACGACGGCGATCGACAACCGCCGGAGGCGCTCGGTCGTGCCGGCGCCAAACGCCTGTGCGTGACGCCTTGCGAACTCGGGTACGGCAGCGCGTCCCGCGTCCCCGCACACATCGTCGTAAAACCACACCGAGATGTCGTCGCCGGCCACGGCCACGCGTTCGACCGGCCCAAACTGGACGCCGCCCTGACCATCGTCGGTCGCCGTCCGCGCGAACATCCGACCGTCGGGAAGCATGACGGCGCTCCCGTGCGGGCCGGGGTCGTCGGTCCGGCCGAAGACCGACGGGAAGAGGTCGCCATCAGAGGCGTTGTCGGTCTCGCTGAACGCCGGGTATCCGGTTGGGTGGCTGTGCACCTTCACGACCGCGAACCCGTGCGCGGCGGCTCTATCGAGGGCCTCTTCGATGGCGCTCGTCGGCCACGAGACGCGGACCGGCGTCCGCTCGGTGCACACGTCGTGCGGGACGGAGACAATCTCGTGGACGGCGAGCACGTGGCGGCCGTCGCGGAGAGCCCGGCCGCACAGGAGTAGCGCCACGGCTTCGCACCCGTCACCCGGGAAGAGGTGACGTGCCAGGTCAGCGTGCTGGCGGCCAGAGAGGCGGAGCGTGGTCAGGGGAGGATCAGTAAGGACAGTCATGGAGTCTGGGCTCACGCCCGGGCGAACTCTCGTTCGAGCCAGTGCTCGACCAGGGCGAGGTGGGTTGCGATGCTGTCTACGCCGGGGCGCCACGGGTTCTGCGCCGTCCGGTGACGGCTCCACCGCTGCCATGGCGTTCCATCGATGGTCTGAACCGCACTCGTCGCGCGGATTGGGACGCCGTCAGTCCGCGAGAGTGCGGGTTTGAAATAGGCCATGTCGAGTGCTCCGTTGGGGTAGCCTACTAGGCGGACCGCTACTGAGACCTTCGGTACGTTGTATCCGTCGGGTACGGGCCACTCGTGGACGAGGAGCCAGAGGGTTCCGCCTTCGTTAAGCGTCTCCCAGGGGAGGCCCTTCGCGTCGAGGTACTCGGTGTCTTCCTCCTGGAGGTCGAACTGGCGCCGTAGTGCCTGGGACGTCGTTGTCATCGTGGTGAAAGCAGAGGAGGGGCCGATCCTCGTGACCGGCCCCATCCAGGTTATCCCTCGGTCTGGTCGAGGGGGATCGTCATGAACCGCTCGACGCCTGGGGCGCAGAGCGAAACCGACTCGTCGTAGCCGATCTTGCGGACCTCTCCGCCGCGCAGCTTCTGGTCGATCCGGAACCGCGTGTGAGGCTGCTTGCCCGCCACGGCGAGCAGGTCGCGGCCCGTCACGCTCGGGCGGTCGAGCACGTGCTTCTGACGGTCGATCCGGATCCGGTACCGCTTCGCCTTCGGCGTGCCGTGGCCGGCCTTCGCGCAGGCCTCGACGTCGACCGGCTCGTCCACGTCGACCTCGACCTCAGCGCCCGTGGCCTTCGTCTTGACGCGGGCGACGGCGTCGGCGGCTCCGCCCTTCGACGCGTAGCCCTCGCCGCTCGTGGCGATGATCTGGTTGTTGCCAGCTTGGAAGCGCCAGCGGTGCTCGCCGGCCTCGTCACGGAAGAGCTCGAACTCGTGGTTGCCCACACGGCCAACAGCGGCAGCCGCCGTCCGGTCGTTGAGCGGCGCCGCGCCCGCGTTGAGCTTGAAGCCGTAGAGGCCGCCGAGGCAGCCGCTGAGGTCGGTGTAGGTCTCGCCGCTCGCGGCGACGATCTCGCCGTTTCCGGCCTTGAGGTGCCAGTAGAGTTCGCCGTTCTCGGCGCTCCGCAGGATGTGGAAGATGTAGGACAAAGCAGGGAGGGGGTGAGTAGGCGCGGGCAGCGATTCCGCCCACTTATTCCCATCTGCTGAGTCCAACTCTGCTTTCGCCACCGACACCGCTATTTTTCCGGCGTGCCTCCTACACGATCCGCTCCGCCCGCACAGGTACCTCCAGAGGAGGGGGCTACCGCCATCTTGCCGCTCGACATTGTTCGAGCGGCCATTGAGGAACATGGAGCCGCTTTCTATCCCAGGCTCCTACTGTACACCCGGTTGAAAGCTGCCCGGCTTCCGGCCGTGAGAGGCGGAGAGCTTCCTGTAGGGCAACAGGCTGAGGACATCGTGCATGAGGCGTTCGAGCGTGTCCTAGACGGCCGTCGCCAATGGAACGCGACCCGATACCCGACCATTGAGGAATTTCTCCCTGCTGTCGTTGACAGCCTAATTAGCAATCTCGTTCAGTCGGCCGAGCACACGAATCGAGGGGCAGCTCCAACTGACGAGACGCACCATGTCGACCCTGCCCCCCTCGCGCTCGACCTGCTAGCCAACCAGGAATGCGAGGAAGCGTTGGCCTCCGTCTTGAAAGACATAACTGAAGCCGACGCTCAGCTGGAAAAGATTGCTCGTGGCCTCCTGGACGGTAAGAAGCCTGGCGAAATCGCAGACGAGCTCAGCATAGAACCAAGAGAAGCCTACAATCTCACGAGAAAGCTGTACAGGCACCTCAGGCAACGACTCTCCCAGCACCCTTGCTGGAATGATCGCGCCACCGACTAATCCCGATGTCCCAAGGTCCCCTTAATCCCCGAAGCCTCCTTGACCGCCTCGCGCAGGCGGTTCTAGACGATTCCGAATTGGCGGACGCGCTTCTCACAGAGGAAGGCTTGGACCTGCGCGAGGTTCGGAGCCAGGGAGAGGCGTTCATTTCTCAACTGTTGAGCGACGAGGCCGAGACTATATCGCCAGAAGAGCAGGTCGCCCAGGAGTTCAATTGGACAGACAGTGAGTCTTATCTCCGGAGGGTGCGCGAATTGGAGTCAGGGTCAATTGCCTACAAGGGATACTTCCATGATCAGCCTGTCGCGCTGTTTGTAACTGGCGACGGCGACATCAATGAGCTCATCAGCGAGGCAGCGCCACGAGCTTACCAAGCTTCCATCCCCTGGGGAATCGTGCGGACTCCTGGCGAGGTGGGCATCTTTAACTCCCTCTGGCTCACAGGCGATGATTGGTATCGGGTGACGTCAAACGATTGGAACCCCGCCAACTCCGTGGTCGAATCCTTTACGCCAAAGGGTGTTACGGAGGGCGAGTTGGAGACACGTGTCCGCCAAATCCGGCAAAGAGAGGACGATGCAGTCCTCGTTCCCATTGATGACCGTTTAGTCGACCAACTCGATCTGTGGCGCCGTGAGGCGCTACGCCAAGCGGAGGATCGAGACCAGGCCGACGCATGGGATGCCGCCATACAAGGTCTCTTCGCGAAGCTCTTCATCCTGAGAACCGTCGAAGACAGTCTTGACGAAGACCTTCCCCCAGTGAGCCAGACAGTCTCGGCTGACGGACTGGTTGATATCGACGCTTTACGCGAACACTTTCGCCATGCGAAAGAAGTTATTGAGAGCGACCTGTTTGACGATGTTAGATACGAAACGCTCCCACCTCTTGTGGTTGGGCGCATCATACAGGGCCTCTACACTCCTGAGGGATTTCGTGTAAGTGGATTCAGGTATGACTTTTCGTGGGTCGAATCTGACGTCCTTGGTCAGGCATATGAGCAGTATCTGTCTCGTGTGTTGAGCCCGTCTAAGGAGGAAGGGTATGGTGATTTGTTCGGCGTGAAGCGAGCGCAGCTCTCTGAGGTCAGCGTTCGAAAAGACCACGGTGTCTACTATACTCCGAATTACCTTGTCCGGCACCTATCGAGGCAGGCAATCGAGGCTTACGACAGAGGCGAGACAAGCGGAAATGGCACGGAGGGAATTCCTAGAATTGCGGACTTTAGCTGTGGGTCTGGGTCCTTTCTCCGGTCCGCTGTGGACCTCCTGCTCAACAAACTCAATGAGGAGCGGCCTGGGGTTAATTGGGGCAAGTACATCGTCGAGAATCAGCTCGTTGTCGGCGTTGATACAGACGTACGCGCAGTGGAGATTGCTCGGCTTAATGTGTACCAGCGTCTCATTCAGGAAAGCCAACCCCTTCCCTTGCCAAGGCTACGAGAGTGCATCGTACAAGGAGACGCGCTCACTCCCGCCGTATGGGAGACCCTGCCACGCAAGTATGGTGTAGTGTTGGGAAATCCTCCTTTTCTGTCGACGCTGCGTCAGCAATACAGTAGGTCGGCCTTACGCGAGCGGTTTGAGACTGCACGGGGGCGTTTTGATACAGCTTTCCTGTTTGTGGAACTTGCCCTGAGCAAGCTCGATGAAGGAGGGGTGTTAGCTATGGTGGTTCCTAATCGCGTTTTCGGAAACCGCGATGCTGCTGCGCTTCGCGGAGTCGTAACACGAGATGCTTGCCTGATGTCGATCGAGGACTTTGGCAGTCTTGAGGTATTTGCCCAAACAAACGCATATGTCGGCACGGTCATCGCCCAGAGGTGCGTCGACAAACGGGAGAAGAGTCCCTTCCGGTTTATACAGGTTCAAGGCTTACCAGCCGAAGGATCCGAAGCAGACTTAGGGGTTGAACTCGATCAAGCAGCGGCCTCAGACCGGCCCTTCGATGGCCGGTACGTGTCGGCCTTTACTGTAGTGAACCAGCCTAGAGGGGGAGATGCTTGGCGCTTCCCATCTCCTCATGACCGAAGGGTCCGTCAGATATATGAGGATGCTTCGATCCCTCTCCCTGACATCTGTGACACTCCTCAAGGCATCAAGACAGGTGCCAATGACGTGTTCGTTGTTACACTCACAGGCGGCGCGTTCCCTATCGACTCCGTCGTGCAGGTGATGAACGGATTTGGGGAGAGGCACGAGGTGGACACCGCCTCCCTGAAGCTCCTCACCTACGGCGGCGAGATCGAGCGATACAGTCATATCGAACCAGTTGGCCCTTACGTGCCATCCCGCCTCTTGGTGTATCCATATCTCAAGGGTGAACGGATGAGTGAGGCGCAGCTGAGGGATGTATACCCGTTAACCTTCGACTATCTCACGTCTCAGCAAGATGTGCTTGGCGCGCGGAGGTGCGTGACCAGTCAGAGTAAGGAATGGTTTGAACTTGAACGTCATCGTTCTGAGGGATGGCTCGACGCTCCTAAGCTGATGATGCGGGATCTCGCGCAGCGACCATCCTTCGCGATTAACGATGACGGTGGCGTCTACCTAGTTGGAGGAACAGCCGTCGTTCCTGAAAATCCTGCCCTGCTGCTACCTCTCCTCGGGTTCCTTAATAGCGCTCTTGCAAACTGGTATCTCGAATCAATTACGCCAGGCTTCCGATCAGGCTACCGGAAGGTTGAACCACAGCACCTCCGCTCACTTAGAGTCCCATCGTTTATCGTGAATGACTCAAGCGACAGAGAGGAACTTGCGGACTTGGTCGCAGACCGTCTCGAACTCGGCCCTGATTCATCGGTGGAGTCTGACGGAAGCCTGAAAGCGGAACGCCTCGAGCAGCAAATTGACGAGATGATATTTCGGTTGACGGGCGTCGGTTTGAGTGGCGAATAACTACATAGGTCCGAGCTGTGTGCTAGCCCTGATTGAATGTGAAGTCATACCAATTGGAATCGGTATCAATCGAACTCGATCCACGCACTGTCCTGCTCGATACCAATGTGTTGTACGCATACCACCTTGAGCCTAAGGACAGCCTGAATCATATCGCAGCTGTCGCATACGTAGAGACCCGGGACTCACTAGCCATTACGGATTCTGTTGTCGCAGAGGCATGGGGAGCGATTGCTGGTCCCAAGGAGAATGCTAGTTCTCAGCGTCGAATGGCCGCTCAGAGAATGATTGACTGGGTTAGCGATCCTGTGAATGGGATTGTGGTCGTGCCAGACGTAACTGATCAGATGGGTATCGTTGCGTCAGCTTGCAAAGAGTACACGATTGATGTCGTCGATGTATTGATCGTTGCGCTTGCGGACAGACTCAGTCGTCAGAACGATACTCTTCCACCATTCCGCATTGCCTCAATGGATAGCGGCCTCTATCGGCTGAGTGAGAACAAAGGGAGGGGGTACTTGTTCACCGTTGACGACCCACGGTCACCTCTTGATTAAAGTTCAGCGTTAGAGGGCCTCATCGGTCGTCCACCATACGGTACGTCGAGCCGCGACGCCGCCTGCTCCTTCGCTCGCTCCCCCCGCCGGTCGTACCCCGCCGTCGTCGTCGGGCTGGCGTGCCCGGCTAGCTGCTGCGCGACGGATAGGTCGGCCCCCTCGTCGAGCAGGTCGCCGACGTAGCTGCGGCGGAGGTCATGCGGGCTGAACGCTTCCACGCCCGCCTCGGCCGTCCGCGTCTTGAGCACGTGGTAGACGGCCTGCCCCGTGAGCGACTCAGCGTCCCGGTCCAGCCGTCCACCGCGTCGCGCTCGGACGAAGAGCGGAGTCTCTTTATATATAGGCGAGAGGAGGGAGGGCTCATCGCGGTCGTCGACGAGCCTCTCCACGCGGACCGTGAGGTAATCGCGCAGCGCATGGAACGCCCCTGGCGGGATCGGGACCACGCGCTCCTTGTTGCCCTTCCCGCGCACGACGACGCGCCGCTGCACCAAGTCGAGGTCGCCCACCATGAGCGTCGCCAGCTCGTCCCGGCGCAACCCGCATCCATACCCGAGAGCCACGAGCGCCGCGTCCCGCTGACCTTTCTCGGTGACGACTGGCGCGTCTCCCTTTCGTGGACACACCGGGGTCAGGCACGCCTCGATGAGCGCGCGCAGCTCGCCTCTAGCGAGAGACCGGCCGGTGGCCGCCGAAGCGCTCGACCCCTTGACAGCCCGCACTGCCGCGGCCCGGTGGTAGTGCTCCGTCTCCATCAAACCCAGCTCCCAGGCTTCGCGAAGCACGCCACGTAACGCGGACAATGTCTTGTTGACCGTCGTGTACTTGAACCGCTCCGCAAGCGCGGCCCGGACCGCCTTGGCGTGCTCGGCGCGGAAGGACCACCAAGGGAACGCCTCGGGGTCCGGCGCCGGGTCGGCGTCGGGCACGCAGATCGCCGCGACCGTCGCGAGCGCCCCGCGCATGGTCCGGCGGCTGCCGGGTGCCAAACGCGCGAGGTAGACCGTCGCCGGGTTGGGACCGGACGGCTGGGGGCAGCCCTCGACAGCGGCGAGGGCTGGGACGGGAAGGGCCGACTCGTTCATTCCGTTATTGCAGTTTCGCTACACTCGTTGCCTGACTCCATCGAGCTGTCGAGGGGTCGCGTCGTGGAAGCTACGTCTATCGAGAACCGTCATTCTCATAAGTCATATCCCAACGCCGAGATTCCGCTCACGCCCGGGAAACTCCGCTTATCGGGCGCCAGCACAAGACGACCTGCAGCACATCCAGTATGCGCGGTCACACATCTTGTAACACGATGCGCGATGGTGCGTACGTTGGGTCACCGCCCCGCCCGCCTCCGAGCCCATGCGCCTCACTGTCACCGTTCCCGACGACGTCGCCGACCAGGCCCGCCAGCTCGCCGCCGAGTCGGACCGCTCGGTCTCGTCGGTCGTCGCCGAGGCCATCGCCGACCACGTCACCGCCGAGCGCCGACGCCGGGCTTTCGGAGCCATCGATGCGCTCGTCAGCTCCGCGGCCCCCGATCCAGACGCCGCCGCGCAGTTCGACGCGGAGCTCGACGCGCTCCGCGCGGGCTCCGACCGCGAGCTCTGATGGAGACGAGCCTCACCGACCCTGCCGAGACCGTGCTCGGGTTCGACACCGGGTTCTTCCAGCGCCTCTACGCTCGCGACGCACAGGCGACCGCCGCCTGGGACGACGTACGTGCCGAGCGCGCCGTCGGGGCCATCTCGTGCCTCACGCTCTTCGAGCTCGAGCGGCTCGGCCTCCGGGGCGGCGTCCTGCCGCGCGACGTGGCCGACGGCCTCGTCCGCTCGCTCCCCGTTACGTGCCGCGTCGTGTGGCTCGGGGCGGACGACGGCGCCGAGCGGCTCCACCGCGCCGCTCGATTGGCGCACGGGAACGGCCTCGCGATGGCCGACGCGATCATCCTCACCTCGCTCCTCGACGCCGGCGCGACGACCGTCTACACGACGGACTCCGACTTCGAACGCTACGACGGCCCCGTCCACGTCGTTCAGCTCTAGCCCCCCCGTCTCGTGCTCGACTACGAAGGCTACCACGCGACCGTGGCGTACCGCCCCGACGACACCCTCCTCGTCGGCCGCGTCACGAGGCAGCCACGAACGAGCGCGAGCGCGCCTTCGCGACCGTCATCAGGTCCATCGGATACGGCCCCGCCGACGCCCGCGTAGAGCGCGCTCTACCGCGTCGGTATCCGCCGCTCGAACGCCTCGCAGTCCCCATCCGGCATCGGCACTGTCGCCAGCAGGTACGGCCGCACGAACACCGACCCCGCCCGCCGGATCGCCTCAAACTCGGCCTTCAGCGGCGCGACCACCCCGCGCCGCAGCCCCCGCACGATCATGTGAGGCGCGATCGTCGACGGCGCCCGCACCTGGATCAGGGCCGTCGACGGCTTGATCTCGCAGCTCGTCACCCGGCACCCCAGCGTCTCCGCAAGCTCGCCGAGGAGCACCTCCGCCCGGTCCCGCGCCGCAGGGTCCGCAAAGTGAGGCCGGCGCCGCTTCGTCACCAGCAGCACGTAGTACACGATCGACGTCGCGATGGGCCCGTCGCTGTCGTAGGGCGGCGAGTCGGCGCTCGTCCCCTCAAAGGGAGAACGGGTATGTGCCGAAGTCGGCATCGTGCGGAGGGATACAGGCGGTGGCCCGAGAAGCAGGGCACTGGGGTGTGCCCCTCACCCTAGAGTACCGAACCGCCGCGCGCTTTGGACTGGAAAATCTGAGACTTAACGAGCAGGCGCCGGCCCTGGAGGGTGGCCTCTGGCGCCAGGTACATACCGGGCAACAGGCCGGGGGGTCCATAGATCCCGTAGACATAGAGTCCGTCGTCGGGGAAGCTGTCGACATGCCCAGCATGTCGCGGACCCGGCTTCCTGTCGATCCCCAACCCGGAGTTTTCCTGGGGCGGGCGGTCCGCGCGCGCCGCACCCAGCTCGGCCTCAGCCAGGAAAAGCTGGCCGGTGCGTCCGGCCTCGACCGGAGCTTCGTCGGTCAGATCGACCGCGGCGAACGCAACGTCACCATCCCGACGCTCCTCCGCATCGCCCTCGCGCTCGACACCACTCCGGGAACGCTCATCGACGCTGCCCACGCCGAGCTCCGCGAAGCCAATCCCTGGTACGACGAGGCCGTCCGGCGCGGCTCCGTCGAGACCGAGCGGTAGGCGCCTCCCCACTCTGGCAAAGGCCGCGGCTAATACCCCAGAGCAAACGACGCAACATCTAGCCCTCTGCTTTACATTCCCTTCATCGTTCCAAGTCTGGAACGCCCCGCTCACACTCCCACACACACCACGCGAGGCCGGACCCCAGTGCAATGGAGCCCGGCCTCGACTTCTCATTTACAGGGCCGTAGAGACCCCACGGCATGAGCGCCGCGAGAGTCCCGAAAGGTAGATCGCCGAACGGGAAAGAGCGTTGATGATCGGCTGAGGGTGTGCCCGATTCCCTCCTCCGGATGCCACCATCAGCCCCGGCCTCGGCACACGCCGACGCCGCACCGCCACCCCTCGGCCGTGTATCGGCCGAGCGTCTCCCCCGCGCGTCGCGCGCCGCGTCCACCCGGCGGCTCAACCGCGCGCGCCAACTGGTGCAGATCCTGGAGCGGAGCGCTCGAGACGCCGGCACCATCGCCATGAGCCCGACGCACTTCGTCCAGGCCATGCTGCCCCACAAGGAGGTCTACCAGCTCGGCCCCGACGGCGAGCCGGTCGAGATCCCCGATGGCAACGGCGGGACGCTCAAGCTCCTGGCGACGGAGTACACGGCCACCAACTGCGACTACACGCTCTCCCTCCGCGCGGGCATGACGCAGGGGCCGAGCCACCTCCACCCACGCGTCTCGAGGGGCGTCCCCTACGGAGGCTTGGCCCGGCTCCTCCTTTGCCACGTCGTCACCGAGGCGCGCACCAAGAAGAGCCCCACCATCGACCTCGGAAATACGATCAGCGCGTTCTGCGAACGCATTGAGGTCACGCCCTCCGGCGGCGCGAACGGCCGCCTCGGCTACGTCCTGGACCAGCTTCAGCGGCTCGCCACGTGCGTCGTCACGTTCGAGTGGGAGACCATCACCCCCGGGCGCCGCGACCTCAAGGGCGAGCACCTGCTCGTCGTCGACGACTACCACTTCTGGAGCCGAGGCGGCACGCCCACCGCAGAGCCCATCGAAGGCGGCTCCATCACGCTCTCGGACAAGTTCTGGTCGGAGATCGTGTCGAGCTGCTTCCCGCTCGACTTCCGCAAGGCCCTCCTCTTCCGCGGGTGGCCCTTAGCGTACGACCTCTACCTCTGGCTCACCTACCGGCTCGCGGCCCTCCAGCGGACGGGGCGGGAGTGCCTGACGGTGAACTACGACCAGATCCACGCCCAGCTCGGCAGCCACTACCGGACCGATGAGGACGGAGCCCTCACGCCGCGCGGCAAGAAGGACTTCGGCTACAAGGTCCGCCGGGCGCTCCGAGCGATCGCGGCCACCTGGCCCGAGCTCCGCTACGAGGCCCCGAGAGGCCGGATCACCGTCTACTCGACCGGCCCCGACGTCGAGTACCGCCCCCCGAAGCGAACCGGGACCTGAGGGCCGCGCACAAACGCCCGAGACGGGCCGCTGGGGACCCGGAGATCCTCCGGCCGAGGTCACGACCGCCCCAGTGATTGCGCGCCCCTGCCAGGCGGACCAGGACTACTCGTCCTTTGCCCGCTCGCCGATACGAAGGCGGTTCCCGTCTGGGTCAGTCAGCTGCACTTCTCGGGCCCACGGCTGCATCTCGACCTCCACCCCGAACTCGGCGGCGATCGCGTCCACGTCGTCGACCCGCAGGTACACGAGCGTGCCAGGCCGCGCGTCGCCCGTGTGCTCCGAAAGGTGGAGCGACGCGCCGTTCCGGCTGAGGAACAGGTAGAGCGGCAGGTCCGGCGCGAACCGGTGCTCGCCCTCCACCCTGAACCCGAGGCGGACGTACCACGCCGCGGCCCGGCGGCCGTCGGCGACGCGGAAGATGGGGGAGATCTCGTCGGGCATGGGGGCGCGGGCGGAGACGCCAAGGTCGCCCATCGGGACGGACTTGGAACCGGCCAACGAATAGGTTATATAACCATCTCGTTAGACACAGCACCGCATGCCGTCCCCTCCTGCCCGCCTCGCCGTCACCGACCGGACCTGCGTCCGCCCCGACGCCTCGGCCGACCGCGCCGACGAGCTCCGGGCCGTCCACCGCGACGCTCTCGGCAACGACCACCTCGTCGCGCTCTCGGCCTACTTCACCGCGGCCAGCAACGAGACGCGCCTGCGGATGCTCTACGTCCTGTGGCGAGCGGGCGAGCTCTGCGTCTGCGACCTCGCCGACCTCTTCGAGATCACCCAGCCGGCCGTCTCGCGCCACCTCAAGATCCTGCGCGAGAAGGCCATCGTCGTCGCCCGCCGCGACGCCCAGACCCTGTACTACTCGGTCTGCACCGACAACCCGTTCGCGCGGCTCCTGGTCCGGCTCTTCGAGGAGCAGGCCGCGAGCGGCGTCACCCTCAACCTCGACGGGCTCACCGCCGACCCTCCCGATGCCTGAACCCGTGGACTCCTCCCCCCAGACCCCCGACCGGGGCGCCCGCTGGGGCGTGGCCGCCGCGATCGGCGCGGCCGTGGCCGCGAGCGCCTGCTGCACGGTCCCGCTCCTCCTGGTCTCGCTCGGCGTTGGCGGTGCGTGGGTCGGCTCGCTCACCGCCTTCGAGCCCTACCGGCCGCTCTTCGTTGCCCTCGCCGTGGGCGCCCTCGGCTACGTGGCCTGGCGCGAGTGGCGCGCGGCCCGGCTCACCGCCTCGGGCAGCGACGCCGTCGGCGTCGACTGCGACTGCGAGGAGGACGCCGTCCAGCCTCGGACGCGCCGCACGATCTTGGGCGCGGGCGCGCTCGCGGCCGTCTTGCTCCTCGCCTCCCCGTGGCTCGTCCGCGCCGCCAGCGGGCCGCCGACCACGGCCGTGCTCGCCACGGACGCCCCGCTCGCGACGGCCCGGGTGGTGCTCGCCGTCGAAGACATGACGTGCGCCTCGTGCGATGTGACCGTGGAGCGGGCGCTCTTGGCCGTGGAGGGCGTCGACAAAGCCGAGGTCTCGTTCGAGCCGCCCCGCGCCGTCGTCTCCTTCGATCCCACGCGGGCGACGGTCGCTGATTTGATGGCGGCCACGGCTGCCGCGGGATACCCCACAGCGCCAGCCACCGATGCCTGACCTCACCCTGACCGTCGGCGGGATGACCTGCTCGGGCTGCGCCCGCCACGTCACCGAGGCGCTCGAGGTGCTCCCCGGCGTGGCCTCAGCGTCGGTCCCCGGCTGGGAGTCCGGCCGGGCCGACGTCACGCTCGCGGACGACGCGCCCGTCTCGACGACCGACCTTGTGGCCGCCGTCGAGGCCGCGGGCTACCGCGCCGCCCTCGACACCGCCGCGCCTGAAGAGGCACCCGATCCTCCGGCGGCGGGACCTGCGACCGGGTACGGCGCCCCCGCCGAGTCCCCTGCCGTCCCCTCGGGCGACGGTGCGACCTCGACCTTCCAGCCCGCCGCGCCCGCGTCCCTTCCCGAGAGCGCCTACGACCTCGTCGTGGTCGGCGGCGGCTCGGCCGCCTTCGCCGCAGCCCTCAAGACCTCCGAGCTCGGCGGGCGCACGGCCATCGTCAACGACGGCCTCCCCATCGGCGGGACGTGCGTCAACGTGGGCTGCGTGCCCTCAAAGGCGACCATCCGCGCGGCCGAGGCCGTCCACCGCGCCCAGCGCGACGCGTTCGATGGCGTCGAGACGACGGGCCGCGTGGCCGATTTTGACGCCGTGCTCGCCCAGGTCCGCGCCCTCGTCGCCGACCTCCGCCAGGCCAAATACGTCGACGTCGTCGCCGACGATGTCGCCATCGACCTCGTCGCCGGCCGCGCCCGGCTGGCGGGCCACGACGCGGGCCTCCACACGGTCGAGGTGGCCGGCGGCCCGACGCTCCGGGCCCGGTCCGTCTTGGTCGCGACCGGCGCACGGACGTTCGTCCCCGACGTCCCGGGTCTGGCCGACGCCGGCTTCCTGACGAACGACACGCTCTGGGATCTCGCCGCCGCGCCCGAGCACCTCGTCGTGCTCGGCGGCGGGTACGTGGCCGTCGAGGCCGCCCAGGCGTTCGCCCGGCTCGGCGTGCCCGTCACGCTCCTCCAGCGCTCGGACCGCGTCCTCCCCCGCGAGGACGCCGCGCTCACCGACGCGCTCGAAGGGTTCCTCCGGGACGACGGCGTCACGGTCCGCACCGGCGTCGCCACGCACGCCGTCCGCCGCGAGGGCGCCGAGATCGTCGTCGAGATCGAGGCCGACGGCCGCACCGAGACCGTGCGCGGCTCGCACCTCCTGCTCGCGACCGGCCGCCGCGGCAACACCGACGGCCTGGGCCTGGAGACGCTTGGCATCGACGCGGACGACCGCGGCTTCGTGCCCGTCGACGCCACGCTCCGCACAGCGGCCGAGGGCGTGTTCGCGGCCGGCGACGTGCTCGGCGACAAGATGTTCGTCTACACCGCCGCCTACGAGGGCTCGCTCGCCGCGCGAAACGCGCACCAGCGCCTCTACGCCGAGACCGACTACACCGCACTCCCCTGGGTCGTCTTCACCGACCCCCAGCTCGCCGGCGTTGGCCTCGACCTCGCCCAGGCCCAATCGGCCGGCTTCGACGCCGAGGCCTCGACGCTCGCGATGGAGCACGTGCCCCGCGCCTTGGCTGCCCGTGACACGCGGGGCTCGGTCACGCTCGTCCGCGACCGCGAGACCGACGCTGTCCTCGGCGCCCGGGTCCTGGCGCCCGAGGGCTCGGAGCTCTTGATGGAGGTGGCCCTCGCCATCCGCCACGGGATCACGACCCAGCAGCTCGCCGACGCCTTCCACCCCTACCTCACCCTCTCCGAGGCCGTCAAGCTCGCCGCCATCACGTTCCGCAAGGACGTCGGGCAGCTGAGCTGCTGCGCCGCCTGAGCCCATGCCCGACCCCTACGACCTCGTCGTCCTCGGCACCGGCTCCGGGGCCTCGGCGGCCGCCCACAAGTGCGCCGCCGCCGGCTGGCGCGTCGCCGTCGTCGACTCGCGCCCCTACGGCGGGACGTGCGCCCTCCGCGGGTGCGACCCCAAGAAGGTCTTGGTCGGCGCCGAGCACCTCGTCGACTGGGGCCGCCGGATGGCCGGCCACGGCGTCGACGCGGCCCCCTCGGTCGACTGGGCCAACCTCATGGCCTTCAAGCGGACGTTCACCGAGCCCGTCCCCGACAAGCGTGAGGCCGCCTTCCAGAAACAGGGGATCGACACGCTCCACGGCCGCGCCCGTCTCGTGGCTGAGGACGCCCTCGTGGTCGACGGCGAGGGCGGCGAGCAACGCCTGACGTTCGAGCACCTCCTCGTCGCGACGGGCGCCGAGCCGGCCCCGCTCCCGTTCGACGGCGCCGAGCACGTGGCCACGAGCACTGACTTCCTCGACCTCGGCGCGCTCCCCGGGCACGTCGTGTTCGTGGGCGGCGGCTACGTCTCGATGGAGTTCGCCCACGTCGTCGCCCGGACGGCCGCCCGCGCGACGGTCGTCCACCGCGGCGAGCGGCCCCTCGAGGCCTTCGACCCCGACCTCGTCGACTGCCTCGCGGCCCACACCCGCGACCTCGGCGTCGACCTCCGCCTGGGCACGTCCGTCGTCGGCGTCGAGCGCCACGGTGACGGGTTCCGGGTGACGACCGAGACCACGGGCGGCGAGCGCCAGACGGTCGAGGCCGACCTCGTGGTCCACGGCGCCGGCCGGATCCCCGCCCTTGCCGCCCTGGACTTGGAGACCGCTGGTGTCGAGTCCTCCGAGCGCGGCGTGACGGTCGACGACCACCTCCGGAGCGTCTCGAACCCGCGCGTCTGGGCCGCTGGCGACGCGGCCGACTCGGGCGGCCCGCCGCTCACGCCCGTCGCCGCCCACGAGTCCCACGTCGTCGCCTCGAACCTGCTCAGGGGGCCGCACCGGACGCCGAACCACGACGGCGTCCCCTCGGTCGCCTTCACCGGACCGCCCCTGGCGTCGGTCGGACTGACCGAGGCCGAGGCCTCCGACCAGGACGTCGACATCGAGGTGAACGAGGGCGACACGACCGACTGGTACACCTACCGCCGCGTTCGGGCCGAGGTCGCGGGCTACAAGGTGCTCACCGCGGACGGCCGGGTCGTCGGCGCCCACCTGCTGGGGCCGGGCGCGGGCGACCTCGTCAACGTGTTCGCGCTCGCCATCCGGCACGGGGTCCCCGCGAGCGCGCTCCGCGAGACGATCTGGGCCTACCCCACCCACGCCTCCGACGTCCCCTACATGTTGTAGCCGGTGGCCAGCCTGGCCGCTCAGTGGCCAGCTCATTCTGGCCCGAGCAGACCGTGGACAACCCCCTCTCCGGCCCAGTTGTCCACGAATACCGGGGCGACCTTCTCCGAATAAACGGGCGACCTGCGAATATCGAGGCGACCAGCCTATATGGAATAAGTCACGCCGCTCTCCGAATATCGAGGCGACCATCTTCTATGTCATAGGAGACCAGACCTGGCCTCTGGCCCGAATATTCGGACGACCATCTTGTATCCCCTCTTTTAACCTTCCCTGTAATGGGGGCCCGTCGGCGTGTGGATAAGCGGTCACCCCGCTCCGCGGGGCGGCGAGTTGACTGAGAGAAGCGAGTTGCAATAGCGGACATACACATGTCGGCTCTCCCCATCGGGGTGCCTAGAGATGCCCGGTCCGGTCCACGGACCGGACCGTCACGCGCCACCACCGGCCGTCCCCTCGCCTCTGGCGAGCGGCCCGCCTCAGCGGTCCGCCGCACCTCCGCGCTCCGAACGGCCATCCCGCTAGCCGACAGAAATGCGGCAGCGAAGTCGGGCGCTGCGAACCTCGTGCCGAGGTGGCCCCACCCCCCAGCTCCGCCCGACCCGCCGAGGCCGGGGAGTCAACCCCGAACCCCACGCGCTGGCTGAGCTTCCAGCACGGCTCGGGACGGGAAATGGGGTGGCGCGCGGCGCACTCACGGACCGCCCAGTTCGACCGGACCGGGGACGGGGCGCCGGCGCTCGGCGCGCCTCGCACGACCCGTCTTCGAGCCCACCATCGAGGACGCCTCCAGGTCTCCGCGGCCGTCCGCTCCGCCAGGATCGAGGCCTCTGGCAAAGCGCCCGCCTCTCCCCTTTCCGCCGCCGCTCCGTCGACCGGCTGTCAGCGTGACAGCCACCCGTCCAGGGATCGAATCGCCCTCGACGACTCAGCCGGGGCGATTCAGACGGATGGTCGCAAACGACCCCGATTCTCGTCCTGATAACGAACATTATCAGGACACTCCTCAGAAAAGTGACCCCAAAGCACACGGTGAGTTGCCTTTATAGAGGGCCGTGCGAATCGGCATAAAGAGGCTGGAATCGAATGAACGAGCCGCTCGGCAGACCCAAAAAGAGGTGGGACGCCACTACGGACCACGCAATCGGCCTTGACACTCTGGACACCATCCCTGTTCTTGCGCCTAATGGCTTTAGGTATTCGACGCGCGCCGAAGCCACGAACCTCCCGCTCGTCGCCGTGAACTCCACGCACCGACCGCCCGACACTGCCCTCCGCTCGGCCGAGCGAGACCGCGTGCTACGGACCGAGGAGACATCGTTCGAGGAAGCCGTCGAGCTGTTCATCGGGCGCACCAGGCACACCCGCACCGGCAGTCGACACACCGAGCGCGCCTACCGGATCGACCTCCAGCACTACGGCCGTTTCCTCGACGCTGAGGGCCTACGGCTCGGCACCGTCGGCCGCCGCGCCGCCGAGCGCTACCTCGCCCGGCTCTCGACCGAGGCCGCCCCCCGGACCGTCCGCCGCCGCGTGAGCTGCGTCCGCTCCTTCTACCGCTTCTTGCGCGGCATCGAGATCGTCGCGGCCAACCCCTTCGACGCCCTCGACCTCCCGGCCTTTGACCGCAAGAGCGAGACGCATAAGGTGCTCACGGATGACGAGCTCGATCGGGCCGTCGCCCTCCTCTCGGCCGACGTCGCCGAGGCGAACCGCCGCCTCGAAGGGGCCGAGCGCGGACCCGAGCGGACGCGCGCCTTCGCTTCGCTCTTCACCGCCGGGCGCCGCCGGGCCACCTTCACGCTCATGGCCTTCGCGGGCCTGCGGTGCGCCGAGGTGCTCGGACTCCTCCGCGACGCGATCGTCACGCGCCCCGACGGCTTCTACCTCTCGTTCACCGGCAAGGGCTCGAAGACCCGCACGGTCCCCCTCGTCGGGTTCGCCTACCCGGCCATGTTCGACTGGCTGGCCGTCCGGCGCTACGTGCCGTCCTCGGCCGACGAGGTCTTCGTCACGCTCACGGGCTGCCGGGTCGTCCCCCGCCAGGTCGCCCGCGAGTGCAAGCGCGTCGGGGAGCGGATTCGCGCCCGCCACCGCCTCACCCCCCACGTCCTGCGCCGGACGTTCGCTACCCGCCTGCTCGCCTCCTCGGGCGACATCCGCGCGGTCCAGGAGCTCTTGGGCCACGCCACGATCCAGACGACGGAGGTCTACACGCACGTCGACGAGGAGGGGCTCCGCGAGCTGGTGGAGGCCACCGCCCTCGGCGCCCGCGAGCACGCCCGAGGCCCGCTTCTCGCCCCCCGGATTCACCAGGCTGCCTGACCCGATGACCGACGACGTCCCCATGCGCCACCGGCGTCCTCTCCTCCCCCAGGCCCCCGACCGGCTCGTCTTCGACCGGTTCACGCCCGAGGCCGAGGCCGCCCACTGCCACCTCGCGGCCCTCCTCATCGGGGCCGGCGACCCGCTCGGCGTCACGCGGCACCGCTACGCCTTCTCGCTCGGCCTCGCCAGCCCGACGCCCACCACGCGCTACGTCCACTACTTCCGGGCTCCAGCCGGACCGGGCGGGGAGCCGGGTGCGCTCGTCCCCGTCACGACGACCCACACCCCGGGCGTCGACGACCTCGGCGGCCTCGTCCAGGCGGATCGATGACGAGACCCTCTCCCCTGCTCGGACTCCTCGTGCTCCTGGCGGCGGCGGGGTGCACCCCGCCCACCGGCCCCACCGACTTCCAGATCGTCTCGGGCTTCCGCGTCGATCCCACCTTCAATGCCTTCACGGGGCCGTGTGAGGTCCGCTACACCCTCGCCGAGCCGGCCGTCGTCCAGATCCGGATCACTCAGCGCCAGCCCGACGGGTCGGTCGCGCTCGTCCGCCAGATCACCGAGGAGCGCCGCGAGACCGCGGGCTCCCGCACGGCCGCCTGGCGCGGCGTCGGTCCCAACGGCCTCTTCGCCCCCCAGGGCGAATACACGGTCGAGCTCTACGCCCGCCTCGACGGCTCCGACCGCACCGAGGAGTGGGCGCTCACCACCATCATGTTCCGGAGCTGATGCCGACGCCCTCCCCGACCCAGAGCCGCCTCCACGTCCGCGCTGCGTGGGGATCGAACGCACGTCCGCCCACCCGGCCGCCGCTCACGATCCGGCGCTCCTCGACGGGATTTGTCGTGGAGGACCCGGCCCTGGCCCGCCTCGCCGGTCTCGGGCCGCTCCCGCTCCCGTTCACGCCCGACGCGGCCCCGGACGAGGTGCTCGCCCACCTCCGTCGCCTCAACCCCCACCGCACCGTCCGCTTCGACGACACAAATCCGTGCACCCCCGACGAGGACACGCGCCTCTCGGCTCAGCGGACGGGTGCCCGAAGTCCCCACCGCTCACCGTGAGACTCGGCACGCACATCGCCGGAGGCGTCCTCGGCTACACCGTCGCCGCCACGTTCTTCCAGGTCCCCTGGACGGCCACCGGCGTCGTGGTCGCCTCGGCGGCCGCTGTCGCCCCCGACGTCGACACGCTCGGCTCGACGGTCGGCCGCGTGTTCTCGCCCATCGCCCGGCGCATCGAGCGCCGCTTTGGCCACCGGACGATCACGCACTGCTACGCCGCCCAGGGCGCCGTCGCCGTCCTCGCCCTCCCCTTCCTCTGGACCGGGCTCCCCGGTGGGGCCTTGCCCCACCTCTACGCCGCCGTCGTCGTCGGCTACGTCTCCCACCCCTTCCTCGACACGTGGACTGTCCAGGGCGTCCGCGTCTTCTGGCCCTGGTCCGACCGCCGCGGCGTCTTCCCCTACTACAACCGTCAGGAGACGGCCTACCGCACGACGACCGGCAGCCGCGTCGACGCCTTCTTCGGCATCACGTTCGTCTGCCTCACCGTCCCCTTCGCCGTCCTCGAGCACGACGGCTACCAGCGCTTCGTGCGCCGCGTGCAGGCGGACGCCGGCGCCGCCGTCCGCGACTTTCTCGACTGGTCCGCCGAGGGCTACCTCGTCGAGATCGAGGTCGAGGCGTCCGACCCCCAGCACCTCCAGCGCCTGGAGGGGCGCTTCGAGGCCGTCGGCACGACGGGCGCCAACACGCTCCTCGTCCGCGACACGACCGACGGCCGCGTCTTCTCGCTCGGCCCCGCCTACTCGGCCAACTTCCAGCCCGACCGCGTCGTCGCCCATCGAGGCGCCCGCGTCCAGGTCTCCCGGCGCCAGATCACCCTCGACGGCCGCGTCCTCGCCGACCTCGAGTCCCTCGTGCCCCGCACCGCCCATGCGGGCGGTGGGCCCGACGGCCAGCCCCTCCGCCACCTCATCGACGGGCAGGTCACCGTCACCGAGGCCGCAGGCATCACGCCCGACGAGTTCCGCTTCGACACCGTCACGGGCTCGGACAAGCGGCTCTCGTTTCAGTTCGCGACGCTCACCGACCTCGACCGCCTCGGCCTCTCGGGCCTCCTCGTCGAGCAGGGCACCGTCACGCTCCGCGTGTTCACGCGCGAGGGCGAGGCCGAGGACTACGATCCGCAGGACACCGCCCGCTCCGAGGTCCGCCGCGTGACGTTCGCCCACAAGCCGTCGGAGCCGCCCCAGATGCGCGTCCAAGAGGGCGAGTCCGTCGCCGTGGGCGATACCATCGCGGTCCTCACCTCGTCGGCGCTCCTCACCGCCCGCCTCGACGTGGCCGAGGCGCAGGCCGATCTCGCGGCGGCCCAGGCCGCGCCTCCGCCTCTGGCGTCCGACCCGGTCGCGCTCCGCCAGCGGCTCGCCCAAGCGGAGGCCACCGCCCAGCGCATCGCCGACCGACACGCCCAAGGCTTCGAGCCCCAGAGCGCCCTGGACGGCGCGCGCGCTGGGGTCGCCGACCTCCGCGCCCAGCTTGCCGCCGCCGAGGCTGGGGCGTCCGCTCGCGCGGCCGACTGGCGGCGCACACAGGCCGAGCGCGTCCGGGAGGCCGCGGCCCGTCTCCGCCGGGCGCGCCACCGCCACGCCACCGCCTCGCGCGACGGCATCGTCCGCTCCACGGGCGCCGGCGTCGTCCGCCGCATCGAGACCCGCGCCCTCGGCCCCGACCGCACCGAGGTCCGCGTGGTCCTCGTCGCGCCGCGTACCGGCGCGCTCGACCACTCCACCAGCTCGTAGCCAACAAAAACGGCCACCGGGGACTGTTTGCCCTGCCCCGGTGGCCGCTGGGTCCGAAGACCCGAACCGACACCCTCAACCGATAGGTCGACGACAGTCAACCTTGGCCGCGCCAAGCGCGACCGGAGAGCTCCGATTCTGCACCCGTCTACGCGGCGTGGAGGAGGAGGCTCCCCTGGACCGAAGCACGCGACTCACGCGCGCAAGTGGTCCCCCATGCCAGCCCCGCTGGCACTCCGCCAGAGGCGTGCCCTCGCCTCTCTCCCGGCCACTCCCGGCCTCCCCAGCCCACGACGGGCGCACCCTCAACCACACCATGCTCCGCCTTCTCCTCCTCTCGCCTCTGGCGCTCGTCTTCGCCGCGTGCGATGCCACCGCCCCGACGCCCGACCCGACGGGCCCCGATCCCATCGATCCCATCACCGCCGACCAGTCGGCCCTCGTGACCGCCGCCTTCGAGGAAGTGGAAGAGCTGTTCTCTCTCGGCTTCGGTGACTCCGGCTCGGCGGCTCGCATGGCTTCCGCATCGGGCGCCAGCGCGATGGCCTCGATGAGCGCCCTCGTCGACACGACGACCTACACCGGCGTCTACGACGCCACCAACGCCAAGGGCTTCTTGGTCCAGCTCCAGTACCGCGAGCCGCAGGGCGTCGGCGTCTGGCAGGCCCGCGTCCAGCACGCCCGCGACGTGGGCGGCTTGGACGCCGTCGAGTCGGTCACGCTCTCGTTCCTGACCTACGCCGACCTCGCGGGCTTCGTCGCCGCGCTCCAGGCCGGGTCCATCCCGTACCTCACCGGCGCGTCCAACGACGCCGAGGCCAGCTTCTCGACCTACGACACGTGGCGCGTCGCCCAGGTCTACTCGCCCGCCGAGGGCGAGGCCGTCGTGAGCTACGCCAACCAGGAGCTGCGCGAGTCGGTCACCGTCCGCGAGCCCGTCGCCACGCTCAACACGAACGGCACCGGCACGCTCCGCGACGGCGGCCCCGACGGCGCGGTCCGCACGCGCTACTACGGCGCCGACTTCGCCATCGACGCCGAGGGCAACGTGACCGGCACGCTGCTCCGGACGCTCCTCTCCTCCGGCGACACCGCCGACGGCTCGGTCGTCTCGCGCAACGACTACGTCAACGGCACCTTCCGCCAGACCAAGCAGCGCGGCGGTGACGGCGTCGTGATCCGCGAGAACACCGAGGGCTAACCCGGCAACCCCGCCCACCTCGCAGCGCGCCCTCTCCCCTCGCGGGGAGGGGGAATCGCGCATCGAGAGCCCCCTCGCTCCTCATCCGCCCTCGCCCATGCTCGACACCATCGACCCCTTCCGCCGCCGGTCCGTCGCCCTCGCGCTCTACCGGATGCTGACCTCGCACCGCTTCGACATCTGCGTCGTCCGCGAGGCGCTCGACGCCACCGGCCTCGACCACGACCGCCAGGCCCTCGCCGCGCTGCGCCTGCACCACGTGGCGCCCTACCGCGACATGCCGCCCGGCTTCCACGCCGAACTCGCCAGCCAGACGCTCGCGCTCTTCCACGGCCAACCGGTCCTCGGCGACGGCTTCCTCAAAGCCCTGGCGACCGCCGCCGGACTCGATCCGGCGGCCGCTCCCTCCATCCAGGCGCTCACGCCCGAGCCCGCTCACGCCTAGTTCCGATGCGGCTCGTCCCCCTCCTGCTCGCACTCCTGGTCGCTCCCGTCGCTGGCGCGCAGGACGAGGCGCTCCCGTACCGGAGCACGGACCCGCTCTCAGATCTCTTTCTCGCCGCCGACACCTCGACGGCCGCGCTCCGCATCGAGCAGGCACGCCTGGACCTCGCCCGCCTCGAACTCCGATCCGCGTCCGGTTTCTCGCGCCTCCGCCCCCAACTCGACTTCTTCCTCAGCGTCTCCACGCGCGGCCTCGCCTTCCCTTCCATCAGCAGCCAGGGCTACGACCCGGCCTACGCCGCCATCGCGCGCTGGCCCGGCGACACCTGGGGCGTCACGGCCTCGTGGTCCCTCGAACAGCTCCTCGACCGCCGCCCGGTCCAGCGCGCCCGGAACGCGGTCGCCGTCGCCGAGGCGCGGATCGACCTCCACCACGCCCGCCGAGAGCGTCAAGAGGCCCAGGCGAGAGAGCGCCTCATCGCCCGCGCCGAGCGCGAGGCTGACGAACGGGAGCGAGAGGCCGAGCAGCGGCGCCGCGCCGAACTCGCCGCCGTCCAGCTCCGCATCGAGGCCGACTACCTCGCCCGCCGCGTCGAGGCCCAGCGCGAGCTCCTCCGCCTGGCCGAGATGAAGTACGAGCAGGGCGACCTCGACTACGAGGGCCTGGCGCGCGGGCGCTTGGCGCTTCTCTCGGCCGAGCACGCCCAGGCCACGAACGCCGCCCGGCTCGCCACGCTCCGCGCCGGTGGAGACCCCGACCTCGCCCTCGGAAGCGTCTCGATCGACGCGCCAGAGGCCTCTCGCGGTCACGCGCCCGCACCTTGATGCTGACGACGGCACACCCCATTTTCGAGCACGTCCCGGCTTCCTTCGCGGACCCGGTCGGCCTCGCGGACCAGCAGGCTCAGGGCGTCGTGTCGCTCATCGTCGTCCGCTACGATTCCGTCTCGGCCTCTGGCGACGACCAGGACACCCTCGGGCACTCGGTTCTCGGCCCCACCTACGACGCCTTCGTGGCTTCGTCGGGGCAGCTTCTCGCCGTCGCCCGCACCACACCGGACTACCGCTTCCCGGTCACGCCCGCCGCGGCCCTCACGCGCTTCATCACGCATCGCGACGCGGGCCACGCCGCCTTCCTCAGTCTCTTCGAGCTGGCGGAAGACGAGTGCGCCCGCTTTCTGGAGACCGTCTTCTACTCGGAGTGCCTCAAGCTCCACGTCGAGGGCACCGACTCCGCCGGGCTCGTCGCGCGCCAGATGGCCCGCTCCGGCTGCAGCAGCGGGGTCCTCGAAGTCAACGACTTCTCCGACCCCACCCGCCCTCGCGTTAGTCTCATCGACCTCGCCGAGGCCACCGACCTCACGGCCGTGCTCGCCCGGCATCTCGACGGCGTCACCGGGCGTGTCCTGCTCTACGACCGGGAGAAGAACCGCGCGACCCTCCCCGACCGCGCTGGCCGCGCCTTTGATCTCGACGGCGTCATCGAGCAGGCGAACCGCCTCGCCGACGCCCGGCGCGGCTCGGAGGCACCGCGAGGAGCCTCTGGCGAGCCTGTGTCTCGCAACGTCCCGCACGTGGCCGTCGAGGCCTGCCCAGCTGGAGACAGCACACCCGACGACCAGGCCGACGCCGTCGAGGACTACCTCCGCGCGCGCGCCGACCGCCCCCGGCTCGTCGAGCCGACCCACCCCCACGCCACGGGCCTGGGCGCGCTCGTCGCCGAGTTGCAGGGCGGGAGCCCCGCGACACCGCCCGCCCTCCTCTCGAGCCCTCTCCGCCACGGCGAAACGGTCGGTCTCGGCGAGATGGACACCCTGCCGCCCGCGCCGAGCCCCGGGCCCGCCACGGCCGACGCTGCGCCGCCGGTCCTCTGCGAGGTCAGCCACGGCCCCGATGAAGCCTCTCCGCCCCTCGCGTCCACGCCCCCGACGCCAGAGGCCGACGCCTGCCCCGGACTCCGATCCGGGGGCGCTTCGACGATCGCCACCCTCCCGTCCCCACCACCGGCACCCGCCACCCGCGCCCCAGTCACCGCGCACACCCACACCCGGCATCCCCTCGCGACGGAGCTCGACCGCCTCCGCACTGAGGTCTTCGCCCTGTTCGAGGATGCCGTCGGCCGGGACCGCGCCGTCGCCCACGAGGCCCACATCCTGGACGCGACCGGCATCGCCAGCCCGGTCGCGTCTGCCGACACCGTCCGCTACCTCCGTTCGCTCCTGTGCGACGAGCCCCCCAAGCGCTGGCACTTCTTCAAGCGCGGCCGGGCCAAGACCTACCCAGAGGTCGCGGGCAAGCTCCTCGCCTTCCACGCCGCCAACGGCCACCTCGACGACCCCGTCGTCCACGAGGTGACCAAGCTCTGGACGAGGCTCCACAAGTAGATGACGACCGCAGCGCCCCGCCTCTCGTCCATCTCCCGCCCCGACGCCGTCGCGGCGTCGGGACAGCGCGCCGCAAGCGGCGCGGCGGTGGGTGCGCTCCGGCCCGCGGGCGTCCCCGGCGCACCCGACTGCACGGTCCTCACCGACCCCATCCGCTTGGGCAACGGCCACGTCCTGGCGGAGCTCGTGGACCGCGCCGTCCTCGGCCGTCACACGCTCCTTCTCGGCGACGAGGGCGTCGGCAAGACACGCTTGCTGGAAGACCTCGCCGCCGTCGTCGCGGGGCGCCGCGTGCTCCTCGACGGCGCCGCCCAGAAGCGCGCGCGCCGCAAGTACGTCCAGATGCCGCAGACGCACGGCGAGGCCTACACGCTCGTCTACGTCGCCGAGGCCGGACCCAACGGCCGCCTGGTCGACGCGCTCGCGAAGGCGTTCCACGAACTCGGCATCCTCGCCCTCCCCGGCATCCCGCCGGAGATGCGCGCCGGCGCCTGCGACGAGTACGCCTGGCCCGAGGTCAAGAAGCTTCTCCGGACGGTCGACGAGCGCCAGCAGGCCGTCGTGGAGTCGCTCCACGACCTCGCAGGCGGAGGCCGCGCGCCGCGCCTGCTCATCGTCCTCGACGCGCTCGACCGGGCCAGCGCCAGCCAGGGCCTCTTCCTCCGCGAACTCCAGCAGCGCGCGGTCATCATCGGCGCCATCCGCTCGCTCCCCCAGAGCCGGAGCCTGCGGACGTTTATCGCCACGTTCGGCCAGATCCCCGTCGAGCCGCTCGGCGACGCCCACACGGCGGCCCTCTTCGAGTACTTCGTCTCGCGCTACGCCGTCGCCTGCGCCGACCGCCGCCACTACCGCCGCGAGGTCCTCCGCCGCGCCGAGGGCAACCCGGCCATCCTCCGCGCCATGATGCACGACGGCGCGCAGAGCCGCTTGGTGACAGAGCAGGACGTCCGCGATCTCCAGTCGCGCGACGACGCGCCCTTCTTCAACCTGGGGCTGGTCTACGTCTTCTTCCTCATCGGCCTGGGCGCGCTCCGGGTCTTGATGATCGGCGTCCGCAACACCGACCTCTACATCGTCCTCACGCTCGTCACGGTCCTCGGATACCTCGTTTTCCGCGTCTTCCGGGTTCTCTTCATGTTCACGCCGAGGCCAGAGTCGAAGTGACCCCGCTCCTGGGCGACGCGCGCTGGCCGCGTCGCCCGGTCCCACTCGCCAGCTCGTTCCTCCACCCCACGACCATGACCGATCTCGTTCCTCCTCGAGCCACCGATCCGGACACCGGCTCCGAAGACGGGCCTGCGCCCGACAACGTCCTCGCTCTCGCCGCCAATGCACCGCCTGGTGGCGACGGCGGCAGCCGTGGCGTCGGGACCGACCAGGACCCCGGCGGCGACGGCAGTGCTCAGGGCGTCGGCACCCACGGCGTGCTCGGCATCGCCCCAAAACTCCGCACTTTGACGACCGCCAGTGGCGACGGCGACGACCGCGGTGTCGGGACCCTCACCGACGACCCCGGCGGCGACGGCGGCAGCGAGCAAGGTCCGACTCCCGACGATCCCAGCGGTGTGCTAGCCGAAGGCAACCCCTGCGGGGACGGCTCGGCCGAGGAACACCCGAATGAGGACCCGCCGCCGGGCGGCGCGATCCACGAGATCACGATGGGCTAGCCCGTCACGACACCGGCGAGCGGCGTGTGCCCTCACGCTCGCCCGTCGCAGGGTCCCGCCGCACATCCATGCGACGAGGTCCTGGCCGCGCCTGCGGCCGAACGGTTTCGCAGCCATGCAGGCCGCGACGCTGACACCCTCAACCGAAGGTCGGCGCAAGCCAACCACCGCTGAAACCCCGGTGCGGCCGATGTCGCGACGGGGTGAACGCCCCAGACCCGGGCCTTCGAGCCCGCCTGCCATGAGCGCTCTCGCTCTCCCCATCCCCGTCTCCGGAGGCGGCACCACGGACAGTCCGGAGGACCCCGCGTCCGACCGTCGACGCGTCATCAACAACGAAAGCGGCCCGGACCGCCGGAAGGTCGTCCACCGTGGCACGTCGCCCCGCGCCGACGGCAGCGAGGACGGCCCGCCGCCCGACGGGCTCGACCGGCGCAAGATCATCCACCGGAGCCCGTCCGCAGGCGGCGGTACCGGCGGCAGCGAGGACGGGCCGGCACCCGACCCGGTGACCGACCGGCGCAAGCCCATCCACCAGCGCCCGACGGCCCAGACCGACGATCCCCCCAACCCGCACGATCCGCCGAGCCGAGGGCCCAGCCACGGGTCGGTGTCCTCTTCGCTGACGGCCGAGGCCGACGACCCGCCCGGCCCGAACGATCCTCCGGAGCGGGGCGCCGACGGCGACAACTGCCCCGTCGGCGGGCAGCCCGTCGCGCGCCGGGCGCTGGCGGAGTCTCTGGGCGGCATCCGAGCCACGGACCGTGAGGCGCGGAGCACCGTCGGCACGCGGCTGGTCGGCACGGCGCGTGCCCTGGCGGCCACGCTGATGCTCCTCGCCATGATCGGCTCGGCCGTGGGCGGGGCGCTGCCCCTCCACGTCGACGACCACGAGGCGCCGGTCGAGAGCAGCGGCCACGTGGATGTCCAGGAGGCGAGCGTCGCCACCGGGCTCTTCTCGCTCTGGGCGCTGGCCGTGAGCGGCTGGCAGGCCATGACCGGTGGGGACATCTGCGACGACTGCAACCTACCGGTGGACGACGGCTGCAAGTGCGTGTGCTACTCGGGCGGCTACGACCCGGACGACCCGGCCTGCCAGTTCTAGACGGGCTCTGTTCGGCGGGCGGGCTCCTCAACCCCGCCCGCCGGACGGTCGACCCTCCGCCGCCATGCGCCCCTCTCCCCTCTCGCTCTGCTCCCTCCTCGCCGCGTGCGTTGCACTCGTCGCCGTCCCGGTGGCCGCCCAGACCTACGGCAGCGACGACCAGACCCTCGCGTTCTTCGACACGATGTGCTGCCAGGCGGGCGACACACCCATCGACCAGCACACGCCCGAGATCGGCGCGCGCTGGACCGTCGACGGGACCGCGAGCGACGGGCTCAAACCGAAGATCACCAGCTCGAAAGTCAACTTCGAGCCGGGGTCGAACGCCGTGGCCGTGGGCTCGGGGCCGACTGGCGAGCGGACCCTGCGCGCCGTCGTGTGGGAGCCGAACAGCCACGCGGCCGACGTCACCCTAACCCTCATCGACCGCTACCTCGACGCCCAGACCTTCGCCGCGCTCCGGCTTCGCTGGACGCCGAACGGCACGACGGTGGCCGTCGATGCGATCGCCGTCACCGGCGGCGCCGTCACCACTTCCGTCGGCCTGGGCGCGCTCCCTGTCGCGGACCACTCGCGCCGCGTACCCGTCGAGGTCGAGAGCACGCCGACGACCAACGGTCACACCTGGACCGTCCACGTGGACGGCGTCCTGCTTCCAAGCCCGACGGTCCCCGGCTTCGTCGGCGTGGGCGCCTTCGCGCTCGCGGCCGAGGCGCCCATCCATCCCAACCCGGACGGCTACCACGCCCGCGTCGAGGACGTGGCGGTGCTCGTGCCGAGCACGCCCATCGGCGTCATCTGTGACGGGCTCCGGGGCTGGAACGCCGAAAGCTGTCTCCGAGACGAGTATGCCCCCGTCCAGACGTTCCACTACGACGAGGCCCGCGACCACCTCTTCGAGACCGTCTGGATCGAGTCCGTCCGGCAGGTCGGCAGCACCACGCTCCACGACCTGAGCGGCCTCTACGGTGGGCTGGTGCGGTCGTGGGAGCGGGAGGTCCCGCTCTCGCCCCGAGCGCAGATGCAGGACGAGGGCTTCAACACGGAGCACGTGTGGCCGCGCAGCCGGGGCGCGCAGACCGGTCCCTCTACCGACGGCGCCTCGCACAACGACCTCCACCACCTCGCTCCTGCGTTCGGCACCTTCAACAGCGCGCGCTCCAACCGGGCCTTCGGAGACGACTTCGACCAGCCGAGCGACACCCAGAAGTGGCTCCGCAACAGCACGGTGCGTTACAACGCGTCGGCCCCCCCCACTGACCCGGCGACGTGGAGCCGCGTCGAGTTCGACTTCCTCCGCCAGCCCGACGACGGCGACGGCTACAAGAGCCTGGACGAGCTCGGCCGCTTCGACGTGCGCCACGCGTTCCGTGGCGACGTGGCCCGGATGGCCGCCTACTTCCTCGTCACGTACCGCATCGAGGCGGAGGACGGAGACGAGGGCCGCGCTTTTATCGACGCCACGCTCGACGTGCTCCGCGACTGGCACGAGGCCGATCCCGTCGACGCCTTCGAGGTCCAGCGGAACGAGCGCATCTACCGCGCCCAGGGCAACCGCAACCCGTTCGTCCTCGATCCGACCCTCGTGGCGCGGACCTTCTACCAGGGCCCGAACGCGCCCCGCCCGCGCGACCTCTGGATCAACGAGATCCACCACTCGAACGACGGCCCCGACGCCTTCGAGGGCATCGAGATCGCGGGACGCGCCGGAACGGACCTCTACGGCTACCGCGTCTGGACGTACTCCGGCTACGGGTTCCTGTACCAGGTCGACGGCGACGGTACCGACGGCTCACCCGCCGTCGCCTTCCGAGGCACCATCGACGACGAGGGCGGCGGCATCGGCGCCGTCTGGCAAGGCGCCGAGCGCCTGCGCGGAGGCTGCCAGGGCCTCGCGCTCACCGACCCCGACGGTGTCCTCCTGCAGTTCCTCAGCACCGGAGGCTGCATGTTCAACGCCATCGAAGGCCCCGTCTTCGACGCCGCCGAGGCCACCCTGCCGGGCGCGGGATCGCCGTCGCACCCCGACTCCCTCGCGTGGAGCACCGTCATCCGGGGGCCGCGCCAACCCAGCGGGACGCACCGCCGCGTCCAGGAGTGGAGCGAACTGCCCCCCGGGCACTCCCTCCAGCTCACCGGCTCCGGCGACGCCTACGACGACTTCGCCTGGACCGGCCCACTCCCCGAGACGCGCGGTCGCCTGAACGACTACCAGGCGCCGAGCGCGCTCCGTTCAGGCGCTCCGCGCGCGGGTACGCGCGCAGCCAATGCCGTCAGCGGGTGGGCCTATGGCGACCCCATCCCCCTCGGGCTCCTCGCCCCGGCCGTCGACACCGGCCACGACGAGGACCTCCCCTCCCTCGGCCCGTCCAGCGGGCCGGACGGAGGGGAGGGCGAAATCGACTCCCCCCGCCTCGGGACCGAGGCGGACGCCGCCGACGGGTTGACCGTCTCCTCGCCCAGTCCCAACCCGGCCCGCACCTCGACGCGCCTCCAGGTCACCGCGCCGCCTGGGACCCACGTCGAGGCCACCGTCTTCGACGCGCTCGGCCGCGCGGTCGCCCGGCACGACGACGCCGCCGGAGACCTGCACCTCGACGTGTCCAGCCTGGCCGCTGGCGTCTACGTCGTCCGCCTTACCGCCTCTAGCGGCGGCACGACGGCCAGCGACACCCGACTAGGAGCCCAGGTCGTCACCCATCGCCTCACCGTGGTCAGGTAGGCGACGCCCCGTCGCCAAGACAACAAGCCGGACGCCCTGCCGGCACCCTCACACCCTCAGCCTCCGCCATGCTCCGCTCTCCCCTGTTTCGCACGCTCGCCCTCGTAGTCACTCTCTCACCGCTGCTCGCCGCGTGCGATTCGGCAGACACTGAGCCGCCCGGCTCGGCGTTCACCGCCGCCGAGCGCGCCGCGCTGAAGCAGTACCTCCCCGAGCCGGGTGTCGACGAGGTCCCGACTGTCCACGCCCGCGAGGTCCAGCAGAAAGAGCCGTGCGAGGACTGCCAGCCGCCGCGCGACTACGCGCTCCGCTTCGGGCCGGGCCGCAGCGTCTTCGCCTCGACCTTCGTCGTGATCCAGGACCAGACGTTCCGGGTCGCGATGGACGTCCGGCCCGACCACGTGGACGAAACGCAGCACCTCCTCGCGTCGAACGCCGGGCTCCGGTTCTCCATCCTCCCGGACGGCGCCGTCCGCTTCCAGACGCCCGGCTACGTCGACGGCGAGGAGGACATCTGGACGCTCACGACGCGCCCCTACGCCGTCCGCACCGGGCGCTGGCAGCGCGTTGAGGCCACGTACAACGAGCTCCTCTTGCGCATCGCCGTGGACGGCCAAGTCAAGGCGTCCACCGTCGTCTACCAGGAGAGCAGCCCCAGGCCCGTCGGCCCCGTCACCTTCGCGCCGTCGTTCTCCGGCAGCATCGACCGCCCCCGGTTCTCGACCTACGACGGCGGCGAGGTCTTCGAGAGCGCCTCGTTCGACGAAGGGTCGGGCGTCTTCGCTCGTTTCAGCGGCACCCACGGCGCGAACCACCGGCTCACTCGCGCACGCTGGGTGGTCCGAGGCTACAGGATCGACCCGGAGGTGTAGCCATGTCGACGCCTCCATCAACCACGGCCCCCTCAAGGGGCATTCTCCTCCGAGCGCGGCTCGTGGCCGCCCTCGTGCTGGCCGCGCTCGCCGGACCGATCGCGACCGCGCAAGGGACCGGCGACGGTCCCGCGATCTACCCCGATCTCTCCGGCGACGCGCTCACGACCGCGCTGGCCTCGACCTACGCGCCGTCGAGCACCTACAGCTACGACCGCGCCCGCGACACGCTGTTCGCCGCCGTTTACAAGGAGCGAGCCGACGACGGCTCGTCGACCGACAGCCTGCGCGGCTTCTATTCGGGGCACGCCGTCTGGCTCGACCCCGCTATCGATCCGACGACCGCGGCGTGGAACGCCAGCCCCCGCTACTCGACGGAGCACCTGTGGCCCGAGAACCAGGGCGCCACCGAGGGCACTGACGCCCACCGCGACATGCACCACCTGGCCCCGGTCATGCAGTCGGTCAACAGCTCCCGCAGCGACCACCCGTTCGGGGAAGTCGTGGACGCCGACGCCGATCGCTGGTGGGGTCCCGACGGCATCACCCGTACCTTGATGCCGCCCGCCTCGGTGCGCGACCTCTTCACCGAGAAGCTGAACGGAACGGGCGCCATGCTGGAGCCGCGCGAGAGCGTCGCCGGCGACGTGGCCCGCGCCATGTTCTACGTCTGGGCCGTCTACGGCCCGTTCGGCGCGGACCAGCTCGATGCCCCGTTCTGGACGGCGCAGCGCGACGTGCTCCTCGACTGGCACGCCCAGGACCCGATCGATCCGGCCGAGATCCAGCGAACCCTCATCATCGAGAGTCACCAGGGCACGACCAACCCGTTCGTGCTCGACCCGACGCTGGCCGCGCGCGCCTTCGGCCCGCCGCCCGTGCAGATCGCGCTGGCCTCGTTCACCGCCGTGCAGACGGACGACGGTGCCCGCATCGAATGGACCACGTCGGCCGAGGAAGGCATCGTGGCGTTCCGCATCGACGGACGTCCCGACGTGTTCGGTGCCCCTTGGGAGACCTGGGGATCGACCGGTGCCTCCGGACAGCCGTCGGCGTACGTCCTGGATGTCGCGGCCCTGACGGTCGGCACGTACCGCGTCGGGCTGACGGCCCTCGACGGCGACGGCGTCGAGCTCGCGCTGGGCGACATCGGCCTCACCATCGGGACCTCGACTGCGGGCGAGGACGACCCGGCCGCACGGCCGTTCGCGCTCGCCGCTCCGACTCCCAACCCGGCCTCTGGCGTGACGAGCGCCACGCTCACGCTCGCTCAGCCGGTCCACGTGCTCGCCGTCGTCTACGACGCCCTCGGCCGCGAAGCCCTTGTGGCCTACGACGCGCTTGCCGCCGGCCGCGTGGTCGTCGAGGTCGACACGACAGCCCTGACGACCGGCGTCTACGTGCTCCGCGCCGTCGCCGTGGATGGCTCCGCTGCCCAGACGCGGCGCTTTACCGTGACCCGTTGACGTGCCGACCGAGACCAGCGCGCGTGTCCGCGCGCAAGCACGGACGGCCGTGCCGTCCCTCCGGCAGTCGCTCCACGACCTCGGCCGCCTCGCGCGGCTCTTCCGGTCGGAGTGGCCCGCCATCGGTCGGGCCGGGACGCTCTCCGTCGTCTCCGGCGGGCTCGGCCTGACGGCGCCGCTCCTCACGGCCGCGCTCTTCGACCGCGTCTATCCGGCGGGCAACGTGAGCCTGCTCGGCCTGGTGGTCCTGGGGATCGTGGCGGCGACGGCGGGCGAGGGCGTCGTCCGCAACCTGTTCCGCTTCTCGGCCTTCGCCGCGCGGACCCGGATGCGCGACGTCGGACGCCTGGCGCTGTTCAACCACGTGCTCCATCTCCCCTCTCGCGTCCTCGAGGCGAGGCGCAGCGGCGAGATCGCCAACCGCTTCGGCGACGTGCAGGAGGTCCTGGACACGGGAGCCGACGCCGTGCTGACGGCCATGAGCCAGAGCCTCTACCTGCTCGCCGTCCCACCGATCCTGCTCCTGATCGAGCCGCGCCTGGCGCTCGTCGCTCTCGTGGCCGTCCCGATTACGGCCACGATCACAGCGGCGATGGGGACGCTCGCCAACCGGCGGTGGGCCGAGACGTACGACGCCTACGACGAGTGGGCCGCGTTCCGCGTCGAGGCCATCCGCGAGGCCCGCACGTTCAAGTCGATGGGCTGTGAGGCCGCGCTGTACCGCCGGGCCCAAAAGCATGTGGCCCGAGCCCACGAGGGCACCGTCGCCGCGACGGGCATCTGGTACGTGTGCAACGGCACCAACGCCGTCGTGCGGGCGCTCCACCTGGCGGCGCTCACCTACGTCGGCTGGCGGCTCGTGCTCGCGGGCGACCTGACGCTGGGCGGCTACGTCGCCTTCCAGGCCTACGCCGCGCTCCTCCTCTCCCCCATCGCCGCGATCATCGACGCCGGCGGCAAGCTCCAGAAGGCGGCCGTCTCACTCGGCCGCGTGTTCGACCTGGCCGACGAACCGCCCGAGGCGGACCCAGCCGCCACCATCGCGCGCGTCGAGGGGACGGACAGGACTGGCGGCGGTACGGAGCATGACACGGGGTTGAGCTACACCGGCCGAATCCGAATGCGCGGCGTCCGCTTCCGCTACGCCGACGACGCGCCGGGCCTCGACCTCGACCACCTCGACCTCGCGCCGGGCCTCGCCGTCGCCCTCGTCGGCCCGTCGGGATGCGGCAAGACGACCGCGCTCCGCCTGCTCGGGCAGGTCGAGCGCCCCGACCTCGGCGCCATCGAGGCCGAGGCCTCTGGCGCCGGAGGCCCGTCGTGGGTCCGCATCCAGGATGCCCCCGACTGGCGCGACCGCGTGGCCGTCTGCTGGCAGGAGCCCGGCCTGCTCTCGTCGTCCGTCCGCGACAACCTCTTGGTGGCCGCCGAGGACGTGGCCGGTCGAGAGATCCTCGACGACGAGCTGAGTGCCGTCCTCGACGCCTGCGCCCTGGGCGACCGCATGGCGGAGCTCGCCCGACAGTCGGCCACGGACGACCCGCTCGACGTGGCGCTCACCGAGGGCGGCGCGTCCCTCTCTGCGGGCGAGCGCCAGAGGCTCGGCATCGCACGGCTCCTCCTGCGCATCCGCGTGGCCGCGGCGCCCATCCGCCTGGTCCTCCTCGACGAGGCCGCAGCCAACCTCGACCATGCAACCGCTCACACGGTGCTCTCCCGACTCCTCGAAGAGATCCGAGAGCTCCCTGACCCGCCCGCCGTCGTCCTCGTCTCCCATCAGCCCGAGCACGCGGCGCTGACCGACCGCACCGTCCGACTGACAGCGCGGCCACCCGTAAGCGGGGATGGACAGGTCGGGTCCGTCCCCACCGCGCCGGTCCTCGGCGCGATCTCAGCCTAGCCATGCAGGGAGACGGCATCTCGACGAGACAGGCGCCAGTGCGCGCGGCTCCGCGCGCATGGACGCTCACGGTCCCCGACACCAGCCAGGCACTCGGAGCCCCGGCCGCCGGTGGCGGTCCACAGCGACCCGGCTCCCGCTTCTCGGGAGCGGAGGGCGCTGAGCGAGCCGGGAGACGCATCCTTCGCGCCGTCGGCTGGATAGGCGTCCTCGCGGTCGGGGTCGCGCTCACCGTCCCGATCACGCGGACCGTCGAACTCGACGGCCAGATCGTGCCCGAGCGCGTGATGTCCGTCCGCGCTGCCGAGTCGGGCCTGCTCACCGAGATCCACGTCGCCGCAGGCGACACTGTCCGCCCCGGTCAGCTTCTCGCCCGGCTCCGCTCGCCCGAGCTAGACGAGGCGACACGCGCCTCGACCGGCCACGATCCCACGCTTCTCGCGAGACGTGCTCGCCTGGACATACACGCCCCTCCATGGAGCGAGCGACGAGGGGATGGCAACACTGACCCCGCTTCCCTCTGGCGAGGTGGCATCGTATTGACCGAAGACCTGGAGGAGCAGCGCGGCGCGCGCATCGACGCCGGCGAGGCCGTGCTCGGCCTGGCTGTCCTCGGCGACGACGAACACGTGGCTCACGTGGTCCGCGCGTGGGCGCCGGAACGCGAGGCCCAGCGCGCCCGACCGGGAATGCCCGCCCGGCTCACCTTCACCGCCGTCCCCCAGGAGCGCCCCCGACAGGCCTCTGGCGTCGTCAGACGTGTCGCCCTGGCGCCAGAGGCCGACGCTCGCCCAGAAACCTCTGGCGAGTTCAACCCCGCGCGCTGGCGCGTCGAAGTGGACGTCGATCCCGATGCCGTCGCCGCTATCGTCGGCGCGGCCGGGACGCCGACCGAGCTGCGTGCGGGGTTCTCCGTCGAAGTCGCCGTCGTAGAACGGAGTGAGACGCTCGCTCGAACCCTGGCCTCGTGGGGTCGAGCACGCTGGTAAAGGCTCTCTCGGCCTGCAACTGCACGTCCCTAGCTTCACTGCCGCACAGCGACGGCCTCTGGCGCTTCACGACCTCACTCCAACCCTCCGACACCCCTCACGTCCACGTCGTCCACTGGGTCGTAATCCTGGGAAACGGCGTTGATGCGCCGTTCACAGAGTGCTGAGCCTCCCGCCGTTCCTTGTCGTAATCCTGGGAAACAGCCACCTCCAGGTCGGTCGGCGCAGTTTATCCACAGAGTCGTAATCCTGGGAAACGAGGGTCGTAAGGCTGGGCAATCCGGCTCGTAATCCTGGGAAACGGCTATCGTAAGGCTGGGCAACCGGCATCGTAATCCTGGGAAACGCGAGTCGTAAGGCTGGGATAAAGCACGTAACCCTGGGAAAATCCCGCACGGCTGTGGATATCCCTAGCACGTTGCGGCCCAACCGGTTGCGGACATCCCAGCACTCCTCTCCCGGCGTAGCTACTCTGTATTTAGTTCTAGTTTTAAAGAGTGCCACCGCATGGCCCGCCGTTCCTCCAGCGACCCCACCGTGACGAATCCCGACGACCAGCTCACGCTCTTCGACGTCATCGACCGTGACCTTGCCCGAGGCCCTGTCGAAGGCTACGACGACATGAACCTCGTCGACCTCGTTCTGGGCATCCCCCGGACACGAGCCCTCAAGTCTGGAGACGGCATCCGCACCCCCTGGGAAAAAGGCGAGCGTCAGTTCGACATCGAGATCACCGAGACCTCCTACCGTGCCGAGTGGGAAGGCGTCGTCACCGAGAAAGGCAAGACGCTCCGCAAGCGCTTCTACCGCTCCGTCACCTGCGCGAAGGGGATCCCCGAGCACCACGTCAACGACGTCATGGTGGCGCTCCTCTCGCTCTCGGAAGACTCGGGCTTCTCCGACCGCATCCTCCGAACGACCCGGTATGAGCTCCTCAAGCTCATGGGCTGGCCCACCACCAAACACTACTACGACCGCCTCGAACACGTCATCGACCAGCTCCAGACGATGACCATCGAGACCAACGCCCTCTGGAATCCAGAGACGCAGACGCACTGGAAGTTTGCCTTCAACGTCCTCGACTCCCACGCGATGGACCCCTCGGAGGACAACCCGGTCGGCGAGACCTACGTGGCCTGGGCACCCACCATGTTCCAGCTCATCTCGCTCACCTACGGCAAGACGCTCTCGACCCAGTTCTACTACGCGCTTCCCAACGACACCGTCAAGCTGGCCTACCGCTGGCTCGACAAGCGCTTCCTGCAGGGCTCGACCATCGAGATGGATGTCATCGAGTTCGCCAACCGCATCCTGAACTACCGCATCGGCTCCGAGCACCCCTCGCAGATCATCTCCAAGCTCGGGCCGCACTTCGACACGCTCGCCGAACGCGGGTACTGCACGTGGGAGGTCAAGCCCTCCAAAACCGCGTCGGGCAAGAAGTTCGTCTTCACGCGCACGCTCCGCTTCTCGTGCGTGCTCTACCCGTCCCGCCAGGCCATCGTCTCAGCACTCGTCGGTCTCGGGGTCGAGCCGTCCGAGGCCGAGACCCTCGTCCACGAGTACGGCTGGAACCTCGTCGTCCGCCAGCTCGAGCACTACCACTGGGCCATCGCGGGCGGCAAAGAGATCAAAAGCCCTCGCTCCTGGATCAAATCGGCCATTCGCTACCGCAACGGCGAGGGCTACCGCCTCCCCCCTGCTCTCGAAGCCGAGATCGCCGAGGCCTACCGCGAGACCGAGCGCTGGTGCACCGAGATCTACCGCTCGCTCCCCGACGATGAGCAGGCGGAGATCAATGAGACCGTCCTCGCCGCGCTCCAGGCCGGAACGCGTACCGAACTGGACGCTGACGACCCGGAGGCCCGCAAGGCCTTCGTCCGTGAGCGCAACCGCCTTCTCCTCGACCGTCTCAGTCGGCGCACGGGGTCCACGTCGTAACCCTGGGAAACAGCGGCCACGGCGCGCGCTCGATGTCCCGCGGGTCCCTTCTCAACGGAGATCAACTCCGAGAGGTGGCCACCGAATGCCCCGATCCGACGGACGCCGCGTCCCCCACACGACGCCATTCGCGGGCTCGGGCTCCCGTGCCTCGGTTCTCGCAGTGAGGGTCTCTCAGGAGGCACGACTGAGCAGACCCTCTCCCCTCTCGGCGGCCTCTGGCACCGCGGGAGCCTGACAGGCGGGCCGCTCTGATGGAGAACCCGGCCGTATGAGCGCCTCACGGCACCGCTGTAAGCCGCGCCCTCCTCTTTCCGCGTTCCAGGCCGTCCGGACAACCCGGAGCGTCTCACAGGCGCTCCAGCGCGTCAGCTAGTCTCAGGCGGAGCCCCGTCGTCTCGCGCTACGGTCGCAACCGTCGTCCATCCCCTCGCCTCTCTGCGAACGCAGCGGGCACAGCACGACCTGAACCGGGTCACACGGATCCCCCACCCACCGTCCCCGACGCTTGAGGGGTCGAGCCCGAACGGATGCAGCCTCTGGCAGGGGCCTCAAGCAGATTCGAAGCCGAACGCTATTCCTACTTAGCGTCTTGGCGACTGAATAGCGACTGAGAGACTTGGGGACTAAGCGTCTGTCTTGAGGCCTTGCACCCCTGTGCTTGCTCCTGCGGGATCCTATCTGTACGGAGGCGACTTGGCGACTGGTGGTACCTTCAGTCGCTAAGGCGTCTGTCCAGTCGCCAAGTCTCCAAGTCACTCTAGCGCCTGACCTGTGTACACCGTCGCCATCCTCAACCTCAAAGGCGGGGTCGGGAAGACCACCACCGCCGTCAACCTCGCCGCTGGGCTCTACCACGCCGGGCGGCGGGCCTTGCTCGTGGACCTCGACACCCAGGGCTCCGCGTCGGCGCACCTGGGCGCGCCCACCGACCCCGACCCGTCCCTCGGCGACGTGCTCCTCGGCGAGGCCTCGATCTCTGACGCAGCGCTCGACATCCTCGGCGACCCGGAAGGGGAGGGGGGAGGCGACCGCCTCGACCTCGTGGCCTCGGGCGGCGTGCGCCTCTCGATGGCCCGCACCCAGCTCGCGGCCCGCCACAGCAAGAACCGCCTCCGCAAAGCCCTCGAAGAAGCCGACGAGCTGTACGACGTCGCCGTCCTCGACGCCGCCCCCGGTCTCGACGCCCTCTTCCTGAACGCGCTCTACGCCGCCGACCTCGTCGTCTGCCCCGTCGAGCTGCAGATGGCGTCCATCGTCGGCCTTCGGGGCTTCCGCGAGGTCACTGCCTTCGCCGAGGAGGAGGACGGCCTGTCCGTCCCCACGCTCTACCTCCCCACGAACGACGACGGCCGCGTCGCCGAGAGCACGTCCCTCCGCGAACTGCTCTCCGAACAGTTCGGCGATTATCCCGACGGCCAGACCCTCCCGTCCATCCGTTACTCGTCGGCCCTCTCGAAGGCCGTCGGCGCCCGCCAGTCGGTCTTCGAGTACGCGCCCTCTGATCGCGGTGCTCAGGACTACGCCCGCCTCGCTCTCACCGTCCTCCGCCACCTCGACGCCTAGCCCCATGCCCGACGACAAGAAAAAACAGGCCATGTCGCTCCTCTTCGGCGATGCTCCCGCCAAGCCCAAGCCGTCGAAGCCCACGCCGTCGCCGGAGGTCGCACCCGTGCCTGAGGCGACTGAAGAAGCTCCCAAAGCATCCTCGCGCCGCAAGAAGACGCCCGCCAGAAACAGGGGAGGGGAGAGGCCCACCGCGGCGCCTGCGACGGCCGCCCCGCCACAGGCAGACATCACGCCCGACCCCTACTACCAGGGCGCCTCCCGCTACCGCCGGGCATCTGGCGAGCAGGTCAAACACTCGATCTACCTCGATCCTGACGTAAGCCAGGCCATCAAGGTCGCCGCCGCCATGGGCGACGACTCACGCGGCAAGAACGTCAGCGCCATCGTCAACCAAGTCCTCCGAGAGTCAGGCTACGGTTCGTGAACGACACGATGAGATTCGACCTCCGCACACTCCCCGTTCGAGCACAGGCCGAAGCGCTGAACTCACATCTCAGGATGTCCGAGGAAATCATTGCTGATCTCTCTGAGCGAGAGCAGCGGCGGTTGAACGACCTAATCGAGAAGCACCAGCTCACACCCGACGACCCAGATTGGCAAATCGGGGTTCAGGACTTGCAGTATCAGTCCGAGTACCGGCTCCCTCAGTTCTTTAGAGGTCTTCACTTGCTCATGGTGTGGGCGGCCTATGAGACCTCTGTGACCGAGATCGCAGACCACGCACGTGAGTTGCTCCCTCAGGATCCGTCCCCGCTCGCAATCACCGACCTATCGGGCGACTTCCTGTCGAAGGCGAAGAAGTACTACGGCCGAGTCTTGGGAATGGAGCTGTGGTCATCCCAACAAGCATGGGAGCACATCGCTATGCTGAAACACCTCCGCAACGTCCTCATCCACGCCAGCGGTCGCACGGATCGAATCAGCGATGGGCGCCGCAAGCAGCTCGAGGGGTGGGAGCACCGCGGGATCACGATGCATTACGACGACCTCACCGTGTCGGCAGAACTCACGCGTTCGATCTCCGACCACGTCGTAAATGAGCTCCGAGCCCTTGTGGATCGCTTCTACGAGTACGAGGCGCGAGTACGGCCGGAGACAGACCAAGCGGACGACTTCTTCTAGGCGGATCTCACCACCGCCAGTTCGTCCCACCGCGTCGTGTACCGCGGGCTCACGCCCGCCTTGCGGTACCGGTACGGTCGGCCTCTGGCGTCCGTACCGACATACGCCCGAGCCAGGCACCGCCGTGCTGCCGCCACCAGCGCGGTCGTGTCGGCCGAGGCTTCCACGAGCGCCTCGTCGCACCCGCCCGAGCGGTGCGGCCCTGACCCGAACCCCTTCGTCGTCACGAACGCCGAGATCCGGCCCGCCACGAGCCCCTCCGCACGCAGCTTCTCCGCCGCTCGTGCCGCGTGCGTCGCCACGGCCTGCGAGATCGCGCCGGGGTCCGCCACCGGCTCCCCGAAGCTCCGCGACTTTACCAGCGTCTGACGGGTGACCGGCGCCTGCTCCAGCGGCAGGCACGAGACGCCCCGCAGCTCCATCGCCGTCCGGAGCAGCAGCACGTTGAACCGCTGCCGCAGGAGTCGGTCGGGCATCCGGGCCAGCTTCGCCGCCGTCGAGCCCCCCAGGTCGCGCAGCGACTGCCCCCACCGCCGTCCCACGCCCCACACGTCGCCCACGTCCATCCGCTCCAGCCACGCCTCGCGGCCCGGGTGCCCCCACAGGCAGACACACGGCTCACCGCCCGACCGAAGCCGCTCCTTTGCCCACTCGCTCGCCGCCTTGGCCAGCGTCTTCGTCTCCGCCCACGAGACGCGAACGGGGATGCCCGTCCACCGGAGCACCCGCGCCCGGATGTCTCTCGCGCGCTGCTCCATCTCCACACAGACCGACTCAGGCGACCCGTCCGGCGTCGACACCGTCAGGAACGCCTCGTCGACCGAATACACCTCCACGTCCGGCGTGAACGTCTCCAGCACCGCCATCACGCGGCGCGACATGTCGCCGTACAAGGTGTAGTTCGAGCTGAAGACCCGCACCCCCGCCGCCGCCAGCTCGTCGCGGTGCTTGAAGAACGGCGCGCCCATCGGGATGCCCAGGTCCTTGACCTCCTGGCTCCGCGCGATGATGCACCCGTCGTTGTTCGACAGCACCGCCACCGGTACGCCCTCCAAGCTCGGGTCGAAGACGCGCTCGCACGAGCAGTAGAACGCCGAGCAGTCCACGAGCGCGAACAGCCGCCGCGGCCGCGACCCTCCCGGCCTCGGTCCCGAGGTGGGCACGACGGAGTCGGCAGGGGAGGGGAGCCCGCCGTCTGCCACTAGCCACTGGCCCCTCCCTACTGGCCCCCTCACCGCCCCCGCGCGTTGTGGAGCACGTACGTCACGACGCCCCAGACGATCAGCTCCTGCCCCTCGCACAGCTCGATCGATGGATACGCCGGGTTCGCCGCCAGCAGCGCCGTCCGCTTCTTCAGACGCAGGAACCGCTTGACCGTCAGCTCGCCATCGATGGCCGCCACCACGACGTCGCCGTTCGTCGGCTCGATGGCCCGGTCGACGAGGAGGAGGTCGCCCGAGAGGATCCCAGCGCCTGTCATCGACTCCCCCTCGGCGCGCATCCAGTAGCACGACGGCGAGAGCGCGCCGGTCAGCTCATGCAAGTCGAGATGCCCCTCCACGTAGTCGTCCGCAGGCGATGGGAAGCCGGCCGAGACCCGGCTCAGCACGAGTGGCAACTCCGGCCCGCGAGGCAGCGCGTCAGCCTGGACGTAGGCCGTCACGAGGAGCGCTCCCGGCGTGGCGACGGGCTGGGACGATCCGTCGCCGGAACTGGAGTCGAACGCGAAGGGCATGGAGGAGCAGGGGAGAGGGGCACGCAACGAACGCACGTGGGGTCTGCCATCCCACGTGTCACCGCCCCTCTCGCGCCCTCCGCGGCCCCTCAGGCTCGCGCCGTGCTCAAACGGGACCGGGAGACCGCGTTGGGGCGCCGGACGGTCTGAGAGGCTCTCAGAGAGCCAAACGCCAGTGCGCATGCACAGCACTTACTCGCGGTGAGTCGCCGCTCCTCACCCGGGGCGCGCGAGCTCCGCCCACCAGCGCCCCGGGATCGTCGCGTCGGCCGCTGGCGCGGCGAGGGGAGGGGGATGGGGCGGCGGCGCTCTCCACAAGCAACGCACCGTGCTCCCGGCCGCAAGGCCGTCGGGCGGCACGCCGCCCTCGCACGCGCCCGCAAGCGTGCGGCCTTGCCCCCAGTCCGCGCGGTGCGGGCGCAGGGGCGTGCGCCGTCGGCGCTCCGGTCCTTGCGCGCGTGTTCGCGCGCTCTCGGGGCCGCGTGTTCCTCTTCCGTGTCTCGCCATGTCGTTCCTCTCGTCTCCTGCATTCCGTCGGTTCCTCTCGGCTCCCGTGCCGGTCCTCCTCTACGGGCTCCTGGCCGTGGCCTCGGCCGTCGGCGCCTGGCACGCGGGCTGGCAGTCGGGCAGCGCGGGCGTCTGCGGCATCCTGGCTCTGTTCTTCGCGGGCATCGTGGCCTGTGAGCTCCGCTACTTCCGCACCGGCCATTCCCCCTCCTGAGGGTAGAAATGCAAATCAGGCGACGAGGATGCTCGCTGATCGGGCAGCGACGACCACCTGGCAGTCCCCGAGACGAGCTTTAGACAAAGCCAACACCCTGTGCCGTGACAGACCCCATCTCCACCTCTGCTCTGCTACTCGCCGTCGGACCCGCCCTCGCCGAGGGGGCCGCCAAAGGAGCAGGGTCAGCCGCGGGCTCCGCCGGGATCAAAGGTTGGCTCGCACGGTCGGCCCACGAGCGAGCGGCCAAACGGGCCGTCCGCGCCGCCGCCGATCGGCACGCCTTCCCCGGAGCCGCGCGGGCGCTCGACACGTGGCGCGCCTCCCCCGCCTTTGAGAATGTGCTTCTGGCGGCCACACTTGGGCGCACCGAACGGCTCGCCCCGGAGCGCGTCGCCCAGTCGTTCCTGGATGCCGCCTCGCCGGGATGGGGCGAGGCGGCATTCCAACGGGCCCTAGCCCTGTCGAACACGTTCCTGAGTGCGCTCTTCGCAGAGATCGCAGACGGCCCCGGCGGAAACGCTTTCCGCGCTCGCCTGGACGAGGCACGTCACACCGAGGCGGGGTCGGAGAGGGCAACCCTTCAGGACGGCGTCGACCGCATCGAGGAGAGGGTAAAAGGGGTTGGTCGGGACGTCCGTGGCGTCGATGAGAAGCTGGACCGGCTTCTTGCCCGTGACGCCTCGCTCCCGACGTCGGTCCGCGACGCCGTCGCGCAGGGGGTGTTCGATGACCTGACGGAGCGACTCGCTGCCGGAGACGCCGAGGGAGCGCTTGACCTCGCGCTGCGTTGCGACGTGTCGGTCTCCAAAGCGCTAGACGCGGCCGACGAGACTGACGGTGCCCTCGCCGACGCCCTCCGGCCGTACCGCCAGCGCGTTCGCTTCGCCGCGGCGACCGCGGCGAGCCTGCTCGGCCGGAACGGTGACGCGAAAGCACACGCGCGTTCGGCCCTTGCCCTCGGCGGCGTCGAACCACAGTGGTACCGGCAGGCGGCGACCGCCTTGTTCAACGCCCGGCTGACCGAGCCGCTCCGGGCTCTCGTCGCGCAGATGGAGACCGATTCAGACGCGCATCAGGAGGCTGCTCCGTTGCTCGCCTACCTCGACGGCGATTGGTCGGCCGTCCAGACGGCCTTCGCTACGCGGACGGGAGCAGACGCGGCGTTCATGACCGTACAGGCGCGGATCGAGACTCTCGACCCCTCTGACCCCACTGCCGTCGCCGACGCGACCGCTCAGTTGGACGAGGTCGTCGACGAGGCGTTGCTATCGAGCCGGATCCAGGGGGCGCGGCTCACGGTCCGCCTGCTCGAACGAGTCGTCCGGGAGCATACTCCCCTGGACTTCGACCGCCGTCCGCTCACCGACGCTGTCCGCGACCGGGCGCTGGGGGCACTCGACGCGGCTCCCGACTCGTCGTTCCTCCGAGGTCAGGCCGCAGCGGTCCTCTCAGACGTCGCCCGCCTCCTCCGCGACGACGGGCTGTGGGAGCGATTTTCTGAGGAGAGAACCGCTCTCCCGGCGGACGTTCACGACAGCATTTTCTTTCCGGTCGAGCCCACCATCGAGGACGTCACGGCCCGCCGGGACCGAGGGGAGCTGGACGCCACTCAGGCGGCACTCTTGCTCGCGGCGGCCCACGAGACCGCAGGGGATTCTGGCCTCGTCGTCTCCACGCTCCAAGAGGCTCTCTTCTCCAGCTCCGACCGCGAGGCCCGCGCAGTCGTCCTCCGAGCCCTCGTCCGGTTCATGCGCCGGGCGGGACAGGTCGACGAGGCCGCTCCGCTCATCCGCGACGTGCCCGTCCCGGAGGCAGACCGGTGGCTCCTGACGGCCGAGGGGGGGGCTGGACCCCCAGACCTGGCGGGCGCCGCCCAATACCCCCTCGACGTCCCGGTCCTGGCGTTCGTCGCCGAGCGCCTGCTCGCCGACACCCCGGCGACGCCCCCCGAGGCGGACCGACCGGTCCTCCCCGAAGATCCCGAGCACCGGGCGTCCACCTGGTCGGCCCGACTCGTCGCCGCGCTCCCCTCGCGGTCCTCCCGACTGCTCCACGCCCAGGCGCTCTGGCGGGAGCACGACGATGGCGCACTCTTGGAAGCGTCGCGGGACCTCGGCCCGGCCGATGCGGTCCAGGCCGCCGAGTTCGAGGCCTTCGCTCTCGAAGGCCTGGGCCAGCTCTCGGAGGCCGCCGACCGTCTGGTCGCGGCGTCGGCCGAGCACCCCGAGGCAGACCGCCTCGCCACGAACGCCGCCGCGGCACTCCTCCGGCTCGATCGCGCGGACGAGGCCGAGCGGTTCCTCGAACCGCGCGTCGAATCGGGGCCGGCCGTTCCGGGCGTCCTCGTCAACTACGCCCGCGCTCTCCTCGTCCAACACCCCGCTGACCCGCCGACGGCGTCGCGTGCCTTCGACCTTCTCGCACGGGCGTACGACCTCGACCCTCGGCAGGACATCGCACAAGAAGCCTGGAAGGCTGCGCGAGGAGCGGGGCGGGGGAGCGAGGCCGGGCGATTCTTCGTCGCTATGACTGAGGGGGCGGCGACGGTCCAGGTCGAGACCCCAGAGGACGTCGAACGCGCCCTGTCGCAGAGCGGCCCCTCAGGGTTCACGCGATTCGCAGGATCGCTCGACGCTTTCGCTGAAGCCCACGCCGCTCGCGAGGAACAGGACCGTGAGCGGCGCGAGTGGATCGATCGGTTCTCAACCGCCCACGCCCTCGCGTACGTCGACACATTCCGCGCCTCGGGGCATCCGTGGGAAAACTGGACGCACTGGACCCTCCTCGCCGAAGACCGCGACGCCAAGGGCTTCGCCGTCCTCGCCGACTGGCCCGCGGGGACGCTCGAGTCCGCCCGCCACGCCGTCGAGACGTATACGGGGGCGTACGCCGACCCCACAGCCCTCCTCACCCTCGGCGTCCTCGGGGCCGAAAGAGCCGGGGCGCTCCTTGAGGCCGCCGCCCCCGTCCACGTTGCAGCGGACACCATCGACGGTCTCCGGCGAGAGGGTGCCCGTCTCGAGAACGACATCCTCGTCCGAGGGCACTCCCCAGCGGTGGGTCTCGTCGATCGCCTGGCCGACTCCCCAACCGTCGTCGCCTACGACGAGTCCGTGGAGCAAGTCGCCCCCGACGACCCGGCCCTCGGTGCGGCTCGAGTCGACCTCGGCGTCGCGGTCCTCACGGGCGGGCGCTACGTCACCGACGTTGACGACCTCGACGGGTGGGGCGACACCACCCGACCTCTCGCGCTCTCGTCCGCGACGCTACTCGCTACGCTCAACGCCGAAGGGTGGGTCGCGAACGACGACGCAGACCGTCTCGCCGCGACGTACCCCGACACGTTTGCGGGCTGGGGGGACGCCGAGCCGCTCGACGCGATCCCGGAGTCGCTCGTGTTCTCCCCCTTCGCCGCCCTCGACTGGGAGGCAGCCGAACTGCTAGAGCGCCTCGCCGAGCGCGTCCGCCTCGGACCGTGGTCGTGGTCGTTCCTGGCTCGGGAATCCCAAGCCCGCCGCCTCGCCGCGTCTGCCTACGAACGGCTCCGGTCCACGACGACCGTGATCGCCGCCGCCGTCGACGCCGGGCACGTGGTGGAGGTCGAGCCGGAGCCCACGCCGTCGCCGCCCGACGGCCTAGACCCGGAAGACCAGGAGGGCTTCGAGGCGATGACCGACGTGTGGTCGCGGGCGCTCCAGTCGCTTCAGACCGCCCGTGCGCGTGGCCTCCTCCTCTGGGCCGACGACCGGTTCTACCCACTTCTGCTGTGGGTTGGCGGACCCACCCTTCAAGGGGCGGGGACGGAACTCCTCCGGAGCGCCTTCGAGCAGGCCGCCCGGACGTTCCCCCCGGTCTCGACCGTCGCCCTCGCAGACATCCTAGTGCGCCTCGGCCGCTTCGACGAAGCATCAGCCCGCCAAACCGCTGGGACCCTCTTCGACCTTGGGTACCGTCCGATCCACCCGTTAACCCTCGCGGACGCCGTCGAGCGGTACACTCCGCGCTCGGAGGGGTCGCTGAGAGGGCGGTTCGGCGACCTCGCCGCAGCCCTCGAGGCCCTTCCAATGTACCTCCCCGACTCGCTCGGGACCGAGCGCAGAATGGGGTTCGCGAGGGGCGCCGCCGCCACCCTCGCGGGCCGGATGATCGCCGCCGCGTGGTCGCTGCCCGATCTCGACGATGACCAGCGGGGCGTTCTTGCGGACGGGTTCGTGGACGCCGCCGAGCGCGTCTTCGAGTCCCAAAGCCCATCCCCCTCGGCTCCCCGCGCCGACCGCACCCGGCTCCTCTTCTGGAACGCTGCGATCACGGCGCTTCAGACCCTTCCAGCGACCCACGACGAGTCCGTCGAGCGCCGCCACCGGGCGCTCCGCTGGCTCGGCCGGGCTGCAGCCCGGCGGACCGGCGATCGCATCGACATCACGCGGCTCTTCGAGGACCACGTTCTCGACACCATACGCTTCGTGACAGGCCTCGACGCTCCCGTCGACCTACCCGCAGAATGGGTCGGACGGTTTGCCCTACCCGGCCTCGTGCCCCTCTTCGAGTCCGACCTTCTCGGAACCCTTGACCCGCTCCTGAGGCGGACGCTCGGTCGCCTCGGACGGCTCTCGCGTCACGGGCGGCTCGACACGACCTACACCATCGAGCCGAACGGTGAACCGATCCACTTCACCATCCCCGAAGAACGCGATGAACTGGCCGCCCTGAACCTGATCCGGAGAGTTCGGGCGGGCGACGAGTCGCTCGCGCCGTTGATCCGTGCGGCGAGCCTCGCGTTCGCCTACGAACACGCTCCTCCCGACGACTGGGTCGAGGCAGGCATGCCCGCCGACGAAGGCGTCCACCAAAATGTCGAGGTCTCGCTCTTTACCCTTCTCTGGGCCGAGGCGCCGGACTTGTACCCCGTCCTTCTCAGCGCCCTCACGCTTCACCTCGCCGTCGCCGACCCTGCCCTCGCTCACGGCCTCCGGACGCTCTCCGATGAACTCCTCTCCGACGACGGACCCGTCGCGGAAGCGGCGCGCGACCGCCTCGCGCTCGCCATCTTAGAAAGCGTCCACTTCGACCTGCGCCGGGACCTCGGCCACGGCATGTGGAGGCTCCGCAGCGGCGAGACCCCCCGCCTCAATGGGTTCGTCGGGTGGATCGGGGCCGAGGACGCACAGGCGTTGGCCGACATAGACCCCGCCGTTGCCGCACGGGTCCACGTCATCGGCGACGTGATCGTCCCCAAGACACACTTCCTCGCGCGCGCCCTGCTGACGGACAGGTTTGACGACGGCCCCGACGTGCTCCGTGCAGTCGCAGACGCGTCGGTCGAGAACCCCACGTCCAATCCGCCGACCTTTGACGTCGCCGTCTGGCTGGCGGACCGCGCCGCGACCGCCGAAACCAACGACGACCCCTTCGTCGCGGCGTACGCCCTCAGACACGTTTTGCTGGCGCTCCGCGCTTCCTCCCGAGACCTCGGAATTCAGCGAAATGGGGGAGAGGAACCCGCCGTGCAGTGGGTTCGCCGCTACGTCCTCGACGCACTCGCCGACGATCGCGAGCCCTGGCATCCGATTTCCGCTCGCCGACGCTTGCTGCGAGCCGCGCTCCAACTCGCTGCGTTCGCGTGTGCGGGAGCACGGCACGTTGAGGCGTACGAGTCCGAAGACGACCCGCTCACGGAGTTCCTCGACCGAACGTGGGTCCTCGCGTCCCGGCTCGTCGCCAGCCTCCCCGGTGAGTGCGGAGGGATAGCCGAGGCCGTCGAGGCGGCCGAGCGTGCGGTCCACGACCTCGGGCTCGACTCCGATGCTACGCGGGCGGTGGACCGGTTCGATCCTTTCGCGCTCTCCGGACCCGACGACCCAGGGCGGGTCCTCACGCTCGCGGCGGTCTACAAAAGCCTCGACCCCAAAGGAGGCGCTCCCTCGTGGTGGTCCGAACCGATCCAAGCCCGGCTCCACGAGATTGCGAAGAAGCCGCCGTCTGACCGAGACCCTGACCCCGAGGATCTTGCTGACGGGCTCGGGGTCGGGGTGGCGCTTCGGGAACGGGTCCTGGCGCAAGCGATCCTCGACGGCCTTGGCGTTCCCGATAGAACCTGAACGCCGCGCTGTTTGAAACGGCTCCGCCAGGCCCAGTCAGACGCGCCGCCCTCGCCCGTCTCCCCGCTCCCAGTCCGAGCCTCTGGCGATGCAGGAGGGCGCGAGAGCGCGCCATCCGCCAATCTGGTGGTGTCGCTGCGTGCGTTGGATTCCATCCACGTTCCGTCATGCCTCCTTGCTGGCCGTCCAGTTCTTGCGCGCGGCACCTTCAACGACACTGATCGCCGCTCACGTCGCCCCACGTGCCTAAGTAGGCGCTCTCGGCACCGCCACCCCACGGTCGGGCCCTTCGTGTCACGCCGGCGTGTCGAGGAGGACCAAGCCTCATATCGGGGCATCTCAGGCGACGAAGGACCCTTCAGGCAGAGCGTGCACTAGGGTCCGTCACGTAAGTGATAGCTTCGGTTCCTCGCTGCCCCCGAAGCCATGGCTGAGTTGACCGATGAGGAGTGGGCCGCCCTCAAAGAAGCCCTCGACGCCGTCCGCTCCCGCCGACGCCGGCCGATGAAGGACGAGCGTCAGACGATTGAGGCCGTCGTTTGGCGGCTCCGCAACGGGGCCAAGTGGCGGGCCGTCCCCCCAGAACTCGGTCCCTGGCACCGAGCGGCGAACCTCCACGCCCGGTGGTCCGCCCTCGGCGTCTGGGAGCGGGTCTTCGAGCACCTCCGCGACACGGCGCACGCCGACCTCGGGGAGGTCATGCTCGATGGGACGAGCGTCCGCGCCCACCAGAAGGCGGCGGGCGCAACGCGGACGGTACATCCGCGAGGGGGGCGGTAGCGCACGCGCTCGGCCGCTCCCGTGGCGGGTTCGGGACCAAGGCGTGCCTCGTCTGCGACCGGTGGGGCCGGGCGCTCGGCTTCCGGTTGCTGCCCGGCCAGCGCTCTGAACTCAAGGCTGCGCCTGCGCTGCTGGCTCTCGCGGTCGGCCTCGGCCTGGTGCGCCGGGTCGTGTGTGACCGGGCGTGCTCGTCGCGGGCATGGCGGGCGACGATCACCGAGGCGGGAGCGGAGCCGGTGGTCCCGGCCAACCGGACGCATCCGGCCGTCAACTACGACCGGGCGGCGTACCGGCGTCGGTATCGCGTCGAGCAGGCGTGGGGTCGGCTCAAGGAGTGGCGAGCGGTCGCGACGCGGTACGAGAAGACGGCGGCGAGCTACCTGGGCGTGCTCCACGTGGCGGCCGCGCTGGACTGGATCAAGAGTGGACTTACGTGACGGGCCCTAGCAGTCTGGCGGTTCAGGGGAACGGTTGGCGTGAGCAGCGGCTGGGGACGCCCGGACTGGGGGCTGCCAGACGCTCGGGCACGCCTCGGGTCTCGCAAGGGACGGCTGCGCCTCCGTCCTCGCCATGCTTGCTCCGCCCTCCACATCCGTGGGTGGGCTCCACTGTGCGTGGCTCTGGGCGGCCCCGCGGATCTGCGATCCGCTTTGCAATCCCCTCCGTCGCGCCTCGGCAGGCAGCGTCGCCCCCCAGCACGGGGCGCCCTCTCCACTCGCCTCGTTCGCCATGCCTGCTCCCCCTCCCGTCTCGGCCGTCGCCGGTCTCCTGCGTTCCGCGCGCGTCATCGGGGTCTCCGGCAGCCGCGCCGCGTCGCCCGGCTGCCTTCGGGCCGTCACGTGGGCGGTCGGCCAGCTCGCCTCGGGTGCCACCGTCGTCACCGGCTGCGCGTCGGGCATTGACCGGGTGGCCCGTGGGGTGCCGTCGGCTCTCGTCTTCCGCGCCGCGCGCTTCGGGCGGGGTCGGGGCAGCTTCGCGCGTCGGTCCACCGCCGTGGTCCGGCACGTGGCCGGGGCGGGGTCTTCGGCGCTCTGGGTGTCCGCGCCGGGTCGGGCGTGCCCTCGGGGGCTGGCGCCGTCCCCCTCTTCGGCGGCCTGCTTCGCGGGCTTCGGCTCCGGGTCGTGGGCTTCGCTGGCGCTCGCGCTCGGCCTGGGTGTTCCCGCTCTCGTCTGGCTCCCGTCGGGCGTCACGCCGCCCCAGGGCTGGGGCCTGGGCCTCGTGTGCGCCGGGCGGGCGGGCGCCTGGTGGGGCACGTGAAGGGGCATTCACGGGGGGCCGTGAGTGGGAATCTGAGGCAGGCGCCGTGTGGCCGGGACGGCGGGGGCGACGCCCCGTCCACACACCTCCGCGACCATGACACCGATCCTGAACACCGACGCCGGCCATGCCCTCGCGCGTGAGGTCGAACGCGCCATCTCGGCATCCGAGCGGCTCACCGCACGCGACCTGTTCGCCCTCGCCGCCGACGCCTACGGCGGGGCCCTCGCCGAGGGCGCCTTCACGCCCCGCGACGCCTACGACGCCGCCGAGCTCGGCCTCCACCTCTACCTGCTCCGCACCGTCGGGCATATCCCGCCAGAGGCCTCTGGCGCCCGCGACGCGCTCGCCGAGGTCGAGCGGCTCTCGGCGCTCCTGCCCAGCCAGACGCGCCGAACCGCGGAGCAGAACGACTACCAGCAGTTCTCGACGCCCGCCGCTTACGCGGGACTCTGCGCCTGGGTAAGCGGATTGGGGGAGGGCAACCGAGTGCTTGAACCCTCGGCCGGGACGGGCGCGCTCTGCACGTTCGCGCTCACCTCTGGCGCCTCGGTCCACGCCAACGAGTTGTGTGGTCGCCGGGCGGACCTGCTGGTGGAGTTGCTCCGGGACGCCGGGCAGGACCCGGCCCAATCCCTCACGCGCGAGAACGCCGATCATCTCGACGCCATCCTCCCTCCAGCGGTCCGAGCCGACGTGGTGCTCATGAACCCGCCCTTCTCCCAGACCGCCGGGCGTCTCGGCAGCCGCCGCGTGCCCACCGTCGGGACCACCCACGTGCTCCAGGCCCTCCGCCGCCTCGACGCGGGCGGGCGGCTCGTGGCTGTGCTCAGCGCCGCCGTCCAACGGGGCAAGCCGACACACCGACCGTTCTTCCAGGCCGTCGACGCCGAGCCGTTCCGGCTCCGGGCGGACGTCGAGGTGGGCGGAGCCGTCTACCGGCCCTACGGGACCTCTGTGCGCACGCGACTCCTCGTCGTGGACCGGGTGGCGGAAAGCGAGCCCCGCGGCAAGAGAGCGCGTGTGGAGGCCGTCGTCGAGACGGTCGCGAGCGCAGTAGACTCCCTAGCGCCCGTTCGGCGTGCCCTGGCGAACCGGTAGGGGCTACGCGACCGGGATGTCCGTCCACTCCCGCCCCGCGTCCCGCACCAGCCCCAGCAGGCAGCGCCGCCTCTGGCGCTGGTCTTCCACCGCCCGAGCGAACTTTTTGCCCTTCACGACCGGCACCCCCGCCGTGGCCAAAGGCGCAAGGGAAGGAGCCTCTGGCGCCACGTCCGCCGCGTCCACGAACGACACGCTCAGCGTGTCGAGGTACGCCCCCAGCACGCGCCGGAGCGGCTCCACCTCCGCCGGCGCCAGTCTAGCCTCTGGCGCCACGCAGTCGGCCAGCAGCAGCAGCGCCTCGTCCAGGACGGCCAGCATGGTCGGCGCCGACGTTCGCCGCTCCCGGCTCTGGAAAAAGTGGAGCGCCGGGTACGCCTCGTGGCGCCGCCCGTGCGCCTCCACCATCGGGACCAGGTTGGCGAGGTGCGTCGCCAGCCCGTCGAAGCCCGAGCCCGTCCAGGCGCCCGTCACGACGGCCTGGGGCGTCTCGCCGGGCGCGTGCGCCGCGCCGGCGAGCTGGCGCGCGCCCGTCACCGCCCCGACGACCTGGAGCACGTAGGTCACGACGAGCGTCACGACGGCGAACCCGTTCAGCGCGACGGCGCTCGCGACCACACCCCACGCACCCGACCCCGGCGCCCACAGCGCGCCCAGCCCCAGCGTCGTCAGGTACGTGCCCACCACGTAGGCCCGCGACCAGGCGTCGGCCGCCGCCCCGGTCTTCGGGTCCACGATCGAGCCCGGGTCGGCCGAGAACACCAGCCACCACCCCAGCCACAGCGCCCCGACCCACCACAGAAACGCGGCCACGAGCGCCGTCGGCCCCGTCCACCCCGGCGCCCGCCCGCCGCCGAGCGCCTTCGCCCCGGCGTAGACGCCGCGCCCGATCCGCCCCGCGACCGGTCCCGCCCCACGGGGCGCCACCGTCGTCCACAACGCATCGACCAGCACGAGCGCGACGAGCGCAGCGCCCAAAACAGCGAGCAGGGGAGAGGGCATGAGCGTACGAGGGGGGAGGAAACCCTCAGTACGGAGTCCACTCCACAGGGACTCCCGCCCCACCTGAAATCCCGCTCAGGTCGGCAGCTTGCCCACGCTGCCCAGGCACGGCAACACCGCCCAGAACGTCGCCCCCTGGCCCGGCCCCGGACTCGCGCACCCCACCGACCCGCCATACCCCTCGACGATCGCCTTGACGATCGCCAGCCCCAGCCCGCTCCCCGGCTCGGCCTGGACCTCCGGCGTGTCCGCCCGGAAGAACCGGTCGAACAGCCGCTCGCACGTGGCCTCGTCGAACCCAGGGCCGGTGTCCTCGACCTCCAGCCGCGCCGTCCCGTCGGCGTGCCCCAGCCGGACCGACACGTGCCCGCCCTCCGGCGTGTACTTCACCGCGTTCCCCACGAGGTTGTCCACGACCTCGGCGAGGGGCGCGGCCTCGGCCGCGAGCCGCACGCCCGGGTCCACGTCGAGCTCCAGCCGCAGCCCGCGCGCGGCGGCCTCGCCCCGCACCCGCTCGACGCGCTGCTCGACGAGCGCGCCGAGGTCGAGCCGGGCCTCGGGCGTCTTCGCCAGCGACTCCGCTCGGGCGAGGTGCAAGAGCCCCTGGACGGTCCCCGTCATCTCGGCCACGTCCTCGACCACGCGGCCCAGCGTCTCGCGGTAGGCCTCGGGCTCGCGCTCGCGCCGGAGCGCCACCTCGGCCTCGCTCCTGAGCGTCGCGAGCGGCGTCATCAGCTCGTGGGCCGCGTTCGACGTGAACCGGCGCTCGCGCTCGACCGAGGCCTCCAGGCGCCCCAGCAACCCGTTGAACGTCTCGGCCAGGTCCGTCAGCTCGTCACGCGTCTCGAAGTCCGACGGCAGCCGCCCGCCCAGCCTCGCGCCGTCCGACGCCAGCCGCCCGGCCGCGTCGGTCAGCACGGCCACGGGCCGCAGCGCCCGGCGCGCCAGCCACCACCCGGCGCCGAGCGCGAACAGCACGCTCAGGGCCACCCCCAGCATCAGCATCCGCCCCAGGTCGCGGAGCTCGCGGTGCCGGCTCCACTCGACGCCCGAGACCTCGACGTACCCGGCCACGTCGCCGCCCGGACCCCGGACCGGCGCGACGAGCGACCGCGCGGGCTCGCCGTCCCAGGTCCGGCTGAGCCGGAGCACGCCCGGCCCCTCGGGGAGGGCGACGTCCAGCGCTGGGTGCCGCCCGACGTTCTCGGACTGGTACGTCACGCGGCCCTCGGGCGAGAGCACGCGGACATAGGTCCCGCTCGGCCCATCGAGCCGGGTCGCCACGGCCTCCGTCTCCTCCAGCGGCCCGGCGTAGATGCCTCCTGGACCGACGGTGAGGAGCGGCTCGATCACGCCCCACTCGTGGTCCAGGTGCCGGTCGAACGAACGGTGAGCGGCGGCGTGGAACCCGACGTAGCAGAACACGGCGAACCCGCTCAAGAGCAGCAGCAGCGTCAGCGCGTACCACAGCGCGAGCCGGGCCGAGATGGGGAGCGAGAGGAGTCGGGCCATGACCGAAGAACGCGACACCGCGCTCACTCCGCACCCGGCACCAGCCGGTAGCCCACGCCCCGGATCGTCTCGACGTGGGGCGCACCGTCGGCGCCCGACGCCTTGACGGCGTCGTCGAGCCGCTGGCGGAGCCCGCTCACGGTCACGTCGAGGGCGTTGTCGGTCACGAACAGGGCGTCGCCCCAGACGCGCTCGGCGAGCACCGTCCGCGACAACGCCGCGTCGGCGCTCCGCATGAACACCTCCAGCATGGCGTACTCCTTCGGGCGGAGGTTGAGGACGGCCTCGCCCCTCGGGCCGCCCATCGTCACCTTGCGGCGCTCGCCGTCGAGCAGCAGCGGGCCGACGGTCACGGTCCGCTCCTGGTCGCTCAGCGGGGGCCGACGGAGCAGCGCCCGCAGCCGCGCCACCAGCTCCTCGAAGGCGAACGGCTTGGGGAGGTAGTCGTCGGCCCCGGCGTCGAGCCCGGCCACGCGGTGCTCCACGTCGGAGAGCGCCGTCAGCATCAGGACCGGCTCTTCGCGGCCCGCGGCGCGGAGCCGCTCGACGAGCGTCTTGCCGTCGCCCTTGGGCAGCCGCCAGTCGACGACGAAGGCGTCGTAGGCGTTCGCCAGAGCGAGCCGCTCGCCCGCCTCGGCGTCGCCCGCCACGTCGACGCGGTAGCCCTCCTCCTCCAGCCCGCGGCGGACGGAGTCGGCCAGGCGGGCCTCGTCTTCGATGAGCAGGACCCACATGGGGACGTCGGGAAAAGGGGAGCCCATGGGATACCGATGGAATGGGGCCAGAACCGGCACCTTAACACCTTTTCAGGTCCCGCAAAGCCTCACCTCAGCCGCCGATCCGTTCCCTCCCCTCACAGACCCCGGTCCCATGGCCCTCGTCGTCGTCCTCTGGTTCGTCGCCCTCTCCGCTGCCACCGTCGCCGTCGGGCGCGCCCTCGCGCCGCCCTCTCTCCGCCACCTCGGCCACTCTCCTTCCCGGTAGCCCTCCATGCTCCCCGACTGGGCCCCCAACGTCCACCCGCTCGTCGTCCACTTCCCGATCGCGCTCCTGGTCGTGGCCGCCCTGGTCGACGCCATCGCGCTCGCCGTGCGCAAGACGTACCCCTGGGTACGGGCCTCGGCCGTCGGGCTCTACGCCCTCGGCGCGCTCGGGGCTGCCGTCGCCTTCCTCACCGGCCGCGACGCCTCCGACGAGCTCGACCTCCCCGCCCAGGCGCTCACGACGCTCAACGCTCACGCCGACTGGGCCGAGTACCTGGTCTGGTTCGCGGGACTCTACGCGCTCGTCCGCGTGGTCGCGCTCCGAACCGACCGCGAGCGCCGCCTGGCCGTCCACCTGCCGCTGGCGGCGCTCGGCCTCGTGAGCCTGTTCCTGGTGCAGCAGACCGCCGAGCGCGGCGGGCAGATGGTCTACCAGTACGGCGTGGCTGTGGCCGCAGCCTCGGGCGATGCCCACGCCGGAATGGAGGGAATGGACATGTCAGCCCCACCAGACACGTCCGTCGCGGCCCGCCTCGACGTGCTCGCGGGCGCGCCCGCTCAGGGCTCCGCCTTCACCGTCACGTCCGGTCAGCCCACGCTCGCCTTGCTGCCCGACACCCTCGGCGACCTCGAAGTGCGCGCCACGCTCGACCTGTCCGGCTTTACTGGCACCGCCGCCCTCGTCCACCACGTCCAGGACGCCCAGACCTTCGACTTCCTCGCCCTCGACCGCCCGGCCTCGGGCGACGTGACCCTCCGCCAGGGCCGCGTCGAAGGCGGCAACGAGACCACCCTGGACAGCGGGACAGCGCCGCTCGACGGCACCGCCGAGGTCAAGGCCTATGCCGTCGGCACCCACTTCCGCGGCTACCTCGGCGGCGAGCAGCTCACGCACCCCCACGCCGACGCGGCTTCGCCCGGGCGCGTCGGACTCCGCCTCGACGGCCGGGGCACCGTCCGCGTCCTCGCTCTCTCGGCCACTCCGGTCGAGTAGTCCGCCAGACCGCCTCTGGCGTCCCCCATCTCCCCCTCCCCATGCGCACGCTCGCCCTCTTCCTCTCGCTTGTCACCCTGTCCGCCTGCGGCTCCGACGATGCCGCAGTTGGTCCGCCCCCCGAGGCTCCCCGCAGCGAGGGGCCGTCGATCCCCGACGTAGAGCCCGACCTCTCGCCAGACGCTGCGGAGCCGACCGCCGAGGCGCCGGACGAACCGACGCACACCACGGCGCCCCCGCCGCCCCTCGCCCCCGTCGAGCCTGGCCCCGCCGTGCCCGCCCCACCGGACCACCCCGAAGGCGAGCGCACCATGGACGACGGGACCCCGATGCACGGCGACATGCCGATGGACGGCGAGCACACGATGGGCGACGGGACGCCGATGAATCACGACGGCCACGCAGGGGGGCACGACGGCTAGCCAGACCCTTCGCGCGCTCTTCGCCGCCCACCTTAGCGCCTTTTAAGGCCCGGGCCCGCACCGCTGCGGCCCCGGCCCGTACCAGACCCAGCACTCGACTCATTCCTCCGATGGACCGCCGACTCTTCCTCCGCAACGCCTCCGCCTTCGGCGCCCTCGCGGGTCTAAGCGCGATGACCCCGGCCTGGGCGCGCTCGGCGCTCACCCTCGGCCCTAACCGTGTCGAGGGCCTGGCGCCCACCGTCCGCCGGCCCGGCCTGGTCGAGTACGACCTCACGATCGACCGGACGCGGCTCGCCTTCGGCGGCCGGACCGGCACGGCCGTCACCATGAACGGGTCGGTCCCCGGCCCGCTCCTGCGGTTCACCGAGGGCGACGAGGCCGTCATCCGTGTCCACAACAAGCTGGACGAGATGACGTCCATCCACTGGCACGGGCTCATCCTGCCCAACGCCATGGACGGCGTGCCGCACGTCAACTTCCCCGGCATCGGGGCGCGGTCGACGTTCGAGTACCGCTTCCCGATCCGCCAATACGGGACGTACTGGTGCCACAGCCACTCGGCGTTCCAGGAGCAGCTCGGCCACTACGCGCCGCTCGTGATCGACCCCGCCGGGCCTGACCCGGCGCCGTTCGACCGCGAGATGATCGTCGTCTTGTCGGACTGGACGTTCGAGAACCCGCACGACGTGCTCGCCAACCTCAAGAAGCGCGCGAACTACTACAACTACCAGCGCCAGACGGTCGCGGGGCTCCTGGGCGGCGACGGCATGAGCGTCGGGGAGCGCCTCGATTGGCAGCGGATGCGGATGGACCCCTCCGACATCATGGACATCACGGGGGCGACGTACACGTTCCTGATGAACGGGCAGGCCCCCGACCCGGGCTGGTACGGCCAGTTCCGGCCCGGCGAGCGCGTCCGCCTCCGGTTCGTCAACGCGAGCGCCGGCACGTTCTACGACGTCCGCATCCCCGGCCTCGACCTGACCGTCGTCCAGGTCAACGGCCAGCACGTCCAGCCCGTCGCCGTCGAGGAGTTCCGGATCGGCATCGCCGAGACCTACGACGTCATCGTCGAGCCCGGCGACCGGGCGTACACCCTCTTTGCCGAGTCGATGGACCGCTCGGGCTACGCGCGCGGCACCCTGGCCCCCCGGCCCGGCATGACGGCGCCGGTCCCCGCCGAGCGCGAGCGCCCGACGCTGACCATGATGGACATGGGCATGGACCACGGCGCGATGGGCCACGAGGGGATGGACCACGGGGCCATGGACATGTCCGGCGGCGCGGCCGCTGGCGGTGCGATGGGCAGCATGGACCACAGCGGCCACGGCGACGCCCCCGCCGCCAGCCCAGACCACGCGGCGATGGGCCACGAGATGGCCACGCCCGGCGTCGACCGGACCGGCCTGCGGGCGCCGGGCTCGCTCCCCGAGTCCACGATGCACGGGCCTGACGACCACGGCCTCGCTAACGCGATGGCCCCGATGCAGACGCGCTCGCGCCTGCACGAGCCCGGCGTCGGGTTGGGCGACGACGGCCGCCGCGTCCTCGCCTACACCGACCTGAAGGCGCTCCACCCCGAGCCAAGGCGCGCCCCGGACCGCGAGATCGAGCTCCACCTGACCGGCAACATGGAGCGCTACATGTGGGGGATCGACGGCAAGACCTACACCGAGGAGCCGCTCATCCCGATGGTCTACGGCGAGCGCCTCCGCCTCACCATGGTCAACGACACCATGATGAACCACCCGATGCACCTCCACGGGATGTGGATGGAGCTCGAGAACGGCCACGGCGACTACATCCCCCGCGTCCACACGATCGTGGTCAAGCCGGCCGAGCGGGTTTCGTTCCTCATCGACGTCGACGCGCTCGGGCCGTGGGCCTTCCACTGCCACATCCTCTACCACATGGACCTCGGCATGTTCAGGGTCGCCATGGTCCAGCGGCCCGAGGACTGGGACCCGGAGGTGCTCGCCTCGCTCTACCCCGACGGCCCGCCGCGCCACGACCTCGCCCGGGGCTAACGCCCGCGCCGACCGCATCTCCTGCCCGACCGCACCCATGTCCCGCTTTCTCCTCGCCGTCCTCCTCGCCGCGCTGGCGCTGCCCGCCAGCGCCCAAACCACCGAAGGGGACGGCGAAGCCAACGCGCCCCCGTTCCCCGAGTACCCCGACTTCCGCCCCGGCGCTGTCGCCGCGGCCGACCAGACCCTCTACTCGCTTGCCCTCCTGGACCTCTTCGAGGTCGCCCCGGCCGCCTCGGGCGTCCCGGCGCGCCTGGAAGGGTTCTACCGCATCGGCAACGACTACACCAAGTTCTACCTCAAGGGCGAGGGCGAAGGGCTGATCGCCGACGGCGAGGGCGAGGCCGAGGTGCAGGCGCTCTACAGCCGCCTCGTCACCGAGTACTTCGAGGCCCAGGCGGGCCTCCGCCTCGACACCGAGTTCGGCGACGGCGACCTCCGAGCCCGGCCCCAGCTCGTCGTCGGGCTGGAAGGGCTCGCGCCCTACTTCTTCGAGGTCGAGCCCGCCCTCTTCGTTTCGTACAAGGGCGACGTCTCCGCCCGGCTGGAGGGCTCCTACGACCTGCTGCTCACCCAGCGGCTCGTGCTCCAGCCCGAGGCTGAGATCGGCCTAGCCGTCCAGAGCGTCGAGGACTGGGGCGTCGGCTCGGGCCTCAACGACGTCGAGGTCGGCCTCCGCCTGCGCTACGAGATCCGGCGCGAGGTGGCCCCCTACGTCGGCGTCTCGTGGCTAAACCGCTTCGGCGAGGCCCGCGACTTCGCCCGCGCCGAGGGCGAGCCGACGTCGGAGGCGTTCGTCGTCTTCGGCCTCCGGCTCTGGCGCTAGCCCCACCCTTCCCCCTACGACCCCCACCCCGATGAACACGACTCGCACGCTCCTTCTCGGCGCCGCTTTGCTGGCCGCGCCCGCCACCCTCGCTCAGCAGCACGGCGACCACGGCCACGCGCCCCCGACGGGCACGGTGGACCACTCGCAGATGGATCACTCCCAGATGCAGGGCATGGACCACGACGCCATGATAGCGCTCCACCAGCGCATGATGGCCGACCCCGAGGTCCACGCGGCCATGATGGCCGACCCCGAGATGCAGGCGCTCATGGCCGAGATGATGCCTGGGATGGACCACTCGGGCATGGACCACGGCCAGATGCAGGGCATGGACCACGAGATGCCCATGGACGCCGACGCCCGCGCCGCCATGATGGCCCGGATGCGCGAGCGGATGCAGGGCATGACACCGGAGGCCCACGCGGCGTTCATGGCTCGGATGGAGGCCGCCCACGCCCGTCTCATGGCGACCCCCGCCGTCCACCAGCGCATGATGGCCGACCCGGAGATGCGCCGGATGATGGAGGCCATGCCGGGCGGGATGCCGGGCATGGGCCAGATGGACCACGGCTCGATGGACCACGGCCAGATGGAGGGCATGGACCACGGCTCGATGGACCATAGTCAGATGGAAGGGATGACCGGCGAAGCCGACCGCGCAGCGAACCACTCGCAGATGGCGGGCATGGACCACGCCGAGGGCGTCGCGATGCAGCGCCGCAACGCGGGCGTCCAAAACGGCGACGAGCGCCCGGCCACGCCGACCGTCGGCGAGGCCGAGTTCGCCGCTTCGGCCACCGCCGACCGCTTCCACGCCGCCCTCGCCGCGGGCGACCGCGCCGGGATGGAGGCGCTCCTCGCACCCGACGCCGTCGTCCTGGAGGGCGGCGCCCACGAGTCGCGCGCCGAGTACCTCTCGCACCACTTCGCCCGCGACGCCGAGTTCTTGTCCGGCACCACGCCCGAGCCGCTCTACCGCCGCACCGGCGTCGCCGGGGACGCCGCCTGGGTCGCCTCTACGCAACGCATCGGCGACGTGGAGATGGCCGAGCTCCTCGTCATGAAGCGGACCCCCGACGGCTGGCGCGTTGCCGCCGTCCACTGGTCCTCCGCGCGGAACTAGATCCGTCTCGTCGTCGAAAGGCCGCACACGCAGCCAACCTGAGTGCCTTTTCAGGTTGAGGGGCGACCCTCCTGGTCTGGGCAGCGTTCGGTCTCGAACGACCCGCCTCGACTTATGGACCACGACCACGACTCCACCGACCTCCCTGGCCTCAAGCAGGCCGAGCTGCGAGAGGCCGCCCACGAAGGCCCCCACGGATCGCACGCCGACGGCCACACAGGACCCGTCGAAGAGCACGACGGTCGCGAGCACGCCCACGAGGCGGGCCACGGCCCGGCTCCGAGCGACGGCGTAGACCACGCGGCGATGGGCCATACGCCCGAAGAGCACGCTGCGATGGACGAGGGCGCCCCCGACGGCGGGGCGATGGATCACGAGGGGATGGACCATTCAGAGATGGGCCACGGTGGGGGAGGGGCCTCTGGCGGGCACCACGACCACCACGCGATGATGGTCGAGGACTTCAAGCGCCGCTTCTGGGTCTGCCTCGGGCTCACCGTCCCCATCCTCGCGCTCAGCCCCATGCTCCAGATGTGGGCCGGCGTCGAGTGGACGTTCCCGGGCTCCGTCTGGGTGCTCACCGCGCTCGCGGCCGTCGTCTGGGGCTACGGCGGCTGGCCGTTCCTGACCGGCGCGAAGGACGACCTCGCGAAGGGCCGGCCGGGCATGATGACGCTCGTCGCCCTCGCCATCACGGTCGCCTTCGTGTACTCGGTCGCCGTCGTGCTCGGGCTCGAGGGCAATCTCTTTTTCTGGGAGACCGCCACGCTCGTCGACCTCATGCTCGTCGGGCACTGGGTGGAGATGCGGAGCGTGATGGGGGCGAGCCGCGCGCTCGAAGAGCTGGCCCGGCTCATGCCCGACGAGGCCCACCGCCTCACCGAGGCGGGCGACGTCGAGGACGTGCCCACGGACCACCTCCGCCCCGGCGACCGCATCCTGGTCAAGGCGAGCGAGAAGGTCCCCGCCGACGGGACCGTCGTCGACGGCCGCTCGGCCGTCAACCAGGCCGCGCTCACGGGCGAGTCCGTGCCCGTCGAAAAGGGCCAGGGCGACGAGCTGATCGCGGGCTCGGTCAACGGCTCGGGCTCGCTCACCGTCGAGGTCACCAAGACCGGCGCCGACGCCTACCTCAGCCAGGTCGTCACGCTCGTGCGCGAGGCGCAGGCCTCGAAGTCGAAGACGCAGGACCTCGCCAACCGCGCGGCCTTCTACCTCACCCTCACCGCCATCACCGTCGGCGCGCTCACCTTCCTGGCGTGGTGGCTGCTCACCGACGGGCCGCTGGCGTTCGCCATCGAGCGGGCCGTGACCGTCATGGTTATCGCGTGCCCCCACGCGCTCGGGCTCGCCATCCCGCTCGTCGTCGCCGTCTCGACGTCGATCAGCGCCCGCAACGGGCTCCTCGTCCGCGACCGCGCGGCCTTCGAGAACGCCCGCAACCTCGACACGCTCGTCTTCGACAAGACCGGCACGCTTACCGAGGGCCGCTTCGGCGTAACCGAGATCCTGCTGGCCCCCGATGTGTCCGAGGACGATCTCCTGGCGACCGCCGCCGCCGTCGAGGGGGGCAGCGAGCACCCCATCGCCGCCGGCGTCGTCCGCTCCGCCCAGGACCGCGGCCTCGCGCTCCCCGCCGTCCAGGACTTCCAGGCCATCACCGGCAAGGGCGTCCGCGCGACCGTCGACGGGCGGACGGTCCAGATCCTGAGCCCCGGCGCCGTCCAGGCCGAGGGCGTCCGCTTCCCCGACGCCGTCTGGACCTCCGCCGACCGCCTCGGACGGGAGGGCCAGACCGTCGTCTACGTCGTGGATGGGGAGGGGGAGGACGCCCGCCCCCTCGGTGCCCTCGCGCTCGACGACGTCGTCCGCCCCGAGTCGCGCGAGGCCATCGACCGCTTGCACGAGCTCGGGCTGTCGGCCGTCATGCTCACCGGCGACAAGCAGGAGGTCGCCGACCACGTCGCCCGCCAGCTCGGCATCGACCGCGTCATCGCCGAGGTCCTCCCGGATGGCAAGAGCGACGAGATCCGGAAGCTCCAGGCCGAGGGCCACGTCGTCGCCATGACCGGCGACGGCGTCAACGACGCGCCCGCGCTCGCGACCGCTGACGTGGGCCTGGCCGTGGGCGCAGGCACCAACGTGGCCGTCGAGACGGCTGACATCGTGCTCGTGGAAAGCGACCCTCGCGCCGCCGTCCGCGTCATCGCGCTCGCGCGTGCCACCTACCGCAAGATGGTCCAAAACCTCTGGTGGGCCGCGGGCTACAACATCGTCGCCATCCCGCTCGCCGCGGGCGTGCTCGCGCCGTGGGGCATCGTCCTCAGCCCCGCCGTCGGCGCCGTGCTCATGAGCCTGTCGACCGTCGTCGTGGCCGTCAATGCCCGCCGCCTCACCGTCGACTAAGTCAGTGAACCACCCGCGAATCGAATCCCTCTCGTTGACACGGCGGCAGGGGAGAGGGTACACTACGTTTGAGCCATGAGTCAAACGTCAGCCGATCCCAACGCCTGCGATGTCCGCTGCATCCACCCCGATGCGGTCGACGCCGCTCGTGCCTCGCTGGCGGACCGCGCTGAGCGCCTCGACGGCGCCCAGGCGCTCTTCGCCGCGCTGGGCGACCCCACCCGGCTCCGGCTCCTCGCAGCCCTCCAGGCCGGGCCGCTCTGCACCTGCGACCTCGCGGCCACGCTCGGCGTGACCGAGTCGGCCGTGAGCCACCAGCTCCGCGGCCTCCGCGCGCTCCGGCTCGTCGCGAGCGAGCGCGACGGGAAGATGGTCTACCACCGGCTCGACGATGACCACGTGGCCGCGCTCCTGAGCGTGGCCGCCGAGCACGTCGCCGAAGGAGCGGTTGAGAACGAAACGTCAGCTGCCGATACCCCGTTGGCTCTCGACGCATGACCACGCTCCGCCGCCTCCTGCCCTCGCTCGCCGCGCTTCTCGCGGTCCTCGTCGTCGTCCAGACGACGGACCTCGTCGCGTGCGCCGACGAGGCGCTCGCGGCCGAGACCGGCGAGACGCACACCGACGCCCGCGTCGCGCAGGGCGGGCACGACGTGCCCGCGCCAGGTGACTCCCACGACGAAGGGGACCACGAGCACGAGGAGGGCACCTTTGCCGACTGCCTGTGCCACGTCGTGTTCGCGCCGACCGGCATCGTCCCAGACGCCGGCGTTCGCCCGGCGTCCGAGCCCACCGAGTTCGCGTACGTCGCGGACGCCCCGCCTGAGGTCGAGCCGTTGGGGCTGGACCACGTCCCCCTCGCCTAGGACCGTCCGCACGATGGGATAGGTCTGTCCGCGAACTGAGGTCGTCTGCCTCGGTCGCGTAGAGCGCCGACCCGTGTGGACCGCCACGTCTGTTGGAGACGTGGCCGACTTCCCGCCCACCGCTGGCGGACGCACGTCGTGTGCGTCGTCGCCCTACGGCTGGCGGGACCCCGTCCTCCCCGGTTCTCGGTCCCCCCATGTTCGATCGCATCGTCGCGTTCTCGCTCCGCCAGCGAGTGCTCGTCTTGTTCGCCACCGTCGGCCTCGTCGCCGCCGGCCTCTACGCCGCCACCCAACTCCCGGTCGACGCCGTCCCCGACGTCACCAACAACCAGGTCCAGGTCCTGACGCAGGCCCCGGCCCTCAGCCCGCTCGAAGTCGAGCGGTTCGTGAGCGTCCCCGTCGAGCTGGCCTTGAAGTCGCTCCCCGACCTCGTCGAGCTCCGCTCGCTCTCTCGCCAGGGCATCTCCGTCATCACCGTCGTCTTCGAGGACGGCGTCGACACCTACTTCGCCCGCCAGCTCATCCTGGAGCAGCTGAGGGGCATCGAAGACGAGCTCCCGCCGGGCGCCGAGACGCCCGAGCTCGGGCCGGTTTCGACGGGTCTCGGCGAGGTGTTCCGCTACACGCTCCGCGACACGACGGGCCGCTACTCGCCGATGGAGCTCCGGACCATCCAGGACTGGATCGTCCGCCGCCAGCTCCTGGGCGTGCCCGGCCTCGCCGAGGTCAACTCCATCGGCGGGTACCTCAAGCAGTACCAGGTGCTCGTCGACCCCGACCGGCTCGCGGGCTACGGGCTCACGCTCCGCGAGGTGTTCGACGCGACGGCCGAGGCGTCCGGGAACGCGGGCGCGGCCACGATCGAGACCGGCCCCGAGCAACTGGCGGTGCGCACCGACGGGCTCGTGCAGTCGATGGACGACCTTCGCCAGTCCGTCGTCGCCACGCGCGGCGGCACACCGGTCACGCTCGGCGACGTGGCCGAGATCACGCTCGGCCCGGCCGTCCGGTTCGGCGCGGCGACCCAGGACGGCGAGGGCGAGGTCGTGACCGGGTTCGCGTTGCAGCTCAAAGGCGCAAACGCCCGCGTCGTGGTGTCTGCCGTCAAGGACCGGATCGAGGAGATCCAGCGGGCGCTTCCCGAGGGCGTCGAGATCGTGCCGTACTACGACCGCACGGCGCTCGTGGACCGCACCATCGGGACGGTCGGCAAGCACCTCGCCGAGGGCGCGCTCCTGGTCATCGTGGTGCTCCTCATCCTGCTCGTCAACCTCCGCGCCGGGCTGGTGCTCGCGAGCGTGATCCCGCTCGCGATGATGTTCGCCTTTATCGGGATGTGGCTCACGGGCCAGAGCGCGAACCTCATGAGCCTGGGCGCCATCGACTTCGGGCTCGTCGTCGACGGCTCGCTCATCATCGTCGAGAACGTCCTGAGGCGGATCGGGGTGATGCAGAAGGACGGCCGCGGCAGGCTGTCGAAGGAGGCCTTCCGCGACCTGGTCTACGAGGGGACGCTGGAGGTCCGCAAGGTGGCCCAGTTCGGCGAGGTCATCATCCTCGTCGTCTACCTCCCCATCCTCTTCCTGCGCGGCATCGAGGGCAAGCTGTTCGCGCCGATGGCGATGACGGTGAGCTTCGCGCTCCTGGGCGCCGTCCTGCTCTCGATCACCTACGTGCCCGTCATGTGCTCGCTGGTGTTCGACCCGGAGAAGCCCGTCAAGCACTCGCCCATCATCACCTGGCTCCACAAGATCTACCGGCCGCTCCTCGACCGCGCGATCGGGATGCGTACGGTCGTGGTCGGGGGCGCCGCCGTGCTCTTCGCCGTGGCCGTCGCCAGCTTCGGTGGGCTGGGCGCCGAGTTCGTCCCGCGCCTGGACGAGGGCGACATCGCCGTCCAGATCATCCGGCTCCCGAGCGTGTCGCTGACCGAGTCCGTCGAGATCGCGGGCGACGTCGAGCAGCGGCTGATGGCCTTCGACGAGGTCGAGACCGTCGTCGGCAACACGGGCCGCGCCGAGATCTCGACCGACCCGATGGGCGTCGAGATCACCGACGCCTACGTCATCCTCAAGCCCAGGGACGAGTGGCCCGAGGTCGACGGCGACCGCCGGACGAAGCCCGAGCTGGTGGCCGCCATGCAGGAGGCCGTCGAGGACGTGCCGGCCGGCGTCCAGTTCTACCAGCCCATCGAGATGCGCACGAATGAGCTCATCGCGGGGGCGCGGGGCGACGTCGTGGTCAAGCTCTTTGGCGAGAGCTACGACGAACTCACGCCGCTCGCGGAGCAGGTGCAGCGGATCGTCCAGGAGACGCCCGGCGCGTCGTCGGTGTCGATGGACCAGACGACCGGCTCGCCGCAGCTCGTCATCCGCCCCGACCGCGCGGCGCTCGCGCGCTACGGGCTCACCGTCGCGGCCATCAACCAGATCGTCCAGACGGCCGTCGGCGGGTCGGTCGCGGGCGAGGTCTACGAGGGCGAGCGCCGCTTCGACCTCGTCGTCCGCTTTGCCGAGGGCACGCGGAGTAGCCCGGCCGCCGTCGAGGCGCTGCCCGTCGTGACGCCGACCGGCGCGCGCGTGCCGCTCTCGGCGCTCGCGTCGGTCACGGTCGACTCCGGGCCGGTGTCCGTCTCGCGCGAGGAGGGCAGCCGCTTCGTCTCGGTCCAGTCCAACGTGACGGGCCGCGACCTGGCGTCGTTCGTCGAGGACGTCCAGGCACGCATCCAGTCCGAGGTCGCGCTCCCGCCCGGCTACCGGGTCGACTACGGCGGCCAGTTCGAGAACCTGGAGGCGGCGACCGCCCGGCTCGCGCTCGTCGTCCCGCTGGCGCTCGTCTTGATCTTCGTGCTCCTCTTCCAGACGTTCGGGTCGATGCGCCTCGCGGCGATCATCTACCTTTGCGTGCCGATGTCGATCGTCGGCGGGGTCGCGATGCTCTACGCGCTCGGGCTCCCGTTCTCGATCTCGGCGGGCGTGGGCTTTATCGCCCTCTTCGGCATCGCGGTCCTCAACGGGCTCGTGATGGTCGGCGCCATCCGCAAGTTCGAGGGCCACGGGCTGCCGCTTCACGAGGCCGTCCTCGCGGGCGCCGACGAGCGGCTCCGCGCCGTCGTGACGACGGCCACGCTCGCGGGCATCGGGTTCATGCCGATGCTCCTGGGCAGCGGCGCCGGGTCCGAGGTCCAGCGGCCTCTGGCGGCCGTCGTGATCGGCGGCCTGCTCACGAGCACGGTCCTGACGCTCTTCGTGCTCCCGACCGTCTACGCCTGGATCGGCTCGGGCCAGGCGCCCGACCCGCTCCCGCCGGGCGACGAGGCCGACGCTGACCTCGACCGCCAACTCGACGCCGAGATCGCGTCGGACTGGGCGCCGACGGCTCCGGTCGTACGCCGCGCCGACCCGCACGGCGACGCGCTGGGGGATCCGGCGCCCCGACGCCGCCCAGGGCTTGGACCCGCGCTCGCTATCGTGCTCCTCCTCGGGGCTGGGGCCGCGCAGGCCCAAGACGTGCCCCGGCTCCCCACCGGAGGGTTGACGCTCGCCGAGGCGCTCGACCAGGCCGAGGCCGTCGCGCCCGAGCTCTCGATTGGCACGGCCGCCATCGCGCGCGAGGCCGCCCGGCGCGAGAGCGCGGGCATCCTGCCCGCGACGGAGTTCTTCCTGGGCGTCGACCGCGTCCCGACCCTCGACGGCGGGTTCGGTGGGACCGAGACGAGCGTGGGCGCGGCGCAGTCGTTCCGGCTCCCGGCCTACTACCAGGCCCAGCGCGGCGCGGCCGACGCGCTTCTTCGCCAGTCCGAGGTCGAACGCGACGCGCTCCGCCGAGGCGTGCGGCTCCGAGCGGCCCTCGCCTACGTCGAGGTCGTCTTCGCGGACGCCCGCCTGGCGCTCGCAGACTCGTCGGTCACCGTCGCCCAGGGGTTCGCCTACGCCTCGAACCGCCGGTTCGAGCTGGAGGCGACCGGCGCGCTGGAGCCGCTCCAGGCCGAGGTGGCGCTCGCGCAGGCCGAGCGCGCCCGCGCCCAGGCCGCCGGGCAGGCGCAGTCCGCGCGGTCCGTCCTTCGGACGCTTCTCGCCGCCCGCGACCCGGTCGAGCTCGCAGACACGCTTCCCGACGGGCCGCTCGACGCCGGCCTCCCCGACCTCGACCGGCTGGCTGCGACCGGTGCGCTCGACTCGCTCCTGGCCCGGGCCAACCCCCGGATCGCTGCGGCCGAGGCGGCCGTCCGAGTCGCCCAAGCGGAGGCCCGAGCGGTCCGCACCGAGCGGCTGCCGTCGTTCGGGGCCGAGGCGGCGCTCCAGACCGAAGGCGGCGCCGTCGGCTTTCTCGGGGGACGTGTCGGCGTGTCCGTGCCTCTGGCGCGGCGCGCGAACGACGCGCCCGACCGGGCCGCCGCCGCGGCCGTCGAGGTGGCCCGCTTCGAGCGTGACCGGCTCCTCGTCGGGCTGGCGGTCGACCTCCGCACCCGCGTCGCCCGGCTCCGCGCCGACGCCGAGCAGGTCCGGCTCTACGAGGAGCGCCTGGTGCCCCAGGCCGAGCGCGCCTACGCCATCTCCATCCGGCTCCGCCGCGAGGGCGCGGCCACCTACCTCGAAGTGCTGCAAGCGCAGACGGCGCTGCTCCAGACGCGCGCCGACGCGCTCGACGTCCGCCTCGACGCCGCCCGTCTGCGGGCCGAGATCGACGCGCTCCTCGACCCCTCTTTCTAGACCCTCCCGAGGCCTCTGGCGACCCAGACCTCTGACCCCGACTCCGATGAACCGACTCCTTCTGCTCGCTCTCCTCTTCGCCGTTCCCCTCGCGGGCTGCGGCTCCGACACCGAGGCCATCGACGACCACGCCGGTGAGGCGCCCGGCGCTCACTCCGACGACGAAGCCTCTGGCGAGGCCGACGACCACGGCGACGAGATCACGCTCACCGAGGCGCAGGCCGCTGCCACCGAGATCGAGACCGCCGTCGTCCAGGCGTCGCCTCTGGCGGCCGAGCTCCGCGTGCCCGCGCGCATCGTGCCGACCGAGACCGGCCGCGCCCAGGTCGGCGCGCTCGTGGACGGACGCGTCGTGCAGCTCCTCGCGGCCGAAGGCCAGGCCGTCCGCCGGGGCGCCGCCGTCGCCGCCATCGAGAGCCCCGAGGTGGCCCGCTTGCAGGGCGAGTACCTCCAGGCCCAGGCGCGCGTGACGCAGGCCCGCCAGCAGCTCGACCGCAGTCGCCAGCTCGCCGCCGAGGACCTCATCTCGGGCACGCTCCTGGAGCAGGCCGTCGCCGACGCGAGCGCGACCCAGGCGCAGGCCGCCGCGCTCGCGGGCGAGGTCCGCGCCCACGGCGGCTCGATTCCGTCGGGGCCGGGCGGCGTCACGGGCCGCGTGACGGTCGCGACGCCCATCTCGGGCGTCGTGTCCGAGCGCCAGGCTGAGCTCGGCGCCTTCGTCCAGGCCAGCGCCCCGCTCTACGAGGTCATCGCGCCCGGCCAGGTCTACGCCGACGCTAGCATCGACCCGGCCGCCGCGGTCGTCATCGGCCAGGGCGACGTGGCCGTGGTCGAGGCGCCCGGCGGGCGGCGCTACCGGGGCGTGGTCCAGTTCGTCGGGGCCGAGGTGGCGGGCGAAACGCGCACGGCGACGGTCCGCCTGCGCGTCACGAACGCGACGGCTGAGCTCCGGCCCGAGACGTTCGTGACGGTCGTGTTCGACGTCGAGGCGGGCGAGGGCGCTGAGGCTGGACGCACGGCGATCACTGTGCCTACGGAGGCCGTCGAGCGCGACGGCGCCCAGGCATTCGTCTACGTGCCGGTCGACGGCGAGCCCCGCACCTACGCCCGTCGCGCAGTCACGCTTGGCGAGGCGACCGGCGACCGCGTCGAGGTCACGGCGGGCCTGGAGCCGGGCGAGCGCGTCGTCGTGGACGGCGTGTTCGCGCTCAAGAGCTTCCGCAGCCGAGGCGAACTGTCCGAGCACGAGCACTAAACCACAGCCCGAAACCCAATGAAGCGCATTACTCCTCTCGTTCTGGCTGCTGCCGCTGGCGGAGCCCTCCTCTGGCGCCGCGCCCGGCGCTCAGCCTCGGGCGAACCCACTGTCCTCGGACCCGAGGCCGTCCGCCGACTCTACGACCGGCTCGCACCCGTCTACGACCAGGCCGCCACCGCCTACGGGCTCGTCGGAGGCGGGCGCTACCGGCGCCGGGCCGTCGAGGCGCTCCGTCTCGCGCCCGGCGATACGGCCGTGGACCTCTGCTGCGGCACGGGTGCCAACCTCCCTCTCCTCGTGGAGGCCGTCGGTCCGACGGGTCGCGTCGTGGGTGTGGACCTCTCGCCCGGGATGCTCGCCCAGGCGCGTCAGCGGGTCGAGGCCGAAGGATGGGAGAACGTGGAGCTCGTCGAGGCCGACGTCCGGGCGTTCGCGTTCCCCGAGCCCGTCCACGACGTGCTCTCGACGTTCGGGATCGAGATGGTCCCCGAGCACGCCGCCGTGATCGCGCGCGCCGTGGACGCGCTCGCGTCTGGCGGCCGGATCGCCGTCGGCGGGCTCCGTCGCCCCGACGGCTGGCCCGAGTGGCTCATCCGCGCGGGCGAGATCGTCAACCGACCGTTCGGGGCGAGCCGGGCCTACGAGGACATCCAGCCGTGGCGCTCGGTCGAGGCCCACGCCGAGGAGGTACGCTACGAGGCGTATCTCCTCGGGGCGGCCTACCTCGCCACCGGGCAGGCTCCCGATCCCTCGTGACGACCCCGCTGCCCTCCGCGAAACCAATACACCGAACGTTTGTACGTCGGCTCAAACGTTCTGTTAGTTTGAGCGCCTGCTCAAACGTGTTTCTCATCCGCTCGTGACCCGGACCCGCTATCACGTCGAGAAGATGGACTGCGCCGCCGAGGAGCGGCTTGTCCGCATGGCGCTGGCCGATGTCGAGGGCGTCGGGCCGCTGCGCTTCGACCTCTCCGCTCGCCGTCTCGACGTCGTCCATGAGGGGGACCAGGCGAGGGTCACCGAGGCGCTCGACGGGTTGGGCCTGGGTGCCCGCGAGGTCGAGAGCGGTCTGGCCGCTCCTGGCGACCTCCGCGATGAGCCCGCCCAGGAGCGCGGGCCGCTCTGGATCGCGCTCGCCATCAACGCCGCGTTCTTCGTCGGCGAGCTCACGGCCGGGCTCGTCTCGGGCTCGATGGGCTTGGTCGCCGACTCGCTCGACATGCTCGCCGACGCCCTCGTCTACGCGCTGAGCCTGCTCGCGGTCGGCGGGACCGTCCTCCGCAAGAAGCGGCTCGCGCGGTGGAGCGGGTACCTGCAAGCGAGCCTCGCCGTCTTCGGGCTCGTCGAGGTCGTCCGCCGGTTCGTCACGGCCGAGGCGCCGCCCGACGTGCCGACCATGATCGTCGTGGCCGCGCTCGCGCTCGTGGGAAACGTGGCGACGCTCCTCGTCCTGCGCCGCGCACGAGGTGGTAGCCCGGGTGAGGCCCACGTCGAGGCCTCGTGGATCTTCACGTCCAACGACATCAAGGTCAACGGCCTCGTGATCGCCTCGGCCCTGGTGGTTTGGGCGACGGCCTCCCCGATCCCCGACCTCATCGCGGGCGCGCTCGTCTTCGTCGTCGTGGCGCACGGCGCACGGCGGATCCTCGCCCTCTCCCGGTAGCCATGCCCGACCGCTCGACCCTCTGGGACCGCCTCCGGTACACGCTTTATGCGCCGGTCTACGACCCCGTCGTCCGGCGCCTCGACGCCGGACGCTGCTTGTCGCTGGCGCTCGCCCAGGTCCAGCCCGGCGAGCGCGTGCTGATCCCCGGATGCGGGACCGGGCTCGACTTCGCGCACCTCCCGCCAGAGGCGCTGGTCGTCGCCGGCGACGTAGCGCCGGGCATGGTCCGCGTCGCGCGCGCCGAGGCCGCCCGCCTCGGCACCGGGATCGAGGTCCAGGAACTGGACGCCCACGCCCTCGACCAGCCGGATGCCTCGTTCGACGTGGTCCTGCTGCACCTCCTGCTCGCCGTCGTGCCCGACCCCGAGGCCGCGATCCGGGAAGCCGCCCGCGTGCTCCGTCCCGGAGGTCGCGTGGCCGTCTTCGACAAGTTCCTCCCCGACGGCGAGCGCCCGTCGCTCCGCCGCCGCCTGGCGGGGGCCGTCGCTCGCGTCGTCGCCACCGACCTCAACCGCCAGCTCGGACCGCTCCTGGACCACGCCGGGCTCGTCCTCGTCCACCGCGAGCCCGCTCTCTTCGGCGGCCTGTTCGAGGCCGCCCTCGCCCACAAGCCCCTTTCTCCCGAACCTTCTCCTGATGCCTGACCCTCTCCGCCTCGACCTCCCGGTCCTTCTCCCCGACGCCCCAGACGCTCGCGACGCCTGCGTCACGCGCTTGACCGACGCGCTCGCGGCCACCTCCGGCGTCGAACGCGTCCACGTCGTCCCCGCCGACGGGGATCGCCCGGCCCAGCTCTGCCTGCACTACGACCCGAGTGCGGTCGCGCTCCCTCGCTTGCGGCGCACGGCCGAGGCCGCGGGCGCCCGCATCACCAGTCGCTACGGACACGTGCTCTGGCCCGCCGACGGGCTCGGCCACCAGCGCCGCGCCCGGACCGTCACCGAGCTCATCCAGAAAGCGCCCGGAGTGGTCGAGGCCGAGGCGAACGCGACCGGCCCGGTCCGCATCGAGTTCGACCGCGAGGCGACGAGCGAGGCCGACCTGCGCCGCGCGCTGGCGGACCTCGGTGTCACCGTTCGCGGCGACGATCCGCCGGAGGTCGCCGCAGCCGAGGGCGATGACCACGCCGGTCACGACCACGCGCCCGGCGAGGGCCACGACGACCACAGCGGCCACGACCACGCCCCAGGGGCGCACGGGGGCCACTCCCACGGCGGCATCTTCGGCGAGCGGACCGAGCTCATCTTCGCCGTCCTGAGCGGCGTCTGCGTCGGTTTGGGATGGGCGCTGGCGACGTTCACCAGCGTCGCGGAGACCATCCCATTCGTGCTCTTCCTCGGCGCCTACCTCTTCGGCGGCTGGTTCACCGTCCGCGAAGCCTACGATTCGATCCGGGCAGGCCGCTTCGAGATCGACTTCCTGATGCTGGTCGCCGCCGCAGGCGCCGCCGCGCTGGGCGAGTGGTTCGAGGGCGGCCTGCTTCTGTTCCTGTTCTCCATCGGCCACGCGCTCGAAGGCTACGCGATGGGCAAGGCCCGCCGCGCCATCGAGGCGCTCGGCGAACTCGCACCGGCGACGGCCCGCGTCCGGCGTGACGGCGTCGAGACGGAGGTGCCCGTCGGCGAGCTCCGTGTCGGCGACACGGT
>CANLSR010000010.1 GCA_947493945.1 uncultured bacterium | reverse complement strand
CCGAACCCCGAACCCCGAACCCCGAACCCCGAACCCCGAACCCCGAACCCCGAACCCCGAACCCCGAACCCCGAACCGCTTTGGCCGGCCTCTACGTCCACGTCCCCTTCTGCTCGCAGCGCTGCGTCTACTGCGACTTCTACGTCACGACCACGAATCGCGACGAGGGCAGCTTCGTGCGCGCCCTCGTCGCCGAGGCCGAGCGGCTGGGCGCCGAGTACCGCGACCGCGCGCCGCTGGCCACGCTCTACGTCGGCGGCGGCACGCCGTCGCTGCTCTCGCCCGACGCGCTGGCGGCCGTGGTCGGCGCGGCGCACGACCACTGGGACACGTCGGGCCTGGCCGAGGTGACCGTCGAGGCCAACCCCGAGGACCTGGCCGGACCCGAAGGCGCCGCCTGGCTCCGCGCAGCTAGAGACCTGGGCGCGACGCGCGTGTCGCTGGGCGTCCAGTCGTTTTTCGACGACGACCTCGCGTTCATGACGCGCGCCCACGACGCGGCCCAGGCCGAGGCCGGCGTCCGAGCGGCCGTGCGCGAGATCGGCGACGTGTCCGTCGACCTCATCTTCGGCGTGCCCGACCAGCCGTTCGAGCACTGGGGCGCCAACCTCCAGAAGGCCGTCCGGCTGGGCGCCAGCCACGTGTCGTGCTACAGCCTCACCGTCGAGGACAAGACGCCGCTGCGCCGGATGGTGGACCTGGGCCGCGTCGTGCCTGAGGGCGACGAGGAGCTCCGCCGGCGCTTCCTGTTCACGCACGACTACCTCGGCGAGCACGGGTTCGAGCACTATGAGGTCTCGTCGTTCGCGCGCCCCGGCCACCGGTCGCGCCACAACGAGGGCTACTGGACGCACCAGACCATGATCGGGCTCGGCCCCAGCGCCCACTCGTTCTGGCGCGAGACCCGGAGCCGCGGCTGGCGCTGGGCCGACCTCGCCCACCTCGGCCGCTGGCAGGGCCTGGTGCTGGCCGGCGAGAGCCCGGTCGAGTGGCGCGAGCAGATCGACGCCGACGCCCTGGCCGACGAGGCCGTCCTGCTCGGGCTCCGCCGGCTGGTGGACGGCCTCGACCTGGACCGGCTGGAGCGCGACTACGGCGTGGACCTGCTCCGCGACCGCCGCGCCGAGCTGGCGGCGCTGGAGGGCGCCGGCCTGCTGGCGGTCACGCCCGACCGGGTCCGGCTGACGGCCGAGGGCGCCGCCGTGGCCGACGCCGTCGCGCTCAAGCTGGTGGGCTAGCTTCGGCGTCCCCCCGCCCCTGCCCCCGCCCGTGAAGCGCCTCGCCGCCCTCGCCGTCCTCGCCAGCACCGCGCTCGCCGCCTGCGCCGACTCCGAGGCGCCGCCGGCGCCGAGCCCGGCCGCCAGCGGCATCCCGTTCGACATCGACGGCCGGCTGGCGTTCGTCCGCGGCGCCGACACGCTCCGGACCATCGACGTCGAGGTCGCCGACACCGACTCGGCGCGCGCCCGCGGGCTGATGGGGCGCACCGAGATCCCCGACGACACCGGCATGCTGTTCGTCTTCCCCGTCGCCCAGCCGCAGGCGTTCTACATGATGAACACGCCGCGCTCGCTCGACATCCAGTTCTACGGCGCCGACTCGACGCTCGTCAACGTGGTCGAGAACACGACGCCGTTCTCGCTCGACAACGTGCGCTCCGACGGCGACGCCCAGTTCGTGGTCGAGGTCGAGGCGGGCGCCTCGCGGCGGATCGGGCTGGTGCCCGGCGACCGGATCACCTGGACCCGCGCCCGCCCCTAGGCGACCCCGCCGGCGGCCGTGTGAATAGACGCACAAAGCACCCACATCTTGAAACGGAGCCCACCCCGCCCGGTTAGCCCCCACAGGTGACGACGTGCCGTCCCACGTCCGCCTACCAAGCCCGCTGGTCCCGTAAGACCAGCGGGTTTCTCTTTTCCCCCGCCCATGCCCCTCCCCGACCCGCTCCCGCCGTCTTTCTCCGCCACGCTGGCGGTCACGGTGCGCGCGCTGATCCGCCACCCGATCCTCAAGGGCGGGCGCCAGTCGGTCGAGGCCCCCGCCGAGGGCACCTTGGAGGCCCGCGCCGAGGTGGACCGCCAGGCGGGGACGCTCCGGATCACGGCGTTCCCCTCGGTCTCGGACCGCGTCGCCACCAAGCTGGGCCGCATCCGGGCCACCGTCGAGCTGGGCGACGAGCCCGCCGGGACGTTCGCCGACCAGACGGGCCACGTCTCGATCGAGACCACGATGGACGTGCGCCCCAAGAGCCTGCTCGCCAGCGACTCGACGGTGATGATGACGCTGTCGTCCGACGCCGCGCTCGACGTTGAGGGGCTGGCGGCCCAGGGCGACCCGCTCGACGACGGCGACGACCGGGTCCGGCTGGTCGGGCAGGGGCCGTTCAAGGGCGGGACGCTGGCCGGCGGGACCATGTGGCTGGTGCTGGACTGCACGGTCGAGTCCGTCGACGTGCTGCCGTAGCGGGCCGCCCGTCGTTCGGCGCCAGGCACTCGGCGTGGCCGGAGGGCGGCCCGCAGGCGAGAGTCCGGAGAGGGGCGCTTGATGGTTGTCCGAGGACGGCCGGGACGCGGACGAGTGGCCGGGGCGCCCCGTTGTCCGCGTCCCACCACACGCGCTCCGGCGCCGCCCCATGAAGTACGCCCTCCTCACGCTCGCCACCCTGACCGCCCTCTGGGGCTGCGACTCCGACCCGGCCGGCCCGCCCGACCGGCTCACCATCACCCAGGCCGTCGCCGCCGACGCCCAGCTCGCGACGCTGGAGGCGGCCGTGGTCGAGGCCGAGCTGGACGACGACCTCGCGGGCGCCGGCCCGTTCACGGTCTTCGCCCCCACCGACGCCGCGTTCCAGGCCCTGCTAGCCGCGCTGGGCACCACGCCGGAGGCGCTGCTCGCCCGTGAAGACCTCGGCGACGTCCTGACGCTCCACGTCGTCTCCGGGGCCGTCGCCGCCGGCGACCTCGCGGCTGGCCAGACCGTCGCGACGTTGAACGGCGAGACGCTGACCGTGGTCGCCACCGCAGACGGCGGGTTCGGGCTCGACACCGACGACGACGGCGACGAGGCCGACGCCCGGATCGTGGCCACGGACCTCCGCGCGTCCAACGGCATCGTCCACAAAATCGACGCCGTGCTGCTCCCCTAGCCCGGCCACCGGTCCCCCTCGCGGCGTTCGTCCCGCTGGCGACCGGCGCCAGCGGGGCGGCGGCGGCCGTCGGTGTGAAGCGTCCGTGGACCGGCGACTTGTCCACACGCCTTGCGGCCGGCGGCCGGCGGCTGCGACCTTGCGGTCCCCCCGCTTGAGATCGCACCATGCCCGAGTTCTCCCACCTCCACTGCCACACCCAGTACTCGCTCCTCGACGGGGCGGCCCAGATCGACCGGCTCATCGGGCGCGCGGCGGAGCTAGGACACGGGGCGGTCGCGATCACCGACCACGGGAATCTCCACGGCGTCCCGGAGTTCTACACCAAGGCCCAACGCGCGGGCGTGCAGCCCATCATCGGGTGCGAGTTCTACGTCACGCCGGGGGGCATGGACGACAAGAGCGACCGGACGCGCTACCACCAGGTGCTGCTGGCGAAGAACCTTGAAGGGTACCAGAACCTGATCAAGCTCTCGTCGATGAGCTACACCGACGGCTACTACTACAAGCCGCGGATCGACCGCGAGACGTTGCGCCAGCACAGCGCCGGCCTGGTCGCCACGACGTGCTGCCTGCAGGGCGAGGTCTTGCAGACGATCCTGAAAAAGGGCGAGGCCGAGGCGCGCGCGATCTTCGAGGACTACCTCTCGATCTTCGGCGACGACTACTACATCGAGGTCCAGGACCACGCCATCCCCGACCAGCGGACGTGCAACGCGGTCCTGACGCGCTGGGCCGAGGAGTACAACGTGACCGTCGTGGCTACCAACGACGTCCACTACGTCGACCAGGCGGATGCCGAGGCCCAGGACGTTCTGTTGTGTCTGCAAACCGGAAAAGATCTGCATGACCCGAACCGGATGCGGTTCGAGAACGACCAGTTCTTCCTCAAGTCCGCCGACGAGATGCGGCTGGCGTTCGGCGCGTCCGTGCAGGACGGCGTCTTCCGTAACGCCGCCGCCGTCGACGCGGCGCTCGACGCCAGTCGCGAGATCGCGGACAAGTGCCGGCTGGAGATCCCGATGGGCAATCTCTTGATGCCCCACTTCCCCATCCCGCCCCAGTTTAGCGGACCCAGCGACTACCTCCGCTCGCTGACCTACGACGGCGCAAAACAGCGGTGGCCCGAGATCACCGAGACCATCCGGGAGCGGCTGGACCTGGAGCTGGGTGTGATCGGGTCGATGGGCTTCGACGGCTACTTCCTCATCACCCAAGACTTCACGACGGCCGCCCGCCAGCTGGGCGTGAGCGTGGGGCCGGGCCGAGGCTCGGCCGCCGGCAGCGCCGTCGCCTACTGCCTGGGGATCACCAACATCGACCCGCTCCAGTACGACCTGCTCTTCGAGCGCTTCCTGAACCCCGAGCGCGTGTCGATGCCCGACATCGACATCGACTTCGACGACCGCGGCCGAGGCAAGGTGATCGACTACGTGGTCGAAAAGTACGGGCGGGAGAGCGTGTGCCAGATCGTGACGTTCGGGACGATGGGCTCCAAGTCCGTCATCCGCGACGTGTCGCGCGTGCTGGGCGTGCCGCTCTCCGAGGCCGACCGGATCGCCAAGCTGGTGCCCGACGGCGTCAAGGTGTCGCTGGCGAACGCCAAGGAGCAAGTGGGCGAGTTCGCCAAGCTGTACCAGGACCCGGACCCGAACATCCGCAAGCTGATGCACTACGCGACGGTCCTGGAGGGATCGGCGCGGCACACGGGCGTCCACGCGGCCGGCGTCATCATCGCGCCCGGCGACGTGAGCCAGTACGTCCCGGTCTCGATCCAAAAGGGCAAGGGCGGAGCCGCCGACGCGGTCGTGACCCAGTACGACGGCAAGTACATCGAGGACTTCGGGCTCCTCAAGATGGACTTCCTGGGCCTCAAAACCCTGACGATCCTGGACGACGCCCTGGCGCTCATCCAAGAGAACCACGGCGTCGAGATCGACCTGGACGCGCTGCCCCTCGACGACCCCGACACCTACCGGCTGTTCCAGCGTGGCGACACGGTCTCGATCTTCCAGTTCGAGTCGTCCGGCATGCGCGAGTGGATGCGCAAGCTCAAGCCCACGTCCATCGACGACCTGATCGCGATGAACGCGCTCTACCGGCCCGGCCCGATGGACCTCATCCCGAGCTACATCGACCGCAAGCACGGCAAGGAGGTCGTGGAGTACCCGCACGAGATGCTGCGCGGCATCCTGGAGCCCACGTACGGCATCCCGGTCTACCAGGAGCAGGTGATGCAGATGGCCCAGGTGATGGGCGGCTACACCCTGGGCGGCGCCGACTTGCTTCGCCGGGCGATGGGCAAGAAAAAGCAGTCCGAGATGGACAAGCAGCGCGTGACCTTCGTGGAGGGCGCGGCCGAAAAGGGCGTCGGCGAGAAGAAGGCGAACGAGGTCTTCGACATGATGGCTAAGTTTGCGGGTTATGGATTTAACAAATCTCACTCTGCTGCCTACTCGGTTGTTGCATATCACACCGCATATCTAAAAGCGCACTACCCGGCCGAGTTCATGGCCGCCGTGCTCACGACCGAGATGGGCGTCAGCGACAAGCTGGCGATCGCGCTCGACGCGACCCGGGTGGCGGGCATCGAGATCCTGCCGCCGTGCGTGAACCGGAGTCAGGCCCACTTTACCGTCGAGCACGGGCGCGTGCGGTTCGGGCTGGGCGCGATCAAGGGCGTCGGGCTGGGCGCCATCGAGGCGCTGGTGGAGGCGCGCGACGAGCACGACGGCGCCTTCGACGACCTTTTTGGATTGTGCAAAGACCTCGATCTCAGGACGGTCGGGAAGAAGACGCTGGAAGCGCTGGCCTCGGCCGGCGCCCTCGACGCCTTCGACGGCCACCGCCGCCAGTTCGTCGACGCGGTCGACCTGGCGTGGTCCTACGCCCAGAAGCACCAGGCCGACAAGGCCGCCGGCCAGTCCTCGCTGTTCGGCGCCGCCGACACCGCCGGCTCGTCGTTCGTGCCCGCCCTCCCCCACTGCGAGCCGTGGACCAAGGGCGAGACGCTGCGCAACGAGCGCGACCTGATGGGCTTTTACGTCTCCGGCCACCCGCTCGACGACTTCGCGGCCGAGGCCGGCGCCTTCGCGACGGTCAAGCTGGGCGACTCGGAGAACATCATGCACGAGTCGGACCAGACGGCCATCGGCATCGTCACCGAGGTCACGCGGCGGACCACCAAGAGCGGCCGGCCCATTGCGTTCGTGACCATCGAGGACACGACGGGACAGGCCGAGGTGGTCCTGTTCGCCCAGACGCTGGAAAAGTGCGGCCACCTGATCCTGGTCGACGAGGTGATGATGGTGCGCGGCAAGGCCGAGACCTCGCGCGGCGACCTCAAGCTGGTGGCCAAGGACGTGCTCCCGATGTGGAAGGTGCGCGAGCAGATGGTCAAGGCGCTGACGGTCCAGATCGACGCCGACGTCGCGACGACCGACGACGTGGCCGCGCTCCAGGCGCTCTGCGCTGAGCACCCCGGCGCGTGCAAGGTCTACTTCGAGGTGTCGAGCCGCCAGCTGCCCCGGCCCGTCCGCCTCCACGCCCGCACGGCCGTCGTGGACCTGACGCCGGAGCTGATGAAGGGGCTGAACAAGCTCTTGGGCACGCGGTCGCTGGTGCTGGAGGGCGAAGCGTGATCCGAAGTCATTCGCCGCACCTGCCCTGGAACGCGAACCACGTTAAGTGATGGCCTCGAATCTGACACCTCACCGTGACTTCTCAGCAGCCTCGTGCCGTGAGTCGGTGAAGGGGTTGGACCAAGCTATCGAAACGTTCCAAGGATGGGGAGTACGGATCCCGGACCAAGCAGCCTTGCACTCCGCAACGCGGTGGCTGACCTGTCCCGGGTAAGCCGGACGCCCAGTTAAGAGTACCCTCTCCCAAACTGGACTCCGCCATGACCACCCGCAGATCGTTCTCTTCCGAGTACAAACTCGAAGCCGTCCGCGCCGCCGAGCGCTCCGGAAGCGTCGCGCAGACCGCCCGTGACCTCGACATCCGCCCCGGCCTCATCCACCGATGGAAGCGCGAGCTCCGCGACGACGGCCGACGCGCCTTCCCCGGCAACGGCTCGCCTCGTGACGAGGAGCTCGCCCGGCTCAAGCGCGAGTTGAAACAGGCGCGAGAGGAGGTGGCGATCCTAAAAAAAGCCGTCGGTGGGGCCGGGGACCGGCCCCCAGTCAGCTCCCCCTCCCGCTGAGGTACCGCATGATCCAGGACAGGGAGGACTCCGGCTCCGTGCGCGTGGCCTGCCGGGCGCTCGGCGTCTCGACGTCGGCGTATTACGAGTGGCGTGGCCGGAGCCCGTCGGCTCGCGAGGTCGAGGACCGCCGTCTCGCCGTCGAGGTCCGGGCCGTTCACCGCGAGAGCCGCCAGACGTACGGTGCCCGTCGGGTCCACGCCGAGTTGTCGGCCCGAGGCGTCAATGTCGGGCGCCATCGAGTCGGCCGGCTCATGCGCGAAGGCGGGCTCGTCGCTCGGGGACCGAAGCGCAGGCCGCCGAAGGCCACGCCGTCGACGCCGCTCGCGCCGGTGGCCGATAACGTGCTCGACCGCGCCTTCGAGCCCGAGGCGCCGGACCGGGTCTGGACCGCCGACATCACGTACATCCCGACGGGCGAGGGCTGGCTCTACCTCGCCGTCGTCGTCGATCTCTTCTCTCGCCGGGTCGTCGGCTGGGCGGTCCGGCCGTCGCTCGGCCGCGGACTGGCCACGGCGGCACTTGAAGCCGCACTCCGTGATCGGCGCCCGGCTGCTGGTCTCATCCACCACTCGGACCAAGGCACGCAGTACACGTCGGCGGACTACCGAGAGATGCTGCGGCGCTACGAACTCGTCTGCTCGATGAGCCGACGGGCCAACTGCCACGACAACGCGCCAACCGAAAGCCTCTTCGGCTCGCTCAAGACCGAGTGCGTCCGAGGCGAGCGCTTCGAGACGCACGCCGAGGCCCGGGCTGCACTCTTCGACTACCTCGCCTTCTACAACCACCACCGACGCCACTCCGCGCTCGGCTACCAATCCCCCGCCGAGCACGAGCGTCGGCATCACGCGCAGCAGTCACTCCGCCTGGCTGCGTAACCTCCAACCGGGCGTCCGGCAAAGCCGGGACAGGTCAGATCAGAGACTGCTCATGCCAGCAGGTACCGCGCTACGTACCGTTTCCACGACTCGCACCACGTCGGTATCCGTCATCGCAGATCCAGATGGAAGGCAGAGTCCAACTCGGAACAACTCTTCCCCAACAGAGCCCCCGACCGTTTCGTACTTGCTGTATGCGGGCTGTAAGTGCATAGGCTTCCACAGCGGGCGGGCCTCCACGTTGTCCGCTTCGAGCGCGAGCCGGACCTCCTCACGGTCCGTGCCGGCCGCCTCCGGGTCGATGGTCAGGCACGTGAGCCAGCGCGTGTGACGGCCCCACGGCGCCTCGGGCATGAACTCGACTCCGGGGAGCTCCCCGAGCTCTCGCCGGTACGTCTCGAAGATCCGACGCCGGGCCTGGACTCGGTCCTCTAGCTGGCGGAGCTGCCCGCGGCCGATCCCTGCGAGCACGTTGCTCATGCGGTAGTTGAACCCCACCTCGGAGTGCTCGTAGTGAGGGGCCTCGTCGCGGGCCTGGGTCGCCAGCTTGCGCGCGTGGGCGGCGAGGGCCTCGTCGTCGGTGACGAGCATCCCGCCGCCGGACGTGGTGATGATCTTGTTCCCGTTGAACGAGAAGATGCCTGACGTGCCGAAGACGCCGGGCGACCGTCCTTTGTAGGTCGCGCCCAAGGCTTCTGCGGCGTCCTCGACGAGCGTGACGCCGTAGCGTTCGCAGAGCTCGACGAGCGGGTCCAGGTCCGCCGACTGGCCGTAAAGATGGACGGCCACGAGGGCCTTCACCTGCCGGCCTGTAGACGACCGGGTCCTGAGGGCGTCCTCGACGAGGTTTGGGTCGAGGTTCCACGACACCCGCTCGCTGTCGACGAAGACCGGCACCCCACCTTCATAGAGGATCGGGTTGACGCTAGCACAGAACGTGAGGTCGGAGACGAGCACCTCGTCGCCGCGCTCGACGCCCGCCAATCGGAGGGCGAGGTGGAGCGCCGCCGTCCCCGACGAGACCGCCACGGCGTGCCCCGACCCGACGTGCGCGGCGAACTCGCGCTCGAACGCGTCGACGTGCGGGCCGACCGGGGCCACCCAGTTGGTCTCGAACGCCTCCATCACAAGCGACAGTTCGTCCGAGCCGATGTGGGGGGGAGAGAGATAGATGCGAGGGGCGACAGCCATAGCCGAGGGGTGTACACGCCTAAGTTCGGGCAATGGGCCTGGCGGGGACGCCCACTGATGTGACGTTCGGTGGTAGATCGCAAACGACCGCAGCCCCGGCTCCAACAACCCCCCACGCCCCGACCGTCGTCCCTGGAGCTGCGCACGCACCAACTCCCAGAAGCGCTCCCTCTCCAACAGTCACGCCTCCGGAGAGATGAGTCCCCGGCGCCAGGTGAGCGAAGTCGCCGATCCGGCCGTCGTGGTCGACCGTAGCCCCCGTGTTGACGATCGCATGCCGGCCTACCGTCACATCTGGCTGGAGCACGGACCCAGCAAACGCGACCGCCCCCATCCCAAGGCGGACCGACGAGTGGACCGTCGCACGTGGATGGACGACCGTTAGCCACTCCACCTCCGGGAACGTCTCCGCCAGCCGCTGGCGGGCCTCGTTGCTGCCAATCGCGAGAACGGCCGGACGCGCGTGCGTGCGGAGCCAGTTCGTAGAGCCGATCACGGGGGCGCCGAGGACAGTTGTTCCCTCCACCGCTGGGTCGTCGTCGAGTACCCCCGCGACATCGTGTCCCGCAGCACGAAGGGTAGCGAGGACCACTTTGGCGTGTCCTCCCGCGCCGATGACGACCACACTCACAGGTGATCGAGGGCCTCGACCGAGCCCTGGAACTCTGGCATCGTTGCGTGTCCGGCCGCGCTCACTCCGTCACGACTGACCACTTTCCACACCGTCTGCGCAATGATTTTCAGGTCCAGCCAGAGCGACTGGTGCTCTACGTACCACACGTCGAGAGCGAACTTGTCCTCCCACGACAGGGCGTTCCGCCCGCTGACCTGAGCCAGCCCCGTGATCCCAGGGCGCACATCGTGGCGTCGGGCCTGCTCGGGTGTGTAACGACCGAGATAGCGCTCGAGGAGAGGTCGAGGGCCGACCAGACTCATGTCTCCTCTAAGCACGTTCCACAACTCGGGAAGCTCGTCAAGGCTGGAACTGCGAAGAAACCGGCCGAACGGCGTGAGACGGCAGGCATCAGGGAGCAGATCGCCCTTGCGGCTCCGTGCGTCGGTCATGGTCCGGAACTTGACCATCTCGAACGGCTGTCCATCAAGCCCGGGACGAACCTGCCGGAATAGAACGGGGCTCCCAAGCTTGAAGCGCACGGCCACCGCCACACCCAAAAGCACAGGGCTCAATGCGATCAGGCCTGCGGCAGCAACTGCCACATCGAGAGTCCTCTTAGGAAAAGCCTCCATCGCTTCAAGGAATTTGCAGTCCACTTCGGCTCTCCGACGGAGACTACAGTGAGTTCCCTACTCTACCGCCCGTAGCTAGCACGCGCAACGCTTCTAGCAGTTTACATCGGCAGCACACAGCGTTCATAGGGTCGTATTTGTCATCCCTGTCGATGGGATGGCCTGTCAGGTCAGGCTCCCGTGCAGGACACAAGCTAGCCACATGGCCGGTACTACGAGCCGGCATCCGGCACAATATGGAGAGGAGGCCTCGCTGCGGTAAGGAGGTGGTTGTACCTCTCGGAGAGACCTTGCCAGACCTGCTCAGGCTGGAAATCATCGCGCGCCCTGGCCTGCCCGGCTTGCCCGTGCGCGCGCCGGAGGTCGCCATCCACGAGGTAGCGTGTGATGGCGTGGGCTAGAGCGGCAACGTCGCCCAGGTTCACCAGCGTCCCCGTCAGCCCGTCCACGACTGCATCGACTGTTCCAGTTGCCCGGAAACCGACGACGGCCACACCAGCTGCGGACGCTTCGAGGAGCACGTTCCCGAATCCCTCGCGGCGAGACGGAAAGACCAGCACGTCCATGAGAGCATAGTACGGAGCCGTATCACCGACGAACCCGGTGTGTATGATAGCAGGGTCCCTGCGAATCTGCTCCACGACGGCCTCGGACACAGGGTCCCCGTCCTCAAAGTCTCCAACGAGGAGGAGGCGGAGCTCTGGGGTGGCTTTACGGACCCGACCGAAAGCTTCGATCAGTTCGTGTACCCCCTTATCACGCGTGAGCCGCCCAACGAACCCAATGATGGGTGAAGCCTCCGGCAGATTGTGGCGCGCGCGCAGGACCGACACCACCGAGGGGTCCGATGTTGTGAAACGTTCCGCTTCGATACCATTGGAAGATCCAGCCCCTACGACTCGGACCTTCGACGGAGAGGCCAGCCCAAGGTCGGTATAGGTGTCGGCAAGGCTCCGACTGACTGCAATGACCTCGTGTGCACACGCAGACGAAACGCGCTCAGCTACGCTCAACACCCTCCGTTTCATCCCAGTGGTGGTTTCTAGGCGGAGCCCACGCAGATGGTAGACTCGAGCTGGCACATTGGTGATCCGGGCGGCAAGCATTCCCAAAAGACCGGCTTTCGGTGTGCCGGCGTTGACTACGTCGGGTCGCCACTGGCGCATCAACTCGACCAGTTGGAAGAGCGACCGTAGGTCAGCGGTGGGATTGATCTCCCTCGCCATCGGTACCGAGAACGTCTCAACATTCGCGCCGAAGAGCTCCTGGTGCGGACCGGGCGACGAGGCGAATCCGACCTGAAAGCCCGCCCGGTGCTGGGCGGCCAGGTGGCCGCGGAGCAGCACAGCGCTGACCGAGTCGGTGACGACGTAGAGAAGACGCGGCCTGTTACCCACCTTGCTGGCGATAGTGCAAATTTACCGACACTGTTGAGCGCATTTGTCCCCAGCGCTGTGCTCCCCTTTCGGGTTCGGCCCAGTCGTACCAAGGCGTTCCATCTCCCACGCCGAAGATACCGCTGCGATTGGAGACATCGGGGCTGACCTGCTCCCCGTGAGCTTATTTCGCTTCGGTGGAACCCACCTTTGGGATTGGACTCCTGCGTCTCGAAGTCCGCCGGGCTGAGGTAGCCCAGCGCCGAGTGCCGACGCGATCAGTTGTAGAACTGGAGTGAACCCGGTATGGTGGACAATCTTCCACTTGTCCCCAGACCCGAGGTTCTATGCCCCGCACCCGCCCCGCCTACCCGCCCGAGTTCCGCGAGCAGATCGTCGAGCTCCGCCGCGCAGGCCGCTCCGTCGCCGAGCTGGCGCGCGAGTTCGAGCCGACCGAGCACACGATCCGAGCGTGGATCAAGAAGGCCGACCCGTCGCCCCTCGCCGCTGACGCCGACCGCGACGAGTTGAAGCGGCTCCGCAAGGAGAACCGCCGCTTGCAGCAGGAGCGCGACATCCTGGCAAAAGCCGCGGCTTGGTTCGCTCGGGAGACCGACTCGGTGCCGTCGAGGCCTTCGAGTTCATGAGGGCGCACCAAGCCACCTTCCCCATCGCCGTCATGGCCGGCGTGCTCCAGGTCTCCCGGAGCGGGTTCTACGCCTGGCTCGACCGCCCGCCGTCGACACGAGCCGTCCGCGACAACGAGATCACCGAGGCCATCCGGGCCTCGCACGCGGCCTCCGACGGCTCGTACGGCGCGCTCCGCGTCCACGAGGACCTCAAGGAGGCGGGCTTCCGCGTCGGCAAGAAGCGCGTCGCCCGGCTCATGCGCGAGCACGGCGTCGTCGGTGTGACGCGACGCCGAGGCCCGACGACGACGACCCGCGCACCGGGCACGCCGAAGGGTCCGGACCTCGTCGAGCGCGAGTTCACGGCCGATCGCCCCGACGCGCTCTGGGTCGCTGACATCACGTACGTGCCGACTGGGAGCGGCTTCCTCTACCTCGCCGTCGTCCTCGACGTCTTCAGCCGAAGGAGTCGTCGGCTGGGCGATGGCCGAGCATCTGCGGACCGAACTCGTGCTGGCCGCGCTCGACATGGCCGTGGCCCAGCGCAAGCCGGAGGGCGTCGTGCATCATTCCGACCACGGCTGCCAATACACGTCGCTGGCCTTCGGCGCCCGGTGCCGCGAGGCAGGCGTCCGCCCGTCGCTCGGATCGGTCGGCGACTGCTACGACAACGCGATGTGCGAGAGCTTCTTCGCGACGCTCGAGTGCGAGTTGATCGACCGCCGCCGGTTCGCCACGAAGATGGAGGCTCGGATGGCGCTCTTCCGCTTCATCGAGGGCTGGTACAACCCGCGCCGACGCCACTCCGCACTCGGGTACGACTCCCCCGTCACGCACGAGCAGAAACACCGCGAGGCGCTTGCCGCCTCATACTCCTAAACTGTCCACCAAAGCGGGTTCACTCCACTCGGGGGAGTAGCGGTTGGATCTGCTCATGGCTCCAATCTCTCAAGGGATGGAGCCTCCGGAGATCCCGGGGCGTTTCAGAGACTGGCCAGTCGCCATAGACCTGATTGGGCCATTCAACGCTTGCGCTCGTCGTTACGGCTACCTACTTCGCGAGCGCACCTCGGTGAACCTGTGTATTGTGCAGCGTCCCGGCTGAGATATGAGATAACAAGTGACCCAGATCGCTCAGAACAACTATCCCGGATCTACCCGGTACCTGGAGCGAGCTAGAGTCGGATTTGAACTCAGTACAAAATATATATGTTGATTGCCAATACAAATAATATGGTTACCAACCTGATCAAATAAGTCAAGTCATTTCGGCCACTACCTTCTCCTGCGTAACTAATTATAATGGGCATTAATATCCACGCATATGCTCCTATTCTATCTGAGTATGGATACGACATAGACATGATAAATATCACTGATATTATCATATATATTTTTAGCAAAAAGTTAATTTTGTAATCTAAATCACGCATTTTTATTTTCCTCACGCTGATGACAAGCAATATATAAATTATAGGAATTAACGTATATACTATAAAATCTAATCTAAGGCCAGTATCGTATCCCCCAGAGCTATATTTGAAATATTCAGTTAATCTATATATGCTCCTGGAATAAGACCCAACATCAACAATCTGCGCTATATGATGAAGCCCTACACCGGACAGAGTAAATACTATAGCAGTAACAATACATATAATTAATGTTTTTATTTTAGCTATTCTAGCAGTAAAAAATGCCAATATATATACTAAAGACGATACATGAAGCAGAATGGACGAAAATAAAAATAGTAGTGAGTATATTTTTTTATTTTTTATGGCGAGCGATGTACCCACGAGCAATAGAGACACGGCAGCCCCCTGCCTTATCACGTTTCCACCCAGGGCATACATAGACGGCATAGTTGCATATATAGCTATAGGCAAGTACAGATTTTTTCTGTTGGTAGCACTTGATATTACCAAAATGGAGATCGCAATTATTACAGAATAAAATATAAATACACCTCTTGTGCCGATTATGCCGGCGATAAATTTGGACAGAATGTAAAATCCAGCGTCCCTATCACTCCACACCTCATACACACCTGCGTAAGAAATACTCCCAAGTGTATCAAATGCTATTGAATATCCATACGTATCCACCCCAACCCCATAATCCCTGTATCCAATCATGGCGATCGCCACAAACACGAATACAAACCACGTGTACCACCGTAGAATTGCACTCACACTATCTTCACCTTTTTTAGTAGAAAGTCCCGTGACGGATCTCAGTACACTCGGCATATAAGATGCAATGGGGTCTAAGCCACGCGGGGGATGGACGGAGTGGTGGCGTTTTTTCCCTCCCTTGACCGCTTTCCCACTCGACGAACGACATCCCAGCGCATCATCGACAACCTCGCCCATCGAGGGACAGTAGCCCAAGTGATGTGGAATGCAAACACGGATACTGTAGCTAGAGATTCTCTCCACCCCTCGGCAGCAGAAAGCTTCAACGGCAGCCCCCTCATCACGTGCATGACGTGCCCGCTTCGTTCGAAGGACTGCCGGTCGTGCAACCGCTTGACCGATACGGCTACGTTGGCTCGGTGGAGACGGTACCCACGCTTCACGAGCCGCGTCCACAACTCAAAGTCGAACTGCGACCGTCGCGACTCATCGTAGCCTCCAACTGCGAGGAGAGCGGCGCGCCGCATTACGACGCCGATGTGTGAGAGGGGATTCCCCAGGTGTAGGGTTGCACTCACGTCTTGGAACCTCAAAGCGTCGTCGCCAGTGGGGACGGTCTTCCCGTCTCGCCCCTCACCGTTGTCGCTAAACAAGAGGGCGCTCTCGCCAGCCGCCAGCGCGACGGTCGCCGGAGATCGCTCCAGGTGATCCACGAGGTCAAGGCGGCCAGGAAGTACAAGGTCATCCGCGTCGATGTTGGCTAGGTAGGGCGTGACGCATGCTTTAACGGCTAGGTTGAGCGCGGCCCCACGTCCGACCGCTCCGGGGCGCAGGACCCGGAGCGAGGGCTCTTTTCTTTCCCAGCGCTCCAGAATAGATGACGTCCCATCGGATGAGCCGTCATCTACTATAACCATGTCTGTTCCTGCGTGGTGCTCGTAGACGGACGCGATGCAGTCCTCTAGGTAACGCTCTCCGTTCTTCACGGTGCAGATGAATGACAGAAGGGGCGTCTCCGGACCGTCCCTTCCCTCCGTGCCAGAACCGGTCATAAGATTAGATTTTCGTGAGCTGGGCTACTCGTGGGTCTGCCCACCGGGCGTATTGGGTTGGGCGGCGCTACCGAGCCGAAAGGCCCGTCCCGTCTCATCAGCCTCCGTCCAGCGCCCTCCCCCAATACCGCCGGAGCGGACGATCTCATCAAGGAGTTCGCCCACGAGGTCTGCGGACCTGCCAAAATACGGAGTCCCCACGGTGTCCACATAGGGCTTTGCTCGGGCGACGATTTCCATGCTCTGCCCTACGCCCTGAGCTATGCACTCCACCACCTCCGCCGGAGTGCGTGCCACGTTCCGGACCAGCCCGCTCGCGAGGTAGCCGTAGACGTCTCGCCCGTTAACAGAGGGAGCGTAGTAAATAGGCTCCACACCGTTCAGGATGGCCTCCAGATGAACACTGGACTCTCCAGCCACCAGCACGTCGATCCTCCCTAGGTAGTCCGTAACCGGCTCCGCCAGCGGGTCCGAAAACTCGGCCCCGTGCGCGCGCGCAAGGTCCGCCAGCGGCCGCTTCTGCCGGCCCGGAGTAAGCGGGTGGGGCCGTAGGATCACAGTAGGCTTGTCAGGAGCTTGCTCGAGAGTCAGGAGGAGGTCCTCACAGTCCTGGTAGCGGTCGTGGGCGTTCAAGCAGACGCCCACGGTTATGCACGCGCCCTGCCCCCTTCCGCGCCCTAGTAGAGCGTCGGCCTTGGGCATCCCTGTTAGGTAGACGTCCGTGCTCGACGCCCCCGTCTGGCGGTACTTGCGGTACGCGTCCTTTCCTTCAAGGAAGGCGTAGTCGAACGACAGGGGCGGAAAGTCAGTGGTTACGCTGGCGTGTTGGACATAGACCGTCTCCGTCTCGCGGCTCATCCTCGCTATCGCCAGGAGAGCGCCGGCGTGGAGGTCCTGGTCCGACGCCTTCACGATGAGACGGGGCCGTACCGACCAGACCATGAGCAGCCACGCGACGAAGATCCCGTAGCTCAGTAGGTACCGGTCGGAACTGTACTTGTACGACGCTCTCAGGTACCCCTCCGACCTCCAAGCCCTCGACACCACTTCCCCGACAAACGGGACCGAGAGAGCCGCTGCCAGGCCCATAGGGAACGTCACGGTGTCGATGCCCCCTGTGCGCTTCACGGACGGCGAGGCTACAAACGCCTTCGACGATTCGCACCGCTCGTACGCGCCGGCGAGCGCGTCAAACTGGTTCTGCGTCCCCGCACAGAAGAGAACCTCGACTGGGGGCTGCGCCATCCATTTTTTGGCCTCCCCAACCCGGACCGCCCGAGCCAGTTGCCGGACCAACCGAAGCCCAGACTTCGGGACGCTCTGACACGCTGAAGAGAGGGGGTGCTCAGGCCGCATGAGCCCTATTTCCTCTGATGAATAGAGGTAGTTAGACCGCTCGGGGTCCGCCACGCGGCGGGCCACTTGAGTGGCTTCGTATACCCTGCGGAGTCTGGACCTGGACATCATCGTGCGCATCAGCGGGCTGGGAGCAGACCGTAGACCATGCTCCGGTGTCGTTTGTCGACCGACGTGAACCATACTACCCCATAGAACACCACCGCCGCACTGAGGGCGTGGCTGGCCAGAGAAGCCCAGCTAGAGATCTCTTGGAGATACCCCCAAGCCGGAAGGAGAGCGAGCCCCAGAGCCCAACTGGGCCACTGCCCCTTCACGACCGACTCCCAGAAGTATCGCCCTCGGTTCATCTCTAACTCCGACATCGCGATGAGGTATTGCAACGGTACGGCTGCCATACCCACGGCGATGGTCGAGAAGACGACGCCCGCCACGCCAAGCGACTGAACCCACCAAACCCCGAGAGGAACGTTCAGAATCGCAATACCGAGAGCGATCAACGTGATCCGCTTGATCTTGCCGCTCCCATAGAAGACGGTCGTCAGCGCCGAGTTGGACTGCCACCAGAGTTGAAAGACGCACGCCACCTGCGCGATCCACACGTACTGTACGTACTCCGGCCCCATCCACAGGACGATGAAAGGGCCTGAGAGGAAGCTGCCGATAATCGCGACCGGGGCAACAAACGCGTTGGAGTACCGGCTGAACGAGTAAATAAACGCTTCGATCCCATCCCGCCCGCCCTTCGCCTCTGCCGCACTCACAGCCGGCGTGATCGCTGATCGATACAGCGAGGAGAGCTCTGCTATGGCCAGGAACGGCATCGTGACCACTTGATAGACCGTCAGCGATGCGACGGGGAGGAAGAGCCCGAGGAGTATGCGGTCGGTCTGGTAGATGAGGAGCACCGCGATCCGGCCGAACATGGCCCACACGCTGTAGTCGAAGATCATCCGTAGCGTGTCGGTGCGGAAGTCAGTGAGCCTCAGACGCCACCCCGGCAGCGCCCGTCGCAGCGCCCGCAGTTGGAGTGGGACGCTCAGCAACGCACCGACGCTCATACAAAGGAAGATGATCTCGATGGAGGCGCCCGCGAGTGCTGCCACGATGGCGCCTCCCTTGTTGACGAGGTCGCCCAGCCCTACCGCCAGCTTGTTCTCGGGGTAGCGCTGGAGGCCCTCGAGCGCCTGGCCGAAGGTGCTCAGAGGCCAGTTGACGAGCGAGAGTCCAGCGGCGACGTAGAGCAGGCGGACCGCCGACCTCTCCATGTCGGCTCCAATGTTGAACAGGGACAGGCCGCCGAGTGCTGTGAACGCTGTGACGGCGACGGCCACGAGAGCGCCGGCTCCCACAAAGAACGTGAACGACGAAGCGATAATCTGGTTGACACCCTGACGGTCGCCCAAGGCCTCGAACTGGGCGACGTATTTGACCGTCCCGGCGGGAACGCCAGCGTTGAGTACGTTGAAGTAACCCAACACGGCCTGCGCCAGCAGGATGACGCCGTACCCATCCGCTCCAGCTGCCGTGACCAGAATGGGGACCGACGCGAAGCTCAGCCCGAGCGAGAAGAACCGGAAGCCAAAGCTCGACGCCGTGTTGATGGCGATTCGTCTAAGCACAGCCCAGCCCCCCGCCATACGGTCGTCGCTGCGGGGTCAGAAAAGACGCACTCCGCTGGACCATTTCATCGCCAGCGTTGACCCGATGCTTGGGGGGCGCGGTGTAGCTCAATCTCTCACCGGCAACTAGAGGCCCGGACCGGCAAAATCTGCGGGCGTCAGCTACATAAACGGCGCCGTTAGAAACGACGGTGGGCTTCGCTTGTCGCCTCGGTACGCTCGTGCATTCGGGAGTCATAGAATTCGGCCGGCTCCGTTGGTGTCAGAACCGTCTAGCCAGTCGAAGACAGCCGAGATGCTGGCCACGCCCTCCCCGCCTGATCGGGGGGAGCGTTGGAGCGGGACTTGGACTCCCGCAACCTGTGACCCCATTGCGCTTTTTGGCTTGGAGACGGGAGATCGAGACGAGAGCCCAAGATGCCGACGTCCATCGCCCCCCGTCCAACAGCGTCCAGGAGAAAGCAATCAGGGCCGATGCCACAGGACTCGGAACGGTTGCGCCCAAGGTAGCCGCAGCACGCACAGGACGAGCCAGAGGGCGAAAGCCGTTTCGACGAAGAACAGTAGTCCTTGCATGAGACAACGCTGCCGGTGCTGCGTCACGACGGCGAGTGGCCTCCGGCGGCAGCGCGCTCGCGACTGGCGAACCGGATCGGCGCGGTGCTCGACCGGCTCAGAACCTAGCAGCCCTGTCACGACGACCGGGCTCATCCAAGAGCACCTTTCCCGAACCCGACCTCGCCCTGGCCACCCGTAGATCCTTCAGTTCTGGGTACTCAAGGACCGCCAGCTCAACGCTCCGTCTCGCTACATGACCCAGATCAGGTGTTCGGGAAGGCCCGGACAGGTCAAGTGCTTCGTCCACCATGCACGGTGTCCCCTAGGCGAGCGCGTTCCAGTAGAAGTTCGCACCACGCGAGGTCGAGAGCCGTGTCGACGTCGGCCGAGCGCTCGGGCGGCATGACATAGCCGACGGTGGCGTCGGTGACGAACGAGCGCGACCGTCGGAGACTGTGCACATCGGCTACGTAAACGGCTCCGTTGAGTGCGTAGACGGGTACAGCGTCCTGCCGCCGCTTCAGGCCGCTCTCAGTGGGGAAGATCGGGCGCAGCCGTTTCTCTCCGAGCGTGTACATCCACTGTGGGGGTTTGTCCACGGCCACGACGGACACGCACGACGGGGCATCGCTCGACATACACAGCCGCACAGTTCCATCGATGTCCTCGGCTGTTCGAAGCGGTGAGGTCGGCTGAAGGAGCACGACGTAGTCGAACCCCTCGATTGTGTCGAGCGCGTGCAAGACCGGATCGATGCCCGGTGTGTCGTCGGTGGCGAGGCGGGCCGGGCGGCGGAACGGGACCTCGCATCCAAACGCTTCGGCAACGCGGATGATCTCGTCGTCGTCGGAGGAGAGCACGACGCGGTCGAGCGTGACGGAGGCGCGAGCGGCCTTGACGGTCCACGCAAGGAGCGGCTTCCCGGCGAGCGGGAGCACGTTCTTCCGAGGCAATCCCTTGGACCCTCCTCGCGCCAGGATCAGTCCGAGGACCCGCTTGCCGTCGATCATGCCGAGAACACCTCGTCGAACTGGCCGTTGGCACGGTCGAAGTCCTCGACTCGGCCGATGTCCATCCAGTATTCCCGGACCGGGAAGGCAGCGGTTTTCTGCCTCTGCCGGATGAGTTCCTTGAAGAGGTCGGGCATATCGAAGAACTCACCGGGGGGGACGAGGTCGATCGTCTCGGGTTGGAGGACGTAGACCCCTGCGTTGACGAGGTAGCGCTCGGTGGGCTTCTCGTGGATGTCGAGGATCCGGTGGTCACGGGTCTCGATGACGCCATAGGGCACCTGCATTTCGTACTCGCGCACGCACATCGTGGCGGTAGCGGCGTGCTCGGCGTGGAAGTCCAGGAGGCGCGTAAAGTTGAGCCGGGTCAGGAGGTCTCCGTTCATTACAAAGAGCGGCCCGGTCGGGCGCTCGGGGAGGAGCGAGAGCGCGCCCGCCGTGCCGAGCCGGTCGCGCTCGCGGAGGTACTCGATCTCGACGCCCCACTGGCTCCCGTCGCCGAAGTGGGCCTCCACCTGCTCGGCGAGGTAGTTCACCGAGAGGTAGAACCTCCCGAACCCGTGCTCTACGAACGCTTCGAGAATCGTCTCCAAGATCGGCTTGGCGCCGACGTGCAAGAGCGGCTTGGGCGTGCTGTCGGTGAGGGGACTCAGCCGGCTACCGAGCCCGCCAGCCATGAGCACGACCGCGTTCGCCCGACGCGTCGGCTGAAGGAGACGGTCGAGCACCTCGAGCCCAACCACGCGCCACGTCGCGTCGAGGAGGGGGATCTGATGGAGGTTGCGCTGCCGCATAAGCCGCAGGAGCGTCTCGCGGTCGTCGTGCTCCCTGGCCGTCGTGGGGTTCTCGTTCATCACCTCGCCTACGGCGGCGTCGAGCGAGGTGCCGCGGAGGATCGCCCGGCGGACGTCGCCGTCCGTCACCGTGCCGAGAAGCCGCCCGTCCTCGTCGGCGACGATGGCGATCTGCAAGCCCGCCGCGTCGATCGTCTCGATAGCCTCGCGGACTGTGCTCTCAGGGCCGACTAAGGCTTGTTGCCACGCAATCATGGAGCTATCTCTTTGGCTGGTACTCCTACAACTGTGCTTCCTGCCGGCACATCTTGGACAACGGCGGCTCCGGCCCCGACCACACTCCCCGCCCCGATCTTCACGCCCTGAATCACGCTCGCACCGGTTCCAATGAGCGCCCCCTCCCCGACCGTAACCCCGCCCGACAACGTGACGCCGGGCGCGATGTGAGCGTGCGCGCCAATCGAACAGTCGTGATCCACCGACGCCCGGGTGTTGATGATCGTGTTCTCATGGATGCGGCAGCCCGGCTGGACCACGGCTCCCGCCAGCACCTGGACGCCGGGTCCCACCTCCACTGAAGAAGCCACGACAGCAGAAGCGTGAATAATAGGGGGGAATCGATAGGTTCGAGTGCGAAAGCGGACAAATAGATCACGACGCCGACCGTCCGTCCAGACGGAGCCGAGTCCGTTGGCGAGGACGACCTCCTCGGGGTCATAGCCGTCGAGTGCGTCGTCGTCCCCAAGGTGCTCGACGCCCAGGACTGAGGCGGCGTTGACCTCAGGGCTGGTAAAGCCTGGAACCCGATACCTCCTCGCTAGCAGGGCGTCGATCACGACCTTCGCATGGCCTCCGCCTCCGAGTACAATCCACGGCTTCCGCATCAGAGGGCCTCTCCCGTTTTGTATGTACGTCCAGCGTTGGCGCCGAGGTACTCCCAGTAGTGCATCGGGGAGATGCCGGTTCCCGGCCGCTGGGCGGTCACGTTCTGAGGCGTGAACTCCTCGCCCTCAGCGATCGGCACGGCAGCTGTGAGACTCTTTCGGCCGACCGGCCGGTTCTCCAGCTCAGCCGACGTCGGGGCTTTAATGGCATAGCCGAGTGAAGCCTCGACCTCCCGGATTGAACGGACCATCTCGGCCAACTCACCGGGTTCGAGCGAGGCGCGATGATCCGGCCCTGGTAATGACCGATCAGTGGTAAAATGCTTCTCGATGAGCGTGGCTCCCCGCGCGACGGCCGCAATGGGGATGACAATGCCCACCGTATGATCCGAGTACCCCACGGCCACGCCGAACGCGCCGTGGATGGTGTCCATCGCGCGGAGGTTGACTTCAGCGAGCGGTGTAGGGTAGGCCGTCGTGCAGTGCAGGACGGTCACGCGAGTGCGGAGCGCCTCCTGCCCCTCATCAGAGGCGTAGGCGTCGGCAAACGCTTCGAATCCTGGCGAAGCGCTGCGTTCGGCCGTGTACCCGAAGGCGAGGGCACCGAGCGCCTGCTCGACCTCCCCGAGCGTGCTCATCCCTGTCGAGAGGATCACGGGCCGCCCCGTGCGGGCCGCCGCGAGCACAAGTGGTCCATTCGTGATCTCCCCAGAGGGCACCTTGACGCGCGGTATGTCGAAGCGGTCCACGAGGAGTGCCAGACTCTCCGTGTCGAAGGGGGTCGAGAGAAACTGGATCCCTCGTTCCTGGCAATGCGCTACCAGGGCTTCGTGATCGCTCTCGTCCAGCTCCAGCGCCTTGAGCATAGCGTACTGAGACTCGGCGGCGTCTGTGGTCTCGCGCTGGTAGGTCGCTTTGGGAGCTGCCCTCGTAGTCAGAGCATCGGCGCGGAAGGTCTGAAACTTGACCGCGTCGGCCCCCGCCTCCGCCGCCACGTCGATGAGCTTCCGCGCGAGGTCGAGTGAACCGTTATGATTGACACCGGCTTCGGCGATGATGTATGTCTTGCTCATCTACTCACTCAGCCCGGAGGCCGGCAGCGGGAGGTCGTGGAAGTGCTTCTTCAAGAGGGCGTCGCCGAGCGGAGTCTCGCGCAGCACGCGGCATACGGCAGGCGAGGCGTCGCCGACGCCGTACGGCAGCGCCTGTCCCCCGGTCTGGGCGCGGAAGGCGGGCGATAGAGCCGTCTCTATAGCGTCTGCGATCTCTGCTTCCGACGTGGCGCAGTCTATCACCGACGCGGCGCGGAGCCGGCCCTTCTGCCGGTCACCCACGTTCACCGTCGGCACGCCCAAGGCTGGCGCCTCCGTCAGCCCGCTCGACGAGTTGCCGACGACGACGTCGGCCAGGGCGAGCGTGCTGAGATAGCGCGGCAACCCCATCGCCGTAAACGCACGCGCGCGATCGGGGCGCGCCTCCACGAAGGCGTCGATGGCGTGGTTGATGGCCCGCCCGCCGGTGTCTGCGTTCGACTTCGTGAACACGAAGCAGGCATCGGGAAAGCGGAGGAGCGCGCGGAGCAGCTCGTCGGCGCTCTCGGCCGCCGAGAGGCCTGACAAGGTCTCCGGGTGGAAGGTGACCACGAACGCTGGGGCGTCTAGAGGGAAGCCGAGCATCTCTTCGACCTCGGCGCGCTCCATGCGTGGCGTCCGGTGGATGTGGTCCAGTCCAGGCGAGCCGACTGTAAACACGCGCGCGGGGTCCTCGCCGAGTTGCACCACACGGCGTCGGTAGGGCTCGGCCGCGACGAAGTGGAGATGTGCCATCTTGGTGATGCTGTGCCGGATCGCCTCGTCGAAAGCTCCCTCGGTCGTCTCGCCGCCGTGGAGGTGGGCGATGGGGATGCGCGCCACCAGGGCCGCCTGCGCTGCGGCGAGGATCTCGAAGCGGTCCCCGAGTACGACGACGATGTCGGGCTGGAGACGGGCGAATGCGTCGGCGAACCCGATCACACCCAGCCCGATGGACTTGGCGATCCCCACGGGCGTGTCGCTGGAGACCAGCATCTCGACGCGTTCGTCTACGGCGAACCCGTCGGCCTCGATGGCCTCGACGGTCATGCCGAACTCGGGCGAGAGATGCATCCCCGTCGCGAGAAGCTGGAGGTCGAGTGCCGGGTCGGCCTCGATCTCGCGCAAGAGCCAGTAGAGCAATCCGTACTCGGCGCGCGTGCCGGTCACGACGCAGATGTTACGCTTCGACAAGGCGGGCCTCTAGGGATGCGCTGCTGGGAATATTGACGAGCCGGCGCTCCATGCTCTCCGCGACGGCAAGGTCCATGCGCGGGCACGTTCGGTACATCGGGAGCGAACTCATCAGCGTCCACGCTGGCCGCGTCATGATGCCCGCGTCGTTGGTGTCCGCCAGCAGCTGGTCCCGCTCGTGGGCGTGGGCCTCGTCGAGCAGGAGCGCGTTGAGCCAGTAGTTGCTCCGGGCGAACGGAGGCTCCGTCACGAACTGGACGCCGCCGACGTCCGCGAACGCCTCGGCGTAGCGCGCCGCGAGCTGGCGCTTCCGGGCGAGGAAGCCGCCAAGCTGCTCTAGTTGGGCGCAGCCCAGGGCCGCGTTGAGGTTGGGGAGGCGGTAGTTGTACGCGACGGCGTCGTGCTCGTATGCCCAGCGGTGCGCACGCTTGCCCGTCGTCGTGAGGTGTTTGGCGCGGTCGGCGAGCGCGTCGTCGTCGGTCAGCAGCGCCCCGCCGCCGCCGGTCGTGATGGTCTTGTTGCCGTTAAAGCTCAACGTGGCCATCCGGCCCCACTGCCCCGTGTGGCGCCCCTTGTAGAGCGAGCCCAGCGACTCGGCGGCGTCCTCGATCATCACGAGCCCGAACCGGTCGCAGACGGCGGCGAGCGCGTCGAGGTCCACGGGGTGGCCGAACGTGTGCATCGGGACGACGGCGCGGATGACGCGGCCCGACTGGCGGTTCCGGCACAGGTCCCCTTCAACGACCGCGATCTCGTCGAGGTAGCACTCCAGCTTGTCCGCGTCGAGACCTAGCGTCCGCTCCTCGCTGTCAACAAAGTGCGGGACGGCGCCGCAGTAGGCGACGGCGTTCGCCGTGGCGACGAACGTGAGCGCCGGCACCAGCACCTCGTCATCACGCTCGACGCCCGCCAGCAGGAGCGCCACGTGGAGCGCGGCCGTGCCGTTGACGACGGCGACGGCCCGGCGGACGCCGGTGTAGGCGGCGAGGTCGGACTCGAAACGGTCCACGTAGGCCCCCGCCGACGACACCCAGCCCGTGTCAATGCATTCCTTGACGTAGGCCCACTCGTTGCCCGCGAACACGGGCTCGTGCAGGGTCACGAACGCGCCCTTGGGGTCCAGGACCTCGCGGAGCGTCGTGACGATGTGGTCGGCGACGGCGCTCATACGTTGTAGATTTGGGGCTTGTACTGAGCAAGGTTGGCCCCCGCCGCGAACCAGTCCGCCGTCTCTCGAATCCCCTGCTTCAGCCCCTCGCGCGAGCCGTACTCCGGCCGCCAACCGAGCAGGGCAGCCGCCTTCTCGTTCGACGCCATCAGGCGTTCGACCTCACTTTTCTCCGGGCGCATACGCTCGCCGTCGGTCTCGATCTCAATCTCGACACCCATCGCCTCTGCGATGAGCAAGGCCAAGTCTCCGATGCTGACCTCGAACCCGCTCCCCAGGTTGATGACCTCGCCCACGGACTGCTCGGACTCTAGCGCAGCGATGAACCCCCGGACGGTATCGTCGACGTAGTTGAAGTCGCGCGTGGGGTGGAGCGCGCCGAGTTTGATGGTGCGCTGGCCGCTGGCGATCTGCGTGATGATGGTCGGGATCACCGCCCGCGCCGACTGCCGAGGGCCATAGGTATTGAACGGCCGGACGATGGCGACAGGCGTGTTGAACGAGGCGTAGTACGACCAGGCGATCTGGTCGGCCCCGATCTTCGAGGCCGAGTACGGCGACTGCCCCTGGAGCGGATGGTCCTCCGTGATCGGGACAAACTGCGCCGTGCCATAGACCTCGCTCGTCGACGTGTGGACCACCTTCTCGACGTTCAACTCACGTGCGGCCTGAACGACGTTCAATGTGCCGTTGACGTTCGTGGCGACATAGGTCGCGGGCGAGTGGTACGAATACGGGATCGCGATGAGCGCGGCGAGGTGGAGTACGGCATTACACCCCTCCATCGCCGTCTTGATACCGTAGGGGTCACGGACATCACCAGCGAATACGTCAAGGCGGTCTCGAACCTCGGGGTCGATGGTGTCGAGCCAGCCCCACGAGCCGAACGAGTTGTAGAGCACGAACGCGCGAACGTCGTACTCCCGCTCGACGAGGGCCTCGGCCAAGTGGGAACCGATGAAGCCGTCCGCTCCGGTAACGAGGACCTTTTTAGCCATGCCAGGGGGATTGGAAGGTTGAGGAATGACGCGTCCGAAGCGGACTGCGGACCAGCCAGAGGTAGCGAGGGAGAGAGTGGAGCGGGCCGCGCGGGTCAGCTTCGGCGCTCATGGTCTGTGCTCCATTACCGAGAAGGGCGCGGCCGAGCCATGCTCCCGGTGCCACATCCCAAGCCGACGGAGCCTCTCACCGAGCGTCTCCGTTGAGCGGGAGCCCAGGTCCCGCTCCGGCGTCGAGACGTCGGCGAGCATCTTGACCACGCCTCCAAGCTGCGTCAGGAGCGTGTTGTTCTGGACCTGCCGGCCAACTGCCTCTTCGAGCATCTCGGTGAACGTCATGAGCAGGACCGCAGGGTAGTCTCCGCAGGCAAAGCGCTCGGCTGAGTCAAACCCTTTGATGAGCGGAAACGCGCGCCCAGTGACGGCACAAATGCCATACCACACGCAGCGAAGGATGCCTCCGATCAGGAAGAGATGGGTATACGTCCAAGCTAGTCCACACTCTAGGCCACGTCGTGGCAGAGTGCTGCTATTCGTCCGCATTGCACCGCGAGATTGTGCGCGACACAATCCTCGGCATCGCCAGCGTGAAAGGAGCTGTCTCCCGGACGTCGTCCCACGATGGCGCCGCGCGGTCCTCGTCTGAGAGCAGAGAAGCCTTGGTGGGCCAGTTGATGCCCAGGGCGGGGTCGTTCCAGCGGACCGACCCTTCGGCCTCAGGCGCATAGAACGCCGAGCACTTGTAGGCGAGCAGTGCCGTCTCACTGGTCACCGCGAACCCGTGCGCGAATCCGACCGGCACGTACAACTGGCGGCCGTTCTCGGCAGAGAGCTCGACGCCGACGTGCTGACCGAAGGTGGGCGAGTCGCGACGGAGGTCGACGGCCACGTCGTAGACGGCGCCTTCCAGCACTGATACCAGTTTGGCCTGGGCGTGCGGCGGCCTCTGAAAGTGGAGTCCCCGGAGCACGCCGCGCGACGAGCGCGAGACGTTGTCCTGGACGAACGTCGCGTCCGCGCCCGCCTGGCGGTAGCGCTCGGCGTGGTAGGCCTCGTAGAATAGCCCCCGGTCGTCGCTGAAGACGCGCGGCTCGATCACGAGCACGCCGGCCAGCTTGGTCTCGGTGACGGTCACGCTTCGATGGGGTCTAGGAGCGACGCGAGGTAGGCGCCGTAGTCGTTCTTGGCGTACTTGTCAGCGAGGGCCGCCAGCGCGGCGGCGTCGATCCAGCCCTGCTCGTAGGCGATCTCCTCGGGGCAGGCGATCTTGAGCCCCTGGCGTTTTTCGATGGTCTCGACGAACGTGCCCGCCTCCAGCAGGCTCTCGTGCGTACCGGTGTCGAGCCAGGCAAAGCCGCGACCCATCTGCTCGACCGTCAGCGCGCCGCGCTCTAGGTAGACCTTGTTGACGTCGGTGATCTCGTACTCGCCGCGCGCCGACGGCTCTAGGCGGGCGGCGATGTCGAGCACGTTGTTGTCGTAGAAGTAGAGGCCGGTGACGGCGTAGTGCGACCGGGGCCGCTCGGGCTTCTCCTCGATGGAGACCGCCCGACCGTCGTCGTCGAAGGCGACTACGCCGTAGCGCTCCGGATCAGCCACGCGGTAGCCGAAGACCGTGGCGCCTTCCGTGCGGTCGGCGGCGCGGTGCAGCATAATCTGGAGGCCGGCGCCGTAGAAGATGTTGTCGCCCAGGACGAGAGCCACCGAGTCCGATCCCACGAAGTCGCGGCCGATCACGAACGCCTGGGCCAGCCCATCGGGCGACGGCTGCTCGGCGTAGCTGAGCTCCATGCCCCACTGGCGGCCGTCGCCCAGGAGGTCGCGGAAGCGCCCCAGATCCTGGGGCGTCGAGATCACCAACACCTCCCGAATGCCCGCCAGCATCAGCGTGCTCAGGGGGTAGTAGACCATTGGCTTGTCGTAGACGGGGAGCATCTGCTTGGAGACGCCCTGGGTGATCGGGTAGAGCCGGGTGCCAGAGCCGCCGGCTAAGATGATGCCTTTCATGTCGGTGTTCTAGCGTGCGGCCTCGACCTGTCCGAACCGTTCCATCCGGCCCCCGTCCCTGACGCGGTCGCACCAGCCCCCGTTCTCCAGGTACCACTCGACAGTCTTGCGCAAGCCGGTCTCGAACGTCTCCGACGGCGTCCAGCCCAGCTGGCGCTCAATCTTGCCGGCGTCGATGGCGTAGCGCCAGTCGTGGCCCGGCCGGTCGGTGACGAACTCGATGAGGCCGGCGTGGGGCGCGCCCTCAGGGTGCAGCTCGTCCAGGATATCACAAATACCGCGGACCACGTCCAGGTTGGTTTTCTCGTTGTGCCCGCCGACGTTGTACACCTCGCCCGGCGTACCGCGCTCGAAGGCGGTCTGGAGCGCCTCGACGTGGTCCTGGACGTAGAGCCAGTCGCGCACGTTTTGGCCCGTCCCGTAGACCGGGATCGGCTGGCCGGCGAGCGCCTTCAGGATCGCGACCGGAATCAGCTTCTCGGGATACTGGTACGGCCCGTAGTTGTTGGAGCAGTTGGTCGTCACGACGGGCAGCCCGAACGTGTGGAACCAGGCCCGCGCCAGGTGGTCGCTGCCCGCCTTCGAGGCCGAGTACGGCGAGTTGGGTGCGTAGGGCGTCTCCTCGGTGAACAGGTCGCTCTCGCCCAGCGTGCCGTAGACCTCGTCGGTCGAGACGTGCAGGAACCGGAACGCCTCGCGCTCGGCCTCCGCCAGCCCGGCCCAGTGGCGGCGCGCGGCGTCCAACAACGTGAACGTGCCCACCACATTCGTCTGGACGAACGCCGCCGGCCCGTCGATGGAGCGGTCGACGTGGCTCTCGGCGGCCAGGTGGTAGACGCCCGCCGGCCGGTACTGCTCGAACAGGCGGGCGACCTCGCCGGCGTCGCAGATGTCGACCTGCTCGAACACATAGGCGTCGGAATCAGCGACGGGCGCGACGGACTCCGGGTTGCCGGCGTAGGTCAGCTTGTCTACGTTGACGACACGCAGGCCGGGCTGGCCGACCAGGTGGCGTACCAGTGCCGAGCCGATAAAGCCGGCGCCGCCGGTGACTAGGACTGTCCGCATAAAGGCGTGTGCGACTCGTGAGAGGGCAAACCTACCGGCGCCAAGCCCGCGTCGCGCCAAGATCCGGCGACATCCGCCGCCGACAGCCTCCGCCAGCCACTGGCGGCGCGTGCCGGCGGGGCCATCAGGCGAGCGCGCGCGCGAGGGCGCTGGTCACCCGGTCGGCGGTCTCGGGCGCCAGGTGAGGGCCGATGGGCAGGCTCAGCACCTCGGCCGCTAACTGCTCTGTAACAGGCAGCGGCGGGTAGCCGGCGCCGGCGTAGACGGGCAGCCGGTGGCATGGGACCGAGTAGTACACACGCGTCTCGACGCCGCCGGCCGCCAGCGCCTCGGCCACTCGGTCTCGTTGTCCTCGAAGGATTCGGACCGTGTACTGGTGCACCACGTCGCCGTCGCGGATCTCGGGCACCACCACGCCGGCGACGTCCGCCAGCGCGGCGGTGTAGCGACGGGCGGCAGCGCGGCGCGCGGCGTTGTCGAAGGCCACGCGGGGTAGCCGCTCGCGCAGAAGCGCCGCCTGGATGGCGTCTAGCCGGCTGTTATACCCGATGGTCTCGTTGCGGTACCGCTGGCGACTGCCGTGGGCGCGGAGCTGGCGGGCGGCGTCGGCCAAGTCAGAGTCGTCGGTGACGAGCAGGCCGGCGTCACCGAATGCGCCGAGGTTTTTGGAGGGGAAGAACGAGAAGGCGCCCATCTCCACCATCGTGCCCGTCTGCCGGCCCACCAGTTCGGTGCGGATCGCGTGGACGCACTCGTGCCCGTGACAGCCGGCGCAGTCGCCGCTGTAGACGGCTCCGAACGACTGGGCGCAGTCCTCGACCACCGCTAGGCCGTGGCGGCGGGCGATCTCTAGCAGCCGCGTCATCGGGGCGACACGGCCGTAGAGGTGGACCGGGAGGATCGCCCGCGTGCGCTCGGTGACGGCGTCCTCCACACGGTCCGGGTCGAGGTTGAACGTCCGCTCGTCGACATCCGCAAACACGGGGCGGGCGCCGACCTGGGAGACCGCCTCGGCAGTGGCGAAAAAGGTGAACGCCGTCGTGATCACTTCGTCGCCCGGCCCGATGCCCAGCACGCGAAGTGCGATCACCAGCGCGTCGGTGCCGGAGTTGAGACCGACGGCGTGGGCCACGCCCAGGAGCTCGGCCACCTCGCGCTCGAACGCCTCCACCTCCGGCCCGCCAATGAACTGGCCCGACCGTAGCACGCGGCGGAACGCCTCGACGTAGTCCGCCTCGTGCTGGCGGAGGTCGGGGCCAAGGTCCAGGATCGGGATCATGGGTCGTGACGACGGGTGCCGTACGGGACGGCGCCGACGGGGCGGTCTTTCAGCGTCTCGTCCTCGTCCAGATCTAAGCACCGCATCTCGCCATCCGCCAACCGGTAGCGCAGGCCGGACTCCGGGCACGTCGCCGTCCCGTCGGCCGCGACCGCCAGCCGGTGGCCGTGGCGGCTCATCCAGCCCGTCTGCCGGGCTGGCGTGCCCACGACCAGCGCGTAGTCGGCCACGTCGCGTGTCACCACGGCGCCGGCGCCGACGAAGGCGTAGCGGCCCAGCGTCACGCCGCACACGACCGTCGCGTTGGCGCCGACGGTCGCGCCGCGGCAGATGCGCGTCGTCTGAACCGCCGACTGGCGGTTGATCTCCGCGCGCGGGTTGACAACGTTGGTGAGTACGCAGCTCGGACCGAGGAAGACGTCTGATTCAAGTACGGCCCCCCGATAGACCGAGACGTTGTTTTGGATCCGCACTCGGTCGCCGATCTCGGCACCCGCGGCCACGTAGACGTTCTGCCCCAACATGCAGTCCCGGCCGATCTGGGCGCCGGCCTCGACGTGGCAAAAGTGCCACACCGCCGTTCCCTTCCCGATCAGAGCCGGCGCATCAACCCAGGCGGATTCGTGGATGCGGACGCCATCCAGCGTCTGGACGCGCCCGCTCACGACGCCAGCGCGTCCAGCGTCCGCTCCGATCCGCTAGCGAACGGGTGCGCGCCTCCGCTGCCCGTCGCCGTCGACTGGCGGATGGCGTGGACGAGTTCGATGGACGGCCGCGCGGCGTCGATGCCGAAGCCGTCGCCCGCCAGCGTCCGCTCGTAAACGCGCGTGTGGAGGTCCTCGAAGCCGTCCGAGAACTCGATGTCGTGGTCGTCGACGGTGATCGCGCGGTAGCTGGATGTTCCGGCCGGAGCGTCTCGGGGCCGGTCGGCGGCGTCGACCGACAGGAACCACTCGACATCGGCGCCCGCCAGCGCCAGCCGGCCCGCCGCGCGCTCCGGCTCCCGGAGGTGGACCGTCTGGCTCTCGACTGGCCCGAACAGCCAGATCACCAAGTCGAAGAGGTGCACGCCGATGTTGGTCGCGACCCCGCCGGACTTGCTCACGTCGCCCTTCCACGAGTAGCGGTACCACCGGCCGCGCGGCGCCACGTACGTCAGCCGCACCGACGCCCGCGTTTCCGCCTCGTCCAGCCTTTCCCGAAGCGCCACCAACGCGGGGTGCGTGCGGAGCTGGAGCACCGTCCACACGCGACGGTCGTATTCGCCCTCCAGCTCTTCCAACGCGTCCAGATTCCAGGGATTGAGCACCAGCGGCTTCTCGCACAGCGCGTCGGCGCCGACGCGGAGCGCTAGCCGCACGTGGGCGTCGTGCAAGTGGTTGGGCGAGCACACCGACACGACCTCCACGCCTTCGCCCTGGCGCCGAAGCTTTTCCAGGTGCCGGTCGAACCGCTCGTGCTCGGTAAAGAACGCCGCGTCCGGGAAGAAGCGGTCCACCACGCCGACCGAGTCGTGCATGTCGGCGGCGGCCACCAGCTGGCCGCCGGTGTCGCGGATGGCACGCAGGTGGCGCGGGGCCACGTAGCCCGCCAGTCCGGTGAGCGCGAAGCGGGTCATGCGGTGGAGGTCCGAGACCGCAACCTACGCCTCGCTCCGCTGGCGGTCTCAGCCCGCCGTGGTGGGCTGCGCGGCCTTCGGGTCGGGCGCCGGCTGGTGTGCCCCCGGAACCACGTGCCGGGTGTCGACCACAAGTTCGGCTTTGGCTGCCACGTCGTCCCAATCGTATACCGAGTGGTCGGTTACAACCACCACGATGTCAGCCGCTGCCAGTGCCGCGTCTAGATCCTGGACCGACTCCATCGGGACCCCGTCTTCCACGAACGACGGCACGTGGGGGTCGTGGTACTCCACGTGAGCCCCCTTCTTCTCCAGCAACCGCATGATGTCGAGGGCCGGACTTTCGCGCACGTCCTGGATGTCGCGCTTGTAGGCGATACCCAGCACCAGCACACGAGCGCCATTGACAGCCTTCTGCTCCCCATTCAGAGCATCCTGCACGCGCTCAACCCAGAACTCTGGCATTGCCGTGTTGACCTCGCTCGCTAGGTCGATAAACCGAGCGGTGTAGTTGAGGCTCTTCATCTTCCACGACAGATAGAGTGGATCGATGGGGATGCAGTGACCGCCCAGCCCTGGTCCAGGCGTGAACTTCATGTATCCGAATGGCTTGGTAGCCGCAGCCTCGATGACTTCCCAGGCGTTCAGCCCCAGCTTGTCGCACATCAGGAGCACCTCGTTGACCAACCCGATGTTGACCGAGCGGAAGGTGTTCTCCAGCAGTTTGACCATCTCGGCCGCCTCCGGGCTGGAGACCGGCACGACGGTGTCGATGGCCGTCTGGTAGAGCGCTGTCGCCACCTCAGCGCAGGCCGGCGTCATGCCACCCATCACCTTGGGCGTGTTCTTGGTCGTAAAGTCCTCGCGACCCGGATCGACGCGTTCAGGGCTGAAGGCTAAGAAAAAGTCCTCGCCGGCCTTGAGACCGCTGGCTTCCAACACCGGCAGGATTACCTCACGGGTAGTGCCTGGGTAGGTCGTTGATTCGAGCACCACCGTCTGCCCAGGCCGGATCCGCGGCCCGATCTGCTCGCACACAGCGGCGATGTAGCTAATGTCAGGGTCCCGCGTCTTGCCCAGCGGCGTCGGCACGCAGATCGAGATTGCATCCACCTCGGCGAGCACGTCGAAATCGGTGGTGCCTCGCAGCGTGCCCGCTTCGACCAACTCGGCCACCAGCGCCGACGGCACGTCCTCGATGTAGCTCTCGCCGGCGTTCAACTGGTCCATCCGCTCTGGGCTCACGTCCAGCCCGATCACGCGGAGTCCCGCCTGGGCAAACACGGTCGCCAGCGGCAAGCCGACGTAGCCCATCCCGACGATCGCCATCGTGGCCTGGCCACTGGCGATGCGCGCGAGGGCCTTCTCGCGAGGAGACTGACCGGAGGCCGTTGAGGGAGAAGCTTCAGAGGTGACGGTAGGGGACATCGAGCAGACGGGGTTTAGGGTCAACGAGGAGGCCAGGATCACTAGGAATCATTTGCAAGCTGGCTCAGCCACGCCGCAAACTCAGCACCTCAGCTAAGATGGGCCGGTAAACTCGGCTGTTCCTGCGGCAAATCGGGTTGAAGATGGATCGGGAAGCGGCAGAAAGTTTATGCGGAGCGGGCGTCAGTTCCCGCTCCGAATGAGGCTGAGGACGACGGCCACAACCGCGGCGACCGAACCCACGACCGAAACACCGTCGCGGAAGGTGAACCGGTTCCGCTGGACCACCTCTACCTGGAGCGCGTCGCCGTCGGCCAAGCTAGGAAGGCCGGTACCGATCACAAACTCCTCCAGCGAGGCTTGGTAGATGACGCCAGCGTTGGGACGGATGATGGCGACCGTCGCGTCGGTGATTACGTCTTGGGCTCGCGCGCCGTCGCCTTGAGGCCCGCCTGCGAGGGCGAGCAGCCGCACGGCATCCACGTCTGGGCCGACCTCGAAGAATCCGGGGTCGCGGACGGCGCCCCACACGTAGACCCCGCGCTCGTAGAGCGTCTCCACCAGCACCACGTCGCCGTCGGCCAGAATCGGGGCGGCCGACTCGCCGGTCAGAAGTGCCTGGTAGTCGGTCTCGTACACCACCTCGCGGCCGTCCCCCCGCCGGAGCCGGACCTGCACTCTGGGGTCGCGCAGATCGCGTAGGTCTCGTAGGTCGCGCGGGTCCAGGTTGGCGAAGACACTGGGGCCGCCGGCCATCGCCAGCAGGGCGTTGAGGTCGAAGCCACGGCCCAGGTCATAGATGCCGGTCCGGGGCACGTCGCCCTGGACGGCGACTCGGATGGTGGGCTCGTTGGGGAGCGCGTTCACGTAGTACCCCGCCGCAGACGCCTCGCGGCCGTCTGTCCGGCCCAGCACCTGAGCGCTGGCGCTCGCGGTGAGCGAGAGGCAGAGCACGACGGCAAAGCGGACGGCGGAGCTACGACGCATCGGCCCCGTAAGCGTAGTCATTCCCATAACGGTATGCGTACTTGTATTTATACCCGTAGGCCTGCGACACATCGAACCCGTTAAGCACCGTGCCAATGATGCTGGCACCCACGCCCTGCAACGCCTCGTAGGCTGACTCTAGCTCGTAGTCCTTGGTCGACCCCGCCTTGCAGACCACCACCGTCGCGTCGCACTGTGTCGAGAGTAGGACGGCGTCGGTTGCCGCCAGCACCGGCGGCGCGTCAAACAGGACGATGTCGAAGGCCTCGCGCATCTGGTCGATCACGTCGCGCATCCGCTTCGAGCCGATCAGCTCCGACGGGTTGGGGACGATGCTGCCGGCCGTCAGCACCTGGAGGTTGTCGGCGACGAACGGGATGGCGCCCGGGTCGAAGGTGGCGCCGTCGAACAGCTGCTGCACCAGGCCGGGCTCGCGCGCCAGCCCCAGCTTGCGGTGCACCGACGGCTTGCGGAGGTCGGCGTCGACCAGCAGCACGCGGCGCCCGGCCTGCGCCAGCGCCACGGCCAGGTTGGCCGACGTCGTGCTCTTGCCCTCGGCCGGGTTGGCGCTGGTCACCAGGATCGTCTGCACCACCACGTCGGGCCGGCTAAACTGGACGGCCGTCCGCAGCCCCCGGTACGACTCGCTGGCGGTGGCCATCGGGTTGAGGAGCGTCACCACGTGCGCGTCGATCTCGCGCCCGCCGACGGCGATCGTCTCGGCCCCGCCGAAGTCGCGCGCGATCAGGTCGTTGGTGTCCGGGACGGTGGCCACCAGCGGGTAGCCCAGGCCCGTCACGTCGTCCGGGACGTGGATCCGGTGGTCCAGCCGCACCTTGGCGACGGCCAGCAGTCCGCCCAGGCCGATGCCAGCCACGAGCGCCAGCAGCACGTTGCGCACGCGGTTAGGCGCGACCGGGATCTCCGAGGCGTAGGCGGGGCGGATCACCCGGCCGATCCCGATCTGGGACTGCTCGGCGACCTGGACCTCCTGGTAGTTCGTCTGGAGCGCCGCGTAGAGCGCCTCGGCCGCCATCCGGCCGCGCTGGAGCTGGGCGAGCTCAATGGACTGGGCGGGGATCTGGCTCAGGTCGGCCTCTGCCGCCGCCAGCTGGCGGGCGAGTTGGGCGCGGCGGGCGCGGGCTCCGGCCAAGGCCACCTCGGCCTCGGAGATCTCGGTCCGCAACGTGGCAGCGCGGGCGAACCCGGCGCTCTGCTCGCCGGGGCCGCTGCCCGAGGCGATGGACTGGCTCGCCAGCCGGTCGGCCAGCGCGCGAACTCGCCCGCGCGCCTGCTCCAGCTGGCCCCGCAGCCTCCCGAGTTCGGGATCGGCAGACGACGGTGCGGACCGGTACTCGGGCGTCCGAGCGTAGATCGCCTCCAGCTGGGCCTCGATCTCCTGCACCCGGCCCTGGGCCGCCTCTAGCTCGGCGTCCAGCCCTGAGCCCAACCGTTGAGTCAAGAGAGGCTCGATGCGGCTCAACTCTCCCCGGAGGGCCGCCAGCCGCGCCTGCTGGGTCTGGCTGTTCACGTCGAGTGCTCCGATCTGGCCTTCTAGCTCGCCGATGGTGGTCACGATCTGCTCAGTCTCGACGTCGAGCGCGACGGCGTCCTCGCGCTCGATAAAGTTCTGGACCTCGGCATCGCGTCGGCGGAGCTCCTCGCCCTGGTCCTCCAGCTGCTCGCCCAGGAACTCGCGCGATTGAGTGATCCCCGAGCGGCTCTGCTGGAGCGTCAGCTCCACGAAGGCCCCGGCGTAAACGTTCGCGATGTGTTCGGCCTCCGCCGGGTCGGTGCTCTCGGCCGTCACCCACACCGCCGTAGCGCCGTCGCCGACCTGCGTCGCCGAGATGTAGTCGTCCTGGAGACGGAAGGCGACGTCCTGCACCGTCGGCGCGGAGCCGTCGTCGAGCGGCTCCAGGATGGTAAGCGGCGCGTCGCTGCCCGGCGCTCGCCGTTGCTGGACGAGCTGCTCAGCGGCCGCCTCCGCAAGCGGCATCGACTGGCGGAGGAGGAGGACCTCGTTGGCGAGGTCGTCCTGGGGCTGGGTAAAGGCGGATGCGCTCGGCAAGACGCCCTGGAGGGCCGACCGCTCTTTCTGGACCAGCAGCGTCGCCGTCGACCGGTAGACGGACGGCTGGAGCACGTTGTATATCAACGTCGGCACCAGCAGCGCCGCGGCGGCGGCCAGCATGATCCACTTCCCACGCAGCAGCAGGTCGATCAGCTCGCGGAGGCTGAGCCCGTCGTCGTGCGCCACGTGGCCCACCGGGTCCAGCGCAGGCGCCAGCGGCGGCCGGGCGGTCTCGGGATAGGACGGAGCGGACATCGGTGGTGGTGGGAGGCGGCCAGGACCCGGGCGCGCGAAGATACCGGGCGCCCGCGCAGATCTTAGGGCCAGACCGGAGGGCCCGCCCCAACGGGAGATATCTTCACCGCCCCCCCACGGTCCCCTCATTCATGCTCGTCGCCGTCTTGTCGGATGTCCACGCCAACCTCGCCGCGCTCCAGACCGCGCTCGCCGAGGCCGACCAACGAGGGGCAGGCGCCGTGGTCTGCCTGGGCGACGTCGTGGGTTATGGACCCGACCCCGAGGCCTGCGTCGACCTGATCCGCGAGCGGAGCGGGGCCACGGTCCTGGGCAACCACGACGCCGCCGTCGCCCGCGACGAGGGGCTCGCGGTGCTGCCCAAGGACGGCCAGGAAGCCGCCCGGCGCCACCGCGAATGGCTCGACGACGATCAGCGCCAGTGGCTGGCGGGCCTGCCGCTGATGGTCGAGAGCCACGGCGCCACGCTCGTCCACGCCGGGCCGCGGGCGCCTGCGTCGTGGCCGCGGCTAAACTCGTTCCAGGCGGTTCAGGCCCAGTTCGGCGCCTTCGAGACGCCGATCTGCTTTGTCGGCCACTCCCACAAGCCCGCCGTCGTGTCAGACGCGCTGGGCGTGTTCACCGTCCGCCCCGGCCACCGCTTCCTGGTCGACGTCGGCAGCGTGGGCCAGCCCCGCGACCGCGACCCGCGCCTGTCGTTCGCGCTGTACGACACCGACGCGGGCACGGTCGAGACCGTCCGGGTGCACTACGACGTGGCCTCGACGGTCGCCCGGGTCCACGAGCGCGGGCTGCCCGCCCGGCTGGCCGAGCGGCTGCGGACGGGCGAGTAGCTCGCCCCTACTGGCGGCGGCCCTCGGCCGGCGAGTGCCCGTCCCGCTGGCGGAGCGTCCCCGCCAGCGGGCGGCGGCTCACGCCAAGCGGCTCAGCTCCTCCTCGGCGGTCCACGCGAGCTCCGCCCGGTCGGAGGCGACCATCTCGGAGATCATGTCTTCGAGCGACGTCGTGGCGCGCCAGCCCAGCTCGCGGTCCGCCTTGGACGGGTCACCCAGCAGCAGTTCCACCTCGGTCGGGCGGTAGTACGCCGGGTCGATGCGCACGACCACGGCGCCGGTGTCGGTGCGGCGCCCGACCTCGTCCTCGCCGGCGCCCTCCCACGCGACCTCGATGTCGGCGGCGGCGAACGCCAGCTCGCAGAACCGGCGGACCGTCGTCGTGCGGCCCGTCGCGAGCACCCAATCGTCGCCCGCGTCGTGCTGCACGATCCGCCACATGCCCTCCACGTAGTCCCTAGCGTGGCCCCAGTCGCGGCGCGCGTCCAAGTTGCCCAGGAACACCTCGTCCTGGAGGCCGGCGGCGATGGCCGCGACCGCGCGCGTCACCTTGCGCGTCACGAACGTCTCGCCGCGGCGCGGGCTCTCGTGGTTGAACAGGACGCCGTTCGAGGCGTGGATGCCGTAGGCCTCACGGTAGTTGACCGTGATCCAGTAGGCGTAGAGCTTGGCCGCGCCGTACGGCGAGCGCGGGTAGAACGGCGTCGTCTCCGACTGCGGCGACTCCCGGACGGCGCCGTAGAGCTCGCTGGTCGACGCCTGGTAAAAGCGGCACGTGTCGTTCATGCCCAGGATCCGGATGGCCTCCAAGAGCCGGAGCGTGCCCACGGCGTCGGCGTTGGCCGTGTACTCGGGCGTGTCGAACGAGACCGCGACGTGGCTCTGGGCCGCCAGGTTGTAGATCTCGTCGGGCTGGACCTCCTGGACGATCCGGATGAGGTTCGTCGAGTCCGTCATGTCCCCGTAGTGGAGACGGAACCGGACGTCGTCGTCGTGCGGGTCCTGGTAGAGGTGGTCGACGCGGTCGGTGTTGAACGAGCTCGCGCGGCGCTTGAGGCCGTGGACCTGGTAGCCCTTTTCGAGCAGGAGCTCCGAGAGGTAGGACCCGTCCTGACCGGTGACCCCGGTGATGAGCGCGCGGCGGCGTGGCGAGTGTTCCATTACGAGGCGTCGGTGTTGAAGTGCTGTCGGTACCACTGCGTAGCAGATTCGATGCCAGACTGGAGGCTGGTCGTCGCCGACCACCCCAGGGCCCGCATCCGGGACACGTCGAGCAGCTTGCGCGGCGTGCCGTCGGGCTTGGTGTCGTCCCAGCGGATCTCGCTCGTGGCGCCCACCACGTCGCGGATGGTCTCGCCCAGCTGGCGGATGGAGAGGTCCTCGCCCACGCCCACGTTGAGCAGCCCGTCGGGCGCCACCTCGCGGATCTCGGACTCGGAGAGCCCCAGCACGTGGACGATGGCGTCCGCCAGGTCGTCGGCGTGGAGAAACTCCCGGCGGGGGGAGCCGGAGCCCCACAGCGTCACCGGCGCGTCGCCGCCGTCCGCGCCGGCGCCGCGGGACTCGTCGAAGCGGCGGATCAGCGCCGGCAGCACGTGGCTGGTCTCCAGGTCGAAGTTGTCGCCCGGCCCGTACAGGTTGGTCGGCATCAGGCTCACCGCGTCGTCGCCCGACTGGCGGTGGAACGACTCGGCGAGCTCGACGCCGGCGATCTTGGCGATGGCGTAGGCGCGGTTGGTGGGCTCGAGCGGCCCGGTGAGCAGGTGCTCCTCGCGCATCGGCTGGGGCGCCTCGCGCGGGTAGATGCACGACGAACCCAAAAACACCATCCGCCCGCGCTGGCCGACGCCGCTGTCGTGGGCGGCGCCGAGCACGCCGAGCTCGATGGCCAGGTTGTCGCGCACGAAGTCGGCCGGGTAGGTCGCGTTGGCCAGGATGCCGCCCACCTTGGCGGCGGCCAGCACCAGGTGCGTCGGCTGCTCGGCCTCGAAAAAGGCCCGGACGGCGGTGGCGTCGCGCAGATCCAGCTCGCCGCGCGTCCGCGTGATCACCTCGACCGGCTCGCGCGACAGGCGGCGGACGACGGCCGAGCCCACCATGCCGCGGTGGCCGGCCACGAAGACGCGAGAACCTGGACGAATCGGGGGCATGGGGCAGCGGGGAAGAGCGCCAGAGGATACGCCGCAGCCTCGGCACGTCGGGTTCCGGCCGGCGACGGGCGGCCGTCTCTACAGAAAACGGGCACGGTGCCGTGGCACCGTGCCCCCCTGATCGGGTGGAGGGCCCGGACCTTACGCGCGGTCGATCTGGGCCAGCCGCTGTCCAAAGCGGAGGTCACCCGACTGCGCCAGCACGCGGTCCACGACGTCGGCCTGGACATCGACCAGCGTCTGGGTGTCGTGGATCTGGATCTTGCCCAGCACGCGGCCGGACACGTCGGCGGTGCGGGCGATGGCGCTCACGACCTGGCCCGGGAGCACGCCCGCGTCGCGGCCGGCGTCGAGCACGAGTTGGACGTAGCCCGCCTCGCGCCCGCCCCGGTGGCCGCCGCCGTGGTGACTGCCGCCCCGGTCGCCGCCGCGCGGCTGGCGGTGGTGGTCGCGCCGCGCGCCGGGCGCCTGGATGGTGTGGAGCGGGGCCTCGTTCCGCTCGCGGCGGGCGAGGGCGAACGCGGCGGCGGCCACCTCCATCGGGTCGCGGCCGTCGGCCACCAAGTCGAGGACCAGGCCGCGGTCGGCGTCGGTGACGCCGTCGACCGACGCGGCGACGTCGGCCGCCAGCCGCTGGGCGCGGATGGCCTCCACGTCCTCGACGCTCGGCAGCTCGGCCTGGGGAATGGCGCGGCCGGCCGCGCGCTCGACGCGCTTGAGGAGCCCGCGGTCCTGGGGCGTCACCAGCGACAGCGCGATCCCGTCGCGCCCGGCCCGGCCCGTCCGGCCGACGCGGTGGACGTAGGCCTCGGGGTCGTGCGGGAGGTCCACGTTGAACACGTGCGAGACGTGGTCGATGTCGAGCCCGCGCGCCGCCACGTCGGTGGCGCACAGGATCCGCACGTCCTGGTTCTTGAAGCGCGCCAGCACGGCCGTCCGCTGGGCCTGGCTGAGCTCGCCCGAGATCTCCTCGGCGGCAAAGCCCAGGCGCGACAGGTCGGCGGCCAGCCGACTGGCGCCGGCGCGCGTCCGCACAAAGCACAAGGCGCTCGTCACGTCCTCGGTTTCCAGCAGGCGCACTAGCGCCGCCAGCTTGTCGCGGCCCTGGACGTAGTACCCGCGCTGCTCGATGGCCGCCGCCGTCCGGTCGCCGTCGGTGACGGAGATCGTCTCGGGGTTCTGGAGCCGCCGCTGGGCCAGCTTTTTGACGGCCGGCGCCATGGTGGCCGAGAGCAGCGCCGTCTGGCGCTCGGCGGGGAGCACGTCGAAGATGGCGTCGAGGTCGTCGGCGAAGCCCATCGAGAACATCTCGTCGGCCTCGTCCAGGACCACCGTCTGGACCGCGCCCAGGTCGATGGCGCCCTGGCCGATCAGGTCCACCAGCCGGCCCGGCGTGGCCACCACCACGTCGACGCCGCGGCGGATCCGCTGGATCTGCTTGCCGTACGGCTGGCCGCCGGTGATGGGCAGGGCGCGGATGCCGTAGGCCTTGCCGTAGGTGTAGACGGCGCTCGACACCTGGACGGCCAGCTCGCGCGTGGGCGTCAGGATCAGGATGCGCGGCGTGCCCCGCTCCTGGTCAGCGATCTTCTGCAGGGCCGGCAGCGCGAAGGCGGCCGTCTTGCCGGTCCCCGTGCGCGCCTGGCCGATGGCGTCGCGGCCCGCCAGCAGGACGGGGATCAGGGCTTCCTGGATGGGCGAGGGCGACTCGTAGCCCAGCTTGGCCACGGTGGACACCAGCTCGGGGCGGAGGTCGAGGTCGGAAAACGTCAAGGCATCGGTCCGCTGGGCGGACGGCAGGGAGGGGCGGGCGTGGCCGCCGGGGTCGTAAAGGCGCTAGGGTCGTCCAGCGGCGTTCCCGCCGCGTTGTCTAGGCCTCGACGTCCGCCTCGACGGCGGGGATCTCTCCGTTCGATGCCTGGCTCCGCCCTGCGCTCCCACCGGGAGCCGGGCTTCGTTGTCCCAACACGGATAGACTACGGCCGGGGCGGCCCCGCCGTGCGCGCGCCAGACGACGAGACCGCGAAGAGACCGTGCGGAGCGGCCCTCTCCCCCGCCGCGCGGATCGCCCAGCGCAGGTTGGGGTAGGCGAGCACCGGACCCAAGAGTTCCACCGTCGTCCGGGCGTATCGCAATGCGCCCCTACCGGGCGAGGTCAACCCGGAGGCCCTCCGCCACACCGCGCGTAAACACACCGACCACCGATCGCATGCCCGACGATTCTGCTTCTGCCCTGCCCGTCGTGATCGTCGGCGGCGGCGCGGCCGGGCTGCTGGCGGCCGTGTTCGCGGCGAGGTCCGGCGCGCCGACGGTGGTGGTGGAGCGGACGCGCCAGGGCGGCAAAAAGATCGTCGTCTCCGGCGGCGGCCGCTGCAACGTGCTCCCGTCGGTGTCGGACGAGCGGCTGTTCGTGACCGACTCGTCGCCGCGCCTCCTGGGCCGGATCCTGAACTCGTGGCCGCTCGACACCCAACGGCGCTTTTTCGAGGACGACCTGGGCATCCCGCTGGCGCTGGAGCCGGAGACGGGCAAGCTGTTCCCGGCTTCGAACCGCGCCACCGACGTCCGCGACGCGCTCGTGGAGGCGGCGACCCAGGCTGGCGCCCGGTTCCGCTTCTCTACTTCCGTCGACACGGCCACACCCAACGTCACGCCGGGCGGCACCGCCCCAGGCTGGCGGATCGCGCTGGCCGACGGCTCGACGATGGACGCGGCGGCGGTGGTCGTGGCGACCGGCGGGCTCTCGGTGCCCAAGACGGGCAGCGACGGCTGGGGGCTGGCCCTGGCCCAAGCCACCGACCACCGCGTCGAGCCGACGTACCCGGCGCTGGCGCCGCTCACCGCCGAGCCGACGCCCCATGCGGACCTGGCCGGCGTGTCGGTGCCGCACGCCCGCGTCCGCGCGGCCCAGGCCCGGGGCGCGTTCGAGACCTCGGGCGGCTTCCTGTTCACGCACCGCGGCTACAGCGGCCCGGCGGTCCTCAACGTGTCGCACCTGACGGCGCTCGCCCAGGCCCGCGGCGGCGACCAACCCGTCACGGTGGGGTGGACCGACGTCTCGCCCGGCGCCTGGGACCACGCGCTGCGCGAGCCCGGGCGCGGCTCGGTCGCCTTGGTGCTCCGGGCCCACCTCCCCGCCCGGCTGGCCGACCGCCTCCAGGCAGACGCCGGCGTCCCCGCCGATCGCCAGCGGGCCGACCTCCGCCGCGACGAGCGCCTCCGCCTGGTCGAGGCGCTCACCGCGTACTCGCTGCCGTGGACCGGCGACGAGGGCTACAAAAAGGCCGAGGTCACGGGCGGCGGCGTCGGCCTGGGCGAGGTGGACACCCGGACGCTGGAGAGCCGCCGCCGGCCCGGCCTCTTTTTTGCCGGCGAGGTGCTCGACGCCTTCGGCCCCATCGGCGGCTACAACTTCCAGTGGGCGTGGGCCACCGGCCGCCTCGCGGGCCTGGGCGCCGCGCAGGTCGCCTCCAGCGGGGCGGGCGCTACCCGCGGCTGACGGCGAACATCTGGCTCCAGTACCCGCCCGACTCGGCGGCGCCGAGCTCCACGTACTTCGGGCTGAGCAACTGGCGGCAGTGGTCGGGGCTCGCCAGCCAGTCGCGCATCACCTGGTCCACGGTGGACTGGTGGCGCGCGATGTTCTCGGCCACGGCCCACCAGTGGTAGCCGGCGTGGCGCGCCCGCTCGCCCGGGTCGCGGCCGTCGGTGCCGCGGTGCTCAAAGTGGGCGTGGCGGACCATGTCGCGGGCGTGGCCCTGGGCCGCGCGCTCCAACCGGTGGTCCCAGGACAGAGGCCGAACTGGCGGGTGCCACACGTCGCCACACGTCGCGCCTGCGGCGCGCACCCGGTTGACGGCCACCAGCATCGCGCTCCCCACCGGCGTCCCGGCCACGTCCGGCGAGGCCTCCACGCGGACCTCGACCGGGGCGGCGGTCTGCTCAGGCACGTCGAGCGACGCGCTTCCTGCGCAGCCGGCGACGAGCAAGAGCCCGCAGAGAGCGCTGAGTGACTGGATAGACATGAAGACGAGGGGGAGGATACCACCCCATCTTCGTCTCTGCGTCTCACCTTCGTAAACAGCCCCCCATTCTGGGAAGCCCACGGGAGGTTCCGGGCGCCCATTGGGCGGTCCACCGCGTTTGGCTACCGGCCGGCAGCGAGAGCCGCGTGGCTCCCGTCGAGCGCCTCGACCGCGCGCACGATGGCGGCGGCGGCCGTGGCGAACACGGCCGGGTCGATCTGCTCCGGGTCGTCGGTGGGCCGGTGGTAGTCGGCGTGGTCCTCGACGCCGAGGTAGACGAACGGCACGCCGCGCCGGTGGAACGCGACGTGGTCCGAGGCGCCCGTCCAGTTGTCGGGGCCCGTGCCCTGGTCGTGCCCGAACTGGACCTCGGCACGGGGCGTCCCGCCGGCGGCCGTCGCCGGCGGCCCGGCCAGGACGGCGCCGAGGTGCGGGTAGTGCGCCGTGCCGGCGGCCCACAGCGGCCCACGCGACACCATGTCGAGGTTGACCACCACCAGCACGTCCGCCAGCGGGACCGGCGGCGCCTCGGCCAGCACCCGGGCGCCCACCAGCCCTTGCTCCTCGGCGTCCAGTCCGGCGAACACGACCGTGTGGGCCGGCGGCCGCTCGCGGAGCCGCTCGGCGACGGCCAACATCGCCGCCACGCCCGAGGCGTTGTCGTCGGCGCCGTTGTAGACCTGGCCGTCGCGGACGCCCAGGTGGTCGAAGTGGGCCGTGATCAGGAGCACGTGCCCGGGGTGGGCCGTGCCCGTGACCCGGCCCACCACGTTGACGCCCTCTCCCCCGTCGCGCAGCGGGACGCGCTGGCGGAACCCGCCGGAGAAGGCTCCCTCCAGGCCAACCTCGCGGAACCGGCGCTCGACGAAGTCGGCGGCGCGGAGGCCGCCGGCCGTGCCCGCCCCGCGCCCCTCCATGCCGTCGGACGCGAGCGCCTCGACGTCGGCCATCAGCTGCGACGGCTCCACCACTCGCTCGGGCCCCTCTGCAACCGCGGGCGCCGACTCGGCGACCGGCCGGGGCTGGCACCCGGCCGCCGCCAGCAGCGCGAGCGCCATCCAAGCCGTGCGGTTCATCTGGCCGCGGGTCACTCTACCACGACCGCGACGCGGAACGCGGTCCGGGTGGGCGGAAGGCACACGCGGTCGTCGCAGACGGCGTAGCGCACCGCGCCCGTCACCTGGTGCGAGCCGGGCGCCGCGCCGGGCGCCACGCCCACCTGCTGGACGACGCGGGCGGCCCCGGCGAAGTAGGTGTAGTCGGCGTCGAACGCCGGGTCGTAGCGCTTGCGCGTCTCCGACTGCGCCACCCGCCCGGCCGCCAGACCCGCCGGGAGTGGGTCCAGCGTCAGCGTCAGCGGGATGCCGACCGGCGAGTCCAGGGCGTAGAGCCGCCACCCGGGCGCGATCTGGGCGTCGAGCACCAGCCGCGCGCTGGTGCCCCGCGTCGCACGGTCGGCGCGGACGCGCCACGTCACGACGTCGGCGGTGCGCACGGACGGGGCCGAGAGGGGCTGGGCGGAGGCCGCCGGCGCGCTGGCGGCGGCCGCCAGCAGGACGAGGGCGAAGGCGAGGGGTCGGTGCATGGCCACCCAACGGTGGGGACCGGGGCAAAGTGCCCGCGGCGGTCCGGCCTCAGAGCCCGCGCTCGCGGTCGGCCTCGACGCGCTGGCGGAGGGCGCCGAAGGTGTCGCCGCCGAACCGCTCCAGCAGCGCCACGGCCACCTCCCAGGCCACCGTCGCCTCGGCGACGGTGCTCGCGGCCGGCACGCTGGTGACGTCGCTGCGCTCGTAGCGCGTCGGCTGGGCCTCGCCCGTCGCGAGGTCGGCGGTGGCGAGCGGCTTGATCAGAGTCGGGATCGGCTTCATCGTGCCGCGGACGACCAGCGGCTGGCCGTTCGAGATGCCGCCCTCGACGCCGCCGGCGTGGTTGGAGGCCCGCCCCCAGCGGCCGTCGGCGCCGCGCGTGATCGGGTCGTGGACCTGGGAGCCGGGGCGGCGGCCCGCCAGCCAGCCGTCGCCCACCTCGACGGCCTTCTGGGCCTGGATCGACAGGACCGCCTGGGCCAGCCGGCCGTCCAGGCGGCGGTCGCCCTGAGCGTAGCTGCCCAGCCCGACCGGCACGCCGGTCACGACCACCTCGTAGACGCCACCCAGCGTGTCGCCGGCCTTCTTGGTGGCCTGGATGTGCTCGACGGCCTGGGCCGACAGGTCCGCATCGAGCATCCGCACCGGCGACGCGTCGGCCGCCTGATACAACGCACGCGCGCCGCCCTCGGTCAAGAGCGCGTCCCGCTGGCGCCGCCAGTCGGCGGGGTCGTCCGTCCCGACCTCGCCCAGGCGGACCACGTGGCTGCCCACCTCGATGCCTAGCGCGCGGAGCATCTGGCGCGCGACCGAGCAGCACGCCACCCGCATCGCCGTCTCGCGCGCCGACGACCGGTCGATCACCGCGCGGACGTCGGGCCCGTGCGGCGGCCGGTCGAAGCCGTATTTCTGGGCCCCCACCAGGTCGGCGTGGCCGGGGCGCGGCAGCGTGATCGGCTCGATGCCTTCGCCGGTCCCCTCCACGGCCATCGTCTCGGGCCAGCCGGCGCGGTCCTTCTCGTAGGCCGCGTTGGCGAGCAGGAGCGCGACCGGGCTGCCCATCGTGTGCGAGAACCGGATGCCGCCCAGCACCTCGACGCGGTCCCGCTCGACCTTGGCACGCCCTCCGCGCCCGAACCCGAGCCACCGCCGCGCCAGGTGCTCGTCGAGGTCGCCCGGCGTCACCGGCACCCCGGCCGGCATCCCCTCGACGATGCCGACGAGCGCGGGGCCGTGCGATTCGCCGGCGGTCAGGTAGCGGAGGGGCATCTCGGAGGGAGCGGTGACGAGCGGGACGAGCGGGACGAGCGGGACGAGCGGGACGAGCGGGACGAGCGGGACGAGCGGGACGAGCGGGACGAGCGGGAAGCTGCCACTCGCCGGCGACTGGCGCCAGCGGTCGGCGAGGGGAGCGGGGGAGCTTCGCACGAGCCGCCCCGTCGCGCATCACTCCACGAACGGCGAGGCCAGGTCGTAGAAGGCGGTCCGGCCGTCCGAGCGGCGGACGCGGATCAGCGCCGGGCGGTCCTGGCGCGCGAGCCGGGCCAGCGCCACGCGCGCCTCCTCGGCCGTCGCGACCGGGCGGTTCTCGACCTCCACCACCACCGTCCCGTGCGGCAGCCCGTCGAGCTCGGCGGCGCTCCCCGGCTGGACGGCCTCGACGTAGGCGCCGCCCGAGAACCGGCGCCGCTCCGACCGCGTGAGGTCGCGGAACTGGACGCCCCAGTCGGGCGCCTCCGAGCGCGCGATCTCCTCGGTCGGCTCCGGGCGGGTCTGGACGGGGGGGGGCGCGTTGTTGGCGAACCAGCTCTCCAGCGACGGGTCGCGCGGGTCCACCAGCTGGGCGCGGAGCTGGCGCTCGGCCCCGTCGCGCCAGACGGTCAGCAGCACGGGCGCGCCGGGCGGGTACATCGCCACCCGGCTCTGGAACTGGTTCGGCTCGTCGACCCGGCGGCCGCCGATCTCCAGGAGCACGTCGCCCTGGCGGACGCCGGCGCGGGCGGCCGGCCCGCCCGAGACGACGTTCAGGACCCGGACGCCGCGGACCGCGTCCATCCCGACCTCACGGGCGTCGGCACGGGCCAGCTCCAACACCTCGATGCCGAGGTAGCCGCGGCGGACCTCGCCGTAGCGGATCAGGTCCTCGGCCACGACGCGGGCCAGGTTGATGGGGACCGCGAACCCGACGCCGGCCGAGGCCCCGGTCTCGCTCGCGTTGGCCGTCACCACGCCCACCACCTCGCCCCGCAGGTTCACCAGCGCCCCGCCCGAGTTGCCCATGTTGATGGCCGCGTCGGTCTGGATAAAGTCCTCGATGGCGAAGTCGTTCTGGATCGCCCCGATGCCGCCGCGGCCCAGCGCCGACACGATGCCCAGCGCGAACGAGTTGTGGAGCCGGAACGGGCTGCCGACCACCATCACCCACTCGCCGAGTTGGAGCGCGTCGGAGTCGCCCAGGGACGCCACCGGCAGCGGCTCGTCGTCCCCTACGCCGACCTCCATCAGGCGGAGCACCGCGATGTCGGTGGTGGGGTCCTCGCCGACGACCTCGGCGCGGTACTCGCGCTTTTCCGAGGGCAGGGACACGGTGACGTTCTCGGACCGGGCCACCACGTGGGCGTTCGTGAGCACGTAGCCCGACGGCGAGATGATGATGCCGCTGCCGGCCTCGGTCGCGTCGCGCCCGTAGCCCGCGCCGAGCTCGGCCTGGATGTAGACGACGGTCGGTTCCACCTCGCGCGCCACCGCCACCGTCTGGCGGCTGACGTCGGCGAGGTCGGGCACGTCGATCGCCTCGGTGGGCGGCGGCCCGTCGGCCCCGATCTGGACCGCCTCCACGCTCGCTGGCGAGGTGGCCCGCGTGACCACGGTCGGACGCGGGGCCACGTCGGGCTGGAGCAGCCGCGCGACCGGCAGGCCCAGCAGGACGACGACCGCCAGGGCGGCCAGCGCGAACAGGAAGCGGCGCAGAGTCACGTAAGGGAGGGTGGACCGGATGCCGGGGCCCCCAAACGTGCCTGCGCATCCGGCAGCTAACATACGTTTCGGCCGTCCCTCCCCGCTCAGACCCCGCACGATTGACGCCGTCTCCCCCACGCCCCCGGCACGCCGTGTTCGCCCTAGTCGGCGACGTGACCGGCTCGTCGCGCGCGCTCCGCCAGTTGCGCGAGCTCGCGGCGCTCGGCGTCGAGACGACGGTGGTCCAGACGGCCGAGCCCCGCGACCCCGACGCGCTCCCCGAGCCCGTGCGCCTCCGGGTGGAGCGCGTGGCGGGATCGGGGCCGCGGATGTTCTGGCACGCCCACCGCGCCGTCCGCCGGGCCGCGCTCGCCCGGCCGGCCGGGCTCTACCTCGCGAGCGACCTCTACACGCTGCCCGCGCTCGCCGGCGCGGCCCGCCACCACGGCGGCGCGCTGGTCTACGACTCGCGCGAGCTCTACGCCGCGCTGGACTCGTCGCACGGCCGGCCCTGGGTGGGCGCCGCCTGGCGTGCCGTCGAACGACGCTTTATCGGCCGCGCCGACGCCGTCTTGACGGTCGGCGGCGCCATCGCGGACCGGCTGGCCGAGACCTACGGCATCCGTCGCCCGACGGTGCTCTACAACGCGCCCCCGGCCGCGCCCGCCCGAGACCGCCGCGCGCTGGCGGACGCGCTCGGCCTGCCCGACGACGGCCGGACGGTGGTGCTCTACCAGGGCCTGTTCCGCCCCGGCCGCGGGCTGGCGACGCTGGTACAGGCGGCGCGGGCCGTGGACGGGGTCCGGCTCGTGCTCATCGGCGAGGGCGTGCTGGCCGGCGACCTGGCGGCGGCGGGTGCGGACCTGGGCGACCGCCTCGTCCTGCACCCGTTCGTGCCGCCCGACCGGCTGGCGGCCCTGACGCCCGGCGCCGACCTGGGCGCCTGCCTGATCGAACCCTTGACCGAGAGCCTGCGCCTGAGCCTGCCCAACAAGCTGTTCGAGTACCTTGCCGCCGGCGTCCCGGTAGTCGCCAGCCCGCTCCCCGAACTCCGCGCCGTCGTGGACCAGGGCGTCGGCGTCCTCGCCGACCCCTCCGACCCGGCCGCCGTCGCCGACGCGCTCCGCCAGTCGCTCGATCGGGCCGTTCGAGCGCAGTGGGCGACACAGACCGCCCCGACTCTCGCCCCCTACACATGGACGGCCGGCCGAGCCGCGTTCCGTGCCCTCGTCCGCCGACTCCTCCCATGACCCGACTCGTTCTGCTCGCGCTGCTCGCGCTCCCCGTCGCCGCCCAGGCCCAGCGCGACGCCTCCGTCGTCCCGGACGACGCGCCGGACTGGCTCCCGATGGAGGACGCCATCGCCAGCGCCCAGGCCGACGACAAGCTGATCCTGGTCTACGGCTACGCGGCGTGGTGCGGCTACTGCGTCCGGTTCGACCGCGAGGTCTTTACCGAGGACGCCGTCCAGAGCTACGTCAACGAGCACTTTGCCCCGACGCGCCTCGACCTGGAGGACACGACGACGGTGCAGTTTTTCGATGCCTCGGTGACCGGCGTCCAACTCGGCCAGGCGATGGGCATCGCCGGCACGCCCACGAGCGTGTTCGTGGACCACGACGGCTCGATGATCACCAAGGTGCCGGGGTACGTGGACGCGGAGACCTACCTCCACGTGCTCCAGTACGTGAAGGAGGAGGCCTACGAGACCCAGACCTTCGACGACTTTCTCGCTGCGCGCCGCTCGGGCCTGGACCTGGATCAGGCCACGGACACGACCACGCCGCCCCGCCAGTAACGTCCTGCGCGTCTCGTACCACCCGGGCTACGTCGTCCCGCTCCCCGAGGGCCACGCCTTCCCGATGGCCAAGTTCTCGGCCCTCCGCGACCTGCTGCTGGCCGAGGGCGTGGTCCAGGCGGACGAGGTGGTCGCCCCCCGAGAAGCGGACTGGGCGGACCTCCTGCTCGTCCACACGCGCCGCTACCTCGACGCCCTCGCCACGGGCACCCTGACGCGCGCCGACGTGCGGCGGATGGGCCTGCCCCAGAGCCCGGCGCTGGTGCGCCGCAGCCGGCTGGCCGTCCAGGGAACGATCAACGCGTGCTCGATGGCCCTGGTGGACGGCGTCGCGGGCAACCTGGCCGGCGGCACGCACCACGCCATGCCCGACCGTCCCGAGGGGTTCTGCGTGCTCAACGACGTGGCCGTGGCGCTCCGCGTGCTCCAGCGGTCCGGCTGGATCCGCCGCGCGCTGGTGGTGGATCTCGACGTGCATCAGGGCAACGGCACGGCGACCGTGTTCGGCGGCGACCGCGCGTGGCCGGCCGGCGGCGTCTTTACGCTGTCGCTGCACGGCGCGCGCAACTTCCCGTTTGAGAAGCCGCCCTCGACGCTCGACGTGCCGCTGGCGGACGGCACCGGCGACGCGGCCTACCTCGACGCCGTCGCCCAGCACCTTCCCGACACGCTCCGCCAGTCGGAGCCCGACCTCGTCGTAACCCTCGGCGGCGTCGACGTGGTGGCGGACGACCGCTTTGGCCGGCTGTCGCTCACGCGCGACGGCCTGGCCGCGCGCGACCGGCGGGTGTGCGAGACGGTCCGGGACGCCGGCGTCCCGTTGTGCCTCTTGCTCTCCGGCGGCTACGCGGCTCGGCGCGCGCCGGGCCAAGCGCCCGAGACCCTGGCCTCCGCCACCGCCGACCTCCACGCGACGCTGTTCCGCCAGGCCGCCGCCGTCTACGCCTGACCCGCTGGCGGCCCACATCGGAGTGCGGGCGACGACCGCCAGCGGCTGGCGCGTAGGGAATCCCCGATGACGGACGGCTGTCGCACACGCCCCCGATCTTGGGACGACTCCACCCCATCCCCCCCTCTTATGGCGACCCCCGAAGACCAGAACGACACCTCCACCAACGCCCAGAAGGACCCCGACAACTGGACCACCGGCGACGAGGAGATGACGGGCGCCCAGCGCTCCTACCTCCACACGCTGGCCCAGCAGGCCGGCCACGACCCCAAGGACTACGACGGCCTGTCCAAGGCCGACGCGTCCAAGAAGATCGACGAACTCCAGGGCGAGACCGGACGCGGCGAGTAACTCGCCCGGCCTCCCGGTCCTAGCCCCCGGCGCCTGGTGCGCCGGGGGCTTTTTCGCGTCCGCCCCGCTGGCGGAGGCCACCGCCCAGGCCGACCGCCAGCCGGTGGCACCACGAAAACGCCCCGGCCGCATCGCTGCAACCGGGGCGCCTGTCGTCCGATGGACCTGGGCTCGTCGCCCGCCGCCTGTTAGCCCAGGCGACGGTTGATCTCGGCCAGCGTCTCGTCGTCGGCCCCGCCCACGTCGGGCGTGCCGAGCACGTCGGCGCCGTCGCCCATGCTGCGGTCGAGCGCCTCGTTGGTGGCCTGGAGCGCTTCGAGCTCCTGACGGCTGCCCACGACCGCGTCGCGGTACTGGCGCAGGCCCGTCCCGGCCGGGACGAGCTGGCCGACGAGCACGTTCTCCTTCAGCCCCAGCAGGTGGTCGACCCGGCCCGAGATGGCCGCCTCGGTCAGCACCTTGGTGGTCTCCTGGAACGAGGCCGCCGACAGGAACGAGTCCGTCGCGAGCGCCGCCTGGGTGATGCCCAAGAGCACCGGCTCGGCCACCGCCAGCTGGGCGTCGCGGACCTCGATCTCGGGCTTGTCGTCCCGCTTCAACGCTGAGTTGGTGTCTCGGAGCTGGCGGCGGTTGATCGCCTGGCCAATCTTGAGGTCCGACTCGCCGTTGTTGACCACCACGAACGAGTCGTAGAGGTCGTCGTTGGTCTTCTCCAGCTGGATCCGGTCCACCAGGTTGTCCTCCAGGAACGGCGTGTCGCCGGGGTCGGAGATCCGGACCTTCTGCATCATCTGGCGGACGACCACCTCGATGTGCTTGTCGTTGATCCCGACGCCCTGGAGCCGGTACACCTCCTGGACCTCGTTGACGAGGTACTCCTGGACCGCCGTCGGCCCGAGGATCGCCAGGATGTCCTGGGGCGAGATCTGGCCGTCGGACAACGCCTCGCCCGCACGGACAAAGTCGTTCTCGTGGACCAGCAGGTGCTTGGAGAGCGAGACCAGGTAGGTCTTCTCCGTCGCGCCGTCGCGGGACGTCACGATCACCTCCTGGCTGCCGCGCTTGCGGCCGCCAAACGAGACCACGCCGTCGATCTCCGTCACGACCGCCGGGTCCGACGGCTGGCGCGCCTCGAACAGCTCGATCACGCGCGGCAGGCCGCCCGTGATGTCCCGGGTGCCGGCCGTCTGGCGGGGGAGCTTGGCCAGGATCTGGCCGGGCACGATGTCGTCGCCGTTGGACACCTGGAGACGGGCGCGGACCGGCATCGTGTACTCACGGCCGCCCTTGCCCTCGATCACCAGCGCCGGCGTCAGCGAGCGCTCGCGCGACTCGGTGATCACCTTCTCGCGGAAGCCCGTCTGCTCGTCCGACTCCTCGCGGTAGGTCGTGCCCTCGATGATGTCCTGGAAGCGCAGCGTGCCCGCGGTCTCGGCGATGATGACCGAGTTGTACGGGTCCCACGACGCGATCACGTCGCCCCTCACCACCTGGTCCCCCTCCTTTACGGCCACGTCGGCGCCGTACGGGATGGTGTAGGAGATGCGCTGCTTCCCGTCCTTGTCCAAGATGCGGACCTCGCCCGAGCGGCCCAGGGCGATCTGCTTGGCGCCCTCGCCCTCGCCCGACGCCACCGTGCGCAGGTTCTCGAAGGCGATGGTCCCGTCGAACTTGGCGTCGATGGTCGACTCGGCCGCGATGCGGCTGGCCGTACCACCGATGTGGAACGTGCGCAGCGTCAGCTGCGTGCCGGGCTCGCCGATGGACTGCGCCGCGATCACGCCGACGGCCTCGCCCTGCTGGACCATCCGGCCGTTGGCCAGGTCGCGGCCGTAGCACAGCGCGCACACGCCGCGGTCGGCCTCGCACGCCAGCACCGACCGGATCTCGACGGTCTCGATGGCCGTCAGCGCGATGGCGTCGGCGATCTCGTCCGTGATCAGGTCGTCGCGGCGGGCGATGGCCTCGCCCGACTCCGGGTCCCGGACGTCGTGGACCGAGACGCGGCCGACGATGCGGTCGCGGAGCGACTCCACCACGTCCTCGTTGTCCTTGAGCGCCTCCATCCGAACGCCGCGCAGCGTGCCGCAGTCGTAGGTCTGGATCGACACGTCCTGGGACACGTCCACCAGCCGGCGCGTGAGGTAGCCGGCGTCGGCCGTCTTGAGGGCCGTGTCCGCCAGGCCCTTGCGGGCGCCGTGGGTCGAGATAAAGTACTCGGCGACCGAGAGGCCCTCCTTGAAGTTGGACTTGATCGGGTTCTCGATGATCGCGCCCGCGCTGCCGGCCTGCGACTTCTGCGGCTTGGCCATCAGCCCGCGCATCCCGCCCAGCTGGCGGATCTGCTCACGCGAGCCACGGGCGCCCGAGTCGGCCATCATGTAGATGGCGTTGAAGCCCTCGTCGTCGTCCTGGAGCGCGTCGTACAAGACGGTCGCGATCTCGTTGTTGGTCGACGTCCAGACGTCGATGACCTGGTTGTAGCGCTCGGCCTCGGTGATGAAGCCCATCTCGTAGTTCGAGCGGATCTCGTCGACGCGGTCCTCGGCCTCCTTCAAGAGCGTCTCCTTGGCGTCGGGCACCACGATGTCGGAGAGCGAGAAGCTCAGGCCACCCAGCATGGCCTGCCCGAACCCGAGGTCCTTGACCTCGTCCAGGAATTTGGCCGTCTTGGGGAAGTCGGTCGCCTTGAAGACGCCCGCGATGATGCCGCGGAGGTTCTTCTTGGTCAGGACCTGGTTGATGTAGCCGACGCCCTGGGGCACGATGTCGTTGAACAGCGCCCGGCCGACGGCCGTCTCGATGGTCTCGCCCGGCTGGCGGTCGCCCTCGAAGGTGGCCTCCGCCAGCTTGAGCTTGATCCGGGCGTGCAGGTCCACGGCCCCCTGGTCGAACGCCTGGCGCACCTCGCGCGTCGAGCCGAAGGTCATGCCCTCGCCCTTTTTGCCGGCGCGGTCCTTGGTCATGTAGTACATCCCGAGCACCATGTCCTGGGACGGGACCGCGATCGGGCCGCCGTGCGCCGGGCTCATGATGTTGTGCGAGGCCAGCATCAGGATGCTCGCCTCCAGGATCGCGTCGTGCGACAGCGGCACGTGGACCGCCATCTGGTCGCCGTCGAAGTCGGCGTTGAACGCCGTCGTAACCAGGGGGTGCAGGCGGATGGCCTTGCCCTCGATCAGGACCGGCTGGAACGCCTGGATGCCCAGGCGGTGCAGCGTCGGCGCCCGGTTGAGCATCACGGGGTGCCCGTCGATCACGCGCTCCAGGATGTCGAACACGTCGGCCGTCCGGCGGTCGACCACCTTCTTGGCGCTCTTGACCGTCTTGACGATCCCGCGCTCGATGAGCTTGCGGATGATGAACGGCTTGAACAGCTCGACGGCCATCTGCTTGGGCAGGCCGCACTCGTGGAGCCGGAGCTCCGGCCCGACCACGATCACGCTACGCCCCGAGTAGTCGACGCGCTTGCCCAGCAGGTTCTGGCGGAACCGGCCCTGCTTGCCCTTGAGCATGTCGCTCAGCGACTTGAGCGCGCGGTTCGAGTCGCTCCGGACGGCGTTGGCCTTGCGGGAGTTGTCGAACAGCGAGTCGACGGCCTCCTGCAACATCCGCTTCTCGTTGCGCAAGATGACCTCGGGCGCCTTGATGTCGATCAGGCGCTTGAGGCGGTTGTTGCGGATGATGACGCGCCGGTACAGGTCGTTCAGGTCCGACGTCGCGAACCGGCCGCCCTCCAGGGGCACCAAGGGGCGGAGCTCCGGCGGGATCACCGGGACCACCTTCATCACCATCCACTCCGGCTTGTTCTCGATCCGGGTGTTGGCCTCGCGGAAGCCCTCGACGATGCCCAGCCGCTTCAAGGCCTCGGCCTTGCGCGCCTGGCTCGTCTCGGTCCGCGCCTGGAAGCGCAGCTCGATGGCCAGCGACTCGAGGTCGAGCCGCTTCAAGAGCTCCTCGACGGCCTCGCCGCCGATCATCGCCACGAACTTTTCCGGGTCGTCGTCCGCCAGCCGGTTGTTGTCCTCGCGGATCTGGTAGAGCACGTCGAAGTACTCGTTCTCGGTCAGCAGCGTCCCCTGCTCGATGCCCAGCGCGGTCGCGCCGCCGGGGTTGACCACGACGTAGGCCTCGTAGTAGATGACCCGGTCGAGGTCCTTAGACTTCATCCCGAGGAGCGCGCCGATCTTGTTCGGCAGGCTCTTGAAGTACCAGATGTGGACGACGGGCACGGACAGCGTGATGTGCCCGAACCGCTCTCTACGGACCGACTTCTGGGTCACCTCGACGCCGCAGCGGTCGCAGATGATGCCCTTGTAGCGGATCCGCTTGTACTTGCCGCAGTGGCACTCCCAGTCCTTGACCGGGCCGAAGATCTTCTCGCAGAACAGCCCGTCCTTCTCGGGCTTGAACGAGCGGTAGTTGATCGTCTCGGGCTTGAGCACCTCGCCAAACGACCGCTCCAAGATGTTCTCGGGCGACGACAGGCTGACGGTGATCGAGTTGTACTGGGTGGGAGCCGGCTGAGTCTGCTGGATTCCGAACGCCATGTGTTTGATCTGTAATAGTGGTGGACTAGAGACGGGGCGAGAGGCCGCGCCGCTGGCGGTGTGTGTCCGCCAGCGGCCGGCGCCCGTCGCTAGTCGATCTTGACTTCGAGCCCCAGGCCCTGCATCTCGCGCAGCAGGACGTTGAACGACTCCGGCACGTTGGGCTCCGGGATGTTATCGCCCTTGACGATGGCCTCGTAGGCCTTCGAGCGGCCCGTCACGTCGTCCGACTTCACGGTCAGGATCTCGCGGAGCACGTTGGAGGCGCCGTAGGCGTAGAGCGCCCAGACCTCCATCTCGCCAAACCGCTGGCCGCCGAACTGGGCCTTGCCGCCCAGCGGCTGCTGGGTAATGAGCGAGTACGGGCCGATGGACCGGGCGTGGATCTTGTCGTCGACCAGGTGGGACAGCTTGAGCATGTAGATCTGCCCGACCGTCGTCCGCTGGTCGAACGCCTCACCGGTCTGGCCGTCGAACAGCTGGATCCGGCCGTCCTCGGGGAGCCCGGCCTCGCGCAGCTTGGCCGCGATGTCGTCCATCGAGGCGCCGTCGAAGGCCGGCGTCGCATACGTTTCGCCCAGCTTGTCGCCGGCCCAGCCCAAGAGCGTCTCGAAGATCTGGCCCAGGTTCATGCGCGACGGCACGCCCAGCGGGTTGAGGCAGATGTCGACCGGCGTGCCGTCCTCCAGGAACGGCATGTCCTCCTCGGGGACGATCTTCGCCACCACGCCCTTGTTGCCGTGGCGGCCGGCCATCTTGTCACCGACCTGGAGCTTGCGCTTTTTGGCGATGTAGACCTTGGCCAACTGGACGATGCCCGGGGGCAACTCGTCGCCCATCTGGATCCGGTACTCCTCCTGCTCGGCGGCCCCGGTCACCTCCTGGTGGCGGCGCTGGTAGTTGGCGAGCAGCTTCCAGGCCGCGCGGTTGGTCTCGTCGTCGTTGGTGTACGACTGGCGGATCTTGAGGTCGGCCGGCTCGATCTCCTTGAACGCCGTCTTGGTCAGCTTGCCGCCCTCGGACACCACGACGGTCCCGTCGCGGAGCTCGATGGCCGCGCCGGCCTTCTTGGCGCCGATGAGCGAGAAGAACCGCTCGTAGAACGAGGCCTGGAGCGCGTCGACCTCGCGGCCGAGCTGGCGGCCGATCTCCTCCAGCCGCTTCTCCTCCGCCTTCTTGGTGATGGCGTCGGTCTTGCGGCGGCTAAAGAGCATCGTGTCGATCACCACGCCGTTCATGCCCGGCTTGGCCTTGAGGCTGGCGTCCTTGACGTCGCCGGCCTTGTCGCCGAAGATGGCCCTAAGGAGCTTCTCCTCGGGCGTCGGGTCGGTCTCGCCCTTGGGCGTGATCTTGCCGACGATGATGTCGCCGGGCCCGACCTCGGCGCCGATCCGGACGATGCCGCGCTCGTCGAGGTCCTTGGTCGCCTCCTCGGAGACGTTGGGGATCTCGCGCGTCAGCTCCTCCTCGCCGCGCTTGGTGTCGCGGACCTGGTGGTCGAACTCCTCGATGTGGACCGAGGTGAAGATGTCGTCCTTGACCACCTTCTCCGAGATCACGATGGCGTCCTCGAAGTTGTAGCCCTTCCAGGGCATGAACGCGACCAGCACGTTCTTGCCGAGCGCCAGCTCGCCTCTCTCGGTGCTCGCGCCGTCCGCCAGCAGGTCCCCCTTCTTCACCTTCATGCCGGCCTGGACGGTCGGCTTCTGGGTGATGGACGTGTCCTGGTTGGTCCGGCGGAACTTGACCAGGTCGTACGTGCGGACCGGCTCCTCGAACGCCGCGTCGGCGTCCTCGGGCGTCTCGTCGTAGCGGACGGTGATCTTGTTGGCGTCGACGTACTCGACCGTCCCGTCGCCCTCGGCGACCAGGATGGCCCGGCTGTCCCGAGCGATGCGTCCCTCCAGACCGGTCCCGACGAACGGGGCCGACGGCCGGAGGAGCGGCACCGCCTGGCGCTGCATGTTCGAGCCCATCAGCGCGCGGTTGGCGTCGTCGTGCTCCAAGAACGGGATCAGGCTCGCGGCCGGCGAGATGATCTGGTTCGGCGCCACGTCCATGTAGTCGATCTGGTCGGGCGAGACGAGGGGCACGTCGCCGCCGATCCGGGCGCGGATGAGGTCGTTGGCGTAGGTCCCGTCGTCGTTCAACGGGGCGTTCGCCTGGGCGATCGTGTAGCGGTCCTCGTCCTCGGCCGACAGGTACTCGATCTTCTTGGTGACCTTCCCGTCCTCGACCTTCCGGTACGGCGTCTCGATAAACCCGAACTGGTTGACCACGCCGTGCGTGCAGAGCGACGAGATCAGGCCGATGTTCGGCCCCTCGGGCGTCTCAATCGGGCACAGGCGCCCGTAGTGCGTGTAGTGGACGTCGCGGACCTCGAACCCGGCCCGCTCGCGCGTCAGACCACCGGGCCCGAGCGCGGACATCCGACGCTTGTGCGTCAGCTCCGCCAGCGGGTTGGTCTGGTCCATGAACTGGCTCAGCTGGTTCGTCCCGAAGAAGGTGTTGATCACCGACGAGACGGTCCGGGCGTTGACCAGGTCCTGGGGCGTGAATTTGTCCGCGTCGCGGAGGTTCATCCGCTCCTTGATGGTCCGCGCCATGCGCGCGAGCCCGAGCGAGAACTGCTGCTGGAGCTGCTCACCGACCGTCCGCACGCGGCGGTTGCCGAGGTGGTCGATGTCGTCGACGGTCGACTTCCCGTTCTGGAGCTTGACGAGCTCGGTGATGATGGCCACGATGTCCTCCTTGGACAGCGTCACCGACTTGTTCTCGCCGCTCAGCCCCAGCCGCTTGTTCATGCGGTAACGGCCGACGTCGCCCAGGTCGTAGCGCTTGTCGCTAAAGAACAGGCGGTCCAAGAGCGCCTCGGCGGCCGAGACGTCCGGCGGCTCGGCGCCGCGGAGCTGCTCGTAGAGGTAGCGCAGCGCCTCGTCGGACGAGTGCGTCGGGTCCTTCTTGAGCGTGTTGAGCAGCGTGGACATGTCCAGGCCGCTGTCCTCGTCGTCCTCGGACGTCTCGCGGCGCAGGATGACGGTCTCGACCTTGGCGTCCTTCAACAAGCCGTAGTCGTCCTCGGTCAGCTCGTGCTCGGCCGGGAGCACGACCTCGCGCTCGGTCTGCTCCGAGAGCACCTCGCCGGTGTCCTCGTCGATGGTCTCGTGCTTGATCTCGACCGTGACGCTGGCGGCCAGCGTCCGGCCCTCCAGCTTTTTGAAGTCCTTCTTGTTCGACACCTTGACCTCGTCGGCCAGGTCGAACAGGTTGACGATCTCGGAGTCCGACGAGTAGCCCAACGCGCGAAGCAGGCCCGTGACGGGCATCTTCTTTTTGCGGTCGATGTAGGCCCACATCACGTTCGCGACGTCGGTCGAGAACTCGATCCACGAGCCCCGGAAGGGGATCACGCGGGCGCTGTAGAGGTCGGTCCCGTTGGGGTGCACCGACTGGCTGAAAAAGACGCCGGGCGAGCGGTGGAGCTGGCTCACGATCACGCGCTCGGCGCCGTTGACCACGAACGTGCCCTTGTCGGTCATGACGGGCAGGTTGCCGAGGTAGACGTCCTGCTGGATCGCCTCCTCGGGCTCGTCCTCGTCCTCGTCCTCCTTGGCCGACAGGCGCAGCTTGGCCTTCAGCGGCAGCGCGTACGTCAGGCCCTGGGCCAGGCACTCCTTGATGGAGTGCTTGGGCGCCTCCAGGGTAAAGTGGAGGTACTCGAGCGTGTAGCGCTCGCGCGTGTCGGTGATCGGGAAGTGCTCGTTGAACACGGCCTCCAGACCGCGGGCCGGGTCCCGCTCTTCGGGGACCAGCTCGGCCTGGAGAAAGTCGTGGTAGGAGCGGAGCTGGATCTCGAGGAAGTCCGGAAAGTCGAGGACCTTGGCGATGTCCGCGAAGGACTGCCGGGTGGACTCGCCGCTGGGCGCCGGCTTCGACGCGCGCTTGCTGTTGCTCAAGGCGTACCCTGGGGTTGGTGACCTGGTGCTGCGGGTGCCCGGACGGGAGCGACGGAGCCGGAGCTCCGGGCTCCCCGGGCGGCGCTGGCGAATGAACCCGCCAGCGCGGGGGTCGGTGCGCCCCTACGGTCGGGGGCGGACAGAGCCGAACGGGGACTGGAACTCGGGGTTCCGCCCATTCGGGTGTGCGGGCCGTGGGTTGGCACGGTCTTCGCACGGGCCAGCGCCCGCCGGTTGGGCGGCGGGGCCGGATGCCGCGAACGCCCGCCCCCACTCGGCCAGGAGGCCGAAGCCTCCGCCGGGGGGGCGGGCGACACGCGACGCGCTGGCGGGGCGTCTCGCCGAGGCGAGGGCCGCCAGCGGCGGGACTACTTGAGCTCGACCGTGGCGCCGGCGCCCTCGAGCTTGCCCTTGACCTCGTCGGCCTCCTCCTTCGGCACGCCCTCCTTGATCGGGGACGGCGCGTTGTCGACGAGCTCCTTGGCCTCCTTGAGACCCAGGCCGGTGATCCCGCGGACCTCCTTGATGACGGCGATCTTGTTGCCGCCGATGCCCGACAGGATCACGTCGAACTCGGACTGCTCCTCGGCCGCCGCGGCGCCGTCGCCACCGGCCGGGCCGGCCATGACGGCGGCGGCGGCGGCGGGCTCGATGCCGTACTCGTCCTTGAGGACCGTGAGCAGCTCGTTGGCCTCCTTGATGGTGAGGTTGACGAGGCTCTCGGCGATGGTGTTGATGTCTGCCATGATGTGTGGGTGTTCCTGCGGCGGTCTCAGCCTTGGGTGGCTACGCCGCTGATTAAGGGGATGCCGTGCCGGCGCGAGTCGCCGGCCGTGCGGGGTGAGTCAGCAGGGGGCTAGGCCTCCTCCTCCTTTTCGGAGATCTGCTGGATGACGCTGGCCAGGCCAGCGCCCTGCGCGCCGAGGGCCGACGCGACGTTGGTGATGGGCGCCATGAGCAGGCCCAGGATGTCGGCGAGAAGCTCGTCGCGGCTCTTGAGCGAGGCCAGCACGTCCAGCTGGTCCTCGCCGTAGACGGAGCCGTCGATGTAGGCGCCCTTGAAGCGCGGGACTTCGAGGTTGTTGTCGTCGAGGAACTTCTTGAGCACCTTGGCCGGGCCGGCCGGGTCGTTCGTGAACGCGACGGCCGTCGGCCCGTGGAGCTGGTCGATCAGGTCGTCGAACCCGCCCTGGTTCTCCATCGCGCGGCGGAGGAGCGTGTTCTTGAGAACCTTGAACTGGACGTCGGCCTCGCGGAAGGCCCGGCGCAGGCCCGTCGCCTGCTCGACGGTCAGGCCCTGGTAGTCGGTCAGGTAGACGGTGTTGGCCTCGCCGAGCTGGTCGGAGATGGCATCGAGCGCCTCGGACTTTTGTGCTTTGGTAAGCGGCATGTCTTTAGAGTTGAATGCTTGAAAGTGGAGTGCGGAAGGCCAACGGCACGACGCGCGTTCGGCCCTTCACTTTGCACATTCAACGATTAGCGAGTGGCGGTGACGGCGGCGCCACGGTCGACCGGGACGGCGGGGCCCATCGTGGTCGAGAGCGTGACGCTCTTGACGTACAGGCCCTTCGCGGCCGCCGGGCGGAGGCGGATGATCTCCTTGAGGAAGGCGTCGGCGTTGTCGCGGATCTGGTCGTCGGTGAACGTCGACTTCCCGATGGCGGTGTGGATGATGCCCGCCTTGTCGACGCGGAAGTCGATCCGGCCGGCCTTGACGGCTTCCACCGCCTCGGCCAGGTCGTTGGTGACCGTGCCCGACTTGGGGTTCGGCATCAATCCGCGGGGCCCGAGCACGCGGCCCAGCCGGCCGACGACCGGCATCACGTCCGGGCTGGCGATGAGCACGTCGAAGTCGGTGAACCCCTCGTTCTGGATCTTGTCCGCGTAGTCGTCCAGCCCGACCATGTCGGCGCCGGCGGCGGTCGCCTCGGCCTGTTTGCCCTCGTTGGTCAGGACCAGCACGCGGACGGTCTTGCCGGTCCCGTGCGGGAGCGCGACCGAGCCGCGGACCATCTGGTCGGCGTGCTTGGGGTCCACGCCCAGGCGGATGTCGATGTCGACGGACTCCTCGAACTTGGCCCGCCCGGTCTCCTTGACCAGCCGTGCGGCCTGGTCGAGCGGGAGCGGCCCCTCGGCCTCCTCGACCGCCGTAGCGACGAGCTCGGCGGCCTGGCGGTATCGTTTTCCTCGTTTTGCCATGAATGTGCAGGGTGTGCGGTGCAGACGTCCCGGTGGGCCGGGACTCCCGCGAGTGAACGTCCCGCTGGCGACGACCGCCAGCGGGGAGAGTTAGGCGACGGGCGCGCCGGTGACGGTCAGGCCCATCGAGCGGGCCGTGCCGGCGATCATCCGCGCGGCGTTGTCGAGGTCGGTCGCGTTGAGGTCCTCGAGCTTCTGCTCGGCGATGTCACGGCACTGGTCCCACGTCACCTTGCCGACCTTGTCGCGCAGCGGGTCGCCGGCGCCCTTCTGGACCTTGGCGGCGTTCTTGAGCAGGATCGCGGCCGGCGGGCTCTTGGTGACGAACGTGAAGCTCTTGTCACCGAACACGGTGATGACCACCGGGATCACGAGCCCCATCTTGTCCTGCGTCGCGGCGTTGAACGCCTTGCAGAACTCCATGATGTTGACGCCCTTCTGGCCCAGGGCCGGGCCGATCGGCGGGGCCGGGCTCGCCTGGCCGGCCTTGATCTGCAGCTTGATGTAGCCGTCTACCTTTTTTGCCATGTCGGGGTGCGGTGCAACCGTCTCGGTTCGAGCGAGACTCCCGCGCAGGTGGGGCCGCAGCCGAGGGCTCTCGGGCGGCGGATCACGAAACTACGGAGCTTGCGGGCCGAAACCGGCCCATAGGCCAGGCTTCGCTCGCTGTTCACCGCCTCCCCCGCCCCACTGGCGGCCGATGCCGGCGATGGGAAGGGACGGGTCGTACGCAGCGCTCCCCCCGTCCGAGCGCCCATCATGCTGGTCGCCGTCGCCCAGCGGGCACTCAGACTGTCCCCCTCACGCGTGAGGGGGACGGCCAATGCCGCACGGAGCGTAGCGATGGCGGCGGGAGCGCCGCGCCACCAGACCACGCGCTATCCGCCGACCCGAACCGTCGCCACGTGCTCGGCGCCGTCGGAGATCAATGGGATCCGCGCCGTGCCGCCGTCGACCGCCAGCGGCTGGCCGTCGGCGTGGCCCGAGACGTCGTCGCCCGGGCCGGCGCGCTCCACGCGGACGACGTAGACGGTGCCCCGCGCGTCGGTGCGGTAGCGGACCGTGTAGCCCGGCCAGTCGCTGGGCATCCGCGGCGTCAGGCACAGGGCCTCGGCCTCGCGGCGCAGGCCCAACACCGACTCCACGGCCACGCGCCACATCCAGCCCGCCGAGCCGGTGTACCACGTCCAGCCGCCGCGCCCCAGGTGCGGGTCGACGCTGTAGACGTCGGCCGCCACGGCGTAGGGCTCGGTCTTGTAGCGGTCCACGGCGGCCGGCGTGCGGGCGTGGTTGAGCGGCAGGATCATGCGCAGGAGCTCGGCGGCGCGGTCGTGGCGCCCGGCCTCGGCAAAGGCGCGGACGGCCCACAGCACGCCGTGCGTGTACTGGCCGCCGTTCTCGCGCACGCCCGGCAGGTAGCCCTTGATGTAGCCCGGGTCGTGGCCCGTCAGGTCGAACGGCGGCGTGAGCAGCTTGACGATGCCCGCGCGGTCGTCGACCAGGTGCTGGTCCACGGCGTCCAGGGCGCTCTGGGCGCGGTCGTCCGGCGCGACGCCCGAGATCACCGACCAGCCCTGGGCGATGGCGTCGATCCGGCACTCGTCGTTGGAGGCCGAGCCCAGCGGGGTGCCGTCGTCGTAGTAGGCGCGGCGGTACCACTGGCCGTCCCAGCCGTCGGCGTTGAGCGCCGTCTTGAGATCCGCGAGGTACGCCGCGTAGCGCTCGGCCCGCTGGCGGTCGTTGCGGTCGCGGCAGATCGGGATGAAGCGCTGCAAGATGTGGGCGAGGAAAAAGCCCAGCCACACGCTCTCCCCTTCCCCTTCGTTGCCGACGCGGTTCATGCCGTCGTTCCAGTCGCCCGAGCCCATGAGCGGGATCCCGTGGCGGCCGGCGGTGAGCGAGATGTCGATGGCTCGGCAGGCGTGCTCGTAGACCGAGCCGTGCTCGCCGCTGCGCTGGGGCGTCATGAACACCTCGTCCTCGCCCGGCTCCAGCGCCCGCGCCGTGATAAACGGGGCCTCCTCGTCAAGGAGGGTCTCGTCGCCCGTCGTCGCCAGCGTAAAGGCGACGGCGTAGGGCAGCCACAGCAGGTCGTCCGAGAACCGCGTGCGGATGCCGGCGCCGGTGACGGGGTGCCACCAGTGGAGCACGTCGCCCTCCTCGAACTGGTGCGCCGAGTTCTTCAAGATCTGGGCGCGCGTCAGGTCGGGGCGCGTGTAGACGAGGGAGAGCGAGTCCTGGAGCTGGTCGCGGAAGCCGTACGCGCCGCCCGACTGGTAGAACGCCGAGCGTCCCCACAGCCGGCACGACAGGTTCTGGTAGAGCAGCCAGCCGTTGACGAGCACGTCGAGGTCGGGCGCGGGCGTCTCCACCTGGATCGCGCCCAGCGTCTCTTCCCAGAACGCGGTCACCTCGCTCAGCGCCAGGTCGGCCGAGGCCGGGTCGCGGTGGCGCTCCACGATCGTGCGGATGTCCTCGACGGTCTTGGCCTGGCCGAACAGGAACACGACCTCGCGCGTCTCGCCGGCGTCGAGCGCCAGCGGCACGTGGAGCGCGGCGCACGGGTCGAGGTCGGTCGCCAGCTCGCCGTTCAGCTCTCCGCCCTCGGCCACGGCCTCAGGTGCGGAGGCGTGGCCGTTGCGGCCCAGGAACGTTGCCCGCTGGGCCGACACCGACGCCACCTCTGCCCCACCGACCGCGGAGAACGCCAGCCGGCCGCCGAACGTGGGGTTGTACGGGTTCCGCGCCAGGACCGCGCCCGACTCGTCGTCGCGGCTGACCACGATGTAGGGCGCGTTGGGCTCTCGCCGCTCGCCCAGCACCAGCTCGGCGTAGCGGTAGAGCGACAGCCGGCGCGGCCCGTCGCCGGTGTTGGTCAGCCGCAGGCGGACGACCTTAACGGGGTCGCGGCGCGGCACGAACGCCGTCGTCTCCATGGCCAGGCCGGCCCACTCGGCGCGCCAGGTGGTGTGGCCCCACCCGTGCGACGTCTCGTAGAGCGTCGGCGCCGGCGCCGGGCGCGGCGTGGTCGTCCAGAACACGCCCGCGTCGTCGTCGCGGAGGTAGATCGCCTCGCCGGCCGGGTCGGTGACGGGGTCGTTGGACCACGGCGTGAGCTTGTTCTGCTGCGAGTTGCGGGCCCAGGTAAAGCCCTCGCCGCTCTCGGTCGCGGTAAACCCGGCGGCCGGGTTGGCGACCACGTTGATCCAGGGCAGCGGCGTCCGGTCGGCCGGGTGCCCGCCGCGCTGGCGGACGACGTAGGCGCGGCCGTCGTCGGCGAAGCCGCCCGTCCCGTTGAAGAACGCCAGGTCGTCGCCCGACGGCTCCTGGGCCAGGTCGAGCTCGACACCGAGGGCCGCCAGCCGCTCGGCGGCGTCGGGGTGGACCGCGGCCACGGCCCGGTCTCGGGAGTCCGTGGGCCGGGGGTCGGCTGCCGGGGGCGCTGGGCGGCCGGCGTCTGCGTGGGCCTCCAACTCGCTCGTCGGCGCCGAGGCCAGCATCGTCGGGATCTCGCCGTGCAAGATTACCCGGGCGGCCGTCTGGAGCAGCGCCAGGTCCTCCTCCGACATGCCGTCGGTGCGGCGGATAAAGATGCCGCCGCGCTGGTTCAGGAGCGCCCGTTGGGGCGACATCTCGGTCGCCTGCGTGAGCGCCTCCTGCAGGCTGTCGGCGTAGGACGGCGGGTGGTCGTTGAGCACCACCAGGTCCACCTCCAGGCCGCGGCGGCGCCAGAACGCGTGGACCTTGAGCAGCTGCTGGAAGGCCTCCACCTGCTCTTGGTTTGCCACGCGGAACAGCAAGATGGGCAGGTCGCCCGAGATGCCGTACGCCCACAGGCCCGACTGCGGCCTCACGTTCCGCTCGCGCACGCCGGCCGGCGCCGCCAGCCCGGGGCCGCCGTAGAGCAGGCGGCTCGCCAGCTCCTGGGCGTTCAGCGTCTGCTCGCCGGTCAGCCCGACGTGGCCGAGCTCGACCAGCCCGTACGTCGAGGCCAGCTCGAAGGCGCGCTGGGCCGCGTCGGGGTGGTCGTAGCGCTCGGCCAGCCGCTCGGCCTCCTCGCGGTTGGCGGCGACCGCGAGCGTGAACACGACCTGGACGCTCTGCTTGGGCTGGAGCGTCACCACGCGGCGCAGCGACACCACGGGGTCCAGAACCGCCCCGGCCGTGCGCGAGAGCCGGGTGCCCGGGTCCATCGCCGCCGGCTGGTCCAGCGTGCGCCCGCGCCCGACGAACCGCATCCGGTCGGTCTCGAACTGGAGCGGCGAGATGGCCGCCCGGCCCGGCCGCGAGAGCCCCTTGTCGGCGACCGAGTGGACCATCCAGCGCCGGACGTCGCTCTCGGCCCGTGGACGGCGAGTGGCCAGGAGCGCGTTGTTGCGGGGCAGGTACTCGGTCTCGACGAACAGCTTGGAAAAGGCCGGGTGGCCCAGGTCGCCCGCCGGCGGCTGGAGCACCACCTCGGCGTAGCTCGTCAGCTCGATGGTCCGCGGCCGGTCGCCGTAGTTGGTCACGGTGACGCGGCGGACCTCGGCGTCGTCCTCGGGCGAGACGGCGGCCTCGGTGAAGGTCTCGATCCAGTCGTCCACGCGCGCGATCTCGACCTTGTTGGCGTGGACCCAGACGTCGTAGCGGTCCGGCTCCGGCGCCGAGACCACGGGCTGGCGCCCGGCCGACCAGTAGTGCCCGCTCTCGACGTCGCGGACGTAGACGAAGAAGCCCTCGGCGTCGCGCGTCCGGTCGCCGTGCCACCGCGTCAGCGCGACGTCGCTCAGGCGCGAGTAGCCCGTCCCGGACGTGGTCAGGAACGTGCTGTACCGGCCGTTGGACAAGAGCGCCCCGTGGGGCGCCGGGTCGCCGGTGCTGGCGTAGCCGTACTGCTCGACGCGCGCCTCGACGGGCACGATCTCGACGGGCTCGACGTCGGTCTCGTCCAGGGGGTGGGGGTCAATTTTTTCCACGACGGTAGGGACTCGTTCTTGGAGGAGGATCGCGACCGACCGGACCAGCGGGTCGCGGTGGAAGCGTTCCTGGAAGACGTGGTCGCGCAGCGCGTTCGTCACCGCCAGCAGGCCCATGCCCTGGTGGTGGACCATGTAGGAGCGGACGATCTCGTGCGGCTCCGTGCCGCCGGCGGCGGCGCCCGAGATGCGGCCGGGCGTGTAGTCGATGGCCTCGTAGTAGCCGTACGGCCCGAACGCGCCGAGCGCGTCCAGCTTGACCAGGTTGGAGAGCGCCCGCTCGGGGCGGACCAGGAGCGCCAGCAGCGTCGAGTACGGGGAGACCACGTAGTCCTCGCCCAGCCCGCGCTTGAGGCCCAGGTACGGCACGCCGAAGGCGCGGTACTGGTAGGTCAGGTGGAGGTCGAGGAGCGCGTAGCCGCTCTCGGAGATCCCCCACGGCCGCCCCTTGGTGCGGCCGTAGGCCCGCTGGAGCGAGACGGCGTTGTAGCACGCGTCGTAGAGGAGCGTCCGCTCGTAGAGCCGGGTGTAGATCACCGGCATCAGGTACTCGAACATGGTCCCGCTCCACGACAGCAGCGCGCGCCGGACGCCGGTCACGCGCGTCGGGCGGCCCAGGTGGAACCAGTGCTCGGGCGGCGCCTCGCCCTTGGCCACCGCCAGCAGCGACGCCAGCCGGGCCTCGGACGCCAGCAGGTCGTAGGTGTGCGAGTCCTGCCGGGCCATCCCGACGTCGTAGCCGATCTTGAACAGGTCGCGCTCGGGGTCGTAGAGCGGCCGGAAGTCCATCTCGCGGACCAGCGCGTCGGCGCGGGCGGCCAGGTCGTGGGTCGCGTCGAACAGCGAGCGGACGGCCTCGGCGGCCTGGGCCAGCACCGCCAGCGCGCCGCCGGGCGCCTCGTCGCGCTGGATCTCGATCCGCAGCGCCAGCCCGCCCAGCGACCGGGCCTGGTCGAGGTCGGCGTGGACCTCGGGCGGCAGCGCCGGCTGGCCGGGCCGGAGCCAGGGCGCGAACGTCTCGACCTCGGCCAGGGCGCGCCTGGCCTCGGCGGCCAGCGTCTCGCCCCACTGGCGGATCTCGTCGGGCTGGTCGGTCAGGGTCTGGGCCAACGTGGTCGCGTGCCGGTCCACGGTCGCGAGCCGCTCGTGCCACGCCGCCAGCCCGCGCGGGGCCCGCTCGGCGAGCGCGCGGCTCACCGCCGCCGCGGCGTCGCGGGCCGGGCCGCCGGCGGCGTCCACCTCGGCCAGCGTGTCCGCCAGCCCGGCGAGCAAGGCCGGGGCCGGCCACGGCGCCTCGGACGTCTCCAGCAGCCCCTGCTTCAAGGCCAGGAACGCGCCGGCCAGGTTGCCCGAGTCGACCGTCGAGACGTAGCGCGGCGCCATCACCGCGCCCGTCTCGGTGCTGTACCAGTTGTAGAAGTGGCCGCGGTAGCGCTCCAGGCCCTCCAGCGAACCTATCATCAACCCCAGCCGGCGGACCTCCTCGACGCGCGGCAGGTACCCCAGGTCGCCCGCGGCCTGGACAGCGTTCAGCGCCAGCCCAATGTTGGTCGGCGAGGTGCGCCGGGCCAAGCCCTGGGCCGGCTGCACCTGGAGGTTGTCCGGCGGCAGCCAGCGGTCGGCGTCGCTGAGCGTCTCGTCGAAAAAGCGCCACGTCCGGCGGGCGACGCGCCGGAGCCGCCGGCGGTCCTCGCCGGTGAGCGTGTAGTCCTCGCTAGGCAGCGGGCGGCTGACGCTCCGGGCCACCCAGGGCGCCGCGATCCAGGCGGCGGCGAACGGCAGCGCCGTCAGCCAGGCGATGGGCTCGGTCAGGGTGACCGAGGCCAGGACCACGAGCGCCCACCCGACCGAGACCCACATCGAGCGCGGCACGTCGCCGGCCGAGGCCTCCGACTGCTGGGCCGTGGTCCATTCCAGCCGGTCGCGCTTGCTCACCAGCAGCCGCCACAGCGTCCGCCCGATGGCGTCGAGCATCACGGCCGACTGGTGGGCCAGGAACACGACCGAGAGCCCGATCTGGCGCGCGTGCATCTGGACGTCGGCCCACACGATCCGGAGCCAGCTCGACGTCACGGTGTCGGGCGGCTGGAAGATGAAGCCGTGGGCGGCCGGGGCGTAGATCGGGAACGCGAGCACGAACAGCGCGATCAGCGTCCAGACGAATGGCGAGCCGGGCAGGACCGTCCAGGCGAGCAGGAGGAAGGCCAGGACCGCCGGCGGCGTGAGCGACCGGCGGAGGTTGTCGGCCAGCTTCCACCGGCCGACCACCGACAGCGGGTTCCGGCGCCACCGGCCGGCCGCGTTGCGGACGCGCGGGAGCAGCCACGGCAGCAGCTGCCAGTCGCCGCGGACCCAGCGGTGCTGACGCGCCGCGAACGAGGCGTAGCGCGACGGGAAGTCGTCGAACACCTCGACGCCGGTCGCCAGCGCGGCGCGGGCGTGGTTGCCCTCCAGCAGGTCGTGCGACAGGACGGCGTTCTCGGGCACGGCGCCGTCGAGCGACGTCCGGAACGCGTCGACGTCGTAGAGCCCCTTGCCGGTGTAGATCCCCTCGCCGAACAGGTCCATGTAGGCGTCCGAGACGGCCGTCGTGTACGGGTCCACGCCGGGCCGGCCGGCGTAGACCCGGGCGAACAGGGTCTGGCGGCCGCTCTCGGGCGAGATCGACACGCGCGGCTGGAACACGCCGTAGCCGGCGGTGACGCGGCCCTCGGCGGGCGAGTACTGGGGCCGGTTGAGCGGGTGCATCGCCGTGGCGACCAGCGACCGCGCCGCGTCGGGCGTCGTCCGCGTGTCGGCGTCCAGCGTGAGCACGTAGCGGACGGCGTCGCCGGCCGTCGCCTGGCCGAACTCGCCCTCGACCGTGGTGTAGGTGGTGGGGGCGTCGGGGCGGCGGAGCAGCTCGTTGAACTCCTCCAGCTTGCCGCGCTTGCGCTCCCAGCCCATCCAGACGCCCTGGGACTCGTTCCACAGCCGCTCGCGGTGGAGCAGGAAAAAGCGGTCCTCGGCCGGGGCGCCGTCGCCGCGCGAGCGCTCCAGGCGGGCGCGGTCGTTGAGCGCGCGGACGGCCTGGCGGGCGGCCTCGACGGTGTCCCGGTCGCCCGGCATCTCCTTTTCAGGCGCGTCGGGCACGTCGGACAAGAGGGCAAAGCGGAGCGCGGGGTCGGAGTTGGCGAGCGCGTGCACCTCCAGCCGCTCGACCATCTCGCGAGCGTGGGCCGGCGACGTGATGAGCGTGGGGATGACGACGAACGTCCGTGCCTCGCTCGGGATGCCGTCGCGCAGGCCCAACCGCGGCAGCCGGCGCGGCGGGAGAAAGCGGACCACGTTCCAGTTGACGAACGTGACGGCAAAGTCGAGGACGGGCAAGAAGGCCGCCGCGACGGTCAGCGCCAGCCAGCCGGCGTCGGCGCCGGCCGCGTCCGCGATCCAGACCGAGACCAGCAGGCCGAGGGCCGTCACGAGCGAGATCCCGCCCAGGTAGACGGCCGTGGGGTGGCGCTCGGAGAGCCACAGCATCCGGCGGCTGGGCTTGGCGTGGTAGCCGACGGCCTTGCCCAAGGTCCGCGCGCCCCGCCCGACGACCCAGTAGCCGACGTGGTCGGCCGCTGGCGGCGGCTCCGGGGCGGCCGGGGCGTCGGCGGCGGCGGGCTCGGCGGCGGCGCGCGCCAGCGCCACGGCCCGCTCGGCCACACCGAACTCGGTCTCGGACGAGCGCCGGGCCAGCCGCTCGACCTGGTGCCGGTAGTGGTCGCGCGTGGCGGCGTCCATCTGGCCGTAGACGCCGGCCGGGTCCTCGCGGAGCGTCTGCTCGACGGCCGAGAGCCCCTCGACGAACCCCACCCACTCCGTCGCCTCGATGGACTTGAGCGCCAGCACGGCGTTCGAGATCGAGCCCTGCCACTGGGTCTCGCGCTGGGTCACGAGCCGCTCGACGTCGTCGAGGTCGAGGCGCCGCGCGCGGAGCCGGTGCTCCAGCCACGCCATCGCGGTCTCGTCGCCGCCGGCCTCCTGGAGCGCCCCGGCGAGCGAGAGCGCGAACGGGCCGGAGAGCGGCGCGCGGGCGCGCGCCATCTCGGCCAGCACGGCGACGACCTCGGCCTGGTCGCCCCGGGCCGTCGCTACGATCTCGGCCGCGCCCTCGACGGCCGCCTGACGCTCGACGAGCGCCTCGCGCAGCGGCCGCGCCAGCGCGGCGACGCGCTGGGCCAGCGCCACGCGGAGCAGGATCGGGAGCGCCCACAGCTCGGCCAGCGTCAGCAGCTCCACCTCCTGGTAGCCGCGCACGAACGCCTCCAGGTGCTCGGGCGTGGCCGCGTTGTCGGTCCGCTCCGCGAGCGTCTCGGCGATCTCGTAGGTCCGGGGCAGCCCCTGGTACGGCCCCGACGTCAGCTTGGGGAGCAGCCGGTAGTAGGCCTTGGGCATCCGCTCCTCGGCCTCGCGGAGCTGGTCGCGGACGAGGTGGTAGTTGTCGAGGAGCCACTCGGCGGCCGGCGTCAGCGCGTCGCCGGCGCGGCCGGCGACGGCGAGCGCGCGGTAGGCCTCGGCCAGGTCGTCGAGGGCCTCGCGCAGCATCGGCCGTAGCGGCCGGCCCTTGCTGCCGCCGCTGTCGACCGCCTGGGTGCGGGCTAGCCGCCGCGCGTGCTCCGCGAAGTGGACGGGCTTGAACAGGCTTTCGACGGTCGGTGCGAGCACGACGGGCGCGGGGGGAAGTCGGAGGAAGGTAGAGCCGCCTGGGCCCGGCGAGACCGCCGCGCGCGCTTCCAGATTCGGGCCGCGCCGGCCGGGCCCAGCGGTCCCGCCGGTCGCTGGCGGTGGGCGCCGCTAGCCCGGCGCGGGGCGGCTGAGAGCCGGCGGCCGGGGCCCGTCAGTTCACGTCCCCAGCCAGCCGCCGGCGAACCCGTTGCGCCGCAGCCCCTCCGCCAGCGGTTGGCACCGGCGCATGAGCTGCCACACCAGGCCCGAGCGGTAGTTCTCCATCGCCAGCACGATCGGCCCCTGGTTCAGCGCGTACCGGTGCGGCGAGACCCAGCCCAGCACCGGGTCGCCGTCGGGGAAGGTCGGGTTGTAGGCGTTCTCGAAGCCGTAGGGCTCGGCCGTGGCGTCGTGGAGCCGGGCCAGGCACGACAGCGACGCCAGGACCACGTCGGGCGCGAACGGCAGGCTGGCGATGGCCGCCCACGGCGCCAGCGTCCCGTCGTCCGGGCCGAACGGGACGCCCCGGGCGCGGTAGCCCCAGAACCGGCGCGCCTTGCCCCCCACCGTCGCCACGCGCGGGCCGGGACCGTCGCTCGCGGTGACGCCCCAGGTCTCGGCGCCGTAGCCCTTGAACCCGCGCGGGTTGCGGGCGGCGTACTCGCGCTGGACCAGCGTCGCCCGGCGGCTGTTCTCGTGGTAGTCGATCCCCCGGCCCCGCATGTAGGCGTCGGGGATTTCGCGGAAGTCGACCCACAGGTGCGAAAACTGGTGGATAAACAGCGGCCCGGCGTAGAGGTAGTCGTGGCCGTAGATCGTCTTCCACCGGTACGTCCGGGTGTAGGCCTCGAACGCGCTCGGCGGGGTGGGGTGCGTGGGCGAGCCGGCGGCCAGGGCGTAGAGGAGCAGCGCCTCGTCGTAGCCCTGCCAGCGGTAGCGGAGGAACCCCTTCTCGGGCGTCCACCCCATCGTCACCGTCTCGCCGCCGTTCCGGGCCCAGTCCCACTCGACGCGCTCGTACACGGCCCGGACGGCGCGGCGCAGCTCGGCCTCCCCCTCCGCGTCGCCGTCGAAGTACTCGGCCACGCATAGCAGGCCGGCCACCAAGAACGTGGTGTCGATGGTCGAGAGCTCGCTCTTCCAGGCCCGGCGGCCCGTGGCCGTGTCGAGAAAGTGGTAGAAGAACCCCTTGTAGCCGGCGCCGTCCGCCGCGCCGTCCTGAGGCGCGTCGCGGAAAAAGCGGGCCGCCGTCAGGCTCGACTCCAACGCCTCGCTCCGGCCCACCCAGCCCCGCTCCGCGGCGACGACCAGGCTCGTGAGCCCGAACCCGACGGCGGCGATCGAGGCGGGGCTCTCGGGGTGGGCGCTGTCCACCACCAGCCCGTTGGGCGGGTGGGTCTCGTCGAGGAAGTAGTCGAACGAGGCGCGGTGGACCCTGTCGACCAGCTCGTTGGAGGGGAGCCCTGGGGCGAGGGTCGGGGCGGACGTTGGCATTCGCGTGGCCGGCACCGGGGGCCGTGAAACGAGCGGGGGCGTGGGCCGGAAGATCGGCCCGAATCCCCCGGCCGTGGCCGTCGCCGCTGGCGGCCCCCGTCAACGGGCGGGCCGCGCGGCCTCGCCGGCCGCCAGCGGCGCCGGGCGAGCGGGCGCCCCCGGTGTGCAGAGGCTCAGCGGACGCCCCGCCGGGCAGGGGGCACGGGCGAGGGCCGCCCGAGCGATCTTGGGTCTCCCAACCGCCCCCGTCTATGCGCGCCGCCCTCCCCCTCGCCCTGCTGCTGGCGCTCGCCGCGTGCGAGTCCCCCGACGCCCCCCGCCTGGAGACGCCCGCCGACAGCATGGCCTGGCGCGTCGCCGAGGGGGCCGGCGGGCTCAAGGCGTGGAACGCCCTGCCTGGCGTGGCCTTCGAGTGGGCCGTCGTGGTGGACTCGACCGAGCGCGTCCGCACGCGCCACGTGTGGGACAAGCAGAAGGGCCGCGTCCGGTCGGAGTGGCGGATCGGCGCCGACAGCGTGGCCGTGGCGCTCTACAACCTGGAGGGCTTCGACCCGGAGGCGCCCGACGGGAGCGTCGCGATCAACGGCCGCCTGCTCCGGGGCGCCGAGGCGACCGAGCGGCTGGCGGAGGCCAACGCCCGGTTCGTCAACGACGGCTACTGGATGCTGGCGCCCCTGAAGGTGCTCGACCCCGGCGTCAAGCGGTCCGTCGAGCGCCGCGACGGCTTCGACCGGCTCGCGCTCTCGTTCGACGGCGTCGGCCTGACGCCGGGCGACCGCTACTGGATCGAGGTGGACGACGTGACGGGCTCGATGACCGGCTGGACGTACCGGCTGGAGGGCAGCGACTCCGAAGGCGGCTGGGACTGGGTCGAGCCCATCGAGCTCGACACGCCCGAGGGGCCACTCTCGTTTTCGCGCATGAAGATCAACCGCCAGGACGGCGCCGCCATCCTGACCGACCCGACGGTGCTGGAGACCATCGACGAGACCGAGTTCACCGACTTTGCCCCCCGGCTGGGCGCCGCGCCCTAGCCCCGCCCACGCCGACCGCCAGCGCGGCACCCGAGCTGGCGGACGCGCCCCGCGCTAGGCCTCGTCGTCCGGCCCCCACAGCAGCTCCACCAGCGTCCGGCCGACTTGGCCCAGGCTCTCGGCGCTGACGCGGTCGGGCGTGTCGGACGTCGTGTGCCAGGTGTCGGGGAACGGCGTCTGGATAACGTCGATCACCGGGATCCCCTCGCGCAGGAACGGGACGTGGTCGTCCTGGATGGCCGGCCCGACCTCGTCCAGGAACGCCGTCGCGCCCGCGCGCCGGGCCGCGGCCCAGACGCGCGCCACTACCTCGGGCGCGTACTGGACCGAGTATCCCTCCTTGGGCAGCCGGAGGTCGCGGTCGCCCACCATGTCCAGCAGCACGCCGTAGACCGGCCGGTAGCCGGGGTTGTCGCGGACGAACAGCTCGGAGCCCATCGCGAACGGCACGCGCTGGTCCGGGGGCACCGACGGGTCGCTGGTGCCCAGGTCCTCCAGGTCGAACAGGACCACGTCGACGCCGACCGAGCGCTGCAACGGCTGGGCATGGAGCAGGCGCGCGACCTCCAGCAGCACCGCCACGCCCGAGGCGCCGTCGTTGGCCCCGAGCACGGGCTCGATGCGGCGGTCCGGGTCCGGGTCGTCGTCGGCGACCGGCCGGCTGTCCCAGTGGGCCGCCAGCAGGACGCGGCGCGGCGCCTCCGGCCGCCAGCTGGCGATCACGTTGGTGCCGGCGAATGTGCGCGACGTGTCGCGGGGGTCGGGGATCCGGATCTGCTGCTCGACCACGCGGTCGGCCCAGAGCCCGAGCCGCTCGACGAGCCAGACGCGCGCCGAGTCGTGGGCGGCCGTGCCGGGGATGCGCGGGCCGAAGTCGGTCTGCTCCACCACCAGGCCGTAGGCGCGGGCGGCGTCGAAGTCGGGGCGCGGGGCGGGCCGGGTGCTCATCCAATACCAGGCCCCGAGCCCGACGCCGAGCACGAGCGCCGCCAGCGCGGTCCAGACCACGGGCCGGCGCGTCATCGGGGCGGGCTCCGGGCGAGAGCGAGTCGGGCGGCTCACGCGGGCAGGGCGAAAAACTGGAGGTCGGCCAGGTCGTCCGCCAGCCGGCCGCTGGCGTCGGTGTCGCCGCGCCCGGCCGCGAGCTCGCGGGCGGCGCCGAGCGCGGCGGCCAGGCGGGACTCGTGGGCCGCGTCTCCACGGTCGGGGCCCGAGACGCCGCGCGGCGTCGGGGCCGCGAGCGCGTCCGCGAAGTCGTAGGCGACGGGCGGCTCGACCGACTGGCGGTGCGTCCAGGCGCCGGTCGCCACGTCGAACGTGTAGTCGGCCAGGAAGGCCGTGCCGTGGTCGGCCACGAAGCACACGGCGTCGACGAGGTAGTCGGCCTCGGCATCGCTCAGCGTGTAGTGCAGGCCGACGCGCGCCCAGCCCGGCTTGAGGCCGTGGATGCCGTCCACCAGGCACTGGCGGTAGCGGGCGCTCGTCTCCGGCCCGATCGACAGCAGGCGGTGGCCGTACGGCCCGGCGCACGAGCAACCGGCGCGGCTCTGGATGCCGAACAGGTCGTCCAGAAGCACGGTCACGAACCGGGGATGGAGGTAGGCGCCGTTCCCGTCTCGCACATTGAACGAGACGATGGAGAGCCGGTCGTCGTCGGTCGGCCCCAGGATCTCGACGCGGTCGTGCGCCCGCCACCGCGTCATGGCGCGGCCGAGCAGCTCGTGCTCCCGCTGGCGGATCGCGTCGACGCCGACGGCCGCCTTGACGTCGAGCGCCAGCGCGGCGCGCAACGTCTGGTACAGGCCCGGCGTGCCGGCCGTCTCGCGCGCCTCGATGTCGTCGGTGTAGTCGTGGACCGTCCCGCTCACGTACGTGACCGTCCCGCCGCCGCCGACGCTGGGCGCCAGCTCGTGCGGGTAGAGCGACTCGTGGAACACCAGGACCCCGCACGAGCCCGGCCCGCCGATGCACTTGTGGGGCGACAGGAACACGGCGTCGAGCCGGGCCTCCGGGTCGCCCTCGGGGCACATGTCGATGTCGAGGTACGGCCCGCCGGCGGCGTAGTCGAACAGCGCCAGCGCGTCGTGGGCGTGGAGCAGGCGCGCGATCTCGGCCACGGGCGCGACCACGCCGGTCACGTTCGAGGCCGCCGAGAACGACCCGATCTTGCGCCGGCCGCGCCACCGCTCGTCGGCCAGGTGCCGGGCTAGGTCGTCCAGGCAGACCTGGCCGTGATCGTCCAGCCCGATCTCGACGACGGTGCACAGCCCCTCGCGCCAGGTCACCTCGTTGGAGTGGTGCTCGTAGGGGCCGACGAACACGACCGGCCCGCGCTCGCGCAGGTCGTCTATCAACTGGCCCGCCTGGTCGTCCCCCAGCTCCGTCGTCAGGCGGATGCCCAGGTCGCGCAGCGTCGCCGGCGGGATGGCGATGCCCAGGATTTCCTGGAGCTTGTGGATGGCGCCCGTCGAGCCGGTCCCGACGCACACCACCTTGCCGCCCGGCCCGGCGTGGACGCTGCGCTTGATGGCCGCCTCGGCGTCGTGGAGCAGGCGCGTGGCCGTGAGCCCGGTCGTGCTGTCCTCGGTGTGGCTGTTGGCGTAGAGCGGCGCCAGCGACCGGAGGTAGTCCTCGACGAACGCCAGCTGGCGGCCGGACGCCGTGTAGTCGGCGTAGACGAGCGGCCGCCGGCCGTAGGGCGTCTCGATGACGGCGTCGACGCCCAGGGTCTGGGCGCGGAGGTCGGCGGGCGTCAGGCGTGGGAGGTCCATGGGCTCAAGATAGGCGGTCGCCGGCCGGCTGCAAGCCGGCTCCGCCGTGCGGCCGCGGCGTTCGGCGGGCCGCCGCCGCGCGGCCCGTGAACTCTACGCCGAGCTAGGCCGCCAGCGCCGCGCGCAGCGTCCGCGCCGAGGCCGCGTCGAAGGCGACCAGCAGAACGCGGGCCGGCAGGTCGTGCCCGGCCTGCCACTGGCGGACCGTCTCGACGGCGATCCGGGCGGCGCGTTGAGGCGGGAACCCGTAGACGCCGGTCGAGATCGCGGGGAAAGCCACGGTCTGGGCGCCCTTGGCTTGGGCCGCCGCCAGAGATGCGCGGTAGGCTGAGGCCAGCAGGTCGTCCTCGCCCTCTCCCCCGCCCCTCCACACCGGCCCGACGGTGTGGATCACGAACTCCGCCGGCAGCCGGAATCCGGGCGTGACGCGGGCTTCACCTGTTGGGCAGCGCACGCCCGGCGCCACCTCGGGCACGGCGCGGCACGCCGCCAACAGCTCGGGCCCGGCGGCGCGGTGGATGGCGCCGTCCACGCCGCCGCCGCCCAGCATTCGCTGGTTGGCCGCGTTGACGACGGCGTCCACGTCCAGCGTGGTGATGTCGGCCTGAACGACGTCGATCATGGCGCCGGCTCGCTGACGATCCGCAGCCCGACGACGCCCGCGAGGATGAGGCCCAGGCAGAGCAACCGGGCCGCCGTCCGCGGCTCGCCCAGCGCGACGATCCCGTACGCCACCGCCCCGACGGCCCCGATGCCGGTCCACACGGCGTAGGCCGTGCCGATGGGGAGCACGCGTGCGGCGAGCGACAAGCCGTAGACGCTGGCGGCCATCGCGGCCACGACCACGGCGCTGGGGCCGAGCCGCGTGAACCCGTCGGTCCGGGGGAGCCCGACGGCCCAGATGGTCTCCAGGACGCCGCTGACCACGAGCACGCTCCAGGCCGCGCCCGCCGACGCTGGGAACGCGCTCATCCCTCCGCCTCGACCAACTGGCCCTTGTTGACGATGGCCCAGGCCCGGCCCACCATCGGCGCGCCGACGAACGGCGTGTTGTGCGACTTGGAGTGGATGTGCTCGCGCCCAAACGTCCACTCCGTCGAGTCGTCGAAGATGGTCAGGTTGGCTGGAGCGCCCTCTTCCAGCGCCGGCACGTCCAGCCCCAGGATCTCGCGCGGCGCCACCGCCAGCTTGTGGACGGCCTGGGCCAGCGTCAGCACGCCGGGGCGGACCAGGTCGCGCACCGTCAGGCCCCAGCACGTTTCCAACCCCAGGATCCCAAACGGCGCCTCGGTAAACTCGACCTCCTTCTCGTAGCCCGCGTGGGGCGCGTGGTCGGTCGCGATCGCGTCGATGGTGCCGTCGGCGAGCCCGGCCTTGATGGCCTCGACGTCGGCGGCGGTGCGCAGCGGCGGGTGCATCTTGGTGTGCGTGTCGTAGCCGGTCGCCTCCACGGCGGCGTCGGTCAGGGCCCAGTGGTGCGGGCACGCCTCGGCGGTGACCGGGACGCCGCGCGCCTTCGACTGGCGGACGATGTCGACGGCCCGGGCCGTCGAGATGTGGCACACGTGGACGTGGCCGCCGGTGAACTCCGCCAGCAGCGCGTCGCGCGCGATCATGGCCTCCTCGGCCAGGCCCGGGATGCCGGGCAGGCCCAAGCGCGTGGCCACGGCGCCCTCGTTCATGTGGCCGTGCGGGTTCAGCGTCAGGTCCTCCTCGTGGCCCAGGATCGGCTTGCCCAGCGTCCGGGCGTACTCGAGCGCGTGGCGCATCAGGCCGCCGTGCTGGACCGGCGAGCCGTCGTCGGAGAACGCCACGGCGCCGCCCTCGGCCATGTCGGACATCTCGGCCAGCTCCTCGCCCTCGCGTCGCTTGGAGACCGTCCCGATGGGGTACACGTCGACGGCCAGGCCCTCGCCGCGCTTGCGCACGAACTCGACCACGTCGCGCGTGGCGATGGGCGGGTCCGTGTTGGGCATGCACGCGACGGCCGTGAACCCGCCCCACGCCGCGGCCCGAGCGCCGGTCTCGATGGTCTCCTTGTGCTCCTGGCCGGGCTCGCGGAAGTGGACGTGCATGTCCATCCAACCCTGGGAGATCGTCCGGCCCGTCGCGTCCCACTCGCGGACGCCCTCGGGCGCGTCGACCGACTCCGCCAGCCGGGCGATGCGGCCGTCGCGGATGAGCACGTCGGCGCGGCGGGACTCGCCGGTGCGGGCGTCGAGCACGGTGCCGCCGGACAGGAGGACGTCGAGGGCCATAGGAGCGGTCTAGGGGACTCCCCGAAGCTACCGCCTCGGCCCCGCCGGACGGGACCAGAACGAGCGCGGGGCCGTAAAGAGAAGACCATTTTTTGCCGGTGCCATGACCCACTTCCGTCCCTTCCGATTCGTCGCTCTCCTGGCCCTCGTCGGCCTCGCCGCCGTCGCCCTCCCGATCTGAGCCCGCTCGTCTACCCGTGGCCGAAGGCGCCCCGCCTGCTCGCGCTCGCCTCGCTGGCGGTGGTCGTAAGCGGCTGCCTCGCCAGCCGGCCGCCCCTGGGCGAGCCGTCGCCGACGCCGGTGTTCGACCCGGCCGAGTTCTTCGTCGGCCGCTCCAGCGGCCAGGGCGAGCTGTCGATCCGGGCGCGCGGCACTGAGCCCGTCCGCGTCGAGAGCGTCGGGACGCGCCAGCCCGACGGGTCGGTGCGTCTACTCCAGACCATCCAACGCGGCGACGACGAGCCGTACGACCGGACGTGGACCCTGCGCCCCGAGTCGCCCACTCGCTGGACCGGCACGCTGACCGAGGCGACCGGGCCCGTCGAGACCATGGTCGACGGCAACCAGCTCCGCATCCACTACCGCACGGGCACCTTCACGACCGTCGACCAGCGGCTGGTGCTCCAGCCCGGCGGCGACGTGGCCCTCAACCGCCTCACCGTCAAGGTGCTAGGCGTCCCGGTCGCGCGCCTGTCGGAGCGGATCGAGAAAGCCCGGTAGTCCCGCCGCGCTGGCAGACGGCGTCCGCCAGCGGGAAACTGGAGCGGCGGTGTCCAGGACGAACAGGAAATGTCGGGCCATGCGTTACTCCCGGGCGGCCCTCTCTGGCTTACTTCTGAACCTTTCCCCGACGGCTATGCACAGGCTTTCAGTCGCTGCCCTCCTCGTCCTCGTCGCCGGCTGCACCTCGGCCCAGCGCACGACGTCAGACTCCACAGCTGCTAGCGAGCCGGCGCCGACGGAGGCTTTCCGGCTGGCGGCCGCGCTCGAACCGCTGGGCGTCTCCCTCCTCCCGCCCGGATTGGCGGAGGGCGCCGACGGGTGGAGCGACCTCACGTGGACGGTCCGCTACGCCATCGAGTCTGCCAGCACGCGCCGGCACTTCCTGGTGCGCGGGGACGAAGTGGACGTCTTGGTCTACGACAGCGGGCGGCAGGCGGAGGGCGAGGGCGAACGCATCCAGGGCGCCATCGGCGCGGCGCCGCTGGCGGCCCGCCCCGACTCCGCGCTCGCCAACGTGCCGGCGTCGTACTTCGTCGCCGGCCCGCTCGTGGTCCGCCAGCGCGGCGCCGACCCGGACGTCCTTGCGGCGCTCACGCGTGCGCTCGGCGCCCCGGTCGAGGACGCGCGCTCGTCCTCCGGCCCCTCGTTCTTCGGGATCGACTCTGCCTCGCCCCCGCCGGCCCTGGGGTACGATCCATACTACGGCTACTCCCCGGACCCTCCGCTGTACCAGGGCAAGAACGCTCCCTCGTGGTCAGTCAACTCGAAGGCGCTCGAAGGCCCCTACGGCGCCGTCTACAAGGCGCTCTACTACAGCGACTGACGCGCGCGCCGCTGGCGGAGGCCGTCCGCCAGCGGGAACGGCGTCACCGGCCGGGGTCGAGCGTGTCCTCGACGCGGGCGACCACGTCGGCGAGGTGGTCGCGGGTGGCGGCGTCCTGGGCGCGAGACAACGCCCGGCGCGCGTCGTCCTGAACGCGGCGGAGCGTGCCGCGCGCCGACGCCCGCACGTCCGACTGGCTCACGTCGACGCCCAAGTGCGACACCTGGGACGGCAGCTCGCGCTCGTCCTCGGTCATCAGCGCCGCCAGCCGCTCCAGATATCCGCGCTGGAGGTTGCGGCGGAACACGTCCACGGCCGGCTGGCGGTCGTCGAGCTCGGCCCAGACGTGTTCCCGCACGTCGCCCATGTAGGCCGCCAGCGGGTAGCCGCCGCCGTCCACGGCTTGGGCCTCGACCAGCCGGCCCAGCCGCATCGGGTCGAGCATCTGGCCCAGGATGCCCACTTGCAGCTGGCGGATCCGGTCCACAGCGCCGACGGGCTGGATGCGGCGCAGCAGGTCCGGGTCCAAGAGCCAGGTCGGCGTCTGGAGCACGGTCTCGTTGAGGAACGCCAGCGCCCGCTCCTGCTCGGCGCGCGGCACGGGCTGGTAGACCGCGCCCGGCTGGTCGCTCGCCTTGGGCGTCTCGCGCACGCCGCCGATCACCGTGACCACGTGGCCCTGGTAGCGGCGCCACATCCCCAAAAGCTCGCCGTAGAGCTCGTCCAGGTCGTCGTAGCCCTCGCCCGGCGTCGCCGTCCAGGCGCGCAAGTTGGGCACGACGCGCCGAAGGTTGGCCAGGGCGTAGCCGGTCGCCGCCACCGGATCGTCGCCCATGTCCTCGGTCTGGGCGTCCGGGTTGTAGCCGCCGGAGCCCGTCGAGAAGCGGTACATCGGGTCGCCGGCGCGCGCCTCGATGAGCGCGTCCAGCTGGCGGCTCTCGTCGTCGGGCTGGCGGACGTCCGGGTACCAGCGGTAGCCCCAGTTGATGACGTAGTCGTCGTACGGCCCGATCTGGCGGACGAACCGCGTCACGCCGTCGCCGGGCTGGGCGATGTAGTTCTGACGCGTGTAGTCCATGATCGTCGGCGCGACCCCGAACTCGCTCGTGAACGTCGGGCTGCGCAGGCTGTCCACCGGGAAGGCGGACGACGCGACCATGTTGTGCGGCAGGCCGAGCGCGTGGCCGATCTCATGCGCGATCACCTGGCGCATGGTCTCCCCAATCAGTTCCTCGTCGATGGTGAGCGACCGCGCGGCCGGGTTGGCGGCGCCGGTCTCGATCATCAGCCGGTTCCGGTAGCTCCGGATGTGGTTGTGGTACCAGATGATGTCCGACTCGATGATCTCGCCTGAGCGCGGGTCCGAGACGCTCGGGCCGGTCGCGTTGCGCGTGGTCGAGGCCACGTAGCGGACCGTCGAGAACCGGACGTCCTCGGGGTCGAACTGGGCCGAGTCGCCCGGCGCCGGCGGCTGGCGGCACTCGACGGCGTCCTTAAACCCGGCGACCTCGAAGGCCCGGTTCCAGTCCTCGACGCCCTGGCAGAAGTAGGGCCGCCAGCGCTGGGGCGTGGCCGGGTCGAGCGTGTAGACGATGGGCTTCGCCGGGCGCACGAGTTCGCCGCGCAGGTAGGCCGCCGTGTCGGACGGGACCAGCCGCCAGCGGCGGATGTAGGTCCGCTCGGCCGCCTTCTGGTCGTCGCGGCCGTAGTCGATCTGGCGGACCGAGAAGTAGCCCACGCGTGGGTCCGCCAGCCGGGCCGTCATCGGCCGGACGGGGAGGAGCACGAACGACTGGTACATCTGCATCGAGACCGTCCCGGTCCCGTCGTCCTGGGGCGGCTCGGCGGCGTTATAGGTCAGCGTGTGGCGCACGTTGACGTTCTCGGGGAACGACCGCGCCTCGTCGATGAACGTGCGGTCGGTGTCCAGACTCCGCACCTTGAACTGAGCCCGCTGGGCCGCGGACAGGCCGGAGAACGCGGCCACGTCGGTGGCGTAGAGCGACGTCACGTCCACCACCACGCCGCCGCTATCGGCCGAGACGGCCGCGACGGGGAACGCCGCTAGCACCGGCTGGAAGTTGTTGACGCGGACCGACTGGGCGATGGGCAGCGCCTCGTCGGCGACGGCGGTGTAGCTCTGGGTGCGCAGCCGCACGCGGTCGCCGTCGCGCTCCCACCGCAGCACCTGCTCGGCCGTCTTGGTCCCGGCCGGGAGGTAGCCGCCCAGCCCCGCCGGCACCTGGGCGATGCGGCTGACCGAGAGCAGGTCGCGGTTGAACAGCGAGTCCGGGATCTCGAACAGCAGCGTGTCCCCGACGCGGTGGACGGTGAACAGGCCCGGCTCCGAGACCGCGGCGTCGGTCACGACCTCGCCGTAGGGCTTGGGCTTGGCGTCGGCCGCCGGGCTGGCGGCGGGCTTGGCCGCGGCGGAGGGCGCCGCGGGCGGGCGGAGGAGCGAGCAGCCGCCCAAGGCGGCGAGGGCGAGAATCAGGAGTGAGCGCACGGTCGTGGGGAGGAGGGCGGCCGAATGGTACCAGCGCCGGGGCTCGGCGGCTACCCTCGCCAGGAATCGGCCGTCTGCCGACGGCGGCCGCTCCCCGCCTGCGCGGGGACGTGCGCCGCGGCGGGCCGTCGGGGGCGGCCGGATTCACGGCAAGACGAAAACACCGCGCGCGCCAGCCGGTGAACCCCCTCCCCTCTCTTTTACTCTCCCTATGTCTGACACTCTCAACGGAACGAACATCGCCATCCTCGCCACCGACGGCTTCGAGCAGTCGGAGTTGGTGGAGCCTCTCCAGGCCCTGCGCGACGCCGGCGCGACGGTCCACGTCGTCTCGCCGGAGTCCGGCTCCATCAAGGGCTGGGACCAGGACGACTGGGGCGACTCGGTCGAGGTCGACCGCCCCTTGGGCGACGCCGACGCGGGCGACTACGCCGCGCTCGTGCTGCCCGGCGGCCAGATCAACCCCGACAAGCTCCGCACCGACGACGACGCGCTCGACTTTGTCAAGGCCTTCGCGAACGCCGGCAAGCCCATCGCGGCCATCTGCCACGCGCCCTGGCTGCTGGCCGAGACCGGGCTCGCCGAGGGCCGCACCCTCACCTCGTACACGTCCATCCGCACCGACCTCAAAAACGCTGGCGCCGACGTCCGCGACCAGGAGGTGGTCAAGGACACCGACGGCCCGTTCACGCTCATCACCAGCCGCAACCCGGACGACCTCCCGGCCTTTAACCAGGCCATCATCGAGACCGTCTCCGAGTCGATGCAGGCGGCCTGACTGCCTCGGCGGCTGCCTTCGCGCGCCCCGCCGGACCCGATCCGGCGGGGCGCGCCCATGTCGCCCCGTCCCGCTGGCGACCGACGCCAGCCCGCACCTGGGCCGGCGCCCGCCCGGTGCCGGGAGCTAGCAGAGGCCTCCTCGGCCACCCTCGACCCCGGCGTCAGATGGCAGCCAGAACGCGAGCCAACCGCTTTCTGAACAGCGGAGCCGTGATCTCGGACCACACCTCGGCCACGGCGGACGCGTCCTGGACCGACAGCACAGGGCCGGCGGTGCGGTCGCGCGCGCGCACCACCTCGCGCTCGGCGCCGTCCAGGGCCGCCGACAGGTCGGCCACGGCTTGCCCAGACGCGCTCTCCGCCAGCCTCAGAACGAACCGGAGCGAGCTGAGCGCGACCGCCAGATGAGAGGCGGCGTCGGGCGTAAGCGCGTCGAGGTCGGCCTCGAAGGCACGGATCGACTCGAAGCGGGCCCACAGCGCCGAGCCCACCGTGTGGCGCAGGAGCGCCGGCGTGGGCGCGTCGCCGGGGTCCCCCACGAAGTCGTCGGGGGACGGCGCGGCCCAGTCGTCCGTGCGCAGGCCGAGGTCGCGCTGGCGCTGGAGGTGGGCGAGCAGGCGGTGCGTCCAGGCGCTCCAGTCGTGCTGGCGGTGGCTGTCGAGCCGGGTCGCGGCTGACGCGAGCGAGGCCGCCGCCAGGCGCGCCGTCTCGTCGGGCCGGGGCGCCAGCGTGGCGCGGCGGGCGTGGTCCAGGCCCGCGCCCAGGTCTCTCACGAGCGGGCGCAGGGTGGCGATCAACCGCCCGGCGGCGTGCTGTGGGATCACCGGCCCGAACGTCTCGACGGTCAGCCGAAGGCCGTGGGACGCGATCAGCAGGCGCCGCGCGTCGGAGGGCGCACGGGAGCCGAGAAAGCGGGAGGCCCGGTCCTCGAACTGGCCCAGGTGATGGCTCAGGCTCTGGTGCGCCGCCTCCAACAACGGCGTACCTCCGCTGAACGACGGGCGGGACGGCGGGTGGCCCGGCCCGTCCGGCGCGGACCAGACGAACACCGGCCGGGCACCGCGGGGCTCGGCGGCCGGCTCCGGGGAAGCCGCCGGCGGGCCCGCGGCGCGGTCTCGTCGCAGCCTCCGCAGGTCGACCTCGGCAAACGGATCCGAGGACCGCCCCAGTGGAGAACCGACGGTCTCAGGCGGGCTACCCCTCCCGGCCGCTAGCCCAGCGCCACCGGATGCCGCCGCGAGCCCCTGCGCCGTCACGCCCGCGTCGGCCTCCAGCACGGAGGACGCGCGCACGGAGGACGTGCGCTCCAACGTGACCGGCCCCAGCACCACCGGGTACGGGTTCAGCCGCGCCCCCGAGGCGTGCGGCGTGGAGGCGGCGGGGGCCTGCCGGAGAACCGGCGCGGCGGGGGCCCCGGGCTCCTCGTCGAGCCGGTCGAACGCGTCGTCGTCCGCGTCGTCGTCGTAGTCCTCCGCCAGGTCGGGCAGCGGCAGGTCGGCCAAAAGGGGCGTGTCCGGAGGGGGCGGGCTGAACAGCTCCAGCAACTCCGCCATGTCGACGGCCCCGACGGCGTCCGCCGCGCCGTTGGCGGGCATCCCGTCTCCCCCGTGGGCTCGGGCGGGCGGCTCGGGCGGGACAGGAGGCCGGGCGGACGACGGGCGGCGGGGGGAGTCGGCGGTCCGTTCCATCGGCGTCGAGGCGGGGGGTGTCGGGGCGGGCGGCGGGCCGTCGGCCGACGCTGCGGAGGGGCGGTCGAGGGACGCCGTGCGACGGGCGAGCGCCGCACGCGACGGGTCGAACATGCCCAGCCGGACCTCGCGGAACCGCTGGCGCCAGTGGCGCACGCGCCCCACGCTCAGGCCCGTCTGGGCCGCGATGGTGTCCGGCCGGAAGCCGCGCGCGTCCAGCAGCACCGCCTTGGCCCGGCGCCGCTCTCGGGTGGCCCCCGAGGCCGCCCGGTGCTCCAACTCGCCGACCTCGTCGGGCAGCAGGAGCACCGGCTGAGCGAGCGTCCGGGTGTGGCGCAGGATGGCCCGCTCGAACGTGGACCGCGCGACGGCCTCCAGGTCGTGGGCCTCCAACTCGGGCGCCAGCCGGGCCAGCAGGTCGCCGCGGCGCAGCTCCACCTCGACCTCGTTGGAGACTTCGCGCGCGCCCGGCGCCTCGTAGACCACCACGTCGAACGACAGCACGCCCACCGTCTCGTCGCCGTCGCGCGCCACGCGCGGCGTCCGGTACTGGCGGAGCGAGAGGAGCGGCAGCAGCGGGGCCCCGGAGGCGGCGCGGCGGACCACGCTCGCGAAGGCGCTCGGCAGCATCTCCAGCCGGTCGGTGCGGCCGTCCGAGAACCCCGCCATCACGACGTCGGCCGGGAGGTCCGCCTCCACCCCGCCCACGGCGCGCATCCCGACCGTCCGCCGCCCGCCCCGCTCGCGGACGCGCAGCGCCAGCCCGCGGCGCAGCAGGTCGCCGGCGTCGGTGTCGTAGTAGCGGTCGGTCACGCGGACCGGCGCCTGCGGCTCCAGGTGGAGCCCGCCGATCTCGGCCACCTGCACGAGGGCCGAGAACAGCTCCGGACGGCGGGCGACGAAGGTGGTCGAGGGCATGGGGGGGACGGACGCCCGGCTCAACATACGGCCCCAGGGGCCCGCCCCGGCGGATGTGGATAACCCGCCGGCGCCGGGCGCCGCCACGGCCCGCCCCGCTGGCGGACGCGCCCGGCGCCGGGACCAAGCGCCGGACCGCGGTCGCCGCGAGTGTCCGCGGCCGGTCCCGTCACCCCTCGCCTCTGGCCAGCGCCTCGGCCTCGGCGACGAGCACCTCGACGGCGTCTAGGCCCCGGTTCCAGAACCCGGGGTCGCGGAGGTCGATGCCCAGCCGCCCGACCAGCACGTGCGGCCAGTCCGAGCCGCCCGCGGCCAGCAGGTCGCGGTACTGGCGGGCAAAGCCCGGCCCCTCGCTCTGGTAGCGCGCGTACAGGGCCAGCACCAGGAGTTCGCCGAAGGCGTAGGCGTAGACGTAGCCCGGCGTGTGGACAAAGTGCGGGATGTAGCTCCACCAGCGCCGGTACCCCTCGGTCAGCTCCACGGAGTCGCCGTACATCGCCGACTGGGTCCCCATCCAGTGGTCGGCGAAGTCGCCCGGCGTCAGCTCGCCGCGCTCCCTCCGGTGCGTGTGGATCCGGTCCTCGAACCGGTTCATCGCCACCTGGCGGAAGACGGTCGCCATGGTGTCGTCGATCTTCTCGACCAAGAGCGCCAGCCGATCGCGGCGGTCGGTGAGGCCGGCCAGGGTGCGCTGGAAGGTCAGCATCTCGCCAAACACCGACGCCGTCTCGGCGGTCGTCAGCGGCGTGTCGGCGTGGTAGATCCCCTGCTCGCGCGCCAGCCACTGGTGGACGCCGTGGCCGAGCTCGTGGGCCAGCGTCTGGACGTCGCGCAGCCGGCCGGTGTAGTTCATCAGGATGTACGGATGCGCCGAGGGCACGGCGCCGTGGCTGAACGCGCCGCCGCGCTTGCCGGCCTCGGGCGGCGCGTCGATCCAGCGGCCCTCGAAAAACCGGTCCACGATGCCGCCCATCTCGGCGTCGAAGTCGCCGTAGGCGCCCGTCACGATCTCGCGGGCGGCGTCCCACGTCACGAACGTCTCGGCCTCGCCGGTGGGCGCGTAGCGGTCGTAGTCGCGCAGCGTGTCGAGCCCGAGCAGCTGGCGCTTGAGGCGGTAGAACCGGGCCACCAGGTCGTAGCGGCCCGTCACGGCCTCGACGAGGGCGTCGACGCTGGCCGCGTCGGTCTCGTTGGACTCGTTGCGGCTCGCGATCCACGAGTCGTAGCCGCGCAGGCGGTCCGCCGAGGCCTGGTCGGCCAGGATCGTGTTGAACACGAACGTCAGCGGGCGCTGGAGCTCGTCCAGCCCGTCGGTCACGGCGCGGTGGACGTCCTCGCGCAGGCCGCGGTCGGCGTCGTGGAGCTTGGCCGTCGCCTGCTGCAACGGGAGCAGCTCGCCGCGGACGCTGAAGCGGGCCGCGCCCAGCGTCTCGTCGAAAAACCGGTTCCACGCGCTCCAGCCCGTCACGGCCTTCTCGGCCAGGACCTTCTCCTCGGGCTCGGACAGGACGTGCTGCCGGGCCTCGGTCTTGAGCTCCAGGTAGTGGCGGGCCGGCGCCAGCGCCGGGCTCTCGATCAGCTGGCGGGCGCGCTCGGGCTCGACCCCGGCCCACTCGACGTCGACGAACAGCAGCGACTGGCCGATCCGGGTGTACGCCTCGCGGACCCGCTGGAGCAGCGCCCCGCGCGCGTGCTCCTCGGTGTCGGTGCTCCAGGCGAGGTAGGCGTAGGTGTAGGCCCGGCCGGCCCGGTCGTGGACCCCGGCCAGCTCGGCCAGCGCCTCCGCCAGCGCCTCGGCGCCGAGGGCCCCGATCCGGCCCCGGTAGCGCTCGGCCAGCGCGTGGGCCTCCGCCTCGGCGGTGGCCAGGTCGGCGTCGAGCGCGGCCTCGGAGGCGTAGAGGTCGGTGAGGTCCCAGCGGACCGCCTCGGCGCCGGTCGCGCGGTCCATCGTTTCGGGGTCGGTCGTCGTCGCGGAGTCCATAGAGTGCAAACGTAGGGGAATTTCCTAGGGATGGTGGCCCGTCGACACCGGAGGCGCGCCGTAGCTTCCGGTGTGGGTCGGACGGCGCGGACAGGCCGCGTCCGAAGGTACGGCCCGCGCATTCCCCTCCCCTATGGCCCAGGTCCAAGAGCTCTCCACCACCGCCGACGCCGACGCGATGCTGGAGGCGTCGCACGACGCGCCGGTCTACCTCCTCAAGCACTCGATCGCGTGCCCGATCTCGGCGCGCGGCCAGATGGAGTTCGTCGGACTGGAAGGCGATGCCGACCCGCCGCTCTACGCCGTGGTCGTGCAGTACGCCCGCGAGGTGTCGAGCTACATCGCCGACAAATTGGGCGTCCAGCACGAGACGCCGCAGGCCATCCTGATCAAGGATGGCGAAGCGGTGGACGTCAAGAGCCACGGCTCGATTCGCCTGGCCGATCTCCGCACCGCTGTCCAAGCTGCTTAGGACATGACCGCGCACGCCGTTCTTGTAGGTCTGCTGACTGGGCTCGCCGCCTGCGCGCCCGAGCCGGCGCCGGAGCTGTCGCTCGACTGGGCGCCCGCGCCCCACGTGGCGGTGCCGACGGCCGACGGCCCGGTGGACCTGACCACGCTCTCGGGCTCTCCCGTCGTGATCCAGTTCGCGTCGGCCGGCGACACCGACGCCTGGGCCGTCTTGGACGACGCGATCCAGGACCTGCAGGCCGCCGGTGCGACCGTGCTCGCGGTGACCGTGGACGGCGCCGAGACCGAGGCCGCGACGGCCTTCGGCTACGCCGGCGTCCCGCTGGCGGTGGTCGTGGACGGTGAGGGAACGGTCCGCGGCCGCACGCACCCTGCGTCCGGCGACGCGCTGTTTGCGATGGCCGGTCCTGTCCTGGCCGAGGCCGACGTGGCGAGAACCGTCGAGTGGCGGGGCGCCGAGACGCTCGACGCGCTGATCCGGGACGGCGGCGTGGTGGTGGCCGCTCTCCAAGAGCCGTCGCCCGTGGCCCACGCCCTGCGCATCGACCCGGACCTGTTCAGCGCCCAAGACCTCCCCGCCGACCTCGGAACGCCGCTCGCCTTCGTCGGCTCCAGCGCCGCCGTCCGCGCCGCCAGCGCGGCGGGCTGGGGCTACGTCTCGGTGTTCGTCGCCAGCGCCGACGGCGCGCTGACGCCGGTCGCCGGGCAGCTCCCGCCCGGCCTCGACGAGCCGAACCGCCAGCGCGGCGTGCGGGGGTAGTGAGCGGACGAGATTAACCACGGACAAAGGCCAGTAAGCGGCAGCGAACAGAGGAACCCTCAACCGCGAGGGGCTGAAGACACGATGGCGGAAGTAGCGCCAACGTCCGGATGAGCCGACAGTGCTAACTCCCTTCGTCGGTTTGCAGAGGCGGATTAGGAGTACTGGCGTTATAGATGACACCAGGTTCACGGTACAAACCAGGATAGAATCGTTCTAACACCATTGAATTGAGTTCTCTGATGTCTCGAACATAGTTATCGTCCCTGTTGTACTCGGCGGCGACCTCCCAGAGCACTTGATCGTCAGAAAGCTCGCCTGTCGCCTCGTAGTTCGGGTACAGTTCAACGTGCTTTCGCGCCCTCTGATACGAGGCGGCGACCCTGCGGGCTCCAAGCCGAACGCTCTCCACGGCGCTCAGGCGATTTTTTGTCTTCACTTGCATTGGTCCCAGCGTCCTGCTGTACCAGGGAAATAGGAGGTGCTCAACAAATTGAACGGCACGAGGCCGGTTGAAACTCTCATAGACCATAATCGTGTATATGATCGATTCTGCGAAAAGGTCTGGGGCTTCGTATTCTACGACATTGTGATACTTAGACTGAAGAGCTTTGTAGGAGTTACGGAGGTACCTGCCCTTCCGCTTGGCAGAAGCCTCGGGCTTCAACTGGATGTTATTGAGCGTGGAATAGATGAACAGCACTACAATGACCCACAGCTCATTGGTGACCGACTGGGCATCCGGGAGCAGGTACTGCCGCACGCTTATCACGTAACCGTAAAGCGGGACTACAACGGCTAGCGAAGTCGCCCAGATCAGTACCTCCCGACCCCAGTTCAGCAGCAGCGCTCTGTTCAGGACGAGATTGAAGGCGAGACGAAACGCCAGATGGTATAGGACCACACGCCAGATTCCCTCTACCAGCCTGTCCCAGTTCAGCCAATAAAAGACGGCCGCGACAATAACCACAAACACTATCGGCCCGAGCACCCTGAATAGGAAGTTGAATGCTGGAGCTTCGTCCTTCTTGACGAACACCGACAGGCTGATGTAGCCGGACGGCTTCGCATGACTCCCGATCCAGTTGATAGCGCCGAACAGCGTGAGCGCGAGAGCCCAATGGACGAGGTGAATCATTCAGACAGCGCAGAGGTGAAGTACGCCTAACCACGGATTATAGCCCCGCCCCGCTGGCGCTCCCCGCCGGCGAGAGGTACCAGCGGGGAGCGGGCTAGGTGCCGAGCTCCTGGTTGGGGACGGCCGCGGCGCCCTCCTCGCCGTCCACGAACTGCTGGTAGTGCTCGTAGCGCTCCAGGATGATCGAGACGTAGTGGACCGGCTCCAGACCGCGAGCGTAGCCGTTGCGGACCTCGGGGCGGGTGTAGACGGCCTGCTCGGACTTGCGGAGCAGCCAGTACGCCACGTCCTCCCACACGGCCGGGTCGCCGCCCTCGGCCTCGGTCAGCCGCTGGGCGTCGAAGACGTGGCCGGCGCCGGCGTTGTAGCTGGCCAGGATAAACTTGACGCGCTCCTCGGGGTCCGCGATCTCCTCCTTCCAGTAGTTGTCCTCCAACCACTTGAGGTAGCGGACGGCCGCCTCGATGTTTTGCTGCGGGTCGTAGGGATCGGCCAGGCCCAGGTCGGAGGCCGTGGCGGGCATGATCTGGAGCAGGCCCATCGCGCCGGCCCACGACTTCGCGCGCGGCTCGAACCGGCTCTCCTGGTACATCTGGCTCGCCAATAGCCTCCAGTCCCAGCCGACGCCCGGCGCGTAGCGCTTGATGAGGTCGTCGTAGCCCGAGAGGTTGCCCGTGCGGGCGGTCAGGAAGCCGGTCTCGATGCGCTCGCGGTAGCCGCGACGGTCGACGTAGTACTTGCGGTAGAGCTGGTTCCAGCGGCGCGTGTCGCGGTTCTCCAGGATCCACTCGTCGAGGGCCGTCCTCAGCGTCGGCGCGTTGTCGCGCACGGCCCACGCAACGCCGTGCGGGGCGCCCACCTCGGGTTCGATGCGGAGGTTGTTGTAGTAGCCGGCCTCCAGCTGGGCCACGTTCTCTTGGGCCACGGTCAGCTCGATGTTGCCCACGGCCACGTTGCGGATCAGCGCCTCCGAGGTCGTGTCCACCTCGACGATGGCGATGTCGCCCGTGATCTCGTCCTCCAGCTCGACCAGCCGGTCCACGTAGGGGTCGTCGTCGGGCAGGAACACCTCCTGGCCGGCCAGGTCCTCCGGCTGGCGGACGCGGCGGGCGCGGACCGCCAGCGGCTCGAGCGCCACGTCTCCGCCCTTCTGCTCGACGCGCTCGGCCAGCGCCTCCGGCACCTCGGGGGCCTCCACCTGGGTGGTGTCGACCGACGCGACGCGCTGGACGACCACCGGCGACGTCTCGTACAGGTACCGGGTAAACCCGAACGCCGACGTGTCCTCCACGACCGGCTGAAGGCGGGCCGCGGCGATGTCGCCCAGGCCGGAGTTGAGGTAGTACAGGATCGAGTCGCGCGGCACCACCTTGATCTGGAACACCACGTCCTGGTCCTCGGCAAAGTCGTTCAGCAACTCGTACTCGAAGCCGAACGGTTGGCCCCGGTACAGGAAGTAGCTGGTCGAGGTGTAGGAGGTGAGCGCGACCAGCGTGTCGCGGGCCAGGATGGCGCCCAGGTCCCGCTCGATCGGGTCGGGGAGCACGACCCCTCGGTCGGGGTTGATCACGGTGAGCACCGCCGCGATCACCAGGCCCGCCATGAGAACGGAGGCAATCACGACGGAGGACTTTTTCAGCATTGGGAGTCTGGGGGGACGGTCGGACAGAGCGTTCCGTGGTACGGACGTGGCCAACCGCGGGTCCGCGCCCGGCCGCGGCGCCGGCTACTCGCGCTCGGCCAGGACCGTGAGCAGCGCGTCGACCATGCGCGTCTGCTCGGCTCGGTGCCCGTGCGCGGCCTCGACGTTGACGTAGGGCACGCCCTCGCGGGCCGCCCACACCGAGAGCGAGCCGTCGTCGGTGGCGGCGTCGTTGTCCTGGAGTACGGCGTTGAACCCCCGGCCCACCAAGGCGTCGTAGAGCGCTTGGTCGGTGACGAAAAAGAAGTCGTCGGGGTCGGAGCCGGGGCGGACGGTGACGGCCGCGGCGTCGGTGGCGTACTCGCCGCCGGCCTGGTACGAGCGCGCCGAGTAGCGGCCGGGCGTGTTGTTGTGGAGCGTGACCACGACCGGCGTCGGCGCTGCCGTGTAGGCGTCCAGCACCTGGTCGGCCAGGGCCGCCAGCGCGTCGAGCGCGGACGGGTCGGCGGCGGAGAGCGACGCCAGCGTGCGGCGTCGGCCGGCGGCGGTGAACATCCGGTTGGGGTCGGCGGTGTAGTCGCGGCCGCCGACGGTGAACGTCAGGTTGCGGTCGCCCGAGTGGGCCAGCTCCACCACGCGCCCGCCCCGCTGGCGGACGACGTCGAGCGCGGCCTCGACCGACGTGCCCTCGTCGTCGTGTAGGTTGAGCAGGTTGACCGTGGCGCCGCCGGGCGCGGCGTGAGTGACCAGCCGGACGGGCGTCTGGCCGGCGTAGAGCCTCCTCTCGCCCACCGTGACCGCCAGCGTGTCGGGGCCGGCGCGGCGCTCGATCACCGAGTCGGCCCGCTGGTGGCGTGCCTCGGCGCGGCCGTCGGCGTCGGGCTTGGCCGTGTCGGCGGGCTGGGCGCAGGCCGAGGCGGCGACGGCGAGGAGGAGGGCAAAGCGCATATCCGGGTTCTGGGTTCTGGGTTCTGGGTTCTGGGTTCGCAAGATGCCCCATCGAGAAGAACTGCACCTCCTCAACTCGACATATGTCACAACGTCACGCGGACGAGCCCCGCTCGCCGGTCAAACCTCGACACTCGCCGGGTGACCTCTGAACCTCGAACCCTGAACCGCATCCTCAAAAGATCAACTCTAGCACCACCGGCAGCACGTAGAACAGGCCCACGACGTAGGCCACGGCGTAGAGCCGGTTCTTGAACGCCAGCTCGCCCACGAACTCCGCCATCCGAATCGGGATCTCGCGGATGGGCGGGAACGGGTAGACGATCAGGATGCCGAACACGTTGAACAGCATGTGGCACAGCGCGATCTCTAGCCCGGCGACGGCGCTCGGCTCGCCCGACGAGATCGCGATGGCGGCGGCGAAGATGCCCGTCGCCGTGGTGCCCACGTTGGAGCCCAGCATGTAGGGGAACACCTTGCGCACCGACAGCACGCCGGCGCCGATCAGCGGGATCACCAGGCTCGTCGTCACCGACGACGACTGGACCATGAACGTGAGCACCATGCCGAAGAGCATCGCCACGACCGGGTTGCCGAACACGTAGCGGTCGAGGGCCCCCTCGCTCCGGCCCAGCACCAGCGACTTGAGCACCACCACGAGGTAGCGCAGCGCCACGAACAGGAGCGCCAGCCCCAGCGCCGCCATCAGCCACCCGTTGTCGGCCATGACGTGGGTGCCGATCCAGCCCGCCAGCCGGGCGAACGGCGTGTCGCCCAGCCCCCCACTGTCGACGCCCGGGACGGACTCGGCGATGGCCAGCGCCGGCGTCGAGATCACGCCGAACATCAGCTCCAGCGGCAGCAGGATCAGCACCGAGATCCAGTTGAAGAAGTCGTGGACGGTGGCCCCCGCGATCGCCAGCCGGAACTCGCCGGGCCGCGTGATGTGGCCCATCGACACGATGGTGTTGGTGACCGTCGTGCCGATGTTGGCGCCCATGATCACCGGGATCGCCGCCGGCACCGGCAGCGTGCCCGTGGCCACCAGCGTGACCACGATGGACGTGGTGGTGGACGACGACTGGACCAGGCTCGTGACCAGGATCCCGGTGATCAGCCCCAGGAACGGGCTGCCGGTCGCGGTCCGCAAGAACCCCTCCAGGTCGAAGCTCCCCTTGCCGATGGCCTTGATGCCGTCGCCCATCAGCTCCAGGGCGATCACGAACACGGCCATCGTCACGACCAGCCCCAGGACGCGGACCCACAGCGGCTGCCGCGCCGGCGTCAGCGGGTCGTGGTCGAGGTCGTCCTCCGAGATCGGCGGCAGGCCGGTGGCCGCGTCGAGCGGGAGGGGGTCGGGGGTGTGGGCCATGGTCTGGGGTCGGCCGGCCGCGCTGGCGGTCGGGGTGGGGCGGGCGGCGGGCGCTAGTCGTTGTCGCTCCAGGTGGGCGCGTTGCGGACCTGGTCGAAGGGGAGCGCCACCGCCGAGACGATGTTGGAGAGGTGCGACGAGGTCCGCCCGATCATCCGCGCCGAGATCGCGAGCACGACGGCCTCGTTGGGCGTCACGTCGTCGGCCGCGGCCAGCGCGCGCAGAAAGTCGGCGACGTCGACCTTGGTCTGGGCGTGCTCCTCCATCACCACGCGGCCCGTCCGCGCGTCGCCGACCACGAACGAGCGCCGCACGCGCGGGAACGCACTCTGGACGCGGTCGCGGATCTCGCGCAGTCCCTCGACGTGGGGCCCCATGCGCGGCGCCGCCGCCAGGTCCGACGCCTTGGCGATGCTCTTGGCGAGGTCGCCCAGCCGCTCGGCGTCCTGCACGATCGAGATCAGCAGCAGGCTCAGCGCCAGCTCGGCGCGCGGGTCGGCCAGGATGTGCTCCAGCACCGAGCGCCGGATGGTCTGCTCGCGCTGGTTGACGATCTCGTCCTGGGCCGAGAGGTCCACGTGGAGCGGCTCGTTGTCCAACAGGCAGTTGGTGGCCGCCGCGAACATGGAGTCGGCCGTGTCGAGCATCACGCCCAGGTCGGCCATGCTCTGGTCCACCAGGGGCGGACGCGAGCCGGTGAGGAAGTTGAAGAGGTTCATGGTTCGGAGGGAAGCCAGAAGGGGCGGGGCGGCCCGCGCGGCGCTGGCGGCTGGGCTCGGAGGCTAGTCCGAAAATGCCCGGCCGTCGTTACCGCAATGTTACCGGACCGTGCAGGACTCGCGAGGGCGGCGCCCGGGACGGTGTGATAAGCGGCCCCACCTGCGAGCGTTGGCAGGCAGGGGTTAGTTGTGGAGCCTCCACGCTCATCTCAAACCCTCGCCGTTCCCGCGCACGCGGGAATCCAGAATGGCGAGCGTGGAGGCGGATGACGAACAGGGTCGCCAGCGGGAAGTGGACCCGGCCCAGATCGCGCGTCCGCCGCGCTGGCGGTCGCCGTGGGAGTCGTCCCCGTTACCCTGGATCCCCGCGTTCGCGGGGACGACGTCGGAGAGGTTGGCCGTCTCCCCTCTCACACCGATCGATGCCATACGCTCCAGCCGACTCATCGCCCCGGCAGGTCTAGAGCGTCGCCGTGAGCTGGACGCGGACGGTCTGGACGACGCGGGCGTCGGACGGCGCCCGGCCGTCGTAGACCAGCGAGCCGCGGACGCGCTCGGTGAGCCCGACCTGGGCGTCCACGCCCCACAGCGCCGACGTGCCCGGCCCGCGGCCGTCGGTGAGCTCGAACAGCGACAGCCCGCCGGCGCCCTCGCCCCGGAGCCGGACGACGGACACCTCGGCGCGCGCGGCCGCCGAGAACCGGCCCGAGCGCGTCCACCGCGCCTCGGCCGGCAGCCGGACCACGAGCGCGCCCGTCGGCCGGCCGGGCGTGGCGAGCGCGTCCGACCGGCTGGCGACCGTCGGCGCCAGCGTCAGCGCGACGGCGCCGGGGCTCCACCGGGCCGAGCCCTCCAGGCCCAGGCTGCGCAGGTCGTAGGTCCGGCTCGCGAACGTCTCGCTCAGCGACCGCCGCCGCCCGGCGACGACCGCCAGCCGGGCGCTGGCGGCGCCCAGCGGCCGGTACGCCTCCGCACGCGCCGTCTGGACCAGCCGCCGCTCCAGGCCGGCCGCCAGCCGGGACGTGGACTGGCTGTGGTCGAGCGCCAGCCGGCCGCCGCGGTCGGGCGTGTCGGGGAACAGCACGGCCTCCTGCTCAATGCGAAACCGGCCGTCGACGGTGCCGGGCTGGCCGTCCAGGCCGGGCGACTGGAGCACGGTCGGGTCGAGGAGCAGCACGCGGAGCACGCCGGGCTCGCGCGTCCGCTCGCGGAGGTCGATGACCGTGCGCAGGGCGACGGCCTGGAGCGCTCGAGCTAGGGCGCCGTCGCCCTCCGCGAGCCGGCCGGGGCGGACGTTCAGGCGCAGGCCCAGCCCCACGCCAACGGTCGGGACCCGGTCGGTGCCGGGGATGAACGTGCGGAGGTAGGTGCCCTCCAGCGGCGTCGTCTCGGGGAAAAACTCGTCCACCTGGGCGATGCCGTCGGGCTCGCCGGCGCGCGGCTCCCCTTGCCCATCGCGCCAGACGAACTCGCCGAGGTCTTGCCCGACAAGGACATACGTCTCTTGCAAGATGGGTGACCGCTCCGTCAGCGCGTCGTAGACCACGCGGCCGTCGAGCGCGCCGCCGGCCGCGGTCGCCTGGGTCGAGAGCCGGATCGCGACCGACTCCGCGTCCTGGCGGCCAAGGAGGCGGAAGTCGTCGCCGTAGCGCTTGCGGCGGTAGGCGACGCGGCCTTCGGACTGGACGGCGGCGCCACGCAGCCGGCCGGTCGCCTCGACGGTCACCGCGCTCGCCGACGGCGCCAGCGCCTCGCCGCCCGCCGGGCCGAGCGGCTCTGACTCGCGGCGCAGCTCGACGCTGGCGCTCGCGTCCAGCGCGCCCGCCGCGACGGCCAGGCCGGGGCGGACGGCCCAGAAGGCGTACGACGCCGACAGCTCGGCGTCCTGGGGAATCGCGCCGCCGGTCTGGGTCCGCCGCTCGTGCTCGACGGCCAGGCTCGGCCGCACGGCCCCGAGCGCCAGCGACCCGACGAGCTGGCCGCGGCGGAAGCCGCCGGTGCCCAGCAGGTCGGCCACGGGGCCGGTGCCGGCGGTCTGGGAGACGGCGCCCTCGGCGGCCAGCTGGGGCCCGCCCGCGCCCAACGCCTCCGCGCCCAGCGTCGCCGCTCCGCCGGCCCGCGACGAGCGGAAGCCGCCCAGCGCCAGCCGGCCGGCGCCGGCCTGGACGCTCGCCCCCTCACGGAGCCAGCTCAGTTGGCCCTCGGTCACGGCCTCGCCCAGGCTGTCGACGACGCTCCCGAACGGCGTCCCGGCGCGCGCCAGGTTCCAGCGTCGGTTGAACTCGACGTCCCGAACCCGGTCGAGGGGACGGAACTCGTCGGCCCGGTCTCGGCGCACGAGTTGGCCGGAGAGCCGCCCGCCCGCGACGGCGAGGTCCGCCAGCCGCAGGCCGGTCTCGTAGGCGCCCGCCCCGTCGTCGCCGTCGCCGATGGGCGAGAGCGCGTTGGCGTCGTCCACGGAGCGGGCCACCTCGGCAAACGCCGACAGCCCGGGCAGCACGTCGACGGAGCCCGTCACGTCCACCAGCGTCCGGCTGGCGGGGCGCGGCAGGACGCGGAACGGGATGGCGTCGCCCTGGCCCGGCCCGACGTACTCGTACAGGATGCCGTTGCGGGCGGCGCCAGCGCGGCGGTAGCTGCCTCGGCCCGGGGCGACGCGCGTAAAGCGGACGCGGAACACCTCGGCGTCGCCGGGCGAGGCGGGCACGAAGATGGAGACGCCGGCACCGTTCTCGGTCGTATCCCGCCGGGTGTACAGGACGAACGGGCTGGCCGGGTCGAAGTCGACCGGCCGGGCGCCCGAGACCAGCACGTCGGCGTCGCCGGCGTCGCGGATCCGGTCGAGGTCGTCGGCACTCAGGCCGATGTCGGCGGCCGAGCCCAGCGCGTCGGCCTCGCGGAAGACGCGGACGCCGACCTGCCCGCGCGGCTGGCGGCCGGGCCCGCCGCCAAAGTCGAGGTCGAGGCCCGTCGCCAGGAGCGTGCGCGTAAAGCCGCCCGAGGTGTACTCGAAGTCGACGGTGATGCGGCGCTCGGCGGTGATCAGGCGCGCCGGCGTGAAGGTGACCTCGCCCGTTCCGTAGTCGATGGTGTAGTCGCCGCCGGCGCCGCGCGCCAGCCGCTGGCCGTCGAGGTAGACGCGCTCCGAGCCGGGGACGACCACCACGAACGCCTCGCCGGCCGCGCCCTCCAGCCGGTACGGCCCCTGGACGCCCTCCAGCGCCAGCACGTCCTGACTCCGAAACCGCCCGCGCGTGGCGGAGGCGGAGGCGACGGCCCGGCCTCCGGACACGACCCCGAGGCTGGGGAGCCGGGTTTCCAGGACGGCGCCCTGCACCTGGCGCGCGAGCGGCGCGAAGGCCGTGCCGGCGAGGGCCAAGTCCACGTCGCCCAGGCGCGCGCGCGCGCCCGGCCCCTCGACCTCGACGTAGACGCGGTCCAGGTCCGAGAGCTGGCGCGTGGTGCCCTCGGGCAGGATCGGCGTGTCCTCGTCGGTCAGCGCCGCGCGGAGCGTGACGCCGGGCGACACCTCGCCCTGGAGCGACAGCCGCAGCGCCGACGTCACCGACACGTCGCGGTTGGAGCCGGCCACGACGCCGCGCGTGATCGACCCGCGCGTCTGGATGGTCGGCGGCGCCCGCGCCGGCCCGGGGGGCGCCCGCCGCCGGCCCGTCGTGTCGGCGGCGTAGAGCGCCCGGAGCGAGTCGGCCGACGGCAGCGTCGCACGGACCACGCCAATGACCGGCGCGGCGCGGTACGCCACGGCGACGTAGCGCAGCGTGTCGGCCTGGCTCAGCAGCCGGAGCAGGCCCGACCCGTCGAGCGCGTAGGCGCCCGCCGCCAGCGGCACGAACCCGCCGTCGCGAAACACGGCCACGGTCTCCGTGCCCACGATGGGCCGCGCGGGCAGCCGCGCCGAGGCCTGGCCCGGCGCCAGCGCGAACGTGTCGCGCCGCACGCTCGACTGGGCCGAGGCCGGCACCGCGAGCGCGGCGCCCACGAGCAGGACGGCGAGACACCTCATCGGGGCCGGGGCGGACGAGGTAGCGGAGGGCGGGCGGGCGTCGGGAAGGCGGCCTCGGAACCTAGCGCCGGGGCCCGGGGGCGATCAATCCCGCTCCGGGCCCCCCGTTTCTGCGCCGAGCCGGCCGGCCCCGATCTGGCCGGCCTCGATGCCGCTGGCGGAGAGCGTCCACCAGCGGTCGGGCCCGACCAAAGCGACGGCGCGGAGATCGGGTTGATGGGTCTCGCGAAGCGCCGTCTGAACCGCGTCGCCATCCACGACCGTCACGCCGCGCCGAGCCGCCAGCGCGACGGCCCGTCCCCAGACCGAGACGCCGACCACCCGACCGATCGCCGGCTCGGCGGCGACGGTGCGGCCCGGCGCGCCGAACGGGTCGAAGGCCTGGAGCCGCCCGCGCCCGGCGTCGGCGACCCAGACGGTCCCGTCGTCGGCCACGGCCAGGCCCACCGGGTCGACGAGCGCGCCCGGACCGGAGGCGCCGAGCACGCGCTCGACCGAGCCCTCGGCGTCGAGCCGCAGCACGTGCCGGCGGCCGGCGTCCACGACGTAGAGGCCGCCGTCGGGCGCCGCGGCGACGGCGACGGGCTGGCCGCGCGGAGCCTCGCGCACCCGCTGGCGGACCGGCTGGGCGGGGTCCACGTCGGGCACGGCCAGCGTGACGGCCCGCCGGCCCTCGGCGGTAAACTGGAGGACGGCGCCGGCGGCGCGGTCGGCGATGAAGACGGCCTGCCCGTTGGTGGGGTCCACGCCGACCGGGTCGAGCAGCGCGTCGGTGCCGGTCCCCAGCCCGCCCAACCGCTGCACCACCGCCCCCGCCCGCAGCGCCACGACCGACGCCGAGGCGCTGTCGATAGTCCAGATCGTCCCGTCGGGCGTGATGGCCAGGGCGACGGCGTACTCTGCTCGGCTTCTGCCCTCGACGGCGGCCCCCGAGCAGGCGCCGGCGGCCACCGCTAGCAGCGCGAGCGCGGCGGCGCGGGTCACGGGTCGCGGCGCACGCCCTTTTCGCCGATGTCGCGGCGCAGCGTCTTGCCCTCGAACGTGATCTCGTCGGCCCCGGCGTAGGCGGCATCGAGGGCGGCCTGCAAGGTCTCCCCCGTTCCGACGACGCCCAGCACGCGCCCCCCGGCCGTGACCACGTTCCCCTCGTCCGAGCGCGCCGTGCCGGCGTGGGCCACCGTCGCGTGCGCGCGGGCTCGGCCCAGCCCCCGGATCAGCCGGCCCGTCTCGACCGGGCCCGGGTAGCCCGCCGAGGCCAGCACCACGCACGCCGCCGCGCCCGGCGCCGTCTCGACGGCGGCCTCCGCCAGCCGGCCGTGGGCGACGGCCTCGAACAGGTCGAGAGGGTCCGACTCCAACAACGGCAGGAGGACCTGGGCCTCGGGGTCGCCGAACCGGCAGTTGAACTCGACCACCGAGGGCGCTCCGTCGTCGATCATCAGGCCGACGTAGAGCACGCCGCGGTAGGGGTGGCCCTCGGCGCGCATCCCGTCGAGCACCGGCCGCACGACCCGGGCCTCGACCCGCTGGCGGACCGCGTCGGTGACGACCGGGGCCGGCGCGTAGGCGCCCATGCCGCCCGTGTTGGGCCCGGTGTCGCCCTCGCCAATCCGCTTGTGGTCCTGGGCGGCCGGCAGCAGCACGTAGTCCGTCCCGTCGGTCACGACGAACACGCTGGCCTCCTCGCCCCGGAGGAAACTTTCCACCAGCACCGTCGAGCCGGCGGACCCAAAGGCGCCGCCCTCCAGCATGCCCGCGAGCGCCTCGCGCGCCGCCTCCCGGGTCTCGGCCACGACGACGCCCTTGCCGGCGGCCAGCCCGTCGGCCTTGAGCACGACCGGGAGCGGGTGGGCCTCGACGTAGGCGCGGGCCTCGTCGAGGGCCCCCAGCCCGAACGTCCGCGAGTCGGCCGTGGGGACGCCGTGCCGCCGCATCACGTCTTTGGCGAAGGCCTTGGAGCCTTCGAGCTGGGCCGCGGCACGGCTCGGGCCGAACACGGCGACGCCGGCCTCCGCCAGCCGGTCGGCCAGGCCCGCCACCAGCGCCGTCTCGGGCCCGACCACCACCAGGCCCACGCCGCGCGCGACCGCGAGCGCCACCAGCCCGTCGAGGTCGTCGGCCGCGACGGCGACGTTCTCGGCGGACTCCGCCGTGCCGGCGTTGCCCGGCGCGCACAGGATCTCGGGCCGGCGTGGGCTCCGGGCCAGGGCGTCGACGAGCGCGTGTTCGCGGCCACCGCCGCCGACCACCAGGACTGTCATCAGAGAGTTGGGCGTGGGGCGGAAAGATACCGGCGGGCGGAGCGCGCGGCGGCCGAGCGGAGTTGCCGGCGGTGCGCGCCGCCCGTCGGAAGGGGGCGGGCCCCGGAGCCGACGGCTCGCCGACCGTACACTCGTCCACGTTCCTCCTGAGCCTGTGCCCGTCCTCCTCGCGCTCGCGCTGCTCGCGCTCGTCCAGACGCCCGCCCCACCCGACACGACCGACGCGCCGGCCCGCGCCGCCAGCGCGCCAGGGACAGCGCCAGCTAGCGCGGCGGGCCGGGCCGCTGGCGGAGGTCGCGGAGACGAAACCGGCGTCGAGGTCCGGCCCCGGTTCGCGCCGTCAGCGCTGTACTCGGCGGACTACGGGTTCGGGATCGGTGGGGGCGTCGGGGTCGGCAACCTTGCCGGCGCCGGCACCGACCTGGCGGTCGATCTCCTTCTCCAGCAACACTATCAGGGCGCGGACGTCGCCTTTTGGACGAGCGCCCCGTACGTCCGCTCGGTCTACGGGCTCGTCGCCGCCGGCGCCTCCACCACCGACCGGCGCTACTACGCCGGGCTCGCGCCGGCCGCGCGGCCCGCCAGCGCCGTGGACCTGGAGCACAGCGCGGTCTACGCCGAGCTCCGAGCGGGCGCGTTCCCGCTGCGCACGACGGCGCTCTACGTCCAGCCCAGCGTGCGGCTGCACCTTGACCGCTCCAGCGGCCTGGCCGACGACAGCCGGGGCTCGCTGGCGGCCTTCGACCCGGCCTCGCGCGGCGCCGTCGAGACCGCCCGGGGCGACCGCACCGGCGTCTCGGCGGGGCTGGAGGTGGGGACCGACTTGCGAGACTGGCCGGGGTACCCGCGCCGCGGCGTGCAGGCGTCGGCCGAGCACCGGCGGTTTTTCGCGCTCTCGGGCTCCGACCTGACGCTGGCCCGCACGTCGGGCTCGGTGGTCGGCTACCTCCCCGTGTTCGACCGGGGGGCGGTGATCCTGCGGGCCGTCGCCGGCGTCACCCGCAGCGGCGACGCCGACGGCGACGGCCGGCCCGACCCGGTCCCGTTCTACGACCTCCCCACCCTCGACGACCAGCTGGCGACGCCCTTCCGCCGCAACCGCCTGACCGGCCGCGACGTGGTCGCCATCGGCGCCGGCGTCCGAGCTCCGCTCGCCGACGTGCTCGGCCTCCTGGGCGTCGACGCCGTGGTGATGGGCTACCTCGGCAACGCTTACGACGACGTGTTCGACCAGTTCAGGCCCGCCATCTCGTTCCGCGACAACGGGTCGGTGGACGGCGAGGGCCGGGCGGCGCTGCGACCGGCGCTGTCGGTGGGCCTGGGGCTGGTGGACCTGGCCGGCGGGCGCACCGTGCTCGGCGCCTCCGTCGGCCTAGCGCCGGGCGGCGTGACGCTGGCGACGCTGCGCGTGGCCTACGACCTCCGCGACGTGGGGCTCGGCGCGCGGTAGAGGCGGAGGCCGGAGGGTCGGGAGGCGGGGCGAGTCCGGAAAGCGAGGAGACCGCTCCGCCCCACCCACCTGCGCCCGCTCGGTGTCCGCCGGGCGCTGGACGACGGCGGCCGGCGGTCGTCGCCGCGCTGGCGGCCGGGCTCCGCCAGCGCGGCGAGCGGCCGCTTCCCAGGCTCTTCCGAGACCGCGTGGCCGGCCGCGTCTACTTTCCCCTCCCCTCCCGGACGCGCCCTCCGTGCCCCTCTCCCAGGCCCCTCGCTGGCTGTTTGCCGTCAAAGGCATCCTGGCCGCCGCCGCCGTCGTGGCGCTGGTCCACCTGTCGGACCCGGCCGAGGTCGCCGTCGCCATCGCCCACGCCGACCTGCGGTGGGCGCTCGCGGCGCTCGCGCTCGTGCCCGTCAACGTGGGGCTGGAGACGTACCGCTGGTGGCGGCTGGTGCGGCGGCTGGCGCCCGGGGTCCGCTACCGCGACGCGCTGCGGGCCGTCGTGGGCTCGTACCCGCTGGGCCTGCTGACGCCGGGCAGGGTGGGCGACTACGTGGGCCGGGCGCTCTACCTCCGCGACATCCCCGCTGGCGCCTCGGCGGCGCTGACCTTTGGCGAGCGGATGGCGACGCTGGCGGCGTGCCTGGCCGGCGGCCTGGTCGCGCTCGGGCCGTACCTGTCGGCTCAGGTCGGCGAATCCGCGCTGTGGCCGGCCGTGGTCTCGGTGGGGCTCGTCGCGACGGGCGCGCTGGTGGTGCTCATCTCGTTCCCGTCGCTGGCCCAGACCGTGCTCTCGACGTTGGTGCCGTGGGCGCCCGTCCGCGGGGCGGCGCGCGCGTTCGGCCAGATCCCCCAGGAGGAGGGCGTCGTGCTGCTGGCGCTGTCGGCCGTGCGCTACGTCGTGTTCTCGGGCCAGTTCGTGCTGCTGGCCCACGCCTTGGCGCCCCACGCGGCCGTGTCGGGCCTGTGGGCGGGCGTCGCGCTGCTGTTCTTCGCCAAGAGCGCCATCCCCCAGGTGACGCTGGGCGACCTGGGCGTGCGCGAGGGCGCCGCCGTGTTCTTCCTGGGCGCCTACGGCGTGGCCCCGGCGGCGGCGCTGGACGCCTCGCTGGCGCTGTTCGCGCTCAACCTGGTCCTGCCGTCGCTGGCCGGCGTCCCGCTGCTGATGCGGCTCCGGCTGCGCCAGGCCGAGGCCCGCCTCGCCCCTGAGCCCGCCGCCGCATGACCCTCTGGACCCTGGCGCTGATGGCCTTGGGCCTGGGCTACGTGGCCCGGATGGCCGTGTGGGCGTCCGGCTTCGGCCGCGAGGCCCGGCGCACCGACGCGCTAGCTGGCGCGGTCTCTGGCGGGCTGGCGGCGCCCGCCGACCAGGCGCTGCCGAGCGTGACGATCGTGGTGCCGGCGCGCAACGAGCAGGACACCATCGGCCCGTGCGTGGACTCGATCCTGGCGACCGACTACCCGCGCGAGCGGCTCGAAATCATCGTCGTCGACGACGACAGCCAGGACCGGACCGCCGAGGTCGTCCGCCAGCGGATGGCGTCGGCGCCGGCGCGCGCGATGGCGGGCCACGAGCTGCCCGAGGCCGACTGGGACGAGTCCGAAGGGGCCGGCCGGCTCCGGCTGGTCCGGATCCCCGAGAACCGGCGGCGCGACCGGGCCCACAAAAAGCGCGCGATCGAGAAGGCCGTCGCGCACGCCCGCGGCGAGGTCATCCTGACGACCGACGCCGACTGCGTCGTGCCGCCGGGCTGGCCGCGCGCGATGGCGGCCCAGTTCGAGGGGCCGGAGGTCGCGTTCGTGTCCGGCCCCGTCCGCTACCGGCTGGCGGACGGCGACGGGCTGTTCGCCCGGCTCCAGGCGCTGGACTTTTTCGGGCTGATGGCGTGCGGCGCCGGCGGCATCGGGTCCGGCCAGCCCAACCTGGCCAACGGCGCGAACGTGGGCTACCGGCTGGAGACGTTCTCGGCGCTGGGCGGCTTCTCGGGCATCGACCACGTCACCAGCGGCGACGACGAGCTGCTGATGCAGAAGATCGCCTACGGCACGCCGCTCGACGTCCGGTTCTGCGCCGACCCGGGCGCCGTGGTCCTGACCGAGCCGGTGCGGACGCTGCGCGCGTTCGTCCACCAGCGCAAGCGGTGGGCCTCGAAGGGCGCCCACTACCCGCGCCGGCTCCAGCGGATGCTGCTGGGCGTGGGCGGGTTTTTCGTCGCCCTGGTGGCGACCGCCGTCGCGGCCCCGTTCGTCCCCGCCCTGTGGCCGTGGCTGCTCGCCGCGCTGGGGCTCAAGGCCGCCGGCGACCTCTTGGTGCTGGTGCCCGCCGTCCGGCGCTTCCGCCAGCTCGGCCTGCTGGCGGTCTACCCGCTCCACCTGGTCCTCCACGCGCCCCACTCGCTCGTGGTGGCCGCGCTCGGGTCGATGGGCGGGTTCGAGTGGAAGGACCGCCGGCTCGACCAGTAGCCGAGCCGGCGGCGGCGCGGCGCTAGCTTTCCCCTCCACCCGGCCCCCGTTCGCCTGACGTTCCAGCGCCTCCGCGACTCCCTGCTCCCGCGCGCGCTCGGCCCGATGGTCCCGGGCGTGGTCGTCCGGGGGCCCGAGCGCGGCGCCGGCCGCCGGCCGCGCCTCTACCTCACCGTCGACGACGGGCCGGACCCCGAGGGCACGCCGCTCTGGCTCGACGTGCTGGACCGCCACCGCGCCCGCGCCGTGTTTTTCCTGTCGGCCGAGCGCGCCGAACGGCACCCCGACCTCGTCCGCCAGATCGTCGGGGCGGGCCACCGCGTCGGCAGCCACGGCAGCGTGCACCGGAGCGCCTGGCGGACGCGGCCGGGCCGCACGCGAGCAGACGTCGACGGGGCCGAGCAAACGCTCGGCCGGCTGGTGGGCGCGGCCGTCCGCGACGTCCGGCCGCCCTACGGGCGCGTCACGCCCGGCCTGGTGCGCTGGGCCGAGGCCGGGGGCCGCCGGCTGGTGCTGTGGGACGTGATGCCGGGCGACTTTATCGCCTCGCGCACGCCCCGACAGCTGGCGCGCGAGATCGTGGAGCTGGCCCGGCCTGGCTCCATCGTGGCGCTGCACGACGGGCCGCCGGCGGCGCGCGCGACGGCGGCGCTGGACCAGGCGCTGCCCCGGCTGGCGGCGGCCGGCTGGCGGTTCCCCGCCCTGCCCCCCGCGCTGTGACGTGGGCGCTCGGACTGGCGGTCGGCGGCTACGTCGCGGTCCTGCTCGGCATCGCCGCGCGGAACTCCCGCCCGCGCCCGGTCGCCGCCGTCGCCGACGACGCCGCCCTGCCCACCGTCGCCGTCGTGGTGGCCGCGCGCGATGAGGAGGCCTGCATCGGGCGCTGCATCGACGCCCTGCTGGCCCAGGACTACCCCGCCGGCCGGCTCGTCGTGGTCGTGGCCGACGACCACTCGACCGACGGCACCGCCACCGCCGTCCGCCAGCGGGCCGCCGAGGCGCCCGGCCGCGTCCGCTACCTGCGCGTGCCCGACCCGAGCGGGCACCTGCGCGGCAAGGCCCAGGCGCTCCACACGGCCATCGAGGCCGTCGACGCCGACGTGGTCCTGATCACCGACGCCGACTGCGCGCCCGTCCCGACCTGGGCGCGGACGATGGCCGGCGCCTTTGCCGATCCGTCGGTGGGCATCGTGTGCGGCCTGGCCCGCATCGCGCCCCGGCCCGGCCACGCGTTCGACCGCGTCCAGGCCCTCGACTGGCGGCTCCTGCTGGGCGCCGTGAGCGCGGCGGCCGAGGCGGGCGCGCCCGCGACCGGCATGGGCAACAACATGGGCGTCCGGCACGCCGCCTACGACGCCGTCGGCGGCTACCCCGCCCTGCCGTTCTCGCTCACCGAGGACTTTACGTTGGTGCGCGCCGTCGCCGACGGCACCGACTGGCGGGTCCGCTTCCCGCTCGACGCCCGGTCCGTCGTCTGGACCCTGCCCGCCGACGGCGTGGCCGGCGCCTACGATCAGCGGCGGCGGTGGGCGCGCGGCGGGCTCGACGGCGACCCATGGGTGATCCCGCTCTACGGGTTGCTGTTCGGCGTCCACGCGCTGCTGGTGGCCGGGCTGGTCCTCGCCCCGGCCGTGGGCCTCGCGGCGTTCGCGGCCAAGACGCTGGCCGACGGCGCCGCGCTCTGGGCCAGCGGCCGGCGCGTTGGGGCCTCGGTGGGCGTGGGGGCGCTGCTGGGACTGGAGGTGTTCCTGACGGGCTACCTCGTCACGCTGCCGTTCGTGCTCCTGGTCCGGCCTCGGATTGGCTGGAAGGGCCGCCGGCACTGACCGCCACGGCAACAGAGCCCTCTCTGAGCAGCCGGCCCGACCCGTCGCGCCTGCGGCGACGGGTCCCCAGACGGGGCCAAAAGCTCATCGCGCAATTACGTTTTCCGAAAAGCCTGGCGGGGACCTACGGTTATCCCCTAGACTGACCGCGCCTCCTTTGCCCCTCTCATGCCCCGCATCAAAGGCGTCGTCCGCATCGATTCCGAGTCCACTCATGGGTGGCAAGTCCGCGTGTATCGGTATGGGAACACGTACTCCAGGCTGTTCTCGGACAAGAAGTTCGGAGGGCGCGAAGGCGCCTTCGAGGCCGCCAAGGAGTACCGCACCGAGCTGGCGGAGGAGATCGCCGCGCTCCCCGAGGCCGCGCCTCGGCGGCGGCTGATCGCGTCCAACACGGAGTCCAAGAACGGGGTGGTGGGCGTGTCGCGGACCCACAAGCGGGACCGGCGCGGAGTCCAGCACGAGGTCTACACCGTGTCCTGGAACCCCGAGCCGGGCGTCGCGCGTGGCACCTCGTTCTCGATCAAGCGGTACGGCGAGGACGAGGCGTTTCGGCTCGCGTGCACGCTCCGCTGGACCAAGATGAAGGAGATCTACGGCCACCGCTACCACGTCGAGAGCCCCGACGTGCTGCTCGCGAGAAAGGAAGCCGTCGACGAGCGGGCCGAGGCGCGCCGCGCGAAATAGCGCCGGCGGTCGGGGGCCTCCGCCGGCCACGACGACGCGGGTCCCGAGCGCGCCCGGCCGGACCCGGTGGGCCCGCAGATCCGCGGACGTTCCGCACCTGGGGTCGTTGGGGGTCTGGGTCGCGACGCGCCCCTGCCGAGCCGGTCCGCCCGGCCGGACCTCACTCGTCGGCGCCCGACGCGCCCCGCCCGATCGCGCCCGCGACGGCCTCCGCCAAGTCGGCCACGCCGAGCGTCCCGTCCAGCCGCAGGGCGTCGGCGGGCGCCTCGAAGGCGGCCAGCTGGCTGGGCAGCAGGTCGGGGCCGGCGACGTGACCGGTCCGCTCGCGGAGCCGCGCCGCCAGCGCGTCGGGCGGCACGTCGAGCCAGACGAACGCCACGTCGGCGCGGCCGGCGGCTAGGCGGCGGCGGTAGCGGGCCTTGAGCGCCGAGCACGCGAGCACCGTCGGCGGCCCGACCTCGGCCCGCTGGCGGACGAGTTCAGCGAGCCGGTCGAGCCAGGGGCCGCGGTCGGCGTCGGTGAGGCCGGTGCCCCGGGCCATCTTTTGGATGGCGGCGCGGCTGTGGTGGTCGTCGGCGTCCTCGAAGGCCCAGCCCAGCCGCGCCGCCAGCGCCTGGCCGAGGGTGGTCTTGCCGGAGCCCGAGACGCCCAGGAGCACGATGACGCGGGGGGCGGGGGTCACGGAGGGTTCGCAGAGGGGGGCGGGGAGCGTGCGTACACTTTCGGTCCGCCCCCGGTCCCCCCGATGTCGCCTCGCCGGAAGTTCCGCATCGTCCTGTTCGTGGCCCTGGCCCTCATCCTGGGGTTCGTGCTGAGCGACGTGCTGGGGCTGCGCGCGTCGGAGACGGGCGTGGTGAGCCCGCGCGGCTGGCACGGCATCTCGCACGGCAGCCACACCCACTACGTCCCCGACGACTGGGCCGGCTCGGAGGCCACCGGCGTCTCGATCTCCGACTTCCCGACCTCGCCGCCGCCGGAGGGCATGACGGTAAACGGCACCGGCCAGATCGTCCCGGTCGAGCCGTAGGCCGCTACCCGCCGAGGTCATCCGCCAGCGGGAGCGCGCCCAACCCCGCGACGACGGCGCCCGCGTCCGGGCGGCGCCGGGCCCGAACGCACCGGGCGAGCCGCCCCGGAGCCTGCCGGCGGGCGCGTCCGGCACCCGCGCCCTGAGGTCACGGCGTGGTCTAGGCGGCCTCGCCGTCGTCGGAGGGCCGCAGGAGCGCCGGCGGCTGGCGGGAGCCGTCGCCAGCGGGGGCCGGGTCGGGCGGGGCCGAGGTCAGGCGCTGGGCGAGCGCGTTCAGGTCCACGCCGGCGATGGACTTGACCAGCTCCGGCGTCGTCGCCATGAGTTGGGCCACGGTGTCGGTGACGCGGCCGGCGCCCTGGCCGGAGCCCGTGTCCACGACCGTCAGCTGGCCGATGGAGCCGAGCGGGGCCGCGATCTCGCGCGCCAGCCGGGGCATCATCTTGGCGAGCAGGTCCAGGACCGCCGCCTCGCCGAACTTCTCGAACGCCTCGGCCAGCTTCTCCTTGGCCTCGGCCTCGGCGAGCCCGCGCTGGCGGATGACCTCAGCCTCGGCCAGGCCCTCGGCCCGCGCCGCGTCGCCGGCGGCCTGGCCGTCGAGCCGCTTGGCCTCGGCGTTGGCCTTGGCCTCGGCCTCGATCTCGAACTGGCGCGCCTCGGCCCGGCGCATCTGCTGGAGCTTGGAGGCCTCGGCGGCCTGCTCGACGGCGTAGCGGTCGGCGTCGGCCTTCTTTTTGACCTCGGAGTCGTACTGCTTCTCGCGCCGCGTGATCTCCAGGTTCTCGAGGTCCACCTCGCGCTGCTTGCGCACGAGCTCGACCTGCATCTGCTCCTCGACGACGGCCTTTTGCGAGGTCGCCTCCTGGACGGCGTAGGCGAGGTCGGCGGACGCCTTGGCGGTGTCCTCGCTCATCTTGAACTCGGCCACCTTGAGCTCGCGGTCGCGCGTGGCCTCGGCGATGTTGGTGTCGCGGATCAGCTCGGCCTTCTGCCCCTCCTCGGACGCGACGGCCTTTTTGACGCGGGCGTCGCGGATGGCCTCGGCCTCGGCGATGTCGGCGTCGCGCTTGATGGCCGCGATCCGGGGCCGGCCCAAGGCCTCCAGGTAGCCGTTCTTGTCGCGGACGTCCTTGATCGTGAAGCTCACGATCTGGAGCCCCATCTTCTTGAGGTCGCGCGCGGCGACGGACTGGACCTCCTGGGCGAACTTGTCGCGGTTGCGGTAGACCTCCTCGACGGTCAGCGTGCCCAGGATGGCGCGCAGGTGGCCCTCCAGCACCTCCCGTGCCTCGGCCCGCAGCGCCTCGTCGGGCTTGCCGAGGTACTGCTCGGCCGCCGTGGCCACGTCCTCCACCGACGAGCCGACCTTGATCACGGCCACGCCGTCGGTCAGCACCGGCACGCCCTCGGCGGTGTACACCTCCGGCGTGGTCACGTCCAGCTTGTGGCTCAGGAGCGACAAGTGCTCGCGCTGCTGGACGATGGGCACGATAAAGGCCCCGCCGCCGCGGACGATCTTGACCTTGCGGGCGCTCTCGTCGGTGAGCACGTTCTTGCCGCCCAGCGCGGCGCCGGTGATGATCATGGCCTCGTCGGGCGAGACGGTCTTGTACCGGCTAGCGACGAGCATGATCAGGAACACGAGCGCGACGATGACCGCCAGCGCGACGACGCCGCCGACTCCGAGGATCTCTAGCATGGGTCTGGGGTGAGGGTTGGACGTACAGAGTTTACGGCGTGGGCCGGCTAGGCCCGGGTCTGGAGGCGCGGGGGGGCCGCGGCCACGTCGGGCCCGGCCACGTCGTCGGTGTCGAGCGGGGCCACGCGGAGCACGCCGTCAGGGCCGACCTCGACCACGACCACGGCCGTGCCCGAGGGGATGGGGCTGCCCGAGAACGAGGCGGCGGTCTGGAAGGTGGTCGAGGCCCCCATCCGCACCACGACCTCGCCGAACCCCGACGCGGGCACGCCGGTCGTCAGCTCGCCCACCTTGCCGGCGTACTCCTGGACCGAGAACCCGGTCGAGTTCTCGCTCGCCTTCATCGGCTTGACGTAGACCGTGTGGAGCAGGACCGCCGCCGCCAAGCCGACGGCGGCCGCGATCACGACCTCGGGCGCCCGCGCCAGGTCGGTGTAGGCGTCGAGCACCAGCCCGGCGCCGCCGAACAGCGTCACGCCGAACACGCCCGAGAGCGGGTCGAAGGCGCCGCCCACGTCGAGGGCCTCCAGCGCCCCGTCCAGGGCGTCCATCGCGGCCTCCAGGAGGTCGCCCAGGACCACCAGCAGCACCGCCATCGCCACGCCGCCGCCTAGACAGAACCAGTAGACCGTCGTCATAGGGAGAGAGGGCGAGTGGGCACGCGCTACGTCCGGCGGTGGGGCGGAGTTACGACACGATAACCCATCCCGGCCGCGCCGGCGTCCCCCGCCCCGCTGGCGGTGGCAGCCGGCGCGCGGGCCGGTCTCCCCCACAGGCAGATCTAGAGGTAGACGGAGTCGAGGACCGAGCGCGCCGGGCACGCCCGGGCGAGCAGGGCGGACGAGGCGAGGCACACGGCGCCCAGCACCGCCAGCAGGCCGATTCGAGTTGACGACATGGGTAGAGAGGGGGTGTGCCGGAAGCGGTTCCAAAAACCGCGCCTCCGCCCCGGCCCCGCCGCTCCACCGGCCCAACCTGCCGAGCCCGTGCCGTTTGGCGCCATCCGTCCGCGCGCCCGCGCCCGCCGGCCGGTCGGCGACGGGTCAGGACTCCCGGGTGTCCGTGTAGAACGGGTTCCCCCCCGCCCCGCTGGCGGCCGTCGCCGAGGCCGCCTCCGCACGGTCTGCCACCCCGAGGTAGAGGCGCGCCATGCGGACGTAGTGGACGGCGTTGGCGCGGTTGGCCGCCACCTCGTCGTCGCGGAGCGCGCGCGCGACCCTGGCCGGCGAGCCGATCACGAGCGAGCCCGGCGGCACCACCGTCCCGCCCGTCACCAACGCGCCGGCGCCGACCAGCGACCCGGCGCCGATCACCGCCCCGTCCAGCACGACCGCCCCCATCCCGACCAGCACGCCGTCCTCGACCGTGCAGCCGTGGACGACCGCGTTGTGGCCGACCGTCACGTCGCGCCCGATCCGGCACGGGTGGGTCCCGCGCGACACGTGGACCGTCACGTTGTCCTGGACGTTGGAGCCGGCGCCGACCTCGATCCAGTTCACGTCGCCCCGGAGCGAGGCGCCAAACCAGACGCTGGCGCCGTCGCCCAGCGTCACGTCGCCCACGACGGCGGCCGTGTCGGAGACGTAGACGCCGGAGCCTAGGCGGGGCGCGCGGCCGAGGAAGGAGTCGAGCATGGGTCGGTCGCGGTAAGGGTCTCTGGGCGACTGGCGCGCCTCCGGCGGGCCGTAGCGCCGCCCCAGGATACCGACCGCGTCGGTCGCGGAGGCGCGCTACCCGCCTACGCTCATCCCCAGCCCCGCCTCGACCGGCTGGCGGAGCGCGTCGGGCACGGCGCCCCGGACCGTGGCCCCCGACATCTCGCGGCGCACCGGGTAGTCCCTGCGGAGCCCGGCGAACGCGGCGGCCCGCTCGGCCTCGCCCGCGGCCGCCGCCACCGCGGCGCGGAAGCGGGCGTCGTCGGCGCGGACGTCGGTGACCTGACGCGCCACGCCGTCGAGCCAGGCGGTGCCGCCGCCCTCGGCGGGCGCCCGGACGACGGGCGGCGCGCCCAGCGTCAGCGCGGCCGGGTCGAGGGGCTCCGGGGCGGCGCCCTGGCCGGCCAACCACTCGCGGAGTGCCTCGGCCAGCATCCGGGTGCCGGCGGCCTTGCCGTCGGCCGCGTAGCCGGCGATGTGGGGCGTGGCCAGCGCGGCGGTGCTTATAAGGTCGGGCGCTGGCGCGGGCTCTCCCGGCCACACGTCCAGCAGAACCGGGCGCGTCGCGGCCAGCGCGAGCGCGGCGCCGGCCGTCACGACGCGTCCGCGCGCGGCGTTGACGAGCCAGGCATCGGGCCGGAGCTGCCCAGGATCGTGGATCAGGCCGAGCGTGGGCCACCCGCTCTCGGCGGACGTCGTGAGCGGCGTGTGGAGCGTCACGATGTCGGCCCGCTCCAACAGCTCGCCCAGGCCCACCAAGCCCGACGCGCCCGCCTCCGCCCGGGGCGGATCGCAGGCGACCACGTCCAGACCCAGCGCCTGGGCGCGCGGCACCAACCGCCCGCCCACCTCGCCCACCCCGACGACGCCCAGCGTCCGCCCCGCCAGCGCCTCGCTGCGGTCGGCGGCGACCGCCAGCAGCCCGGCCAGCACCCAGTCCACGACCGAAGCCGCGTTCGAGCCCGGCGCGCTGGCGAAGGCGATGCCCCGGCGCGCCAACGCCGACCGGTCGACGTGGTCCGTGCCCGCCGTCGCGGTGCCGACGAACCGGACCGGCGTCCCGGCCACCAGCCTGTCGCCGACCGGCGTGACGCTGCGCACCAGCAGCACGTCGATCTCCCCCAACTCAGCGCGCGTGATGTCGCGGCCCGGCCGCGTGCGGACCGTCCCGAGGCCGCCGAACGCCTCGGTCGCGAGCGGGATGTTGGCGTCGGCCAGGATGCGGAGCATGGCGTGTCCAGAGCAGGAAGGTGGGCTGTCCACTGGCGGCGTCACTACGGGACAGTGGGGTGGACGATCCCGCGGCCGACGGCCGGCCGGTGGTTGAGTGTAGATGAAGACACAGGACGAACGGGGACTGCGAATGGGCTTCTGAGGGGAGACAGGGGCCCACTTTGCTCGCCTTCATCGCCTCGACACCCTCCCTCTGCGGCTCCTTCACTGGCGCGGCAAGGTTCTCGTACCCGTCCCGTTGACGATCACCTCTGGCTCACCACAGAACAACGTATGCAGACGGTCAGCAAAGGGTTTGCAACTGCCATCGCCATCGTCCTCGCCGGGATGCTCCCCGTGCTCGGGCTCTTTTTTACGATCCACGCGGCCACAGACGTCCCGGTCCCCACCGACCTGGCCTCCAACCTGGTCTCCGACGCGCCGCCGGCGTTCGTCCCCGACCAGGTCAACGACGACGTGCTGTGGCTGGCCCGCTGCATCTACAGCGAGACCAAGAAGGCCGAGGAGCAGGAGCTGGTCGCCTGGGTGATCCGCAACCGCGTCGAGACGGGCTACCGCGGCGAGACCGAGTACGAGTCCGTCGTCCTGGACCCGTACCAGTTTAGCGCCTTCAACCCCGGCGACCCCAAGCGCCGCCTGTACACGACGCTGACGCCGTCGAGCGACTCCCCGGCCTTCCTCAAGGCCCTGGAGGTGGCGCACGGCGTCTACTACGCGTCCGGCAGCTCGCGGCCGTTCTCCGAGAGGACGCGGCACTTCTACAGCGAGCGCTCGATGGTCGGCGGCGCGCACCCGAACTGGTCGGCGGGCCAGACGCCGGTCCGCCCCGTGGGCTTCCGCATCGACCCGCGCCGGTTCCGGTTCTACTCGGGCGTGGCCGCCGTGCTGGCGTTCTAGACGACCCCGCCGGATCCCATGCCGAGGGGGCGCGTCCGACCGACGCGTCCCCTCTTGCTGTTTATGACCCTGTTTATGACCCGTCCCTCCTGCGCCCTTCTCGGGCTGGCCCTCGTCGTCTCCGCGTGTTCGGGCCCCGCGCCGCCAGCGGCTGGCGGGCCGGCTGAGCCGTTCCGCGTCCAAGAGGCGCCCGTCTGGACGGACGACGGCATCCGCATCGCGACGTTCAACGGCGAGTTCCTGTTCGACGGCGTCGGCGACGAGGGCGAGGCGACGTTCCCCTGGAAGGGCGACCCAGCGGCGGCGCGCGCCCACCGCGACGCCGTCGGCGCGGTCGTCCGGAGCCTGGACGCCGACGTGGTGGTGATGCCCGAGACCGAGAACCTGGCCGCGCTCCAGATGCTCGCCGACGAGTCGCTGGCGGGCCTGGGCTACACGGCCGTCCTGGTGGACGGGCGCGACACGTTCACGGGCCAGGACGTGGGGCTCCTGACCCGGATCCCGGTCGAGGCCTCGGGCCGCAACGACGAGCGCGTGCCGGTGGGCGTGACGGACCAGCTCTACGGCGTCTCCAAGAACCTGTGGGCGCGCCTGGACCTGGACGGCGTGCCGGTGACGGTGATCGGCGTCCACTTTCTGGCCCGCCCCGACGACGCCGACCGCCGGCCGCGGCGCGAGGCCCAGGCTGAGGTGATCCGCCAGCTGGTCGAGGCCGAGGTCGCCGCCGGCCGCCAGGTGATCGTCTTGGGCGACCTCAACGACTTCGACGACGCGGTGCTCGACCGCCGCAGCTCGCGCCCGATCACCGACGTGCTCGCCACCATCAAGCGCGCCGGCCCCGGCGACGCGGACGACCTGGTGAACGTGCTCGGCGACGTGCCTCAGGCCTCGCGCTTTACGTCGCTCTACGACCGCAACGACAACGGCGAGATCGAGCCGGGCGAGCTGAGCGCCATCGACCACGTGCTCCTTTCGCCGGCGCTCTACCGCCGCGTGACCGACGTGCGCTACGTACACAGCCACGACCCGCGGACGGTCTCGGACCACTTCCCCATCGTGGTCACGCTCTCGCGCTGAACCGGTAGTTCTACCGCCTCGTTACATGTCCATTCTCCAACCCAAGCCGTACCCCCGGACGAACCAGATCGTGATCGCCGTGGCTGGATTGCTCATAGTTCTCACAAGCGGGTACGACCTCGCGGCAGGCGGAACCGGCGTGCTCAAAAACGTCGGTTTTCTGATCGCGGGCACGAGCCTGATCGTCGCTATGTGGGCCCAGGACCGAGAGGGCCAGACCGTGTACGCCGGCGCGAGCGTCGCGGCTTTAGTGGGAGGTGTGCTCTCTCTTGTTGGGGTTCTCCTGTGACTCCGTGCCCGGGCGGTAGAACCCCCAAAATCAGTTGGATGTCAAGTAGGGCGTTTTCGGTGAGGTAGGGGCAGTCTCGCCCTGCACTCCCCGTCGGGGAGTGCGTTCGGTCGTCGGAGCGTCGGCGCCGCGTTTCTAGATCGGTAGGGCTGCCACCAGCGGAGCGCTGGCGGGCCACACCCCCAAACGGGCTCTCACGACCGTTCTCGGCCGCGGACGGGCTCAGCGCCCGTCGTCCCAGATCTCTGTCGGCGGCACGGGGCCGCAAGGCGGCCCCACTACTCGCTTCCCATTCCCACCGAGGGCGGTCGAGCTTGAGGCTCGCCGGCGCCAGTTCTGCTGGCCGGGCTTGCGAGTAGGGGCCATTGCTCCTTCTTCAGCCGACTCAGGGCTTTGCCCTTGAACTGGCCGTTGAAGTCTTCCTGCTTCCTCAGCACGTGGTAGACGATCCGGGCGATCTCCTTAGCCACCAGCGCGCGAGCCACGACGTCGGGCTTGCGTCGCTTCTTGGAGCCGTACCACGCCCGGACCTCGGGGTAGTACTGGATCGCCCGCACGGCGGCGTGCGAGGAAGCGAGCTTGAGGTAGCGGTTGCCGTCACGCGAGCGCTTGTGACGGACGCGGTCGCCCGAGTTGTCGGCGCCGGGGACCAAGCGGCAGTAGCTGAAGAAGGCCCGGTCGCTGGGGAAGCGCGAGACGTCGTCCACTTCGAGGCGGATCGAGAAGGCGCAGGCCTTTCCGATGCCGGGGACGCGGAGGAGCCGTTGCACGTCGGCGTCGGGCACCAGGTGGGGCACGAGCGCGCTCTCCAGCCGCTTGACTTGGCTGTGCAACAGCTCGGCCTGCTCGATGTGGGTCTCGGCCTGGAGTCGTCCGAAGGTGTCGAGGTCGGCCACGTCACGCACGTTGTGCTTCTCCAGCAGCCGGGCGACCGAGTTCTGGGCGGCCACGCGGCGCTCGACCAATCGCAGGCGTGTGCGGAGCACGTCGCGGAGCGGGCGCATCTCGTCGGAGATCATGTGCGCTTCGGGCAGGAGGTCGGTCCTCAGAAGATGGGCCAGCATGGCCGCGTCGGCGCTGTCGGTCTTGACCTTGGCCGCGGCGATGGCCTTGACGCCCTTAGCGTGGGCGAGTGTGAGGTCGACGCGGCCGTCGAGCGCGTCTTTGACCCAGTACCAGCCCGTCGTGCATTCCACGGTGGCGGCGTGGCGCCCAGGCTGCTGGGCGAAATAGGCGAGCAGCGCTTTCGGCCGACACGGCACCTTGGCGGTGGCGACGACGGCGCCGGCAGCGTCGAGTGTGGTGGCAGTGACGGAGCGCTTGTGGAGGTCGAGGCCGGTGAAGTAGTCGGGTGTCATGGCAGCGGCGAAGGGTGGGATTGATCCTGACCCGGTGTAGCGGACGCCCGGTTAAGGTTACGCAGCAAGCTTGAGCGCTTGCCGTTGGTGATGCCGGT
>CANLSR010000009.1 GCA_947493945.1 uncultured bacterium | reverse complement strand
CCGGCATCACCAACGGCAAGCGCTCAAGCTTGCTGCGTAACCTTAACCGGGCGTCCGCTACACCGGGTCAGGATCAGCTCGTCGAGGAGACGGCGACACTCGATGACGGGGGAGGGGCAGTCACCATCCCTGGGATGCACCTGTCTGCGGACGAGACGAGTGATCTGGTTGTTAGGCTTCGGCCAGCAAAGCTGAGAGAGCATGGTCTCGCTTACTTCGAAACGCTCGGCGAGTTAGTACGGCGTCACGCCGTCTCTCCACCGGATGTTGAACACTACGTCCATGAGGTCGAATTCCTATCGTGGGGGAAGCCCCCGCCCGCGATTCAGCAGTACCGGGATACGGCAATGCTCGCTGCTTTATTGAGAGAGCTGGCCGACTTTGAGCGGTCCCCCGACCCGCGCTACCCCGACCTCACCTTCTTCCAAGGGCAGAAGGTGGATATGAGACTCAAGTATGCTCCGTCAGACTTAGTGGGACTTCGTCACATCGAGGACTTAGCAGAAGAGCTCACTGCTCAGGCTGACAAGGAGCCCAGACGACAGATCTTCGTGCGGACGCTCGTCGACACGTTGGCGCCGGTCGAGAGCCCGGATCGATTCCGGCACTTGCTCCGGGAGTTCGGTAGGGTCTACGACTCGTACACCCGAAGCCATCAGCTGTACATGGAGGACTTCTCCTTTGAGGAAGTTCGTTCGGCGTTCGAGGAGAAGAAAGTGGCGTTCGTCAAGGAGCTCCACGGGGTCGTAACTGATGCGCAGTCGAAGCTCGTTGCCATCCCGCTCGCCTTCCTCGTCGTCGCAGCCTCGCTTAATCCTGAGGACGGGGTGTCACTGCCGAATGTGGTCCTGCTTCTTGGCGCTGTTCTGTTCAGCTTCCTTCTGGATGTTCTAGTACGGAACCAGAAAGACGCGCTTGAAGCGATTAAGGCGGATGTCGACCTCTTGAGAGACAGGTACACGTCACGGGCAGACAGCCCGCTCGCCATCCTGAACAGAGGATTCTCCAACCTTGACAACCAGTACGCCAAGCAGAAGACCCGCCTCAAAATTCTGCAGGGTGTCGTCTGGTCCGTTGCCCTCACGGCCGCCATCCTTTTCGCAGTAGCAGCCTTTGGCCAGTCTAAAGGCGACCCCGAAGTAAGCGCACCTACGGAGGAGGCTCCTGTGGAAGAGGCTCCTGCGGAGGAAGTGCCTGCGGAGGAGGCAGCTACAGAGGGGGCCGACCCGTCTGGTACGTCGCCTTGAAGACGGTATCTGCCAGCCAGTGGCTGAACGAGTCGTTGTCCTGGTACTGTTTGAACAGCTCGGTGTGGTCTGAGAGCAGCTCTAGGAGGACACGCTTGAGCGCTCGGTCGTGTTCGATCCGGGCGTTCTGCTTGTCCGAGTTCTCCATCGCGTTCTGGTACGACACGTCGGCCGCCACGCGGCCCGGGATCTCCTCGGCGATCACGCGCCGGATCTTGTCGGCGTCCTTCCACTCGACGTTGCCGAACAGGTCGTTGAAGGTGCGGACGATGTTGGAGAGCAGGTCGATCTCCGGCTCCGGGATCGCCCCTCCGCCGCTGATCGGGACGGGGCCGATCTCGCCGTCCTCGTCGTCGAGCGCGATCCGCATGGTCGCCTGGGCCTCTGCCCGGTAGCTCTCCATGTCGATGGACTCCAAGACCCCTTTCGAAAGGTCGTCCTCAATCGGCGAGGGAAGCTTCGGGACCAGGAAGTGAAGGAAGATCGAGAGCCGTTCCCACTCCACGCTCGTGTAGGGGAGGACGGAGGCGAGGAACTCGTAGGTCCTCACGAACGCCCGCGCTTTCCCCTTGAAGTCCACCTGGCCGTCCTCGTCTAGCTCGACGTACTGGGCCCGGGCGTCGTCGAGGATCGGGTCGAGCGTGTCGCGCTCGGCGCCCGAGAGGTAGAGCGCGGCGAACGCCTCGACGTTCTCGGGGGCGTAGAGCTGGTACCCGTCGAGGTCGGACTGTAGGTCGTTGAGCTTGTTCGGGTCCGTCTTGTCCGAGAGGATCGTCGTCCGGTAGTAGTCCTTGAACGACTTCTTGATCGTGTCGGCGTCGTTGGCGAAGTCGAGCACGAACGTGTCGCGCTTCGCTGGGTGGGCGCGGTTCAGGCGGCTTAGGGTTTGGACGGCCTTGATCCCCGAGAGCGTCTTGTCCACGTACATGGTGTGCAAGAGCGGCTCGTCGTACCCCGTCTGAAACTTGTCCGCGACCACGAGGAACCGGTAGGGGTCCTCTCGGACCTTCGCTTCGATCTGGTTGGACGGGAATCCGTTGAGCTGGGACTCAGTCACCTTCTCTCCGTCGATCTCCTTGTCGGAGAACGCGATGATGGCGCGGTATGGACTCTTCCGCTCCTTGAGGTAGGCTTCAATGGCCCGCCAAGTCTGGATGGCCCGCTCGATCGTCGGGGTGACCACCATCGCTCGGGCATTGCCGTCGAGCTTCCGCTTGGCGAGGACTTTGTCGTGGAAGTGGTCGACCATGATCTCGGCCTTGGTCCGGACCGCGTGGTCGTGCGACTCGACGTAGCGGCGGAGCTTCTTCTTGGCCCTCTTCGCGTCGAACTCCGGGTCGTCCTTGGTCGCCTTCGTCAGTCGGTAGTAGCTGAGAACCGGGGTGTAGCCCTTGAGCACGTCCTTGATGAAGCCCTCCTGGATGGCCTGCTTCATCGTGTACGAGTGGAACGGCTCGTACTTCTCTGTTCCGTCCGGCTGTGGGATGGGGACGCCGAACAGCTCCAGCGTCTTGTTCTTGGGCGTGGCCGTGAACGCGAAGTAGCTCGCGTTCGAGAGCATCTGGCGCGACTCCGTCCGGCGCTCAAGCGCGGTGTTGACGGCGTCCTCGGGGTCGTCGTCCTGCGCTTCGGACGACAGCGCGTCGTTCATGGCCGCCGCCGTCTTGCCGCCCTGACTAGAGTGGGCCTCGTCGATGAGGACGGCGAAGGTCCGGTCCCGGTGGGAGTCGCCGATCTCGTCCAGGACAAACGGAAACTTCTGGACTGTCGTGATAATGATCTTCTTCCCCTTCTCGATGAACTGGCGGAGGTCCCCCGATCGCTTGGCGTGGCCGACTATGGAGCCGACCTGGGCGAACTGCTTGATCGTGTTGCGGAGCTGCTTGTCGAGCACGCGCCGGTCGGTCACGACGATGACGCTGTCGAACACATCCGCGCCATCCGCTCTCGTCACCGTCCCGGAGCCGCGAGTTCTCGTCAGTCCGACGAGTTGGTGCGCGGTCCAAGCGATCGAGTTGCTCTTGCCCGATCCGGCCGAGTGCTGGATGAGGTACCGCTGCCCGGCCCCCTTGTCGGCGACGTCCGCCAGCAGCTTCTGCACCACGTCGAGTTGGTGGTACCGGGGGAAGATCTGAGTCCGCTTCTTCCTGCCGGTCTTCTCGTCCTTCTCCTCGGTGATCTGGGCGTAGTTCTCGATGATGTCCGAGAGCCCGTCTCGCGAGAGCACCCTGCGCCAGAGGTAGTCCGTCTTGAGCCCGGCTGGGTTCGGCGGGTTGCCAGCGCCTTTCTTGTAGCCCTTGTTGAAGGGGAGGAACCACGACTTCTTTCCCTGGAGGTGGGTGCAGAACCAGACCTCACTGTCATCGACGGCGAAGTGGGCGAGGCAGCGTCCAAACTGGAAGAGAAGCTCTCGGGGGTGTCGGTCCCTCTTGTACTGCTCGATGGCGTCGGCGACGGTCTGCTTCGTGAGGCTGTTCTTCAGTTCGAAGGTGCAGACCGGGAGCCCGTTGATGAACAGGCAGAGGTCGAGCGAGAGCCGCGAGGCGTCCTTCGAGTAGTGGAGCTGGCGGGTGACGCTGAAGACGTTGGCCGCGTAGCGCTCGGCGGCCTCGGAGTTCTGTGCGGACGGCCGGAGGTAGTAGAGGTCGACCCGGTGCGGGCCGTGCTTGACCCCATTCCGGAGGACGTGAACCACGCCGTGCTTGGCGACCTCGCCCTGAAGCCGGTGCAAAAACTTGGTCCGCAGCGGACCGTCGTCGTCCAGCGCGAGGGCTTCGACAAGCTCAGGCTGCGTCGCGCGGAGGAAGTCGAGGAGTTTCGGGAGGTCGAGCGCGTGGTCCTTGTCGTAGTCCTTCGGGTCGCCCTCGACATACCCGGCGCCAGTGTAGGGATCGCGCTCCTCTCCTGTAGCGCTCTCGGGCGTGGGGAGGCCAGGGTAGCTCCCAGTCATCTGACGGACGATGAGGGCTTCGAACCCGTCCTCGCGGGTATTCGTCGTCGGCATGGTTTTAGGCGTCGGCAGCAGCGGGGTCGAGGTCTTCGGGCTCCTCTAGGTCGGCTTTGAAAGCCTCCACCTCTACATCGTGGACTTCGAGATCGCGTACGTCCAGCTTTCCGGTAACCACGTCGACCACCAGCCGCTGATGGTATTCCTGGATCAAGGCAACCTCGGACTTTACCTGAGCTATGCTCTTGTCAACGCCACGAGTTCTCTTGTTGAGCATTCGCAGTAAGTCATCCTGCTCCTCAAGAGGTGGCACTGCAAGACGCAGGTCAGCAATCGTGGACGTGTTGAGTCCGCTGAGAACTGCTCCTCGTTGAGAGAGCTCTACTTGGCGACTGACGTAAGGAGCAGCATGAAGAAGTATTTCGACGAACTGAACTCGGACTCGACTCTGGTCGAGCCTCACTCTGATCGTATCCGAGTCCGCAACTCCCCTTATGATTCCACTTGGGACGGCCCTGCAATTGCCAATACTGCCTTTCCGAGTCAATACTAGGTCTCCGGGTTCAATCTTGTATCTTGCGAGACCCTGGAACTGATTTTTATTGAGCCATCTTTCTCCGGTATAAAAGTCTCCGCTTATAGTGTTAGCCTGTCCATACACTTTGTAATCTGTTGGCGTGCTGGACAGCTGGGTCAGAGACGCGCCGAATGGGCCCATCTGGATCCCAGTCGAATCATTTAATACTAGGTACTTGAGGCGACGCATTTCCCAGTTCAACGGCACGTCGCCAAGCCACGCCACGCCGGAGGGTTTCAGTGGCACTCCTGGGTCAAGCCCGCGCGTGACCGCCCGCTGGATGATGGCCTGCTTCTGCTCGCTCAGGAGCGCGATCAGCTTCTGCTTGGTTCTGATGAGCTTCGCCACGTACCAACCATGCCAGTTCAGATACCGAGCGATTTGTCGCTGCTCGTCCTCCGGCGGTTCTAGGGTCGGAATCTGCTTGAAGTCCTGCCAGTAGAGTCGATTGCGGTCGCTCACGATCCCCCGCGAGCGTCGGTTGACCTCCTGCTTGTAGGCGTCTGTCCGAAAGAGGTAGGCGTAGTAGTCCGGGACGACCCCGGGTCTGACCTGCCCCCCGTGATCTGATCCAGTCGCTACGATAGTGCCGCGCTCCACCCCGCAGCACCATGAAGCGGCACACCCCCGAAGAGATCGTCACCAAGCTCCGCCGCGTCGAAGCCCTCACCGCCGAGGGCTCGATCGTTGCCGACGCCGTCCGTGAGATCGGCGTCACCGAGGTCACCTACTACCGCTGGCGGAAGAAGTACGCCGGCGTCGGCAAGCCCGAGGCCCGGCGGCTCCGCGAGCTAGAGCAGGAGAACGCCCGGCTCAAGAAGCTGGTCGCCGACCTCGCCCTCGATAACGACATCCTCAAAGAGGTCGCCCGGGGAAAGTTCTGAGCCCGGCGAGGCGGCGTGCGGCCGTCGCCCACGTCCAGCGCGAGTTGGGCGTCAGCGAGCGCCGCGCCTGCCGCGTCGTCGGGCAGCCCCGTTCGACCCACCGCTACCAGCCCGAGCGCCCGGCGAAGGACCGTGCGCTCGTGGCACGTCTGCTCCGACTCGCCCGCGACCACCCGCGCTACGGCTACCGCCGGGCGTGGGCTGTCCTCCGGGGCGAGGGGTGGGCCGTGAACAAGAAGCGCGTCCATCGCCTGTGGCGCGAGGCAGGGCTCCAAGTCCCACAGAGGATGCAGAAGCGCCGTCGGCTACCGGAGGCCTCGGGCGAGAACTCTACCGTCCGGCTCGCCCCGGAGCGCCCGGACCACGTGTGGTGCTACGACTTCGTGTTCGACGCGACCGCCGACGGCCGGGCGCTGAAGCTGCTCACGGTGCTCGACGAGTACACCCGCGAGTGCCTGGCGCTGGTCGTCGGGCGCTCGCTGACGAGCCACCACGTCGTCGCCACGCTCGACCGGCTCATCGCCGAGCGCGGCGCGCCCAGCTTCGTACGGAGCGACAACGGCTCCGAGTTCATCGCCCATCGGGTCGCAGGCTACCTCCACGCGGCGGAGACGGACGCGAAGCACATCGACCCCGGCGCGCCGTGGCAGAACGGGTACTCGGAGAGCTTCAACGGGAAGCTCCGCGACGAGCACCTGGGCCAAGAGCTCTTCGGCTCGCTGGCCGAGGCCCGCGTGCTGACGGAGAGCTGGCGTCGTCACTACAACGAGTCCCGCCCGCACAGCGCGCTCGGCTACCTTCCACCGGCCGCCTACGCGGCCGCCTTGTCCCCATGAACCGGCGTCGGCACTGTCACACCGGCTGGTACGAAGAACGGGGGCTGGTCAGGTCTCGGCTGGGCAACCACGTAGGCCGGACTCACGAGCCCGTCGGTCGGCGAGACACCCACCGCCCCTTGCCACATCCGCATCATGTTGTAGGCGATGTCCCCCTCGTGGGCCACCTTGTACTTGCTGCGGTCGCTCATCGACTGCTTCCGCCCCCCGTTCGCGAGGTCGCGGACTCGGACGCCGGTCTTCAGTGAGACCTCTAGGACAGGAAGCTCAGGGCGGTCCGTCTCGTTCCTCTGGGAGAACAAGCGCCCGTTCCGGCTCACCTGCCACTGCTGAGGGATAGGCCCGATCCAGTCCAAGCCGGAAGGCTTCTTCGTTGGGTACGGGGCCAGGGGAGAGTCAGTCACGCGTCCTCGGGGGTCTTGTACTTCTGGAGCCTGCTGTTCGGTTTGTCGGGGATCGTCAACGAGAGCTGTCCCTCCCTCACCATCGGGCTCAAGTACCGTTCTCGGAGATAGTCGTACTTCCGGCCCATCACTCCCCCTATCTCTTTAGCCGAGAGCGGCTGCCAGCGGCAAAGCGCTTGGATGACGGGCCGCATGACGGCGTCGTCTTCCTTCTTGCGAAGGGCACCGACCATCTCTTGCAACTCCGGGGGCAGGTCGAGAGCAGGGGAGACCGACTCCCCTGATTTGACCGGTGACTCCCCTGTTTTGACTTCCGACTCCCCTTGTTTGGGAGATGACTCCCGTGATTGGAGGACACCGATCGCCATTTCGACATCTCCCACTCCAGGAGTCGGGTCGGCTTCGTACCCCGGAACCGTGACCCCGAAGGGGAGGGAGTCGAGAAACCGGGGAGTCGGGAGGTAGAACGTGGCACTCCCGGCGGGCTCTTTCAATAGGAGCGCGATGGCCGGTGACGACAGGCGCCGCAGGAGGGCGCTCGCGTCGTGCCGGTCGAGCCCGGTCATCGACCGGACAGACTCGTTGTTTACCGTCCCGTTGTCTCGGACGTGGACGAGCGCGATCCGCTCGTGGGCACTCAACTCCTCCCCGAGGTCGTCGAGCCAGTCAAGGTCCGCTCGGCTTAGGAAGTGGGTGAGTGGGATATGGGCAACGAACCGGTTCTCGGCTCGCTCGGATTCGAACTTCGGTGGTGCCAGTTCGGCCTTCTCCATGAGCCGCCGGATGGTCCCGATCCCCGTCCCCTTCGTCTCTGCGAGGTCCGTGTCGTGGAAGACCGAGGCGATGGCGGGGTTGCGCGTGGCCGATCCAGGCCTGCCGAGCTGGCCCGTAGGCTTGAGCGAGTAACCAGGGTTGTGGATCTCGATCCGGTCGGCGAACCGTATGATCTGCGTCGCCCCGTGGACTTGGTAGTCCCGGTGCATGAGTGCGTTGACGATGGCCTCTCGCAGCACCTTCCGGGGGAGGGGGAGGATGTCTTGTCGTTGGAGGCTGCCTTCGGGGAGGTGGAATTTCTTTGGGAGGTCGTCCAAGACGGCCGTCTCCGCGCGGAGGAGCGTCGTGAGCAGCGGCGCCCGGATCTCCACGAGAGCGTCGTAGCGATTCGAGGCGTCCTCAACCCACTCCGTCCCCTGCACTCGGATGTAGTCGACGCGCATCATTGGGAAGTCGCGCCGGAGCGCGAGTCGGCTCCCGAACAAGAGGACGCCAGCGACGGTAGGCTTGAGCCCATCGTCCGTCCGCTCGACGGCGCCGAGCGCCTGCAGGAGTTCGTCGTCGGAGAACTCCAGCACCTCGGCGCTCCGGCCCGAATCCTGGAGGAGCTTCTTGTAGGTCCTGAGCGCCGAAGGGTCGAGGTCCTCGCGCGTCGCACGCCTCACGACCTGCTCGTCGTACGTCGCCCCCCGACGGTCCCCGAGGAAGAGGGCGAGGTCGTCGTGGGTGCCCTTGAAATCCCCTTCGGCGGTCCGGCGGAACGCCCCGCGAGGAGACCCGAACCGCGTCAGGATGACCGGCTTGTCTTCGGGGCTCGCCTCTTCGACCAGGACGTGGATGACCACCCCGCCCGGCATCTTGACGGGGGTAATCCGCGGTCGGACCGGCCGGTTGAATTCGGTCGCGCACCTGTTTGCTAACTCGCTCGACACCCGCTCGGGGTCTGCGACTCCAACGACCTCGTATGGCTGGTCTCCGAAGAGGTCCGGGGTCTTGCTCCTGGCGACGCCAAGGAGGAGGTGACCGCCACCGAGGTCCGGCTCATTCGAGAAAGCGCAGACGGTCTCCAAGGCCGACTTCCCAACCTCCGAAGCCGTCTTGGCCTCGATCCGGGTGTGCTCCCCGAGTTCGTTGAGCTCGTTGATGAGATCGTGAACAAAGGCGGCGTCTACGCTCATGCCTCCTCTCGTGTCTCGACCAAGACCTCTTCCAACAGGCCGTCGGTCTCGTCCTCCAGGTCTTCGATGTCCTTTCTAATCTCGGCGAGCGAGCGGAGCACCGGGGGCTTGTAGAACACCCGGTTGAACGAGACCTCGTAGCCCACCTTCGTCTTGCCCTCGTCCACCCACGCGTCCGGGACGTAAGGGAGCACTTCGCGTCGGACGAACGCCTCGACCCCTCCCTCTTCGAGGAGCGGGACCTGCTCCGTGTCGCGGAGGTCGGCGTCGGGCTCGTACTCGACGACAGCGGGCCGTCCGTCGATCTCGTGCTCGAAGAGACCCCGGATGGGGTCGGCCTCGGCCCCCTTCTTGTGAACCTTCTTGATGACCCGGGCGGCGCCCTCGTCGCGCCAGCTCATCGCGTCCCAGATCGCCTTCCGTTCGGGCTTCGAGGTCTTCGTTCCCGACCGCGTGAGCGCCGCCTCGGTGAGGTCTCGGAAGTCGTTGTGGTCGTCGAACTCCCGGTCACCGATCGACTCGTGGAGCTGGCGGCCAAGTTGGAGGAGGCGACGGTCAGCCTCCCATTTCTTCGGATCGAGCAGCTTCTTACGTTGGGCTGCCGTCACCTTGGCAGGCGGCGTGCCTCCCTCGTCGTCGCCCTCCCCGTCGTTCGGGTCGCCGTCGAGGACGGCCTCCAAGGCTTTACGGACAGACCCGAACCTCTCGTAGAGGTCTTCCCCGAACTCGGCGTAGATCTCCCGCCGGACCTCCTCGTCGCCGGAGGCGAACCGGAGCCCTTCGACGGCCTTCTTCGTGAACCGGCTCCTGAGCCGAAGCGGGCGCTCGACGACGACCTTCCAGTACCCGAAGTGCGCGTTGTCGAAGATCCGAGAGTGCTCGGTCTCCTCGAACGCGAGGAAGGCCCGCACGATGCGCTGCGCGTCGCTGGGCGACAGCTCGCAGTTCTTCTGGCCGAGGTTCTTGCGGAGGGGCCGGGACCACTCCGTCGCGTCGATGAGCTGGACCTTCCCCCGGCGGTTCTCGGCCTTCCGGTTCGAGAGGATCCAGATGTACGTTGCGATCCCGGTGTTGTAGAAGATGTTGAGCGGGAGCGCCACGATGGCCTCCAACCAGTCGTTCTCTATGACCCACCGGCGGACGTTGCTCTCGCCCTGCCCGGCGTCGCCCGTGAACAGGGCCGACCCGTTGTGGACCTCGGCGATCCGGCTCCCAAGCAGGGTGTCCTTCATCTTCGCCAGCTTGTTGGCGAGGAACATGAGCTGGCCGTCGGAGGACCTCGTGATGAGCGAGAAGTCATCCTCGTCGTCGTGTTCGACCACGAACCGCGGGTCAGTGAGATCCTTCTTGCCCCCCATCCGGTCGAGGTCCGTCGACCAGCTCTTCCCGTACGGGGGGTTGGAGAGCATGAAGTCGAACTCCATGGATGAGAAGCCGTCGGCCGAGAGCGTCGAGCCGTTCGCGAAGTTCTCGGCCTCCTCGCCCTCGCCCTTCAGGAGGAGGTCCGCCTTCGTGATCGCGTACGTCTCCGGCTGGCTCTCCTGACCGTAGAGGTGGACCGACACGTTCCGGCCGTGGTCCTCGGCGATCTCGATCAGGCGCGCCTCCGCGAGCGTGAGCATCCCGCCCGTCCCGCACGCCCCGTCGTAGACCGTGTATGTCGCGTCCTTGATCTGGTCTGCCACCGGCTGGAGCACGAGGTCCGCCATGAGCGTGACCACGTCGCGCGGCGTGAAGTGCTCGCCAGCCTCCTCGTTGTTCTCCTCGTTGAACCGCCGGATCAACTCCTCGAAGACGGTCCCCATCGAGTGATTGTCGAGGCCTGGGAGCCTGAGCCTCCCGTCCGAGTCGTAGACCGGCTCCGGAGAGAGGTTGACGTCGTGGTCGAGGAACTTCTCGATGAGCGCTCCGAGCACGTCGGCGTCGACGAGCGTCCCGATCTGATTGCGGAACTTGAACTTGCCCAAGATCTCCTGGACGTTCGGGCTGAACCCGTCGAGGTAGGCGACGAAGTCGTCCCGTAACTGCTGGGCCTTTCCCTTCCCCCGGAGGTCTCTGAGGGTGAACCGGGACGCATTGTAGAAGGCCTGTCCCGCAGCTTCCTTCAGCGGAGCGTCCTGGTTCGCGATCCCGACCTCGTCGAGCCACGCCGCCTTCTTCAGAACCTCGGCCTTCGTGGGCTCTAGGACTGCGTCGAGCCGTCGGATGACGATCATCGGGAGGATCACGTCGCGGTACTTGCCGCGGACGTATACGTCGCGGAGCACATCGTCTGCAATCCCCCAAATGAACGAGACGAGGCGGGAAAACTGGGCGTGGTCCAAGGTCGAGAGTGTCCTAAGTGGTCGCCTTCAAAGTACCCGGAACGAGCGCGTTGATTTGCTCGACGGGCGCCGGTGCGCTATCATTGGTGCGGGTGACCGAGATAGGCCCCCGCGACGGCCCGCCGCCGCGACGAGATCCGAAGGGCCTTGCGGCCCGGGAGAATCCAGCACCGCTCCCTACCGAGCTGAGTGCGTCTGCCACAAGGCGCGATTCTTTCCCACTAGCCGCACACCCATGCGCGATTCTCAGACCCCGGAGCGAGACCGCTCCGCCCCCGCCGACGCCTCCCACCGGGGGACGATGTCGGCCCGCTGGCTCTCTCCCCAAGAGGCCGCCGACTACATCGGCGTCAGCGTCTCGACCCTCCGTCGCCACCGCGACCAGATCGGCCCGTCCCGTCTTGGCGGACGGCTCCTCTACGACCGCCACCGTCTCGACCAGTTCGTCGAGAGCTTTGCCACCGGGCGGGGTGAGGCATGATCGGTGTAGTCGACTGGGCCCGAGTCAAACGAGAGGTCGATTGGGAGCCCCCACCACAGGACCCGTCCCGGCGCTCACGTCACGCCGCGTGCCTCCTCATGCGCGTCCTCCAGGCGGAGAGGGTCCTCTACCAGATCGATGCGGTCCGGTTGCTCCGCGGGGCCTACGACGACGAGTTCGTCAATCCAAACGGGGATGGGGGCTGGACGATCGACACGAGCGTTCTGAGCCACCTCAACGACTACCACTACGAATCGGTCGTCGAGTACCAACACGGCGCCCAGCGGTGGCACCTCCGCGAATGGGACCGGCGCACCCCAAGCTGGTCTGGCTATAGGACCAGCCGCAGTAGTCACAGGCTGCACTTTAGGGCCAAGCGGGTATGGGCATGAGCAACACAGAACCCATGATCCGTCCCGCGCCAAGCGGGGACGGTTCGGTCGACGCCGTCGACGACTACGCATTCCTGGACGAGGCGACGGCCAAGAGCCGGACCGAAACCCGGAAGAAAGAAGAGAGGCGCAGGGCCGCTCGGGCCAAGAAAGCCGTCCTGATCGGACAGGGCGACGAGCCTCCGCCTCGGCCGTTCCTCGTTGAGGACTGGCTACCCCAGGGGTACGCGACCATCCTCTTCGGACACGGTGGGAGCGGGAAGTCGTACTGGGCGCTCCTGCTCGCGCTCTGCGTCGTCACGGGCCGAGCGTTCTTCGGCCGCGAGGTCAGGCGCGGCCCCGTGCTCTGGATCGACGCCGAGGACCTCGGCCGAGAGGAGATCGAGCGTCGGGCGTGGCAGGTCGCGCGTGGCTTCGGGCTCGACCGCCCCCCCGACGGCCTCCTCTACTACGCCCCGTCGAAGTCGGTGGGCGACCCGGCGGTGGCGGCCGACGTGCGCGCCATCGTCGAGACGCACGGCGTCGTGCTGGCCGTGCTTGACTCGCTGAGCGCGGGGGCCATCGGGGTCGACGTGAGCGCCTCGCAGGACACGGTCAAGTTGATGCGGGGTCTGAACGGCTGGGGCACTACCGTGCTCGCCCTCGACCACGTCTCCAAACGGGCGGCGTCGGGCGAGACTTCGGCGTCGGCTTTCGGGTCCGCGTTCAAGCACAACCTCGTCCGGTCATCGCTTGGCCTCTCGGCGACGAAGGAGGATCGCGACGTGATCCGCCTCGACCACCACAAGGCCAACTTCGCTCGGAAGACCGAGCCGGTCCACTATGCCGTCGACTTTGTCGGCGGCGACAGCGATGACTTCAAGCCGTCGGTCGCCTTCCGGCTGGTCGACGCACCTAAGCGACCGGCCGTGGGAGAGAAGGTGAGCCCCGTTGACTTGACGCTGGACGCGCTCCGGGAGCTGACGGGAGACCCCGGGCGCCCTGTTCCCGTCGCGGATCTAGCAGAGCACCGGGGCCTCAAGAGCAAGACGATCTCCAACCACCTCTCGGAGTTGTCGGCTCGTGGTCTCGCGGTCTCTCACCAGGGGTCGTGGACCATCGCCGATCCGACTCCTGAGCTTCCTTCCCTTCCCGGGCCATTAGGGTAGCGGGAAGGGAAGGAAGGCAAGGAGACAGATATCACATCCACCCCTACCCCTTCGACCGATGACTGATCTCATGACCCCCGACCGGCCTCTGCCCTCTGCCCACGCGGTCGCCGATGCCCTCCTCCATCGCTTGTGTGGGCGAGGCAGCCTGACCCGTGACGACGCCGTCTCTCTCATCTCAGATCTCTCTGGGACTCACTATCTCTCGCCGGGAGCCTACGGCACTTACCGAGTTGCGGGCAGGCTGCTGCACCAGTTCCGCGCGCGCTATAGGCCTCTAGGAGCCCGGCGGTGGGCAGAGTCTGACCGCTGGTCGATGCCGAGGGGAGAACCTCGCTTGCTCCTGGACGGGAAAGTCGGCCAGTTGGTGAGACAAAGCTCGAACGGCCAGATGAGGTTTGAGTGGGTCGCCCCTCAGCAACTGTCTCACCCGGCACCGTGCAAACGTCCACCTCGGCGGTCGACCGGGCGTCAGTCGGGATCAATGGTCCTGTAGGCGCGAGGGGTAGCAGTCCTCCACGTAGTAGCGGCCGACCACGGCGTAATCCTCGATCTCGGCTCGAAGCTCTTGGCCGAGTGATGTGATCATGTTGTCATGCGGGTATCCACCGACTCGCGCCGTCTCTCCAGGCGCAAGGCAAACCACCTGTGTTGGACGACCTAGATCTGAGTTGTGGTAGGACTTCTCAACAGTGAACTTGGCGGGCCGGTCGCTGCTGTTGACTAGGTCGACGTAGTAGCCGTAGTCGGATTCCGGGTCTAGCATCCTGAACCCGAAGCCCGGCATCTCCGCCGTCGCTTCGACGGGACGCATCGGGTCAATGGGCTCTGGGGCCGAGTCGCTTTGGCAGGCGATGAGCGAGAAGGCCGCTCCGATGAGCAGAACGCTGAGCTTGTTTGCCATGAGTCTGGTTGAGGTGCGACGGTTCGTCTCCGAATGACTGGGACTGACCATCAAGGGCTGTAGAGGATGCTCACCTTTGTAGAGTTTACTCCGTAGAGGTGAGCTTGTAGCGGAGGCAGACTCCGGGCATGTCCCGAGTTGCTCACGACGGCCTCAGCCCGGTGGCGCGATCCTTCGGGACCGTGCTCAAGCGACGCCGGGATGGCCTCCAACTCTCACAGGAGAAGCTGGCCGGGGCTGCCGAGATCGACCGGACCTACGTGAGCATGATGGAGCGCGGCATTCATCAGCCGTCGCTCGACGTGTTCATCCGGGTGGCCCGAGCGCTCGGGGTGGCTCCTGAGGTCCTGATGGCCGAGCTGACGGCGGAGTTGCCTGGTGCGTCCTAGCCGCTCCTGCTGCCGCCCCGGGACCCCGCTGAGTGCGTCGTCCCGGGGCGCTGGCGGGAGCCGTCAGGCTCGTTTGCCAACCGTCCAGGCCGGATGATCGAACCCGAGCTGGTCGTCGTACTCCGTGACCTGGCGTTCCAGGTCTGCGAGCGCTCCGGCCAGCAGGTCGAGACACTCGGCCGGGGTCATGTCCAGACGGCGCATCAAGCGCTGGACCTCCAGGAAGGAGCGGATCGGCACGACGTTCGGTGGAAGCTCCCGGCGTCGTCTCGGGTCTCTGGGTTTGGTCTGTCTCTCGGGTTTGTTCATGGGAATCGGAGTGGTGTGAAAGCGAAGAGCCCCCGCCGCGACGTGCTACGGGGGCTCCGGTGGAGTCGGCGGGAGGGCGTGTCTCAGTTCAGGTGCTCGAAGGCGTAGCCGAGCATGGCCGACGAGAACACGTCGTTGTTCGAGAAGTCGGCCGCCGTCATCTTCTCGCGGTGGCTGAACAGCCACGTCCCAGCGTTGAAGAGACCGAACAGTGTCGGCTCCTCGTGCTGGACGTAGCGGGACATGATCTGGCCCTTGATCGAGTCGCCGACCGTGGGGATCGACCGCCACACCTCGCGGAGTCGCACGTCGGTCATCTCGGCCGACTTCAGGGCGCGGAGGCCCGTCACGAACCGGTCGAGGTTGTCCGGGGCCTGGTCGATCACGCTCATGCCCTGGCGGACGATCTCCTTCCACGACTCCTCCTTCGGGCCGTCGTCGGGGCCGACCCCGGACGTGCCCTGCGAGGCGAGGTGCTTGAACGACACGCGAGCGAAGAACTCGCCCGACAAGGCGCCGTTGTCGCACACGAACCGCTTGCCCATCAGCGCCGACTCGTAGCGCCAGCTCTTGTCGTAGCTCGACCGGGTGATGAGGCTCAACCCGACTTCGTCGCCGGGCGTGATCTCCTCGGTCTCCAGGAAGTCGACGATGTGGCAGAACCGGGAGCCGTCCCAGAAGATGCGCGACTCCTTGAACGGGAGACCGCTCTGGACCGCGATCTCGACGGCGAGGTCTCGGACTTCCTCGTTGGAGAGAAGCAGGTAGTTCTTCGACACGTTCCCGACGTGCTTGTAGCCGGTCTCCGAGCCGGGGTCCTCGATCTCGACTGCGAAGCCGGACTGAGTGCCAGAGTTCTGGGAGTACGTCGGCGTCTTGAGGATCGGGACGAAGGGGCTGATCCCGGACTTGGTCCGGTTGATTGTGATGCCGTCGATGTCGGTGACGGTGATCTGGCCGATGTCGCGGTGGGAGACCTGGCCGGTGCTCTCGGCCAGTACGACGGCGTCGAGCGTGGCGCCGTCCCCAGCGTGGATCTCGGCGGTGTTCTTCTTCTGCTTGTTGGCGGTAGCCATAGCGTGTTGTGTGGTGCGGCCGTCCGACGAGGGTAGTCGGGGGCCCGGTGAAACGAAGAGAGGGGCCGCGCCTCGATGGCACGGCCCCTCTCGGTGGGTTAGCGTCGTGATGGTGTCGGCTCAGACCTCGGCCACCAGTCGGCGTCCGTCGTCGCCTGCGTGACCGTCGCCGCTCATGGCGAGCGCCTCGCGTGCTGGACGCTGGGCAGGCCGAGAGACCGGAGGCTTGACGCGGTCGGCGATCCGAGCGCGGCGTGCAGCCTTGGGCTTCGGCACGCTGAAGGTGCGCACCCGGACGACCGGATCGCCCTGTGCGTCGGGCTCAGGCGCGATCTCCAGCCCGAGCGTCACCGCCATGCCCTTGATCGGCATCCCATTGGGCTGGGGCTTGGTGAGCGTCAGGAGTTCGCTGACCCGGAGCGTGAAGCGGCTGAGGTAGGCTCGGTCGAGGCCGTTCTCGTCGCCGTACGCCTCATAGGCGTAGGCCAGCGACGGCAGCTTGCGCTCCTCGATGAGGTTGACGGCGAACAAGAAGGTGCCGGTGTGGTCGTCGAACAGGGGCTCGAACGACTCGTAGTCGGCGAGATCCACCGGCGTGGAGGTGACCTTGGCGACGACCGGGTAGTCGCAGTCCTGCGGACCGACGACGCCGTAGCTGGCGGCAAGCTGGTCGGCCGAGACGGACGAGCCGAGAGGCGTGGTCGACGCGATGATCTCGTCGACGATCTCTTCGATGGATCGGGGTTGGGAGGTAGACATGGCTGTGCCTGTGGACAGGCGGGCGGTGAGGGAAATGGCGAAGTGCGAAGACCCCCGGGGGGACCTTCAATCCAACCGACCCGGGGGGTCCGGATCTGGAGGTGGCCCGCGCGCTCGAAGCCAACTGGGGGGGCTGTCTCAGCTGCAATCCGCGGTCCGAGGAATCTCGGCTCTAGAAATATTTTCTCTGAGTTGAAGTCAGGTTCGCGCCCCCCCTAGAAAAAATGGACGAGCAACCTGCGGAACGAGTACGAGTGTGCCCACCCAGGACTGCTGCTCAGAATGCCTCTCGCCAGTGCCCCGGCATAGCGCGATTGAGCCCGGTGCTTGTCTAGCAGATCACGGCGTCATGTCTAAAATCGAAACGATATCTGGTGGCTCCCGAGAAGGACCGTTCTGGGTCCGGCGTTCCAGGACGCCTGAGCTGTTCTGCTCTAGCCTTTAAGGGACGGACGGCAGAATCTTGGAACTAGCGACCACTCGCCAGGCTGTGAAGGTGGTGCTCGCGCTCACAGCCTGGCGCGGGTCAAATCGTCTTCGAGCGGAGGAGGGCCCGGACCGACTCGGGGTCGATCCGGATGACGCGGTCGGACAGCCGACACGCCTCGACATCTCCGCTGGCGATATAGCCCCGGGCGGTGTTTACCGACACGCCGAGGTATTCCGCCAACTGCTCAATGCTAAGCAGGTGATCAGCTTTCTGTCTGCGCAAGTCGTCGTGTAGACCGTCGAGACGGTCGAGCACCTGGCTAAGAAGCTCTTCGATACGTGCAGAGTCGAGTTCCTGATGACCGGCTGCTTCTCGACCCGCTCCAGCATGTTGTGGAGTATCCATTCGTGGCAAGGCAAGCCCTCGGCGCTCCGTAGAGTATCTGCCGAGAGCGTGATTGGGGACGGCGAAGGCCGGTCGTGGCCGTTCGACTCATTCTGAGCCGTTCCAGAGTCGTTTCGCTCTGGAGCCCGGTAGTGGGCGGTCCCCAACTCTTGCGGTTGGACAGGCTGTCTTAGCCATGTTCTCGGATGAGGTTCCGACCTCAAGCGGAGCCCGAACTGCTCACCCCAATACTCCCCTCGGCGCAGCAAGACGCAGCCGCTTGTCCGGATAGTGCCCTGATGTGGCTCAGGGCCAGGCAGCACCGAGACCGAAAAGCGACCCAGATTCAGCGTTTGTGCTACATCTGGGTCGCTTTTCGGGGGTGGAGCCAAGGAGAGTCGAACTCCTGACCTCTGCAGTGCGATTGCAGCGCTCTACCAACTGAGCTATGGCCCCAGGCCCCCAAGGATACCGCCCCGACCGGCCCAGGGTCAACCAAGCGCCGCGGGACAAACCGTGAAGCGCGGCCGGCGGCGGCCGCCAGCCGCTGGCGGACGGCGTTGAGGGGCCCGCGCGGTGGCGCGGCGGCCGTCGCCGTGCGGAAAACTGGCAGAGCGGGCCGGCACGCTGGCACTTCTCCGTCCCTGGGGCGTCTGTCTCTTGCCCCCGACCCGACTCCGGATTCCCTACGACATGGCCGACTCTCTCTTCGACGCTAAAGACACGCTCGACACCTCCACCGGTAGCCACACTTACTACCGCCTGGACCGCGTGGGCCAGGCCACCGGCGCCGACCTCGACCGGCTGCCGTTCTCGATCAAGGTGCTGCTAGAGAACGCGCTCCGCCAGGCCGACGGGCCCGGGCCCGTCGGCGAGGACGACGTGCGCAACCTGGCGACCTACGACCCCGCCAGCCCGGCCGAGGTCGAGATCCCCTTTACACCGGCGCGCGTGCTGCTCCAGGACTTTACCGGCGTCCCGGCCGTCGTGGACCTGGCGGCGCTCAGGAGCGCGATGGCCCGCAACGGCGGCGACCCCGAGGCCATCAACCCCCGCGTGCCGGTCGACCTGGTGATCGACCACTCGGTCCAAGTCGACTCGTTCGCGCTGCCCCAGGCGTTCCAGATCAACGCCGACATTGAGTTCCAGCGTAACCAGGAGCGCTACGAGTTCCTGCGCTGGGGGAGCAAGGCGTTCGACAACTTCTCGGTCGTCCCGCCCGAGCGCGGGATCTGCCACCAGGTCAACCTGGAGTACATCGCCAAGGGCGTCTGGACGAGCCCGGGCGACGACGGCCTGCCGGTCGCCTACCCCGACACGCTGGTCGGGACCGACAGCCACACGACCATGATCAACGGGCTGGGCGTGCTCGGCTGGGGCGTCGGCGGGATCGAGGCCGAGGCGGCCATGCTGGGCCAGCCGATCTACATGCTGATGCCCGAGGTGGTCGGCTTCCGGCTGGCGGGCCAGCTCCGCGAGGGCGTGACGGCGACCGACCTGACGCTGACGGTCACCCAGATGCTCCGCGCCCACGGCGTGGTGGGCAAGTTTGTCGAGTTCTACGGGCCCGGCCTGAGCAGCATGAGCCTGCCCGACCGAGCCACGATCGCCAACATGGCTCCGGAGTACGGGGCCACGATGGGCTTTTTCCCCATCGACGATGAGACACTGGGCTACCTCCGCCGGACCGCCCGCGACGAGTCGACGGTCGAGCTGGTCGAGGCGTACTGCCGCGCCCAGGGCCTCTTCCGCACCGACGACACGCCCGAGCCCGAGTTCCAGGCCACGCTGGCGCTCGACCTGGGCGACGTCGAGCCGTCGATGTCCGGCCCCAAGCGGCCCCAGGACCGGATCACGCTGGGCAACGTCCAGCGCGAGTTCAACGAGTCGCTGACGCGGCCCGCCAGCCCCCAGGGGTTCGGGCTCAAAGAGGACGCGCTCGCCAACACGGGACGCTACAAGGATGACGAGGGCAACGAGCTCGACCTCAAGCACGGCGACGTGGCCATCGCGGCCATCACCAGCTGCACCAACACCTCGAACCCCAGCGTGATGCTCGCGGCCGGGCTGCTGGCCAAGAAGGCCGTCGAGCGCGGCATGGAGGTCAAGCCCTACGTCAAGACGTCGCTGGCGCCTGGCTCGCGCGTCGTGACGGCCTATCTGGAGAAGGCCGGCCTGCAGGACTACCTCGACCAGCTCGGGTACAACTTGGTCGGCTACGGGTGCACGACGTGCATCGGCAACTCCGGCCCGCTGCCGGAGCCGGTGGCCGAGGCCGTCACCGACGGCGACCTGATCGTGGCCGGCGTGCTCTCGGGCAACCGCAACTTCGAGGGCCGCATCCACGCGCTCGTCAAGGCCAACTACCTCGCCAGCCCGCCCCTCGTGGTGGCCTACGCGCTGGCGGGCACGGTCGACATCGACCTGCAGAACGACGTGATCGGCCAGGACAAGGACGGAGGCGACGTCTACCTCAAGGACCTCTGGCCGAGCCAGCAGGAGATCCTGGACGCGACCGAACAGGCCGTGACGCCGGAGCAGTTCGAGGAGCTGTACGAGGGGATCGAGGAGTCGAACCCGCGCTGGAACCAGATCGCGACCTCCGAGGGCGCCGTCTACGACTGGCAGGACGACTCGACCTACATCCAGGAGCCGCCGTTCTTCGACGACGTCACGCCGGAGGTGCCCACCATACAGCCCATCGCGGGCGCCAAGACGCTGGTCAAGGTGGGCGACTCCGTCACGACGGACCACATCTCGCCCGCCGGGGCCATCCCCAAGTCCGAGCCGGCCGGCCAGTACCTCCAGGACCACGGCGTCGAGCCCAAGGACTTCAACTCGTTCGGGTCGCGCCGCGGCAACGACCGCGTGATGACGCGCGGCACGTTCGGCAACATCCGGCTCCGCAACCAGATGGCGCCCGGCACCGAGGGCGCGTGGACGATGAAGGACGGCGAGCAGATGTACATCTACGACGCCGCCCAGGCCTACGCCGCCGAGGGCACGCCGTTGGTGGTGTTCGCGGGCGAGGACTACGGCATGGGCTCGTCGCGCGACTGGGCGGCCAAGGGCACGATCCTGCTGGGCGTCAAGGCCGTCGTGGCCGAGAGCTTCGAGCGGATCCACCGGAGCAACCTGGTGGGCATGGGCGTGCTGCCGCTGGTGTTCAAGGACGGCGAGAGCCTGGAGACCTACGGCCTGGACGGCACCGAGGCCTTCGACATCCCCGTCTCGGACGATGTCCAGCCCGGCGACGTGCTGACCCTGACCGCGACCAAGGGCGACGGGTCGGAGGTGGCGTTCGACGTGAGGGTCGCCCTGAACACGCCGGTCGAGGTCGAGTACTACCGCCACGGCGGCATCCTGAACTACGTGCTCCGCGACTTCCTCAACGACGAGCTCCAGCCGGCCTAGGGCCGCGACTCGCCGCTCGCTCCGCTGGCGGGCGCGCTCCGCCAGCCGCCGCCCCCGATGCCTCGGCGTCGGGGGCGGCGCTGTGTCGGATGAGCGGGCCGCCGCCGGCGGCGGCCGCCAGCGGGGTGGGCGGTCCGTGAACTCCCGGCCCCGGAGAGCGTCTGAGGCCGATGCCCTCGTCCCCCACGCCGCTCGACGCGCCCGAAAATTTCCGCCGCCGCGCCCGGTACGTCGTCGCGCTCGTCACTACGACCGCCGTCCTCCTCACCGTGCTGTGGATCACGCGGGCGGCCGTGCTGCTCGTGTTCCTCGGGGTCTCCGTCGGCGTCCTGTTCTTCCACGCGAGCCGGTGGCTGGCCGAGAAGACCGGGGGGCCGCGGGGGCTCATGCTCGCCCTCGTGGTGGTGGCCCTGCTGGTGGTCATCGGGGCGACGGGCTACCTCGGGGGGCCGCGCGTGGCAGGCGAGACGCGGGAGCTCGTCGGGCGGGCGCCGGAGCTCCTCGACCTCGCGCAAACCCGGCTCGGGCTCCCCGAGAACGCCATCCAGATCCCCGAGGCCGCGAGCCGGCTGAGCGTGCGGCTCCTGGGCGTGTTCTCGTCGCTGGCCGCCGTCCTGGCCGGCGCGCTCGTCGTCCTGCTCGTCGCCATCTACACGGCCGTTTCCCCGGACCGCTACACGCGGGGCGTGATCCGGCTCGCCGACCGACACCACCAGCCGTTCGTCCGCCGCGTGCTGGAGCGGATGGGTGAGGCGCTCTTGGGGTGGGTCAAGGGCGTCGGGATCTCGACTGCGGCGCTGACTGCGATCGCCGTCGTCGGGCTGACCGTGATCGGGCTGCCCGGGGCGCTGGCGCTGGCGGCCTTTGCCGGCGTGCTGACGGTGATCCCCAACTTCGGCCCCTTTATCGGGTGGACGCCCGCCGTCGTCGTCGCGTTCTCGCAGGGGACCTCGATGGGCCTGTGGACCCTGGGCCTGGCCGTCGTCGCGCAGCAGGTCGAGGGCAGCTTTATCACGCCCAAGGTCCAGGGCGAGCTGGTGTCCGTCGCGCCGGCCGTCGTCGTGGCCGGGCAGATCGTGCTCGCCGCCTTTACCGGCTTCCTCGGGCTGTTCCTGGTCGTCCCGATCCTGGGCGTGGGCAAGGTCCTTCTGGAGGAGCTCTACATCGGCCCGTTCGTCGAGGGCGAGGCGGCCGACCCCATGAACCCGCCGCCGCTGGACGAGCGCCCGGTCGAGACGGTGGGCGGGGCGCGCCTGGAGGTGCCGGAGTAGGGCCGGGTCCCGGCGGCGCGTTACGCCTGGTCCCCCGTCTGCTTCTCGGTGAGGTAGGGCCAGTAGCGCTTGGGCACGTGGCGGAGGTGGAGCCTGAGGTTGCGCCGCTCGGGGATGGTGACGGCCTGGAAGTAGGCGCGCCACATGGCCTGGGCCGCCGCCTCGTCGGGCGCCGCCTCGGGCAGGTCCAGCGTGTCGGCCGGGACGATGACCGTGGCCGGCTCGCCCGGCTGGCGGTCGGGCTCGGGCGTGTGGACCAGGGCCAGCCGGCGCCGCGCGTCGACGATCCGCCAGGCCATCGTCGGGTAGCGGGCGGCAAAGTGCTCCGTCAGGAGAGGGAGCACGTGGTACTCCGGGCGCGCCACGGCCGCCCACCGCTCGGCGCCGCTCTCGTCGTCGGTGTGGCGCTCGAAGCGGACGAACGCCTCCATCCGGTGGGCCTCGCGCCCGACGCGGCCGGACCACTGGGCCACGACGCGCGCCGGCTCGAACGTCCAGTCCTCAGCCGCCACCGCGCCGCCCGCCTGGGCCGCGTCGACCAGCCGCAGGACGGTCACCTCCATGCCGGGCCGCTCGCTCAGGAACGCCCGGTGGAGCCGGCCCACCAACCCGGGCTTGACCCGCTCCAGACCCCGCTCGACGCGCCCCGCTAGCGCGGCGTCCGACGCGACGGGCAGCGTCTGGCCAAACAGCGCGCCGGGCGCGGGCTCGTCCAGCCGGCCGACCGACGCGGGCAGCGCGCCGTGCCGGTAGGCGGCGGCGTAGGCCGAGAGCAGGCCCGGGAACGAGCCGTCGGTCTCGACCGCGAGCGTGGCGTCGACGGGGAGCGCAGCGGCCACTACGCCGCCGCCCGCACGGCCGCCCCGCTGGCGGCTGTCGCCACCCCGCCAGGGACAGCGCCAGCTAGCGGCGCGGGCGCGAACAGCGACAGCTGGGGCGAGCCCGCCGCCCGGCCGCCCACGATCCGCTGGCGGACGGCGCCGGGGTCCTGGCCGATCAGGTGGGGCTTGTGGTCCGGCGTCACCAGGAAGTGCTGGGCGCGCTTCAAGACCACGCCCATCGCCCGCAGGTCGGCCCACCGGACCACGCCGCGCCGGCGCGCGGCGATGATCCGCTTGGACGAGCGGATGCCCAGGCCCGGCACGCGCTGGAGCCACTCGACGGGCGCCGCGTTGACGTCGACCGGGAACAGCTCGGGAAAGCGGAGCGCGTAGGCCGTCTTGGGGTCGACCTCGTCGTCCAGGTTCTCCGAGCCGGGCGGGGCCACCTCGTCCAGCGCGAAGCCGTACTTGCGCAGGAGCCAGTCGGCCTGGTAGAGCCGGTGCTCGCGGTGGAGCGGCGCGCGGTAGGTCTCGGGGTCCGGCACGCGGTCGTCGCCGCCCAAGGCGATAAAGCCGGAGTAGTAGACGCGGCGGAGCTTCTGCTCCGAGTAGAGCCCGTCCACCAGCTCGAGCACCTGGCGGTCGCTCTCGGGCGTGGCGCCGACCACCAGCTGGGTCGACTGGCCGCCGGCGGCGAACCGCGGCGCGCGCCGGTCTTTCTGCCGCTCCTCCTTGGCCTCGTCGATCCCGTCGCGGACGGTCGCCATCGGCCCGAACACCTGAGCGTAGTCCTTCTCCGGCGCCACCGACTTGAGGCCGACCTCGCTCGGGATCTCGACGTTGACGCTCAGGCGGTCCGCCAGCCGGCCGGCGGCGGTCAGCAGCTCGGCCGAGGCGCCCGGGATCACCTTGAGGTGGATGTAGCCGTTGAAGCCGTGGTCGTGGCGCAGCGACCGCGCCACGGCGACCAGCTTCTCAGTCGTCGTGTCGGCGTCCTTGAAGATGCCCGACGACAGGAACAGGCCCTCGATGTAGTTCCGCTTGTAGAAGTCCATCGTCAGGTCTACGACCTCCTGGACCGTGAACGCGACGCGCGTGACCTCCTCGTTGGAGCGGCGCGACACGCAGTAGGCGCAGTCGTAGATGCAGACGTTGGAGAACAGGACCTTGAGCAGCGACACGCACCGCCCGTCCTCGGTGTACGAGTGGCAGATGCCGGCGCCGGTCGAGTTGCCGATGCCCGTCTTGGAGTTCTCGCGCTTGCCGCCCGACGACGCGCACGAGGCGTCGTACTTGGCCGCGTCGGCCAGGATTTCGAGCTTTTCGATGACCTGTCGGCGCATGTGCAGGGGCCCGGGGCGGGCGGGTTGGGCAGAGCCCAAAGGTCGTGGCCGGGGGTGACAAAGGCGTGTCCCCGTCTCTACGCCAGCCGCTGGCGAAGGCGCGCCGCCCGCGCGGCGGGTGACCGCAGGGTGGCACCCTCCGTCCCGACCCTCAGGTGCCCCACCACGCCCCCCATGCACCTGACCGTCGGCGTCGGCCCGCCCGTCTCGGCGCTGCCGTCCGAGATCGACGTCGGGCTCCCGCTCGTCAAAGCGGCGCTGCTCTACGGCGACCGCGTGACGCTGTGCAGCCCGGCCGCCAGCGTGCTGCTGCGGCTCCAGGACGACCAGCCGACGGCGCTCGCCGACCGGCTCGCGGTGCTGTCCGGCCTGGCCCACGACCTCGACCTGGACGACCGCCCCGACCGGCTGGCGGCGGTGCTGGGCGCGGGCCGGATCGACGCCGACCAGGCCCGGGCCACCGTCGACGGCTGGTGGCGGCGCTACCGACGGGCGCTCGCCGACGCGGTGCGCCAGAGCGGGCTCGCCGAGCTGGTGCCGGCCGTGAACGCGGGCCGGCTGACCGTCGAGACGTTGGGCATCGGGCCCGTCGTTCGCCCGGCGGACTTTGCTCAGTCGGCGGCCGAGACCTACGCCTGGGTCGTCTCGGAGGCGGTCGCGTGCGGGGACGCGACGCCACTGCTGGACGCCGAGACGGCGCGGGGCGTGGGCCGCGCCGTCGCCGCGGGGCGCGTGGACGTGTCGCCCGCCCGGTCGGCCCGGGCGCGCAACGGCGGGCTGGCGGCGCACACGTTGCAGCAGCTGCCGCTGTTCGAGAAGGCGACCGTCGCCGAGATCCTCGACGTCCGCGCCGACCTCGACGGCCCGCTCGTCCGCTTCCGGGCCGCGATCACCGACTTCGCCGACGAGATCGCCGGGGCCGTCTGGGACGCCGACTTCTCGGCCGAGGCCGCGCGCGTCTACCGCCAGCGCGTGGCGCCGGCCGTGGCCGACGTCGAGGACGCCGTGGCGTCGGTGGGCTACCTCCGAGAGCTGGTCTCGCGCTACGCCGAGCGGCCCGGCCAGTTCGTGCCCGTCACGGCCCCGCTCCTCACCGTCGCCCTCACCTCGGCCGACGCGCTGTCTCAGACGGTCGCGGCGACGCTGAGCGGGCTGTCGCTCGCCGCCAACGCGGCCCAGGCGTGGCACGCCTCCCGGGACGGCCGGCGCGAGGTCCAGGCCCGGCGGCTGTTCTTCGTCTACGCCGCCGGCCGGCGGCTCGCGGGCCGGGCGGTGTGGTAGCAGATGCTGCCCGTGGGGCCGAGCCGCTGGCGGAGACCGTCCGCCAGCGCGGCGCGCTACTCGGCGCGGTCCGGGATCGCGCCGTCGTCGTCGGAGATCACCACCTCGACGCGGCGGTTGCGCTGGCGGCCGGCGGCGTCGGCGTTGGACGCGACCGGGTAGGCCTTGCCGTAGCCGCGCGTGCGGACGCGGTCGGCGGCGACGCCGCGCTCCAGCAGGGCCGCCTGGACGGCGCCGGCGCGGCGCTCGCTCAGCCGCAGGTTGAACTCGTCCGAGCCCACGATGTCGGTGAAGCCCTCCACCAGGACCCGCCGCTGGGGGTAGTCGTTGAGGAAGGCCACCAGCCGCTCGACGGCCGTCACGCCGCCCGGTTTCAGCGTGGCCTGGCCGGTGTCGAACAGCACGTCGCCCAAGGTGAGCACCAGGCCGCGGTTGGTGAGCTTGGCCTGGAGGTCGTCGACCTGGGCCGCGAGCTCCTGGGCGCGGCGCAGGGCCTGCTCGGCCCGCTGGCGGGCGGCCTCGGCCTCGGCGCGCTCGCGCTGGGCGGCCTGCTGGGCCGTCTCGGCCTGGCGGCGGGCGGCCTCGGCCTCGGCCCTGGCGCGCTCGGCGTCGGAGCGGGCCCGCTCGGCGCGGCGCTGGGCGGCCTCGGCCTCGGACGTCCGCGCCTCCAACTGGACCTGCTGGCGCTCTGTACGGGCGGCCTCGATGTCGCGGCCGGCCCGGGTGAACCGGGCCGTCTCCTCCGCGATCCGGACGCGCTGGAGCGCGAGGTAGCCCAGGTGGCTTACCGCCTCGTCGCCGGCCTTCTGGAGCCGGGCGGCCTCGGCCCGCGAGACCGCCTCGCGGGCCTCCTCGAAGGCCACCGGCGCCGCCAGGTCCACGCCCGCCGCCGCCGCGCCCTGCAGCGCCGACTGGGCCTCGCTCACGCGAGGGTTGAGGACGGCCGCCCCGCTGCACCCCGACAGGACGAGCACGAAGGCGACGGCGGCGACGAGGGGGGTGGAGAGTCGGGGGGGCATCGGCGTGCGTTGCGCGGGGGTGGGGGCGCCGGTCTCTAGTTGACGCGGCGGTTGCGTTCGATCTCGTCGCGGAGAGCCTGGATGGCGGCGCGGACCTCGGTCACGGCCGACTCGGCGACGACGGCCCGGGCGCGCGTCTCGGCCAGCTTGGCGTCCACGGCGGCCTGCTCCGCCAGCCGGTCGGCGGTGTCGGTGTCGCCCCGGGCGAGCGCCTGCTCCGCGTTGTCCACCTTCTGGCGCGCGGTGCGGAGCGCGATGGCCGCGTGCGTCGCCGCGTCGGCCTGCTCCGCCTGCGACACGGCCGTGCGGGCCGTGCGGATCTCCGACCGAGCCGCGTCCGGGGTGACCAGCGACGACGAGGCGCACCCGGTGAGGGCGAGGGCGGCGACGAGAGCGAGAGACCGGAGCACGGACGCAGAGGGGGGTACGGTCCGAAAACGGTCCCGCTCCTGCCCTGTTCCTCCAGCCAACTAGCCGCCCCGAGCGGCGTCGCCTAGCCGGCCGCCGCGGTCCGCCCCAGAATCGACACCCGCGGGCACGCCCGGACAGCGCAGCCGGGCGGTCGTGACGCGAAGCCGCGCGCGTCGCTAGACCGCGGGCTCGCTCTCCGGCCCTCGCGCCGTCCGACCGTCGACGGTCAGCGAGGGCCCGTCGGCGCAGCACTCGACGGCCGGCTGGCGGTCGCCGTCGGCGCGGGGCAGGGGGCTGCCTAGGCGGTGAGACGAGCCGCCAGGTCGTCCGGGACGCGGACCGGGGCGGGGCGAACGAGGGCGAGGTCGAACGTGGCGGCGACCTCGGCCGGTGTCTGGGGCCGTCCGTCGCCCTGGCCCAGCGCCGCCGCCAGCCAGCCCACCAGCGCCGCCGCCGTCACGCCCGTCCCGCGGAGCGCGGCGACGGTGAGGCCGCCGTCGCGCTTGGACAGCTTGTCGCCGTCGGCGCCGACGACCAGCGGGAGGTGGGCGTAGCTCGGCACGGCGCCGCCCAGCGCCCGGACGATCTGGACCTGGCGGGCCGTCGAGCCGATCAGGTCCCGGCCGCGCATGACCTCGGTGACGCCCATCGCCAGGTCGTCCACGACCACCGCTAGCTGGTAGGCGGTCGCGCCGTCGCGCCGCCGGAGCACCACGTCGCCCACGTCCTCGGCCACGTCCTCGATCATCAGCCCGGCCACGCCGTCGGTCCAGGCGACCAGGCCGGGCTCGACCCGGAACCGGAACGCAGCGTCGGCGCGGACGGCGGGGTCGTGGTACCAGCCGGGCGCGAGGTCGGTGGGGCGGAGTGCGGCGGGGTACGGGGGGAGCGGCCCGTGCGGGGCGCTGGTGAGCGTGCGCAAGTCGCTCCGGGAGATGCGGCACGGGAACAGCCGGCCGGCCTCGGCCAGCCGCTCCAGCGCGTCGTCGTAGATCTCGCCCCGCGCCGACTGGCGGTAGGGGCCGTGCGGCCCGCCCACGTCTGGGCCTTCGTCCCAGTCCAGGCCCAGCCAGCGGGCGTCCTCCAGCTGGCGCTCGGCGGAGCCGGCGACGGCGCGCGGCGCGTCCAGGTCCTCGACGCGCCAGACGACCCGCCCGCCCTGGCTGCGGGCGCTCGCCCAGGCGCCCAGGGCGGCCAGGGCGCTGCCCAGGTGCAGGTCGCCCGTCGGGCTGGGCGCAAACCGCCCCACGGCCGGATGAGTCGGAGACCGCGCCACCGTCACCCCTCGTGCATGACCTCGCGCAGGACGCGGTCGTTGAGGCGGTGCTCGCCCGGGAACGTCCGCGTGGCGTGGGGCACGCCGGCCGCCTCTAGCCGCGCCTCTTGCTCCATCACGCGCGCCGGCGTCGCGAACCCGTCGCGGTCGCCGGCCACCAGCGTGACCGGGGTCTGGGCGAGCCAGGGGGCGCCGGCCGCGTCGAAGTCGTGGGGCAGGCCGCCGCCCCACAGCACCAGGCGGTCGGTGCGCCGGGAGCGCCGGGCCAGGACGGGGCTCTGGTCGAGCCACCGGACCACGGTCGCCGTCCCCTGGCTAAACCCGAAGCCCGAGAGCGCGACCGTCTGGGGGTCGGCGTCGGCACGGGCGCAGGCGGCCACGAACACGTCGTCGAGGTAGCGCGTGGTGTCGGCGATGTCGGCCTCGCGCGCCTCGCGCGTCATCCAGCTCGCGCCCACGCGCCGCGCGCCCGTGCCGGGCTCGTCGAGGTAGAACCGGCTCAGCGCCTCGGGCAGGACCACCAACTGGCGGGGCCTGCCCGCGCCCCGGAAGTGGCGCGCAAAGTAGGGCACCAGCTGGCCGTAGCCGTGGCACGCCACCCAGACGCGGTCCGCCGGCCCGTCCTCCGGCCCGACGACGGCGTAGCGGGCCGTCTTGACGGCGGCGATCTCTCGGAGGGTCATGCGGGGGAGCGGGGGGTGGTCCCTTTTGGTCGGCGCGGCGTCCAAAAGTTCCGGCCGTCTCCCCGCCGGCTTGGGGCGCCAGCGGCCGGCGGGGCGCACCTTGGTACAGCTGGACCCTAAGCCCATCGCCCACCGCAAGCCCCACCTGCCCACCAAGACCTGCCCCGTCTGCGGGCGGCCGTTCGCGTGGCGCAAAAAGTGGGCGCGCGACTGGGAGTCGGTCGTCTACTGCTCCGAGCGGTGCCGGCGGTCCCGGGGGCCGGCCGGCCGCGAGCCGGCGGCGCGGCGCTCGTCGGCTGGCGACGCCCCACGGGCTGAGCGCTAGGCCTGGGCGCGCGGCGACGGTTGGGCGCGGACGATCCCGTACGGGCCCGCGTGGCCGGCGTAGCGGCCCAGCACCGTGGGCTCGTCCAGGTCCTCGTCGCAGTCCACGCAGCCGTCGGCGCCCATCTGGCCCAGCGCCAGCCGCCGGCCGCTCACCACCACGACCGTCTCGCCCGCCGGCGGCTCGCCCTCCGACACCAGCACGTACCGCGCCTCGCCCAGCGCCGACGTGCGGTCGACGTCGTCGTCGAGCTCGAGCGCGTGGAACCCGGTGAGGTCCGGGAAGAGGGACGTGAGCGAGAGTCGGTCGGAGGGCGCCGGCTCGACGCGGCCGTTGCGGAGCGCGCCGCCCATCCGGATCGAGTCGTCGCGCGTGGCCTGGTCGATCAGCGCGTAGCCGTTGGGGCCGCGCTGGAGGAACCCCTTGCGCGAGAGGGCCCGGAGGTTCTGGGTCACCGAGTTGGGCGAGCGGTACTCGAAGTGGTCCGCGATCTCGCGGTAGGTCGGCCAGACGTGGCGCTGGTCGACGTGGTCGCGGAGGTACGCGAGAAAGGAGTGCTGTTTCTGGGTGAGTTGGCGCCGGCTCATGTCGAAAACCTATGTGTCCTCGCCGAAGGTAGGGCGCCCGTCGTTCCTAGACAAATGCGGCCATAAAAAGGCGTCGGCCCTCCGTCGCTCGGGGTCCGCTACGGTGCCTCGGGCGGGTCGTCGAGAGCCGCCAGCCGGGCGCCGAGCTGGTCGGCGACGGTGCGGACGCGCTCGGGGAACGTGGTGTCGGTCTGGAGGCGGACGTAGGCGTCCACCAGGCCCTCGACCTCGCGCCGGACCTCGGGCGTCAGCCGCATCCGCCCGACCGTGTCGAGGCCGGTCCGGGCCAGCACGGCGAACGCGCGCAGCGCCGCCCGGCTGGCCCGGACGCCCTCGCCGCCCGCCCGGCTGGCGACGGTCCCGGTCTGGAGCACCAGCCGCCCGCCGTCCTCGCCGACTGCCAGCACGTCGTCGCGCTGGACGTCGGGCGCGAAGCCCAGGAGCGCGGCCAGTCGGAGCTGGAACCACGGCACGGCGATCGCGGCGCGGTCGTCGGCGGTCTCCAGGAACTCCAGCGTGCGCACGGCCAGGTCGAGCGCCAGCGGGTGCGCCTCGCCCTCCTCGACCACCAACCGCGCCACCTCGACCACGCGCAGCGCCATCGTGACGCGGTCGACGTCGCGCGTCAGCCGCCTCCACCGGATCACATGTGCGGCCTCCTTCAACGTCTGGAGCCCGCGCCCGGGGCGGAAGTAGTAGACGGCCTGGACGTAGGAGGCCGGCTGCAGCGTGGACCCGAACTGGCTCGTCGGGCGCCGCGCGCCGCGCGCCATGACGCCGATCACGCCGTGCTGACGCGTCAGCAGCCGGACGATCCGGCTGGTCTCGCCGTAGTCGAACGAGTGGAGGACGACGGCGTCAGTGCGGACGATCATGGACGGGGTACGCCGGGCGGCGGGCCAGGTGCCGCCGCCGCGCGGCACGCCGCCGCGCTGGCGGTGCGGGCCGGCGAGGGCGGGCCGGGGAGTGCGAGCCGGAGCCCGGCGCGCGGACGGGCGTAGAGCCGGCACGCCGCGCCTCGCCATGCCGCCCGACCTGTCCGACCTCCTGCCCGCCGAGACCGCCAGCGCGGCCGAGACGCTCGCCCTGGGCCGCCGGCTGGCGGGGCGCCTGGCGCCCGGCGACGTGCTCGCGCTCGCGGGCGACCTGGGCGCGGGCAAGACGCACCTCGCCAAGGGCATCGCCGGCGGCCTGGGCCTGGACCCGGCCGCGGTCACGTCGCCGACGTTCGCGCTGGTCCAGGAGCACGGCGACGGCGCGCTGCTCCACCTCGACCTGTACCGCATCGAGTCGGGCGAGGACGCGGCGCGGCTGGGCCTGGGCGAGCTGCTCGACGGCGACGCCGTCGCGCTCGTGGAGTGGCCCGAGCGCGCCGCCGAGTGGCTGCCGGCCCGCACCGTGTGGCTCCGCCTGACGCACTTGGGCGGCGACCGCCGCCGAATCTCGAAGCTAGAGACCGCGGAGTAGCGGGCGGCCGCACCGCCGGCGGGCGACGGCTGCGGCTCTCCATCCCCGACCCCCCACCCGCCGCCCCCCGACGTGTCCCCTGCCGAGCGCCGACTCCACGACCTGCCCCGGTTCGCCGACCGCGCCGACGCCTACCGCCCCGGCCTCGACCGGATGCGCGCGCTGCTGGCGGCGCTGGGCGACCCGCAGCGGTCGTTCCCCGTTATCCACGTGGCCGGGACGAACGGCAAGGGCTCGACGTCGTCGCTGGCCGCGTCCGTCGTGCAGGCGGCGGGGCGGAGGGTCGGGCTCCACACGTCGCCGCACCTGGTCAGTCTGCGCGAGCGGATGCGCGTCGACGGGCGACCGGCGCCGCCCGGCTGGCTCGACGCCGCCGTCGCCCGGCTGGCGGGCGCGCTGGACGAGGTCGGGCCGGACGGGCAGGCCGCCGCCAGCTTTTTCGAGGCGACCGTCGCGCTCTCGCTCCTGTACTTCGCCGAGCAGAGGGTCGACCTGGCCGTCGTCGAGGTGGGCCTGGGCGGGCGGCTGGACGCGACGGGCGTGGTGGAGCCGGTCGCCAGCGTGGTGACGCACGTCGGGCTCGACCACACCGAGCTGCTGGGGGAGACGCGGCCCGAGATCGCGCGCGAGAAGGCCGGGATCGCCCGGCCCGGCGTGCCGATGCTCCACGCCGTCGAGGGCGAGGCCGTCCCGGCGCTGGAGGCCGAGGCGGCGCGCCGCGGCGCGGCCGCCGAGAACGTCCGCCAGTCGTGCCGGGCGCAAGTCGCGGACCCAGCGCCGCTCCGGGTGTCCCTGGCCACGCCCGTCGCGGACTACGGCGTGGTCGAGGTGGGGCTGCCGGGCGCCCACCAGGCCTGGAACGCCGCGCTGGCGGCGCGGGCCGCCGAGGTCGCGGCCGAGCGGCTGGGCTGGGGCGCGCTGGCTCCCGAGGCCGTCCGCCGCGGGCTGGCGGAGGTCGCCGACCGCGCCGGCCTCCGGGGTCGGGGGCAAGCGTGGGGCGCCGACGCGCGCGTGACGCTGGACGTGGCCCACAACGCCGACGGCTGGCGGGCCGCCCTGGGCGCGCTGGCGGTGCCGCCGGGTGGGACGCTGTGGGCGCTGGTGGGCGTGCTGGCCGACAAAGACGCCGACGCGCTGGCGGACGCCCTCGCCAGGCGCGGCGCTCGGGTCCTGGCGCTAGGCCTGGAGGGCGCGCGCGCGCTCCCCGCCGCCGCCCTCGCCGCCCGGTTCCGCCAGCGCGGCGTCGAGGTCCGGGAGGTGGAGAGCGCGCGCCGGGCCCTCGACGCGTTCCGCGACGCCGCCGGCCCGCACGACCGGCTGCTCGTCACCGGGTCGCACCAGACCGTCGCCGAGGTGGTGGCGTCGGAGCGGTCGCGCTAGGACGGCCGGCGTGCGAACCCGGACCTGCGCAACGGGTTAGAGCTACCCGGCCGCTCTGGTGGCCGTCCCCTCTCCCCGTCTCCGGGCCCGGCTCACGCCCCTCTCGCTGGCCCACCCCCACGCCCCGCGTCCACGGCGGGGTCTCTCCCCATGAACATCTCCGTCCTGGAGCAGAAGAAGGTGTCGGAGCTGTACGAGATCGCGCGGCGGCTGGGCATCCAGGGCTACGCCGACCTGCGCCGCCGCGACCTGATCTACGAGATCCTGGGCGCCGAGGCCGACGCGGACGCCGAGGCCTCCGACCTGCCCCCCCGCCTGGCCGCGGCCTCCGACGACCGGCCGCCCACACGGCCGCGCGCCGCCGCCTCGCGGCCCACCCCGCGCCGCCGGACGCCCCGCACGCGCCAGCCGATCTCGGAGCGCTGGCCCGACTACATGCAGGGCTTCGACCCGTACGCGGTCACGCTCCTGGGGCTCATCCGCAAGACCGGCGTCCTGGAGATCCTGCCCGACGGCTACGGCTTCCTGCGCTCGGCCGAGTACAGCTACCTCCCGTCGCCGGACGACATCTACGTCAGCCCGAGCCAGATCAAGCGGTTCTCGCTGCGCGTCGGCGACACCGTCGACGGCCAGATCCGGCCGCCCAAGGAAGGCGAGCGGTTTTTCGCGCTCATCCGGGTGCACGCCATCAACGGGCGGGCGCCCGACGCCTTCGACGAGCGGACCGGCTTCGACGTGCTCACGCCGGCCTACCCGGACCGCCCGCTGCGCCTGGAGACCGTGCCCGAGGCGCTGGCGACGCGCGTCGTCGACCTGTTCGCGCCCATCGGCAAGGGCCAGCGCGGCCTGGTCGTCGCGCCGCCCAAGGCCGGCCGGACGATGCTCCTGCAGGCCCTCGCCCGAGCGATCTCCGAGAACGAGCCCGACGCGACGGTGCTGGTGGTGCTGGTGGACGAGCGGCCCGAGGAGGTCACCGACTTCCAGCGCGCCGTGCCGGGCGCCGAGGTCGTGGCCTCGACGTTCGACGAGGCGCCCGAGCGCCAGGTCCACGTCGCCGAGCTGGCGATGGAGAAGGCGCGGCGCTTGGTGGAGGCCGGCCAGGACGTGGTGGTCCTGCTCGACTCGCTCACGGGCCTGGCCCGGGCCTACCAGGCCACGCTGGACGCCGCCGCCGCCACCACCGACGCCCTGTCGACGGCCGCGCTGCGCGGCCCCAAGCGGCTGTTCGGCGCCGCCCGCGCCGCCGAGGAGGGCGGCTCGCTCACCGTCCTGGCCACCGTCCTGGTGGGCACCGAGAGCGAGGTGGACGCGGCGGTCTACCAGGCGTTCGAGGGGACCGGCAACATGGAGCTGGTGCTGGACCGCGACCTGGCGCGGCGGCGCATCTGGCCGGCCATCGACCTGGAGGCCAGCGGCACGCGCCGCGAGGAGATGCTGGTCCCGCCCGGCCGCCTGGCGCGCGTCCAGGCCCTCCGCCAGTCGCTGGCGGACCTGGACGCGCCCGCGGCCCTCACGATGGTCCTGGAGCGGATGCGCGGGACCGACAGCAACGACGCGTTTCTCGCGAGCCTCGAACCGTAGCGCGCCGGGCGTGGCCATCTTGGCCGGCCCCGCCCTGCACCCGATGAAAGCCCTCTTACTCGACATGGATGGCGTCCTGGTGGACGTGCGCGGCTCGTTCCGCCGCGCCATCGCCGAGACCGTCCGCCACTTTACCGGCGCGGAGCCAGCGCCCGGCGCCGTCCAGGCCAAGAAAGACCAGGGCGGCTTCAACAACGACTGGGTGCTGAGCCAGTCGCTGATCCAGGACGCCGGCCACGAGGTCGACTTCGAGGCCGTTAAGGCGCGGTTTAACGGCCTCTACCGCGGCCGCGACTTTGACGGCCTGATCGCGACCGAGCCCGCCGCCATCCGCACCGAGACGCTGGAAGAGCTGGCCGGCCGCTACCGGCTGGCGCTCGTCACCGGCCGGCCGGAAGGGGACGCCCAGTGGACGCTGGAGCGGTTCGGGTGGGACGCGCTGGTGCCGGTCGTCGTCGGCATGGGGCGCCAGTCGGGGCGCGAGAAGCCGGACCCGTACGGCCTGGAGCTGGCCCTGGCCGAGCTGGAGGTGGACGCGCGCGACGCCGCGTTCGCCGGCGACACCGTGGACGACATGGCCGCGGCGACGGCCGCCGGCTGCGTCGCCATCGGCGTCGTCCCGCCCGGCCACGCCCTCGACGCCCACGGCCGGACGCTGATGACCGCCGGCGCCCGTGTGGTGCTCTCGACCGGCGACGCGCTCCCGGCCCTGCTGGCGACGCTGGAGCGCGAGGGGGCGTAGGGCCCGCAGGTAGAGCGGGGGGCGGCTCGTGCAGGCTCGGCCCGTTGGCCGAGGTGCGCCCCGCGCCCTACGCGTCGACCTCCACGGCCTGCTCCGTCGGCTCGGGGAGCCAGCGCCACACGAGCGCGGCCATGGCCAGGATCACGGCCGCCGAGACGAGCGTGTTCGAGACGTAGCCCACGCGGGCGTAGAGCACGCCGCCGAGCGCCGCCCCGACGCCGGTCCCGATCTGGCCCACGGCGATGGTCAGGGACAGGAACGAGCCCCGCTGGCGGTCCGGCACGAGCGCGGTCAGGAGCGCCTGGAGCGGCGCCATCCGCAAGCCGAACAGGCCCATGATGGCGATGTAGAGCGGGTAGGCCACCCAGCGCGCCGTGACGACGAACGTCAGCGCGGCCGTCACGACGGCCAGCCCCAGGCACGAGGCCAGGATGAGCGGCTTGCGGCCCAGCACGTCCGAGAGCGCGCCGGCGCCCGGCGCCACCACCACGCTCACCAGCCCGCCGGCCAGGAACAGCGTCGCGATCAGGTCCAGCGGCAGCCCGAACACCGCCAGCGGCCGGCCGAACACGGTCACGTCGAGCGAGAACCGGTTCGTGAGCCACTGCGGGAGGTAGACGATCAGGAGCCCCAGGCCCAGGTACATCAGGAAGTAGGTGGCCGCCGCCGCCGCCGTGCCGGCGCCGCTCGTGAGCAGCTGGCGGTACTGGCGGAGCGAGCCGGCGACCGTCGGCCGCTCGCGCGACAGCTCGACGTCGGGCTGGGGGACCACGGTCAGGATGAGCACGAACGCGGCGGCCATGACGGCGGCGAACGCCACGAACGGCGCCCGGAAACCGGCCGCGACGGCCAGCGCGCGGCCGAGCGGGATCCCGATGACCAGCCCGAACGGGACGCCGCTCATCACCCAGCCCGTCGCCCACCCGCGCCGCTCGTACGGGAACGCGTCGCCGACGTAGCTCACGGCCGCGCCCGAGAGCACGCCGCCGCCGGCGCCCGCCAGCACGCGCATGGCGAGCAGGCTGCCGAACGTGTCCGCCAGCCCGTGGAGCGCGAGCGCGACCGTCAACGCGCCGGCGCCCAGGAGCAGCACCCGGCGCCGCCCGACGCGGTCGGAGATCGGCCCCATCACCAGGGCCGCGAACGCGAGCACCCAGGAGTAGACCGACACCAGCAGCCCCATCGGCCCCGGTCCCACGTCGAGCTCGGCGCCGATCAGCGGCAGGATGGGCGTGACGATGATGGTCTGGCTGGCGGCGGTAAACACCAACAGCCAGAGCGCGAACAGCGTCGCGGTCGTGCGGAGGGGGGAGACGGTCAGATGTGCGTTGGAACAGCGGCCACTGGACGGCCGCGCCGCTGGAAAGGTCCGCCCGCGCCGCTGGCGGTCGCCGTGGACGAGGGTTGGGGTCGCCGGCGAGCCGCCGCGCGGCCTGCAACCGCGTGTGTAGGGGCGAGCCGTCGGCTTGCCCTCGCCCGGGCGGGGCTTCAGTCGGGGCGTATTGCAATGCGCCCCTACGGAAACGGCTTTGCGGTCCCCGCCGACCGGGACCGCCAGCGGCTCAGTCGCTCTCCGACTCCAGCTCCAGCACGGTCGTGTGCTGGTTCGTGTAGATGCAGATCTCGCCGGCGATCTGGAGCCCCTCCTCGACCATCTCGCGCGCCGACAGGTCGGGGCTGTGCTTCATCATGGCGCGCGCCGCGGCCAGGGCGTAGCTGCCGCCGGAGCCGATGGCCAAGATCGGGTCGTCGGGCTCGATCACGTCGCCGGTGCCGCTCACCAGCAGCAGCCGGTCGGGCGCGGCGACGGCCAGGAGCGCCTCCAACCGGCGGAGGTAGCGGTCGGTCCGCCAGTCCTTGGCCAGCTCGACGGCCGCGCGGACGGTGTTGCCGCCGTACTGCTCCAGCTTGGCCTCGAAGCGCTCGAACAACGTGAACGCGTCGGCCGTGCTCCCGGCGAAGCCGGCCAGCAGCTTGCCGCCGTACAGCGGGCGCACCTTCTGCGCCTTGTGTTTCATCACGGTGTCGCCCATCGTCGCCTGGCCGTCGGAGCCGAGGGCGACGCGGCCGTTGTGCAAAACGCCGAGGACGGTCGTGGCGTGGATCGGAGTCAAAGTGGGGCAGTCTGTGGAAAGGGGGGCGGACGGCCGGCTGGGCACCGGAGTTTCGCCGGCCGCCGTCCTCACCCAGACTTCCGCCAGCCGCTGGCGGCGTGGGCCAACGGGTCTCGGGCACGAGAATCAGGCGCCAGACAGGACGGCGTCTTTCGCCAGCGCGAGAAACCCGACGGCCTGCTCGCTGCCCACGTCGGAAGCCCTATCCAGGAACCGCTGGCGCAGCGGGGGCCTCACGTAAGAAACCAGGCGAAGAAGGCGGCCTGCGGAACGAGGACCGCCAGCACAGCCGCCAGCCGCTTTGTTCGTTGTCCGACCGGCACGCCCTGTTCCCAATAGACAGCGAAGGTGATGAGCGCGCCGATGGCCGCGCCGGGTCCGATTGCGAGCCCCGCGAAGAATCCGAGCCCGACCGCGGCCCACGTCAGGGGCCAAGGGCTAAGGAGCAGGGTCGGGAGCAAGGCCGCGCTAGCGGCGGAAACGACGGTGAGGCCGATGGCAATCCGGCGGATGGACGAGCGGTTGATCGGGCGGCGTTCCAAGGTCGCAATGCCAGTGAACAAACGTTGGGCGCCCAATTGTCGACAGGTCTACCGTCCCTCGAAGTCGGCGAGCATCTCCACGATCTGGTCCTGGGCGCGGTTGACGCGGCTCGTGGGGACCGTGTAGTTGTTGCACAAGAGCGAGAACGCGATCGTGTGGCCGCTGGCCGAGGTCACGTAGCCCGAGAGCGTCCGCGCGCCCGAGATGTAGCCCGTCTTGGCGCGCACGTTGCCCCGGGCGTCGCCGTTGCGGTAGCGGCGCTTGAGCGTGCCCGTCCGCCCGCCGACGGGCAGCGACTCCACGAAGGCGCGGCCGGTGGCGCGGTCCGGGTGGTCGCGCATCCCGCGCAAGAGCGACACGATGCCGACCGGCGTCAGGCGGTTGAGCGCCGACAGGCCCGAGCCGTCGGCGACGCGGAACGACAGTGGGTCGATCTGGAGCCGGGCCAGCAGCGGCCCCATCGCGGCGTAGCCGGCGAACGCCGAGCCCGTCGGGAAGTCCTTGTCCTGGTAGACGTACGAGCCCATCGTGCGGAGCAGGTGCTCGGCGTAGAGGTTGTTCGAGTCCGTGTTGGTCTGCTCCACGATCTCCGCCAGCGGCGGCGACTGGTGGACGGCGATCTGGCGCATCGTCTCGTAGCGCGGGCTCTGGCTCCACTCGTCCACGTCCACGAGGTCGGCCTCGACGTCGATGCCCTGCTGGCGGAAGACGCCGACCATCGTCGAGATAAAGTAGTCGGTGGGGTTGACGACCGACAGCTCCTCGGTCTCGGTCTGCCCGGCCGGGACCGACGTCGTGACGGTGAACACGTTGTTGGAGAGCTCGCGGGAGTAGCCCTCCTGGATGTCGCCGCCGGCCGTCGTGACGGTTCGGTTGACGAAGCGGACGTAGTCGTAGTCGGGCGCCGCGGCGATGCGCGCGGCCCGGCCCGGCGACGTCCCCTCCACCTCGACGTGGACCGTGCCCTCGTTGAACTGGAGGCCCGAGATCTCGGCGCCGTAGTACCACACCAGGTCGTCCCACTGCCAGCCCTGGCCCAGCTGGACGTTGTCGAACACGTCGTCGTCGCCGACCACCGTGCCCTGGACACGCCGCACGCCGGCGGCGCGCAGGCTGTCGGCCCACTGGCGGAACGTGCGGGTGAGGTCGCCGCGGTTGTAGCGCCCGCCGAAGGTGGGGTCGCCGGCGCCGCGCACGACCAGCCCGCCGGTCAGCGTGCCGTTCTGGACCTGCCCGTTGGCGTAGAGCCGCGTCTGGTAGCGGAAGTCGGGGCCGAGCGCGTCGAGCACGGCGGCCGTCGTGAGCAGCTTCATGTTGCTCGCCGGGATAAACCGCTTGGAGGCGTTGCGGTCGTAGAGCACCCGGTCGGCGTCGAGGTCCACGATGTAGACGCCCCAGTAGGCGTCCGAGAACGCGTTCGCGTCGATCACCCCGTCCACCTGGTCCGCCAGCCCGAAGAGCGTCGACGTGGGCTGGGCGGCGGCGGCCGGGGCCAGCGCGAGGAGCAGGAGCGTGAGCAGTCGGAGGTGAGCGGTCATCGAGGCGGGGCCGGGGGCCATCGGAACGGAAACGAAAGAAACATAGTGCGCCGGAGCCGGCGTCTCGGCTCCGGGCGTGTGGTCAGCGCGGGCGACCGGTCGGGGCCCCGGGCTACTCCCCCTCGGCCTGGGCGGCCTCTTCGAGTTGGGCCTCCAGCGCGCTCTGCTGGCGCTCGATCCCGAGCGAGTCCCGGGCCTGGGCCTCCAGGATGGCCCGCTCCGGGTCCGGGCGGACGAGGAGCACGTAGACGAAGCCGACCTCGGAGATCGGCGCCGCCGGCGTCAGGTGGATCACGTAGTCGTTGCGGCCCGCCGCCGCGTACGCCGTGTCCACGCGGCCGATGGGCACGCCGGCCGGGAAGACGCCCGAGAACGGGCTCGTGGTCACCAGCATCCCGCGCTCGACCGGCTCCGTCTTGACCACGCGCTCCATCGTCAACTGGTCGAACGAGACGCCGTCCCAGCGGACCATGCCCTCGCGGCTGAGCGCCTCGATCACGGCCGGCACCCGGAACTGGGTGTTCTGGTGCGGCATCACGACCGCGTAGCGGTCGCTCACCAGCACCACCTTGCCCACCACGCCGCGCTCGTTGATCACCGGCATCCCCACCCGGACCCGGTCGCGCGCGCCCACGTCGATGGTGAGCAGGTTGGTCTGCTCCGTGATCTCCTTCGAGACCACGCGCCCGATCACCCGCGGCGTCTGGGTCGAGTCCTCGAACTGGAGCAGCGCCCGGAGCTGGGCGTTCTCGGCCGAGGCCTCGCGCAGCCGGGCCACCTCGGCCGACAGCGTGGCGGTCTCGGTGCGCAGCCGGTCGTTCTCGACCAGGGAGCCTCGGAACTGGGACCACCGCTCGAACACGCCCTCGACGGGCGCCGTCACCGCCAGGCTGGCGGCCCGCGCCGCCCGCAGTGCCGGCCCGTTGCGGCTGACGAACAAGGTGACTCCGGTCAGCAGGAGCGCCGCGAAGATCACGTAGTCGCGCGAGCGCTCCCAGACCTGTTGAGCGAGGGCCATCCGGCGGTCGGGGGAGGGGGGAGGGGGCTACTCGGCAGCGCGCGGCGGGTTCGGCCGCGCCGTGGCACCGGCTGGCGGGCGCCGCCAGCGGGGCGCTTAGTTGGTCAAGACGGGCATGTAGAGGTCGATGTCCTCCAGCACGAAGCCCGTGCCGCGCACGACGGCCGTCAGCGGGTCGTCGGCGGCGAACACCGGGAGCTCGGTCCGCTCGCGGAGGTACTCGTCGAGCCCCTTGAGCATCGCGCCGCCGCCGGTGAGCATGATGCCGCGCTCGAGCACGTCGCCGCCCAGCTCCGGCGGCGTCCGCTCCAGCGCGCGCACGACGGCGGCGGCGATCTGGTTGACCGACGGCCGCAGCGCCTCGCGCACGTCCTCCGACGAGACCACGCGCGTCTTGGGCACGCCCGTGACCAGGTCGCGGCCCTTGACCGACAGCTCCAGCTCGGGGTCGATCTTCTGGGCGCTCCCGATCTCGCACTTGATCCGCTCGGCCGTGCGCGACCCGATGAGCAGGTTGTGGTGCTTTTTGAAGTACTGCATCACCGCCTCGTCCATCTCGTTGCCGCCGACGCGGATCGACTCGTCCACCACGATCCCGTTGAGGGCGATGACCGCGATCTCGGTCGTCCCGCCGCCGATGTCGACGATCATGTTGCCGACCGGCTCCTGGACGTGGAGCCCGATCCCGATGGCCGCCGCCATCGGCTCGTCGATGAGCATGACCTGGCGGGCGCCGGCGTTCTGGGCCGCGTCCTTGACCGCGCGCCGCTCGACCTCGGTGATGCCCGAGGGCACGCAGATCACCATCCGCCCGATCGACGACATCCAGCCGGGCTTGATGCGCCGGATAAAGCCGCGGATCAGGGCGTCGGCGACCGAGAAGTCGGCGATCACGCCGTCGTTCAGGGGCCGGATGGTCTCGATGTCCTTGTGCGTCCGCTCGTGCATCATCAGCGCCTCCTGGCCGATGGCGACCGGCTTGTTGCTGCGGCGGTCGCGCGCGACGATGGACGGCTCGTTGAGCACGATCCCCTTGTCGCGGACGTGGATGAGCGTGTTGGCGGTGCCGAGGTCGATGGCGACGTCGACCGAGAACGGGTTGAGCACGGGGCGGGGCGGTGGCGGGACCGGACGAGGACGGGTGGGCGCGGCAGAGCCCGAGGGGCGCCTCCCGGCCTCCCAGGACGCAACAACCGACGGCGCACGTGCGCAGACGCGCAAGCTAACCCGGCCTGTCCTGGATTTGCGCCGCCCAGACCTTGATTTTTCAGGAAGGCGCGCCGCGCCCGGGCCCCTCTCGCCGTCTCCGCGGGCGGCCCGCGCCGCCGCGGCGAGAAGGTTGGACGGGGGCCGCTGGCGGGTCTAGGCCTCGGCACCCGCCCCTGATCCATGCGCTGGCTCTACCGTTTGCAAGCCCGCCTAGGACTCTCCGGCCCCGAGGGCACGGCGGCGCTGGCGGTGCTGCTGGCGCTGACCGGCGGCACGGTGGCGCAGCACCTCCAGGCCACCTCGGAGCCCGTCCCGGCCGACGTGTACGCCGCGGCCGACGCCGCCTTCGCGGCCGCCGCCAGCGACACGGTCGCGGTCGCCTCCGCCGCGCCGCCCGCGGTTGCGGGCGCCTCCGGCCCGGACGGCCCGGCCGCCACGGCCGATTCGACCGCGGCCCAGATCGCCGACGCCGCCGTCGAGACCGCCGCGGCACCCCGGCGCTCGGGCAAGGCGCCGCCCGTAGCGACCAACCTCAACACGGCCTCGGCCGAGCAGCTCCAGCGCCTCCCCGGCATCGGCCCCGCGCTGGCGGCGCGGGTGGTCGAGCACCGCCGGGCCCACGGCCCCTTCCGGCACCCGGACGAGATCGTGGAGGTCAAGGGCATCGGCGAGAAAAAGCTGGAGACGCTCCGCCCCTGGGTCCACCTGTAGCGCCAGCTACCTGTAGCGCCAGCTACGCGTCCGGCTCGTCCTCGGGGGGCGTGGGCCGGCGCTGGCGCCGGGCGACCGCCTCGGGCGTCCAGTCGTCGGCCATGCGCTCCTGGCGGCGCATAAAGCGGTAGACCGGGTACAGGAGGACGAACGCGAGCGCGATGAACCCGAAAAAGGTCCCGACGATGACGAGGTAGATCTGGCCGTCCATGCCGGGTAAACCACGTGGGCGCCGGTACGGTTCGCGCGCTTCGCGGGGAGACGCGCCGGCCGGCCCGTTCGGCGGTACCCTACGGCCCACCGCCTCCGCCGCACCGTCCGCGCCCCCTCCGCCCCCGACCCTGCCGACGCCCGGCGCCAGCCGCTGGCGGACCGCCCCGGCGCCGAGCCTGGGGGGCGACCCTCCGGTGCGCCCCTGATGCCGGCGCGCGAAGCCTGGCTGCGCGGCCCGGTGGACGGCGTGCCGCCGCTGCTCCAACCCGTCGCCCACGCCCTCGTCCAGGCCCGCGACGAGGTAGAGGCGCTGGCGGCCGGGCTGGCGCCGGAGCACCTGTGGGACCGGCCGGGCGGCGTGGCCTCAGCCGGGTTCCACCTCCAGCACCTGTCCGGCGTCCTCGACCGGATGCAGACCTACGCCCGAGACGAGCCGCTCACCCGGTCCCAGCTGGCGGCGCTCGGCGCCGAGGGCGTGCCGGACCCCACGCTGACCCCTCCGCGCCTCGCCGACGCCTTCGGCCAGGGGGTGGAGGCGGCGCTGGAGCAGCTCCGCGAGACCGACCCCGACTCGCTGGCGGAGGCGCGCTACGTGGGCCGGGCACGGGTGCCGTCGAGCCACATCGGGTTGTGGGTCCACGCCGCAGAGCACACGATGCGCCACGTGGGGCAGCTCCTGGTGACGGTCAGAGTCGTGTCCTAACATGGGGTAAGGGTTCGCCTTACGTGCCTGTGAAATCGTGGTTTGGTCAGATCTTTGGTTCTGCCTGTGGGTTTGTCTAGCTCCGGACCAGGCTCGCCCTCCCCACCCTCCGCCCTCGCTATGACCTCCCGCACCTCCCTCCTCGCCCTTTCTCTCTTGCTGCCGTTCGCGGCCTGCGCCTCGGAGCCCGATGTCGCGGACGCCGACACGGCCGTCGTGGTGCCGTCCGAGACGGTGACGACTCCGGACCCGATGACGACCGACACGACCATGATGACCGACGGCACGATGGCCCCCGAGGTCACGGCCCAGGGCACGGTCGACGCGGTCACGAACGCTGGTGGCCTGACGGCGCTCTCGGTCCCCGCCGCCAACGACAACATCGACGGCTGGATCGCCCAGCTCGAGGGCAACCCCGACTTCGCGCCCGTCGTCACGGACCTCCGGACGCTCAAGACGCAGCTGGCGGCCAGCCCCATCGACGGCGCGGCCGTCGGCGCGACGCTCCAGAGCCTCGGCTCGGCCACGACCGGCGCTGCCGGTGGCGACTCCGCGCTGGAGACGCTCGGCTCGACGCTGACGTCGGCCGGCAACCAGCTCGCCGGTGGCATGTAAGCCCCGGTGGCCTCGGCCTCGCGGCCGCCGACGCCTCTCCACTCGGGAGGGCGTCGGCGGCCTTTTTTTGTAGAGGCGGTTCGCCTACCCCCCGGTTGGGCGGCGACGCCCGCCCCCCGACGTCTCCTCGCCCGTCCGATTCCTGCCTGCCCGAATGTCTTTGACCCCGCTGATGCCGCCGGCCCTCCGGTCCGCGGCGCCCTTGCTCGCCCTCGTTCTCCTGGTCGGCTGCGGCCCGTCGACCGACTCCGCCAGCGGCCCGGGGGGCGACCGGGGGCGGGGGGCGCTGCCCGACACGGCGATGGTCCGCGACGTGGCGCCGGAGACGACGGCCGCGCTGGTCGGTGGCGACCTGGCGGAAGCCTCGCCCTCGGTGGCGATCCAGACGCTCGACCTGTGGATCGCCCGGCTGGACACGGCCTCGGCGCCGGGCGCCGGGGACATCCGCGACGACCTGGAGACGCTGCGGAACCTGCTCCAGTCGTACCCGCTCGACGGGCCGGCGATCGGCCGGGCGCTGCGCGACGCGGGCCAGGGGACGGCCGCCGTCGCCGACTCGGCGGCGGGCTTGGCCGAGCTCGCGCGCACGCTCCAGGCGGCCGGCGGCAGGCTGGCCCCCGACACCACCGCGACGCGGCGCGGGCCGAACGGCGAGAGTGTCCAAGAATGAAGAATCGCCCGACCAATGGCGTGGACAACAGAATTCGCTTGGCACCGTTCTCCTTCCGCTCGGAGCTTCGGCCCCGAGTGGCCGGCGATCGCTCTCCGAGCCGCAGTTTCACCCACACCCCCAGAGACCGATGAAGACCAAGATCTCCCTTTTCGCCCTCGCGCTTGCGCTCCCCCTGGCCGCCTGCGGCGACGACGTCGACACCTACGAGACGGACGACGCCATCGAGGCCGACGCCGCCCAGATCGGCAACGACATCGAGACCGGCGCCGACCAGTTCGGTGACGAGGTCGAGGCCGGCGCGACGGAGCTCGGCAACGACGTGGAGGCCGGCGTCGACGAGCTCGGCGACGAGATGAACGAGGCCGGCGACAACATCGAGAACGCCGCCACCGAGGCCGGCAACGAGGTCGAGCAGGCCGCCGACGACGTCGACGACAACATGTAGCCGACTGGGCTCCGGCCCGTGGGGCGGCTCCTTCTGGGGGCCGCCCCTTTTTTGTGCGCCCCGGCGAGGGATCTAGGGAGCCCCCGGCTCGGTTGGCGGACCGCACCCCCACACGCGCCATGACCCGCCCGCTTCTGCTGCTCGCCCTCGCCGCCTCGCTCACCGCCTGCGCCGACTCCGAGGACCAGCTTCCGCCTACCCCCGACGCGACGCCCGAGCTGGCGGACCCCGACCCGGACACGCCGATGGACGTGGACCCGCTGTCGCGCCCCGACGGCCAGACGATGGACGACCAGGCCATCGACCCGGTCGAGACCGGCAACGAGATCGGCGACCGCCCGCTGGACGGCGTCGAGACGCCCGAGGACGCCCCGCCGTCGGCCGGAGGCGACCTGTAGCGCCGCCCGCTGGCGGTCACTGTGAGCCTGCCGACGCGGACCGCCAGCGCCGGCCTTACAGCGCGTCGAGGGCGGCCTGGCGCTCGTCCCGGACCTCGCGCGCCCGGAGCACCGTCGGCGGCGCGGCGCGGACGCGGCAGTCCGTGATCGGGCACCGCTCGCACGTCAGGCTCACGTCGACGCGCGGCAGCGCCGGGTCGTCCCAGAACCGCACCTGGCGCTTGGTCTTCCTCGTCAGCCGCAGCCCCAGCGACACCACCGAGTTCACGCCCGGCCGGAGCGCCAGCGGGCGCGCGATGGCGACGACGAAGAACTCGGCGCCCTCGGTCGGGGACGCGGGCACCTCGTCGCCCACGAACCGCTGGCGCTGGGCCAGCACGACGGGCCGGTCGTCGGTCTCGCCGCGCCCGGCCGCGCGCGCCTGGCGGCGGTCGAGCTCGGCGAGCGCCTGGAGCGACGGCCACCGCCGGCAGTAGTGCTCGTCGGCCTCGACGCCGTGCGGCACGGGCACGCGGCTCAGGTTGAACGTCTTGGTCAGGCGGACCTCGCGGGCCGCCGTCTCGTGGTGGAAGCGGAGCAGGTAGAGCTCGTCGAGCCCCAGCGCCTGGGGCACGCGCTGGGTCAGCCGGTGGAACAGCATCTCGGGCGTGGACGCGAACCGCGCCATCAAGTCGCGGAAGGCGCTCGGGTCCCACGCCTCCGAGTCCGCCAGCGCCTCGGTGGCCGCGTCGATCTCGGCGGCCGGCAAGAGCACGGCGCCGGCCACGTAGGACGCCTCGAAGTTGTCCAGCACCTCCTCGAACCGGTCCACCCGGACCCAGGGCGAGGTCCGGGGCCGGTGCTGGGCGCCGAGGGCCAGGAAGGCGAGCTCCCGGGCGTAGAGGAAGGCGAGCTGGGCCGGCCGGAGCGCGCCGTTGACGTAGAGCGTCCGGCCGTCGGCGCCCAGCGCCTGGCGGAAGGTGGCGAGGGCGGGGTCGGTCTGGAGCCGCTCCGTGTCGATCCGGTAGCCCCGGGATTCGAGCGCGGCGCGCAGCGCGTCGGCCTCGACGAAGCCCGGCGCGTCACCGGCGCCCAGCTCGGGGCGGAGGCCGTCGGCGACCGCTTCGAGGTCGGGGAACGTGTTGCCGTGGATCTGCTGGTAGGCCCGGAGCGCGGCCAGCAGAAAGTCCTCGACGCGGGCGTCGTAGGCGCGCGTCACGTCGGTGACGGCGCGGACGAGCGCGTCGGCCTTGTCCTCCGCCCCGGCCAGGAGCGCCACCAGCGCCTCGGGGTCGACGCCGAACAGGGCGAACGGGAACGAGCGCAGGAGCGGGCTCTCGATGGCGCTCTTGACCGCACCCAACCCCTTGTCCACGCGCAGCGAGACCAGGTCGTCGTAGGGCACGCCGAGCGCGTGCGCCAGGTCCACCAGCTTGTCGGGCTTGGGGTACTTCTTGCCCTTCTCGATCTCGGACAGGTAGCTGACCGACAGGCCGGCCTTGCCGGCGAGCTGCTTGAGGCCCAGGCCGCGCTCGTGGCGGAGCGCGCGGAGCTTGACGCCCAGGATGAGGCGGAGACGGTTGGGCACGCGGACTTCGCTGGCAGCGGAACGGAGGGGGAAAGATCGGCCCGTCCGTCAAGGGTTTGCCGGTCAGCGTAATTACGCTTGCACCATAGCGGGGCCGGTCATATCCTGGGCGAAGTTTCGCTGTCAGCCCTTTTCTCCCATGCCCTTCCAGCCCACCCCCACTGCCGTCGACGGCGTTACGCTGCACGCCGGCGCTGGCACCCCGGCCGCCCGACGCGTGCTCACGCCCGACGCGCTCGCGCTCGTGGCCCGCCTGCACCGGGCCCTCGACGCCGACCGCCAGTCGCTCCTGGCCGACCGCGCCGGTCGTCAGGCCGAGTGGGACGCCGGCGCGCTGCCCCAGCGCCTGACCACGCCCGAGGCCGCCGGCGACTGGCGGGTCGCGCCGCTGCCCGACGACCTGCTCACGCGGCGCGTCGAGATCACCGGCCCGGTGGACAACGCCCGGATGGTCATCAACATGCTCTCGCGCGGCGCCGACGGCGAGCGCGCGGACGCGGCGATGCTCGACTTCGAGGACAGCATGAAGCCGTCGTGGGCCAACGTCATGGCCGGCGTCGAGAACGTGGCCGCCGCCGCCCGCGGCGATCTGGAGGCCGTCAAAACCGACGAGACCGGCGCCGTGGTCAAGACCTACGCCCTCGACCCGGACGATATGCCGCTCCTGATGGTCCGCGTTCGCGGTCTCCACCTCGACGAGTCCAACGTCCAGGTGGACGGCCAGCCGGTCGCCGGCGGGATCCTGGACCTGGCGCTGTGCGCCGTCCACTCCGCGCCGACGCTGGTCGCCAGCGGCAAGACGCCGGCCTACTACGTGCCCAAAGTCGAGCATCACGCCGAGGCGCGGTGGTGGGACCGCCTGTTCTCGCTGGTGGAGGACGAGCTGGAGCTGCCCCGGAGCACGATGCGCGCCACGTTCCTGATCGAGACGCTTCCGGCGGCGTTGCAGATGGAGGCCATCCTGTACGAGATCCGCGACCACGCCGCCGGCCTCAACGGCGGCCGCTGGGACAAGATCTTTTCCGACATCAAGTGCCTGCGCTCACACCCCGACCGGGTGCTGGCGGACCGCGCCACGATCGGCATGAACCGGCCCTGGATGCGCGACTATGCCCGGGAGCTGATCGCGGTCTGCCACCGCCACGGCGCCTTTGCGATGGGCGGAATGGCCGCCTTTACGCCCGGCCGCGACCCCGAGCGCCGCGCCGAGCAAACCGCGAAGGTGGTGGCGGACAAAGAGTTCGAGGCGTCCATCGGCCACGATGGCTGCTGGGTAAGCCACCCGTACTTCATCGGCCCGGCCATGAAGCCGTTCCTCAAAACACTGGGCGACGCCAAAAACCAGCTGGGCGTCATCCCCTATTTGGATGAGCCTGACCTGATGCCCCAGGGCGGCGGGCCGTACACGATGGACGGGCTCCGGACCAACGTCCGCGTCGGCATCGCCTACCTCAAGGGCTGGAACGAGGGCATCGGCTGCGTGGCCTGGGACGACCTGATGGAGGACCTCGCCACGCTCGAGATCAGCCGCGCCCAGACGTTCCAGTGGCGCGCCCAGGCCGTCACGCTGGACTCGGGCGAGACCGTGACCGGCGAGCTGGTCGGCCAGGTGTTCGACCGTGAATCGGCCCAGATCGCCGACGAGCTGGCGGAGGCCTTCGCCGCGCCCGGTCAGGCACTCGACGCCGAGCGCGCGCTCTACGCCCAGGCCGCCGCCGACGCCAGGTCGGTGTTTCTGGAGGACGAGATGCGTCCGTTCCTGGCCACCGCCTCCGACCTCGCCCCAGTCTCGCCCGACCCGCTGGCGGACGCCGCCACCCCGTCAGGGACAGCGCCAGCTAGCGGCGACGGGGCCTCCGTCGAGGTCCTTCCTGCGACGGCGGATCCGGCTGCTTAATCCCGGAGACGCCACGGCGTAGCGTCTCTACATCTCTCGTTTTGTCTCAACCAGACGCCCCGCCGGGCGTCTCCGCATCCCAAACCATGGAACTCAACGCTGCCCACACCGCCTCCGCCGCCGACCTCGCCCGCCAGTGGGCCGAGGACCCCCGCTGGGACGGCATCGAACGCCCCTACTCCGCCGGCGACGTGCTCGCGCTCCGCGGCTCCGTCCTGATCGAGCACACCCTCGCCCGCCTGGGCGCCGAGCGGCTGTGGGAGCTGATGCACGACCGGCCCTACGTCAACGCCCTCGGTGCCATGACCGGCGGCCAGGCCGTCCAGCAGGTCAAGGCCGGGCTGGAGGCCATCTACCTCAGCGGCTGGCAGGTCGCCGCCGACGCCAACCTGGCCGGCGAGGTCTACCCCGACCAGAGCCTGTACCCGGCCAACTCCGTCCCGATGGTGATCGAGCGGATCAACAACGCGCTGCTCCGCGCCGACCAGGTGGCCGTGGCCGAGGCCGCGACGGGCGGCGAGACGGACCCGACGCACTACCTCGCGCCCATCGTGGCCGACGCCGAGGCCGGGTTCGGCGGCGCCCTCAACGCGCACGAGCTGATGAAGGCCATGATCGCGGCCGGCGCCGCGGGCGTCCACTTCGAGGACCAACTGGCGTCCGAGAAAAAGTGCGGCCACCTGGGCGGCAAAGTGCTCGTGCCCACCGGCGAGTTCGTCAACAAGCTGGTCGCCGCCCGGCTGGCGGCCGACGTGGCCGGCGTGCCGACGGTGCTCATCGCCCGGACCGACGCCGACAGCGCCACGCTGATGACGTCGGACGTGGACGGCCGCGACCGCCCGTTCATCAAGGCCGACGCCGAGCGGACGTCGGAGGGCTTCTTCCCGGTCGAGTGCGGCATCGAGCCGGCCATCGCCCGCGGCCTGGCGTATGCGCCCTACGCGGACCTGCTGTGGATGGAGACCGGCCACCCGGACCTGGACGAGGCGCGCGCGTTCGCCGACGCCATCCACGCCCAGTTCCCCGGCAAAAAGCTGGCCTACAACTGCTCGCCGTCGTTCAACTGGAAGGCCAAGCTGGACACCGACACCATCGCCAAATTCCAGCGCGAGCTGGGCGCGATGGGCTACGCCTTCCAGTTCGTGACGCTGGCCGGCTTCCACGCCCTCAACTACTCCATGTTCGAGCTGGCCCACGGCTACCGCCAGTCGGGCATGGCGGCCTACAGCGAGCTCCAGGAGCGCGAGTTCGGCGCCGAGGGCCGCGGCTACACCGCCACCCGCCACCAGCGCGAGGTCGGCACGGGCTACTTCGACCACGTCCGCGACGTGATCTCGGGCGGCCAGGCCTCGACGGGCGCCATGGAGCACTCGACCGAGGCGGCGCAGTTCTAGAGAGGAACCGGGTGGGGGACCGGGGGACGCTCCCGGTCCCCGTTTCCCATGCCCGCCCGGTTCTCGGAGCCGCGCGCTCCTCGTCTGCGTCTCCCCATCCATCTCCGCCCGTCCACCGCGCCATGTCCCCCGTCCCCGCCTTCCACCCGCCCGCCCGCACGCTGATGGGGCCGGGCCCGTCGCCCGTCTCGCCCGACGTGCTGGCGGCGCTCGCCAAGCCGACGCTGGGCCACCTCGACCCGGTCTTTGTCGGGCTGATGGACGAGGTCAAGGGCCTGCTCCAGCAGACGTTCCGGACCGAGAACCGCCTGACGATGCCGGTCTCAGGGCCGGGCACGGCGGGCATGGAGGGGACCGTCTCGAACCTGGTCGAGCCCGGGACGACCGTCGTCGTGTGCCGGAACGGCGTGTTTGGCGAGCGCCTGCGCCAGATGGTCGAGCGCGTCGGCGGCGTGGCCGTGATGGTGGAGACCGAGTGGGGCCGCGCCGTCGACCCCGACGACCTGCGCCAGACGCTGGCGGCGACGCCCGGCGCCGAGGTGGTGGCGTTCGTCCACGCCGAGACCTCGACCGGCGCCTTGTCCGACGCCGCCGCGCTGGCGGCGGTCGCGCGCGAGCACGAGTGCCTGACCATCTGCGACACCGTGACCAGCCTGGGCGGCGTCCCCGTCGAGGTGGACGCGTGGGGCCTGGACGCCGTCTACTCCGGCACCCAGAAGTGCCTGTCGGCGCCGCCCGGCCTGTCGCCGGTGACGTACTCCGACCGCGCGCTCGACCGCGTCCGCCAGCGGGCCACGCCGGTCGCGTCGTGGTTCCTGGACGTGTCGCTGGTGGCCGGCTACTGGGACCCGGCCGGCGGGACCAAGCGGGCCTACCACCACACGGCGCCGGTCAACATGATCTACGCGCTGCACGAGGCGCTGCGGCGGCTGCAGGCCGAGGGCCTGGAGGCTGCCTGGGCCCGCCACGCCCAGATGCACGCCGCGCTGGCGGCCGGCCTGGACGCGCTCGGGTTGGAGTTCATCGTCCCCGCCGGCGAGCGGCTGCCCCAGCTCAACGCGGTCTACATCCCGGAGGGCGTCGACGACGCCGACACGCGCCGCCAGCTGCTCGACGGGTACGGCCTGGAGATCGGCGGCGGGCTGGGTGACCTGGCCGGCAAGGCTTGGCGGATCGGGCTGATGGGCGAGGGCGCGCGGCCGGAGACGGTCCGCCTGTGCCTGGGCGCGCTGGGCGAGGTGCTGGGCCGCGACGGCGCGCTCGGCGCCGCCGAGCCGCTGCTGGCGGAGGCCGTGACGGCGTAGGCGGTGTTCTGCACGACCACGGCAGCTCGCCTGAGCACCGACCATCGCCGTACGGGCATACCGCCGGTATGCCCCTACCGAGTACGGTAGGTCGGTGTGGGCACCAGCCCGGCTCTCGCGGCGTTGAGGCCCCGACGGGGCACGCCGACTGCCGTTGACTCCGTCCGCCGCCCGGCCTATCCTGCCCCGTCCCGCCCTGCCCGTCCCATGTCTCTGATCCCGCTGGCTTCGCCGACCCCCCGGTCCGCGGGGCGCACGCTCGCCCTGGCTCTGGTCCTGGCCCTCGCCGTCCCCGCGAGCGCCCAGCGCGCTTCGGACGTGCCCGGCCGGCCGGCGCCGGTCGCGCTCTCCGACACCCCGGGCGCCCCGCTGTCGCTCCGGTCCCTGTTCAACGCCGAGACGCTCGACTTTAGCCAGTCGTATGAGGCGTCCTACATCGGCGGAGCCGGTGGCTCGGTCGGGCTGGGGATGTACACGGCGTCCATGCGCTGGCAGCCGTCGGACAAGCTGGCGGGCCGGGTGGACCTGGGCGTGTCTCACAACCTGTTCGGCGACGACGCGGCGCAGTCGGCGTTGGGCCTGGGCGGCACCGACGGCACGCGCGTGTTCCTGCGCAACGCCGAGCTGGCGTACCGGCCGACCAAGAACGCGGTGCTGCACCTGAGCGTCCAGCAGAGCCCCTACGGCGCCTACGCCTCGCCGTACGGGTACTCGCCCTACGGCATGGGGCCGGCCTACGGGCTCGGCGCCGGCCGCCGCCAGCACAGCGCGACGCTGCGCGTGGGCGGCGCCGACGACCTGTTCTTCCGCGACGGCCGGTAGGGCCGCATGGCCGACTCTCGGCTCGGCAGCGCCCTGCTCAACGCCGCGCTGGTGGTGGGCGCGCTGGTGGTGGCGGCGCTGGTCTACGGGCTGGCCACGCGCGTGTTCACGCCGCGCACCACCCCGACGCGCTCCGACGAGCAGATGGCGCGGATCCAGGTCGAGGTGCTCAACGCCGCCGGCGCCGACGGGCTGGCCGGCCGCACCACCGGCTACCTCCGGCGGCGCGGGTTCGACGTGGTCGAGATCGGCAACGCCGCGCGCCGGGACACAACGACGGTCCTGGTGCGTTCGGGCACGGCCCTCGACGCCCGCCACGTCGCCCAGGCCCTCGGGCTCGGCGACGCCCGCGTGGTGACGGGCGGCCCCACCACCGACTACTCCCTCGACGTCACGCTCTTTGTCGGCGCCGACTACCCCGCGCTAGCGCCGTTCGCGGAGTGAGCCACGGACGCCCGGCCCCGTCCCCCTCGCCTTACACGTTATCATGTCCGAAGCCCAGACCCAATCGTCCCGACCTCGTCGCACCGGCCCCACGTCCGGCCGCGATCTGGCGCGGATCGCGCTCGACGCCGCCCTGAGCAAACGCGCGCTCGACGTGACCGTGATGGACCTGCGCGGCATCTCGGGCGAGGTCGACTACTTCGTGCTCGCCACCGGCGAGTCGGACCTCCAGATCCGGGCCATCGTGGACGGCATCGTGGACGCGATCCGCGAGCGGGCCGGCGAGCGGCCGATGTCGAAGGAGGGCCAGCCCGGCACCAACCGTTGGATCGTGCTGGACTACTTCGACCTGGCGGTCCACGTGTTCGACCGCGAGTTGCGGGCGCACTACGACCTGGAGCGGCTGTGGGGCGACGCCCCGGCGGAGACGGTGACCGACGAGAACCCGGAGGCGGCGATCCTGGCCGGCGACGGCGAGCCGGCCCCGCCGCCGCCCGGATCGCCCGACGCCGCCGACGCGCCCGCGGCTCCCGACGAGGCCGGGCCCACCGACGGCGGCCAGGGCTCGTGACGCGCGCCGCCCTCGCCCCGCTGGCGCTCATGGTCGCCGCGGCGGGCCTGGCCGCGTGCGGCGGCTCCGGCGCCTCCGCCAGCGGGGCCGACCGCGACCGCTACGGCTACCGCGTCGGCAGCGACGACCGCCGCGAGACGATGCAGGTCCGGCCCATCGCCGACAGCACGCGCTACCTGGTCTACCCGGCCGTCGTGGACTCGGTCGCCGTGCGCGCGGCCGGCCGGCCGGCCCCGGGCGACGCGGTGGCCGTCGAGGTCCTGGTCCAGGGCGCCTTGCCCGACGCCTGCGCCGAGCTGACCGAGGTGACGCAGTCGCGCGAGGGCCACTTTGTCGCCGTGGACCTGACCATGCGCCAGCCGCTCGAGACCGTGTGCGCCGCCGTCGTGCGGCCGTTCCGGTTCTACGTCGTGCTCGACGGCGGCTTCGAGGCGGGCAGCTACACGCTCCGCGTCAACGGCAAGCCGACGCCGTTCCAGGTGCTGTCGGTGCGCGAGGACGCGGACCGATGAGGGCCGCCTGGCACCTCGCCGCCGTCGCGGCCGGGCTCGGCGCGCTGGAGGTGGCGCTCGGCGCCTTCGGCGCGCACGGGTTGGCGGATACGGTGTCGCCCGACCGCCTGGAGACGTGGCGGACGGGCGCGAGCTACGGCCTGGCACACGCGCTCGCGACCGTCGTGGCCGCGCTCGTCGCCGCCCTCCGCCAGTCGGCGGCGGCGCTCTGGGCCGGGCGCCTGCTGCTGGCCGGCTCGGTCGTGTTCTCGGGCAGCCTGTACGCGCTGGTGCTCCTCGACCTGCCCGTGCTCGGCGCCGTGGCGCCCGTCGGCGGGCTCGCGATGATCGCCGGCTGGGCCACGCTGGCGGTCGCGACGTGGCGCGAGGGGACGCGGACGCCGTAAGCAAGTCATCGCCGACAGGGACCGCCAGCGCTACGGCCTGGGCGGAGCCTTGGGCCGCTCGTCTGGCTTGGGCGCCGGCGCCGGGGCGGAGGGCGTCCGGACGCGGGGCCGCCAGCCTACAAACGACGGCGTCGGGGCGACGGGCCAGCGGGCGGGCGTGACCGGGGGGTGGGGCGGAGGCATAGGCGCGAGCGTGAGCGTGAGCCCGTCATCGGTCGCGGCGCGGGCGGCGCAAACAGGCGCCCGAGCCGGCACGGCAGCGTTCCCCATCGGGCGGACCCCGAACGCCGGCTCGGGCAGAACCCTGGCGGTGGCCGGCCATAGAGGCCGGGCTCCCCCCGCACGCGAATGCCCGAAGGCCCCGAAGTCCAGCGCTCCGCCGACCTGCTGCACGACGCCCTGGCGGGCCGGACCATCCGCGCCTTCGGCGCCCGCACCAAGGTGGCCCGCGCCTGGCTGGCGGAGCACCCCGACGCGTTCGTCGGCCAGCGCGTCGAGCGCGTGTGGGCGCACGGCAAGCACCTGGTGGGCCAGGTCGAGGGCGACCTGTTTTTCCACTCCCACTACCTCATGTGGGGCCGCTGGATGGTGGTCGCGCCCGACGCCGACGAGGTGGCCACGCGCGACCGCCGCGAGCGCGCACGGATCGTCACCGACGACGCGGCGGCGCTGCTGTACTCGGCGCCCAAGTTCACCGTCGGCCGCGGCGACCCGTACCAGCAGATCCCCGCGCTGCCGCGCCTGGGGCCGGACGTGCTGCCCGAGACCGGCCCGTTCGACGCCGCCGAGTTCCTCGCTCGGCTGGACCGCCAGCCCCAGCGCGAGGTCGGCTCGGCGCTGCTCGACCAGTCGGTCGCCGCCGGCATCGGCAACTACCTCCGCGCCGAGATCCTCTACGAGTGCCGCATGGACCCGTGGCGCCTGGTCGGCGAGCTCGACGACGCCGAGCGCCAGTGCCTGGCCGAGACCGTCCCGCGCATCGGCCTCCAGGCCTACCGAGAAGGCGGGCGCACGGTGCCCCGGGCCGTCCAAGAGCAGCAGGCCGCCGACCGCGACCTCCGCTACTCGCCCCACGCACACACCTGGAACACGCGGCACTGGGTCTTCCGCCGCACCAACCTGCCGTGCCTAGTCTGCGACGACCACGTCCGCCAGGCCAAGCAGTTGTCGCACGAGTATGAGGACGAGGACACCGGCGAGACGGTCGAGAAAAAGCGGATCATCTACTTTTGCCCGACCTGCCAGGGCGTCTCCGGCCCGCACGTCAAAAAGGCCCGGCCCCACAAAGATCGCCGCCCGCCGGACTCGGAGTGGGCGCCGCCCGAGGAAGAGGCCGACCCCGGCACCGACTGAGCCCGCCGCCCGCTGGCGGGTCGCCTCCGCCAGTCGCAGGCCCCCACCCGTACGGCCGTGTTGCAAGACGCCCCGACCGCCGACCTACGTCCGATGCCCGACGCCGACTCTGCTCCGTTCTCCGACTTCGCCGCCGCCCTCGCGGACGTGGCCGAGACCGCCGGCCGCCACGACAAGGCCGACCGCCTGGGCGCGCTCCTGGCCGACCTGGACGACGCCGACCTCCGCCTGGCCGCGCGGTGGGCCGCCGGCCGGGTGTTCCCGCTGAGCGACCAGCGGACCGTCAACGTGGGCTTCTCGGTCTTGCGGAACGCGACCGCCAGCGCCACCGGCGCCGAGCCCGACGACTTGCAGGCGTCGCTCGTCCGCCTGGGCGACCCGGGCGACGTGGCCGCCGCCGCGCTCGACGCGCTGGTGCCGCCCGCCGAGCCGACGCTGACGCTGGCCGACGCCGACGCGTTTTTTGCCGAGGTCGCCCGGACGCGGGGCAGCAAGGCCAAGACCGCGCTCGTCGCCGAGGTGCTGGGCCGCGCCCTGCCCGTCGAGGCGCGGTTCCTGGTCAAGCTGCTGGCCGGCGAGACCCGGATCGGGATGCTGGAGGGCGGCGTCGAGTCGGCCATCGCGCGGCTGTACGAGCGGGAGCTGAAGGCCGTCAAGCGCGCCAACCGGCTGACCGGCGACGTCGGCGAGACGGCGGTTCTGGCTCGGCACGGCCGGCTGGCGGAGGCGACGCTCCGCATGTTCCACCCGATCAAGTTCATGCTGGCGACGGCCGCCGAGGCGAGCGAGGCGCGGACGCTGGCCGACGAGGTGGGCCGCCAGCTGCCGCCGCCGGTCGCCGTCGAGGACAAGTTCGACGGCATCCGCGCCCAGGTCCACGTCGCCGCCGACCCCGGCGGTCCGGACTTGCACGGCGTTGCCCAAGACGGTGCCCGAGTCGCCCTGTTTTCGCGCACGCTGGACGCCATCCAGCGCGCCTTCCCCGACCTCGTCGCCCCGCTGGCGGCCTGGGCGGAGGCGTCGCCGGCCGGCGTGATCGTGGACGGCGAGATCGTGCCCGTCGAGCCGGACGGCGAGCACGGCGGGGCCATCGTGCCGTTCCAGGCGCTGCAAAAGCGACTGGGCCGAAAGACGGCCTCGGCCGAGCTTCAGGCCCAGGCGCCGGTCGCGTTCGTCGCCTACGACGTGCTGGCCTGGGACGACCGGCCCACGTTCGACCGGTCCTACCGCGAGCGCCAGGCGCTGCTGGATCGGTTGCCGTTCGGCGGCCCGCTCCGCCGCTCCGCCGTCACCGAGTTGGACGACCTCGACCGACTCGACGAGCTGTTCGACGCCGCCCGCCAGCGCGGCAACGAGGGGCTGATGGTCAAGGGCCTGGACTCGCCCTACAAGCCCGGCCGGCGCGGGCGCGACTGGCTCAAGGTCAAAAAGGCGCTCGCCACGCTGGACGTGGTCGTGACGTCGGTGGAGCGCGGGCACGGCGGCCGGCGCAAGCTGCTGTCCGACTTCACCTTCGCCGTCCGCACGAGCGAGAGCGACGGCACGCTGCTCAACGTCGGCAAGGCGTACTCCGGGCTGACCGACGCCGAGCTGGCGGCGCTCACCGAGTGGTTCGAGGCGCACACGCTGGAGACGTTCGCCCACGGCAAGGTGCGGACGGTCGTGCCCGAGGTCGTGGTGGAGGTGGCCTTCGACAACGTCCAGGTCTCGAAGCGCCACCGCGCCGGCTACGCGCTCCGCTTCCCCCGGATCGTGCGCTGGCGCCAGGACAAGCCGCCCCAAGAGATCGACACGCTCGCGACGGTCGCCGCGCTGTCGGGCGGATAGGAGATGGGGGAACGGGGAGGGCGGAAGGCGCTCGCCCGGCTCCCGACCTCGGCCGACTGCGACCCTCCTTTCCGCCCCGCTCCATGACCTTCGACCAGCACCTCGCCGACGCGCGCGACACCTTCCGCCAGTGGCTCGGGCGGGTGCCGCCGGGCGGGCGCGTGGTCGCGTTCTGCCACTTCGACGCCGACGGGCTGGGCGCCGGCGCCGTGTTCGGCCGCGGGCTGGGCCGCCTGGGGCTGGCGGACGTGGTGGTGGTGCCGTCGGGCCGCGACGAGTCGGCGTTCTCGGACTCGGCCCGCGAGCGGCTGGCGGCGCTGGAGCCCGACGCGTTGCTGGTGACCGACCTGGGCGTGAACGAGGCCGGGACGCTGGAAACCCTCGGCGTGCCGGTGCTCTACGTCGACCACCACCGGCCGAGCGGGGCGCCCGCCGGCGCGTTCGTGGTCAGCGGCTACGACTGGGACCCGATCCCGTGCTCGGCGTGGCTGGCCCACAGCCTGCTGGCGGGCGAGACCGACGTGGCGGACCTGGACTGGGTCGCCGCCGTGGGCGTGATCTCGGACCTGGGCGAGAAGGCGCCGTGGCCGCCGCTGGCCCAGACCAAGAAAGACGTGACGGCCAAGTGGCTCAAGGAGACGGTCGCCCTGGTCAACGCCGCCCGGCGCGCGCCGACGTTCGACGCCCAGACGGCGCTCGACGCGCTGATGGCCTTCGACGGCCCCAAGGCGCTGGCGACCGCCGAGACGCCGGCCACCGACCGGCTCCACGCCGCGCGCCAGTTGGTCAAGCGCGAGACGGCGGAGGCGAGGAGGGCCGCGCCGGCGTTCGCCGGGCGCCGTCCCGACGTGCCCCCGGACCTCGCGCCGGACGACCTGCGCTTTGCCCTCGTCACCATCGACTCGGCGGCCCAGGTGCACCCCCTGATCGCCCAGCAGTGGCGCGGGCGCCTCAAGGGATACCCGGTGATCTGCGCCAACACCGGATACCTCGACGGGGTGGTGGCCTTCTCGACGCGGACCTCGCGGCGCGGCCTGTCGCTGCCGAAGCTTTTCCAGTCCATCGACACGCCGGGCTGGAACGGGCGCTGGGGCCACGGCCACGACCAGGCGAGCGGCGGCCACCTCCCGCCGGACGTGTTCAACCACGTGCTCGACGCGCTCGGCTTCGCCCCCGAGGCGCACGTCGCTACCTGAGCCGCGGGGGGCCGGCCCGGACCGCTGGCGGCGCGCGTCGCCAGCGGGGAGCGCGTACGTTCCGCGCCCGCCCTTCCCGCCCCGTGATGACCGACTGGTTCGCTGCCTCCCCCACGGCCCTGCTCGGCGTCGTGGCCTCGACGCTGGCCGTCTACGCCCTGCTCGTGCTGCTCGTCCGGGTGGTGGGCCTGCGGAGCTTCTCGAAGATGTCGGGCATCGACTTTGCCATGACCATCACGACCGGCGCCGTGCTGGCCTCGACGCTGCTCAACCGGAGCCCGCCGCTGGCCCAGGGCGCCGTCGCGCTCGTGGCCCTGTTCGCCGTCCAGGCGGCCGTCTCGTGGGGGCGCCGCCATGGCCTCTCGGCGCTGGTCGACAACGACCCGGTCGTGCTGATGGCGGACGGGCGGATGCTCCGCGACAACCTCAGGAAAGCGCGCGTGACCGAGAACGACGTGTGGGCCAAGCTCCGCGAGGCCAACGTGCTCCGGCCCGACCAGGTGCGCGCGGTCGTGCTCGAGACCACCGGCGACATCTCGGTCCTGCACGGCGACCCGGACGGCCCCGACCTCCACCCGTGCCTGCTGCGCGGCGTGCGGGACAGCAGGGCGCTGGACCTGAGCGACGACACCTACGACGGGTAGCGCGGCCCCGCGTGCTCGGACGTCCGGCCGGGGCGAGGCCGTGCAAACGGCGCAGGACGGCCTGGAAAGGATCCACCGCTGGCCAGACGTGCTGCGCAGGGTGCCCCCGCCAGGGGCACCCTGAAGCTCCCTTGTCCGCTCCGGCTGGCGCCGGTAGCTTCGGGGGTCTGGTCGGCGGCCCCCGCGTCGTGCCGCCGGAGGTCGCCGTCTGCCCGCACCGTATCGCCGCGTTCGCTACTCCCGCTTGCTCCCCCCTTGTGCGCCCCGGCTCCAGCCGAGGTCCGGGCAGGCCAGACCGTAGCCGATTCCGCCGTGCGCGAGCCGTCCCCACGGACCCGCTCTACCCGACCCGCCGCCCTCGCCGCGCTGGCGCTGGCGGCGCTGGTGGCCGTGGTGGCCCGGCCCGACCCGGCCGCGGCCGGCCCGGGCGGCGGCCGGTGGACGCCGGCGCCCGCCGACACCGACTCGGTGGCCGTGGGCGCGGTGCCCGGCCGGGTCGGGCTCGACACGCTCGACCGGCCGCCAGCAGTACCCGCCAGCGGGGCGGACTCGAGCGGGGCCGACACCGTCGCCGTAGCCCGGCCGCTCGCCGACAGTCTGGTGACGGACGGCCTGGGGGCCGGGGGCGCCGGCGCGGTCGCGGCCGACACCACCGACGCCGACAGCACGGTGCGTGCCCGCGCCTACTTTCCGCGCGCGCTGGGGATCGGCCCCGGCGTCTCGGTGGTGGCCCGCCGCCTGCCCGGCGTGCGCGGCCGGCTGGGCTCGTACTGGACGCGCGAGGTCACGCTCGACACGTCCGCCTACGCCTACCGCGTCCGCGAGACGGTCGGCGGCGGCGACGTGCGGGCGCCGGCCACGCTGACCCTGGAGGCGTTCCTGGCCGCGCGCCGCCGGGAGGCCGTCGGCGAGCAGTTCCGGGCCCTGGCCACCCAGCGCTCCGACCGCGAGACGAGGGGGCGCGGCGGGCTCGGCTTCGCCGTGGACATCCCGGGCGGCGACCAGAGCGCCTTCCGGACGCTGTTCGGCAAGAACGAGGTCGCGCTGACGGTCAACGGCACCTCCAACGTGGACCTGGGCGTCCGCTACGACCAGAGCGACCGGCAGGAGGCGCTCTCGGCCGGCAACGCGAACCCGTTCGCGCCCGACTTTGGCCAGGAGCTCAACCTCAACGTGGCCGGGACCATCGGCGACAAGCTGGCGATCAACGTCAACTACGACACCCAGAGCGCGTTCGACTTCGAGAACCAGGTGTCGCTGGTCTACACCGGCTACGAGGACGACATCGTCCAGCGGATCGAGGCCGGCAACGTCCTGTTCCAGACGCCGGCCCGGCTGATCCAGGGCGGCCAGAAGCTGTTCGGCATCCGCACCGACTTCCAGTTCGGCCCGCTCGCCTTGACGGCCGTCGCCAGCCAGCAGGACGCCGAGACCGTCGACCGCGTGTTCGAGGGCGGCACCGACGTGCAGGCGTTCCGGCTGGCGCCGTACAACTACGAGGACGACACCCACTTTTTCCTGGGCTACGCCTTCCACAACTGGTGGGACCGCGCCCACCAGCAGCCCCAGACGCCGCGCCTGCCGCCCGACCTGGGCCGGTTCGTCGGCATCGAGGTGTGGAAGCACGAGCCGGGGCTGGTCACGTCCAGCAACCAGAACATCGAGACCACATGGGCCGTCGCGCTGGCGGACCTGGCGGAGCCGCCGGCGGTGCTCGACGGCGGCGAGGCGTACCTGGGCGAGTTCGACGCGACCACCGGCCGCTACCCCGGCGAGAACGACTTGGTCGGCGGGGCGCCGCTCCCCGACCCGGGCCTCGACCAGTACAGCGAGGGCTACCTCGACGCCATCCGCGACAACGGCTCCACGGTCACCGTGGTGAGCGTCAACGACAACGTGGACCGCCAGCTGCCCACGACGGGCGCCTTCGCCAACAACGTGTTCCGGAGGCTGATCGCCAACGTGGACTACACCGTCGACGAGAACCTGGGCTGGATCTCGCTCACGACCGCGCTCTCCGACGGCGACCTGATCGCGGTGGCGTACCAGTACGAGCGGCGCGACGGCACGCTCGTGAGCGTCGGCGACTACGGCGACCCGGCGCAGGGCGCCATCCAGACCGGCCCGCGCACGGTCCTGAAGCTGATCCGGTCGGACAACCCGACGCCGGCGTCGCCGCTCTGGGACCTCACGCTGCGCAACGTCTACCGCGTCGGCGGGACCAGCCTGAGCGAGCCCAACTTCTCGCTCGGCGTGACCTTCGAGCCGCCGGGCAAGAGCGCCAGCGAGCTGCCGCCGGCCGACGAGCTCTCGTTCGAGCAGCGCACGTTCCTGGAGGTGCTGGGCCTGGACCGCGTCAACGGCCAGGGCCGCGCCACGCCCGACGACCGGTTCGACTTCCGCTCCGGCGTGACGGTCAACCCCGACCGCGGGCGCGTGATCTTCCCCGTCCGCCAGCCGTTCGGCGACTACCTCCGCAACCTGGTGGGCGAGGGCTGGACGGTGGGCACGATCGGGAGCGGCAACGGCCGGATCGGGGTGGACTACGGGAGCCTGACGCGCGCCGAGGCGCTCGAGCGCTACGCCCCGACCGTCGAGGACGCGGGCGAGATCGGCGGCCGGGCGACGCTCTACGACCTGCTCCCGGACCGGGCCGAGGACCGCCTGCCCCGGCTCTCGGGCTACCGCGTCGTCGGCGAGTACAAGAGCTCCTCGCAGTCGGTGTTCAACATCGGCTTCCAGCTGGTGGAGGGCACCGTGATCGTGACCTCCGGCGACCAGCCGCTGCGCGAGGGCGTGGACTACCGCGTGAACTACGACGCCGGAACGGTCGAGATCGTAAACGCGACCTACCTCCAGCCGGGCCAGCGCGTCCGGGTGTCGGTGGAGCAGAACAAGTTCATCTCCATCGGCTCCAAGTCGCTCCTGGGCCTGCGCGCCGACCTGCGCCTGAGCGAGGACCTGACCTTGGGCGCGACCATGATGCGGCTGGCGGAGCGCCCGCTGGGCGACAAGTTCCTGATCGGGGAGGAGGCGCTCAACAACTCCATCGTCGGGGTCGACGGGTTCTACCGGGCCGCGCCGCGCTGGCTCACGCGCGCGCTCGACGCGCTGCCGCTGATCCAGACCCGGGCGCCGTCGAGCTTCGAGGTCCGGGGCGAGGTGGCGCGCCTGAGCCCGGGCCACCCCCAGACGCTCGCCTACGACCGCACGCGCGACGCGCTGCGCAAGGGCGGCGGCGACTTTGCGGAGGACGAGCTGGCCGGGATCAGCTACATCGACGCCTTCGAGCAGAGCGAGAACACCTACACCGCGCTCGGCGCCCCGGCCGGGTGGCAGATCTCGGCGCCGCCGACGGGCGCGTTCGGCGACGAGACCCTCCGCGGCCCCAGCGTGGACGTGACCGACCCGAGGCTCCCGTCCAACTGGCGGGGCCTGTTCACGTGGTACACGCTGAGCCGCACCAACTACGCCGACTTTAGCGAGGCCGGGCTGCTCACGCCCGCCACCGAGCCGGTCCCCATCCTGGAGCTGTTTCCCCAGCGCCCCCCGCCGCAGTCGGGCGAGGCGAGGGACCTGGACCTGCTCGACCTCTACTTCGACCCGACGCGCCGCGGGCCGTACAACTACTCGGGCCAGCTGGCCGGCGCGTTCGCCCAGAACCCGGCCGACGTGTGGGGCGGATTTACCCAGGCCATCTCCAACGCCTACAACAACTTCGACGGCCAGAACAACGTCGAGTTCGTCGAGATGGTGTTCGCGCCCTTGGGCGGCCAGGACGGCCGCCAGCCGGTCAGCGAGGGCGCGGTGATGTACCTCGACCTGGGCCGCCTCAACGAGGACGTGCTGCCCAACGGGTTCCTCAACTCCGAGGACGGCCTGATCAGCTCCACCACGCTCGCTGCGGGCGAGGCCGCGGGCGAGATCGACAGCTGGGGCCGCCGCTCGGTGGGCCTGACCGACGGGCTGGTCAACATCAACGGCGAGACCGGGCGCACCGAGGACCTGGGCCTCGACGGGCTCCCGTCGCTCCCGTCGCTGGGCCCGGCCGGCTACCCGGTCTCCGAGCAGGAGCGGTTCCGGCCGTTCCTGGACGGGCTGCCGGTCAACTCGCCCGAGCAGCGCCGCGCGGCCCTCGACCCCTCCGGCGACGACTACTACTACTTTACCGACCCCCGCTTCAACGACACCCAGCGCTACCCGTCCACGGCCGGGGGCGCGACGGTCCAGGAGCGGTTCGCGCACTACCTGCCGGCCTCCGAGGTCAACTCGGCCCTGGCCCAGCAGAACCTGGTGGACGACGGCCGCGGCGTGGCCATCCAGCCCAACTCGGAGGACGTCAACGGCAACAACACCGTCGAGACCTCGGAGTCGTTCCACCGCTACCGGATCCCGCTCTCGGAGGCGGGGCTGCGGGCGAGCCCGTTTTTCCAGAACCCGCTCACCACCACCGACGACCAGGGCCGGGAGCAGACGTGGTACCTGCTCCGCATCCCGGTCCGCACGCAGGCGCCGGAGCGGACGTCGGTGGGCCTCGCCGACGACGACTTCTCGCGCGTCGAGTCGGTGCGGCTGTGGACGACGGGCCACCAGGTCCCGGCCACGCTGCGGTTCGCGTCGTTCGAGCTGGTGGGCAGCCAGTGGCTCAAGTCGGGCGTGGTCGGCTTCGCCGACGAGCCCGGCGACCCGGCGGGGAGCCAGGGCGGCGAGGCGCCCCAGCTGTTTATCGAGTCCATCAACAACGAGGAGGGCGGCGCCACCTACGCCATCCCGCGCGGGACCATCCAGAACACGGCGCGCGTGGCCAGCGGGCAGGCGCGGGCCACGCGCGAGCAGGCGCTGATCTTCCGCGCCGAGGGGCTGGCGGAAGGCCGCCGCACCGGCATCACGCGCTCCTACGCCACGCGCCCGCTGGACCTGACCAAGTACTCGAACCTGCGCATGGCCATCCACGGCGACGGCTTCCGGCGCGACGACAACGTCCAGGTGTTCGTGCGCTTCGGCGACGACGAGGGCGAGAACTACTACGAGATCGAGCAGCCGGTCTACCCCTTCGACCCCGCCCGGCTGGTGGGGCCGGACGGCCAGGCGTCGGCCGCGTTCCCGCCGTGCCCGGCGCTCCAGCCGTTCAACTGCGCCCGCTCGGACAGCCTGTGGCAGACCAACGTGGGCGAGCCGGGCCGTGACCTCAACCCGATCAACGTCCAGATCTCGGAGCTCAACCGGGCCAAGCTGGGCCGCGACCGCGACCAGGTCCCCATCGGCCAGCGGTACACGATCTCGGGCGTGGAGGGCGCCCCGCCCGGCGCCCGGGTCACGGTCCGCGGCCAGCCCTCGATCCAGGACGTGCGCACGATCGTGCTGGGCGTGCGCAACGGCCAGGGCGGGGTCGGGCGGCTGGACACGGTCTCGGTGTGGTTCAACGAGCTCCGGGCGACGGGCTACGACGAGCAGGGCGGCGCCAGCGGCTTCCTCACCGCCACCGCCGTCTTGGCCGACGTGGCCAACATGACGGCCCGGTTCAGCATGACCCAGGACGGGTTCGGCGACCTCGGCGGCGCGCTGGGCGGGCGGTCGTTCGCGAGCGAGAGCGCGTTCACGTTGCAGTCGTCGTTCAACGCGCACAAGCTGATCCCCGAGCGGTTCGGGTGGTCCATCCCCGTCTCGTTCTCGGTGACCGAGAACGGCTCGACGCCGCGCTACGACCCCGACAACGGCGACGTCCGGCTCGACGAGCTGGTGGAGCTCGCGCGCGAGACCGAGGGCGCCGAGGCCGTCCCGGCCAGCCTCCGCGCCGACGCCATCCTGGACCGGGCGCGCACCGAGACGTCGTCGCGCAACCTGCGCGTCCAGGCGTCCAAGACCGGGAGCCGCTCGCCCTGGCTGCGCTACACCCTGGACGGGCTCACGGCCGCCTACACGCTGGTGGCCCAGGACGGCAGCAACCCCTCGAACCAGCTGACCTCGACCGACCAGTGGACCGGCAACCTGGGCTACCGGATCGCCGTGCCGAAGCCGCTGACCGTCCGCCCGTTCGGGTTCGCGAAGTCGGTGCCGGTGCTGGGCGGCCTGCTGGGCGGGCTGGACCTCAACGTGCTGCCGTCCAACCTCGCGCTCTCCGCCGACGTGGGCCGCAACACGTCGGCCACGCGGCCGCGCCTGGGCGCCGAGTTCCTGGGCGAGCCCGACTCGGTCAGCACCTTCCGCGCGCTGACGCGGCGGACGCAGCGCTTCGACCACGGCCGCCAGATCGACGTGGGCTACCGGCCGTTCCCGTTCCTCCAGACGTCGTTCGCCTCCAACGTGTCCCAGGACCTGGGCGCGGCCGGCCAGCGCGAGGCCTTCCGGATCCTGGTGCGCGAGCGCGGCGGCGGCTTCTCGCGCGTCTACGACCTGAGCCCGGTCGCGGCCCGGGACACGTCGGGCGTCGTCTACCGCGACCTGCTGGCGGAGCTGGACGGGTTCGACGGCGGGGCCTTCCCCAGCTCGCGCGTCGAGATCCTGGGCGGCGCCGACCTCGACGTCCTCCCGTTTACCCGCGCGCTGGGCAACGCGTTCGGCGGCGAGGCGCGGACCCAGACCTACACCCAGCGCGCCACGGCGACGCTGCGGATCAACCCGACCAAGCTCAAGTGGCTCTCGTGGCTCCAGATCCAGCCCATCGGGTACTCGGCCAACTACTCGTGGCGCGACCAGCCCAACGCGCTGGCGCCGGACCTGGACGTGGCGAGCGCGGGCACCCAGGCGTCCATCCAGACCGGCGCGCGCATCCAGCCCCGGACGCTCTGGCGGCTGTTCCCGTTCTACCGCAAGATGGAGGCGGCCGCCGGCCGCAACGGCCCCGGCGGCGCGCCCCGCCAGCCGGCGGCGGACTCGTCGGCGGGCGGCGGCTTTAGCCCGCTGGGCCTGGCCCGCGACGTGTTCCTGTCGCTGACGGCCGTCGACGACGTCTCGCTGACCTACCGCGGCTCCACCACCACGGCGTCGAGCGGGCTCGAGGGCCAGGCGTTCAGCCTGCTCTCGGCGTTCACCGGCGCCGCCCCGCCGCTGGGCTACCGCCTGGGGCTCTCGCGCGAGCTGGGGCTCGACCGCCGGGTGGGCGAGAACCCGGCCTTCAACACGTTCTCGGACCTGCTCGGCGCCCAGCACGACGTCGACGCCCGGACTCAGCTGACGCCTCTCAAGGGCCTGTCGATCGGGCTCAACTGGCGGGCGGCCTGGAGCGACGCCGAGGAGGTCAACTTCCAGATCGACGACGGCGGCGAGGTGGCGCCCTCGTTCGGGCGGCGCTCGGGGACCGGCTCCACGACGGTGTTCGCGTTCGGCGGCAGCTACGAGGGCGTCGTGGCCCGCCACGCCGAGCGCTACGCCCGCGACCTCGCGGCGGCCGGCGGGGGAGAAGAGGTGGAGTCCGAGTTCCGGTCGCCGACGGGCCTGGCGGACGACTTCACGGCCGAGCTGGCGCGCGGCCTGGGCGGGTTCGGGCCGAACGGGCTGTACGCGATCCCGCTGCCCAACTGGACGGTCACGTACTCCGGCCTAGAGCGGCTGCCGCTGCTGCGGGCGCTGGCCAACCAGATCAGCCTCCAGCACGGGTACTCGGCGACGTCCGAGACCGGCTTCGCGACCATCCTCGACCAGCAGGCCCGGCGCTACGCGTTCAACGGGCTCACGTTCGCCGGCGACGCCGCGCTGGCGGAGGGCGGCTACGACGAGCCGACGACGGTGACGGTCAACGAGCGGTTCCAGCCGCTGATCGGGCTCACGTTCGGGTTCAAAGGCGGCGTCCAGGCCAGCGTGTCCACCAACCGGACCCTGACCTCGACGCTCCAGGCCGCCTCGGCCCAAGTCTACCAGAAGACGGCCCGCGACCTGCGCGTCGACTTTTCCTACGCGCGGACGGGGCTGAGGCTGCTCGGGCTGGGCGGCCCCAACAACAACATCCGGTTCCAGCTGACCGCCCTCGCCTCCGACGACGCCACGCTGACGCGCGCCTTCCGCAACGACGTGGACCTGGCCATCGCCGGCGAGGCGCTCTCTGAGGCGACGCCCGAGACCGCCTCGCGCCTCCAGATCTCGCCCCAGATCAGCTACACGGTATCGAACCAGGTGACGGCCAGCTTTATCGCGCAATACGTGCGGACCAACTCGGACCGCATCGGCGGCGTGTCGACGCAGTTCAACGGGGGCGTATCGCTCCGCATCCTGTTCTCGAACTAGGCTCCGGACGGGGGCCCCAGCGACGTCTCCGCCGGCGGTGTGGGGGCGCGACCGGATCAAACCAAGGAGGCCTGGCCTAGCGGCCGGCTGGCGGCTGGCGGCGGGCGCCAGCGGGCCGGCACGCGCCCGGAGGGCCGGTCGGCGGCCGGTCGGCGGGCGCGTGCGTAGTCTACCGGCCGTCTCGCCCCCGCCCCCATGCTCCGTTTGGTCCCCCTCGCCGCGTTCGTCGCGCTGGCTGGCTGCGCGCCGGCGGCCTTTCCCGCGCCGCCGCCGGCGGCCGACGCCGTCCGTGCGGGCGTCCGCGCCACGCTCGACGCCCAGCAGGACGCGTGGAACTCGGGCTCGGTGCGCGGATTTATGGACGGCTACGCCCGCGCCGACACCCTGACGTTCCTGTCGGGCGGCACGGCCCGCCGCGGCTGGGACGAGGCGCTGGCCGGCTACGTCCGCGGCTACCCCGACGCCGCCGCGATGGGCCGGCTCCTGTTCTCCGACGTCTCCATCACGCCGCTGTCACCGACGCGGGCGCTGGCCTGGGGCCGCTGGCGGCTCCAGCGGGCGGGCGACGCCGAGGGCGCCGGGCCGGGCGGCCTGTTCACCCTGGTCCTGGCCGAGACACCCGACGGCTGGCGGGTCGTCCACGATCACACATCGGCCGAGTAAACGGGCGCTCGCGGCGTGTGGCATCCGTTCGGCCACGTCCGGCACGCGGCCCCGCCGTCGCATTCGCCCCTGACACTCGCATCCCGTCTCTATGCCTACCGCCCCCTCCGCTCCTGACCTGTCGGGCCGCGTCGTCGTCGTGACCGGCGCGGCCGGCCGGCTGGGCCGCGTCGTCGCCGATCACCTTGCCGAGGCCGGCGCCCACGTCGCCGGCCTGGACCGCCAGCGGCACGACGTCGGCCGGGCCTCGGCCGAGGCCGACGTGACCGACCCGGACTCGACTGCCCGGGCGCTCGCGTTCGTCGCCGAGACGCTGGGCGAGCCCGACGGCGTCGTCCACACGGTCGGCATGTGGGCCGGCAGCCCGTTCGCCGAGACCACCCTGGCCGACTGGCGGACGGTGCTGGACGTGAACCTGACGAGCACGTTCGTGGTGTTCCGCGAGACCGTGCGGCGGATGCTGGCCGCGGGCGGCTCGGGGCGGCTGGTGGCGCTGGCCTCGGGTCAGGGCGTCGACAAGGGCGTCGCCGAGCAGGCGGCGTACTCCGCGTCCAAGGCCGGCGTCGTGCGGCTGGTGGAGTCCGTCGGGGCCGAGTACCGCGCCCAGGACATCGCCGCCGCCGCCGTCGCCCCCTCGATGATCCTGTTCGGCGACGAGGAGCCGGGCACGCGCGGGGTCACCGTGGAGGAGGTGGCGCGGCTGTGCGTCACGCTGTGCGGCCCGGCCGGCAACGTCCACAGCGGCTCCGCGCTGCGCGCCTACGGCTCGATGCGGTGACTGGGAGCCGGTAGAGCGGGACGGGATCTGCCCCGGCCCTCTACGCCCCGACCGCCGCTTCCCAGCGCTCCTGGGCCACGATGCCGCGCTCGGCGAGGCGCGCGAGGAACGGCTCGGCCGGGAGCACGTGCGCCGCCGCGCCGACGCCGCCGCCGGGGAGGGCGCGCTCGGCCAGCAGGACGGCCGCCGCCGCGGCGGGGAAGCCGGTGCACCGCTGCATGGCCGAGAGCCCGTCCTCGGGGTGGCACCGGTCCACCATCTCGTAGATCAGCGTGCCGTCCTCGCCGCCGCGCGCGCCGTCGATCTCGATGCGCAGCAGGACGGCGTCGTCGTAGGCGCCGCCCAACCGCTGGCGGAGCCGGCGGATGAGGACGTCGCGGTAGCTCAAGTGCGTCCGGACGTCGATGGAGGTCTTGTCGGCCAGGCCGAGGTCCAGCACGAACCGCATCCGCTCGGCGTGGCCGGGGTAGCGGATCGTCTTGACGGAGAGCCGGTCGACGCGGCCCGCCAGCGACTCGACGAGCGTGCCCAGCCCGCCGCTGGAGTAGAATGCCTCCATCGTGCCAAAGTCGTCCACCTCGATGGGCTCCAGGCCCGTCAGCGGCTCGCGCGTCTCCACCCGGCCGTCGCGGAGCACCAGCGCCGGCTCGGTGTAGTCGTTGAGCAGGCGCTCGGCGGAGTGGGCCAGCCGGTGGAGGAACGCCTCCGGCGGCGTCATCGGCACGTCGCCCACGCGGATGCGGACGGCCTCGACCCGGTCGCACGACTCGACGCCGCGCATCGTGAGCACGCCCACCAGGCCGGGCGCCAGCCCGCAGCCGCTCACCACCCAGCGCTGGCGGCGCTCGGCGACGTCGGCGAGCGGGTCGCCGGGGCCGCCGGCGATGGGGCCGCTCAGGTCCACGAAGTGGGCGCCCAGGCCGAGCGCCAGCCGGGCGAGCCGGTCGCTGTGCTCCGGCCCGACGCACGACACCACCGCGGCGCTGCCGCTCAGGATCGGCTCCAGCGACGACGGGTCCCGGGCGTCGGCCTGGTAGGCGCGCACCGTGGGCTGGGCGTGGAGGTTGCGGAAGGCGCGGAGGGTGACGGGCTGGGACTCGCAGACCTGGACCCGGGTGACCTCGGGGGTCTGGGCCAGGTCGATGGCGACGGCAGAGCCGACGGTGCCGGCCCCCAAAACGGTGATCTTCATGGCGCGGGCGCCTCGGTGGGTGACGTCTGAAAGGTAGGAGCGGGCCGAGGGGCCGGCGCGCAGGAAGTAGCACGCCGGCCGCCGGGAGGCGCCGTCGCCCCGCTGGCGGGCGCGGCTGGCGGGGCCGTCGTCTGGGCCCGGGGGCCGGGTGTAACGCGGGGGGCCGGCGGCTAGGGTTTGCGGACGGCCCGGCGTCTCCCCGCGCCGCGGCTACAGCGCCCGGTTGGCGCCCAAGAGGCGGCTCACGCCCACCGACACCACCACCAGCGCCATCAGCAGCACGCTGTAGGCGGCGGCCTGGCCGAACTCGAAGATCCGGAGCTGGGCAAAGACCTCGACCGAGATCGGGCGGTTGGCGTAGACGTAGAGCATCACCGAGGCCACGAACTCGCCCAGCGCCGTCACGAACGTCAGCAGCGCGCCCGCGATCACGCCCGGCGCGATGGCTGGCAGGACCACGCGGCGGAACGTGGTCCACGGGCCGGCGCCCAGATCCGCCGAGGCCTCGCTCAGACGGTCGTCGAACCCTTCCAGCGACGCCTGGGCCGCGCGGACCACCAGCGGCACGTGGCGCACGAAGTAGGCCAGCGGCAACAGCCACACCGTCCCGATGAGCACGGCGCCGCCCGCCAGCGCCGACGGTTCGTCAAACGCCACCAGCAACCCCAGCGCCACGACGGTCCCGGGGATGGCGAACGGCAAGAGCGACAGCGCCCTGAGCGCCCCACGCCCCGGCACCTTGCCCTTGACGACCACGACGGCCGTCGCCACGCCGAACACCACGTTGGCCGCCGTCGCCAGCGACGCCATCCACAGCGAGCTGGTGATGGGCGCGAGCACGTCGGGCTCGGTGGCGAGCGCGGCGTAGTTGCCCAAGGTGAACGTGTCGGGCAGCACCTGGGTGGTCCAGCTCCCCTCGGCCACGAACGACAGCAGGACGACCGTCGCCACGGGCAGCAGAACGATCAGGAGCGCCAGCCCGACCAGCACGCCGGCCGCCAGGCGCGCGCCGCCCCGCAGCGGCCCCGGCCCCCGGCCCACGCCCTTGCCGCTGGCGGCGCGCGTGGCCGCGCCTTGGGCCTCGGCGCCGACCAGGAACAAGAGGCAGATCCCCGTCAGCACGACCGACACGGCGGCGGCGCGGTCGAGGGCGCCATTCGTCTTGAACTGGTAGATCTGGGTGGTCAGGAACGGCTCGCCCTCGGCAAACAGCAGCGGGGCCGTAAACGAGGCCATCGACAGCATGAACACCAGCAGCGAGCTCCCGATCAGGGCCGGCCGCAGGAGCGGCAGGACCACGCGGCGGAACGTGGTCCACGGGCCGGCGCCCAGGTCCGCCGAGGCGTCCAGCAGCGACGCGTCGAGGTCGCGCAGGCTCGCGCCGACGAACAGGTACACGTAGACGTAGAACACGTAGACGTGGACCGCCAGCACGGCGCCGACGCCGCCGAACGCGAACGGCACCGTCTCCAGCCCGAACAGCGCCTGGAGCCCGCGCGGCAGCATCCCCGACTCGCCGTACAAGAACAGGAACGCCAGCACGCCGACGAGCGGTGGAAGCGCCAGCGGCAGCGCGGCGACCGCGCCCAGCGTCCGCCGGAGCGGCAGGTCGTAGCGCCACAGCGCCCACGCCAGGCCCGTCCCGATGACGCCGCTGCCAATGACGGTCCCCAGCGACACGCCGACGGAGTTGACGAGCCCGCGCGTGCCGGCCGAGCGGCCACCGCCGAACAACTCGCCCAGCACGCTCGCGTCCAGGCCCAGGCGGAAGGTGGCGAGGTTGGGCCACAGCACGTAGCCCACCAGCACCGCGGCGACGGGGACCGCCAGCGCCCAGCCGGCGCGGCGGCTCAGCATGCCTCCGGGGCGCTAGCTGGCGCTGTCCCTGGCGGGGTGGCGGCGGTCGCGAGCAGGTGGTCCACGAGCGCGTCGGGGTCTGAGGCGACCATCAGGCCGGCGCGCGCCTCGGCCGAGACGAACCCCTGGTCGACGCCGTGGTCCAGCCAGCCCACCAGCGGGGCGTAGTAGCCATCCACGTCGAGCAGCGCGCACGGCTTGGCGTGGATGCCGAGCCCGGCCCAGGTCAGCGCCTCGGCGATCTCCTCCAGCGTGCCGAGCCCGCCCGGCAGCGCCACGAACGCGTCCGCCAGGTCGGCCATGGCCGCCTTGCGCTCGTGCATCGTCTCGGTGACGTGGAGCGCCGTCAGGCCGTGGTGGCCCACCTCGCGGTCGGCCAGGGCGCGCGGGATCACGCCGACGGCGTCGCCGCCGGCGTCGAGCACGGCGTTGGCCACGACGCCCATCAGCCCCACGCTGCCGCCGCCGGTCACGAGCCCGATGCCCTCGGCCGCCAGCCGCGCGCCCAGGAGGCGGGCGGCGCGGGCGTAGGACGGGCGGAGGCCTGGGCGGGAGCCGCAGTAGACGCAGACGCGACGGATCTCGGACATGCGCTCAAGCTAGACCCGCCCGCGGCGGCTCGTCGCCGCTCCGTGCGGTGGGGGCTCCCGCTCCGCCCGAGACGTCCCAGTGTCTTCTATAGCCCCGCGCGGCCTTCGAGGGCCCGGCTCAGCGTCGCCTCGTCGGCAAACTCCAGGTCGCCGCCGATGGGCAGCCCGCGCGCCAGGCGCGACACCGTGACGCCGAACGGCGAGAGCATCTGACCGACGTAGTAGGCCGTCGTGTCGCCCTCGACGTTGGGGTTCATGGCCAGGATCACCTCGGCGATCGGCACCCGCTCGGCCTCGGCGGGCACGGCCTCGCCCGGCTGGCGGTCGGCGTCGGCCGGTGGTTCGGAGACGACGCCGGCGGCCGGGGCCGAGGCGGCGCCCGCCACGCGCGCCACGAGCTCGCTGATGTGGAGGTCGTCCGGGCCGACGCCATCGAGGGGCGAGATCACGCCGCCGAGCACGTGGTAGAGGCCGCGGAACTCGCCCGTCCGCTCCAGGGCGATCACGTCCGACGCCTCCTCCACGACGCAGATCACAGACCGGTCGCGGCGCTCGGACTGGCACACGGGGCACGGGTCGACGTCGGTCACGTTGAAGCACACCGAGCACGTCTTGACCTTGTCCTTGGCGGCCACCAGCGCCCGCGCCAGGTCCACGACCTCCTCGCGCGGCATCTTGAGCACGAACGCCGCCAGCCGCTGGGCCGTCTTGCGGCCGACCGTCGGCAGCTTGGAAAACTGCTCGACCAGCGTCTCGACGGTCTCGGAGGTCAGGTGCATCGTGGGGCGGAGGGGCGAACGGTCAAGGTCGGGACAGGCGGTGACGCCGACCCGTCACACGCGCGGCCGCACCGGGAGGGCCCAGCGAGGCTCGGAGGGCGGACCGCGCTCGGGGAGCCACGCCTCTACGGGACGCCCGCGATGCGGCGACGGGCCGCGCGGCTGGCGGAGGGCCCTAGCCGTGCGGGGGCCCTCCGCCAGCCGTGCGGGCGCTACATGCCGGGCAGGCCCATGGCGCCAAGATCCAGGCCCGGCGGCAGCATCGACGACATGCCCTCCTGGAGCTTGCGCGCCTTGACGGCCTCGGCCTCGGCGATGGCCTTGTTGACGCCGGCCACGACCAGGTCCTCGAGCAGCTCCAGGTCCTCGACGTCGACGGCGTCGGGCTCGATCTTGATCGAGAGCACGCGGCCGGTGCCGTCGGCCGTGACCGAGACCATGCCGCCGCCGGCCTCGGCGGTCACGCGCTCCTCGGCGAGCTGAGCTTGGGTGTCGGCCATGTTCTTCTGCATGTCCGCCATCTTGCCGAAGAGGTCGGCCATGTTGGGAGTTCCGTCCATGGGTTCAGGGTTCGTGGTTCAGGGTTCGGCTTGCGAAAGACTGTGCTCGCAGGCGCTGGGCAGCGTGGTCGTGACGCGGTGTATGTGTTCAGGCGCGTGGCGGGGCGGGCGAACCCTGAACCCCGAACGGCGAACCGCGGCTACTGCCAGACGATCTCGGCACCGAACGACTCGAACAGCGCTCGGACGACCGGGTGACTCTGGCGCATCTGCTTGAGCGCCTCGAACGGGTCGGCCTGGGCCTTGGTTTCGACGGTCTCCGTCGGCGCCTCCACCCAGCGGAGCGGCGGCACCGGGCCCCCGAGCACCTCGGCGAGCACCTCGGCCAGCCGGTCTTCGTTGTCGGTCGCCACGCGCACGCCGAAGGCGTCGTCCATCGCCACCTCGACCGCCCCACGCGCGACCCGGTACGGCGACCCGGACTTGACGATGGCCCCCACCCGGATCCCGACCTGGTCGCGGACGGCGTCGGTGAACCGGCCCCAGGCGTCGGTGACGGCGGCCAGCGCGGGCCCCAGCGGGTCCGCGTTCGCGCCAGGGCCCGGCGGGCCAGGGGCCGGGCCGGTCTGGCCGTCGCCGGTGGCGAGGCGGGCCTCGTCGGCCTGGCCGTCGCCGCGCGCGGGCCGGCGGAGCGCGGGGCGCCCAAACACCGGCCGGGGCCGTCCGGCCGGCGCGGGCGTCTGGGCCGCTGGCGGTGCCGGCGCGGGCGGGCGGGGCGCTGGCGGCGCGGGCACGCCGCCCGGCTCGTCGTCCCAACCGGGCGGCGCCGGGGGCGGGCCGGACGGCGACCGGCCCTGCTCGTAGAGGTCCGTCGGCGGGTTGTCGTGGAGGTGATCCGCCGTGGTTGACGGCGCCCGCTTGGTCTCGGGCTCGCTCACACGCGCCGCCAGCGGCTCGGCGGGTGGCTTGGGTGTCGGCGGGGCGCCAGTGTAGGTCGTCGGCGGGTCGGCCGTGGTCCCGCTGGCGGTGTCTGTCGGCGCGGAGGTGCGGGCGGTCGGTGGCCCGCCCGGGCCGCCAGCCGCGGGGGCCGGGCGCGGCGCGGGCGTCGGTGAGGGCGAGGTCTGGGGAGCCGTCGCGGTCTGCGCCGGCGTTGGCGCGGAGGGACGGGGCGCCTCGGCAGGCGGCGGAGGCACCGGAGCCGGCGTCGGCGCGGCGGCGGTTGGCGCAGGAGGCGGAGCCGACGTCGCTGGGGTCGGCGGCTCCTCGCGGATCTCGGTGAGCGGCGAGGGCGGCAGCGTCCCCGTCCGGGCGGCCGTCTCCAGCGCGTCGAGGCGGCGGAGCAGGCGGCCCAGGTCGGCGGCGCCCTCCAGGCTCGCCATCTTGAGCAGCGCCAGCTCTAGCGTCAGGCGCGGCTGGCGGCTCTCGCGGAGCGCGCCGGCCGTCTCCTCGGCCAGCATCAGCAGCGTCAGGAGGTCGGCCTCGGCGTAGGGCTGGGACGCGTCGAGGTAGCGCTCGCGCGTGGCCATCGTGCCCTCGATCAGCTCGCCGCTGGCGGTCGTCCGGGCGACGAGCAGGTTGCGCAGGTGCTCGGCCAGGCCGTGGACGAACTCGTCGAGGTCGTGGCCGCTCCGCACCACGCCGTCGACGCCCGCCAGCAGGCCGGCGCGGTCGCCGGCGCGCGCGCGGTCGGTGACGTCGAAGTAGACGTCGGCGTCGACCACGCCCAGGGCCTGGCGGAGGGCGCCGATCTCCAGCGCGTGCCCGCAGATCGAGACGGCCTGGTCGTAGATCGACAGCGCGTCGCGGAGCGCGCCGTCGCCCTTTCGGGCCAGCAGCACCAGGCTCTCGTCGTCGGCCGTGACGCCCTCGGCGGCCGAGATCTCCTGCAGCCGGGCCACGATCTCGGGCACGGCGATCCGGCGGAAGTCGAACCGCTGGGTCCGGCTCAGGATCGTCGGGAGCACCTTGTGCGGCTCGGTCGTCGCGAAGATGAACAGGGCGTAGTCCGGCGGCTCCTCCAGCGTCTTCAGGAGCGCGTTGAAGGCGCTGGCCGAGAGCATGTGGACCTCGTCCAGGATGTAGACCTTCTTCTTCGCCCCCTGGGGCGGCACGCGGACCGTGTCGCGCAGCTCGCGGATGTCCTCGACGCGGTTGTTGGACGCCGCGTCGATCTCGATGATGTTGAGCGAGCGGCCCTCCTCGAAGGCCCGGCACGAGTCGCAGGCCCGGCACGGCTCGGCGTCGGGGCGGTCGGCGAGCGGCGTCTGGCAGTTGACGGCCTTGGCCAGGATCCGCGCCGCCGTCGTCTTGCCGACGCCGCGGGGGCCGGAGAACAGGTAGGCGTGGGCCAGCCGGTCGCGCAGGATGGCGTTGCGGAGCGTCTCGGCGACGTGCTCCTGGGCCACCAGGTCGTCGAAGGTCTGAGGCCGGTACTTGCGCGCGGTGACGGTGTAGCGCGTGCCGGAGTCTGGGGTCGTGTCGGCCATCGGGGGCGCGGGTGAGAATCGGGGGCGGCGCCGCAGCGCCCGCCCGCCGCAACATACCGTCGGGCGCGCGCCGGCCGGGGCGTGTGGACAAGTCGGAACGGCCCGCCGCCGCGTCCGCCGTCCGCTGGCGGTCCGGGCCGCCGCGCGCGTCCGCCAGCGGGGCGCTGGGCCGTCGGCGGGGCGCTAGGCCCGCGCCTCCACGACGCGCGTGCCCGCGTAGCGGTCGCCCAGGCGCCGGCCGACCGGGTCGATGGCCACCAGCACCACCTCGACCACGACCACGGCGCCGGCCGCGTAGAGCACGAACTCGCCGAACGGGATGCCCCGGTAGCCGCCGGCGAGGTAGAGCAGCGACCACACCAGCGCCGCGCCGCCGACGGTCGCGTTGCGCCGTGCCGAGGAGGCCCAGTCGAGCGGCCCCTGGTCGATCCGGTAGGGCCGGACGCCCAAGAGGCGCTTGCCCAGCGAGCGCGCGCCCCACTGGGCGTAGGGGATGCCGTCGCGCAGCAGCAGGTACGCCGCGCCGATCAGCAGCCCGACCCCGAACATCCGGCCCTTGAGCACGCCCGGCGTCAGGGCGGCCGGGACGAGCGCGATGAGCAGGGCGAGCAGGGCGTCGAGCAGCGCGGCCGCGATGCGGCGGGTGCGGACGGGGCGGGCCGTAGGGGTGGCCATTAAAGCGCGGGGAGAGGCGCCCCGACGATACGCGCGGGCCCCCGCGACGGCCAAGTGAAGCTCTGGCGGGGCGGCGCCCTGAGCCGCTGGCGGACGGCCTCCGCCAGCGGGACGGCGGCGCGTGTCGTCGGGAGCCCGTTGGGGAGCCGGTGGGGGCCTACCGCCGGTGGGCCCCTACTTGCCCGAGAACAGCATCTCGCGGTAGGTCGGCAGCGGCCACAGGTCGGCCGGGACCAGCTTTTCCAGCGCGTCGCAAGCCTGGCGGACGGTGGCCATGGCGGGGATCACCCGGTCCGTCATCGCCCGGCTCTCGTCGTCGGCGTGGTGGGCGGCGGCGCGGGCGGCGGCGAGCGACCCGGCCGCTTTCTGGAGCGCGTTGACGTGCTCCACGACGGCGGCGGCCATCTCCTGGGTGCCTGACGTGTCGAGCCCGAGGTCCTCGACGGCCTCCGCGGCCTCGCCCAGCTCCACGAGCGTGCGGATGGCCGCCGGCAAGATGAGCGTGCGCGCCATCGACTCCGTCGTGGCGGCCTCGACGTTCAAGGTGAGCACGTACTGCTCCAGCAGGATGTCCCGGCGGCTCTCTAGCTCCGCCTCGCTCAACACGTCGTAGCGCTCGAACATGGACACGTTCTTGGCGCCGGTCAGCGTCGCCAGCGCGTCGGGCGTGGTCTTGAGGTTGAGCAGGCCGCGGTCCTCGACCGCCTCCCGGGTCCACTCGTCCGAGTAGCCGTCGCCGTTGAACACGATCTTGGTGTGCTCGCAGATCGAGTCGGCGATGACCTCCTGGACGGCGGCCTCGACCGCCTTCTTGGAGCGCTTGCGGCCCAGCCGAGCCTCCAGCTTGGTCGCCAGGTCGTCGATGGCCTCGGCCGTGATCGTGTTCAGGACCGCGAGCGGGAAGCTGACCGACTGGCTGGAGCCGACGGCCCGGAACTCGAACTTGTTGCCGGTAAAGGCGAACGGCGAGGTCCGGTTGCGGTCGCCGGCGTGGCGCGGCAGCGTCGGGAGCACGGGCGAGCCGAGCCCGAGCAGGCCCGAGGGCTTCGACTCGGTCGCCGTGCCGGAGGCCGTGATCTGCTCGAACACGTCCGAGAGCTGGTCGCCGAGGAAGATCGAGAGGATGGCCGGCGGCGCCTCGCCGGCGCCCAGGCGGTGGTCGTTGGCCGCCGTCGCGATCGACGCCCTGAGCAGGTCCTGGTGCGTGTGGACCGCCTGCACGACGGCGGCGCAGAAGAACAGGAAGCGCAGGTTGGAGTGCGGCGTGTCGCCGGGCTCCAACAGGTTGACGCCGGTGTCGGTGGACATCGACCAGTTGACGTGCTTGCCCGAGCCGTTGACGCCGGCGAACGGCTTCTCGTGCAACAGGCACGCCAGCCCAAAGCGCTTGGCGGTCCGCTGGAGCACCATCATCACGACCTGCTGGTGGTCGGCGGCGACGTTGGCGTTCTCGAAGATGGGCGCGAACTCGTACTGGCCCGGGGCCACCTCGTTGTGGCGCGTGGCGACGGGCACGCCGAGCTGGTAGAGCTCGGTCTCGACGGCGTTCATGTAGGCCATGATGCGGTCGGGGATGGAGCCGAAGTAGTGGTCGTCGAACTCCTGCCCGCGCGGCGGCGCGGCGCCGACCAAGGTTCGGCCGGCGACGAGCAGGTCGGGGCGGTCCTCGAAAAAGCCCTCGTCCACCAGGAAGTACTCCTGCTCCGAGCCGCACGTGGCCGTCACCCGGCCGACCTCGTCGCCCAGGACCGCCAGCGCGCGGCGGGCCTGCTTGTTGAGGGCCTCCATCGAGCGCAGCAGCGGGATCTTGTGGTCCAGCGCCTCGCCGGTCCACGACGCGAACCCGGTCGGGATGCACAGCGTCGCCGAGCCGTTGTGCTCGACCAGGAAGGCCGGGCTCGTGGGGTCGTAGGCGGTGTAGCCGCGCGCCTCGAACGTGGCGCGCAGGCCGCCGCCGGGGAACGAGCTGGCGTCGGGCTCGCCCTGGATCAGGTTCTTGCCCGAGAACTCGGCCACGGCGCCGCCGCCGGCGTTGGGCGTGATAAACGAGTCGTGCTTCTCGGCCGTCCGCCCGGTGAGCGGCTGGAACCAGTGGGTGTAGTGGGTCGCGCCGCGCTCGACGGCCCACTCCTTCATGGCCAGCGCCACGGCGTCGGCGACGGTCGCGTCGAACGGCTCGCCGTCCTCGATGGTGGCCGTCAGCTTTTTGTAGACCGCCTTGGGCAGGCGCGACTTCATCTCAGCCAGGCCGAACGTGTTCTGGCCGAAGATCTCCTCGACGTCGGTCAGGGACATCGGGCGGCCGTTGGCAGGCGTGTGGCCGTTGACGGCGCGGGTGAGGGCGGGCATGGGCTCGGGGTGGGGTGGAGAGCGTGTCGGTCGGCTGGCGGCCGTCGCCTGCGCGGGGGCGCCAGCGGGCGGAGGCTAGTCGGTCGGGGGGAGCGTCATGGGCTCGGACGGGACGAACGTGCTCTCCTTGTGGGTCGAGAGCACCAGGCTCGTGCGCGTGCCGCGGACGCCCGGCGCGGCCTGGATCCGCGCCAGCAGCCGCTCCAGCGCCGTCGTGTTGCGGACGCGCACCTTGAGCACGTGCGAGCCGTCGCCCGTGACCGAGTGCAGCTCCTGGACCTCGTCCAGCGCCGTCACCGTCGCGACGAACTCGGCGTAGTGCTCGCTGCCGGTCGACTGGACGAACACGAACGCCATCACGTCGCGGCCCAGCCGCTTGGCGTCGACGGTGGCGTGGAAGCCGGTGAGCACGCCGCGCGACTCCATCTTGCGCATCCGGTCGGAGACGGACGGGATGGACAGGCCGACCTCGGCCGCGAGGTCGGTGCGCTTGGCGCGGCCGTCGCGCTGGAGCAGGTCGAGGATCTGGACGTCGGTCTCGTCGAGCTTGTCCACGGGCGGTCGGCGGGGGAGGCAGCAATCCCTAAGGTAGGGCGGGGGCCAAAGGGGATGTCGGGTTTGGGTTCACAAAAATGTGAAGTGTGAGCGATCTGCCTAAGAAGGAAAAGCGCTCGGGCCCAGCCGCCTGCGCATCGCCGGGGGCTGCGGCCCCGTCCGCATCGCGGTAGGTTTCCCCGCTGGCGGCCGCCGCCAGCCGGCCGAGGCCCTCGGCTCGGGCTCGTAGCACAACGGTTAGTGCAGCCGGCTCATAACCGGACGGTTGCAGGTTCAAATCCTGCCGGGCCCACCCACAGCTAGCCGGTCTCTCCCCGCCGGGACACCGGCGCGCTCTGCCCTACGCCGCCGGCCGCTGGCGGTCGCCGCCGCCCGCGGCGTGGCGGACGACCGGCACGCGCTCGACGCGCTCGTCGGGGCGGAAGCAGCGGCCCTCACCGCCGCCGACCGGGGCGGCGTTGGGCGCGCCCAGGGCCAGCCGGCGCGCCTGCTTGGCCGTCGCCTTGCGCCACCGCGCGCCGCCCCACCGGAACAGGCCGCCCGGGGGCACCAGCACGAACGCGAACGGCGACGGGGCCGCCGGCGGCACGTCGATGCCGCACCGGGCCAGCGCCTCCTCGGCCGAGAGGCCCTCGGCCAGCACCAGCGCCACCGCCAGCTCGCGGGGGGCATCGGCGGCGTCGGCGCCGAGGCGGTTCAGCGCGCGGCCCACGGCCAGGCGGGCGTCGTCGGGGGTGCGGGGGGACATGGCCGGTCCAACGCCGACGCTCGCGGGCGGGCTCCCGCCGCCGGGACTCGGCCGGCGCCGCCGGGCCGTTTCCGGACCCGGGGCGGCGGCTCGGCGGCCAGTGCCCGGCGCGATCCCGACGCCCGTGTCGCGGACGGCGAGCCCAGGGCGGCCCGGACCGCTCGCGCCCGCCGCCAGCGGCGCGGTCGACGGTCGGGGGCTCAAGCTGGACCGACTCGGTCCCGACGTTCTCGGTCTAATCTCGGGCAGGCCCAGGACGTCGCTGATGAGCGACAGCGGCGCGTCGGGGCAGGTCTGGATCGTTCGGACGCTCTCGGCCAGGTCGGAGTCCGCCAGGCCGATTCTCAGCTCGCGCTACGTCAGCACGATCTGGCGGCGCAGGCGGGCGACGGGCACGCCCAGCTGCTCGCGGTACTTCGTCACCGTCCGCCGGGCGATGGGGTAGCCCTCCTCCTTGAGCAGGTCCGCCAACTTCTGGTCGCTCCAGGGCCGCGCCTTGTCCTCGGCGTCGACGATCCGCTCCAGGATGGCCTTGACCTCTTTGTTCGAGACCTCCTCGCCGTCCTCGCCCGTGATGCCCTCGCTAAAGAAGTGCTTGAGCTCGTAGACGCCGTACTCAGTCTGGACGTACTTGCCGTTGACCACGCGCGACACCGTCGAGATGTCCATCTTGATGATGTCGGCGATGTCCTTCAGGATCATGGGCTTCAGGTGCCCTTCGCCGTGCTCGAAAAAGTCGCGCTGGACCTGGACCAGCGCCTCCATCACGCGCAGGAGCGTGTTCCGGCGCTGCTGGATGGACGAGATAAACCACCGCGCCGACTCCATCCGCGTCTTGAGAAAGTCCTTGGTCTCCGACGCCTTCTCGTCGCCCTTGGTGGTCTTGGACGAGAGGTCGTTCCACATCTCCCGGTAGTGCCGGTTGACGCGCAGCTCGGGCGCGTTGCGGCCGTTGAGGGTGATCCGGAAGTCGTCGCCGTCGCGCTCGACGGTAAAGTCGGGCGTGATGTAGTTGGTCTGCTGCGCGAAGTCGCCCTCGCCCGGCTTGGGGTCGAGCGAGCGCACCAGGTCGTAGGCCTCCTTCAGGTCGTACTCGTCGATGCCGAGCTTGCGCTGGATGGCGTCGAAGTGCTTCATGGTGAACGCCTTGTAGGCGTCGCGCAGCATGTCGACGGCGTTCTCGCGCCCGTCGACCTCGTCGCCCATGGCGTCGAGCTGGACCAGCAGGCACTCGCGGAGGTCGCGGGCCGCGATGCCGACCGGGTCGAGGCGCTGGATCTTGGAGAGCACGCGCTCGACGTCGGCCTCCTCGATCATGACGCCGTAGTTGAACATGACGTCGTCCAGGATCGACTCGACGGGGCGGCGGAGGTAGCCGTCCTCGTCGATGGACCCGATGATCTGGTCGGCGATGAGCTCCTCGGTCTCGCCCAGGTCCAGCAGCCCCACCTGGTCGCGCAGGCCCTCCGCCAGCGACGAGTTGGCGGCCATGGGCGTGTCGCGCTCGTCCTCCTCGGCCGAGTGGTCCACCTGGGCCTTGTAGCCGTAGAGGTCGTCGGGGGCGTTGAGAAACTCGTCCCAGTCGAACTCGTCGTCGGACGAGCTCTCGGTGGACTCCGAGGGGAGGTCGTCGTCGTCGTCCGAGGCGGCCGGCTCGTCGCGGTCGTCCTCGCGGTCGTCGAGGTCCAGCTCGTCCTCCTCCTCGCCCTCTTCCAAGAGCGGGTTCTGCTCCATCTCGGCCTTGATCCGCTGCTCCAGCGCCAGCGTCGGGAGCTGGAGCAGCTTGATGTACTGGATCTGCTGCGGCGACAGCTTCTGCTGCAGCGACTGGCTTTGGCGGAGGTTGAGCATGGCGGGTGGGGACCGGCGGGGGGTATCGGGCGGGCGCGGCGCGGGTTAAGGGCCGGGGACCGGGTCCTGCGGTCCGATGCCGACGTCCTGGCGCCGCTGGCGGAGGGTCTCGCGGAACCGGCCGAACCAGTCGGCCCCGTACTTGCGCGTGAGCGGTCGCTCCAGGAAGTCCGCCAGCTGGACGCCCGTCCGCTCGCCGTGGGGCACGGCGGGCCGGCACAGCTCGATCCGCTCGTAGTTGAGCACGTCGACGGCGTCGGGGCCCTCGCCGTAGGTCTCGGCGCGGACGGGGTAGAGGTGGCACGAGAGCGGCTTCTCGAAGGCCAGCTTGCCGGCCCAGTGGGCCTGCTGGAGCGCGCACTTGGCCACGGCGCGGCCGGGCGCGCCGTCGTAGACCACGAACACGCACTCGCGGTCGTTGACGGTCGTGGTGTGGTAGCCGTCGCGCTCGGTCCCCTCCCAGACCCCGCGACGCGCGATCTCGGCCCTCGCCTCGGGCCGCAGCCGCGCCTCGACGACGGGGAGCGCGTGCTCCAGCGCCTGGCGCTCGTCGGCCTCGACCGGCGCCCCGCGGTCGCCGTGGACGCAGCACGCGCCCAGGCACGAGCCGAGGTGGCACGCGAAGGGCGCGTCCAGGAGGGCGTCGGAGACGAGGACGTGGTCGACCGCAAACATGACGCCAACGTAGGCTCGGGTGCGGCCCCGGGTCAACGGGAAACCCCGGGCGTTTGGCGTGAACCGCCGGCCGAGCCGCCGCCCGCTGGCGGAGGCCGAGCGCCAGCGGGGCGGCGGGCCGGGGCGGTGACGCAAGGTGTCACACCCCGCCGGTACCTTCCACGTCCACCGCTCCCGCACCCCATGGACTCCGCCCCCCGCGACGCCTCGGCGCCCACGGCCGCCGCCGACGCCGACATCGAGAAGGCGCTCCGCCCCCGCGCCCTCGACGACTTTATCGGCCAGCAGAAGATCAAGGACAACCTGCGCGTGTTCGTCACGGCGGCGCTCCAGCGCGCCGAGGCGCTGGACCACGTGATCCTGTCCGGCCCGCCGGGGCTCGGGAAGACCACGCTGGCGTACATCATCGCCGAGGAGATGGGGTCGGAGGTCAAGAGCACGTCGGGGCCGGCCCTGGACAAGCCGGCCAACATCGCCGGCCTGCTGACCAACCTCAACGAGGGCGACGTGCTGTTCATCGACGAGATCCACCGGTTGTCGCCCGTCGTGGAGGAGTACCTGTACTCGGCGATGGAGGACTACGCCATCGATATCCTGATCGACTCCGGCCCCAGCGCGCGGTCGGTGCGGATCGCGCTGCCGCCGTTCACGCTCATCGGCGCGACGACGCGCAAGGGGCTGCTCACGGCGCCGCTCCGAGCCCGCTTCGGCGTCGACTTCCGCTACGACTACTACGACGTGGACACGCTCCACGAGATCGTGCTGCGCTCGGCCAATCTCTTGGGCGTCGAGGTGGACGACGAGGGCGCCTTCGAGATCGCGCGCCGCAGCCGGGGCACGCCGCGCATCGCCAACAAGCTGCTGCGCCGCACGCGTGACTTTGCCGAGGTCGAGACCGACGCCGGCCCGGGCGACGGCCGCATCACGCGCGCCGTCGCGGACCACGCGCTCAACGCCCTGGACGTGGACGAGGCGGGCCTGGACGACATGGACGCCCGCATCCTGCTCGCGCTGATGGAGAAGTTCGACGGCGGCCCGGTCGGCGTCTCCACGATCGCCGTGGCCGTGGGCGAGGACGCCGGGACGGTCGAGGAGGTCTACGAGCCGTACCTCATCCAGGAAGGCTTCATGGCGCGCACGCCCCGCGGCCGCGTCGCGACCCGCCGGGCCTACGACCACTTCGACATCGCGCCGCCGCTGAAGCAGGTCGACGTGTTCGACGACCTGCTCGGCTGATCTCCGGTCCCGCTGGCGCCGGCCGCCAGCGGGGCGGAGACCGCGGGGCGGGGTCAGTACCGCGGCGACTGGTCGCGCTCGCGCGTCTTGGAGACGGCCGTCAGGATGCCGACGCCCAGGCCGATCACGCCGACGGCGCCGATCCAGGCCGCCGGCACGCCGGCCAGGTGCAGGATCATGGCGATGCCGGCGGTGACGACGAGCACGCCGAGGAGGTAGATCGAGAGGGAGGACATGGCGGGGGGAGGAGGACGGGCGTCCCGAGGTATCGCCCGCCTCCCGGGCCGCTTAAGCGCCCGCCGCGGCCGCGTCGTCGGCGATCTTCCAGCCGTACTCCAGGAGCGGGCCGAGCGCGCGCGCGGTCTCCACGACGGTGTCGGCAAAAGCCGGCGACTGGATGTCGTCGTCGGCCACGTCCTCGCGGCTGGCGGAGAAGCCGCCCTTCCAGCGGAAGTAGTCGGCGGCGGCGTTGTCGCGCTGGTCGTCGAAGCCGCGCGGCATCCGGGTGAGCGTGCTCCCCGACGTGCCCAGGGTGAGCCCGGCCGCCTCGGTGTCCTCGACGAGCCGGAGGAACGTGTCGGGGTCGGCCGCCAGTTGGGCGCGCCAGTGCCGCAGGAAGTCCTTGTCGGCCCGCCAGAAGCCGCCGGCGATCCGGTTGGCGCCGGGCTCGACGTGGACGTAGAGGGCGCCCGGGGCGCGCTTGTTGCCGTCGCGCGAGAGCACGGCGGCGATGTGGGTCTTGTAGGGCGCCTTGTTCTTGGAGAACCGCGTGTCGCGGTAGATCCGGAACACGGCGCGCTTGGGGTCGCCGGAGAGCGGCAGCCCGGCCTCGGGCAGGCGGCGCGACAGGTCCGAGACCAGCATCCGCATGGGCTCCAGGAGCTCCTCGTCGTAGACCTCCTTGCGCGGCCGGAACCACTCGCGGTCGTTGTTGCGCTTGAGCTGGCGGAGGAAGGTGAAGGCGTCCGGCGTCAGGCCGGGGAACGGGGCGAGGATGTCGGCGGGAGCAGTGGGCACGAGCAGAAGTAGAGTGTTAAGGAGATTCCTGACCCCTGTTTTACGCGCGAGTCTCGGCAGGTGTCCGGGCCGGGCGCAGAGGCCGCCGGCGGACCCGCCCCAGGCCCCCGCCTACGCGCCCGCCGCGAGCTGGCGGACGGCGAGCGCGGCGAGGAACGCGGTGCCCGTTTCCAGCGCGGCCTCGTCGACCGTCATCCGGGGCGTGTGGAGCCCGTGCGTGATGCCTTCCGCCTCGTTGCCCACGCCCAGGACCGAAAAGCAGCCGGGGACCTGCTGCGTGTAGAAGGCGAAGTCCTCGGAGGCGTACCACATCGGCAGGTCCACCACGCGGTCCTCGCCCACCAGCGCCACGGCCGTCTCGCGCACGGCCGCCGCCAGCGCCGCGTCGTTGACGAGCGCCGGGTAGCCCTCGCGCACCTCGACCTCGCACGTCGCGCCAAACGCCTGGGCCGTCTTCTCGGCCGTCCGGCGGATCAGGCCGTGCGCGCGCGCGCGCCAGTCCTCGTCCATCGACCGGAACGTGCCCTCGATCTGGACCGCGTCGGGCAGGATGTTGGTCGCCCCCTCGGCCACGACCTTGCCGAACGACAAGAGCGACGGGACGCCCGGCGGCCGGTTCCGCGAGATCACGGCCTGGAGCGCCGTCAGGACGTGGGCCTGGACCAGCACCGCGTCCACCAGCGCCTCCGGTGCGGCGGCGTGGCCGCCCTGTCCTCGGATGGTGAGGTAGATCTCGTCCGCCGAGGCCATGAACATGCCGCCGCGCACGCCGATCAGGCCGGCCGCCAGCTCGGGAAACACGTGCTGGCCAAAGATGGCGGCGGGTCCGTCGTGGCCGCCCATTGGCCCCAGCACGCCCTCCTCGATCATGACGTGGGCGCCGCCGGGCGCCTTCTCCTCGCTGGGCTGAAACACCAGCCGGACGGTCCCCGCCCATTCCTCGCGTAGCTCGTGGAGGATGCCGGCCGCGCCCAGGAGCATGGCCGTGTGGGCGTCGTGGCCGCAGGCGTGCATCACGCCGTCGGTCTCGGAGCTAAAGTCGAGGCCGGTCGCCTCGGTGATCGGCAGCGCGTCGATGTCGGCGCGGAGGGCGACGGTCGGGCCGGGCCGGGCGCCCTCGACGTGCGCCACCACGCCGGTCTGGGCGACGCCGGTGATCGGCTCGATGCCCAGCTGGCGGAGCGTCTCGGCGATCAGCGCGGCCGTCTCGTGCTCCTGGAACGCCAGCTCGGGGCGGCGGTGGATGGCCCGCCGCAGGCGGACGACCTCGGGGAGAGCGTCGGCCGCGAGGGCGCGGATGCGGTCGGTCATGGGCGGGGGCGGAGACGGCTCAAGCTAGACGCGTCCGCCCAGGCCTGCGAGTCCACCGGCGTGCCGGTCGGTGACTCCGCTTTGGACAGAGGCGCAGAACCCGCAACGGCTGGGATCAAAAGGGTTCGCCGGTTCTTAACAGGGTTCGTCTGCGTCCGGTAGCGCTTCCACCTTCCCCGTTCAACCTCATGACCCTTCGTCACGCTCTCGCCGCCCTGGTACTGGCGGCCCCACTCGTCGTCACGGGCCAGACGGCCCAGGACGTCACGCTCACCGCCACCGGCGGCGAGACCGTCACCGTCGACCGCGACGACTTCGGCGTCCCCCACATCCAGTCCTCGACCGAGGCCGGCGTCTTCTACGGCCAGGGCTTCGCGACCGCCCAGGACCGGCTGTTCCAGATGGAGACGTTTTGGCGGACGGCGCTGGGCCGCATCTCCGAGCTCCAGGGCGCCGGGGACGACAACAACGCGGACGGCGTGCCCGACAACGTCGCCCAAGACCAGGCCATCCGGACGGTCTTCTACACGCCCGGCGAGCGCCAGGCCCAGTTTGCGGAGCTGTCGCCGCGGCTCCAGACCATGATCTCGTCCTACGTCGACGGCATCAACGCCTACATCGACCTGACGGCGAGCGAGCCGGCGACGTATCTGCCCATCGAGTACGCGGCCGGCGGCTTCCAGCCCGAGCCGTACACGGTGGACAAGGCGATGGCGGTGATGCAGTTCTTTATCCGCCGGTTCGGCGAGATCGGCGGCCAGGAGCTGATCCGGCTCGCCGAGCTCCAGGCGCAGGGGCCGGAGTGGTTTGCCGAGAACCGGCCCGTCAACTCGCCGAGCGCCCCCACGACCATCGAGGCCGGCAGCCAGTCGGCCCCGCCGGTGTCGTACCGCTACGCCGGGCCGCCCGTCGACCCGCTCGTCGCCGCCGACGTGGCCCGCCAGCGGGACGCGCTGACGGAGTCGCTCGTCCGCCACGGCGTGCCGCACACGTTCGGTTCGTTCGCGGCGGTGCTGAGCGGGGAGATGACCGAGTCGGGCAACGTGGCGCTGCTGGGCGCGCCCCAGATGGGCCGGCCCACCGTCGATGCCAAGGCGGTCACGGCCGAGTACGAGCTGCTGGTCGGGGACGCGGGGGGCGACGGCCTGCACGTGGCCGGCATGAGCGTGCCCGGCATCCCCGGCGTCATCATCGGCCGGACGCGCGGCCGCGCCTGGACGTTCACCACCGGCGCCAGCGACAACACCGACACGTTCACGCTGACGCTGGCGCCGCCGGTCCAGGGCGTGCCCGCCTACGTCTACGACGGCGCGGTGCGGCCGGCCCAGGCGTTCGTCGAGACGATCAACGTGCGGGGCGCGGCGCCCGTCACCTACACCCACTTCCGCTCGGTCCACGGCCCGGTCTACCGGCTCGACGCGGCCAACGGCCGGGCCTACGCCTACAAGTACACGTTCTGGCAGCGCGAGCTCGAGATGGCCGAGGCGCTGCTGGCGGCCTGGGACGCCGAGTCGGTCGACGCCTTCCAGGCGGCCGTCTCCGAGGTCCCGGTCTCGTTCAACATCTTCTACGCCGACCAGGAGCAGAACATCGCCTTCTGGCACGTCGGCGAGTACCCGGTCCGGCCCGGCGACGCCGACCCGCGCCTGCCGCTGGCGGGCGACGGCAGCCAGGAGTGGCTGGGGCTGACCGACTTTGCCCAGCAGCCCCAGGCGGTGAACCCGGCCCAGGGCTACTTCGCCAACTGGAATAACAAGCCCGTCGCGTGGTGGAACCAGGGCGACAACATTCCGTGGGCGCCGGGCCGAGGCCGCGCCTACAACGGCGTGACGGCGCTGAAGGCGCACCTGGAGGCGGCCGGCGAGGTCTCGTTCGAGGAGCTCCAGGAACTGACCCGCGTCGTCCGCACCAACGACATCTCGCAGGAGTACCCCGGCACCTACCAGCAGGTGGTCGAGTTCGGGGCGACGGGCGGCAGCACCGCCGAGAACGTGATCCCGCCCGGCCAGAGCGGGTTCGTCAACGCGGCCGGCGTGCCGAGCGCCAACTTTGCCGACCAGTGGGACTTCTACCAGTCGTCGGCCGGCACGGGCGAGGTCACGATGAAGCCGTTCACGTTCATCGGCGCCTACCCGGTCTCGTCGGGGGACGGGCCGGACGGCGACGGCTTCGGCATCCGGACCGTCTTCCCGAACCCGTCCGCCAGCGGCGCGACGGTATCGTTCGCGGCCGCCGGGATGGCGCGCCTGGAGCTCTACGACGCCCTGGGCCGCCGGCTGGCGGTGCTCCACGACGGGCCGGCCAGGCCGGGCGCCCGGGTGACCGTCGACGCGGGCACGCTGGCGCCCGGCGTCTACGTCGTCCGCCTGACGGCCGATGACCAGACGGCCTCGCACCGCTTCGTCGTCGCGCGCTGATCCCGTCTCTGCGGCCCTGCGCATCCGCCAAACGCCGAGCGGCCCCGCCAGCACTGCGCTGACGGGGCCGCTCGGAAGACGGGCATACCGGCGGTATGCGCCTACGATTCGTCGTCCGCAAGTCGGTGCCGCTGGCGGTCAGCGCCGGCGGGTTCTCCCTCGCCGGCGGCCACCGCCAGCGCGCGGCTAGTTGAAGCCGACGCCCGACACGGCCGGCCGCTCGTCGCGGTTGGCGAGCTCCCAGGCCGTCCCGAAGACGAGCCGCCCGATCCGCGCCATCCGGTCGTAGTCGATCTTGTCCGGGCTGTCGCCGACGCCGTGGTAGTCCTCGTGGGTGCCCGTGAAGTAGAAGATGAACGGGACGTCGTACTTGCCGAAGTTCCAGTGGTCCGAGCGGCGGAAAAACTGGTTCGGGTCGTCGGGGCTGTTGAACTTGTCCGAGAGGAAGACGTCGGTGCCCGTCGCGTCGTTGACGGCCGCGTTCCAGTCGGCGATGTCCTGGCTGATCAGGTCGGCGCCGAGGATGTAGACGTAGTCGGTGGTCTCGAACCCGCGCTCGGGGTCATAGCGCCCGATCATGTCGATGTTGAGGTTGGCCACGGTGTTCTCGATGGGCACGAGCGGCTGGCGGTCGGCGTAGTACTCGCTGCCCAGCAGCCCCTTCTCCTCGCCGGTGACGTGGAGGAGCAGGACCGACCGGCGCGGGCCGTGCCCGTCCGCCTTGGCCTTCTCGAACGCCTCGGCAATTTCGAGCAGGGCCACCGTGCCCGAGCCGTCGTCGTCGGCGCCGTTGAAGATCTTGTCCTCGCCCTCGCCCTGGTCGCCCACGTGGTCAAGGTGGGCGGAGACGACGACGAACTCGTTCTTGAGCACCGGGTCGGAGCCCTCGACGAAGGCCACCACGTTCTCGGTCTCGACCCGCTCCGTCTGGTACTCGGCGTCGAGGTCCATCGTCAGGCCCGTGTCGCCGAGCGGGTAGCTCCCGTCGGCGCCCGCGTCGACGCCGGCGGCGGCCATCAGCTCCGCGACGGTGTCCTGGCCCGTGAACAGGATGGTGGGCAGGCCGCCCTCCTCGTCGTCTTCGTCGGCGCCGGCGCTCATCTCGGGGAGCACCAGCCGGCCGGCGGCGAAGGCGCGCGTGGCCTGGGGCTGGAGCGCCTCCGCCGCCGGCGCCGAGGCCAGGACGGCACCGGCGACGCCGGCGCCGTGGAGGGCCGCCAGCGCGCCGCGCGTGGCCTGCTGGTCGGCGCTCGGGATCACGACCGCGTAGGCCCCGTCCAGGTCCAGCCCGTCGAGCGACTGGCCGTCGCCGACGAACACGACCGGCGCCGGGGCGCCGCTCTCGATCTCGCCGTAGGCCGGCACCAGGACCGCTCCCGACACGTCGTCGGCGGTGACGGTGCGGGACAGGACCTCGGAGCCGCCGCGGCCGACCGTGACGCCCAGGCGGCGGAGCGACTTCTGCTCCAGCTCGAACGGCTGGAGGTAGCCGTCGAGGCCGTAGTTGTCCGCGCGGGCGCCCATGGTGACGCTCGTCCCGTGCGGCTCGACGCCCATGGCGGCGTACTGGCCGGCGAGGAACCGCGCGGCAAAGCGCTGGCCCGGCTCGCCGGTCTCGCGGCCGGCCATGTAGTCGTCGGCGTAGGTGTAGAGCAGGCCCGCCAGCTCGCTGGGCGTGATGGTGGCCTGGTAGCGTTGGACGAGCTCGGGGTCGTCCAGCGCCGTCGGCGTGGGGCCCGTCGGCGCGGCGTCGGGTGCGGAGGCCGGCGGCATCGGGGCCGTGGCCACGCAGCCGGCGATGGCCAGCGGCAGCAGGAGGGCGGCGGAGCGGAGCGTCATAGGAGGAGGCGTGGGGAAGAAAGAAGATCGCCGTCGGAACGGCGCACGGCACGCATCTCGCGTGAACCGCGTCCACATCCTGCCCGGCTGGCGGTCGCGGTCGGCGCGTCGGGCTCGCCTCGCCAGCGGCGACCGCCAGCGCGGCGGGCGGGTTGCGCGGAGCGAGCCCCGCCGGCGTGTTCAGTAGAGGCGGCGGCGCTTGTCGAGGTAGGCGCGGAGCGCCTCGGCGTAGGGCCGGGCCGTGTCGAGCGGCTGGTAGTCCACGCCAGCCTGGCGGCAGGCGAGGCGCAGGCGATCGAGGAAGGCGTCGGCGGCGGCCTGGTAGCCCTCGCGGAGCTGGGCCGGCTGGAGCGTCCGCTCCTGGCCCGTCTCCAGGTCTCGGACGCGGACGGGCCGGTCGGGGAACGCGAACCTCCGCTCGGTCGCGTCGTCGAGGACGTGGAGCACGACCACCTCGTGGCCGCGGTGGCGCAGGTGCCGGAGCGCGCGCACGGTCTCGTCCGGGCCGGCGTCGGCGTCGAACAGGTCCGAGATCACCACCACGAGCGAGCGGCGCGGGATCCGCTCGGCGACGTGGTGGAGCGCCGTCGCGGCGTTCGTCTGGGTCTCGTCCCCGCCCGTCTCGGCGCCGTCGGCCCAGCCCGCCAGCCGGGCGAGCAGCGTCTGGACGTGGCCGCGCGTGCTCTTGGGCGGCACCAGCGTGTGGACCGTCCGGTCGAAGGCGACGAGCCCGGTCGCGTCGCGCTGCCTCGCCATGAGCACGTGGAGCGCGCCGGCGAGCGTGGCGCCATACGCCAGCTTCGAGATGCCGGCCTGCCCGGCGTAGCGCATCGACGCCGACGTGTCGAGCACGACGTAGTGCCGGAGGTTGGTCTCCTCCTCGTAGCGCTTGGTCACCAGCCGGTCCGAGCGGCCGTACACCTTCCAGTCGACGTGGCGGAGCGGGTCGCCGGGGTTGTAGGCCCGGTGCTCGGCGAACTCGACCGAGAAGCCGTGGAACGGGCTCTTGTGGAGCCCGGTGATAAAGCCCTCCACGACCGTCCTCGCGCGGAGCTCGAACGACTCGATCTGGGCCAGCTCGGCGGGAGACAGGAGGCGGGCGTCGGCCATGCCGAAGGGTAACGAATGCGGGGTCGGGGATGCCAAGGCGCGTCGGCATTGGGGCCAGGCTGGCACCGTGCCTCGCCAGCGGCTGGCGCCAGCGCTCGACGGGCGGCGGCTTTCCCGCTCTTCCCGCGGCCGTCGCCAGCGGGGCGGGGCCGGCGCTAGCTTGGGGCATGTCGCAGACTCCGCCTGCGGGGCCGCCCCCCGACCGCGTCAAGGCTCACCTGATGGACGAGGCCGACATGGCCCGGACGCTCGACCGTCTGGCCCGCCAGGTCGTCGAGGAACTGGACGACCACGCCGCGCCCGCCGACCGCCTGGCCCTCGTCGGGATGCAGACCCGGGGCGTCCACCTGGCGCGGCGGCTGCGCGACCGGATCGAGGCCATCGAGCACGTCCGCCTGCCGTTCGGCGTGCTCGACGCCACCTTCTACCGCGACGACGTGGGGCTGGGCACCGGCCGGCCGGCCCCCGTCGTGCAGCCCACCGACATCCCGTTCTCGCTCGACGGCCGCCGCCTGGTGCTGGTCGACGACGTGGTCTACACCGGCCGCACCACGCGTGCGGCGCTGGACGCGCTGGTAGACCTGGGTCGGCCCGCCTCCGTCCGCCTGCTGGCGTTCATCGACCGCGGCCTGCGCGAGCTTCCCGTCGCCCCGGACTACGTGGGCCGCGACGTGCCGACGGCGCCCGGCGAGCTCGTCCGCGTGCGGCTGGCGGAGGAGGACGGCGAGGACGGCGTGTGGCTGGTCGAAAAGGTTCAGGGTTCAGGGTTCGAGGTTCGCGAGGACGATACCCGCGAGGTTGACCCGAAGCCTGGTGCGTCGAATGGCTGAGGAGTCCCGCAAGACGAACCCTGAACTCTTGAACCCTGAACCCGCGAAGCGGCTGCGCCACCGCCACCTGCTGGGGCTGGCGGACTACGACGCCGACGAGATCCGGCTCATCCTCCAGACCGCGCGCGCCTTCCGCGACGTGCTCGACCGGCCGATCAAAAAGGTGCCGAGCCTGCGCGGCGTGACCTGCTGCAACCTCTTTTTCGAGAACTCGACGCGGACGCGGCTGTCGTTCGAGCTGGCCGAAAAGCGGTTGTCGGCCGACGTCATGAACTTTTCCGCCAGCGGGTCGAGCGTGTCCAAGGGCGAGACGCTCAAGGACACCGCCCGCAACATCGAGGCCATGAAGGTGGACCTCGCCGTGATCCGCCACCGCTCCGCCGGCGCCGCCCACTTTCTCACGCGCTGCATCGACGGCGTGGTCGTCAACGCGGGCGACGGCCAGCACGAGCACCCGACCCAGGCGCTGCTGGACGCGCTGACGGTCTCCGACCTGGCCGTTCCCGGCCGGCCCGGACTCAAGGGCTTCGACTTCCGCGGCCTGCGCGTCGCCATCCTCGGCGACATCGCCCACAGCCGCGTGGCCCGGTCCAACGTCTACGGCCTGACGGCCCTCGGCGCCTCGGTCGTGCTGTGCGGCCCGCGCACCATGATGCCGGCCGGGCTGGCGGAGGCGATGGGCGAGCGCGACGTGACCGTGACCGACCGGCTCGACGCCGCGCTGGACGGCTGCGACGTGGCGATGGCGCTGCGCATCCAGCTCGAGCGCGTCGACGGGATCGGGCTCACGCCCAGCCTGCGCGAGTACCACGCGACGTACGGCATCCGCCCGGAGCACCTGGAGGCCAACCCCGACCTGTGGGTGATGCACCCCGGCCCGGTCAACCGCGGCGTCGAGCTGGCGGGCGAGGTCGTCGACTCCGACCGGTCGGTGATCTTGGACCAGGTCACCAACGGCGTCGCCGCGCGGATGGCCGTCCTCTACCTCCTGACCGGCGCCGACGCCCGCACCGACGCCGAGGCCTGACGGCGCCCCGCCGGCCGGCGCCGCCAGCGGACCCGGCGGTTTCGGCCCCGGCAGAACCTTCCGCGGCGCGCCGTGTTGAGCCGCCCCCTCCCCACCCGCCCCATGCCCGACGTTACCGAACACTCCATCGTCGGCTGGCGCGAGTGGGTCGCGTTCCCCGAGATCGGCCTGCCGGCCGTCCGCGCCAAGGTGGACACCGGCGCCAAGACGACCGCGCTCCACGCCCACGACGTCTCCGTCGAGCGCAAGGGCGGCGCGCCGTGGGCCACGTTCATGGTCCACCCGTTCTTCCGCCACGAGAAGCTGTCGGTCGAGTGCGAGGCGCCCGTCGTGGACGACCGCGAGGTGACGTCGTCGAGCGGCCACACCGAGACGCGCGTGGTGATCGGCGTCACGTTCCGGCTGGGCGTCAAGTCCGACGCGTCGGAGTGGCCCATCGAGGCGACCTTGACCGACCGGCGCGGGATGCGCTTTCCGATGCTTCTGGGGCGCGAGGCGATGGCCGGCCGCGTCTTGGTAGACTCCGGCGCCTCGTTCCTGCTGGGCAGCCCCGACCGCCCCAGCGCGCTCTACCGATGAGCCTGACGACCGGCGGGCTGGAGAGCCCGGACGCCCTCGGACGCTGACCCCCGCCGACCCGCAGGCGGACGCTCCCGCCGACCCAAAGATCGACCGATCCACCGACTCACGACTATGCGCATCGCCATCCTGTCCCGCAACCCGTCCCTGTACTCGACCCGCCGGCTGGTGGAGGCCGCCGAAGCGCGCGGCCACGAGGTCCAGGTGCTGGACACGCTGCGCTGCACCGCGCACCTGACCGCGCGCGGGCCGGAGGTGCATTACCACGGCGAACGCCTCGACCCGCCGGACGCCATCATCCCGCGCGTCGGCGCGTCGATCACGTTCTACGGCTTGAGCATCGTCCGCCAGTTCGAGGCGATGGGCGTCTGGACGCTGAACGGCTCCATCGGGATCACGCGCTCGCGCGACAAGCTCCGGGCGCACCAGTTCCTGGCCAAAAAGGGCATCGCGCTGCCGCGCACCGCCTTCGCCCACCAGGCCGACGACGCGGCGGACCTGATCACGTCGGTCGGCGGGCCGCCGGTCATCGTCAAGTTGCTGGAAGGAACCCAGGGCGTGGGCGTGGTGCTGTGCGAGACCAAGAAGGCGGCCGAGAGCGTGATCCAGGCCTTCCGGGGCATGAAGGCCTACCTGCTGGTGCAGGAGTTTATCAAGGAGGCCGGCGGCGCCGACGTGCGGCTGCTGGTGGTGGGCGACAAGGTGGTGGCGGGCATGAAGCGCCAGGGCGCCGAGGGCGAGTTCCGCAGCAACTTGCACCGTGGCGGCAGCGCCAGCACCATCAAGATCAGCCCGGCCGAGCGCAAGACGGCCGTCGCCGCCTGCAAGGCCCTCGGCCTCAAAGTGGGCGGCGTGGACGTGCTCCAGTCCGAGCGCGGGCCGCTGGTGCTGGAGGTTAACTCGTCGCCCGGCCTGGAGGGCATCGAGACCTCGACCGGCAAGGACGTGTCGGGCACCATCATCCAGTTTGTCGAGAAGAGCCTGGCTGCCCGCAAAGCCAACGGCACCGACGCCGCGCCGACGACGACCGCCAGCGGCGCCGACGCCACGTCGGCCGAGACCGCCCCTTAGACCGGCCCGAAGTCGACGTCGGCTACGTCGGCGACCGGGACGTAGCCCAGGCGGCGGTAGATGCCGTTCGACGTGGGGTTGGCGAGGTCGGTGTAGAGCGAGCAGAAGCGGAGGCCGCCGTCCAGGAGCCGCCGGGTCAGCGCGGCGACGACGGCGGAGGCGTAGCCTCGGCCGCGGCGCGCAGGCGGCGTGTACACGGCGCCCACGCGGGCGCCGTTCGGGGATCGGGCCAGGCGGGCGGCCATGGCCGCCGGGGTCCCGTCGTCCCACAGCAGCACGTCGCCGGCGCTCGTGTGCTGCTCCGCCCATCCGCGGGGGTCTGCGGGCGTTCCGCCGGCCTCGTCGTGGAAGGCGCCGATCCAGCCGGCCACCAGGTCGAGGTCGTCTGGCCCAGCGAGCCGGGCGCGCCCCTCGGCCGGCCGAGCCGGGGGCACCAGGCGCGTCACCTCGAAGATCCGCTGGCGCATCCCCAGGCGGGGCGTCACCGGGCGCCGCCGCGCCCACTCCTGGCCAAACGCCAGGGCGACGTCCAGGGGGCCGAGCACGGCGGGCAGGGCCTCGAACCGCTCGGCCGCCTCGGCCACCAGCGGGACGGCACCGGGCGGCATCTGGGAGAGGACCAGCTTGTGGGGCGGCGTCCGGAGCGCGACCCCGACCACCGCACCGTCACGCTCAACGGTGGCGAACAAGGGCGCCGGACCGGGCGCGGCCGGCGCGGCGGCGAGCCGAGCGGCGACCCCGAGCACGAGCGAGTGCTCCGCTTCGGCGTGGAGCAGCCAGGGCCCGGCCCGGTCTAGAAAGGGTCGTGCGGCGTCGTAGGTCTCGATGGCGGGCATGGCCGGAGTCGGGAGGGCCGGCTGTAACGGCACGACGGGGCGGGAGGGTCGCGCGCCACCGGCTGGCGGCGGCCCCCGGCGGAACGGGCGCGGCGCGGCGCCGGTAGAGCCCGGCCCCCACCGCCCGCCCCATGCCCGACCCCCAGGAGTACGCCGTCGGCATCATGACGATGGACGTCGAGGCCCGCGACTCCGCGGGGTTCGAGGCGCTCGTCGACCGCGCCGTGGCCCAGTTCGACCGGACGGTCTCGGGCGACCTCGCGCTCCGCGTCGAGCCGTTCGCCTTCGAGGGGCCGCACCTGGTGCCGGGCGCCGGCGCCTACGCCCCGCTGGACTTCCTGGAGATCGGGCTGGCCGAGAAGCTCGAGCGCAAGCTCCCGTTCCTGCTCATCGTCACCGAGGTCGACTTGTCGTCGTCGTCGCTGGCCTACACGCTGGCGCTGCCGAGCCAGCTCACCAACGTCGGCGTGGTCTCGACCAAGCGTCTCGACCCCGGGTTCTGGGGCAGCGACCCCGACTCGGAGCGGGCCGCCGACCGGCTGGCGGTGCTGCTGCTCCACACGTTCGGCCACCTGCTCAACCTGGAGCACCACCCCGACATCGCCAACGCGATGTACGCGGTCGAGAGCGTCGAGGACCTCGACCCGATGGGCGAACTGACGGCCGCCCAGACGGGCACGCTCCGGGCCATGCTGCCGCGCGAGTCGCACGAGGCCGTCGCGGGCGGGACGGGCCGGCGGGCGCGGTGGGCGTTCGCGGCCCGGATGCTGGCGCGGGACGCCGGGAGCATCGCCCGGGCCGTGGTCCACGCCAACCCGTTCCGGCTCGCCTCCCGGATGCCGACCATGATCGCGGCCGGCCTGTCGGTCATCATCGTCCTTTTGTTCGGGGCCGAGACGTGGGACGTGGCGGCGGCCGTCACGACGGCCCAGATCGGCCTGTTCTCCGTCGTCTCCTTTTTGGCGGCAGCGTTCGTGCTCTACCGGGCGTTCGCGTTCGAGTCGCTCCTGGGCCGGGACCGCCGCCTGGCCGAGTCCACCGTCGTCACGGCGGCGGCCACGGTGATCAGCTTGGGGCTCACGCTCCTAGTCCTGTTCGCCGCGTTCGCCGTGCTCATGTACGTCACCGTGATCACGGTCTTCCCCGAGCGGCTGATGGAGGCCTGGCCGACCGGGGCCACGGCCATCCGGCCGCTCGACCACGTCAAGCTCAGCCTGTTCCTGGCCTCGATGGGCGTGCTGGCCGGCTCGCTCGGCGGCCGGAGCGACAGCCGCGACCTGGTGCGCGGCGTCTTGTTTCTGACCGAGGAGTCGTGAGGGTCGCCTGCCCCCGGTGCGACTGGGAGCCGACCGCCGGCGACCGCTGGTCGTGCGCCTGCGGCCACTCGTGGAACACGTTCGAGACCGGCGGCACGTGCCCGGCCTGCCGCAAGACGTGGCGCGACACGCAGTGCCTGGCCTGCGCGGGCTGGTCCCGGCACGTCGACTGGTACCGCGACCTCCCGCCCGTCGACGCGCTGCTGGACGAGGTCTCCGCCCCCGCCCGAGCCGCTGGCGACGCCGGCCGCCAGCGGGACGGGGCGCTCGCTCAGGCGGCGAGGTCGGCCTCAATCTGGGCGATGGAGTCGCGGAGCTCGGCGGCCTTCTCGAACTCGAGGTTCTCGGCCGCCGCGTCCATCTCGCGCGTCAGCTGCGCCACCAAGTCCCGCTTCTGGTCGTCGGTGAGGTACTTCACCACCGGGTCGGCCACCTTGGGCAGCTGCTCCGGGCCGCTGTAGTACGTCACGGCCTGCTTGGCCTTCCGGTCGTCCTGCTCCGCCTTGTGGTCGGCGATGGCCGTCCCACGCCGCACCTCGTCGATGGACTTGGTGACGGTCGTCGGCGTGATCCCGTGCTCGGCGTTGTACTCGGCCTGGATCTCGCGTCGGCGCTCGGTCTCCTCCATCATGCGCGCCATCGAGTCCGTGATCCGGTCGGCGTAGAGCACGACCACCGAGTCGGCGTTGCGGGCGGCGCGGCCGGCGGTCTGGATGAGCGAGCGCTCACTCCGCAAAAAGCCCTCTTTGTCCGCGTCCAGGATCGCCACCAGGTTCACCTCGGGCAGGTCCAGGCCCTCGCGCAGCAGGTTGATCCCGACGAGCACGTCGAACTCGCCCAGGCGCAGGTCGCGCAGGATGTCCACGCGCTCGAGCGCGTCGATGTCGGAGTGGAGGTAGCGCACGCGGACGCCGAACGAGTCGAGGTAGTCGGTCAGGTCCTCGGACATCCGCTTGGTCAGCGTGGTGACGAGCGCCCGGCCGCCGGCCTTGACGCGGTCCCGGATCTCGCCCAACAAGTCGTCGATCTGGCCCTCGACCGGCCGGACTTCCACTTGCGGATCCAGGATGCCCGTCGGGCGGATGATCTGCTCGACGATGATGCCGCCAGACTGCTCCAGCTCGTAGTCGGCTGGGGTGGCGCTGACGAAGGTGACGTTGTGGTGGAAGGTCTCGAACTCCTCGAACGTCAGCGGCCGGTTGTCCATCGCCGACGGGAGCCGGAACCCGTGCTCGACCAGGTTCAGCTTGCGCGCGCGGTCGCCGTTGTACATCCCGCGCACCTGGGGCACGGTGACGTGGCTCTCGTCGATGACCATCTGCCAGTCGTCGCCGTGGTTTTTCTGGAAGTAGTCCAGCAGGCAGTACGGCCGGGTGCCGGGCTCCCTCCCGTCCATGTGGCGGCTGTAGTTCTCGATGCCGGAGCAGTAGCCGATCTCCTTGATCATCTCGATGTCGAACAGGGTCCGCTGCTCGATGCGCTGGGCGGCGACCAGGTTGCCCTCGTTGCGCAGGATCGCCAGCCGCCAGCGGAGCTCCTCCTCGATGCCGGCGATGGCGCGGTCGACCTGGTCCTGGGGCGTCACGAAGTGCTTGGCCGGGTAGATCGTCAGCGTGTCGGACTCCATCGCCAGCTCGTCGCCGGTGACCGGGTTGATCCGCGCGATCCGCTCCACCTCGTCGCCCCAGAACACGACCCGGTAGGCCTGGTCCTCGAAGTAGGCCGGGAAGATCTCCACCACGTCGCCTCTAACGCGGAAGGTGCCGGGCGTGAAGTCGACGTCGTTCCGGTTGTAGAACACGTGGACCAGCTCCAGGAGCAGCTCGTCGCGGTCTCGCGTCTCGCCGGTCTTGACCTGGACGATCCGCTTTTTGTACTCGTCGGGGTTGCCCAGCCCGTAGATGCACGAGACCGACGCGACGATCACCACGTCCTGCCGGCCGCTCACCAACGCCGAGGTCGCGCGCAGCCGCAGCCGGTCGATCTCCTCGTTGATCGCCATGTCCTTCTCGATGTACGTGTCGGACGAGACGATGTAGGCCTCGGGCTGGTAGTAGTCGTAGTACGAGATAAAGAACTCGACGGCGTTCTCGGGGAAGAACTGCCGGAACTCGGCGTAGAGCTGGGCCGCCAGCGTCTTGTTGTGCGAGATCACCAGCGTTGGCTTGCCCACGTTGCGGATGACGTTGGCCATCGTGAACGTCTTGCCGGTGCCCGTGGCCCCCAGAAGCGTCTGGTAGGGGTCGCCGCGGTAGAGCCCCTCGGTCAGCTCCTCAATGGCGCGGGGCTGGTCGCCCATCGGCTTAAAGCCGGTTGTGAGCTGGAACGGGGAGTTGATGCGGGTGATCGTGGCCATCGTGTTCGCCGAAGCGTGGTCGCGGGAGGGCAGCCGGGGAACGTACGGGCCGGGGCTGACAACGGTGCGTCGCGCCGGACGCCCGGCGCGCTGGCGGCTCGGGTGGAGCCGGGGGTCGTGTACGCGAGCGCCCCGCCGGGGGCTCCGGACGGGGCGCAGGCCAGGCTCAGCGTTGGGGCCGGGCGTTACCGGGCGGCCACGGTCACGTCTGGGTCGACGTCGGGCGCCTCGCCGTCCAGCAGGTCCCCCAGCCAGTCGTTCAGCGTCACGCCTCCGGAGGCCTGGTAGTAGGCCGGACCGCCGATGAACGTGTGGCTGCCGCCTCCGGCGTAGTAGGTGCCCCAACGGTCGGGCACCCGGGCGCGGATGTCGCGGAGGGCGGCCGCGTAGGCGTCGCCCGAGATGTCGAGGCTTTCGCCCGTGGCGGGGTCGAACCCGAAGAAGAACCGGATGACCTGGTCCTCCAGGTGAGACGCCAGGCCAAACGTCGCGTCCGGGTACGTCTGGGCGAGGTAGCCGTAGATGTTCTGGAGCCCGTCTGGCTGGTACAGCAACGGGGCCCCCGGGAGCGACTCGGGGAAGTTGTAGAGCTGGACGAAGGCGCCCCCGAGCTGCGGGCTCAGCACGCCGTCGTCGTAGAAGATGGGGCCGGAGTCGTCCAGGAGCGTCAGGTCGGCGGTGGGGAAGGTCTCGGCCACGGCCGGGAAGTTGATCAGCGTGCCGAAGCCGCCGGCGCTGGCGCCGGTCAGGAGCACGTCGTCGGGGTCGCCGTCCAGGCCGTCCGCCAGCAGCGCGAGCATCCGCTCGACGTTGCGGTGGCCCACGAACTGCTGCGTCCCGGAGACGCCCGGGACGGCGGCGTCGGGCGCGCTGCCGCTGTGGACGTCGCCGGTGCAGTAGGGCACGTAGACCATGTTCCAGTCGCCGACCGGGTTGTCGTCGCCGGTGCTGAAGATGCCCTGGTCCAGGCCCGCCCTCCGTCGGTCGAAGCTGGCCTCGTCGAAGCTGTCCGGGTTGGTGGAGCACGTCGCGCCGTTAAAGCAGGCGCCGCCGCCTTCGAGGTAGATCATCAGGTCGTCGGCGCCCTCTTGGAGGCGGACGCCGATGCCCGTGTCGGAGCCGTCGCGGCACGTGGAGCCCTCGACGTCCAAAAACGTCCACTGGCCGATGTTGGCGACGGCCTCGGCCAGCGGCCCGTCCTCGTCGATCTCGGAGCCCGAGTCGCAGGCGGAGAGCGTGAGGGCGAGCCCGCCCAGGAGGGCGAGCGGGAGACGGAGCGGAGAGCGCATCGGGGCGAGGGCAGGTGGGGGTGGCCGAAGGTAACAGTGCGGCCTGGCGGCGGCGGCTGGCGCCGGCCGAACGGGACGGCCCGCTCCGCCAGCAGCCGGCTCGGTAGCTTGCCGCTCCCGCCCGCCTGCCGAGTGACCCACTGGCTCTGGTCCGTCCCGCCCGACGCCTACTCGGCGTTTGTCCGCACGGGCACGTTCGCGCTCCACCGCCAGGGGCGCCGGCGGCTGGCGGAGCTGGAGCCCGGCGACCGGATCTTCGCCTACCTCACCGGCACCGCCGTGCTGGCGGGCGAGTTCGAGGTGGTCGGGGCGCCGTTCCAAGACGCGACGGCCCTGGTGCCCGACCGCCACCTGCCGCACCGGGTCCGCGTGCGGCCGGTCGCGGTGCTGCCCCAGGAGGCGTGGGTCTCGCGCGAGGGGTTCGCCGGCCTGCGCGTGCTGGACGAGTACGCGGACCTGGCGCCCTCGGCGCGGTTTCGGCGCGTGACCCAGCAGGTGCTCCACCCGCTGCCGGCCATCGACGGCAAGGTGCTGGAGTTCGTGCTCCAGGCCCGGCTGGGCGCCGACCCCGACGCGCTGATGGCCGCCGTCGAGGCCGTCCGCCAGGCGCGCGACCGGCCCGTTCCGCTGGCGGAGGCGGTGGACGAGCCCGAGACCGACCGCCAGTCGCTCGTGGCCGAGCCGACGGTCGGCTACGTCGCGTCGGACTGGGACCGCGCGGCGGCGCTGGAACGGCTGGTCGAAGCGGTTGCGGCGCAAGGGTTTCGGTTCGAGCCGTGGGAGGTGGCCGCCTACGTGACCGCGCTCCGCACCAAGCCGTTCGTGCTGCTGGCCGGCGTGACGGGCGCGGGCAAAAGCCGCCTGCCCGTCCTGGTGGCCCAGGCGACCGGCGGCGTGGCGACCGTGCTGCCGGTCCGCCCCGACTGGACCGACCCGGCCGAGACGATGGGCTACACCGACCTCGCCGGCCGCTTCCGGCCGGGCGCCGTGCTCAGCGCCGCGCGCGCCGCCACCCCGTCAGGGACAACCGATAGGTCGGCGAAGCCAGCGGCAGCCGACGGGGCCGGGCGGTTCCACACGTTGGTGCTGGACGAGATGAACCTGGGCCGCCCCGAGCACTACCTCGCCGAGGTGCTGAGCCGGATCGAGCAGCGCGCGCCGGCGCCGGGCGGCTGGGAGTCCCCGCCACTTTTGGTGGAGACGATGGGCGCCGATGACGCCGCCTGGCAGGCCGTCCGCCTGCCGCCGACGCTGGGGATCGTCGGCACGGTCAACGTGGACGAGTCGGCGCACGCGTTCAGCCGCAAGGTGCTCGACCGGGCGTTCGTGCTGGAGCTGGCCCCCCGCGACCTGGCCGACTGGCGGACGGCGTCGGCGACGGCCGAGACCGACGACTGGCCGGCCGGCGCCTGGGCGCCCCGGGCCGTCCGCCTGGGCGAGCTGTCGGATCTCTCCGACGACGACCGCCAGCGGCTCGACCGCGCCGCCGCCGCGGTCGCCGCCGCTGACGCGGTCCTGGCGCCCGCCGGCCTGGGCGTCGGCTACCGCGCGCGCGACGAGGTGGCGCTGTTCGTGCTCCACGCCGCCGAGACGCCCGACGTTTTTCGGACCTCGGAGGGCTCTCCGGTCGACCCGCTCGACCTGGCGCTGCTCGCCAAGCTGGCGCCTCGTCTCGACGGGGCTCGGGCTGGGGCGCGCGCGGCGGCCTACGGGCTGCTCGGCTGGGCCGTCGACGGCCGGCCGGCGGACGCACGCCGGGCCTCCGCCCTGGTCGACGACTGGATCGGCGAGGGCCGGCCCACGAGGCTCTCGGACGCCACCTTTCCCCAAACCGCCGCCCGCCTGGCGCGCATCGCCGAAGGCGCCCTGGACGACGGCGTCGCCTCATTCTGGGCGTAAAAGCCGGCTGCTCACCCCTTCCGCATCTCTCTCTGGATCTGCTCCATCGTCTCGCAAAACACCGCCGCGGTCGGGCTGGCGGTGGGGTCGATGGGTAGGTGGAGGTCGAGCGTCAGTTCGGAGCCGCTGGCCGCCGCCTCGGCCCCGAGCCGAAACATCCAGTTCGACATCCGCTCGTTTTCTCGGCCGACGACGCCGCGCAGCGTCCGCACGCCCACGCTGGGCGCGACGACGGCCAGCACCGCCAGCAGCAGTTGGCCCACGCCTACGCTCTGGGCCGTGTCCAGGACGGTCAGCGAGAACTCGGCCACGTCGGCCCCCTCGCCCAGTCGGATAAACCGGCCCACGCCGAAGCCGGGCCGGTCGAGGTCGGTGAGGTCGAGGGCGCCCCACGCGACGTGGTCGACGCCGTCGACGTCGGTGAGGTAGCGGAGTTGGGCCTCGTTCAGCGCCGACACCGAGCCCAGGAACCGCAGCCGCCGCGACTCGCGCGACAGCTCGGCGAAGCCGTCCGCCAGCCGGACGCGGTCGGCGGGCACGACCGGCCGCAGGGCCACGGGGCGGCCGTCGCGGAGCGTCATCCGGAGGACGGGCGGGTCGGACACGGCGGCGTCGCAGGGGAGCGGTAGCATACGCCGTGCCCCCGCTGTTCACCATCGAGACCGCCCGGCTGCGCCTGACCTGGAGCGGTCCGGCGTCGGCGTCGCGTGGCCGCGAGCCGCTGGCGGTTTATTCCGAGAGCCCGGCGGCGCTGGACGAAGTGCCGTTAGCGGACGGCGTCGGCCGGGCCGCGGTGTGGCTGGAAGAGGAGACGACCTACCCCATCCTGGTGCAGAGCCTGGACGGCGGGCCGGTGGCGCTGGCGCACCGCGACCCGGTCGTGACGGCCGGATTGGTCTCGGTCGACGGCGGACGCGTGGTGCACGGCCGCGTCCGGTTCGGGTCCCAGGCCGGCCGCGCGCGGTTCGTGTTGATGGCCGATGGCGACACCGAGGCCGAGATCGGCGTGACGGTGCTGCCAACCAAGCTGTCCGAGGCCGACGTGGCCACGATGCGCGCCGAGGTCGAGGCGGCAGCGGCCGGCCTGTCCGTGGCCGCCCTCCGCCCGACGACGTTGGCCGCCAGCGCGGGTCCGGCGGCGCCCTCGGTGCCCGTCTGGCTGGCCGCGCTGCGCGCGTCGCTCGGCCCGCTGGCGCACGCCGTGGCCGAGATCGAGCGCCGGCCGGACCTCGACTTGGTCCGCCGCCTGGAGCCGGTGCGGACCGGCCGCATCACGCGCGCCAGTTCAGAGACGCGTCGGGCGGCGGCTCGGCACGGGCTGGAGGCGGCGCGCCTGCCCGGTCGTCCGCCCCGGACGAGCGCGGACACGCCGGCGCACCGCTGGCTGGCGGCTCGGCTCGCCGGGGCCGAGCGCCAGCTCCGCGCGCTGGCGCAGCAGGAGGCGGCCCGGCGCCCCAGCGCTCGCCGGGACGTGATCGCGGCGGAGTTGGCGGAGTTGGCCGGGCACCTGTCTCGCCTGCGCGCCACGCCCGTTTTGGCGGAGGCCGGCGCCCGACCGCCCGCCGTGCCTCCGCTCGTCCTGCGCCGGCGGCCGGCCTACGCCGCGGCCTTCGACGCGCTCCGCCAGCTCGACCAAGGGCTCGGGCTCCGGGACGGCGCGCTCGACGTGGCGACCCAGGACCTGGCCGTGCTCTACGAAACGTGGGCCGCGCTGGCGGTCGTCCAGGTCGCGGCGCGCGTGCTCGGCGTCGGGCCTCCGGCCCAGCCGTTCGGCGTCGAGGCGCGGGGCACCGACGTGCGGCTAAGGCGCGGCCGGGCCCACGGCGTCCGGCTGGCGGCATCTGGCGTGCGCGTCGAGATCGTGTACAACCCGCGATTCCCGGCCCCGCCGGCGCTGTTGGCCCAGCGCCCGGACTTGGTGCTGACCGTCACCGCGGGCCGCCGCACGCGCCGCGTGGTGCTGGACGCCAAGTACCGCCGCGACGACTCGCCAGGCTACCGCCGCCGCCACGGGGCCGCCGGCCCGCCCGAGGACGCGTTGGGCACGCTGCACCGCTACCGCGACGCCATCGCCGACGGCGGGGCTCGGGTCGAGACTGCCGCCGCCCTGTTCCCCGGCACCGCCGACGCGGGGTTTCAGGCGTCGCGCTTGTGGACCAGCCTGGGCGCGCTCGGCGTCGGCGCGGTGCCGCTGCGGCCGGGTCACACCGATGCGCTGGCGGCGTTCGTCGGCGGGCTCCTCGGCTAGAGCTCCCGCTGTCGGAGGTTCGCGTTCCGGGCGGCGAGCGCGGCCAGGGCCACCTGGTCGGTCGAGAGCACGTCGGCGCCGGTCGCCAGGAGGACGGAGTAGGGGAGGGGGCTCGCCGCGGCCTGGGCCCTCGCGTCGATCTCGCCGTAGGCGCCGGCCTGAACCCGGATGCCGCGCTCGTGGAGGCCCCGCACGACGGACGCGTCGGGCGGCCCGATGCCCGTCCACGCGATCACGCGCGACAGGTCGATGGGCGCCGCCAGCAGCGCGTCCAGGTCGGCCTCGGTCTCGACCGTCACCGAGACGGCCAGCTCGGGCGCGAGCACCGCCAGCCGCTCGTGGTCTGCCAAGGAGTAGGTGATGACCGCGACGCGATCCCCTGCCCCCGACTGGCGGATGGCCGCCACCAACTCGGGGTAGGGCACGTCGCGCTTTACGTCCAGCAAAAGCACGCCGCGCCCATCGGCCCAAGCCAGCGCCTCGGCCAGCGTCGGCACGCGGAACGCCGTGACAACGCGGTCCTCGGCGCCCAGGGCCTCGGCCGTGAGGCGGAGCGTGCGGATCTGGGCAAACGTCGTCTGGTCGACGCGGCCCGTTCCGGTCGTGGTCCGGTCCAGCGTCTCGTCGTGCATCAGCACCAGCACGCCGTCGGCGGTGCGCCGCACGTCGGTCTCGATCAGCGCCGGGGCGTGGTTGAGCGCGTACTCGAACGCCTCGATGCTGTTCTCGGACAGCCCCGGCGGCGGGGCGCCGCGGTGGGCGCTCACCCAGACGGGCGCGCCCGGCGCCCAGCGGAGCGCCTCCGCCAACGCGTCCGCCGAGCCGTACTCGCGGTAGTGGACCGACGAGACGGGGACGCGGACGCGGTCGGCCGGCCGCTCCTCCAGGCCCAGCGGTCGCGGCGACCCGCACGCGCCGACGGCGACCGCCAGCAGGACGAGGAGTCGCCTCATGCCGAGGCCCCGTCCTGGTCTGCGGCCTCGCTCTTAGACCCGGCCGCCTCGCTGGCGGGACCTGCGGCCTCGGCGACGCCGTGCTTGAGCCGGGCCAGCACGCCCGCGAACCCGCGCTGGCGTTGCGGCCCCAGCAGCCCGTCCACGCCCAGGAGGCGGAGCAGGTCGTTGGGGATGGTCGCCACCTCGGCCGGCGGCGCGCCGTCGTAGGCGTCCATCAGGATGCCGACGAGCGCGCGCTGGGTCGGCGCGTGGCCCGGGATGTCGGCGTGGATGTGGACGTGTTGGTCGTCGGTGACCTCGGGGAAAAAGTAGACCTCGGCCTGGCACTCGTGGACGCGGCCCAGCCCGGCGTCTCGCGCCGCTTGGTAGCGCTGGGGCAGCGGCGGGAACTGGCGGGCGTGCTCCAGCAGCAACTCCACCTGGAGGTCTCGCGGGACCGACGCCAGCTCGTCGGCGATCTCTTGGAGGCGGTCGTTCACGGGGTTCGGGGTTCGGGGTTCGGGGTTCGGGGTTCGGGGTTCGGGGTTCGGGGTTCGGGGTTCGACGGCCCGGCCGCCGAAGTTCCCCACGGCCGCCGCCCCGTAGGGACGCCACGCCCCGTCCCGGCGGCGCGCCGCTCCGCCCGGCCCACCGTCGCCGCCAGCCGCTGGCGGCCAGCGCTGACGGCCGCGGCCGGCGCGGGGTCAGGCGGCGAGGGTGCCGTCGTCCTCCGGCAGGCCCTTCTCGACCGGCACGCCCACCAGGTTGCCCCACTCGGTCCACGACCCGTCGTAGTTCCTGACGTCGTCGAAGCCAAGCAGGTAGGTCAGGACGAACCAGGTGTGGCTGGAGCGCTCGCCGATCCGGCAGTAGGCGATCGTCTCGTCGCCCGCCTCCAGGCCCTGCTCCTCCAGGTAGATCGCTTCCAGCTCGTCGCGGCCCTTGAAGGTGCCGTCCGAGGCCGCGGCCCGGCTCCAGGGCACGTTCGAGGCGCCGGGGATGTGCCCGGCCCGCATCGCCGCTTCCGACGCGGGGTTGTGCGGCGCGTGCGAGATCTCGCCGATAAACTCGGCCGGGCTGCGCACGTCCACCATCGCCCCGCCCTCCTTCATGTGCGCGAGCACGTCGTCGCGCATCGCGCGGATCTCGGGGTGGCCCTCGCCCGCCGTGTAGTCCGTGCTGGGGTAGCTCGGCACCTCGGTGGTCATCGCCCGCCCCTCGGCCTCCCACTTGGCCCGGCCGCCGTCCATGACCCGGCAGTCCCGGTGGCCGAACATCTTGAACGTCCAGAAGGCGTAGCACGCCCACCAGTTCGACTGGTCGCCGTAGAACACCAGCGTCGTGTCCGGGTGGATGCCCAGCCGCGAGCACAGCCGCTCGAACTGGTCTTTCGAGATCACGTCGCGGACCTCGGGGTCCTGGAGGTCCGTCTGCCAGTCCGCGTGGACGGCGTTGTGGAGGTGGCCCGTCGCGTAGAGCAGCACGTCCTCGTTGGACTCGATCACGCGGACGTGCTCGGTGTCGGCGAGGTTTTTGGAGACCCAGTCGGTGGAGACGAGGACCTCGGGGTGAGCGTAGTCAGGCATGGGCTAGGAGGAGGGAGGACGATCAAGGTACGGGCCGGAGGGGGCCACGGCGGCCCCTCGGGCCCTCCCAGCGTCGGCGCCTGGCGGCGCTGGAGGGGCCCTGGTCTTGATTCCTGGGTGGGCGCTAGACTATTCGCCACGTATTCCTTAGCATGGCAATCGGTCCCTGCTTACGGGCTGCCCCCTGTGGGGTCTCTGCTACGGCTCCCCCCTGGGCTGAATGTCGGAGTCGCAGGCCGGCTCTCTAGCCAAACCAGCCGTTGCCAGGGCTCCCAGCGGTTCGGGCGTACCGCGCTGGACACCGGAGCCGTCACTCTCTCCTCTACTGATCGTCAGAACTTCAGTAAGGCCTCCGACAGCCATGGGCTGGTTTCCTCCCCTTCCCCTTTTCCTCCGGGCCCTCGTCCTCGCCTTCGTGCTGACGGGACTGGCAGGGTGTGGTGGGACGTCAGGGGCAGCGGCGTCGCGGTCGGCCCGGAACTACATCACGCCCACCGAGGTCGCTGAGGCCCTCACGGTGCAGAACGCCTATCTCCTCGTGCAGCGCCTCCGCCCGCTGTGGCTCTACGAGCGGGGCAAGAAGAGCATCCTCTTCGACCAGGGCATCATCGTGTACGAGGGGCGGATGCTGTTCGGCAACGTAGAGTCCCTCCAGTACATCCCAACCATCGACATCTACTCGATCCGCTACCTGCCGCCAGACAGGGCCAACCTCATCTACGGCGTGGGGCACCCCCACGGGGCCATCGTTGTCGAGGTCAAGTCGGGGCTGTAGCCGGCGGGCCTGAGGCCGCGTCTTGGAAGGCGTGGACGCGCAGGTACGCGGGCCGCAAGGTGCTTATGTGCGGGGACGCGTGCCGGGGCCCCATGGCCGGGGGCGGCCTGATCCAGAGGGGGCGGACCGACGGCCAGTCCGGTTCGAGAGGGGAGGGTACCCTCGTGTCCTGATCGGGGCCGCTGGCAAGGAACTCCGTAGGGCGGGATTGCAAGGCGTTACGCCCTCAAAACGGGGCAAAACGGACGCTCCTCTTAAAAAGTGTGGCGTTTCGCGGAAGGGGAGCCGTAGCTTTGGCCTCCGACTCAACCCCTTGCACGCGGGGCAGGTCACCGACAGGCGCATCAGCACGATGGGACCCTGTTTGCCTTCCGCTACCCGAGCAACCGCCTTTCCTTACCACAACATGTCCAGACTGTTCACTCTAGCCGCTCTCGCCACGGTGATGCTCCTCGGAGCCGGCCCCGCTTTTGCGCAGGGCACCGTCAAAGGCGTCGTCACTGACAGCACCTCGGGGGCCGGGATCCCCGGTGTGAGTGTCCGTATCGAGGGGACCACCATCGGCGCCGCCACCGACGTCGATGGCCAGTACGAGATCAACGACGTCCCGCCGGGCGCTCAAAACGTCATCGCCTCGTTTATCGGGTACACCACCAAGCGGGTCCCGATCACGAACATGGGCGGCGTGACGACTGTCGACTTTGCGCTCTCGGACGCCGTCCTGCTCGGGGAGAACGTGGTCGTGACGGCGCTCGGCATCGTGCGCGAGGAGCGGTCGCTGGGGTACTCGGCCCAGGAGGTCGAGGGCGACGACCTGACGCAGGCGCGTGAGACCAACGTGATCACGTCGCTGGCGGGCCGCGTGGCCGGGGCGAACGTGACCCAGGGCAACGCGCTCGGAGGCTCGGCCCGAATCGTGCTCCGCGGCCCGGGCTCCGTCTCGGGCAACAACGAGCCGCTCTTCGTGGTCGACGGCGTCCCGCTCGACAACTCCAACTTTACGTCGGCCAACCAGGCCCGCGGCGGCGGCGGCTACGACTACGGCAACGCCGCCTCGCTCATCAACCCCGACGACATCGCGTCGGTGTCGATCCTGAAGGGGCCCTCGGCCGGCGCGCTCTACGGCGCCCGGGCGGCCAACGGCGTGATCCTGATCACGACCAAGAGCGGGCGCCGCAACACGGGCATCGGCGTGACGGTCAACCAGAGCGTCACCAGCGAGTCGGTCTACAACCTCCCGCCCTACCAGAATGAGTACGGCGGGGGCAACTTCGCGCCGTTCAGCGAGGTGGACGGCCAGCTCCGCCCGAACTACGGCGTGGACGAGTCGTGGGGGCCGCGCCTCGACGGCCGCATGGTCCGCCAGTGGTACAGCTTCGACAACGTCAACGGGCTCGAAGGCCAGGCCACGCCCTGGGTCGCTCAGCCGGGCAACATCCAGGACTTTTTCGACACCGGCGTGACCTCGAACACCAACCTGGCCTTTGCCCAGGGCGGCGAGAACTTCAACTACCGGTTGTCGCTCACCAACGTCTCGACGGCCGGCATCTTCCCGGGGAGCTCGCTCGACCGGCGCCAGGTCAGCTTTAACGGCTCGCTCGACCTGAGCAGCCGGCTGCGCTCGTCGGTCTCGGCCAACTTCACCAACAACGCCGGCAAGGGCCGGCCGGGCACCGGGTACAGCGGCCAGAACGTGTTCCAGCAGTTTAGCCAGTTTGGCCAGCGCCAGTACGAGCTGGGCCGGGACGGCTACATGTACGACTACCTCCGCCCGGACGGCTCGCAGCGCACCTGGAACTGGCGCGACCCCGAGGCCGGCACGATCGCCTACAGCGACAACCCGTACTTCGTGCGGTTCGCGAGCTACGAGCAGGACAACACGAACCGGCTCTTCGGCAACGTGACCCTCGACTACGACTTTACCGACTTCCTCAGCTTGCGGACCAACGTCCAGCGCGACTACTACACCGACCGCCGCGAAGAGCGGATCGGGTTCGGAGCCGTCTCCGTGCCGGAGTACAGCGAGGCCATCCGCGAAGTCCAGGAGACGAGCGCGCGCACGCAGCTGAACCTTGAGCGCGACCTCACGACCGACATCTCGCTCAACACGTTTTTGGGCGGCGAGGTCCGGTACAACAGCTACAACCGGAACGTGGGGACGACGTCCAGCGGTCTAGCGGCTCCGGGCGTCTTCACGCTCGAAAACTCCGTCGACCGTCCAGAGATCGACGACTACTTCCAGGAGCTGGCGGTCTACAGCGTCTACGGCGACGCCACGTTGGGCTACCGCGACTTTGCCTACCTCAACGCGACCTTCCGCAACGACGTCTCGTCGACGCTCCCGGACGGGGACAACTCCTACTTCTACCCGTCGGTCAACGCGAGCCTGGTGTTCTCGGACCTCGGGCCGTTCCGGAACCAGAACATCCTGTCGTATGGCAAGGTCCGCGTCGGCTTCGCCGCGGTGGGCAACGACACCGACCCGTACCGCACGGCGCTGACGTACCCGCTGGGGACCCCGTACGGGACCAACCCGCTCCAGTCGCTCCCGACCACGCTCCCGAACTTGGAGCTCCAGCCCGAGCGCACGACCTCTCTTGAGGCCGGCCTCGAGCTCACCTTCTTCGACAGCCGGATCGGCCTCGACCTCACCGGCTACACCGAGGAAACGACGGACCAGATCCTCCCGGTCGAGGTGTCGCGCGCGACGGGTTACGCCCGCCAGTTCGTCAACGCCGGTTCGATCTCGAACAAGGGTGTGGAGCTCGCTCTCCGCACCACGCCCGTGATGTTGGACAACGGGTTCCGGTGGGACCTCAACTTCAACGCGGCCCGCAACGTGAGTGAGGTCAACGAGCTCATCGAGGGTCTCGACGTCTACACCCTGGGGACGGCCCCCTTCGGCCCCCGCATCGCGGCCGCCGTCGGGCAGCCCTACGGCGCCCTCGTCGGGAGCGACTTCGTCCGCGACGCCAACGGCAACGTGGTCGTCAACGTGGACGCGGCCGGCAACTTCACCAGCTACGCCAAGACGTCGAGCAACAACGAGATCCTGGGCTCTTACCTCCCCGACTGGACGGGCGGCGTCTCGACGACGTTCTCCTACAAGGGAGTCCAGCTTAGCGGCCTCTTGGACGGCCAGCTCGGCGGCGACATCTTCTCGCTCACGGCGCTCTGGGGCCGCTACAGCGGCATCCTGGACCGGACGGTCGAGGACAACGTCCGCCAGCTTGGCGTCGTCCCCGAGAACGTCGTGGTGCTGGAGGCGGACGCGGACCCCGAGACGACGGTGGGGACCCCGTACGCAGGCGGCGCGGTCTCGGCGCGGAGCTACTTCGCGCAGGCGTACAGCGGCCCCAACGCCGTCAACGTCTTCGACGCCAGCTTTATCCGGCTCCGGGAGCTCAGCCTGGGCTTCTCCGTCCCCGCCCGCTACGTGTCGCCGCTCCGGCTCCAGGGCCTCCAGGTCTCCGTGATCGCCCGCAACATCGCGACGCTCTACAAGGAGACCCCGTACTTCGACCCGGCCGTCGCGCTGAGCTCCGGGAACGTCCAGGGCATCGAGGCCGGTTCGATCCCGCCCTCCCGCTCCATCGGCATCAGCCTGACCGCCAACATCTAAGCCGAGCCCTCCGGCACCAGACACCTCCAGATCAATGACACGAATGACCAAGCTTTTTGCCCTCGCGTGCGGGCTCGGCGGGCTCCTCGTCCTGAGCGCCTGTGACATCACGGAAATGAACGAGGACCCGAACCAGTCGACGGAGCCGACGACGGGGTACATCCTCACAGACGCCGAGATCAACTTTGCCGACGCGTACTGGAGCGGGTTCAACAACGGCCGCTTTGGGCTCCTCTACGCCCAGTACTGGACCCAGAACACGTACACGTCCGAGGACCGGTACCAGTACCGGCCCGGGGTGGTCGATGGCTACTGGAGCAGCCTGTACCTGAACCTCAACAACCTGAAGGAGATCAAACGGCTGGTCCGGGCAAACCCGAGCTCGTTCGAGAGCGCCGAAAACCAGATCGCCGTCGCGAACATCATGCAGGTGTACCTCTTCCAGGTGGCGACGGACATCTGGGGGGACGTCCCGTACACCGAGGCTCTAGAGGGGGCCGCGAACCGGTCGCCCGCTTACACGCCGCAAGCGGAGATCTACCCAGCCCTGCTGGACTCCCTCACGGCGGCCCAGGCCCAGATCGACGTGTCGGGGACCGTCCCCGGCGACATCGTCTTCAATGGCAATGCGGCCAAGTGGAAGATGTTCGCCAACTCGCTCAAGATGCGCGTGGCCATGCGGATGGCGGACCGCCTCCCGGACGTGGCGGCAACGGCTATTAACGAGGCGATTGCGGCCGGCCCCATGATGTCCGTGGGCGACGCGGCCACGATCAGCTTCCTCAGCGCGCAGCCGTACTCGAACCCGTACTACGAGAACCTGGTGCTCGACGGCCGCGACGACTGGGCCGTGACGCAGAACCTGGTCACGATCCTCCAGGAGAAGGACGACCCGCGCCTGCCGATCTACGCGGCTCCCACTCCGGCCTCGGCGCCCACCAGTTCGCCGGCGTACGTGGGGCTTCGGTACGGGTTGAGCGAGACGGACGCCCCGGGTGCCTCGGCGAGCACGTACTCGCGTCCTGGGGCCGCAGTCCAGCAGGCGAGCTCGCCCGCGCTCCTGATGCTCTACGACGAAGTCCTCTTTATCAAGGCTGAGGCTGCCGCGCGCGGCTTTATCGGTGGCGACGCGAACAGCTTCTTCAGAGACGCTGTCCGGGCTTCGATGAACTACTGGGGCGCCAGCGGCAACGTGGACAGCTACGTCAGCTCGCTCCCGGCCGTCACGGCCGCCAACTTCCGCCAGGAGATCGGCGTGCAGAAGTGGCTCGCGCTCTACATGCAGGGCATCCAGGGCTGGAGCGAGTTCCGCCGCCTCGACTTCACGGGCGTCTTCGTCGACCCCGCTGGCGGCAAGGCCGACCAGTTCGAGGGTCGGTTCCCGGTCCGCATGGTCTACCCTCAGCAGGAGGGGAGCCTCAACGAAGCCAGCCTCGAGGCCGCCGTCGCCCGCCAGGGTGCCGACACGCAGGGCACGCTCCTGTGGTGGGACGTGAGCAAAATCGGCGCCTAACCCCTCTCTTTCTTTCCAACGACGACTCGCTCCATGCCCTCCCCCCTCCACCGTCTGTTCTGCTTCTGCGCGGTAGGTGCCCTCGCACTGGGCCTGACCGCGTGTGACAGCACAGAAGACAACATCGAGTTCCGACCCGGCGACGCCCGTACGGTCGTAGGCTCTAGCTCGCCGGCAATCAAGCCGAAGATCGCCTTTAGCCGGGACACGACGGCGACGGCCACCGACACCACGGTGGCGATCAACAACGTCGAGATCACGTACCCTGCCGTCACGGCCCCGTACTACATCCAGGCGTTCACCATCCAGCAGAACCACTCGTGGTCTGTGGAAGGCCCCGGAAACCCGACGGGCCAGACGCGCCGGGACGGTGAGTACTTCGACGTGACGTTCGGCGAGCGGGGATCGTACGCCGTCAAGGTCAACGACGGCACTTACGCAGGTACCAAGACGGTTAAGGTGACGACTCCCCCGGCCATCGACGCCTGCATCGCGAAGCCGTACCGGATCATCGCCGGCGACGAGGTCACGTTCGACGGAGTGGTCGCGAGCCAGCTCCCGGCCACGGTGTCGGTAGACTACGGCGAGGACGGCCCCGATGCGGACGACAAGGTCGACACGGCTACGAACGTGACGCTCCCCGTCACGCGGACGTACAGCAACGCCGGGACCTTCGACGTGGTGTTGACGGCCAAGAACGACGACGGGAGCAGCTCCTGCACGATCCCGGTCGAGGTCCTCGCGCCAGTCACGGTTAGCGGTTGCACGGCTACGCCTCAGACCGTCCGGCTGGGCCAGGCCATCACCTTTGACGGCACGGTCGAGGGGGTCATGGACCCGACAGTAGTGTCCATCGCCTACGGCAACGGGGTCGTGAACCCCAACGCCATGCTCCCGGAGCAGTACACGTACGGAGCCATCGGCACCTACACGGCCACGATTACGGGGACGAACCCTCGTGGAAGCTCCTCGTGCGCCGTCGACGTGGAGGTGGTCCAGTAAGACCGACCCGCCTGGGTCCCCGTCTGATGAAACGGTCGAGGCCGGCGCTCTTTGGGCGCCGGCCTCGATGCGTTGTGGGGTGGCTGCCATGAGGCGGCGTTTACCCTGGGCCGGAAACTGACCAGAACAACAAGCCTCTCGGCCCCAGGCGCTGGCGGTCGGCATGAGAGGCGGCCCGAGTGATTTAGGCTCAGGGCTCAGAGCCGTCTCTGCCCCGCAGTCCCGAATCTCTCCCCATCACCGCTTACAGAAGCAGCAGCAGAGCCCACGCCCGAGCGTGGGTCCCCTCGCCTACAGACGCCGGCTTGCGGCGACCTACGGCTGCCCGACGGCGTCGAGCTGGGGAACAGGCTGCCCGGCCAGGCTGGCGGCGATCCGGGCGGCATGGATCCGGCCGTTCTCGATAAACCACCGGCTGGTGGCGTAGCCGCCGCAGACCGTCCCCGCGAGGTAGATGCCGGACCGAGACGACTCCATCGTGTCTGGGTCTACGGCTGGCGCTCGCTCTGGACCCTCTAGCTCGATTCCGAGAACTTCCAGGAAGGCAAAGTCGGGGTGGTAGCCGGTCAGCAGCAGCACCGCGTCGGCAGACACCGCCAGCGGCCCGCTGGGCGTCTCCAGGTGGACTCGGTCGGGCGTGATCGACCGAACCGTCGCGTGGAAGTAGGCGTCGATCGACCCCTCCTCGATGCGGTTGAGCAGGTCGGGCCGGATCCAGTACTTGACGCTGGTCGTGACCTCGCCGCCGCGGACCACCAGCGTGACGCGGCCGCCATGGCGCTGGATCTCGAGCGCGGCCTTGGCCGCCGAGTTCTTGGCGCCCACCACCACCACGCGCCGCCCGCTGTACGGGTACGGCTCTTTATAGTAGTGGGACACGTGGGGCAGGCCCTCGCCCTCCACCCCGATGCGGTTGGGCTGGTCGAAAAACCCGGTCGCGATCACGACCGCCCGAGCGGCGTGCGTGCCTCGGCTGGTGGCGACGGTAAAGTCCCCTTTTTCTCCCTCGACCGTCTCGACCCGTTCTCCCAAGCGGATGTCCAAACCCTCGCGCTGGGCGACGGCCCGGTAGTAGTCGATGGCCTCCTCGCGACGTGGCTTGTAGAACGCTGTCGCCAGCGGGTGGCCGCCGATCTCCAGCAACTCGGGCGTGGAGAAAAACTCCATCTGGGTCGGGTACCCGACGATCGAGTTGACCAGCGAGCCTTTCTCGACCACGCGCGCGGTCAGCCCCGCCCGCTCGGCCTCTAGCGCGCACGCCAGCCCGATGGGGCCGGCGCCGACGACGAGAAGGTCGACGGGGGCGTGGGGCGGGGGAGCTTCCATGACGTGAGTACCGGGCGTAGGACGCCGGGTTGCCAAGCACCCGTCAAGACGGCTCGATGGGACGGTGCGGGGGCGGGTCTCCGGGGGCCCCGTCGCCGGCGACCCCCTGGGGCGGCGTTCCCAGCTGGCGCCGCCGCTGGCGGAAGAACGCGCGCAGCAGGTCGGCGGAGGCCTCGGCCTCGACGCCGGAGACGGTGTCGACCTGGTGGTTGAGGCGCGGGTCTCGGGGGATGTCGTAGAGCGTCGAGGCGGCGCCCGCCTTCTCGTCGAACGCGCCGAACACTAGCCGGTCGAGGCGCGCCCAGACCAAGGCGCCGGCGCACATGGGGCAGGGCTCCAGCGTGACGTAGAGCGTGCAGCCGTCCAGGAACTTGGTCCCCAGCGTCTGGCAGGCGGCTGAGATGGCCAAGACCTCGGCGTGGGCCGTCGGGTCCGCCAGCCGCTCGACCTGGTTGTGGCCGCGCCCGACCACCTGGCCGCCTCGCACCACCACGGCGCCCACGGGCACCTCGCCCGCTTCGAACGCCCGTTCGGCTTCCATCAGCGCCAGCCGCATCCAGCGGCGGTCCGGGTCGAGGAGGGACGAGAGGGACACGGGTCGGAGGTTGGTTGAACGTCGGGTCCGGCCCAGCGCCGGAGTTCCCAAAGACCGCGGCTCGCAGAGACGCCGCGCTGCGTCGGCTTCCGGCGCCCCGCGACTGGCGGCGCCCGTGGCCGCGGTGCCCGCCAGCGCGCGCCGCCAGCGGCGCTAGGCCCCGCGGACGAGCGGCATCGTCATGCAGCGCGGGCCGCCGCGGCCGCGCGAGAGCTCGTTGCCCGACAGGCGGACCGCGATCCGGTCGCTGGAGCTGGCCGCGGCGTCGCCGTAGAAGTCGAGGAAGCTCTCGGCGTCGACCACGTGGAAGCCCTCGGCCCGGAGCGCGTCGTAGGTCCGGCGGTTGCGGTCGTAGCCGACCACCAGGCCGGGCCGCAGCGCGAACAGGTTGGCGCCGTCGGTCCACTGCTCGCGGCGCTGGCGGACCGGGTCGGAGCCGCCGCACGGCACGAACGTGAAGCGTCGGCCGGTCACGTCCTCCAGCGCGTCGCGGACGGTCCGGTAGGGGCGCAGGCGGAGGTCGTGGGCCTCGCCGTCCAGCGCCTCGATCACGAACGCGTGGTCGTAGGCCTCCTCGATGATCGGCGGGAAGACGACGCAGGTGTCCTCGTCGGCGAACGTGAACACCGTGTCGAGGTGCATGCAGTAGCGTTCCTTGGGCAGGTTGACCATCACGACGTGCTCGACGGACGTCCGGTCGAGGAGCTGGCGCGCCACGGCCATCACGCCGCCCAGGCTCGTCCGCTCGCTCTGGCCGATCATCACCACGCGCTCCGAGACCACCAGCAGGTCGCCGCCCTCGAACGACACGTCGGCGGGGAGCTCGATGATGCGGTCGTCCAGGCCGGCAAAGCGCGGGTGGTGCCGGTAGATCGTCTGCATGATCACGCTCTCGGGCGCCCGCGCCGCCGTGGCCGCGTGGCTCACCAGCACGTGGCCCCCGACGACGGCCGACAGGTCGCGGGTGAACAGGAGGTTGGGGATGGGCTGGGCCGAGACCGGAAACGGCGCCTGGCCCGTCACGGCGAACCGGAGCAGCGCCGGCCCGTCGAGCGCTTTGAGCTCCTCCTCGTAGGCCTCGAAGTTGCGGTACGGCATCCGCTCGGTCAGCGACTCCACGAAGGCCGTCCGCGCATCGGGCAGGTCGAAGGTCTCGCGCAGCAGGTCGGTCACCTGGAGCACCGCGTCGCCGCGGCCGACGACGGCCTCGAACAGCCGCACCAGCATCGCGTGCTCCTCGCGGGCCTCCTCCAGGAACAGGATGTCGTCGAAGAGGAGGTCCTCGGCGTTGGCGGGCGAGACGAGCGCCATCTCCTCACCGGGCGTGTGGACCACGACCTGCCGGAGCGGGGCGGTCTCGGAGGAGACGTGGAGCGAGTCGACGGCGGGGTCGGCGGGAGTCATCGGGCAGCGGGGCGGGCGGGGCAAGCTACCAACCGCACGCGGCCGCCCCCGCTGGCGGCCGGCGCCGGCGTGAGCTAGCGCGTCTTGTCGCGGACCAACTCCACAAACCGGAGCACGGCGGCCACCAGCACCAGCACCACCACCACCCAGACGGCGAGCGTGAGCAGCCAGCCGGCCAGCTTGAGCACGAACGCGAGCACGCTGAACGCCGCCATCAGCACGATGGCGAGCAGCAGGAGTTGGAGGAGACGTTGGATGAGCATGGGTCAGAGCTGATGGGGCTCGGCGCCGGAGAGTACGGCGACTCCCCCGCCGACTGGCCGCCGGCGACCACGATTCGTTGGCCGCTCGGAAAAGTTGCGGCCCGGTCGTGGCGGGCGGTCGGGAGATGAACGGAGCCCGGCACGCGAAAGCTCCGGACTGTGGAATCGAGCGCGCCCCGGTAGCGACCGCCAGCGGCGCGCGGCTAGGCAAAGGCGGGGAGGGGGTAGTCGACGCGGTCGAGGGACAGGCCCAGGGCGGGCGCGGCCGGCCCGGCCGCGCGGCGGTCCCGGGCCGCCAGCACGTCGCCGAGGTCGGCCGGCGCGCGGCGCCCGCGGCCGACCTCGACCAGGGTGCCGACGAGCGCGCGCACCATGCCGTGCAGGAAGCGGTCCGCCGACACCTCGAACGTCAGGTCGCCCGGCCGTTCGCCGGCCGCCCAGCGCGCCCGCTCGACGGTGCAGACTCGGTTGGTGGTCTCGGAGCGCGTCCGGCAGAACGACGAAAAGTCGTGGCGGCCCAGCAGTGCCGCCGCCGCCTCGTTCATGCGGTCCAGGTCAAGCGCCGGGTACAGGAAGGCGCGCGTGCGGCGGTCGAGCGCCCGGGGGCGCGTCGAGGCGAGGTAGCGGTAGTGCCGCTGGCGGGCGTCGTAGCGGGCGTGGAAACCGTCGGGCGCGGGCTCGGCGGCTAGGGCCACGACCGACGGCGGCAGCAGGCCGTTGAGCGACGCGAGCAGGCGGCGCGTCTCGACCTCGGCGTCGGTCACGAAGTGCGCCACCTGGCCACGCGCGTGGACGCCGGCGTCGGTCCGCCCCGACCCGACCACGCCGACGGGCTCGCGCAGGGCGGTCGCCAGCGCCGCCTCGACGGCGCTCTGGACCGTCGGGCCGACCCGCTGCGTTTGCCAGCCCCGGAAGTCGGTGCCGTCGTATTCGATCAGGAGGCGCGTGGTGGGCAAGCGAGAGACGAGAGACGAGAGACGAGAGACGAGAGACGAGAGACGAGAGACGAGAGACGAATAGGACAGCGCGGCGACGAAAAGTTCCGGCCGACTTCCCCGCGCCCGACTGGCGGCGGCCGTCGCCAGCCCGGACCTTCGCTCTCTCCCCGCTCTCCCAAACCATGCCTCTCTTCGTCACCATCGTGCTCGACGGCGCCGGCGTCGGCGACGCGCCGGACGCGGCGGCCTACGGCGACGTCGGCGCCGACACGCTGGGCCACGTCGTCCGCCAGCAGGCGCCGCACCTCCCGAACCTGACCCGCTGGGGCCTCGGCCGGCTGGTGGACGGCCTCGACGGCACCTCCGCGCCGGCGGCGTCGTGGGGCCGGCTCACCGAGCGCGCCGCCGGCAAGGACTCCACGACGGGGCATTGGGCGCTGGCGGGGCTCGTCCTCGAAACCCCGTTCCCGACGTACCCCGACGGCTTCCCCGCCGACGTGATCGCGGCGTTCTGCAACCGCGCCGGCGTCGACGGTGTGCTGGGCAACCGGCCGGCCTCGGGCACCGAGATCATCGCGGAGCTAGGCGAGGAGCACGAGCGGACGGGTCAGCCCATCGTCTACACCTCGGCCGACAGCGTTCTTCAGGTCGCGGCGCACGTCGACACGATTCCGCTGGCGGATCTCTACCGGATGTGCCAGGTCGCGCGGGATGAGGTGTGCGTCGGGGAGCACGCCGTCGGGCGGGTGATCGCGCGGCCGTTCGAGGGCGCGCCCGGTGCCTACCAGCGGATCTCGGCCAAGCGGAAGGACCTGTCGCTGTTGCCGCCCGGCCCGACGCTGCTCGACACGCTCCGCCAGCGCGCCGTGCGGACGGTGTGCGTCGGCAAGATCGCGGCGCTGTTCGGGGGCGTCGGCGTGGACCAGGAGGTCAAGACGGCCGGCAACGCGGACGGCGTCGACAAGACGCTGGGGGCCATCCGGCACGCGGCGGACTCGGGCGAGCCGACGTTTGTGTGGACCAACCTGGTCGACTTCGACGAGCTCTACGGGCACCGCAACGACCCGGCCGGCTACGCGGCGGCGCTGGAGGCCTTCGACGCTGCGCTCCCCGACCTGGAGGCCGCGCTGCCCGACGACGCGGTGCTGCTGCTCACCGCCGATCACGGCAACGACCCGACGTATCCGGGCTCCGACCACACCCGCGAGCGCGTTCCGGTGCTGCGGTTCCAGCGCGGCGCCGAGCCCCGCGACCTGGGCACGGCCGACTCGTTCGCCGCCCACGCCGCCGACGTAGCGCGCTACGTCGGCATCGCGTGGGACGGCACCGCGCCGACACCTGACTGAGCGTGGACATGTCGATCCGCTAGACGGGATGCTCCTGGCCCGCTGGCGGAGCCGTTCCGCCAGCGGCTGGCGAGTCGGCTTTGGCTGCGGCCACCTTGGCGCGCACCGACCGGACGGTGCTCCACGCGCCGCCGACCACCAGCAGCACCACGAAGGTGTACACCCAGGCCGGCACGTTGCGGCCGGCCACGATGAGGTAGAGGTACGCCGAGACGAAAAAGAAGCCGGCTGCGAGCGCCGGCACCACCACGCTTCGGCCCGTGCGCGCGTTGCGGACCAGCCACGCCACCGAGGCCATGAAAAACGGGATCGCGCCGACGTAGATCGCCCCGAAGACCAGCGGGTCGACGCCGTACGCCGCGCCCAATCCCAGGAACCACTCGCGGATCGTGTCGAACATGGGCGGCCGTGTCGGGTACGGGCCCCGACGTGCCCATCGCCCAACCGCTTACACCGCCCGTGCCCAAGTCCACCGCCGACTTTCCCCGCCGGTCCGAGTCGCTCGGGCGCACGCTGGGCATCGACGTCACCGAGGCCACGGCCCGCCGGTGCGTCGCCACGATGCCGGTCGAGCCGCGCCACCACCAGCCGCTGGGCTACCTCCACGGCGGCGCGTCGGTGGTGCTGGCCGAGACCGTCGCCTCGGTGGGCGCCTACCTCGCCGCGCCCGACGGGTACACCGCGTTCGGCCAGGAGATCAACGCCAACCACCTCCGCTCCAAGCGCGACGGGACGCTGACGGCCGTCGGCGAGCCGATCCACGTCGGCCGCACGAGCCAGGTCTGGGGCATCGAGATCCGCGACGAGGGCGGCGCGCTGGTCTGCATCAGCCGGTGCACGCTGGCCGTGGTGCCGCTGCGCGACGGTGACCAGGCGGCCGGCCGGACCGGCGCGTGACGGCGGCAGACGTGCTCGCCCGGCTGGCGGAGGCCGTCGGCGTCGGGCTGGAGGTGACGGCGGGCGCCGGGTGGACGGGCCGGGGCGAGGGCACCGTCCAGATCGAGCGCCAGCGCGCAAGCGACGACGCCAGTCAGCGGGGCGCTCTGCTCGTGACAGAGACGGGCACGTGGGCCATCGACGGCGGCCGGCCGATCCGATGGACCGCACAGTCGCAGTGGTGGGCCGATGGGGACGCGCTCGCCGTAGAGCATCATCGCCAGGGCGTCCCAGCCTCCGCCACGCTCGACCGGACGGGTCGCCAGTGGCAGGCGCGGATGCCGCATCGGTGCCCGCCCGACGCCTACGACGTGGCGCTGGCGGTGACGCCCAGCGAGGTGGTGGTGACCTGGACCGTCACCGGGCCGCGCAAACGCGACCGCGTCGTGACGCGCTACCGCCCGCGCGGCCTGCCGACCAACGCGGCCGGGTAGCGCCGCGCCGGAGCCTCCAGCGGAGCGCGTCAGAGCTTCCGGCGGTGGAGCAGGATCTGAACGTCGACCGCGAGCAGGAGCACCAGCGTCACGGCGTTGGTGAGTACGACGGGCACATCCCCGATAAATAATCCGTAGGCCAGCCACAGCACGGCGCCTCCGGTCAGCAGCGAATAGGTGCCCACCGACAGGTCGGCCGCCGACCCCGAGCGGTACGTCTTGACCACCTGGGGCACGAAGGCGCTCATGGTGAACGCCGAGGCCGCCAGGCCTAGCAAGGTGACGCCGCTCACGACGCCACCGGTTCCAGCACCCGAAGCGACGTCCCGCTGGCGGACGCCGCCAGCCGGGCGCGGACGCCCACGGGCATCGTGACCTTCCTAGGCACGTGGCCGTAGACCAGCCCCGTCGCCACCGGCCCGTCGACGAACCGGGCGTAGTGGGCCAGCACCTCGCCGACCGAGAACGTGGCGCGGCCCGGGGGCACGTCGGCGTCGGTGAACAGGCCGAACACGAGCCCGCCCAACCGCTCCAGTACGCCCGCCAGCCGCAGGCGCGCGAGCATCCCGTCGATCCGGTACGGCGCCTCGCCGACGTCCTCCACGAACAGGATCGCACCGTCGAGTTCGGGGAGGTAGGGCGTGCCGAGGAGCGCGCACGTCAGCGCCAGGTTGCCGCCCAGCAGCGTGCCCTCGGCCTCGCCTCCTCGTAGGCACGACAGCGCCTCGCCGCCCGGCCCGACCACGTCGTAGTCGCTCGCGCCGCCGACGACGCGCCAGAAATCGGCCTCGGTCTCGGCGTCCGGCCCCGGCGCCCAGTCGCTGGCGACCATCGGGCCGGAGACGCCCGGCAGCCGGGCCTCCTTCCACAGCGCGAGGTGGAGCGCGGTGATGTCGGAGTACCCGACGATCAGCTTGGGACGAGCGCGCGCGGCCGCGTAGTCGATGCGGTCCAGGATCCGGAGCAGGCCGTAGCCGCCGCGCAGGCACACGACGGCGTCGAGGTCGTCGCGGCGGAGCGCGCGGTTGAGCGCTCGGGCCCGGTCGGCGTCGGTCCCGGCGAGGTAGCCGGCCGGCGTCGTCTCGACGGCCTCCACCGCCAGCCCGCGCGCGCGCAAGGCGGCCAGCCCGGCCTCGGCGTCGGCAGGGTCGAGCGCGGGCGAGGCCGGCGCGACGACGGCGACGCGGCCGGTCGGGGCGAGGGGGCGGGGGAGGGGCACGGCGAGGCGGAGGGGGCCCGCAAGCTAGCCGAGCCAATAGCCGCGGCGCCCCGCCGTTGGCTGAACCGCAGAACGCGCGCCCGCGTTCGAGCCGCCACCCCGCGACCCTGCCGATGCCCCGCCCCGTCCCCGCCGCTCTCCGGGCGCTCTCGATCGCCGCGCTGGCGCTCTCGCTCGCCGCGTGCGGCACGCCGCGCGGCGCCGTCGCCAGCGGCCCGACCGCGCTCGACTACGACGCGGTCGAGTCGCTCGACTACGACGCCTACGTGCGGCCGCTGCTGGCCGCGCGCCACGTGCTCGCGCCCACGCCCGGCGGCACCGGCGACCCGGACGACTACGACCTGGCGGACGTGGTGATGGCCGGCCCGAGCGGGTTCGTGGTCCCGTTCGACAGCGAGGGCAGCCTGATGCTCCGCTTCGCGCGCGACCTGCCGGCCGACGCGGCGATCCCGTTCCCCAACCTCCGAAACCTGGAGCCCGACGAGGCGCGCTACCTCGCGCGCTGGATCGAGGCCGGCGCCCGCGACGGCGACGAGCTCCCGTTCAGCGACGCCCGCCAGCTGCTGCTCGTCGGCGTCCAGGGCGAGAACCACGTGGCCGTCGTCGACGCCGAGACGCTGCGGCTGATCCGCCGCGTCGACTTCGACGACCTCGGGATCCCGAGCGCGCCCTACGGGCCGCACCACTTCGCGTTCGAGCCCGACGGCTCGGCGGCCTACGTGTCGCTGGTCTCGGCCGGCGTCGTCGCCAAGGTGCGCCTGGACCTGACGATGGACCCGTCCGACCCGGCCTTCCTGCTGGGCCGCACCGCGCCGGGCGCGTTCGCGACGCCCGGCATGATGGCCCTGGACCCGTCCACCGACCGCGTCTTCGTCGGCCGCTCGACCCTTTCCGACCCGCTGGCGAACGGCTTCGGCGTGCTCGACCGCCAGACGATGAGTCTGGAAGTCGTCGACACGCCCTTTAACGTGCCGCACGCGATGGCGGCCACGCCCGACGGCCGCTACGCGGTCACGGCCGAGTTGACCGGCACGCAGTCCGCCAGCCGGGCGATGGTCTACGACGCCGAGACCGGCGACGCGAGCCTGCTCGTGATCCCCGCCGGCTCGGGCCCGCGCGAGCTGATCCACTTTAGCATCCTGGGCGCTCATCACATGGGCGGGACGGACCACGGCCGGATGGACCACAGCGCGACGGCCGGCTACCCGTACACGGTCACGCTCACCTCGCGCTCGACCGACGAGGTCCTGTTCCTGACGCTGGCCCAAGACGGCACCCTGGCGTTGGACGGCGCGGCCCCGGCCGGCGACGGCCCCTACCACGCCCACGCCAACCACGACGGGTCGCGCCTGCTCATCCCCGACCAGCGCGGCGACACGGTCTCGATCCTGGACGCCGAGACGCGCGAGACCCTCCGCACGGTCGCCTCGCCCGCGCTGTCCCAGCCGCACAGCCCGGCGCCGAGCCAGGACGGCAGCCGCTTTTTCGTGACCTCGTCCAATCTCAACGGCGGCTGGACGCCCGACTTTCTGTTCATGCCGCCAGCGGCAGACGGCGACCGCCAGCCGGCCGAGGCGCGGTCGTTCGGCAACCTGGCGGCGTTCTCGCCCCAGGGCGAGCTGCTGGGCGTGGTCCAGCTCGGCGCCTACCCGTCGGGCGTGGAGCCGGTGACGCTGCCGGCCACGGCGCCCGGCGGCCTCATGGACCACGGGGGGATGTGACCCCGTCGGCAGGCTCCGCCAGCGGCACCACCGGTCGCAGTTCTACCCGTCGTCCTGCCCGCGCAGGCGGGGCCGCGCCAGCGACGGCGCCGGCCAACCCACGCGGCGACACGCGCGCCCTCCGAGACGACGCGGGTTCGGCGCCGCGTCCAGGCGGACGCGCCCACGGGCCGCCTCTACGACTGTGCCCACCTCTGACTCTGTGCTGATGCGTACCTCGCTCCTCCTGCTCGCCCTCGCCCCGCTGGCGCTCGCCGCCAGCGCGTCGGGCCAGACCTTCGAGCGCGTGGCGGCGCCGTTCCCCGTCGAGGCCGACGGCCAGGCGCTCGCGGCGCCGTTCGTGGGCGGGTTCTTCGAGCCGCGCCCGTCGCTCGTGGACCTCGACGCCGACGGCGACGCCGACCTGGTGGTGAACGTCGGGGGAGCCGGGCTCCAGCTGTTCGAGCGCGAGGGCGGGGCGTGGGTCTGGCAGACCGACCGCGTGGGCGACATCGAGCCCGGCAACTGGGCCACCTTCGGCGACCTCGACGGCGACGGCGACCTCGACCTGCTGGCGCGCGGCGAGCCCGGCCGCGTCCGGTTCTGGCGCAACGTGGGCACGGCCCAGGCGCCCGCCTACGCCGTCGGCGCCGAGGTGCTGCGCGACGCGGCCGGCGAGACGGTCAACGTCGAGGACTCGTCGATCCCGGCGCTGGCGGACCTCGACGGCGACGGCGACCTCGACCTGTTCTCGGGCAAGGCCGACATCGGGACCATCACCTACTACCGCCACGACGGCCTCGACGCCGACGGCCGGCCGGTCTTCGCCTTCGTCACCGACACCTACCAGAACATCCAGATCTACGAGGAGAACCCCCAGTGCCAACGGGCCGGCGACGCGCTGCCCGGCGGGTCCGGCGGGCGGCCCTCGCGCCACGGCGCCAACGCGATCGCCATCGCGGACCTCGACGGCAAAGGCGCGCCCGACCTGTTCTGGGGCGACTTCTTCGCGCCTAGCCTGTTCTACTTCGCCAACCGCGGCACCGCCGCCGGCCCCCGGCTGGAGCTGGCCTCCGAGCGGTTCCCCATCGGCCAGCCCGTGACCTCCGGCGGGTACAACGCGCCGGCGTTCGGCGACACCGACGGCGACGGCGACGCGGACCTGGTGGTGGGCGTCCAGCGCGGGCTGTGCTTCCAGGCCCAGACCGCCGTCTCCAACCTGGTCGGCTTCGAGAACGCGGGCACGCCGACGGCGCCCGACCTCCGCGTCCAGACCGACCGCCTGATCCCGGCCCTCGACGTCGGCACGCGCTCGACGGTGGCCTTGGCGGACCTCGACGGCGACGGCGACCTCGACGTGGTGCTGGCCAACGAGTCCGACCCCGACGACCCGAGCCGCGCGACCCTGGTGCGCTACGAGAACGTGGGCACGGCGACGGCGCCCGCGCTGCGCCTGGCGGACGCCGACTGGCTGGCGCTCGCCTACGACTACGGCGCCTACGCGCCCGCGTTCGGCGACCTCGACGGCGACGGCGACCTCGACCTGCTGGTGGGCGGCTTCAACGGGCGGTTCGCGTTCCTGCGCAACACCGGCTCCGCGGGTGCCCCGGTCTACGCGCGCGAGGACGACCGGTGGGGCGGCATCGACACCGGCCAGTACGCCCGCGCCACCTTGGGCGACCTCGACGGCGACGGCGACCTGGACCTGATCGGCGGCGCTTCCAGCGGCCGGCTGCGCCTCTACCGCAACGTCGGCACGGCGGCGGAGGCCCGGTTCGAGACCGAGAGCAACGGGACGCCGAGCGCGGCCGACACCGCCTACGCCGCCCAGATCGGGCTGCCGGAGTCGATGGGCGGAGACAGCGCGCCGGCGCTGGGCGACCTGGACGGCGACGGCGACCTCGACCTGGTCGTCGGCACGGCCCGGGGCGAGCTGGCGGTGCTCCGCAACGTGGGCACCCCGACGGCGCCCCGGTTCCAGGCCCAGGCGCCGATCCCGGCCGGCCGCCGGCGGACGGCGCCCGCGCTCGGCGACCTCGACGGCGACGGGCGGCCCGAGATCGTCGCCGGCACCTCGGCCGGCGGGGTCCTCTACTGGACGGCGACCGGCTCGGCCCCGCGTCCGTAACGCGCCGCCCGGCTCTGCCGCCAGCGGGGCGCGACGTCGGAGGGGATCACGCCCGAGCGCGGGGGCGGACGGGGCGGCGCTCCAGGCGGGGGCGGTCCGCGCGGGCCGGGGAGGCGTCGAGCTGGCGGAGGCAGGAGCGGTAGCGCAGCCAGGCGCTGGCGTCGCCGGCGAGCCAGTCGGCGCGGGCGCGGTCGAGGGCGGAGGGGGGCGTGGGCATGGCCGGGACTGGAGGTGTACCCGAAGGACAGCAAGGACCCGGCCACGTGGAGACGTGCGGCCTCCGTGGGGCCCAGGGGCGCTTTCAGTGGGTAGAAAGGGAACCGTACGTTGACGAGACGGAAACTCAGAGGCCGGGCCCCGCACCGACCGAGGCGCCGGATCCCGCCCGTCCGCGCCGGGGTACGCACACCATGACCGACGACTTGCCGACGCTCACCGCCGAGATCACCGACCGCGCCGCCCGCGTCCGCGACGAGATCGCGGAGGCCGCCGTCCGCGCCGGGCGCGACCCCGGAGACGTGACCCTGGTGGCCGTGACCAAGACGCGGCCCATCGAGACCGTCCGCGCCGCGCTGGCGGCCGGGCTGCGCGACCTGGGCGAAAACCGCGTCTCCGAACTGGTCGAGAAGTCGGACGCGGTCCCAGGCGAGGGCCAGGGCGGCGACGTCCGGTGGCACCTGATCGGGTCGCTCCAGCGCAACAAGGCCCGGGACGCCGCGGCCCGCGCCGACCTGTTCCACGCCCTCGACAGCGTCCGGCTGGCGGACGCGCTCGACAAGAAGGCGGCCGACGCCGGGCGCGTGCTCGACGTGCTCGTCCAGGTCAACGTCTCGGGCGAGGACGCCAAGCACGGCGTCGCGCCGGAGGCCACGGCCGCTCTGTTGGCGCACGCCGCCAGCCTGCCCCACGTCCGGGCGGTCGGCCTGATGGGCATGGCCGCCATCGCCGAGAGCGACGCCGAGCTGGAGCGCGTCGTCCGCCCCGCGTTCCGCCGGCTCCGCGCGCTCTTCGACGCGAACGCGGGCCTGTCGGTGCTGTCGATGGGCATGAGCGGCGACTTCCCGGTAGCCGTCGAGGAAGGCGCCACGCACGTCCGCGTGGGGACGGCGCTGTTCGGCCCGCGCTAGCCCGCGCCGCGGAACGGGCGCCGGCGTTCCGTACTTTACGCCCCATGCTCGTCCTCCTCCTGATCGCGGTCGCGGCCCTGGCCGCAGCGCTAGCCGCGCTGCTCGTCCGGCTCGGTCGCCTGCGCGATCAGGCCGAGCAGGCGAGCCTGCGCCTGGTGGCCGCCGAGCGCCGCGCCGACCAGGCGGCCCTCGCAGGCCGCGCCGCCCTCGCGCCGCCGGCCGGGGACGCAGAGCCTCGACCGGACGCCGCCGAGCGCCGCCCGCCGCGCCGCGCTCGGCGCATGACCGCCCTCCCCGAACGGCCATGAACATCACGCCCCTCGACGTCCGCCGCAAAGAGTTCGACAAGGCCTTCCGGGGCTACGACCCCACCGAGGTCGACCTGTTCTTGAAGCAGGTCGGCGACCGCCTGGAAGAGGTCCAGGAGGACGCCCGCCGGGCCGAGGAGAAGACGCGCGAGGCCGAGTCCAAGCTGGTCCACTACGAGAAGGTGGAGCTGGCGCTCCAGGAGGCGCTGGAGTCGGCGCGCGAGTCGGCGCGGCGGTCGGAGGCCTCGGCGGAGGAGAAGGCGCGGCTGATCGTGCAGGAGGCCGAGCTCCGGGCCGAGAGGATCGTCCACGACGCCGAGCGCGAGCGCTACGGGCTGCGCCAGGACGTGTCGAAGCTCAACGCTCGGCAGGCCGAGATCGCGGCGCGCCTGCGCGGGTTCCTGTTCTCGGAGCTGGAGGTGCTGGCCCAGTTCCAGGGCGACGACCCGGTCGGGTTCATCAAGCTCCAGTCGGCGGGCGGCGCGATGCCGCAGGGCACGCTGCCCCCGGCGACGCCGCGCCTGGAGGCCCCGATCTCCACCATGGAGGACGCGCCCGACGACGACGACGCGCGGCCGGAGCCCGCCCCCACGCTCTCCGCTCCGCCCGAGCCCGAGCCGTCTCTTCGCGCGCCGTCCGAGCTCGAGCAGCCCGAGCCTTCGGAGCCGGTGCCGGCCGCTTCCGAGCCGCTGGCGGCGCCGCTCGCCAGCGCGGCGCCGGAGCACGAGGGCGAGGCCGAAGGCGAGGCCGAACCTGCGCCCGAGGCGCCTCCGGCAGACGCGCACGGCTCGGCCGGGCCCACCGACGCCCCACCGATCTCGTCCGCCGAGGAGCCGACGCCGCCCGCCGTGACCGGCGGGTGGGACCTGCGCTCGCTCGTCACCGGCGAGGACCGGAACGTGGCCGGCTCCGACGAGGAGCGCGAGGCCATCAAGCGCATCCTGGACGACCTCGACTGAGCACCGCCCGCGTCCGGCGCCGCGCTGGCGGGCGGCGCCGTCGAGACGAGGCTGCCGTTCGGGTGCCGCCGCACTCCCCCATTCCCAAACGCCATGACGCCCGACCTCGACACCGCGCTCTCTCAAGTCCAGGCCGCCGCCGACGCGCTCCGCCAGCGGGTCGGCGACGGGGCCCGCGTCGGGGTCATCCTGGGCACCGGGCTCGGCGCGCTCGCCGACCAGATCGAGGCGCGCGAGACGGTGCCCTACGACGAGGTCCCGGGCTTCCCGCTCTCGACCGTCGAGAGCCACTACGGGCGCCTGATCGCGGGCACGCTGCGCGGCGTCGAGGTGCTGGCGATGCAGGGCCGGTTCCACCTCTACGAGGGCTACAGCGCCTGGCAGGTTACGTTCCCGGTCCGCGTGATGGCGGCGCTGGGCGTCGAGACGCTGCTGATCTCGAACGCGGCCGGCGGCATGAACCCGCTCTACCGCCGCGGCGACCTGATGCTGGTCACGGACCACATCAACCTGCAAGGCGCCAACCCGCTCACGGGGCCGAACGTGGACGCCTGGGGGCCGCGCTTTCCCGACATGTCGGAGCCCTACGACCGCGGCCTCCGCGACGCGGCCGAGGCGGCGGCTCTGGAGCGCGGCGTGCCGCTGCGCCAGGGCGTCTACGTGGCCGTCGTCGGCCCCAACCTGGAGACGCGCGCCGAGTACCGGCTCCTCCGCCAGTTCGGCGCCGACGTGGTGGGCATGAGCACCGTCCCCGAGGTGATCGTGGCCCGGCACCAGGGGCTCCGCGTGCTGGCGATGTCGGTGATTACCGACGAGTGCTTTCCGGACGCACTGGAGCCGGTCGACATCACCGAGATCCTGGCGGCGGCCGGCCAGGCCGAGCCCACGCTGGCGGCGCTGATGGGCGACGTGGTGGAGTCGCTGGCCTAGCCTGCGCACGCCGACGCCGCCCGCCAGCGGGGCGCGGCATCGAATCGCGCCGCGCTTCACGGCCCGGCGCGGCGGCTCCGGCTAGCTTCCGCGCTCCCGAGCCTGCCCGCCATGTCCCGCTATCCCGAGGTCGACCGCTTCGACCCCGTCGCCGTCGAACACGCCGTCCTCGCCCGCTGGGACGCCGAGGACACCTTCCGCCAGTCGCTCGCGCTCCGCGAGGGCGCGCCGCACTTCGTGTTCTACGAAGGCCCGCCGACGGCCAACGGCAAGCCGGGCATCCACCACGTGATGGCGCGGACCATCAAGGACCTGTTCTGCCGCTACAAGACCATGCGGGGCTTCCGCGTGGACCGCAAGGCGGGCTGGGATACGCACGGGCTGCCGGTCGAGATCGAGGTCGAGAAGGCGCTGGGGCTGGAGGGCCGCCACGCCGTCGAGGCGTACGGGATCGCCGAGTACAACGCCGCCTGCCGCGCCAGCGTCCTCCAGTACCAGGACCTGTGGAACGACCTGACGGTGCGGATGGGCTACTGGGTGGACCTGGAGAACCCCTACGTCACGTTCGAGAACGACTACATCGAGTCGGTCTGGAATCTCTTGAAGCGGTTGTGGGACAAGGGGCTGCTCTACGAGGGACACAAGATCCAGTGGTACAGCCCGGCCAACGGGACCGTGCTCTCGTCGCACGAGGTGTCGCTGGGGTACAAGGAGATCCAGGACGTGTCCGTGACCGTCCGCTTCCCCGTCGTCGGCGAGCCGGGCACGAGCCTCTTGGCGTGGACCACGACGCCGTGGACGCTGCCGTCCAACGCCGCGCTGGCGGTCGCGCCCAAGACGGTCTACGTCAAGGCCCGCCTGCCACTGGCAGATGAGGCCGGCGGCGATGGCGAGCGCCAGTCGGGCGAGGAGTTCGTCTGGATCGCCGAATCGCTCGTCGGCAAGCTCAAGGCGGAGAGCCCCGAGGTCGTGGAGCGCAAGACGGGCGCCGAGCTGGTCGGCACCGAGTACCTGCCGCCCTACCATCACGCCGACTCGCGCAGCCTGTACGGGCTCGCCGATGCCATCCAGGACGACGACGAGCCCGGCGACGCCTGGCGCGTCGTCGCCGCCGACTACGTCACCACCGACGACGGCACGGGCATCGTCCACACCGCGCCGGCGTTCGGCATGGACGACTGGGCGACGGGCCAGAAGGAGGGGCTGCCGGTGCTCAATCCCATTGAGCCGGACGGCCGCTTCCGCGAGGGCTTCCCTTTGGTGGGCGGGATGGACTTCAAGGCGGCCGACCGGCCCATCGTGCGCGACCTGAAGGAGCGCGGGCTGCTGTTCCGCGAGGACAGCTACGTCCACAACTACCCGCACGACTGGCGCAAGGGGACGCCGCTGATGCAGTACCCGGTGGAGAGCTGGTTCGTCCAGACGACGGCCCTCAAGGGCCGGATGATCGCGCTCAACAAAACCATCAACTGGCAGCCCGAGGGCATCGGGACGGGCCGGTTTGGCGGCTGGCTGGAGAACAACGTCGACTGGGCGTTGTCGCGCTCGCGCTACTGGGGCACGCCGCTGCCGATCTGGGTCAGCGACCGCGACCCGGAGCAGAAGGAGATCGTCGGGTCCATCGAGGAGCTGCGCCACAAGGTGGGCGGCGAGTTTCCGGCGGAGGCCATCAACCCCGATCTCGGCACGGTCGACCTCCACCGGCCCTACGTCGACGCGCTGACGTGGCCCGACGGCCAGGGCGGGACCATGCGCCGCGTCGAGGACCTGATCGACGTCTGGTTCGACTCGGGCGCCATGCCCTACGCCCAGTGGCACTACCCGTTCGAGAACGTCGAACGGTTCCAGTCCAACGTCCCGGCCGACTTTATCGCCGAGGGCGTCGACCAGACGCGCGGCTGGTTCTACACGCTGCACGCCATCGCCGCACTTCTCGATGACCGCGTGGCGTACAAGAACGTCGTGGTCAACGGGCTGGTGCTGGACGCCGAGGGCGAGAAGATGTCCAAGTCGAAGGGCAACGCCGTCGAGCCGTTCGCGGCCATCGAGCGCCACGGCGTCGACCCGATCCGCTGGACCATGATGTCGGCCGGCGCGCCGTGGGAGAACCTCCGCTACTCCGACGCCGCGGTCCAGGAGACGACGCGCAAGTTTTTCGGCACGCTCGTCAACAGCTACAAGTTTTTCGCGACCTACGCCGGCTTGGACGGCTACGTCCGCCAGTCGCCCGTGCCGCTGGCGGAGCGCCCCGAGCTGGACCGCTGGATCCTGAGCCGCTTGCAATCGACTGCCACCGAGGCCGTCGACGCCCTCGACGCCTACCACCCGACGCGCGCCGCCCGGGCCATCGAGTCGTTCGTGGACGACCTGTCGAACTGGTGGCTCCGGCGCTCGCGGCGGAGGTTCTGGAGTTCGAAGGTTGGCGGAGCCGGCCTAGCGGCTCAGGGGGCGCAAGGCCAAGGCGCCGAACTCGCGGGCGACGAACCCGGAACCCGGAACCCGGAACCCTCGAAGCAGGCCGCCTACGACACGCTGTGGGAGTCGCTGGAGGCCGTGTCCCGGCTGATGGCGCCCGTCGCGCCGTTCGTGGCCGAGTGGCTGTACGGCGTGCTCGGACACACCGAGTCGGTGCATCTCCAGGACTATCCCACACCGGACGCGTCGGCGCTGGACGCCGATCTCGAAGGCCGGATGGCGCTGGCCCGTGCCGTGGTGACGGCGACGCTGGCGCTGCGCAACGAGGCCGGCGTCAACGTCCGCCAGCCGCTAGCGTCTTTGCTGGTCGTGACCGGCGTCGGCGGCGTGGACGAAGCGGTGCTGCGCTCGGTCGAGGGCGTGGTCCTGGACGAGGTCAACGTCAAGGCGCTGGAGACGGCGTCGGGCGACAGCGGGGCGGTCGTCAAATCGGCCAAGCCCAACTTCAAGGCGCTGGGCCGCAAGCTGGGCAAGCAGATGAAGGAGGCCAACGCAGCCATCCGCGAGTTGGACTCGGCGGCCGTGGCGCGCTACGAGGCCGAGGGCCGGTTGGAACTGGCGCTGCCCGGCGGCGCGGTCGTGCTGGAGCCGGGCGACCTGGAGGTGGTGTCCGAGGGCGTCGCCGGCCGCATCGTGCGCCAGGAGAGCACGGTCGACGCTGGGGGGCAGACGCAGACCGTGACCGTCGCCCTGGACACCGCCTTGACCGACGCGCTCCGCGCCGAGGGCTTCGCGCGCGAGTTCGTCAACCGCGTCCAAGGCTTGCGCAAGGAGGCCGGGTTCGAGGTGTCGGACCGGATCGCCGTCGAGGCGGCCGTGCCCGAATCCGCCCTGCCGTTCGTCGCCGGCGCCGGCCGCCAGCCGCTCGCGGCGTTCGCGGCCGTGGTCCAGGCCGAGACGCTGGCCCAGTCGCTCGTGCTGGCCGACGCGCCCCAGGGCGACCTCGTCCAGCCCGTCGAGATCGGCGGCGAAACTCTCACCGTCGGCGTCCGTCGCCTGCCCTAAAATCCTGGGCCCCGGGTCCGCCGCCTGCGAGTTCGGTTCCTTCGCCTCGCGACCCCCGGACTCCGACCGCGCCGGCGAAGGCGCGGCCAACCCTGAACCCCTCCAACATGCGCGTCCTCTGGGTCACGTTCTTCCTCGTCGTCGTCGACCAGGTCACCAAGCTGGTCGTCAAGTCCCAGATGGCGCTGGGCGATTCGATCCCGGTCGTGGGGCGGATCTTCCGGTTCACGTTCACCGAGAACCCCGGCATGGCGTTCGGGCTCACCGTGGGCAGCAAGCTGTTCCTGACGCTGTTCTCGATCGCGGCGACGGTGCTGATCCTGGCCTACCTGCGGCGCGTCCCGTGGGCGCCGTTCGGCTACCGCCTGGCGCTGGCGCTGGTGCTGGGCGGGGCGATGGGCAACGTGATCGACCGCGTGTTCTACGGGATGGCCTTTGGCGAGTGCTACCCGTCGCCGCCCGGCTCGTCGCGCCTGTTCTACGGCTGCGTCGTGGACTTCCTGCACCTCGACGTGTGGCAGGGCGCCGTGTTCGGGAAGAGCGTCGCGCTGTTCCCCATCGGCAACATCGCCGACGTGGCCATCATCGCGGGCGTGGTGCTGATCCTGGTCACCCAGGGCCGGTTCCACGAGGTCGCGCACGCCCGTGAGGTCGCGGCGCAGCAGCCGGCCGTGCCGGCTGGCGAAGCGCCCACGCTGGACGCCTAGGCCCCGCGCGCCGCTAGCGCGTGCGGCCGCGCACGACCAGCAGCACGCTCGACACCACGAGGGCGGCGCCGGCGAGGCTCGTCCCGTCGAACGAGTCGCCCAGGAACACGGCGCCCCACACGAACGCCAGCACCACCTGGACGTAGCCGATGGACGACGCCGTCCCGGCCTCCAGGCTCTGCATCCCCTTGGTGAGCCCCACCTGGCCGACGTGCGTCGCCAGCCCGATGCCCAACAGCAGCAGCCACTGACTGCCCGTCGGCCACACCCAGCCGCCGGCCAGGGCGAACGGCAGCGCGCCCACCATGCCGATCCACGACAGGTAGAAGATGATGGTCATCGGCCGGTCGGTCTGGCGCAGCTTGCGGACGAACGTGTACGCCAGGCCCGAGAGCACCGCCGCCACCGAGACCGCCGCCACGCCCCAGCCGTCGAGCGCCGCGCTGGCCCCGAACAGCACGCTCGGCTGGGCCACCAGCGCCACGCCGGCCAGCGACGCCAGCGCGCTCAGGGCCACGACCGGGCGGATCCGCTCGCCCAACAGGACGGCCGCCGTGATCGCCGTCCACACGGGCGCCGTGTACTGGATGGTGACGGCGTCGCCGAGCGGCAGCCGGCCGATGCCGAAGTAGAACAGGCTCAGCGCCGTCGCGCCGACGGCGCCGCGTGCGACGAGCGTCTTGCGGTCCACGCCCAGCGGCGAGGCGCCCTGCAGGCGGAGCGTGCCGAACGTGACGGCGGCCATAAAGGTGGACCGCGCGAACACCAGCTCCATCGTCGGGAACGCCGCCGAGGCCACCTTGACGAGCAGGCTCATGATGCTGAAGCCCAACGCCGCGGCCAGCATCCAGAGCACCCCGTTGCGCTGGCGGTTGTCGCCGGCGGGCGGCCCCGTCGGTGCCGAGGGCGCGTCCGATGGCCCGGCGGTGTCCGCCAGCGCGGCGGGGGGAGGGGCGAGCGGGGGGGCGGAGACGGGCACGGTGCAGCAACGGCCGACCCCGCCGGCCGTTCAGAGGCCGCGTCAGTTTGGCGAGAGCCTCACGCGCCCGGCGCCGGCCCGTCACCGCCCGGGCGCCCGGCCTTCACGAACCGCCACCTCCGGGCTTCCTGGCACCGAGCCGCCGCGCGACCGACTCTCCGACGACGACCGCCAGCCGGGCGGAAGCGCACCGGAGCAGTGACTTTTAGCACGGCTTCCTCGGCTCCGACGCGAACAGCGCGCGCCGGCCACGGTACACCGCCGCTCACGCCCTCCCGATCGCTCTGACGCGTCCGCAGAAAATCGCCCTCTGGATCGGCGTCGCGCTCGTCGCGGCGGCGCTGCTCCTCGTGCCGCGCCTGACCGGCGACGGAGAGGACGCGCAGGCCGAGGCCGGGCCGGGCGGCGGCGGGCCCGGCGGCGACACGCTGGCGGTGACCGTCGCGCCGGTGTCCCAAGAGCTCTTGGAGGACAAGGTGACCACGACCGGCACGCTCCTGCCCTGGGAGGCCGTCGACCTGCGCGCCGAGGTGGCGGGCCGCGTGACCGGCCTCCGCTTTTCCGAGGGCAGCGCGGTGCGCGAGGGCCAGACGCTGGTGACGCTGGACACCCAGGTCTTGCAGGCCCAGATCGAGGGCGCACGGACGCGCCGCGACTTGGCCCGCGTCCAGGCCCAGCGCCGCCGCGAGCTGTTCGAGATCGGCGGGCTGAGCCGCCAGGCGCTCGACCAGGCCGAGAGCGAGTCCCGGGTGCTTGACGCCGAGCTGGCCCAGCTGGCCGCCGAAGTCCGCCGCCGCCAGATCCTGGCGCCGTTCTCGGGCCAGATCGGGCTCCGCGAGGTCTCGGAGGGCGCCTACCTCTCGCCCGGCGACCGCGTCGCGACGCTGCGCGTGACGAGCCAGCTCCGGCTGGAGTTCACCGTGCCGGAGCGCTACCTCGGCCAGATCCGCACCGGCGAGCCCGTCCAGTTCCGCGTGCCCGGCCAGCCCGACCCGTTCGTGGCGACGATCTACGCGACCGAGCCGGCCGTCGACCCGGCGACGCGGGCGTTCACGGTCCGCGCGCGTGCCCGCAACCCCGGCGGCGCGCTCCAGCCCGGCGCCTTCGCCGAGGTCGAGCTGGTGCTGGACGAGGTCGAGGGCGCGCTCCTGATCCCGACGGCGTCGCTCATCACCGGCGCCGACAGCACGACGGTGTTCGTGCTCCAGGACGGGACCGCCGTGCCGCGCGCCGTCGAGACGGGCGTCCGCACGGCCGACCGGATCCAGATCACGCGCGGGCTCTCGGCCGGCGACGTGGTGCTCACGTCTGGGCTGGACGAGGTCCGCCCCGGCCAGGCCGTCCGCGCCGGCGGCGCCTTCGACCCGACGCGCGTCCGCCCCGAGGGCGCGCCGGATCGTGGTCGGGAATATCAGGTATCGGAATGAGGGTACACGGTACCAGGTGCGAGGTACGAACAGTCGCGGTCCACCCCGCGACCGTACCCCGTACCCTGCACCCCGTACCTCTCCCCGCCCCGCTGGCGGCGCGCGCCGCCAGTCGCTCCACCCGCTCGATCTAGTGGCCTCGCTCTACGACGTCTCCGTCCGCCGGCCCGTCCTCGCGACGGTCATGTCGCTCGCGATCGTGATCGGCGGGGCCATCGGGTTTTTGGAGCTGGGCGTGCGCGAGTACCCCATCGTCCAGACGCCGGTGATCTCGGTGCGGACCGACCTCCGCGGCGCCAACGCGGCCGTGGTCGAGACCCAGGTGACCGAGCCCATCGAGGAGTCGGTCAACGCCATCGACGGCATCCGCTCCATCACGAGCACCAGCAACCAGGGCCGGAGCACGGTCCGCGTCGAGTTCGACCTGGGCGCGGATCTGGACGCCGCCGCGGCCGACGTGCGCGACCGCGTCAGCCGCGCGCGCGGGCGGATCCCGGACGAGGCCGAGGAGCCGGTCATCTCCAAGTCCAACTCGGACGGCGACCCGGTCATCTTCCTCAACCTGTCGTCGGAGAGCCACAGCCTGCTGGAGCTGTCCGAGATCGCCGACAACTTTTTCGCCGAGCGGCTGCAGACCATCGACGGCGTGGCGTCGGTGGACATCTGGGGCGACAAGCGCTACGCGATGCGCCTGTGGATGGACCCGGCCCGGCTGGCGGCCTACGGGCTCACGCCGGGTGACGTGCAGCGGGCGGTCGCGGAGCAGAACGTCGAGCTGCCCGGCGGCATCGTCGAGGGCGACCAGGTGGAGCTGACCATCCGCCCATTGACTCGGCTCTCGACCGTCGAGGAGTTCGAGGACCTGGTCCTGAAAAACGACGGGACCACGCTGGTGCGCTTCCGCGACGTCGGCCGCGTCGAGCTGGCGGCCCAGAACCAGCGGACGGTCCTAAAGCGCGACGGCATCGCGATGGTGGGCGTGGTCCTGCGGCCCCTCGCCGACGCCAACAGCATCGACATCGTCGACGAGTTCTACAAGCGCATCGAGGACATCGAGCCGGACATCCCGGACGGCATCGAGTTGGGCATCGGGTTCGACAACACCGAGCCCATCCGGGCGTCCATCGCCGAGGTCCGCAACACGGTCTTTATCGCGCTCGCGCTGGTGGTGCTCGTCATCTTCGGCTTCTTGCGCGACTGGCGGACGACCCTGATCCCGGTCGTCGTGATCCCGGTCGCGTTGGTCGGCGCGTTCGGCGTGATGGCGCTGGCGGGCTTCTCGATCAACGTGCTGACGCTGCTGGCCCTGGTGCTGGCGATTGGACTCGTCGTGGACGATGCGATCGTGGTGCTGGAGAACATCTACGCCAAGATCGAGGGTGGCATGGACCCGGTCCCGGCGGCTATTGCCGGGACCAAGGAGATCTACGTCGCCGTGATCGCGACGACGCTGGCGCTGGTGGCCGTCTTCCTGCCCATCATCTTCCAGGGCGGCGTGATCGGCGCGCTGTTCCGCGAGTTCGGGCTGACGATCGCCGCCGCGGTCGTGATCTCCAGCTTCGCCGCGCTGACGCTGACGCCGATGCTGTCGTCGAAGCTGCTCAAAAAGCGCGACCGGAAGCCGTGGCTCTACCGCAAAACCGAGCCGCTGTTCGTCCGCCTCAACGACGCCTACCGCCAGTCGCTGGCGGGCTTCCTCAACGTCCGCTGGCTGGCGTTCGTAGCGATGGCGGCGGCCGGGCTGGGCACGTGGTGGCTGTTTACGACCCTGGAGAGCGAGCTGGCGCCGGCCGAGGACCGCTCCCAGATCCGGGTGTTCGCGAACGCACCGCAGGGCCGGGGCTACGCCTACATGGACGGCTACACCAACGAGCTGATCCGGCTGCTCCAGCGCGAGGTGCCCGAGATCGACGCGCTCATCACGGTCACCTCGCCTGGGTTTGGATCGTCCAGCTCGGTCAACTCGGCGTTCGGCAACCTCATCCTGGTCAAGCCCGACCAACGCGAGCGGAGCCAGGACGAGATCGCGAACGCGGTCCAGGCGGCGGTCAAGACGCTGCCCGGTGCGCGCGTCAACGTGAGCCAGCCGGCGACCATCCAGACGTCGTCGGGGCGCGGGCTGCCGGTCCAGATGGTGCTCCAGGCGCCCGACCTGGAGGCGCTGCGCGACGCGCTGCCGGCGTTCATGGAGCGGGCGACCCAGGACCCGGCCTTCCAGTTTGCCCGCGCCGACCTAGAGTTTACGCTGCCCGAGCTCCAGGTGGAGGTGGACCGCGACCGCGCCCAGGCGCTGGGCATCGCGCCCATCGACGTGGCCCAGGCGCTGGCGGTGGCGCTGAGCGAGGGCCGGTTCGGCTACTTCAACCGCGGCGGCGAGCAGTACGAGATCATCGGCCAACTCGAACGCCAAGCGCGCGACACGCCCAACGCCATCCAGGGCATCTTCGTGCGCAGCTCGGAGGGGCGGCCGATCCCGTTGTCCAACCTGGTCACGCTGACCGAATCGGCCGCGCCGCCCCAGCTCTACCGCTTCAACCGGTTCACGGCGGCGACGGTCTCGGCCCAGCCCGCGCCCGGCGTCTCGCTCGGCGACGCCATCGCCGCGATGGAGACGATCGCCGACGAGACGCTGCCGCCGGGCTTCTCGACCGCCCTGGACGGCCAGAGTAGGGACTTTGAGGAGACCGGCGGCTCCATCTGGGTCGTGTTCGGCCTGGCACTCGTGCTGATCTACCTCGTGCTGGCGGCCCAGTTCGAGAGTTTCCGCGACCCCGTCACGATCTTGCTGACCGTCCCGCTGGCGCTCGTCGGCGCCCTGGGCGCGCTCTACGTGTTCGGGAGCACGCTCAACGTGTTCAGCCAGATCGGGCTGGTGATGCTGATCGGTCTCGTCACGAAAAACGGCATCCTGATCGTCGAGTTTGCCAAGCAGCAGCGGGCCGAGGGGATGGACCGGCGCCAGGCGGCCGAGGAGGCCGCGGCGGCACGCTTCCGCCCGATCCTGATGACGGCGTTCTCGACCGTCCTGGGCACGCTGCCGATCGCGCTCGCGCTGGGCTCCGGTGCCGAGAGCCGCGTCCCGATGGGCCTGGCGGTGATCGGCGGCCTGGTCGTCGGCACGGCGCTGACGCTCTACGTCATCCCGGCGCTCTACACGTTCCTGGCCAGCGAGGGCGTGTCGCCGTCGCTGGGCGAGGACGCCTCCGACCCGCTAGCTGGCGCTGTCCCTGGCGGGGTGGCGGACGCCGAGGGCGAGCCGGACGAGCACGCCGACACCGACCGCCAGCCGGACGCGAGCGGCGACGGCGCGGCGGACGCGCTGCCGGCCGACCCGGCGCCGGTCGTTCGGCCTGACGACGGCGATGGCGCGGTGGGCGACCACCCGACCATCACAGAACTCCCGAAGTCGTCGTGACTCAATTCGTGAGACGACTATGGGCGGAAGCACTTAGCTCCCTCTCCCCCTGGGAGACCGCGCCAGCGTCGGCGCCAGCCAGGGCTGGGGTGAGGGGCCTTTCGACTCGCCTCGCGCTCGGTTCGCCCTCACCCTGTCCCTCTCCCAAAGGGAGAGGGGATGTCGTAGAGAGTGTGTCGTCGCTTGCCAAATCGGTCCTGAAGGCTCTCGCCGTCGCCCTGCTCATCGCTGCCGCCAGCGGGGCGAGCGCCCAGGTGCAGCCGCCGTCGCTGCGCCAGGACTCGATCCCGCCGCTGCCCGACTCGCTCCGGCTCTACGGCGGCACCTTCCCGACCCAGCCGCCGCTGCCGAGCCTCGACGCGCCGCCGGGCGCGCTCCGGCTGACGCTGGCGGAGGCCATCGAGCAGGCGCTCGTCCGCAACCCCGACCCGGCGGTCTCGGTGCTCGAAGGCGTGCGCGCGGCCAACGACGTCACGCTGGGGAACGCCGGCTACCTCCCGACGCTGGACGCCAGCGCCGGGCTGGCGGGCTCGCGGAGCGGCGGGTTCGGCGGCGGCGACAGCACGAACGCGGGCGCCGGCGGCCTGGCCCGGTCCTCGACGGCGCTCGACGCCGCGCTCACGCTGGGCTACACGCTCTACGACGGCGGGCTCCGCGCCGCGACCTACCGCCGCTTGCAGGCCGAGGCCCGGCGGCTGGCGCTCTTGGCCGACGCGGACGCCGAGGCGCTGGCCCTCGACGTGGCCGCCGCCTACCTCGACGCCGCCCGCCAGCTGGAGCTGGCCGACGCGCGCGCCGAGGCCGTCGCCGTGTCCGAGGACCGCCTGCGGATCGCCCAGGCCGAGGTCCAGATCGGCACCTCGGCCGAGATCGACGCCGCGCTCGCCCTCGCCGACTACAACGCCGACCGGGCCCTGCTGCTCCAGCAACAAGTCCAGCTGGCCGGCGCGCGTGCCGAGCTGGGCGGCCTGCTGGCGCTGCCCGACCCCGCCGCCGTCGCGGTGACCGACACCCTCGCCCTGGACCCGCCGGCCGCGCTCGACGCGCTGGCGGCCGAGGCGGCGTTGGGCAACCGCCGCGTCCGGTCGTTCGAGGCCGCCGAGGACGCCGCGGCCCAAGCCGTCGCCCAGGTGCGCTCGGACTACCTCCCGACCGTCCGCGCCGCGGCCGGCGTGGGGCTGACGGTGTTCGACAGCGGCTTTTTGCCCCCCGACTTCGACCCGACCGTCGGGCCGGACCTGCGCTACGGGCTCACGGCGTCGCTGCCGATCTTCGACGCCGGCGAGCGGCGGCGGCGGCTGGAGAACGCCCGGATCCGCCTGAGCCAAGCCGAGCTGACCACGGCCGGCGAGCGCGTCTCCAACCGGGCCCGCGCCGCCCGGCTGGCGGCGACCGCGCGCGGGTTCCGGGCGCTCGTGGACCTGGAGACGCTGAACGAGCAGGTGGCGCGCGAGAACGTCCGCGTGGCGCTGGCCCAGCTCCGGCTGGGGTTCATCACGCCCGTCGACCTCCGCCAGATCCAACTCGCCCTGGTCGACGTGCGGACGCGGCGCGTGGAGGCGGTCTACCGGTCGCGGCTGGCGGAGGCGGAGTTGCGCCTGCTGGCCGGCGTGCTCCTCCCGCGCGACGCGGCGGTCGCCCCGGACCTGTTGGGGCGCATCGACGGTCGGTAGCGATCGGACGGCTCCGTCTCCTCGCCGGCGACGACCGCCAGCGGGTGCTACCCGGCGGTCCCGGCGGCGCCTCCGTCCGTCCGCTCCGCGCCCTCGGCCGGCCGGACCTCGACGACTTCGGCGTCTTCGATGCGCGGCGGGGCGCCGAAGCCGCCGCCGGCCACGCCGCCGAACGGGCCCCCGGCAAAGGGGCCGGTGTGGATCACGTGGGCGTGGCCGGTCGCGATCGAGCGCTCGAACCGGCGTTTCAGCGCGCGCCGCGCGATCGCCCGCGTCGGGGGGAACAGGCCCAGGAGGCCGGCGATGTCGGTCAGGAAGCCGGGTGTCAGGAGCAGCGTGCCCGAGACCAAGATGATGAGCCCGTCGATCAGCTCCGGCCCCGGCAGGCCGCCCGTGGCCATGCGCGACTGGACGCGGCGCCACGCCGCGACGCCCTCGCGCCTGGCCAGCCACGAGCCGGCCACGGCGGTCACGACCACGATGGCCAGCGTCGGGCCGAGCCCGATCCGGCTGCCGACCGAGACCAGCAGCGTGAGGTCCAGGACCGGGACGATCAGGAAGAGCAGGAGGAGGCGGCCGAACACGAGCGGGGGAGCGGGGTTGAGGGAACGCCGCCCCTGTGACCCCTCGTGCCCCGTCCGGGGTCCCTCGCCATGACCGTTCCCGTTCGCGTGGGCGTCGCCCTCGTCCTGCTGGCGGTCGCCGCCAGCGCGGCGGCCCAGCCGTCCGAGGTCGAGGCGTTGACTGCGTGGACCCACCGGTTGTCGGCCGCGCTCCACACCGACCAGCGGGCGCACCTGTGGCGCGTCGGTGCGTGGGGGCTGGCCAACGCCGTTGGCGGCGCGGCGCTGGTGCTGGCGTCGGACCGCGAGACGCAGCCGGGGCGGTGGGCGTTCGGGCTCCAGTCGGGCGCGTGGGGCGTCGTCAACGTCGGGATCGCGGCCGTCGGGCTGGCTGGCGGCCCGGACGCGCCGGTCGCGGACTGGGCCGCCGCGTTCGCCGCCGAGAACGGCTACGCCGACGTGCTGCTGGTCAACCTCGGCCTCAACGTGGGGTACATGGCCGTCGGCGGCACGTTGCTGGCCGTCGCCGGGCGCGGCGTCCCGACGCCCGACGCGTGGCGGGGGCACGGCGCCGCGCTGGTGCTCCAGGGCGCGGGCCTGCTGGTCCTGGACGCCGTCGCCTATCTCGGCACACGCGAGCGCCTGGGCTCGCTCGTCGAGATCGCCAGCCGGGCGGAGCTGGGCGCGTCGGCGGCGGGCGTGCGGCTGGTGGTCGGGCTGTGAGGGCGGGGCGCCGGGCGCTGGCGGCCGTATTCGTCGCGGCCGGCGTGCTCCACCTGGCGGCGCCCCAGATTTACGACGCGGCCATGCCGCCGTCGATTCCGGCCCCGCGCGCGATGATCGTAGTCAGCGGGCTGGCCGAGGTCGCCGGTGGTGTCGGGCTGCTCGTCGGGCGCGTCCGCCAGTGGGCCGGATGGGGAGTGGTGGCGCTGCTAGTGGCCGTCTACCCGGCCAACGTCTGGGTGGCCGTCGGCGCCGACGGGCCGGCGTGGCTGCCGTGGGCGCGGCTGCCGTGGGCGCGGCTGCCGCTCCAGGGCGTCTTGGTGGCCGCCGTGCTCGGCGCCAGCGGCGCGGGCCGAGCGGAGGCTACTCCAGCCGCGTAAACGTGCCCGGGCAGGCCAGCTCCGCGAGCGCGGGCTCGTACGGCTCGTAGTAGACGTAGACGATCTCGCGGCCCGGGGCCGACGGCCGCTCGAACGCGCACGTCGCCACCCGGTCCTCCAGCGGGCAGGTGCCCGGCCCAAACTCCGCCTCGGGCGCCGCGTCGCACTGCGCCCGCGCCGCCCCTGGCGTCCAGCCGTCGCCGGTGAACGCGAAGCAGAAGCCCTCGGACGCCCGGACGTCGCAGCTCCCCGACGGTCCGCGCGAGGCGGGCGGCGGCGGCGGAGCCACGGTCGGCGCCGGTGCCGGCGCCGGTGCCGGCCGGGGCGGGATCTGGACGACGGACTCGGGCGGCTCCTCCGGCTGGGCGGGCTCGAACACCACGCCCCTGGCGTCGAACGGCGCCGGGCCGCTCGGCCCTGACGTGGCCGCGCGCGGACGCGGGGCCCCGGCCGGCTCGGCCGCTGGCGGCTGTCGCTCGCAGCCGGCGAGCGCCACCGCGCAAGCGACGACGCCCGTCAGCGCGGCCAGGGCGGGAGCGGAGAGGGGGCGGGCCATGCCGCAGTCTAGCCCACCGCCGACGCCGAGCGCGCGTCCCACCGCCCGCCGTAGCTGGCGCCGTCGCGGTAGCGGTCGATCCAGCGCCGGTCCACGGCGTGCTTGAGGCGCAGCCACGCGCCGCCGCGGACCGCCAGCGGGCCGGCCGCGACCCACGCCTCGGGCTCTCCGGTCGAGACCAGCAGCGGCGCCACGGGGTACGGGCGGAACGGCCGCAGCGGCACCGCGCCCGGGTCCTGCCCTCGCCGCAGCGCCGCCAGCGCCTGGCCGACGTTCTCGCGCAGCACCGACCCTTGCTTGACGGCGTGCACGCCGACCCGCTTGAGACCCTCCATCCCGGCCACGGCCGCGCTGTCGCCGGCCACGAACACGCGCCCGTCGCCGACCGAGCGTAGCCCACGGTCGACCTGGGCAAAGCCCTCCTCCGTCACCGGCAGCCCAGATTCGCGGAACAGCGGCGGCCCGACCGACCCCGTCGCCCACAGCACGGCGTCGGCGTCGAGCACCTCGTCGGTGTCGAGCCGAACGCCGGCCTCGCTGGCGGACTCGGCGCGCGCGCCGAACCGGACCTCGGCCCCGCGCGCCCTGAGCGTCTTCTCGACGCCGCGCCCCAGCCGCGCCGGCAGCGACGGGCACAGCCGGTCGCCGGGCTCGACGATCACCACCGCCAGCCGGCGGCCGCAGCGGGCGGTGACGTTGAGCGCGCACTCGACGCCCGCCGCCCCGCCGCCGACGATCACCAGCCGACGCTCCGCCCGGGTCTCCTCGTCCAGAAACGCCCCCAACCGCTCGATGCGCCACAGCGGCTTGGCGCGGATGGCGCCGTCCGCGTCGTCGCGGCCCGGGTTGACGGCGCCGATGTCGAACGCGACCACGTCGTAGGGCTCGCTCGCGGCGTCGGCTAGCTCCACCTCGCGCCGCTCGCGGTCCAGGCCGGTGGCCCGGGCCTGGACGAACCGGACGCCGGCCGCGTCGCAGATGGGCGCCAGCGGCACCGTCACGTCGCGCTGGCGGTAGACGCCGCCGAGCCACTCGGGCGTCATGCCGGAGTACCACAGCTCGGGGCGGTCCGAGACCAACGTGACCTCGGCGCCGTCCCGGGTCAGGCGGCGGGCGTGCTGGAGGAGCGGGAGGCTGGCGTGGCCCCCCCCGACGACGACGAGGCGCATGGTTCGAGGTTCGAGGTTCGAGGTTCGAGGTTCGAGGTTCGAGGTTCGAGGTTCGAGGTTCGAGGTTCGAGGTTCGA
>CANLSR010000008.1 GCA_947493945.1 uncultured bacterium | reverse complement strand
CTTCCCCGCTTCCCCGCTTCCCCGCTTCCCCGCTTCCCCGCTTCCCCGCTTCCCCGCTTCCCCGCTTCCCCGCTTCCGCGTGCCCGCCCCGCTCCCCTGCTGCGTCGACCTGCCGTCCGGCACCGGCCTCGTCCGCCACGGGCTGGCGGAGCTGCTGCGCGGGCTCGGGATCGCGCCCGTCTGGACGCGCCGCGGCGACGCCCGGCTGGCGGTCGGCGTGGGCGGGCGCGAAGAGAGCGGGGGAGACCTGGCCGTGACGCCGGCGGCGTTGGCCGATCTGGCCGATCCGCGCGTGCCTACGGTCGCCGAGTTGGGCCGGCTCGACGTCGGGGGCGTGGCGTGGCCCGTCCCCGTGGGCCCGCCCGGCCCGGCGACCGTGGGCGACGCCGTCGCCGGGGCAGCGTGGTGGCTGGCGGGCCTCCAAGAGCGCGCGACGACCGGGCGCGACGTCCACGGCCGCGTGCCGTACGCCGCGACGCTCCAGTCCCGACTCGGCGACGCGCCCGGCGGGCCGCTCCGCCCCGCCGTCGACGCGGTCCGCCAGCGGCTGGCGGAGGCGCTGGGCGAGCGCGGCGTGGCCGTGCCGGGGCGGACGTGGGGAGGGAGGGCGTGGGCCGTCGCCCTGACGCACGACCTCGACGCCGTCCGCACGCGCCGTGTAAGGGCGGCGCTGGGAAGTCTGGGCCGGGGGAAGGTGGCCGAGGCGGCGCGGCGGGCGCTCGGGCCGGACCGCCGGCGAGCCAGCATCCGGGCGCTGCACGCGCTCGGCCAGCGCCGCGGCGCGCCCGCGACCTGGTTCGTCAAGCCCGGCGCGTGGGCGCCCCAGGACGTGCCCGGCGGGCTGGACCCGGCGCTCGTCCAGGCCCTCCGCCAGTGGCGGGCCGACGGCGCCGAGATCGGCTGGCACCCCGGCTACGGCGCCCACGACCACCCCGCCCGGCTGGCGGCCGAGGCCGAGCGGTTCTCGCAGGCGTTCGGCGCGCCGCCCCGGCTGTCGCGGACCCACTTTCTGCGGTGGGACGAGCCCGGCACGCCCCGGCTGCTGGCGGCCCGGGGCGTGGCCGTCGACAGCACGCTGGGGTGGTCGGCGCAGCCCGGGTTCCGGCGCGGCACGGCCCACCCGTTCCGGTTCTACGACCTGGAGGCCGACCGGCCGTCCGCCGTGTGGGAGATGCCGCTGGCGGTCATGGACACGACGCTGGCGGATCACCAGCGCCTCGGACCCGGCGCCGTTGCCGAGGCGCTGCGGGACGTGTTCGACGCGGCCCGTGAGCGGGGCGGCGTGGCCGTCGTGCTGTGGCACAACCAGGTCGGCGGCGACACGGCCGGCTGGACCGCTCGACTGGACGCCCTCGACCAAGAGCTCGGACGCGCGCGCGACGCCGGCGCCGCGCTGGGGCCGGCCGGCGCGCTCCTGGACGCTTGGGCGGCCGATCTGGGAGAGTAGACGGTCGGCGACCGTTGTTGGCACGACATTTTCGGAGGACCAGCGACAGCGGGTGCCCGCCTCCGGCCCCCGGCCTCGCGTCGGGCGCCGTCCGGCAGGGCGTGCCGTCCGGAGGCCCCCGTCCTCCCTCGGCGCGTGGTAACGTGCGGAGTCCGTCCCTGAGCCAGCGTCCGGCTCGGTCCCCCACGCGTCCCCGAATGGGCTTTTTCAAGACCTCCCCCGCCGAGAAGCACGGCCAGGACCTCCTGGACCGGCTCCCGCTCGGGATCTCGATCTACCGGCTCCACGACCTCCGCGACCCGGCGTCGCTCCGGCTGGTGTACGCCAACCCGGCGGCGGGGACGATCACCGGCCTCGACGTCTCCACCGAGACGGGGCGCAAGATGGTCGACGTCCTGCCGGAGGTCCGCGAGACGGGGCTGCTGGAGGTCTACGCCGAGGTGATCCGCCAGCAGCAGCCGCGCGACCTGGGCACGGTCGACTACGGCGACGCCCGGATCGAGCCGGCGACCTACGCCATCCGGGCGCTGCCGCTCGACGACCAGAGCGTGGCGGTCGTGTTCGAGGACGTCTCCGACCGGAGCGAGGTGACGCAGCTCAACGAGGCCCGGGCCGAGCTGGTGCGCGAGGAGGCGCGCTACCGGTCGCTCGTCGAGTCGACGGCGGCCATCGTCTGGACCACGCCGCCGTCGGGCGAGCTCCAGGCCGACCAGGCGCAGTGGCAGGCCGTCACGGGCCAGTCGGCCCAAGAGTCGGCCGGCACGGGCTGGCTCGACGCCGTCCACCCGGACGACCGCGAGCCGACGCTGGCCGCGTGGCGCCGCGCCGTCGAGACGCACGAGCCGTACCGCACCGAGCACCGGTTGCGCCAGCCCGACGGGGCGTACCGGCGCATGGCCGTGCGCGCGACGCCGGTGCGCGGCGACGACGGGGCGGTGACCGAGTGGGTCGGCCTCCACACCGACATCGAGAACGTGTCGGCGGCGGCGGCCGAGCTGGCGGCCTCCGAGGCCCGCTTCCGCACGCTGTTCGACGCCATCGGGGACGTGCTCCTGGTGTACCCGCTCGGGGCCGACGGGCCGGAGCCGTTCGTCGCGTTCAACCAGGCCGCCGTCGAGCGCTACGGCTACACCGCCGCCGAGCTCCGCGCGATGACGGTGCACGACGTGGTGGTGCCGAGCCGGGTCAACGTCGAGGCGGCGCTGGACGAGCTCCGCCGCGCCCGCCGGGCCACGTTCGACTCGATGCACGTGACGCGCGGCGGCGTCCGCCTGCCGATGTCCACGAGCGCGCGGCTGGTCGAGTACGACGGGCGCCTGTGCGTGGTGGCCCTGTGCCGCGACGACACCGACCGGCGCCAGTTCCGGCGCGAGATCGCGCGGACCAACCGGACGCTGGAGGCCGCCGTCGAGGAGCGCACCGCCCAGCTGGCGGCGTTCTCCGAGGACCTCAAGCTGCTCCACGCCATCACCACGGCCGAGCACGCGAGCGCCCAGGACCGCGTCGACGCCTACCTCCAGGCCGGCTGCGACATGTTCGACTTGCCCGTCGGCATCCTGTCGTCGACGCCGCTGGACGCCGAGACGGGCCGGCGGCTCTACCGGATCGACGCCGTGGTCTCGCCCGACCCCGGCCTGGTGCCCGGGCTCACGGTCCCCATCGGCGAGGCGTTCTGCGACGCCGTCCTGGAGCAGCGCCAGACGGTCGTCTACGCCGACGCCCTGGCGGAGGCCCCGGACCACCCGGCGTGCGCCGGCCGCGGCCTGCGCGCCTTTATCGGGACGCCCATCTGGGTGGCCGGCGAGATCGAGGGCACGCTCAACTTCGTCTCGCCCGAGCCCCGGCCCGAGGGGTTCTCCGACGCCGAGCGCGACCTGATCGAGGTCATGGCCCAGGCCATCGGCCGTCGCGTCGAGGCCGACCTCGCCGAGACCGACCGCGCCGAGGCGCGCGAGCGCTACCGCACCATCGTCGAGACCGTCGACGCGGGCGTGATCGTGGTGGACACGGAGTTCCAGATCGTGATGTCGAACCCGTCGGCGCGCGAACTGCTGGGGTTGGGCGGGGGCGGCGACCGCGAGACCGACGACTTGCCGTCGCGCTGGCCCGTCGTGGACGAGCTCGGGGAGGCCATCGGGCCCGCCGACCTCCCTGAGCGGGAGTCGCTCCGCACCGGCCAGCCCGTGCGGGGCGTGATCCAGGGCATCACGCCCCCCGGCCAGTCCACACGCTGGTACCGCGTCAACGCCACGCCGGTGGACCACGACCAGGACGGCGTGCCGGAGGCGGTCGTGGTCTCGTTCCACGACGTCACCGACTTGCGGGAGGCGGTCCAGGCCGCCGAGGAGGCCCAGACCTTGCTCCAGTCGGTGCTGGCGGCCTCGCCCGACGGCGTGATGGCGTTCGAGAGCGTCCGCGACGACGCCGGCCGGATCGTCGACTTTGTCTGGACCCTGGCCACGCCGCTCAGCGCCGACATCGTGGGCCGGACGCCCGAGGAGCTGGTGGGCCGGCGGTTGCTGGACGTGTTCCCCGGCAACGTCGAGGCCGGCCTGTTCGCCGGCTACGTCGCCGTCGCCGAAACCGGGGCGCCGTTCGAGACCACGGCCCCGTACGCGTCCGACGGCCTCGAGACCACGTTCCGAGTCCGGGCCGTCCCGCTCGCCGACGGCCTGACGCTGTCGTTTACCGACCTCGGCGCGAGGCCGGCGGGCCGCCCCGCGCCGGCCGTCGGCGACGCGGCGTGAGCCGGCCGGCGCTCCTGGTGTTCGCCAAGGTGCCCCAGGCGGGCCGCGTCAAGACGCGGCTGTGCCCGCCGCTGACGCCCCGCCAGGCCGCCGACCTCTACGACGCGTTCCTGCGCGACGCGCTCGACCGCTACGCCGCGCTGGCGGGCGGCGTCGCGGTGCGGCTGCACCTCGACGGGGCCGCGAGGGTGCCCGGCTGGGTCCCCGACGGCGTCGAGGTGCTGCCCCAGCGCGGCGCCGGCCTGGGCGAGCGGATGATGCGCGCCTTTGTCCAGGCCTTCGCCGCCGGCCACGACCGCGCCGTGGTGATCGGGACCGACCACCCGACGCTGCCGGCCGAGTTCGTCGGCTTGGCCTTCGACGCCCTCGACGACCCGCTGACGGCGGTCCTCGGCCCCAGCGACGACGGCGGCTACTACCTCCTGGGCCTCAACGACGTCGCGCCCGACCTGTTCGACATGGACTACAGCCACCCCGACGTGTTCACCGACACGCTGGACCGGGTGATGGAGCTGGACATGACGCCGGTCGTCCTGCCCACCCACTACGACGTGGACGACGGGCCGGCGCTGGCGCGGCTGGCCGCCGACTGGCGCGCCGGCGCCGACGTGGGCGCGCGGACGGCCCTGATGCTCCGGAGGCTCACAGAGACCGGCGCCCTCGCGGTGTAGCTTGCGCCCCCGGCCGACGCCCCGCCCCTCCCTGGAAGCCCTTCCAACGCATGACCTCCTCGAACTCGACGACCATCGAAGCCGCCAGCGGCGCGGCCGGCGCCACGCTCGCCACCGATGGCGGCGCCCTCAAGACGCTGGAGCAGTTCATCATCGAGCGCGAGGCGGACGCGCCCGGCTCCAAGGGCCAGTTTTCGCGCCTGCTCCGCGACATCATCGTCGCCGCCAAGATCGTCGACCGCGACGTGCGCAAGGCCGGGCTCGTAGACCTGTTCGGCGACACCGGCGACGTCAACGTCCAGGGCGAGGTTCAGAAAAAGCTGGACCTGCTGGCCCACGAGGAGTTCGTGCGCGCGCTCCGGCGCGGCGGCGAGGTGTGCCTGATCGGGTCCGAGGAGCACGCCGAGGCCATCCCGCTCCTCTTCGACGACTGCCAGGGCAAGTACGTGGTCCTGTTCGACCCGCTCGACGGCTCCTCCAACGTCGACGTCAACGTGTCCATCGGCACCATCTTCTCGATCTACCGCGTCCCCGAGGACCACGACGGCCGCGTGACCATCGAGAGCGCGCTCCAGTGCGGCCGCCAGCAGGTCGCGGCCGGCTACGTGGTCTACGGGTCCTCCACGATCCTGGTCTACACGACCGGCAACGGCGTCAACGGCTTCACGCTCGACCCGTCGATCGGCGAGTTCCTCCTCTCGCACCCCAACATCCGCACGCCCGAGCGGGGCAAGATGTACTCGATCAACGAGGGCAACTACAACTCGTGGGCCGACGGCCTCAAGGAGTACGTCAAGTGGATGCAGGAGGAGGTGCCCGACGACGAGCCCGCCCGGCCCTACACCACGCGCTACATCGGCTCGTTCGTGGCCGACTTCCACCGCAACCTGGTCAAGGGCGGCATCTACATCTACCCCGCCAACCCGCGCAACCCGCAGGGCAAGCTGCGGCTGATGTACGAGGCCAACCCGATGGCGTTCATCGTGGAGCAGGCCGGCGGCCGTGCTGAGACGGGCCACGGCCCGATCCTGGACGTCGAGCCCCAGGCGCTCCACGACCGCTGCCCGGTCTACATCGGCAGCCCCGACATGGTGGCCGACGCCGTCGCGTTCCTGGCCGGCGAGCGGACGAGCGGCCAGTAGCGCGTCCGCGCCGCTGGCGGCTCGGCCGTCCGAGTGCAAGCCCGCGCCCGAAGGCCCGGCCGGACGCGCCGCCAGCCGGACGAGGGCGAGCGGGGGAGGCCGGGGCACGCCCGGGGAGGCGGCCCCGGTGCAGCCCGAGGGCCGCTCCTCACCGAACCCTCAGGGTGGGCACGGATCGGGCCGGAGGGTAGCCCGTAGCAGGCCGCTCACCCTCCCCCCGTGCCCATGCGCCGCCTTTTCCTCTTCTCCGCCCTCCTCCTCACCTCGTACGCCGCCGACGCCCAGGTGCGCCAGGGCTTGGTCGAGTTGGGTGGCTCGGCTTCGTTCGTCTCCTTCGACGGCCAGACCCAACTGCTGCTCGAACCCTCGGCCGGCTACTTCCTCACCGATGCCCTCGAAGCTGGTGTTAGCCTCGTCTACGTCAACCTCGAGGATGCCGGCGACTCTGGGACGCTAGCTCTGACCGCGGACTACCACTTTGGCCGGCCAGGGGCGACCACCGTCCCGTTCATCGGTGCCCAGGTGGGCACGTCGTTCACCGACGACACCGACGTCGTGGTCGGCGGTGGGGCAGGAGCAAAGTTCTTCTTCCTGCCAGGCGGCGCCATTACGGGCGAGATCAAGGTGCTGTCGGGCGGCGGCACCACGGTCGGCGCCTTTGGCGGCGTCTCGATCTTCTTCTAGGGCCCCCGGCTCCCCGCTGGCGCCCGCCGCCAGCGGGGCGGAGGCAGAAGCGCCCCGGCCGAACGAATCCGGCCGGGGCGCTCCGCATCAAGGCATCGTCCGTCGGGGCCTGGCGTCGCTAGGCGTCGTCGGTCGTCTCGGAGGTGACGGTCGCGTCCTCGGCGGAGCCGCCGCCCTGGCTGCTGGCCTTCGAGCCGACCGAGATCCGACGCGGCTGCTTGGCCGCGCTCTTGCCGATCCCGACGGTCAGCACGCCGTCGTCGTAGTGGGCCTCGATGGCCTCGGGGTCCACGTCGTTGCCCAGGGCGAACGACCGGAAAAAGCGGCCGTGGGCGCGCTCGACCCGGTGCATCCGCCCCTCGGTCTGCTCCGAGCGGTGGTGCCGCTCGCCGCTGATCTTGAGCGTCCCGTCGTCGAGGGTCACGTCGAGCGTGTCGCGGTCGATGCCGGGGAGGTCGAGCGACAGGCGGTACCCGCTGTCGGTCTCGGCGACGTCGGCGCGGGGGCTCCAGACGGTCTCCGTCTGGTCTCCGTCGGCCATCGTGCCGTCGAACAAGCGGTCCATTTCGCGGCGGAGCAGAGCGAAGTCGCGGTTGGCGAGGGTGGGTAGGGTGGCCATGAGTCTGGGGTTGGAAGTGAAGGAAGGGCAGCCCCCGAATAAAGTGGGGCCGGTTCTAGTCCTTCCAGACTCCGTGCCAACGCCGGAATTTCCGTTCCGACGGCAGACTGCTGCCAACATGACAGAAGATGGTCGTACTCCCGCTACGACTCGCTGGCGGCCACCGCCAGTGGGCCGGGCCGAGCCCACAGGCCGGCCGGGAAGAAGCGGGCAAGTCTGGGCGGCCACGGCGACGTCTGGAATCTTCTGGGGTGGACGTGGGTTGACGATTTGCCGAGCATGAGCCCGCCGCCCCGTCTGGGACGGCCACTTTTCCCTTCTCCCGCCTCGACTTGCGAGGACAACGCTCGGCTCCCTACCCCCAACACTCATCCCCATGCGCCTCTTTCTTTTAGCTACTGCTCTCCTCTTTACCGTTTCCGTCGCCGACGCTCAAATCGCCGAGGACGTGATCGAGGTCGGTGGTACGGCCAAAATCGACTTTGCACCGGACTTCAACGTCGGCCTCGCGCCAGTCGTTGGGTACTTCGTGACCCCGAAGTTCCAGGTCGGGGCCAACCCCAACGTCGCAACTGACTTCGACGACTTCTTTATGTCTATCAGCGCGTTCGGGGCCTACTACCCGACCGGTGGCACGGAGACCCAGACGTACCCGTTTGGCGGGCTGTCGCTCGGCGCGAACATCGCCGGCGGCGACGGCGGCGGTCTCGCAATCGGTGCGCGCGTGGGCGTCCAGCGGTTCGTGACGGATTCCGCTGCGCTCACCCTCGCCCTCAACGGCTCCACGACGGACGACTTCGACTTTGACGAGGCCGACCTCTTCCTGAGCGCCGGCTTCTCCGTCTTCCTCAACCGGGGCGAGGCCCGGCGGATCGTCCAGTAGAACGGGCGTCTGAACATTGGCGAGCAGGGCGGGGTAGCTAGGGCATGACGCCCGACGCTGCCCCGCCCTCCGCATTTCATGCGACCGCCCCGTTCCGACGCCGCGACCCGCTGGACCTCACCTTCGAGGGCTTCCCGCCCGAGGGCTACCAAGCGCTGGCGCGGCTCAAGGCCAACCCCCACATCGGCCAGTACCGCGAGGACAAGGAGGCCCTCGACCGGGCCGTCACGGCCCCGTTCAAGCGCTACCGCGACGACCTGGCGCTCAACTGGGTGATCCCCAACGCGCTCCCGTTCGAGACCGAGCGCAACGTGTTCAGCCGGATCCTGAAAAACGACTTCGGCCGGGGTGGCTCCCACAGCCACCTGTGGATGAGCTTCTACCGGCTGCCGCGCAAACGCCTGACCGACCTCCAGCTCAGCCACGCCGTCTACCCCGACGGCTTCCGGTGGGGCCTGTACGTCGGCGAGTACGCCAAGGGCCTGTTCGGGCCGGCCCGCCAGCGGCTGGCGGAGGACGCGGCCGCGCTCCCGATCCTGAACGCGCTGCTGGCCCGGGGCTACCGGCTGGCGTTCGCGCCCCACGTCACCAAGCCCGAGGGGCACCCGGAGTTTACCGAGCCGCTGGACGCGGTCCCCGACGGCCTGGGTCGGGCCAAGGGCATCTGGGTCATGCGCAAGATCAGCCGCGAGCGGGCCGAGGCGCTGGGGCCGGGCCTGGTCTCCGCCGCCATCGACGCCCAGGAGGAGCTGTGGCCGCTGTACCGGTTCCTGGCCGATGCGCCGGAGCTTCAGGAGGAAATGGGGATGAGGAAATAGGAGTCCGGCAGAGGAAAGAGGACGAGGCGCTGAAACCGGACGCACCTTTCCTGCCGAACCCCGAACCCCGAACCCCGAACCCCGAACCCCGAACCCCGAACCCCGAACCCCGAACCCCGAACCCCGTGCTCCAGTCCCGCCAGTCCGGCCCCGTTCTCACGCTCACCCTGGACCGACCCGAGGTCCGCAACGCGCTCTCGGCCGAGCTGGTGGGCGCGCTCACCGAGGCCGTCGAGGCAGCCGGGCGCGACGAGTCCGTCCGCGTGATCGTGCTCACCGGGGCGGGCAAGGCGTTCTCGGCCGGTGCCGACCTCTCGGCGCTCCAGGCCCTGATGACCGCCAGCGCCGAGGCCAACCTGGCGGACTCCGAGCACCTCGCCCGGCTGTTCGAGGCCATCTACACCTCGCCCAAGCCGGTCGTGGCCAAGGTCCAGGGCCACGCCATCGCCGGCGGCTGCGGGCTGGCGGCCGTGTGCGACCTGTCGTTGGTCGCCGACGGCGCCAAGCTCGGCTTTACCGAGACCCGCATCGGGTTCGTGCCGGCCATCGTGTCCGTGTTCGTGGTGCGCAAGCTGGGTGAGGCCGCCGCCCGCGACCTGCTCCTGCGCGGCCGGCTCCTGGACGCCGACGAGGCCGCCCGCGTCGGCCTCGTCACGCGCGCCGTGCCCGCCGCCGACTTGGACGCCGAGACCGACGCGCTGTGCCGCGAGCTGGCGACCGAGACCAGCGCCAGCGCCGTCGCCCTGACCAAGCGGCTCCTGGCCGACGTGCCGTCGATGGGCGTGGCCGAGGGCCTGAGCTACGCCGCCCGCCTCAACGCCCTGGCCCGCGCCACCGACGACTGCAAGGCCGGCGTCGCCGCGTTCCTGTCCAAGACCGACGCGCCGTGGAGGTCGAGGGGGTGAGGGGCCGGGGTGCGGCCGCCCGGAACGCTCCTCAGGCTACTCGCCAGCCGCTGGCGCCAGCGGCCGGCGGGCGGCGGACCCCCGCACCTCCCGGTATCTTGCGGCCCCCACCGACCACGACATGGCCACGTACAAAGAGGCAGGCGTCGACATCGACGCGGGCGAGGAAGCCGTCCGGCGCATCAAGGGCCACGTCCGCGGCACGTTCACGCCCGGCGTGCTGAGCGACGTCGGCGCGTTCGGCGCCATGTTCGCGCTCGACCAGAGCCAGTACCGCGACCCCGTGCTCGTCTCGTCGATGGACGGCGTGGGAACCAAGCTCAAGGTGGCCCAGCGCGTCGACCGCCACGACACCGTGGGCGAGGACCTGGTCAACCACTGCGTCAACGACATCGCCGTGTCGGGCGCCCGGCCGCTGTTCTTCCTCGACTACTTCGCCGCCGGCGTGCTCCGGCCCGACGTGCTGGAGGCCGTCGTCAAGGGGTTCGCCAAGGCGTGCTCCGAGAACGGGTGCGCGCTGATCGGCGGCGAGACGGCCGAGATGCCCGACCTCTATGCCCGGGGCGAGTACGACCTGGCCGGCACCATCGTCGGCGTCGTCGAGCGCGACGAGATCGTGGACGGGTCCCAGATCTCGGCGGGCGACGTGCTCCTGGGCCTGCCCTCGACCGGGCTCCACACCAACGGCTACAGCCTGGCGCGCAAGGTCCTGTTCGACCGGTTCGTCGCCGCCGACACGCCCGACGCGCTGGGCGGCGAGAGCGTCGGGGAGGCGCTGCTCAAGGTCCACCGGAGCTACCTCGACGCCGTCCAGGCGCTGATCGCCGAGGGGCTGGCGCACGGGTTCTCGCACGTGACCGGCGGCGGCCTGGTCGGCAACACGTCGCGGATCCTGCCCGACGGGCTGGCGCTGGACGTCGGCTGGGACGCGTGGGCGCGGCCGCCGCTGTTCCGGTTGATCCAGGAGACCGGCAGCGTGCCCGAGGACGACATGCGGCGGACGTTCAACCTGGGCGTCGGGCTGGTGGCCGTCGTCGCCGAGGCCGACCGCCAGCGGGCGCTCACGGTGCTCGGCGCCCTGGGCGAGCCCGCCTTCGAGATCGGCCGCGTGGTCGCTCGCTAGCGCTCGCCGAAACAAGAGATAGGCAGGGAGGGCGTCCGCGTCGCCCTGCGATCTACACCGCCCGCACCCCGCATGGCCCCTCCCGTATCCCCCTCCCGCATCTCCATCCTGGGCGCCGGAAGCTGGGGGACGGCCCTGGCCGTCTCGCTAGCGCACAACGGGCACGACGTCCGGCTGTGGGCGCGTCGCGCGGAGGCCGCGGCCGAGATGGAGCGGACGCGCCGGAACGAGCCGTACCTGCCCGGCGCTGAGATCCCCCCCGGCGTGGCCGTCACGTCCAGCCTGAACGACGCCATCGACAAGTCCGATGTGTGGGTGGTGGCCGTGCCCAGCCAGACCGTCCGCGCCGTCGTCGCCCCGCTGGCGGACCGTGTCGGCAGCGCGACGGTGGTGTCCGTCGCCAAGGGCATCGAAAACGGGACGCTGCTGACGACCAGCGCCGTGCTCCGCGACGTGCTCCCGGCCGTCGACCCCGACCGGATCGGGGTACTCTACGGCCCGAGCCACGCCGAGGAGGTCGCGCGCGGCCGGCCCACGTCGGTCGTCGCCGCCTTCCGCCAGCGGGCCGAGGCGGAGGCCGTCCAGGCGCTGTTCATGCGGCCCACGCTGCGCGTCTACGCCAACACCGACCTGGTGGGCGTTGAGATCGGCGGGTCGGTCAAGAACGTGATGGCCGTCGCCGCCGGCATGTCGGACGGGCTCGGGCTGGGCGACAACGCCAAGGCAGCGCTCGTCACGCGCGGGCTGGCCGAGATCACGCGCCTAGGCCTGGCGATGGGCGCCCAGGCGCCGACCTTCGCCGGGCTGGCGGGCCTGGGCGACCTGGTGGTGACGTGCTTCAGCCAGCACAGCCGCAACCGCGCCTTCGGCGAGCGCGTCGGGCGCGGCGAGACACGGGCCGAGGCATTGGGCCACTCGACGATGGTGGTCGAGGGCGTCCGCACGACCGAGTCCGTCCGGGCGTTGTCCCAGCGCCACGGCGTCGAGATGCCCATCACCGGCGCCGTCTACGCCATCCTGTTCGAGGGCCTGGACCCGGCCGACGCCGTCGGCCACCTGATGGAGCGCGACCCGACGCAGGAAGACGAGGGGTGACCGGTCGGCCGCACGCCCCGGCCGGCCGCGCGCCCCGGCGGGATCCCCGCGCGCCGTCGGACCTACGACCCTCCCGTTCGCTGCCCACAACTCCTCCCGATGACTCCCGACGACCTCCGGCGACTGGCGGCGATGGGGGAGGGCCGGCACCTCGAGTTCAAGAACCGCGTCCCCCGGCCCGAGCGGATCGCGCGCGAGATCATCGCGCTCGCCAACACCGACGGTGGCAAGGTGCTCGTCGGCGTCGACGACGACGGGACGGTGCTGGGCGTCAAGGACGCCCACGAGGAGTTCTTTACCCTCCAGGCCGCCCTCGCCGACCGCATCCTGCCGCCCGTCGACCTCGGCTTCGAGCCCGTCCGCGTCAGCCGGACGCGCGAGGTGCTGGTGGTCCACGTGCCCGCCAGCCCCGACCGCCCCCACGTGCTCCGCTCCAAGCAGCGGCCCGACGGGACCCAGGCGCGGCAGCGCGCCTTCGTCCGCGTGGCGGACCAGTCGGTCGAGGCCAGCCGGGAGGCCGTCGCCATCATGAAGGCCGACGGCCGCGGCGAGGCCGTCACGTTCACCTTCGGCGACGCCGAGCGCCAGCTGCTCGACTACCTCGTGCGCCACGAGACGATCACCGTCCGCACCTACGCCCGGATGCACGAGCTGCCGCCGTGGAAGGCGTCCAAGGCGCTCGTGATGCTGGCCCGAGCTGGGATCCTGGCGCTCCACCCGCGTGAGGGCGGCGAGGACGTGTTCACCGCCGGCGACGCGGTCTAGCCCGCACCCGCTGGCGACCGCCGCCAGCCGGGCGCCGTGGAGCGGTCTACTGGGCTACTGGTCCCACCAAATGCGGTCGGTAAGGGGCACCGGCGCCGGGACGTTGGCGCCGTTGCGGGTCCGCTCGGTGTCGGGGTAGTCGAGGCGGCGGATGAACGTCGAGAGCTCGCTGTTGGCGGGAAGCTCGAACCCCTCGTACGCGTAGTCGTAGCGGCGGGCGTCGACCCAGGCCTCCGGGTTCAAGAACAGGACCTTGTACTTCTCGCGGAAGACGTCCGCCAGCGACAAGGCGCCCTCCCCGACGCCCACCTCCGGGGCCGCGATGTAGGTCTCGGCGTCCGCGCTGGCGACGCCCAGGGTCGCCATGTGCGAGCGGATGGCCTCGACGTAGGCGGCGTAGGCCCGGGACGTCTGGCCGGCGCGGAGCGCGGCCTCGGCCTCGATCAGCTTGACCTCCGGGTAGGTGATGATCTCGAGCGGCGCCGTGGTCCGGGCGTAGTAGGTGCCGGTCGTGAGCACGTTGCGCTCGCCCGCCTCGCTCGCCGCACCTCGTCCCGCCCCGTTCCTCGTCCCGACGTAGGGCCCGGCGTAGGGCTTGTCCTCAACCTTGACGAGCGAGTCCGTGTAGGCCTCGAGCCGAGGGTCGAGGACGCCGGTCGTGGTCCCGTCGAGGGCCCGCACGGTCTGCTCCGAGAGCCAGCCGCCCAGGAACAGGTTGGCGTTGTCGATGGCGACGTCGGCCCAGGGGTTGATCTGCTCCTCGAAGTAGCTCACCGTGGCGTCGTCGTCGGCCGACGTGTAGGCGCGGTCCACGGCCGCGAGCACGGCCGCCGGGTCGTACGCCGAGGTCTCGGAGGTGTGGTTCAGGACCCGGGCCCTGAGCGCGTAGCCCGTCCGCACCCACGCGTCGGTGTCGCCGCCGTGGATAAAGTCGTCGTCGCCGGGGGTGATCGTCGAGCCGCCGGCCTGGAGCGTGGCGATGCCCTGGTCCAGCAGCGCCAGCGCCACGCCGTAGAGCTGCTGGCCGTCGTCGTAGGCCGGGGTCAGCGTCTGGTCCGGGTCGAACGCCTCGCTGTACGGGACGTCGCCCCACAGGTCGACGAGCGAGGCGAGGTGGAAGGCCTCCAGGATCTGGGCGATGCCGACGTAGTCCGTCGCGCCCGTCTCGGCCCCCTTGGCCTGAATGGCCTGGAGGTCCGCCATCACGTCGTAGAGGTTGCGCCAGGTCCCGTCGAAGCTCAGCCGCTCGTAGATGTCGGACGCCGAGGCCTGGTTCGGCGAGGCCAGGTGCTGGACGTAGTTGGTGGTGATCCCGCCCATGGTGAACACGTTGGTCCCCGTCAAGAACGTGGTGCTGGCCAGCAAGGCGCTGACGGGGACGTCGGTCGGGTCGTTGGGGTCCTCGTTGATGTCGAGGTAGCCGTCGCAGCCGGCCGTCGCGAGCAGCATCGAGCCCGCGAGGGCCAGGGCGACGAGGGCGGAGGTCTGGAATTTCATGGCGCTGGCGCAGGGAGAGGGGAGGTCGGGCTCAGAGCCCCAGCTCGAGCGTGAGGGTGTAGCTGGAGACGCCGGGGTGGGCCAGGCCCGAGAACCCCTGGGCGTTGCTCGTCCCCGACGACGTGACCTCGGGGTCGATGTACTCGTAGGGCGACCACAGGATGACGTTGGTGACGGCGAACCGGAGTTTGGCGCGGCCGATCCCCGTCGAGGCCAGCAGGCCCGACGGGAGCCCGTAGGCGACGCTCACGTTGCGCAGCTTGAGGTAGCTCGCGTCGAACACCGAGTTCTCGGTCGAGCCGCGGTAGGTGTTGCGGTAGTAGCCGGCCCCGTAGTCCACCCCGTCCGGCCCGGCGCCCTGGCCGAGGAAGACCGGCTTCGTGTTGGGCTGGCCGTCGGCGGTGACGCCTTCGAAGACGACCGTCTCGGTCCGGTCCTCGGTGTAGGTCGCCAAGCCGAAGGCGGCGAAAAAGTTGTTGTACTGGCTGTACTTCTCGGCCCCGATGCTGACGTCGAGGAGCGCCGAGAGCTCGACGTTCTTGTACCGGAAGCGGTTGAAGAGGCCGCCGGTCCAGTCGGGCGTCATGTTGCCCAGGATGCGGGGCGTGCTGTCGATCACGGGGAACCCGTCGTCGCCGATCAGGAGCGGGGCGTCCTCGTTGAGCACGGCGGCCTCGCCGGGCTCCCGCTGCTCGCCCTCGGGGCCGTAGTAGCGGGCGTAGCTCGTGCCGTAGATGGCGCCGTAGGGCTGGCCCGGGATCAGGAAGAGCGAGGCGGTGCTCCCGGCGTAGCCGAATTGGCCGCCGATGAATATGTTGTCGAGGCCCTCTCGGAGCGAAACGACGGTGTTCCGGTTGAGGGCGAAGTTGACGCCCACGTCCCACCCGAAGTCCGTGGTCTCGACCACGGGGCCGTTCAGCGAGAGCTCGACGCCCGAGTTCCGGATCGAGCCGGCGTTGAGGACGAACGTGTCGAACCCCGTCGCGTTCGAGATCGGGACTCGGAGGATTTGGTCTCGGCTCGTCGCGTTGTAGTAGGTGACGTCGGCCCGCAGGCGGCTGTCGAACAGCCGGAGGTCGGCGCCGATCTCGAACGAGGTCGTCCGCTCGGGCACGAGGTCGGCCGACCCCAGGTCGCGCGAGAGCGTAAAGCCCGTCTGCCCGTTGAGCGGGAAGATGCCGGGCGCGCCAAACGTCCGCGACGTGCGGTAGGGCTCGGTGTCCTTGCCCACCTGGGCGAGCGAGACCCGCAGCTTGCCGTAGTCGAGCGCGCCGCCGGGGTTGAGGTGCTCCGTGAACACGTAGCTCAGGCTGGCCGAGGGGTAGAAGAACGAGCGGCTCTCGACGGGCAGCGTCGAGCTCCAGTCGTTGCGGCCGGTCAGCTCGAGGTAGAGCGTCTCGTCGTAGCTCAGCTTGAGCGCGCCGTAGAGCCCGACCAGCCGCTGCTGGCGGGTGGCGAGCGACGTCTCGATCTCGCGGACGTTGTTGAACCGGAACAGGTCGGGGATCGTCAGGTCCGACCCGAACGTGAACACCTGGTCGCGGTAGCGGTCGAAGATGTCGTTGCCCACCAGCAGCTCGGCGTTGAGCTGCTCGGTGAGCGGCCGGCGGACCGTCACGTTGACCGTCGAGGTGAGGTCGCGGCTGAAGATCCGGGTCTCGCCCAGGTTTCCGGTGCTGCTCAGCGCGTTCTCGTTGTCGAAGCCCAGGGGCCCGCGCGTGGTCTGGAAGCGGGAGTCGTTGTAGGTGTCCACCCCGGCCCGGTACGACAGCGTCAGCCAGTCGGCCGGGTCGTAGCCCAGGTTGAGCGTCCCGATCAGCCGGTTTACGTCGTCGGTGTAGGTCGCGTAGCGGGCGTCGTAGATCGGGTTGGTGCCGCCGGTCCCGTCCACGCCGCGGTACCCGCGCATCGTCCCGTTCTCGTTGATGTAGTTCGTGACGTCGACGGTCTGGGCCCAGTAGATCAGCCGCTCGTTGAAGCGGTCGGCGAAGACGCGGTCGCCGCCCGAGTTGATGTAGTTGAGGGTGCCCCCGACCGTGCTCCGGCGGCTGGGCTTGAGCGTCCCGCTCAGCCGGGCCGACGTCCGGCCCCAGTCGCTGAACGGCAGGACCCCCTCGTTCCGGAGGTCCGAGAGCGAGGCGAAAAACGAGGCCTGCTCGGTCCCGCCCGACACGCTCACGTTGTTGTCGATGGCGTAGCCGGTCTCGTAGGCGTTCTCGTAGTTGTTGTAGATCTGCAGGCCCGGGTCCGCCTGGCGCACCGACTCGACGGTCGGCCCCCAGGCGGGCCAGAAGCTGCCCCGGTCGTACTCGCCGCCGAACCCCTGGGCGTAGGTCTGCTGGGTCTCGGGGAACCGGTTGACGGTCTCCGCGCCGACCGAGCTGGTGATGTTCACGCGCGGGGCGCCCGGCTGCCCGCTCTTGGTGGTGATGACGACGGCGCCGTTGGCGGCCCGCAACCCGTAGAGCGCCGTCGCCGACGCGCCCTTGAGCACGCTCACCGACTCGATGTCGTTCGGGTTGAGGTCCACGGCGCGGTTCGAGAACCCGCGGCTGTCGAACCCCTCGGCCCCCGAGTTGGTCGAGTTGTCGATGGGGATGCCGTCGACGACGAAGAGCGGCTGGTTGTCGGCGCCGGGCTCGAGCGAGGTCAGCCCGCGCAGGATGATCCGGGCGCTCTGGCCCGGGGCCCCGCCCGTGTTCGTCACCTGGGCGCCCGCGACCCGGCCCGACAGGCTGTTGACGATGTTGCCCGCCTCGGCCTCGCTGAGGTCCGCCGCGTCGAGGGCCTGGACGGCGTAGCCCAACTCGCGCTCCTGGCGCCGGATCCCCAGCGCCGTCACCACGACGTCGCCGACGAGCCGGGCGTCGGTCGAGAGCGCCACGTCGATCTGGGAGCGCCCGTCGATGGCGACCGCCAGCCGGCGGTAGCCGATAAAGGAGAACACCAGTGAGTCGGCCCCGGCCGGGGGCGTGATCGCGTAGGCGCCGTCCGCGCCGGTCGACGCGCCGACGGGGGGCGTGCCGGCCGGGGACGGGCCGGCGACGACGTTGACGCCGGGCATCGGGGCGCCCGTCTCGGCGTCGGTGACGGTGCCCGTGACGACCGCCTGGGCGTAGGCGGACGGGGCGAGGGCGAGGGCCAGCAGGCCGAGGACCAGGACGTAGCGGTAGCCAGGGAGCATCAGGTCGGGGGCAGAGGGACGCGAGGAGCACCGACGCGGGTCGGAATTTGTCAATGTAGTGTGAACTCATGCGGCGTTCAACATCGGGTCTGTGGGGCCCGGGTTGGACCCGCCCGCCGGGACCCGTGGGCCCGGCCGCTCTGGTTCTGCCAGGGCCGTGGGGGCGCGCCCCCACCTGGGGCCCACGAGGAGCGGAGGCGCCGCTCGGGGCCCCGCTGGCGGACCTGTGCCGCCAGCGCGGCGAGATCTCCTGCGGAGGTGTGACGCGGGTTGTCACGCCCGGTCGCTACCTTGTCTACGTCCCCCAGATATCGAAAATGCCCGTCGTCGACACGATCCCGCTCCACGAGACCGCCAAGGAGCGCTACCTCACCTACGCGCTCTCGGTCATCACCAGTCGCGCGTTGCCCGACGTGCGCGACGGGCTGAAGCCGGTCCAGCGGCGCATCCTGTACGCGATGGCCACCAACCTGCGGCTGGGGCCGGACGCCCGGTTCCGCAAGTCGGCCACCATCGTCGGCGAGGTGATGGGCAAGTACCACCCTCACGGCGACACGGCCATCTACGACGCCATGGTGCGGATGGCCCAGGACTGGGCGCTGCGCGCGCCGCTCGTGGACGGCCAGGGCAACTTCGGCTCGCTCGACGGCGACAGCCCGGCCGCCATGCGCTACACCGAGGCCCGGCTCCAGGCGCTGGGCGCGGCCATGCTGGCCGAGATCAAGCAGGACACCGTCGCCTTCCGGCCGACCTACGACGGCCAGCTGTTCGAGCCCGTCGTGCTCCCGGCGCCGGTCCCCAACCTGCTGGTCAACGGCGCGACGGGCATCGCGGTCGGCATGGCGACCAACATCCCGCCCCACAACCTGGGCGAGATCGTCGACGCGTGCCTGGCCCTCGTCAAGAGCCCGACGGCCCGGCTGGAGACGCTGATGAAGCACGTCCAGGGGCCCGACTTCCCGACGGGCGGGCGCATCCTCAACACGCCGGAGGAGCTGGCCCGGATCTACGAGACCGGCGAGGGCGCCGTCGACCTGCGCGGCGAGTTCGAGGTCGAGGGCAAGGGCCGCGTCGTGATCACGTCGATCCCGTACGCGATCCAGAAGGCCGACCTGATCGAGAAGATCGCCGACCACATCCGGACCGGCCGCGTGCCCCAGATCGTCGACATCCGCGACGAGTCGACGGAGGACGTGCGGATCGTGATGGAGCTCAAGCGCGGCGCCTCGTCGGAGGCGGCGATGGCCTACCTGTTTAAGCACACGCCGCTCCAGAGCCGCTTCCACGTCAACCTGACGGCGCTCGTGCCGACCGACAACCCCGAGATCTCCGCGCCCCAAAAGGTGGATCTCAGGACGGCGCTCCAGCACTTTCTCGACTTCCGCCTGGAGGTGGTCACCCGCCGACTGGCGCACGAGCTGCGCGCGCTCGAAAAGCGGATCCACATCCTGAAGGGCCTGGCGATTGTGTTCGACGCGCTCGACGAGGCCATCAAGTTGATCCGCGCGTCCAAGAACAAGGCCGACGCCAACGGACGCCTCCGCCACCGCTTCCAGGTCGACGAGGACCAGGCCGACGCCGTGCTGGAGATCAAGCTCTACCGGCTGGCCCGGATGGAGATCGACGCCATCCTGAAGGAGCTGGCCGAGAAGGAGGCGCGCGCCGCCGAGATCCGCGCCCTGCTGGCGGACGAGGCCAGCCGGTGGAAGATGGTCCGCAAAGAGCTCCGCGAGGTCAAAAAGGCCTACGCCGACGAGCGCCGCACGGCGGTCTCCGGCCCGGACGCCGTGGTCGAGTACGCCGCCGAGGACTACATCATCAAGGAGGACGTCTACGTGATCGTGACCAAGGACGGCTGGGTCAAGCGCCAGCGGTCCTACACCGACCTGGGCGCGATCCGGGTGCGCGAGGGCGACCGCGTCCTGTACGCACTCGCCGCCAGCACGCGCGCGACGGCCGGCTTCTTTACCTCGGCCGGGAGGGCCTACACGATCCGTGTGGACGACCTGCCCCAGACGACGGGCTACGGCGACCCGGTCCAGAAGTTTTTCGACTTCGCGGACCGCGAGACCGTCGTGGGCGTCGCCTCGTTCGACGCCCGGGTGCTGCCCATCGGCGTGCCCGAGGTGGGCGGCGTGCCCCAGCCCGAGCTGTTCCAGGGCGACGGCGCCCCGCCGGCCGACGACGTGACGGTGGGGCCGTACGTGGTCGCCGTCTCGTCCGACGGGCTGGCGGTGCGGCTGGAGACCGACGCCTTCCAGGAGCCGTCCAACAAGAACGGCCGCGTGATGATGCGGCTCGCCAGCGGCCAGCGCGTCGTCAACGCCGAGGTCACGTCGGGCGCCGAGAACGTGTGCCTGGCCAGCCGCCAGGGCCGCGCGCTGATCTTCCCCGTGCCCCAGGTGCCGGTGTTCAAGAGCGCCGCCAAGGGCGTGATCGCGATGCGCCTGGACGGCAAGGACGACAAGGTCCTGGGCATGGCCGTCTCCGACGCCGCCCGCCGCGGCTTGGAGGTCGAGACCAGCCGGGGCCGGACCGAGATCGTGCGGACGACCAAGTTCGAGGTCACCAACCGCGGCAACAAGGGCTCGACCATCATCAGCCGCGGCACGCTCAAGACCGCCAGCCCGGACCCGGTCGAGCTCCACCTGCCCGGCCGGGAGTAGCCCGACCCGCTGGCGGCGCCCACCGCCGGCGTGTAACCCGGAGGGCGGCGGGCCGTAGGGTCGCGCCTCCACGCCCGCTCCGCCATGCTCCCCGACGGATTTGACGCCAACGACGTCCGCTTTTACACCGGCCTGTTCATCATGATTGGCCTAGCGCTGATGACGTGGCGGCTGCGTCGGGTCGCCAACGCCCAGGCCCGGGACGACCATCAGCTCGCGCTGAGCCAAGCCGCCAGTCGGACGGGCGTCATCGGCGACGCCCGCCCCGTCGAGCGCGTCCGGTAGCTCGGCCTCCGCTGGTGGAACGCCTCCGCCCCCCCGCCTGCGCGGGGGCATGCCGCGGACGGCGACTCTAGGCGTCTTTCTCGACCTCGTCGCGGTCGAGGTCGGCGCCGACCTCGTTGGAAAAGTGCCGCGTGCAGCGGTCGCCGTCGAACTCGAAGGCGTTCATGATCTGGAACGTGCCGCGGTCGCCGGTGACGGCGTACATCGCGTAGGCCGCGCCGTCGGTGGCGGTCTGGTAGCGGATCTCGACGTCGGTGATGTCGCCGTGGAAGTCGAAAAAGTCCTGGAAGCGCTGGCGGACGGCGTCGGTGCCGTCGGCGGTCCAGTCGAACGAGAGCATCGAGGCGTCGTCGGCGTAGAGCGCCATCACGGCGTCGAGGTTGGCGGAGGCGACGGCGGAGGCGTGGCGGGTCAGAAAGTCGGACATGAGCGGGGGAGGAGAGGGGGGAGTCTCAACGCCCGTTCGGCGGGCGCGTTTCGGCGGGCCGAGGCCGACGCGCTGGCGACGAGTCCCGCCAGCGCGGCGAGGCGACGGGGCGGAGCTGGGCGCGTTCTGGTCTGGCTCGATCCGCCGAGTCACTGGGACCGGCCCACCGACACCCGGAGCGCGTCGCGCTGGCGGCCCGCCTGGGCGTCGAGTTGGTCCAGGCGCTCGCGGACCTGCTCGATGCGCGACTCCTGCTCGCCCAGCTTGTCGAGCAACCGGCGGCCGTAGTCGGAGCCGTTGTCGACCGCGTTCAGGTTGCCGCGGATGCGCTCCTGCTCGCGCTCGATCTCGGCCAGCTCGCGGCGGAGCGCGTTGGACTGCCGCTCGGTCTCCGCCAGGGCGCGGCGGTCGTCTACGGCACGGCGCAGCGCGCGGCGCACGTCGTCGGGCAGGGCGCCCGAGGCCGCCGCGTAGGCTGCGATCCGGTCCGGCGCCAGGTCCGCGAGGAGCACCTGCTCGCTCAGGGTCCGGGCCTCAACTACCCGCAGCGTGTCGACGGCGCCGGCCGCCAGCTCGACGCGGAAGCGGTACTGGCCCGGCGTGGTCTCCTCCGGCGCCGAGGGCTGGAGGAGCCGCGCGCCCCGCTGGCGGCCGTGCTCGACGAGAACGGTCCGGGCGCGGTCGCCGCGGTTTTCCAGGCGGTAGCCCCTGCTCGCGCGGCCCTGGCGCTGGACCACCAGCACGCCGTCGCGCAGCGTCGCCGCCTCGACCGTGCCGGGCGCGTCGGGCACGGCGAACGGGTCCACCAGCACGTCCTGGTCGACGGCGAACGTCAGCAGCCGCTCGTCGCCGGCGGGCAGGTCGGGCAGCAGCGCGTCGCCGGCGTAGCCGTCGTCCAGGACCGTCACCGGGCCGCCGCGCAGGTTGGCCCCGGTCGTGTTGACCAGGCGGACGCCCCGCATCGGGTGCCGGCCGGCGACGCCGCTGTAGACGCTCAGCCGCTCGGCGCGGACGTCGGCGCCCACAATGGGCAGCATCGCCGAGCCCCGGCGCGGCAGCGTGACCTGGCCCAGCCGGTAGGCGAACAGCTCGCCAAAGTCGCCCTGGGTGCCCTGGGCCACGATGCTGGAGGTCGGGTCGATGGGGGGCGCCGGCGCAGCGGGAGGAGCGGCCCTCATGCCGTCGGCGGAATAGGCTTGGTCGCCCGCTTGGCGGCCCCGGAGCTGCGTCGCACTCTCCGCAGAAACCACGACCTCCGAAAGTTGCCCGCCCGTCGCCAGCCGCACGTCCACGACCAGGCCGGAGCCGCCGCCCAAGCGGACCGTCCGCGAGTACGAGTCGAAGCCGATGTAGCTGGCCGTGAGTCCGTACGTGCCCGGCGCCAGCCCGTCGATCTGGAAGCGCCCGGTGAGGTCCGTTGCCGCGCCCTGACTGGTGCCCTCGACCCGGACGGAGGCGCCGACGAGCGGCTGGCCGGTCTCGTCCACGACGGTGCCCGAGACTGTGCCCGGCGGTCCGCCCGGCCGTACGATGGCGCCCGAGCCGCCGTCCCGCGACCCCGCGTCGTAGGTCTCGGGCCGGACGACCGCGTCGTCGTCCAGCGTCACCACGGGGCGGTCGACGTAGCGCGGCGTGTAGAGGTCGGTGACGAACGAGACGGGCCGGCCCGAGACCAGCGTCAGGTCGACGTCGGTCCAGTCGGCCTCGGTCGGGTTCTCGACCAGCGCCCAGCCCTGGAGCGCCGCGCCACTGGCGCCAGCGGCCGGCAAGACCAGCCGGTAGCTCGTCTTCCACACCGGCGCCTCGGTGACGTAGCCTATCCGCACGCGCCGGGCGCCTGCGCCCCGGAACTGGACGCGGACCGGCTTACGGTCGCCGCCGCTCGCCTCGCTCAGCGCCGCCAGCGCGCCCTCGATCTCGGCCTGGAGCGCAGGATCCGCAAACGCGATCCGGCCGGCGGTGTCGAGGCGGACCGTCACCAACCCGCTCGGCGTCAAGAGCGAGAGCACGTCGACGGCGACGGCCGCGCCGCCGGTCTCGCGCGTCTGGCGGCTCACCGAGAGCACGGTGCCGCGGACGCTTCCGCCCGGCGTGTCGACCGTCACCTCGGCGCCGCGTACCTGGCGCAAGATGTCGGCGAGGTCGGGGCCGCTCGACAGGTCGACGGCGAACGACCGGAGCGTCCGCTCGATGGGCGCCTGGGACGGGTAGACGACGCCGGCCACGCGCCCGCCGGCGTCCTCGACCAAAAACGACTTGAGCACGTCGTTGAGAGCCGTCTCGCCAAACTGGAGCGTCACGTCGGCGTTGCCCGAGACGCGCCCGGCGTGCTCAAAGTAGCCGACGCCGCTGGTGAACAGGATCACGCGCTCGACGGGCACCTCGGCCGCCGGCTGCGCCTGGACGGTGGTGGCGAGGACGAGGGCGACGGCGCAGAGTCGGAGCATGAGCGGCGGGGTGCGGGAGGGCGGTACGGTACCACCGGCCGCCGCGCTGGCGGTTGGAGTCACGAGCCGCCGGGGCTGCCCGGCAGCGTGCCGAGGGCGTCCCAGACGGCCGCGCCGGTCTCGGGGTCGCGCGCCGCCGCTGGAGGCTCCGCCTCGTTCGGGACGCGGACAAAGCCGCGCGTGATCCAGCGGCCGGTTCGGCGCGCGTAGGCGGGGTCGGTCGCGAGCAGCAGCGGGCTCTCGGCGCCGGTCTCGGGCGAGAGGTAGAGGAACGAGAACAGCCGGGCCGCGGCCCCCAGCGCGCCGCCGACGCCGCCGAACACGCCGGTCTTGACCACGCCGGGGTGACAGGCGTTGGCCGTGACGCCGGTGCCGTCCAGCCTCCGGGCCAGTTCCAGCGTCCAAGCCGTCGCGACCAGCTTGGATTGGGCGTAGGCCTTGACCGACGAGTAGCCGCCGCTCGGCCCGCGGAGCGCGTCCGCCAGCCGGGCGGGGTCCGTCGTCGGGATGCGGCCGCCCGAGTGCGCTTCGCTCGACACCGTGACCACGCGCGCTCCTCCGTGATCTCGCGCCGTCGCCTCTAGCAACGGTCGGAGCGCCTCGGTCAACACGAACGGAGCCAAGGCGTTGACGGCCATCGTCATCTCGACGCCGCCGTCGGTCCGCTCCAACGTGGGCCGCACCAGCCCGGCGTTGTGGACGAGCGCGTCCAGCCGGCCAGTCCGCTCGCGCACGTCGTCCGCCAGCTGGCGGACGGCGTCGAGGTCGGCGAGGTCCGCGCAGAGCGCGTCGTGCGGCGCTCCGACATCCATCCGGGCGTGGGCGCGGCTGAGCTTTTCCGGGTCTCGGCCGTGGAGCAGCACCCGCCAGCCTCGCGCGGCGAGCGCCTGGGCCAGCGCCAGCCCGACGCCGCCGTTGGAGCCGGTCACCAGCGCTGTTTTAAGATGGGCCGTGTCGGATGCGGGTGCGGTCGGGTCGAGGCGCGGGGCGGTCTCCATGATGAGGCGGGAGGGGAGAGGCAGAGACACTGCAGCCCGGCAGCCGGTGCCCGAGCGGACTCAAGTCGTTGCAAGTCAGCCCGTAGGGGTACGCCGGTGGCGTGCCCGTGACGACCGCGATGGCCGGGGGCACGCCACCGGCGCGCCTCCACATGAGCTCCTCGCCCCGCTGGCGGCGCGTCCCGCAGCGGGGCGGGAGGTTGGGGCGGGCGCGGTGCCGTGCGGCTGTCACCGGGCGTCCGTACCATGCGGCATAACGTCCCCCACGTGTTCAGATGGCCGAAGTTCAATCCTACACCGGCGCCGACATCCAGGTCTTGGAGGGCCTGGAGCCTGTCCGCAAGCGCCCCGGCATGTACATCGGAGGCACCGGCAAGGCCGGCCTCCACCACCTGGTCTGGGAGATCGTCGACAACGCGGTCGACGAGGCCACCAACGGCTACGCGACCCAGATCGACGTCGTCCTGCACAAGGACGGCACGACGGTCACGGTGAGCGACAACGGGAGGGGTATCCCCGTCGACAAGCACCCGACGAAGAAGGTGTCGGCGTTAGAGGTGATCCTGACCACGCTGCACGCGGGCGGCAAGTTCGACGGGTCCAGCTATGTGACCTCGGGCGGGCTCCACGGCGTCGGGTCGAGCGTGGTGAACGCGCTGTCCGAGACGCTGGTCGCCCAGGTCAAGCGCGACGGCGCGCTCTACGAGCAGACCTACCAGCGCGGCGTGCCGGTGACGAAGCTCAAGAAGGTCCGCTCCAACGTGCGCGGCACGGGCACGACCATCACGTTCACGCCCGACCCCGAGATCTTCGCCACGACGGACATCGACGCCGAGACGATCAAGGAGAACCTGGAGGTCAAGACCTACCTCAACGGGGCGCTCCGGATCGTGTTCAAGAACGAGGGGACCGGCGAGCGGATCGAGTACCACCACGAAGGCGGGATCACCGAGTACCTCGACAAGCTGGTGGCCGACGCCGAGACGCGCCGCGTCCACCCCGACCCGTTCGTCGTCCGCCAGTCGGACCTGGACGACGGGCTCCGCACCGAGCTGTGCTTCGTCTGGACCGAGGCCCCGCGCGAGTCGATCACGTCGTTCGTCAACGGCATCCCGACGCGCGACGGCGGCACGCACGAGCAGGGGTTGAAGGACGGCGTGACCAAGGCGGTCCGCAACTACATCGAGACGCACGACCTGGGCCAGAAAAAGCTCGACATCACCGCCGACGACGTCCGCGAGGGCATGATCGCCGTCGTCAACCTGTACCACGTCGACCCGCAGTTCCAGGGCCAGACCAAGGAAAAGCTCAACAACCCCGAGGCGCGCTCGGCCGTGTCCGGCGCCTTCCGCACCGAGTTCGAGCAGTTCCTCAACGCCCACCCATCGACGGCCGAGGCCATCGTCGCGCGCATCCTGCAGGCGGCGCGCGCGCGGCAGGCCAGCCGGGCCGCGGTCCAGAACGTGCGTCGCAAGAGCGCGGTCAGCCACCGCTTGAACCTGCCGGGCAAGCTGAGCGACTGCGCGTCCACCGACCCCACCGAGAGCGAGTTGTTCGTGGTCGAGGGCGACTCAGCCGGCGGCTCGGCCAAGCAGGGCCGCGACCGCAAGACGCAGGCGATCCTGCCGCTCCGGGGCAAGGTGCTCAACGCTGAGCAGGCGACCAAGGCCAAGGTGCTGGCCAACGCCGAGCTGTCCAACATCGCCGACGCCCTGGGCTGCGGGGTGGGCGAGGACCTGGACGTGTCCAAGCTCCGCTACCACAAGGTCGTGCTCTTGATGGACGCCGACGCCGACGGGCTCCACATCGCGACGCTGCTCTTGACGTTCCTCTACCGCTACATGCGGCCGCTCATCGACGGCGGCTACGTCTACATCGCCCAGCCGCCGCTTTTCCGCGTCGACGCCCTGAAGGAGACGTGGTGGGCGCTCGACGAGGCCGACCGCGACAAGGTCGTCCGCCGGATCCAGAAGAAGAACCCCCGCACCCAGATCGAGGTCCAGCGGTTCAAGGGGCTCGGCGAGATGATGCCGGCCACGCTGCGCGAGACGACCCTCGACCCGGACAAGCGCCGGCTGCTCCAGGTGGCCATCCCCGAGGGCACCCTCATCGAGACCGAGAACGCGATCTCGGACCTGATGGGCAAGGACGCCGCGCCGCGCTTCCGGTTCATCATGGACCAGGCCGCCACCGTCCAGGACCTCGATGTCTAAGCGCGCCCGCCCCGCCGGCGGCTCTGCTCGGCCAGACGACGACTCCGCCGGCGGCGACCGCCAGCGGGGCCACGGGAGCCGGCCGACGCGCCCGACGGCCACGGCCCGACGCTCCCGCCGGCGGGGCGGCCTGTGACGGGCCGCGACCGACTGGGGCTGACGCTGCTCGCCGGCGGCATCGGGCTGGCGCTGGTCAACCTCACCACCTGGGCACTGGGGCTGGGCGCGAGCGGCTGGCGGCCGGCGCTGTCGGGCCTGCTGATGGTGGCCGGGCTGACGGTGCTCCCCGTCGGCATCATCCGTGCCCATCGGGCGGAGGAGTAGCCGACGGGCGACGCGCTCGTCCCGCTGGCGGCCGTCGCCGGCGGGTGGACCTGGCCGGCCGGGCCGGTCGCTAGACCGGCTGCGGGGACGCGAACTTGTCGGTCGTCGTCGAGAAGCCCCAGCACTGCTTGGCGTTGAACACGACGCTCTGTTTGCAGTAGTCGGGGCTGGAGGTGGCGCAGGCGTCCTCCAGCAGCACGCAGGCGTAATCGCGGACGTAGGCCTCCTCCATCGTCATGGCCACGCACTGGTCGACGTTGACGCCGGTAAAGTACAAGGTCTCGATGCCCTGCGTACGGAGCACCTGGTCGAGGTCGGTCCCGACGAACCCGTTCATCCGCACCTTCTCGACCCGCACGTCCTCGTCGCGCATGAGCGGCCGGAGCTCCTCGACCATCTCGGTGTTCCACGTGTCCTCGGTCAGCACCCGGCCGCGATCCAGCGGCTGCCCGATCCCCTGCTGGTCCGGCGTGTGCTTGAACGAGTAGAGGGTGGGGGCGCCCAAGTTGCGCAGGTCCTGGCGGTTGAACCAGTAGACCCATATCACCCACATGCCGTGATCGCGCGCCGCCTCGATGGCTCGCTGCACGCCGGGGATCGCCTCACGACAGGCCTGGTAGTCGAGGCCGGAGGCGTCGGTCCAGCCGCCGGGCGAGCAGAAGTCGTTCTGCATGTCGATGACCACCAGGGCCCCGCGCTTCGGCGAGTCCACGAAGGGCATGAGCTCCGCGTCGAAGCGGTAGAGCGGGACCTGGCCGTCGAGGTGGGGCGCGAGGTGGACGTGGTCGTCGTGGAGGACCCAGCGGTCGACGCCGGCGGCGAGTTGGATGCCTCCTTCGGAGGTGGTGTCGTAGATGTCGCTGGTCGTGCTCGGCATGTGGGTCGGAGGGGGTGTCGATGGTCCCACTCCGATCAAGTGCCGAGGTTCGGGCGCCTCCGCCGATCAGGAAAGTCTCCGGACCGTCGCCAACAGGGGACCCGGCCAGGACGGATCCCCGACCCTCCGGCTGCACCCGCCAGCGGGGCGAGGGCCGCGCCCGCCCCGCTGGCGGTGTCCGGCGTGGCGCGCGAGAGTGGCCTCGGCTAGTCGAGAAGCCGGTCGACAAACTGCCCCCAGGTGAGCCCCGCATCGGCCATTGCCTCTCCGAAGATGACGGCGACTACGACTGCGATGACGAACCCGGTATACACTGCGTAGCTGACAACCATCGCAGCGAAGGCGCGGGCAGCGGCGCTCCACCCCTCGCCCCAGAACTGGACGGCAGCCCAGGCAGCCAGTCCGAAGTAGACCAATACGCTCGCCATCGTCGCGGCCTGGCCCATCCTCGTAAGGATGGGCAGGATGAGGGCCGTGATCAGAACGCCCTGGGCCACCACGTAGAGCGAAAAGACGGCGATCTCGGGGACGTGTCGGGACGGCCCAAACAGGACCCGCAGCAGCAGCGTCAGCGGGACGCACAGGAGGACCATGAGCCACTGGTTGTACCGCTTGAGGGTGCTCATCATTTTCTCCATGTAGAGCGCGCCGCCGTCGGCCATCAAGGCGTCGAGGTTTTCGGAAAACCGCTCGAACTCGTCTGGGTCGTGGTCGCGGACCCCATCGCCGTCGTGGTCATGAAGGACGCCTCCGGCGTCGTCACCGGCACTGCGTTGCGCCTCTTGCCGTTCCATCTGGTCTCGGAACTGGTCGCGCATCGCACCCTCCGAAAACTGGAGCATGAACAGGCTCAGCGCACTCGCGAGTAGGAGGTAGGTCAGCGGGTTGGTGTAGGTCCGTCGCCGGCCTTCGACGTAGTCCAGTGGGACCTGGCCCGGCCGGCGGCTCATGCCGACGACGGTCGCCAGCAGGCCGCGGTTGAGGTTGAACACGCGCGAGGCGAACTCTACCCACAGCCGCCGCAGCGTCAGGCGGCCACGCATCTGCTGCTGCCCACACGATGGGCAAAAGCGATCAAGGGCCTCGGTGCCGCAGTTGGCGCAGGGCGCAGGCTCCTCGACTAGAACGCCGCTCGGAGCGACCTCGGTGGGCGAGACCGATTTGGCAAGAGGAGCGGCCTCGGCGGCGGGCAGAGGTAGATCAGACATTTAGGACAGGTAATCGAGGCTGGAAGATGTTTCCAGTCGGCCCGATTGTGCAAGATTCATGAAGGCGAATAGACGTGCCCAATGACTCCGCGCCACCAACTGGCGGACGCCCCCCGCCCCCCGCCTGCGCGGGGACATGCAGCGCGGCGGGATCATGGGGATTTCGGCCGTCGGGCGCACGCGCGGCGCTAGCTTCGCGTTGTCGCCTACGCACGCCCCTCCCGAGCCCACACGTGGACCAGAGCCGGATCCGAAACTTCTGCATCATCGCCCACATCGACCACGGCAAGTCGACGCTGGCGGACCGCCTCTTGGAGGCCACCGGCACGCTGACCAGCCGCCAGATGCAGGCCCAGGTCCTCGACTCGATGGACCTCGAGCGCGAGCGCGGCATCACGATCAAGAGCCACGCCATCCGGATGCCGTACACCGCCGCCGACGGCGAGAAGTACGTCCTGGACCTGATCGACACGCCGGGCCACGTGGACTTTACCTACGAGGTCAGCCGCGCGCTCAACGCCTGCGAGGGCGCGATCCTGGTCGTGGACGCGGCCCAGGGCATCGAGGCCCAGACGATCTCGAACCTGTACATGGCCATCGGGGCCGACCTGGAGATCATCCCGGTCTTGAACAAAGTGGACCTGCCGAGCGCTCAGCCCGAGCTGGTGGCCCAGTCGATCACCGACTTGATCGGCGGCGACCCCGACGACGTGCTCCACGTCTCGGCCAAGACCGGCGTGGGCGTGGACGCGGTCCTGGAGCGGATCGTCGAGCGCGTGCCGCCGCCCGCTGGCGACCCCGACGCGCCGCTCCAGGCGCTCATCTTCGACTCGACGTTCGACACGTATCGCGGCTCCATCGTCTACGTCCGCGTCAAGCAAGGCACGCTTAGAAAAGGCGACGCCATCCAGTTTATGGCGACCGGCGCCCGGTACTTCGCCGAGGAGATCGGGCACCTCAAGCTCAAGATGGAGCCCGTCGACGAGCTGGGGCCGGGCGAGGTGGGGTACCTGATCGGGTCGGTCAAGGACGTGGCCGACACCAAGGTCGGCGACACCGTGACGCACCAGCGGAACGGCGCGAGCCGGCAGCTGCCGGGCTACCGTGACGTCAAGCCGATGGTGTTCTCGGGCATCTACCCGACCGACTCGGGCGACTTCGAGGATCTCCGGACGGCGCTGGAAAAGCTCCAGCTCAACGACGCCGCGCTGACCTACGAGCCCGAGACGTCGGCGGCGCTGGGCTTCGGGTTCCGCGTGGGCTTCCTGGGGATGCTCCACATGGAGGTGGTCCAGGAGCGGCTCGACCGCGAGTTCGGGCTCGACATCGTGACCACGATGCCCAACGTGCGCTACACGCTCTCGCTCACCGACGGCGAGGAGATCGAGGTCGAGAACCCGTCCGACATGCCGGACCCCGGCTCCATCCGGGAGATCCGCGAGCCCTACGTCAAGGCCGAGATCATCACGCCGGTCGAGTACGTGGGCACGCTGATGGGGCTGTGCCAGGACCGCCGCGGGACCTACATCACCCAGGAGTACCTCACCACCGACCGCGTCAACCTGAAGTACGAGCTGCCGCTGGCGGAGATCGTGTTCGACTTCTACGACAAGCTGAAGTCGGTGTCGCGGGGCTACGCCTCGTTCGACTACGACTTTATCGACGAGCGGGCCTCGAAGCTGGTCAAGCTGGACGTGATGCTCAACGGCGACACCGTCGACGCGCTCTCGACCATCGTCCACCGCGACAAGGCCTACGACATGGGCAAGCGGCTGTCCACCAAGCTCCGCGAGCTCATCCCCCGCCAGCTGTTCGACGTGGCCATCCAGGCGGCCCTGGGCAACAAGGTCATCGCGCGCGAGACGGTCAAGGCGCTGCGCAAGGACGTCACGGCCAAGTGCTACGGCGGCGACATCAGCCGCAAGCGCAAGCTGCTGGAAAAGCAGAAGGAGGGCAAAAAGCGAATGAAGCAGGTCGGCGCCGTCGAGGTGCCCCAAGAGGCGTTCCTGGCGGTCTTGTCGATGGAGTGATGAGGCGTCAGGACTCAGGGGTCGGGACTCAGCAGAGGGCGAGTCGGTCAGGCTGGCGCGCGGCCTCGGCCGTCTTGGTTGCTGTTTCCTGTCTCCTGTTTCCTGATTCCTCCCACGCGCAGTCCGTCGTGGACGTGCTCCAGCGGCAGCGGCGCGACGTCCGCGTGGCCGAGATCATGGCCGAGATCGGCGACCGCGTGCCGCCGCGCCCGCCGGTCGAGCTGGGCGAGCCCGACGCGGCGACGGCGGCCTTCCGCGCCGTCCAGGCCGACCGTCAGGCGGCGCGCGAGCGGCTGGTGGCGACCGAGCGGGCGCGGGCGGACAGCCTGATCCTGGCCGCCCAACTCGCCACGCTCGACTGGCGCCAGGTGGAGCCCGGCGCCCAGCAGGACTTCGTGGAGCAGTACGCCGAGGCCTACTGGCAGGCCGCCAGCCCGGGCCGCGGCCTGGTCGACTCGCTCGACACGGCGGCCCTGCGCGGGCGCCTCCAGGCGGCCTTCGGGCAACCGACCCGCAACGGCGACGCCCAGAGGCGCTACGGCTACGGCGGCTCGGAGTTCGTCCAGTTCGAGTACTGGTTCGTGGTCAACGACTCGATCCCGGTGCTGGCGCTCGACGTCGACGGGCCGTTCGGCCGCGGGCTCATGATCGCGACCGACGAGCCGCACGCGGCCATCGTGCAGGACCTCAAGGCCGACCTCTCGGCCCGGCTCGACGCCGCGCGCCGCCCCGATCCCTGGGTCGACTACTACCACTCCTACGAGCGCCGGCGCTGGTTCCGGACCGGCTTCAACGGCGCCGAGACGTTCACGGTCGAGGTGCGGCCGCCGCGCTGGAGCGGCCGGTCGGACGCCCAGCGCTGGGTCATCCATCGGTAGCGGGTAGGGCGGGGGGGAGGGCGTGCCGAGCGGCAAGCGGCTTGCTCGGCCTCCGCCAGCCGGTCAGGTCGCTCCCCCATCCTCCCGCCCTCCGCCCCGTAGCTTCCCCGCTCTCCACGCCCGCTCTGTGCCCACCGCCCCCCCTCGCTCCCGACCCCGCGGCGCCCGACGCGACCGGCCCCCCAAGCCGACCTTCCGCGAGAACGCTTGGTACTGGGCCAAGGCGATCCTGTTTATCCTGATCCTGCGCGCGTTCATCGGCGAGCCGTACCGGATCCCGTCGGAGTCGATGGAGGACACGCTTCTGGTGGGCGACTTCCTGATCGTGTCCAAGCTGCACTGGGGGCCGCGGACGCCGGCGACGGTCGGCGTGCCGTTCACGGGCGTCTACCTGCCGGGCGTGCGGTTGCCCCAGGTGCGGCTGCCGGGCTTTACCGAGCCCCAGCGCGGCGACGTGGCCGTGTTCAACTACCCGGCCGGCGTGGACGTGGTGCGCGGCGAGATCCCGGCCTCGGTCCCCATCGAGCGGCGGGCGCCCTACATCAAGCGGCTGATGGCCATGCCCGGCGACACGATGGCGGTGCTCGACAAGGTGCTCCACATCAACGGCCGCCCCGTGCCGCTGGCGCCGACGATGAAGCAGCGCTGGCGCGTGATCGCGACCGGCGACGCCCGCCCCAACGCCCGCCAGCTGGACGAGGTGGGCGTGCAGCTGCTGGAGGGCAGCGACCGGCGCGAGGGCTCGGGCTTCGCGTCGCCGCGCCAGTACGACGTGTTCGCGACGCCGCCCGAGGTGGAGGCGCTGGAGGCGCTGCCGCTGGTGGGCCGGGTCGAGCCGTACATCCTGGACGAGGGCTCCGTGGACCCCACCTACGGCGCCAACCCGGACCACGTCGCGCCCCGCGTCGTGCCGGCGGCCGGCATGACGGTCGCGCTCACCGGGGCCACGCTCCCGATCTACGCCGAGGCCATCACGCGCCACGAGGGCCGCCAGCTGGCGCTCGGCCCGGACGGCGGGGTCCTGGTCGACGGCCGGCCGGCCACGACCTACACGTTCCGCCAGGACTACTACATGGCGATGGGCGACTTCCGCGACAACTCGGTCGACAGCCGCTACTGGGGCTTCGTGCCGCACTCGCACCTGATCGGCAAGGCCACGATCACGTTCCTGTCGTTCAAGGCGGAGCCGCCGTTCGTTCGCCTGGGCCGCTTTTTCCGCCCGATCCCCTAGGACGACTCGATGGAACCGGACGGGTCCAGCCCCGAGGGCGCACTCGTGCGCGGCGACCCCGCCCCGCTGGCGGGCGGCCCGGGCGACCCGCCGGCCCTCCCCGACGGAGGCCGCCCGGCGCCCGTGCCCCACGCCGCGCCGACGCCGGCCGCCGGCCGGTCGCCGGGCGTGCAGTCGCTCGCGGGCTGGGTCCGCGTGGTCGGCGGCGCGATCCTGTTCGCACTGGCGCTCCGCGTGCTCGCCTTCGAGGCCTACCGGATCCCCTCGACGTCGATGGAGGACACGCTCCTGGTGGGCGACTTCGTGCTCGTCTCCAAGCTCCACTACGGCCCGCGCGTGCTCGGCCACCGCCTGCCGGGCGTCGACGACGTCGACCGCGGCGACGTGGCCGTGTTCAACTACCCGCCCGACCTCGCCCCAGACCCGGCCCGGCGGACGCCCTACATCAAGCGCGTCGTCGGGCTTCCGGGCGACACGCTGGCGGTCGTGGCCAAGCGGGTGCAGGTCGGGCGCGAGGTCGAGGCGCTGCCCCAGCGCAGCCGCCAGTCGTGGCAGGTCGAGGGCCGGCTGCCGTCGGCCGAGCGGCTGGCCGCGCTGGGGCTGGCGGGCCGCGTGCAGCGCCTGGCGCGGGGCGCGTGGGTCGTCTCGGCGACGGGCGACCAGGCTGCGGCCCTCCGCGCAGCGCCCGGCGTGGCCTCCGTCGAGCCCCGCCTGCGGCCTCCGGGCGACGGCAGCGCCGCCTTCCCGGCCGCCTTCCACTACAGCCTCGACGACTACGGCCCGGTCGTCGTCCCCCGCCAGGGCACGACCGTCGTCCTGGACGACCTGAGCTGGCCCGTCGTCCGGACGGTCATCGAGCGGTTCGAGGGGCACGCGGCCGAGCGCACGGCCCGGGGCTTCCTGATCGACGGCCGCCCGACCGAGACGTACACGTTCGCCCAGGACTACTTTTTCGTGCTTGGCGACAGCCGCGACGACTCGGCCGACAGCCGGACCTGGGGCTTCGTGCCGTTCGACCACCTGATCGGCAAGGCCGTGGCGGTCTATTTCTCGTGGGACGAGAACGCCGGCGCTGTCCGGTGGGACCGGATCGGGCGGGGGATCGGGGAGTAGGAGTTGGGGAGGCCGTTTCAGCCGCCCGCCTCGCTGGCGGCTGGCGCCAGCGCTCGGCGGGCCCCCGCCCTCTCACACCATGCCGAGGCGCTTGCGCCAGACCCACTCGACGGCCAAGAGCGAGATGGCGAGCGCCAGGAGCGGCCACAGGTCCAGGAGCGGCGTCTCGTCCTCGCGGACGAACGGCCGGTCGGCCAGGGCGCCGCGGTCGCGCAGGCCCTGGACGAAGGCGCCCAGGGTGTCCAGCCCGACGACGGCGCCGCCGGAGCGCGTCGCGAGCTGGCGCATCAGCGCGGGGTCGGCGCCGGGCTCGCGGGACTCGGCCGCCAGCCGGCCGACGCCGAAGCTGCCGCGGTCTCTCCCTAGAGACGCGCCGCCCGCGCTCGCCTCGGCGGTGAACGTGTACGTGCCCGGCGGCCGGACGCCCAGGTCGGCGGCGTAGCGGCCGTTGCCCAGCGAGCGCATCGTGGCCGTGGCTGCGCCGCCCGGCCCGCGGATGGTGAGCTCGACGCGGGCGCCGTCGACCGGCGCCAGGCTCTCGCCGTAGACCTGGCCCGAGAACGTGACGCGGTCGCGCTCGCCGAACAGCGCCCGGTCGGGACGCACGCGGACGGGCCGGCGGTCGCGCGTGGCCGTCGTCCAGCGCACCAGCCGGTCTACCAGCCGGCCGTAGACGCCGCGGAGGTCGGAGAGGTCGTCCGGCAGCGTCCGCCAGCGCCACGAGCCGGCGCCCAGGAGCGTGGCGGACCGCACGTTTCCGTTCTGCCGGACGGCCAGGAGCGGCGCGTCCAGCACCGTCCCGCCTCGGCGCACCGACGCCAGCACGCGCGCGCCGGGTTGGAGCGCCCACCGGCTCGGGCTCACCGCGAGCGGCGGCAAGGCGCCCAGCCGCTCGGGCGGCACGCCCAGGTCCAGGACCGGATGCGCTTCGCCGGCCGCCGTCGGCGCGAAGGCCACCTCGGCGGTGCCTGGGCGCACGGACTGAGGCGTGACCGGCAGCACCTCGCCGAACGCCGCCGCCAGCCGGCCGAGATCGGTCGTGGTGGTCGCGACGAACACGACGGGCAGCCCACCAGCGACGGCCGCGCCCAGCCGGCTGGCGGTGGCCGCGTCGGCGGCGGAGCCGGGGTAGCCGGCCAGCACCAGCAGGTCGAATTGGCCCAGGCCTGTGGGAAGCGGCCCCTCGTAAAACTGGCCCGGCGCCCGTTGGGTGCGGACGGTGACGTCGAGCGAGCGGTCGGCCTCCAGCGTGGCGCGGAGCGCGGCGAGATCGGGCGAGGGGCCGGCGGCGACGAGCAGCACGCGGCGCGAGTCGTCCAGCACGCGGACCGTCACCGTCCGGCGGTTGTTGCGCGTGGTCGCCTCGCCCGCCAGCGGGCCGACGGCGACGGTGTAGCTCCTCAGCCCCGGCGATGTTGGCGTGACCTCCAGGTCCACGACGGCCTCGACGCCATCGGCGGGCACCTCGACCGACTGGCGGCCCAGCGCGCGGCCGCCCGACGAGACGGTCACCGCCGCCGACTGGCCGGCGAAGCCCGTCGCCCGGACGCCGGCCTGGATGGGGAGCGGGCTCCCGACGTAGGCCACGTCGTTGGTGATCACGCGCTCTAGCCGGACGTCTCGCGAGGACACGCTGTCGCCGGCGACGGCGGCGTAGATCGGCACGGGGAAGCGCTCGGCGAGGTAGGCCGGGTTGCGCCCGTCGGTCACGCGGCCGTCCGAGACCAGGACCACGCCGCGCAGGTTGCGGCCGGCAAAGTCGGCCTCGACGCGAGCGAGGGCGCCCGCGATGTCGGTCCGCTCGCCCCGAAACGCCAGGCTGTCGCCGCGCAGCGCGGTGCCCGCGGGCCGGGCGTCGGACGAGAACCGGTAGAACCGGAGCGCGGCGTCGGTGGGCAGCCCGTCCAGTGCGGCGCGGACTCGGTCGGCCGGCGTCCCGGCCCCCAACCGGAGGCTCTCGCTGTCGTCGACGACGACCGCCAGCAGCGGCGGCTCGCCGGTTCGGGTGACGCGCCGCCAGACGGGGTCGAACAGGAGCACGAGCACCACGAAGAACGCCGCCCACCGCAGCGCCGCCAGCGCCGCGCGCCGCCAGCCGGCCACGGCCGGCGTGCTCCGGCCGTAGGCCCACCACGCCAGCGCGCCGGCCGCGACCGCGCTGACGGCCAGGACGACGGGGGAGACGCTGAGCGAGAGGTCCACGAGGTTCGGGGGGGAGTCGGCGTGCCTGCTGGCGGTCTCTCTAGGCGAGGAGCGGCTCGCTCTCCTTGTCTTCTACTGGTCTTTCCTCCACTCGCTCAACGCCTCGCCTGGTTCAGCGCCTCGCCCCGGAACGCGCCGGGAAGGAGCGCCTCGGGCGTGGTGACCTCGGCCGGCTCGTCGCCGCGCCAGATCACCACCTCGGCGTCGGGTGCCAGCTCGGCGATCACCTGGCGGCAGCCGCCGCATGGCGTCCCGCCCGGCACCCGGAGGCACGCCACGCTCAAGCGCACGATCGGTCCCAGGCCGGCGGCCCGAGCCGCCACCAGGGCCGTCCGCTCGGCGCACAGGCCGCGCGTCCAGTCGCCCGCCACCTCGACGTTGGCGCCGACGACCGTGCGGCCGGCGGCGTCCTCGACGACGGCCCCGACGCGGAAGTCGGAGGCGGGCACGACGGCGCGCTGGGCCGCCGCGAGCGCCGCCTCCAGGCCGCCCGCGGCGTCGGTGGGCGGGGCCTCAGGCGACCACGAGACGGCGTCCCCGACTTCGGGGAGAACTGCGCCAGTCGCAACCGCCAGGTCCGGCGCGTCGGCCGGCCAGTCGCCACCCAGCGCCTGGGCGATGGCCGCCAGATCGGCCGGCGACAGGCTCCGCGTGGTCGCGAACGCCACGGCGGGCACGTCCGCCAGCGCGGCGAGCGCGAGCGCGCCCTGGAGCGCGGGGATGGTGAGCGGGAACGAGGCGTTCTCGATGCGCGGCGCCGCCGCCCACCGGCCGTCGGCCAGCAGGACCGCGGCGCCGGCCGGCTCGCCCGAGTAGGGGACATGGGAGCGGCCGGCGACGGACCGGGCGTGGGCGCGGAGAGGGTCGAGCATGGGGGGCGGGGGCGGGGGCCTAGCTTACGGCCGCCCCCACGTGCCCGTCGGCCCGCGGCCGGCTTTGCCGGCCGGCCCTCGGGGTTCCCTCCGCGCCTGAGACCCCTCGTGACCGCCCCGCCCCCGCCCGTCAAGCCCCCTCCTCATCCCGAACTGCTCCGCCAAGCGGCCGAGCAGTTCGGGACGCCGCTCTACGTGCACTTCGAGGGCACCGTCCGCGAGCGGTGCCGCGCGCTGGTGGACGCGCTGGGCGGCCTGCCCGTCCGGGTGCTCTACGCGCTCAAGGCCAACGCCACGCCGGCCCTGCTGCGCGCCGTCGCCGACGAGGGGCTCGGGTTCGACGCCGTCTCTCCGGGCGAGCTGGCGCTGCTGGCGGCGCTGGGCGTCGGCGCCGACCGCGTGCTCTACACCGCGACGAGCGCCAGCGACGCCGAGCTGGAGGCGGCCGCCGCGTCGGGCGCGCTCCTCAACCTGGACGACGTCGAGCGCGTCGAGGCCTTCGGGCGGATCGCCCCCGGGGCCGAGGTGTGCCTGCGCTTCAACACCGGCATCGGGGCTGGCCACCACCGCCACGTGGTCACGGGCGGGAAGGAGGCCAAGTTCGGCATCCCCATGGACCGCGTGGGTCAGGTGCTCGGGGTGGCGGCGCGCCACCGCCTGCGCGTCGTCGGGCTCCACCAGCACGCCGGGAGCGGCGTCGCCGACCCGGCCGACCTGTGGCTGGCCGCCCGGGCGTTGGTCGAGGTGGCCGGCGGGTTCCCGGACCTCCAGTTCGTCAACGTCGGCGGCGGGCTGGGCGTCCCCTACCGGCCCGGCGAGGCGGCCGTGGACCTGGCCCGGCTCCGCACGGCCGTCGTCGAGCGGACGCTGGATGGGCTCGCCGCCGCCGGCCACCCCGACGCCGAGGTCTGGGTCGAGCCCGGCCGCTACGTCGTCGCCGAGTCGGGCGTGCTCGTGGTCCGGGTCCACACGCTCAAGCCGACGGCCGACCGGGTGTTCGCCGGCACGGACTCCGGCTTTAACCAGCTGCTCCGCCCGACGCTCTACGACGCCTACCACGCCCTCGCCAACCTGTCCAACCCCGACGGCCCGCTCCGGGCGTACGACGTCGTCGGCAACGTGTGCGAGTCGGGCGACCTGTTCGCGCGCCAGCGCGAGGTCCAGGAGCTGCGGCGCGGCGACCTGCTGGCGGTCCTGGACGCCGGCGCCTACGGCGTGTCGATGGCCTCGACGTACAACCTGCGGCCGCTGCCGGCCGAGGTGGTCGTCCGCCCCGACGGGCGCCCCGACCTGGTGCGGCCCCGGCTCACGGCCGTCCAGCTGGCGGCCGCGGTGCTCGGCGGCGACGGGCCGAGCTAGCTTCCGGCCCGCGCCGGAGTGGCGAAATGGTAGACGCAGCAGACTTAAAATCTGCCGAGGCCTCCGCCTCGTACGGGTTCGAGTCCCGTCTCCGGCACACTCGGCCTCTCAACCCCACCCCACATGAACACGCACGCCGATGTGGTCGTCGTCGGCGCCGGGCTGGCGGGGCTGGTCGCCGCGGCCGAGCTGGGCGACGCCGGCCGGCGCGTGGCCGTGGTGGAGCAGGAGGGCGAGAACTCTGTGGGCGGCCAGGCCTTCTGGTCGCTGGGCGGCCTGTTCATGGTCGACACGCCCGAGCAGCGGCGCATGGGCGTCCGCGACAGCCGGGCACTGGCGTGGCAGGACTGGCTCGGCTCGGCGGCGTTCGACCGCACAGGGGACGCTTGGCCCCGGCGCGTGGCCGACGCCTACGTCGGCTGGGCGGCGGGCGAGATGCGGGGCTGGCTCCGCGCCCAGGGGATGCGGTTCTTCCCCGTCGTGGGCTGGGCCGAGCGGGGCGGCGGGCTGGCGGACGGGCACGGCAACTCGGTCCCGCGCTTCCACCTGGCGTGGGGCACCGGGCCGGGCGTGGTGGCGCCGTTCGAGCGCCGGGTGCGCGAGCACGTCGCCGCCGGCCGCGTCGAGCTCCGGTTCCGCCACTGCGTCCGCCAGCTGGTGACCACCGGCGGCGCGGTGACGGGCGTGGCCGGCGACCGGCTGGCGCCGTCGGCCGTGGCGCGCGGCGAGCGCTCTGGCCGCGACGTGACCGGCGGCTTCGAGATCGGCGCCGGGGCCGTGATCGTCGCCTCGGGCGGGCTCGGCGCCGACCTCGACCGCGTGCGCTGCCAGTGGCCGGCGGCTCGGCTCGGCCCGCCGCCGGCTCGGATGCTCTCCGGCGTGCCCCACCACGTCGACGGCCGCATGATGGACGCGGCCCAGGACGCCGGCGCCACGGTCATCAACGGCGACCGGATGTGGCACTACACCGAGGGCATCGAAAACTGGGACCCGATCTGGCCCAACCACGGCGTCCGGATCCTGCCCGGCCCGTCGTCGCTGTGGTTCGACGCGCGCGGGCGCCGCCTGCCGCCGCCGTGCCTGCCCGGCTTCGACACGCTCGCCACGTTGCGCCACGTCCTGGCGACCGGCTACGAGCACTCGTGGTTCGTGCTCACCCAGTCGATCATCGAGAAGGAGTTCGCGCTCTCGGGCTCGGAGCAGAACCCGGACCTCACGTCGGGAAAGTGGCTCACCGTCGCCCGTGCCCGGCTGGGCCGCGGCGCGCCGGCGCCCGTGGAGGCCTTTAAAGAGCACGGCGTCGACTTCGTCGTTCGCGACCGGCTGGCGGACCTGGTGGACGGGATGAACGGGCTCGTCGGCGAGCCGCTCGTGGAGCTGGAGTCGCTCCGGGCGCAGGTCGAGGCCCGCGACCGCGAGATCGAGAACCCGTTCTCCAAAGACGCCCAGGTGATCGCGCTCCGCGGCGCCCGCCGGTACCGCGGCGACCGGCTGGTGCGGACGGCCCGGCCGCACCGGATCCTGGACCCGGCGCACGGCCCGCTCATCGCCGTCCGCCTCCGCGTCCTGACGCGCAAGACGCTGGGCGGGCTCTGGACCGACCTCGACGGCCGCGCGCTCGGCGCCGACGGCGAGCCGGTGCCCGGCCTCTACGCCGCCGGCGAGGCGGCGGGCTTCGGGGGCGGGGGGTACCACGGCTACAACGCGCTCGAAGGCACCTTCCTGGGCGGCTGCCTCTTTACCGGGCGCAACGCCGGCCGGCACGCCGTCGGCCAGGTCTAGTGCGAAATCTGGCGGATCCGCTTCGGCAGGGGCGTGTCGCAATACGCCCCCACGGGCGGCTGTCTGGCGCCCGAAGCGATCGTTCCGCTACGGAGCTACCGGGCTCGCCGTGCACGTGTCCGAGGCGCCCGCCGAGCTAGACCGCCAGCCGCAGCGCGCCGTCCGGCCCGCCCGCCGCGCCGTCGTCGTAGTACGTCCGGTTGATCTCGCGGATGGCGCGCGCCGCCTCCGCCACCGTCGCGTCGCGCTGGCGGTCCCGCTGGCGCTGGCGCTCGTTGGCCCGCTCGACGGCGGCCTCCAGGTACTCCTTGTGCTGGCCGACGTAGTCCTGGGGCGACGCCGAGAGCACGAGCCCGGTCCGCGCCAGACCGCTGGCGCCCACGTGGACCGTCCCGACGCGGGCGCTCCGCTTGCGCGGGTAGCTGGTCAGCGCCCACTCGTGGTGGAACGACTCCACCCAGGCCTCGTCGGGCGGGGACGACAGGCGGAGCACGATCGACGTGATGCTGTCGCCGGAGGTGGACGTGGAGACGGCGTCTTCGAAGAGGCCGGCGATGGTGATGGGCTCGGTAGGCATGGGAGCGGCGTGGTGGGGCCCCAAGATCGCGGAGCCTGGCCTCCTCTTCCACATGAATCCCTGTGGAACGTCGCCAGACGCCCGTCCTCGACCAATCATCAGACGTCAAACCGCCGCAGGGCGACGCAGAACGCCCCGGGAGGGCACGGCCTCTGGGACCCCCGCCGCCGCGGCCCCGTCCTAGCTTCCAGGCCGCCCCCAACGCCCGAATGACCGAGACCGAACCGCCCGACGACACCCGCGCCCTCGTCAAAGAGGCCTTGGCGGACGTGCTCCGCGAAAACCGCGAGTGGCTGCGCGAGCTGGTCCAGGAGGCGCTCGTCGAGGTCGCCCACGCCGAGGCCCGCCGCGAGGCCGACCTCCGCGTCGAGGGCGGCCGCCAGCGGCCGTACCCGGTGCCCCACGGCCAAGCCTGAGCCGCCGGCGGCGCGCGTCGGGACGCTAGCGCGTCGGGGCCCGCTACCTCAGCCAGAGCAGGAGCAGGATCACCGCCACGCCGACGACCATGCCGACCAGCGTCGGGGCGATGAGGCCAGAGGGCACGGTCGGCGCGTCGGGCTCCCCCGCGGTGCCGGGATCGGTGGGGTCGGGGATGGGGTCGGGGTCGGGCACGGCCGGGGAGGCGGAGCGGGACAGGATACCGCGGCCGCCGGGCCGGTGCGGGAACGCCGTGCGCCGCTGGCGATAGGCGCGGACGCCCTCCCCGTTGCCCGTGCGCCTGCTCACCCTGTTCGCCGCCCTCTCACTCGCCGCCTGCGCCGGCGACGGCCGCCAGCCGCTCCTGGTCTACTCGCCGCATGGCAAGGAGATGCTCCAGGAGTACGAGGCGGCGTTCGAGGCCGAGAACCCCACCGTCGACGTGCAGTGGATCGACCTGGGCAGCCAGGAGGTCTACGACCGGATCTCGGGCGAGCGCGCCAACCCCCAGGCGTCGGTGTGGTGGGGCGCGCCTCAAACGCTGTTTATGCAGGCCGCCGACGAGGGGCTGCTCCAGCCCTTCGAGCCGTCCTGGGCCGACGCGGTGCCGGCGTCCGCCAAAGACGCCCAGGGCCGGTGGTACGGCACGTTCCTGACCCCCGAGGGCGTCCTCTACAACACCGAGGCCGTGCCCGAGGGCGACGTGCCGGCCGACTGGGACGCGCTCCTGGACCCGCGCTGGGCCGGCCGGCTGCTGATCCGCTCGCCGCTGGAGTCGGGCACGATGCGCACGATCTGGGGCGCGCTCATCCTGCGCCAGCCGAGCGTCGAGGAGGGCTACCGCTGGCTCGCGCGGCTCGACCAGAACACCAAGGGCTACGCCGCCAACCCGACCCAGCTCTACCTCCAGATCGCGCGCGGCGAGGCGGACCTGACGCTGTGGAACCTGCCCGACACCTACCTCCAGGCCCAGGCCCAGCCGTTCGGGTTCCGCGCCCCGGCCTCGGGCACGCCGGTCCTGGTGGACGCCGTCGGCATCCCGGCCGACGCGCCGCAGCCCGGCCTCGCCCGCCAGTTCGTCGAGTTCGTGACCACGCGCGACGCGCTGACCCGCCAGGCGGAGGCCTACCACCGGATCCCGGCGCGGACCGACATCGAGCCCTCGGCGTTGCCCGGCTGGATGGCCGAGGGCACGTTTACGCCGATGGACCTGGACTGGGACCGCCTGGCGGCCGACGGGCCGGGGTGGATGCAGCACTGGGACGAGCAGATCAAGGGCCGCGGCGCCGCCTACCTCGCCGAGACCGAGTAGCCGCCGCGCTGGCGGCGCGCGCCGGCGAGCGGTCAGGCCGCGGCCGGCGCCAGCTCGGGGATCGGGCCGCGCGGGAGCACGACGGTAAACGCGGAGCCCTCGCCCCAGCGGCTCTCCGCCGAGATCGTGCCCCCGGCGAGGTCCACCAGGCGGCGGGCGATGGGCAGCGCCAGCGCCGTGGCGCCGGCCGGCGTGGGGTGGGCGCCACGGCTCCGGTTCTCGTCGAACAGCGTGGGCAGCACGTCGGGCGCGATGCCGGGCCCGGTGTCGAGCACCCGGACGGTGACGGTCGCGGCGTCGTCGACGATCTCGACGGTCACCCGGCCCCGGTCGGTGGAGGCGACGGCGCGGCCCACCAACGTCCCCACGACGCGGTCGAGCAGGCCGGCGTCCAACGTGGCCGGGACGCGCTCGGGCGCCTCGACCCGGAGCGCCAGCCCGTCCGCCTCGGCCGTTGCCCGGTGGCGGCCGGCGGCGCGGCCGACGACCTCGGCCGCGTCCAGAGGAACCGGGCGGAGGGCAGCGCGGCCCGAGTCGAGGCGGGCCAGGTCCAGCACGTCGTCCAAGGTCTGGAGCAGCCGCCGGCCGCCGGTCTCGATGGCCTGGACGAGCCCGCGGCTCTCGGGCTCCACCTCGTCGCGCAGCAGCTCGGCAAAGCCCAGCACCGCCGTCAGGGGCGTGCGCAGCTCGTGGCCCATCGAGTCCAGGAACGCGCTCTTGTCGCGGGCGGCGGCCTGGGCGCGGTCGCGGGCCGCCAGCGCCTGGCGCTCGCGCTCGGCACGCGGCCCGACGTCGCGGGCGATGGTGAGCACGCGGCCTTCTACGCGTCCCGACGACACCTCGAACGGCCGGCGGGTGCCCGACGAGCGCAGCCGGAGGTCCGAGCGGGCCGGGCCGTCGGCGGCCAGCGTGGCCAGGTGCGCCCGCGCGGCGGGCTGGTCGTCCAGCGCGACCACGTCGAGCAGCGAGATGCGCTCGACCGAGTCGCCGAGGCCGAGCGCGTGGCGGGCGGCGGCGTTGGGCTCCAGCGCGGTTCCGTCGGGGGCGTGGATCACGACCGCGTCCGGGGCCCGCTCGACGAGCGCCGCGAGGCTGTAGCCCGGGCCGCCGTCCCGCTGCCGTCGGTGCCGGGCGAGCGCCGCGCCCACGGCGAGCGCCAGCGCGGCGCCCGCGGCGGCGGCCAGCGCGAGGGCGGCAGGGAGGGAGGCCGGCGGCATCAGCGGGCGTCAGGCGGGGACGGGGGGGCGCTCCCGCGTCGTCCGGCCGGCGTTGGCCCGGACGATCGCGTGGCCCGTGGCCGTCGCGGCCGTCGCGTCCTGGGCCGCCGGCTCGCCGAGCGGGAAGGTGACCTCGAACAGCGTGCCCTCGCCTACGCGGCTCCACACGCGGATCTCGCCGCCCATCAGGTCCACCAGGCGCCGGGTGATGGCCAGCCCCAGGCCGGTGCCCTCGTGGCTCCGCCCGAAGCCCTCGGACTGCTGGCGGAACTCGGTGAAGAGGTCGGGCAGGAACGCCTCCGGGATCCCGACGCCCGTGTCGCGGACGCGGACCACGGCCGCGGCGTCCCGGACCCCGACCTCGACCGTCACGCCCCCGTGCTCGGTAAACTTGATCGCGTTGCCCACCAGGTTCGTCACGATCCGGTCGAGGGCGCCGGCGTCGAGCACGGCCGGGACCGAGTCGGGCCGGCCGGTCACCTCGACCGTCAGGCCGCGCTGGAGCGCCAACGGGCGGAGCAGGCTGACCGCCTCCACCACCTCCGCCCTCACGTCCATCGGCGCCGGCCGGAGCGTGTGCCGGCGGGCGTCGAGCGAGGCGACGTCGAGGACCGAGTTCAGCGTCGTGAGCAGGCGCCTCCCGCCCGTCATGATGGCCCCGGTCAGGTCGTGGTGCTCCTCGCCGACCTCCTCCTGGAGGAGCTCGGCGAACCCGATCACGGCCGTCAGCGGCGTACGGATCTCGTGGCTCATGTTGGCCAGGAACGCGCTCTTCGACCGGGCGGCCTCCTCGGCCTGCTCGCGCGCCTCGATCAGCCCGCGCTCGTAGTCGCGGCGCGCGCTCACGTCCCGGGCCAGCGACAGGATCTGCCGGCGACCGCCGACCTCGACCGTCTGGGACTCGACCTCGAACTCGCGCCCGGCCGCGCCCAGGTGGATGTCCATCCGGGCGTTCCCCGTCCGCATCACCTCGGCGATGTGCTCGTGCATGGCGGGGAGGTCGTCGTCGGCGACGAGGGGGAAGATGGGGGGGAGAGGGGCATCGTCCGTCACGCCGAGCGCGCGCCGGGCGGCCCGGTTGGCGTGGCTCACGGTGCCGTGCGTGTCGTGGACGATCACGGAGTCGGATGCCCGTTCGACCAGCGTCTCGTACCGGTCCTCCGACTCCCGGAGCGCGGCCACCCGGCGCCGGACCTGGACCCGGAGCGCGGCCACGACCGCCAGCGCCGCCAGCAGGACGGCGATGGCCCCCAGCGCCACCCGCTTGTAGACCCACGACGGCAGCCCGACCATGCTCAGGTCGGACGGCCCCCGGGGGTAGATCTGGCGCGAGTCGACGTAGGGCGGCGTCCGGTCGTACTGGCCGGCGATGCCGGTCACCCCGATGCGGTCGCCGGCCTGGAACCCGTCGTACGACACCGCCGACGGCTGGCCGTCGAACGTGAACACGACCACGAGCGACATGTCGTCGAGCGAGAGCAGGAGCGCCTCGCCCACGTCCACCTGGCTCCTCCCGACCACCGTCCCCTCGGCGCGGACCAGCCGGCCCTCGGCCTCGTCGGGCGCCGCGGCGGAGTAGGGGGTCGGCCTCGGAACCGCGCGCCGGCCCCCCACGCGGACCTCCCGGGCCTCGACCACCGAGACCCCGGCGCGGAACGCGAGCGTCCCGGTCACCACCAGCTCGTCGCCGGCCGCGACGGGGCGGTCCGGCACCTGGGCCCCGTCCAGCCCGACCGCCAGCCCCCCGGTCTCGTCCTGGACGTAGAGCGCGGTGCCGAGCTCGCCGAACGTCCCTTCGGAGACCGGCGCCACGCCCGACACCACGACGTCGGCGCCCACCCGGTCGGGGACGCCGTCGCGGTTCAGGTCGGCGACGACGTCGGCGATGGGCTGCGCGCCCGCCCCGCTGGCGGCGACGACGAGGAGGGCGAGGGCGCGGGCGGTCATCATTCGACAGGAAGGGGCGCGGCGGCCCGCTCGGCCGGCGCCGTCGGCCGGGCTGCCGGCGCCGGCCCGTCGTCTTCCGGGGCGGGCGGGGCGGGCAGCGTGATCTGGGGGACGTCCGGGGGGGCGAGGGGCGGAGCCGCGGTGGGCGCCTCGGTGGGCAGGGCCACCTCAAACAGCGTGCCCTCGCCCTTGTGGCTCCACACGCGGATCTCGCCGCCCATCCGGTCCACCAGCCGCTTGGTGATGGCCAGCCCCAGGCCGGTGCCCTCGAAGCTGCGGCCGTGACCGTTGGACTCCTGTTTAAAGGCCTCGAACAGCTCCGGCAGGAACGCCTCCGAGATGCCGACGCCGCTGTCTTGGACCCGGAGCGCGAAGAACTCGGGCGCGGCGTGGAGGGTGACCGTCACGTCCCCGCGTTCGGTGAACTTGAGCGCGTTGCCCACCAAATTGGTCACCACGCGCTCCAGCGCCGACACCGAGTGGACGGCCGGGACCGACGCCGCCGACGACTGGAAGTGGAGCCCGAGCCCCTTGCGCTGGGCCAGCGTCGCCAGCAGCGCCAGCGACTCGCGGACGACGGCCGCGGCGTCGAGCGGCTCGGGCACGATCGCGGCCCGCTCGGCGTCAAGGCGCGCAAACTCGAGGAGGTCGTTGAGCGTGTCGAGCAGGCGCTTGCCGCCCTGCTTGATCGTGTCGGCGTACTCGTAGAGGTCCTCGGGCACCTCCTCGCGCAGGATGTCGGCGAAGCCCAGGATGGCCGTGAGCGGCGTACGGATCTCGTGGCTCATGTTGTCCAGGATCGAGGACTTGAGCCGGTCGGCCTCCTCGGCCCGCTCGCGGGCCTCCTCGGCGGCCGAGACGGCCGTGAGCAGGCCGTGCTCGTAGGACCGGCGCTCGGTCACGTTGCGGGCGACGGCCACGAACGAGCGCCCGCGGCCCTCGGGCAGCCGGCGCGTCTCGATCTCGTAGGGCACGCGCGTGCCGTCGGGCCGCCGGAGCTCCAGCACCGTCGAGGCCGCCCCGTCCCGGTCGGCGCGGGCCAGGTGGTACGCGGCGTCGTCCTCGTCGGCCGCCAGCTCGGAGAGCCGGGTGGCGCGCCCGTCGGGCCGGTCGCCGTTGGCGTTGACGCCGAAGGCGCGCTGGGCGGCCGCGTTGGCCTCGACGACCTCGCCGCCGCGCTCGACGTCGAGCACGATCACGAGGTCGGCCGCGGCGTCGAACAGGTGGCTGTAGCGCGCCTCGGACGAGCGGAGGGCTTGGGAGCGGCGGCGGACCTGGAGCCTCAGCAGGCCCGCCCACAAGAGCGCCGCCAACAGCAGCGCCACGGTTCCGGCCGCCCCCCACGCCATCTCGCGCGGTGACAGCCCGGCCCGGCGCACGTCGCCCTCCGCCAGGGGGTAGACCACGTGCGACCCGGTAAACGGCGGCGTGGCGTCCGCCTGGCCGGCCACGCCGCGCACGCGGACGTAGTCGCCCAGCTCGAACTCGTCGAACGAGATCGCCGCCGGCCGGTCGTCGTAGACGAACACCGTCACCAGGTCGGTCCCGCTCAGCAGCCCCATCGACTGGCCGCCGTCGCCGGCCTCGATGCTGAGGACCCGGCCCTCGACCTCGACCAGCTGGCCCTCGTGGCCTTCGAGGTCCGGCCCGGTGCCGCCGCGCTCGCGCGGCTGGAGCGCGAGCGGCTGGGCCCCGACCTCGCGCGGCGGGGCGTCGACGACGTGGACGTCGGGCGCATCCATCTCGACCATCCCGTCCCGGAACCCGACCTCGCCATGCACGGCCACGCTGTCGCCGGCGAACACGGGGGGCGCGGTGGGCGGCAGGCGCAGGCGCAGCCCGCCGGTGGCGTCCTGGACGTAGACCTCGACGGGCTCGCGCCGCAGCACGCCCGTCCCGACGGTCACGCGGCCGCGGACGAGCGCCCAGCCGGCGGCGTCGGGCACCGTGTCGCCGTCGGCGTCGACGTGGAGCGAGCCCACCGAGACCGCGGGCCGGCCCCAGTCCGGCGTCGGGCCGTCGGGCGGCGGCTGGGCGCTCGCCCCGCTGGCGACCAGGACCGGCAGGGCGAGCCAGAGGGAGCGGGCGAGCGGTCGGGGCACGGGTGGTGGGGCGTCGGTCCAGGGTATCGGCGGGGGGCGGCGCCTCTATAGACGGCCCGGCAGAACCGCGCGCCGGGCCCGCGGCGCGCTCGACCGCCAGCGGGGCGGGGCGGAGGGGCGTCCCCGGTGGAGCTCGGCCCTCCGACCACCTCGCCTCGCTCGGCGTCGTGGTCTGGGTTCTGGGGCGGGGCGGCCGCCCGCGCGGCCTCGGCGGCGCGGTAAGGGCGGCGGTGGCGGCCTCGTCTTGTGAACCCGGCCCGCTCCGGGCCGTACCCTCTGTCTCACCGACTCCCGACCATGTCCGCCTACATCACCGGCACCGACGCCAACTTCGAAACCGAAGTCCTCAACACCGACCAGCCCGTCCTCGTCGACTTCTGGGCGACCTGGTGCGGCCCCTGCCGCACGATCGCCCCGACCATCGAAGAGATCGCCTCCGAGTACGACGGGAAGGCCAAGGTGGTCAAGCTCGACGTCGACAACAACCCGCAGACGGCCATGAAGTACGGGATCCGCTCGATCCCCTCGCTGCTGTTCTTCAAGGACGGCAAGCCGGTCGACCAGATGGTCGGCGTGGTGCCCAAGAAGGTGCTCGCCGAGAAGCTCGACGCGCTGGGCCAGACCGCTTAGCGTCTCCGCTCCGCACAGCCAGGGGGCGCTGCCACGCGGCGGCGCCCCCTCCCGTAACCATCCGTTTATGTCGTTGACTCCAACCCCCCTCCCGCCCGGCCTCGACTGGGACGCGGCCGAGCGCCGCACCATCGTCATCGTGGGCACCGGCCCGGCCGGGCTCACGGCGGCCCTCTACGCCGCCCGCGCCGGGCTGGCGCCGCTCGTGGTCCAGGGGCCGGAGCCCGGCGGCCAGCTCACCACCACGACCGACGTCGAGAACTTCCCCGGCTACCCCGACGGCGTGATGGGGCCGGAGATGATGGCGGACTTCGAGAAGCAGGCGACGCGCTTCGGCGCCGAGCTCCGCTGGGGGGCCGTCACCCACGTCGACCTGTCGCAGGCGCCGCACCGGCTGGTCGTGGACGAGGCCACGCCGCTGGTGGCCGAGTCGGTCATCGTGGCGACGGGGGCCAGCGCCAAGTACCTCGGCCTGGAGAACGAGAAGCGGCTGCTGGGCCGCGGCGTCTCGGCGTGCGCCACGTGCGACGGTGCGTTCTTCCGCGAGGAGGAGATCGCCATCGTCGGCGGGGGCGACACGGCCATGGAGGAGGCCCTGTTCCTGACGCGCTTCGCGTCGACGGTCCACCTGGTCCACCGCCGCGACGAGTTGCGCGCCAGCCAGATCATGCAGGACCGCGTGTTGAACCACCCCAAGGTCCAGGTCCACTGGAATACGGTCGTGACCGACGTGGTGGGCGACGACGCCGTGACGGCCCTGGCGACCCGGGACACGGTGACCGGCGAGCCGGGCACGCTGCCGGTGACGGGCTTTTTCGTGGCCATCGGGCACAAGCCCAACACCGACCTGTTCCGCGGCTGGCTGGAGATGGACGAGGCCGGCTACGTCCAGACCCACCCCGACTCGACGTGGACCGACGTGGGGGGCGTGTTCGTGTGCGGCGACGCCCAGGACCACGTCTACCGCCAGGCCGTCACGGCGGCCGGCACGGGCTGCATGGCGGCCATCGACGCCGAGCGCTGGCTCGCCGAGCGCCACGTGATCGACGGCGTGGACACGGAGACCGAGTACCACGCCGCGCCGGCCGAGAGCTCGGAGACCGGCGAGCCCGTCGAGGGATGAGGGCGCTCGCCGCGGCCCTGCTCCTGGCCGCGCTGGCGCCGGCCGCCAGCGCCCAGCGCGTGGCCGACCGCCTGGCGGACTTGCGCCTGGCCACGGCCGTCCGCCTGGCCCTGGTGGACGACGTGCGGACCCGGGCGCTCGACGTGTCGGTGGCCGCGCGCGACGGCGGCGTCGAGGTGACCGGTGACGTGCCAGCGCTCGACCGCCAGGCGGTCGCGGACGTGGCGCGCGCGGTCCGGGGCGTGCGCGTGCTCGGCGGCCTGGGCGCCCTCACCGACCGCGCGGCTCCGACGCCGATCCAGAGGCGTCCGTCGGAGACGTCGGCCTCGCGTCCTGAGCGCCCGCCGGCCCAGCCCGCCAGCGGCGCGGTCTACCACACCGTCGAGCGCGGCGACACGCTGTTCAGCCTGGCGCGGCGCTACAACACGTCCGTCGAGGCCATTCAGGCGCTCAACGACCGCCAGTCGGACGGCATCCGCGTCGGGCAGCGACTCCGCGTGCGGTAGGCTCTGCTGGCGTGGGGCGTTACCTCCGGTGGCAATTCGCCGCCCGTGCCACTCTGCCAGCGGCGGGACCGGAGAGCGAGGAGCTCTGTGCCTTCGTGCTGGATTGGGGTTCCTGCCTACCGATCGTGATCTCTCCAACGTCGTCCCCGCGAAGGCGGGGATCCAGAGTCACGGGAACGCCGCTCATGACGACCGCCAGCGGAGCGGAGGCGCGCTTGGATTGCCCACGCTCCCCGCTGGCGGTTCGGCTCACCGCTTACCTCCACGCTCGCCACTCTGGATCCCCGCGTGCGCGGGAATAACGGAATGGGGTGAATGGATCGTTGGCTCAAGCCATCCAAGCCCAGAACGATTCTGTACGCGCCACTGCCGAAAGGGGCGCCCGAAACGAAATTCGGGCCACCAGCCTGGCGGTCTGAGAACCCTGGCGCTTCACGTCGGCCTGCAGCGGGGGGATACTTCCAAGAAGCGAGACCGTGCCCTATCACCCAGGCACCCCCAGTGGCCGAACCGTCAAGCCCGCACGCTGAACTGGCGCCTCCGGCGCCCTCCACTCAGGGAATGGGAAGACGGTTCTGGCGCCCACGACAGGTATCTGAGACCGCCCCGCCTCGGCGGGGCACCGGACGGTTTGGAGAGATCCGGCCTCTGCGAACTCGATGAGGGGTTTGGCCGCCGCCGGGGCCTTCTGGGCCGACGAGCGGATGGCACCCATCGATACGAGTCGGCCGCCACTATGCGGGGACGTAGGACACTGCCCAGCGTGAGCTGGTGCGAGGGGTAGGGCCTCAGCCCGGAGCCCCCGTTTCGTCATGGTCTGACGCCACGCTCGACCTATTCAGCTTCTTTGAGGGGTTACACGGCCCGGCCGCGGAGGCCCGCATGGACTACCGCTGCACGGGGTTAGTCCGCTGGCGACCAGTACCACGGTCCCCGGATGTGGCGGGGCGTTCGCCCATCCGGGTATCCTACCGGCCCCTCCGTGCCGTAGACGAAGTAGCCAGCCAGTCCCTCCGGCTCCTGGACATAGATCCACCCTCCGCCGGTGCTGCTCCCTACCTCCCACAGCGCTGTCGAGTCGAGTAGCGAAGCAAGGGCACGGTAGGTGGTTCTGTCTGACCCTGTCTGCTCCACTGCGAGCCGTTCGGGGAGCACCGGGCTGCCCGAGCACGAAGACGGAGGGTCGAGGGCGGCACCTACGAAGTCGCTGTTCACGAGCCGTCCACCCCGGCACCCGTGGACCCCCTCGAACGACATCCTGTCAATGCCGGGCATGGCTTGGACGAGGGCGAGGGCCGAGAGGATGTCGTCCTCGTGGCGGTCGAGGAACCGCTCCTCCGACGGGCCGCACCCGATGGTGACGGCAACGAGGACGAAGGCGAGGAGAGGGCGGGCGTCTGGCAAGAGATGGCGAGTAAGCTTCGGAGTTTGCAGGCCGTGTAGCTACCGGTTCAGCAGAGAGGTGTCGCCAACGACGCCCCCGCCCCGCTGGCGGAGTCCGCCCGCCAGCGCGTCAGCCGTTGACCAGTGCCTTGAGCACGAAGAACGCGTTCTCCTTGCGCTCGCGGAGGCGGCGCGAGAAGTAGGGGAGCCACTCTGTGCCGTAGGGCACGTACGTCCGCATCCGCCAACCGTCGGCGACCAGCTGGCGCTGGGTCTCGGGGCGGAGCCCGTAGAGCATCTGGAACTCGAAGGCGTCGCGCGCGATGCCGCGCTCGGCGACCAGCTGCTGGGCGGCCTGGATCAGCTGGTCGTCGTGGGTGGCGATGCCGGGGTAGCGGCCCTCGGTGAGCAGCGCCGCCGCCTGGCGGCGGTAGTGCCAGCGGATGGTGGGCATGTCCTGGTAGGCGATCGACGCCGGCTCGGCGTAGGCGCCCTTGCACAGCCGGACGCGGGCCTGGAGCTCGTTCATCCGCGCCACGTCGCCGGCCGTCCGGTGGAGGTAGGCCTGGAGCACCGTGCCCACGTGGTCCGGGAAGTCCGGGTAGACGGCCTCGAAGATCTCCAGCGTCGAGGCCGTGACGTCCGAGCCCTCCATGTCGAGGCGCACGAACAGGTCGGCGTCCTCCGCCTGGGCCAGCAGCGCCCGCAGGTTGGCCTCGCAGGCGTCGCGGTCGATGACCTGGCCGATCATGGACAGCTTGATCGAGATGGCGACCGTCTCGGCGGCCAGCCCGCGCGCGTCGCGGTAGGCCGCCAGCCGCTCGACGAGGTCGCCGTAGGCCCGCGCGAACGCCTGGGCGCGCTCGCGCTCGTGGACGTGCTCGCCCAGCAGGTCGAGCGTGACGAACTGGCCGGCGTCGAGCAGCGGGCCGATGGCCGGAAGCGCGAGGTCCAGGGTCTGCCCGGCGACGAACCGGCGGGCGAGGGCGAACGGGAGGGTCATGGATCGGAGGGGCGGTGGCCCAAGCTACCTTGGCCCGCCCCCGATTCCGCGTCCGCACGCGGCGCGAACGTGGAACAGAGTGTGCAGAAAAGCCAGACGCCGGTCCGTGCGGTCGCGTCGGCTCCTCCGGGCCGCGCGTCCGTTACGAAACCACCCCGAATGCCCCTTTCCTCTCCCTCCGCGTCGAGCGCCACCGCGGCCATCGACCGCTGGATCGACCCGGCCCGGACCCCGAACGAGCTCCACCAGCTGCGCCAGGCGCGGATCGTGGTGGTGATGGTGTGGCTGTCGCTGGGCGCCTACGGCACGATGGGCCTGAGCCTGCTGCTGGGCGACGCCGAGGCCCTGCCGCTGGCGGAGGTGGCGCTGTCGATCGGGGTGACGCTGGGTGCGGCGGCGCTGGTCCGGTGGGGCGGGCGCATCGAGCCGGCGGCGTGGCTGCTGACGCTCTCGATCGCGGTGACGCCGGTGTTCCAGGCCAGCTTCGACCTGGGCATCCGCGACCCGGGCCTGACGCTGGTCATGCTGGCGCCGCTGGCGGGCGCGATGACGTCGGGGGCCCGGCTGGCGACGGTGAGCGCCGTGGTCGGCGTGCTCGGCGCGGCGACGCTGTTCGCCGTCGCCCTGGCGGGCGGCGGCTTGGTCCCGTACTCGTCGCCCCTGGACGCCGCGAGCTACGCGCTGCTGACCGTGGCGGCGGGGAGCGCGATGACGGCCGTCTCGGGCGTGCTCTACGTCCACCACACGCGCCACCAGCTGAGCGCGGCCGAGGGCCAGAGCGTCCGGCTGGACGCCGCGCTCCGGGCCTCGGAGCAGCGCTACCGCTCGCTGTTCAACCACATGCCGACGGGGATGTACCGCACGGCGCCCGACGGCCGCTTCCTGCTGGCCAACACGGCGCTCGCGCGCATGATCGGGGCGCCCTCCGCTGAGGCCGCCCGGGCCTACAGCGCCGTCGACATCTACGCCGACCCCGGCGACCGCGAGCGCTTCCGCGAGATCGTCCAGCGCGAGGGCCAAGTCCGCCGCTTCGAGACGCGGTGGCGCCAGCCCGACGGGACGGTGCTCCACGTCCGGATCGACGCCCGCGCCGCGCTCGACGCCGACGGCCGGCCGCTGTTCTACGAGGGGACCGTCGAGGACATCACGGCCGAGCGCGAGGCCCGGCTGGCGGTCCAGCGCAGCGAGGCCCGCTTCCGCGCCCTCGTCCAGCGCTCCTCCGACGTCGTGGTCGTGGCCGACCGCGCCGACCGGCTGACCTACGTGAGCCCGGCCATCGGGCCGCTCCTCGGGCACACGCCCGAGGCCACCACCGGCACGGCGCTCGCGTCGCTGGTCCACCCCGAGGACCGGGAGCGGGCCGCGGCGTTCCTGGCGGAGATCCGCGACGGGCGGCCCTCGGCCCAGCTCCAGCTCCGCCTGCGGCACGCCGACGGGCACGACGTGTTCGTGGAGGGCGCCGCCACGCCGCTCTACGACGACCCGGCCGTGGGGGGGCTGGTGCTCAACCTCCGCGACGTCACCGAGCGGATGCGGGCCCAGGCCGTGCTCGTCCAGGCCAAGCGCCAGGCCGAGGAGGTGGCGGCGCTGAAGAGCACGTTCCTGGCCAACATGAGCCACGAGATCCGGACGCCGCTCACGGCCATCCTGGGGTTCTCGAGCATCCTAGGCGACGAGATCGACGACCCGACCCAGCGCGACTTCGTGGACCTGATCGCGCGCAGCGGCCGGCGCCTGATGGAGACGCTCAACTCGGTCCTCGACCTGACGCGCCTCGACGCCGGCGACGGCCCCCTCGGCACCGGGCAGATGGACGCGGCCGACGTGGTGGAGGAGACCGTGTCGATGCTCGGCCCCGCCGCCGCCGAGCGCGGCCTGGCGATCCGGGCGGAGATCGACGCCGACGGCCTGGAGGTCATGGCCGACGAGGCGGCGCTGGTCCGGGTGCTCCACAACTTGGTGGGCAACGCGATCAAGTTCACCGACCAGGGCGAGGTCACGGTGGCGGTCCGGCGCGGCCCGCGGGGCAGCGTGGCCTTCGAGGTGCGCGACACGGGCATCGGCATCGACCCGTCGTTCCTGCCCCGCGTCTTCGGCGAGTTCGAGCAGGAGTCGACGGGGCACGGGCGCCGCTACGAGGGGGCCGGGCTCGGGCTCGCGCTCTCCCGCCAGCTGGTCGAGCGGATGGGCGGCACGATCTCGGTCGACAGCGAGAAGGGCGTCGGCACCACGTTCACGGTCCTGCTCCGCTCCGCCGAGGCCCCGTCGGACGACGGCGACCTGCCGCTGGTGCTCGTCGTGGACGACAACGACCAGGCGCGCCAGGTCGCGGCCCACACGCTGGCCGGCGCCTTCCGCGTGGTCGAGGCCATCGACGGCGACGGGGCGCTGGCGGCCGTCGAGCGCGAGCGGCCCGACGTGGTCCTCCTCGACATCCACCTCGGGGCCTCGATCTCGGGCGAGGACGTGATGCGCCGCCTGCGCCGGTCGGACGCCTTCGCCACGCTCCCGATGGTCGCCGTGACGGCCTACGGGCTGCCGGGCGACCGCGAGCGGTTCCTCGCCTCCGGCTTCGACGCCTACCTGACCAAGCCCTACTCCCGGGAGGACCTGTACCGGATGATCGACGCCGCGCTCCAGGAGAGCCCGGTGGATCGGCGACGCGTGGTTGAGCGTCGGTAGCGGACTCCCCACTCTCCCGACCACCGCCGATGACTCCCCAGATCGACCTCTCGCCGTCCGACTTCGTCGCCGGCCGCGACCCGGAAGCCCCCCTCCTCGACGTCCGCACGCCCGCTGAGTTTGCCGAGGGCCATCTGGCCGGCGCCGTCAACGTCGACGTGCAGGACCCGTCGTTCCTCGACCGGGTCGAGGCGCTCGACCTGCCGGCCGACGCGCCGGTCTACCTCTACTGCAAGTCGGGCGGCCGGTCGGGCCAGGCGACCACGGCGCTGCGCCAGCACGGCCACGCGGGCGCGCTCAACGTGGGCGGCTTCGCCGACCTCGCCGAGGCCGGCGCTGACGTCGCCTAGGCGACCCGCCGAGGCCGGGCGCGGGCCGCTGGCGGTCGCTGCCGCCAGCGGCGCAACATGGCAATGCGGGGGGACGTATTCGGTCAAACGATCTCGACCCCCTATGTCCCTCTTCCGCCTGGCCGCCGCCGCCCTGCTGACCCTCGGCGTCGCCTCCGCCCAGCCGGCGCCGCTGGCGCTCGGCGGCCCGTTGGGCGACGGGCCAGTCTACCGCGTCACCATCGACGGCACCATCGACACGGCGCTCGCGGCCTACGTCGAGCGCGCCCTGGCCGACGCCGAGCAGGCCGGGGCCTCGCTCGTCGTGTTCGACATCGACACGTTCGGCGGGCTGCTGGACGCCGCCGACACGATCCGCAAGGCCGTCCTGTCGACCGAGGTCCCGACCGTCGCCGTGATCGACCGGAACGCGGCCTCGGCCGGCGCGCTGATCGCCTACGCCACCGACACCATCGTGATGGTGCCGGGCGCCTCGATGGGCGCGGCGACGGCCGTGAACCAGACCGGCGATTACGCGCCGGAGAAGATCCAGAGCTACACGCGCGGCCTGATGCGCGCCACCGCCGAGGCGACCGGCCGCGACCCGCGCATCGCCGAGGCGATGGTGGACGAGAAGCTGGCCATCGACGGCGTGACCAAAGAGGGCGAGCTTCTCACGCTGTCCTCGGAGGAGGCGCTGCGCCTGGGCGTGGCCGACGCCGTGCTGCCCTCGGCCGAGGCCGCCGTCGATGCGCTGGCGGCGGCCGAGCGCGAGCAGGTCACCCACTCGGCGTCGCGCGCCGAGCGCGTGCTGCGGTTCCTGGGCTCGCCGGCGGTCGCGTCGCTCCTGCTCATGATGATGATGGGCGGGCTCTACTTCGAGATCCAGACGCCGGGCGTCGGGTTCGCGGGCGCCGTGGCGCTCGTCGGCGCGGCCGCGTTCTTCGCGCCCCACTACCTGCTGGGGCTGGTCGCCAGCTGGGAGATCGCGTTGTTCGCCGTCGGGGTCGGGCTGCTGATCGTCGAGGTGTTCGTGACGCCGGGCTTCGGCGTGTTCGGCATCGCCGGCATCGTGCTGGCGCTCGTGGCGCTGCTGATCGCGCTGGTGCCCAACGCCGGGCTCGACTTCCCGAGCGACGGCGAGATCGCGCGCGCCACGACCACCTTGGCAGCGGCGCTGGTGCTGCTCGGCCTGCTGGTGGTGTCGCTGGGCCGCGTGCTGCCCCGGTCGGAACGGCTGAACCGGCTGGTGCTGGCGCCCGAGCTGCTGGCCTCCGAGGGCTACACCTCGGCCGACACCTCCGCCGACCTCGTGGGCCTGACCGGCACCGCCCTCACCACGCTGCGCCCGTCGGGCACCATCGACATCGGCGGGCGCCGGGTGGACGTGGTCTCGGAGGGGCCGTTCGTGGCCTCGGGCGCGACCGTCGAGGTGGTCCGCTCGCGCGGCGCGGTCGTGGTCGTCCGCGAGGTGGCATGAGCCGCGCCGCACGCCAGACGCTCCGCCCCCGGCTGAGGTGACCCCGTGGAGCTGCTGATCCCCATCGCCCTGATCCTGGTCGGGCTGGCCCTGGTGCTGGTCGAGGTCACGCTCGTGCCCGGCCTCAACGTGGTCGGCGTGCTGGGCGTGCTCGGCGCGGCGGCCGGCGTGGTGCTGGCGTTCGTGGAGTTCGGGCTGGTCGGCGGCCTGGGCACGCTGGCGGCGACCGTGCTCGCGGCCGGCGGCCTGGCGTACGTGCTGTGGGAGTCGGGCGCGTGGGACCGCTTCGTGCTCTCCGACAGCCTGCGCCGCGACGCGGACGCGGACGCCCAGGAGTCGGACTCGCGGACGCGCCTGCTGGGCCGGGTCGGGACGGCTGTGACGCCGCTAAGGCCGGCGGGGATGGCCGAGATCGACGGCGTCCGCGTCGAGGTCGAGACCGAGGGCGCGTTCGTGGCCTCGGGCAGCCGGGTCCGCGTGGCCGCGCTCGACCGCCGCCGCCTGATCGTGCGCCTGGACGAGGGATAGGGGAGAAGGCGCCGCCCGCGGGCGCCCGCTCGCTGGCGCCCGCTCCGCGCACGGCCTCCGCCAGCCCGCCCGGGACAACCGGCAGGCCGGCGAAGCCAGCGCCAGCTAGCCGGTCGTTATCCGCCGAGCCCGAGTAGCTTTGGTCCCTTCCGCTCTGCACCGACATGACCCCGACTCTTCCTGTGGGACGCCTCCTCTCCGCTCTCCTCGTTGGCTCTTTCTTCCTCGCCGCCTGCGCCGAGCCTGGCCCGACGAACGCCCCGCCCGAGGGCTGGGTCGCCGAGAGCCCGACGCGCTGGTACAAGCCCGGCACCGACACCGCGGCCGCCTTCCGCGACTTGTCGACGCTGGAGGCGATGGGCGTCGCCCGCGACGACTCCGAGCTGGTCCGCTGGACGCAGGAGAAGATGACCGACCTGTACCGCACCGACCCGGAGACGGTCGACTCGGTGTTCGCCGCCGACTACCTCGACGAGGTCCGGGCCGGCGTGCCCCAGGGCGACGGCTACGACGACGCGGTCGAGGGCATGGTCAACCGCATCAAGACGGACTTTTTCCAGCGCTACAACCCGGCCCAGTACCAGCCCGCCGCCGAGCCGTTCGCCATCCCGGACAGCCTGGCCAGCGCCCAGGGCGTGATCACGACCCAGGTCTACGTCGACCGCGACAACCAGCCGACGGCGGTGATGCTGATCGAGGGGACCGGCACGTCGCTCGACCAGATGATGATGCGCCGCGCCACCGAGAGCACCTTCACGGACGCCTGGGTGCGGCCGACGGCCGGGAACTCGGCCGGCGTCGAGATCCCGAGCTGGGTCCGCATCTCCAGCAACTACGGGCGGTAGTGGCCGGGCGCCGCGTCTGGGGCCAGGTCGTGGCGGTGACTGTGGTCACGGCCCTGCTCCTGGGCACCATCGCGACAGCCGTTGTTGAACAGGTTGGCGACGGCGGCCGGGACGCGGCCGGGCTTCTGCGGACGTGGGGCCTGTGGTCGGCGCTGTCGCTGCCGGTCGCGTTCGTGGTCGGCGGCGTCGCGTTCGCCATCGGCCGGTCGGTGTGGCGGGGCCGGCGCCAGGGGTAGCGCGCCGCCGGCTGGCGGTCGGTCTCGGCGCGCGGTCCGGGGCGGCTTAGGAGGCCGCGGCGGTCATCTCGCCCGTCCCGAACTGTTGGCGGACGTCGGCGCGGAGGGCCTCGGCCTGGGCGGCGATCTCGTCCATCTCGGTCCGCTGGGCGTCGAGCGCGGCGCGGGCGTCGAGCGCCAGCGCGGCGACGGGGCGAACGAGCGCGCGCACCTTGGCGATGGCGTCCTCCACCTCCTGGGTCAGCTCGCGGTCCAGGCCGCCGCGCAAGTCGGCGCGCAACGTCTCGACGCGCTCCGAGAACTCGCGCGTGGCGCGGCGGCGCTGCGCGGGGAGCACGATAAAGCTCAACGTGGCGAAGGCGCCAGCCGCCAGCAGGCCGCCCGTCACGTCGAAGGCCGTCGTCGCGATCAGAACCACGGCCACGGCCCCGACGCCGACCGCCGTGGCGCCGCCGACGGTCAGCGCCGAGCGCGTGTTTTCGAGCAGGCGCCGCGCCTCCTCGCCCATGTCGTACTGGTCCACGGTGCGCCGGGCCTCGCGGAGCACGTCGCGCAGCACCTCGTCGCGGTCGTACAAGAAGCCGCCCTGTGCCTTGTTCTGGCCGTCGCGCTTGAGGTCCGAGAGCCGGGCGTAGGTCTCGTTCCACAGCTCGAACACGCGCCTCAAGAGCGCGTCGGCCGCCTCGCCTAGGCGCGCCTCGATGCGGGCGTCGGCGTCGCGCGTCACCTGGCGCTCGAACTCCTCGCGGAACGCGTTGCGGTCGCGGATCAGGTTGAGGCGGGACACGCGGATGGTGTCGTCCAGAAATCGGGTGCCGCGCTTTTCCATCTCCAGCAGCTCGCGGTCGACCTCGGCCACGGCGCGGCCCGCGATCTCGTCGAGCGACTGGCGGACCTCGTCGAAGCGGGCGTTGAGGGCGGCGAGTTGGGCCTCGTCGTCGGCGAGCACGTCGCGTTGGACGTCCAGGCGAGCGCGGGTGTCGGCCAGCAGCGTCGTCGCGGCGTCCAGCGGGGCGGTGAGTTTGAGCGCCAGGCGCGCGCCCTCGGTCAGCGTCTCGGTCAGAAAGCGCTGGAACGGCCCGAACCGGGAGTCTTGCCAGCGCGGATCGGCCTGGTAGACCGTCGGATCGTCGGCGGCGGCTTCCTTGGCCTGGAGCGCCAGCCGGGCGGCGACGGGGAAGATCAGCGGCGAGCCGGCGTCGGGGATCCCGGCCTCGGCAAAGATGCGCGCCAGCCCGTCGCGGACGTGCCCGAGCACCTGGGCCAGCGCCGCCTCGGTCTCGGCCAAGTCCGCCTTGTTCACCACCACCACCAGCCGCTTGCCCCACGCGCCGCGGATGTACTCCAGAAACGTGCGCTCGGACTCGCTCAGCGGGCGGTCGTAGCTGGTCACGAACAGGACCAGGTCGGCGCGGGGCACGAAGTCCTCGGTGAGCGCCTGGTGCTCGCGCACGATGGAGTTGGTGCCGGGCGTGTCCACCAGCGACAGGCTCTCCAGGAACGGGTGCGGAAAGTGCCGCTCGGTGACGAACTCGCCCCGGCGGTGGACCGCCTCCTCGTCCCCGTGCTTGAGGACGGTGATCTTGTCGGTGGTCGGTACTGGTCCTTCCTCCATCACGCGCCGGCCGAAGAGGGCGTTGACCACCGTCGACTTGCCGGCGTTGAACTCGCCGGCCACGACCAGCAGGAACAGCTCGTCCAGGGTGCGCGCCAGGTCCGCCAGCCGGCGGCGGGTGTCGTCGGGCGCCGCGGCCCGGTCGAGGAGGCCGCCCAGGCGGGTCAGGAGCGACCGCTCGCGGTCGAGGAGGTCGTGGGCGGCGGAGGCCGGGGAGTCCATGGTCGTGGGGAGCGTGCGCGAAGAAGGTACCCCGCGGGCGTGCCCAGGCCCCCCCAGGCCGCTCTGTGCGGTCCCCGAGGCGCCCTCCGGCGGAACTCATCGGGGGGGAGGTGCTTAGGAGCCAACTCAGGCCTGCCGATACCCTCGGCCGTCTGTAGATTCCCCCCGCTCTTCCCTTACCCGTTTCTCCCCTTTAACGAGGTCCCCCCATGCTCCAAGTAGCACTCGCTGGCCTGTTGGCCGGATCGCTCGCTCTCTCCCCGCCGGACGGCACCGGTGACACCAAGAAGACCCCCAACGCGGACAAGCCGGTCGCGGAGTCGGTGGCCACCCCGGGCGTCTTCGAGACCGCGGAGGCTCAGGGCCCGCAGACCATCACCCAGGACACCTACGCCTTCGGCGTCCCCTCCGACATCGCCCCCATCAAGCTCTGGGTCCAGTACGGCTACGGAAAGACCAGCGAGGAGTTCTGGGGCACCGACGGCCAGGACCAGACGTTCCCGTCGGGTGAGATCACGACCCAGCGGATCGGCGTTGGCGCTCAGATCAACGTGATCAGCCTCCGGTCGGTCAAGGTCGGCGCCGGTGCCCAGCTCACCGTCGCCAAGAACGCGGCGGAGAACGAGACGGTCGGCCCGTTCACCAACGTCGACAGCGACTTCGGCCTCCAGGGCGTCAAGGTGTTCGGCTCGCTGCGCGGCCGCACGCTCGGCCTCCACGGCGGTTACATCTTCGACCTCGGCGACGAGACGGCCTTGGACGGCACCACGAACACGCTCGGCACCTCGGACAACCGCGACGCGATCTTCTTCGGGGCCGACTTCGACGTCCCGAGCGACCGGTTCCGCCTGTTCGGTGGCATCGACTACTTCATCATCGAGAACGCTGAGGACGAGGCCGAGGAGGACTTCGAGGTCGGCACCGACATCATGAACTTCATGCTCGGCGCCGGCGTCAAGCTGAGCGTGTTTGAGGTGGGCGCCGCCCTCCAGATCCAGACCCGCTTCAACGACCCGACCAACACCCTGTTCGGCACGCGGGGCATCGGCAGCCACGCCGGAACGGTGGCCCCGTACCTCCGGATCTCGCCGCCCAGCCTCCCGGCGTCGTTCTTCGTCAAGGGCGCTGTCCAGGACGAGTACACCGAGTTCGGCTACGGCATCGGCGGCGCCAACTCGCTGAAGCCGAAGGTCGGCTTCACGGCTGGCCTCACCGTCGGCTTCGAGTAAGCTCTCGGCCATCCCGATGTGGGGGCCGCCCGGCACGTGCCGGGCGGCCCCTTCTGGTTTCCATGCGCTACACCCTCCTCCTGCTCGCCACGCTGGCGGTCGGCGCCGGCGGCTGCTCGGCCTCCGACCTGCCCACGGCCACCGGCCCCGCGGCGGCGCCGTCGGCGCGCCGCCTGGCGGCGACGGCGGACTCGCTGGCCGCCGTGCCGTCGGGCCCCGCTCGCCGCGCGCTGGCGCAGCGGCTGCTCAAGCGGTCGGGGGTGACGCCGCTGGCCGACATGGGCCGCCAGCGCGCGGCCAACCCGCGGTTCGCCGTCGACGCCGCGTCGTCCGTGGCGGGGTTCGTCCCGGGCCGGTACCCGCTGGCCCGAGACGAGCTGGTAGTGGTCGGGACGTCGCTCGGCGGCCCCCACGTGGCCCCTCTCGTGGAGGCGATGCGCGTGCTCGCGGAGCGGTCACGGTGGGCCGTGGTGCCCGAGCGGACCGTGATGGTGGCGCTGTGGAGCGGCCCGGACGGCGCGCGTGGGGCGCTGACGTCGGGCGTCTGGCCCCGCCAGAACGTCCGCGCGGTCTTGACCGTGGGCGAGGCCGCCGCCGTGCCCGACAGCCTGACGGCGGTGGCGATCCCGGCCGCCAGCCCGGCGACGGTGGCCGAGCGGCTAGCGCTGGCGCAGCGCGTCCTGGACGAGGCCGTCCGCCTGGCCCGCCGTCCCGCCCTCGCCGACACGATCCCATGACGACCGCTTGGACCACCGACGCCGCCACCCCGGACGCCGCCCGAGCGGTCCGGCTAACGCTGCTGTGGGGGTTGGACGGCGTGGCCCTCCGGACGCTGGGGGGCGGGCGCGTGCCGAACGTGAACGAGGCTCCGCTGCGGCGCCGTCTGGACGAGGCCGAGCTGCCCGTCGTGGCCGTGGACCCGGGCCTGTTCGAAGGCGCCGCCTCCGCCCGGGCAGGGTGGATGGACGACCTGGCGGCGCTCGACGAGACGGCCGCGTTCTGCGTCCGGCTCGGGTGCGGCCTCGTCCGCATCGGGGCGCTGGCGGCCGGTCCCGACCTCGGCGGCGCCGCCGACGCGCTCCGCCAGGCGGGCGAGCGGGCGGCCCGACTCGGCCTGCGGCTGGCCGTCCGCAACGACGCCCAGACGGCGGTCGCCACCGGCGCCGCGCTGGCGGACCTGCTCGGCGCCACCGGCCACCCGGCGGTCGGGGCCGACTGGCGACCGGCCGACGCGCTCATGGCCGGCGAGGCGCCCGCCGACGGGCTCGCCGCGCTGGCGCGCGCGCCGCTGTGCGTGGGCGTGCAGGACGGGCACGGCGGCGGCGGCGGCTGGACGCCGGCGGCGGTGGGGGAGGGCTCTGTGGGGTGGGAACGTCATCTGGCGGCCCTCGTCCAGGTCGGGTTCGGCGGTCCGCTGGTGATCGACGCCATCCCGCACCCCGCGCGGTCCGTGGGGCTGACGTCCTCGACGGCGCTGATCGGGGCCGCTCGCCGGGCCGAGCACCAGAAATAGAGCCGACGCTGTGAACACCTCCCCGTCTGCCCTCCAACTCGCGCCGCCCGCGCCCTCGCCCGCCAGCCACGCGCGGTTCGGCTGGCTCGCGGCGTGCGGCGTGTTCTTCACGGTCACGATGAGCCCGCTGCTGGTGCTCCACTCGTCGACCAAGCCCACCGCCCGGACGCTCCGGGCCTGGATGCGGCCCTGGGGGCGCGCGATCCTGGCGAGCGCCGGCATCCGCGTCCGCGTCGAGCAGCGGGCGCCCGTCCCCGACGGGCCGGTCGTGTTCGTCTCCAACCACGTCAACCTGCTCGACGTGCCGGTCACGATGGCCGTGCTGCCCCGCGATTTCCTGTTCGTGGCCCGGCGCGAGCTGCGGGCGTGGCCGATGATCGGGTGGGTGCTGGAGAAGACGGCCTGCCTGTTTATCGCCCGCGACAACCCCCGCCAGTCGGTCGCGGACTTGCGGTACGCCGCCGAGCGGATCCGGAGCGGCGACTCGGTGCTGCTCTACCCCGAGGGCGGGCGGAGCTACGCCCACGCCCTCGGCCCGTTTATGCGTGGCCCGTTCGTGCTCGCCATCGAGGCCGGCGTGCCCGTCGTGCCGCTGACGATGGTGGGCCACGCCGGCGTGCTGTCGGTGGGCGACCGGACGGCCCGGCCCGGCGAGACGCGGTTCGTTATCGGCGCGCCCATCGAGACCGCCGGCATGGTGCGGGCCGACGCCGCCCGACTCCAGGCCGAGGTCCGACAGGCCATCAAGGCCGAGCTGGTCGCGTTCGGGTGACGCGGGCGCGCACCGCGTCTCTCTATCTTGCGGGCTTGACCGGCACCGACTCTCCTCACGGGCTGGGTGGCTCCTGCCGCTGGCGGCAGCGCCTGGCCCGGGCGGTGGTCGCCGGGGTGGCCGCTCGTCCGGTGCGCTCGCCGCTTGGCGGTAGACCCAGCGACGTGCCTCCCCCACTGTGCCCCCACCCACCGCCCAGGGACTCCGCCAGCGTCCCGCTGTGCGCCCCGACCGCCCCACGACTGTCTAGATGGCCAAACTGAGAAAAAGTGCCGCCGGCACCTCCGGCGGGCCGGCGCCGCTGGACGGCAACAGCGTCTGGAAGAGCCGCAGCCGGGTCCGCCACGCCAGCCCCGTCCTGCGCGAGGACACGTGGTGGGAGCGCCAGCCGGGCGCCGTGCAGCACGCGATCTGCATCGGCTTCCTGGCCCTCGTCGCGCTGGGGTTCTACGCCCCGGCCACGTTCGGCGGGCAGGCGCTGGTGGGCGGCGACACGATCCAGTGGGCCGCCTCGGCGGAGGCGATGCTGGAGTACGAGGCCGAGACCGGTCGGAGGCCCGAGTGGGCGCCCAACGTGTTCGGCGGGATGCCCGGCACCCTGATCCTGAGCGGCTCCCACGTGCCCGGCGTCGACTCGGTGGTGTCGGCGCTGCGCAAGGTGGGCCTGTGGCCGCTGGCCCACTTTTTCGTGCTGCTGATCGGGACGTACCTGCTCGTGTACTACCTCACGCGGTCCAAATGGGCAGGCGTGGTCGGCGGGGTGGGCTTCGGGCTCTCGACGTACCTGCCGCTGATCCTGGCCGCGGGCCACAACACCAAGTTTATCGCGCTCGCCTACGCGCCGTGGCTGCTGCTGGCGTTCGCCGCGCTCGTCCGCCGGCCTCTGGGCACGGGCAAGATGCTGAGCGTCTTCCTGACGCTGCTGTTCGCCGTCGCGGCGGCCGTCAACCTGCGCGCGGGCCACATCCAGATCACCTACTACGTGGTCGTCGTGGCGCTGATCTGGTGGGTCGCCGAGGGCGTCTCGGCCTTCCGCGAGGGCCGCACGCGGACCTACCTGGAGTCGACGGCGCTGCTGGCGCTTGGCTCCGGGATCGCGCTCCTGATGGTGGCCGATCCGTACCTGCTCCAGGCCGAGTACAAGGCTTTTACGACGCGGGCCGCCAGCCCGGGCGGAGGGCTCGCCTGGGACTACGCTATGTCCTGGAGCCAGGGCTTCGGCGAGCTGGTGACGCTGGTCATCGCGGACGCCTACGGCGGCGGCGGCGCGACCTACTGGGGCGGCAAGCCATTCACGGCCGGCCCGCACTACGTCGGCGCCGTGGTAGCGCTGCTGGCGCTGGTGGGCGCCATCGGCGTGACGCGGCGCTCGGTGCTGGCGTTCGTGATCGCCGCGGTGCTGATGGCCGGGTTCGCGCTCGGCTCCAACCTGCCGCTGCTCAACCGGCCCGCCTTCGAGGTCCTCCCACTGTTCGACGCCTTCCGCGTGCCCGAGACGTGGCTAGCGGCCGTGGCGCTGCTGCTGGCGTTGCTGGCCGGCTGGGGCACCTACTACATCCAGCGCCGCGAGGCCACGCACGAGGCGGACGTCCGCAAGCGGCGCGTCGTGATCGGCGCCGGCGCCGTGCTCGGGGTCCTGATCGGCGGGCTCTGGCTGACCGGCGGCGGGCCGCTCGCCTTCGAGAAGCCCGACGAGGGGGCCCAGGTCGCCGCCGCGGTCGCCCAGCAAAACGGCCTGTCCCCCGGCGACCCCCAGGTCCGCCAGGTCACGGCTCAGTACCTGGCCCAGGCGACCAGCGAGCGCGAGCGCCTGTTCGCCTCGGACGCCGGGCGCTCGCTCCTCTTCCTGCTGCTGGCGGTCGGCCTGATCGGGGCGCACCTGGTCGAGAGGGTGCCCGGCTGGGCCGTCGCGGCCGGGCTGGCGCTGCTCGTCACCGTGGACCTGTGGGGCGTCGGCCGGCGCTACTTCAACGAGGACATCGACGCGCTCCGCCGGTCGTCGCGCATCGAGAGCCAGATCCGGCCCACCGACGCCGACCGGTTCGTCCTGGAGCGCGTGGCGGAGGCCGGCGGGCCGGGGCACTTCCGCGTGCTGCCGGCCAACTGGTCCCAGAACGCCGTCCCGTCCTACTTCTACGAGTCCGTGGGCGGCTACCACGGCGCCAAGCTGGCGCTGATCCAGGACTACTTCGACCGGGTCCTGCCGGACGACCGGACGGGCCTCAACGCCAACGCGCTCCGGCTCCTGTCCACGCGCTACCTCGTGCTGCCGGGGACGGTGCCGGGCGCGGAGCCCGTGTTCCAGGACCCGGCCGCCGGCCTGGTGGTCTCGGTCGACTCCTCGGCGCTGCCGCGCGCGTTCCTGGTCGACTCGGTGGCCGTCGTCGCGAGCGAGGACGCGGTGATCGACGCCGTCCGCGACCCGGCCACCGACCTGAGCCGCGTCGCGTTCGTGGCCGACGACCAGGGGCTCGACCTCCGCACGCTCTCGGGCGCCCCGGCCGACTCGGGCGCCACGTCGGTCACGACGGAGCGGTTCGAGCCCGACGAGGTCGTCTACCGGGTCCGCACGGACCGGCCGCGGCTGCTGGTCGCGAGCGAGACCTACTACCCGGCCGGCTGGACGGCGACGCTCGGCGTCCAACCGGCGCCCATCGTCCGCACGGACTTCCTGCTGCGGGGGATCCCGGTGCCGGCCGGCGAGCACATCGTGACGATGCGCTACCGTCCCGCGACGCGCCAGACGGGCGTGCTGATCTCCTCGGTCGCGGCGCTGCTGGCCTACCTGGGCATCGTCGGCCTGGGCGGGCTGCTGTGGTACCGCCGAGGCCGCTCGCCCGCGTGACGGCGGGGGCGGACGGTGGAGATTTGGACGGGGCTGGAACGCCGGGGCGTTTCCCCTCTACTCTCCACCCCTTGCCCCCCGTCCCCCCGCCGTGTCCGTCCGCCCCAAAAAACGCCTCGGCCAGCACTTCCTGACCGACGACGGCGTCGTCCGCCGCATCGTGGACGCGGTCGGGGCGCCCGCCGGCGCGCGCGTGGTCGAGATCGGGCCGGGCGAGGGCGCGCTCACAGGCGCGCTGCTGGCCCGCTACCCCGACCTGGTCGCGCTGGAGGTCGACCCCGAGGCGGTCAATCACCTCCGCGCTCGCTTCCCCGCCCTCGACGTCCGCCAGGGCGATGTTCTCGCCGCCGACTGGCGGGCGCTGGCGGCGGAGGGAAAAGAGAAAGGGGAACTGAGGAAGGACACAGACGACCTGCCGAGCGGTACCGCCAGCGGGGCGGGGGGGGCCGTTGCCGCGGGCCTCCACGTCGTCGGCAACCTCCCGTACTACATCACCTCGCCCATCCTGTTCGCGCTGCTGGACGCCCGGGCGTCGGTCGCGCGCGCCGTGGTGATGGTCCAGAAGGAGGTCGCCGACCGGCTGGCGGCGCCGCCGGGGAGCAAGACCTACGGCACGCTCTCGGTCTACTTCTCGCTCTACGCCCGGGCGTCGCTGCTGGTCGAAGTGCCGCGCCAGGCGTTCCGCCCGGTGCCCGCGGTCGAGAGCGCCGTGGTGGTCGTGGACTTCGAGGCCGCCCGCGCCCCGGAGGTACCTTTCGCCGCGCTCCAGCGGACGGTCCGGGCGGCGTTCGGCCAGCGGCGCAAGATGCTTCGCAACAGCCTGGGACCGCTCGCCCAGGCGGCCGGGGCGGACCTGGGCAGCTTTGCCACGCTGCGCCCCGAGGCCGTCACGCCGGCCGACTTCGTCCACCTAGCCCGCCTGCTCCACGTTGACTGAGCCCGCCGCCTCGGACGCCGCCGCCTCGGACGCCGCCGCCTCGGACGCCGCCGCCTCGGACGCCGCCGCCTCGGACGCCGCCGCCCAGGTCGTCGTCGACGACGACCTGGTGCACGCGGTCGCCGAGCTGATCGAGGCGGGCCACCGCGGGCTCGTGCTCAACCTGGTGGCCGACCTGCGCTCGGCCGACGTGGCGTCGCTGCTCCAGCACTTGCCGCCCGACCTGGCACGGGCCGCGTTCCGCTGGCTCCCCGAGGACATCACGAGCTCGGCCCTGCCCGAGCTCGAAAGCGCCGAGCGGGTGGACCTGCTGGACGGCCTGTCGACGGCCGACCTGGTGGCGCTCATCGACCCGCTGGCGACCGACGACCAAGCCGACGTGCTGGCCGACGTCGACGTCGCCCAGGTCGACGACGTGCTCGTCCAGCTGGAGGACTCCCAGGACGTGGAGGCGCTCCTGAGCTATGGCGAGGACACGGCCGGCGGCCTGATGGCCACTGAGGTCGTGGCCGTGCCCACGACGGCGACCGTGGCCGAAGCGACCGAGGCCGTCCGCTCCAACGCCGACGCCGTCGACCCGGTGTTCGCCGTCTACGCCGTCGACCTGGAGGGCCGGCTGGTGGGCGTGGTCCCGCTCAAGCGCCTGCTGCTGTCGCCCGCCGGCCGGCCGGTGGCCGAGATCGCCGAGACCGACGTGGTCTCGGTCGAGCCGGACTTAGACCAGGAGGAGGTCGCGCGCATCATGGAGCGCTACGACCTGGTGGCGCTGCCGGTGGTCTCGGCCGGCGGGCGCCTCCTGGGCCGCATCACCATCGACGACGTGGTGGACGTGATCCGCGAGGAGGCCGAGGAGGACTTGCAGCGCGCGGTGGGCATCACGGGTGAGGAGGAGCTCTCGTCGTCCGTGTTCGCCGTCAGCCGGGGCCGGATCGTGTGGCTGATGCTGGGGCTGGCCGGCGCCTACGTGTCGGGCCTGGTCATCATCGGCTTCGACCAAGCGCTGCAGGTGGCGCCGGTGCTGGCCCTCTTCATCCCCATCGTCATGTCGACGGCCGGAAACGCGGGCATCCAGTCGTCGGCGATCGCGGTCCAGGGCCTGGCCTCGGGCGACCTGTGGCGCGGCGACCTGGCGCGGCGCCTGGGCAAGGAGCTCGCCGTGGGCCTGCTCAACGGCGCGATGCTGGCCGCCGCGCTGGCGGCCGTCGTGGTCGTGTCCGGCTTCGGGGCCGACACCGGCCGGCTGGCGCTGACGGCGGCGCTGGCGCTGATGATCGTGATCGTGCTCGCGACGCTGGTGGGGGCGACGGTGCCGCTGGCGCTGAGCCGCGCCGGCATCGACCCGGCGCTCGCGATGGGGCCGTTTATCACGGTCTCGAACGACATCCTGGGCCTGACCATCTTTTTCGCCACGGCCACGCTGTTGTACCTGTGAGAGCCGGGGGCTCGACGCGTAGGCGCGTCGCTTCGGCAGCGGCTCGCGTAGGTCTGCAGCGCGTGCGCGAGGAGGTCCGGAGCCACCGCTGGCGGTCGCCGCCAGCAGGGCGATCGGGAGCCGCGTCGGTCTGGAGGGCGTCGCCGGGCGTGGGCCCGCCGCCATAGTCCCGTCGGACTAGGCCGCCGAATCCTTGGACGGGCCCCGCCTCACGATGGTCTGGGTCGCCCGGGCCACGGCGATCTCGGCCCCGTCGGGCGCCGTGACCGTCGCGTCGAACACCAGCTGGCGGCCGGCGCGGGAGACGAGCCGGGCCTCGACCTCGACGTACTCGGTGCCCTCGGTCGCCGGCGCGAGGTAGGTCACGAGGAGCTGCGCCGTCACGCTGGGCGGCGCCACGAGGTAGCTCAGCGGGCCGATCACGCCGTCGACGGCCGCGGCCACCATGCCGCCCTGCATCACGCCCATCGGGTTCTGGTAGCGCTCCAGGACGGGGAACCGGGCCGTCATGGACGCGCCGATCTTGTCGTCGCCCGGGCCGGGGCGGTAGTCGCGCACCTCGGTCTCCATGTCCACGAAGACGGGCGGCGGCAGCTTGAGGCCGCCCGCGCCTTGGGCCGCCATCGCGTCCATCAAAGCCTTGGGGTCAAAATCGAGCGGGGCGGACGGGACGGACATGGGCGGGGGAGAGGGGGAGCCCCGTCCACGCCCCTCGCGCGGCGCGGGTCCGCGTCTAGCCCAGCTCCGTCCGGATCCGGTCCACGATCCCGCGCACGCGGGCCCGGTTGACGCCCAGGTCGCTCCGTCCCTGTTGAGCCGCGCTGCGGATCCACAGCACCGAGCCTCCCGCGTCGTCGGGCTCGACGGTAAGCGCGAACCGGTCGACGAACGGGCCGACAGTGAACGTGGCCTCGACGCCGCTGGCGGTCGGCGTGACCGAGGTGGCGCGACCCGTCCGCCACGTCTGGTGGGTGCGGACGACGGCCAGCGCGGCGGCCTCCACCCGCTCGGTCGGCGCCGCCAGCCGGACGCGGACGAGCGCGCAGTTGGGGTCGCTGGGGCACGGCGCGAGCGGACCGTCGCCGTAGGCCGCTTCGGGGCGCGAGCCCAGCTGGCGGCTCAGGACCATCGCGCCGGCGACGCCGGCCAGGCCCAGGAGAACGGTGCGTTTGGTCACTAGAGCGACCCCTGTCGGGCCGAGGTCTGCATCACCGGCATCCCAGGCCGATCCGCCTCCACGTCCTTGAACTCGCTGCCGCCCTCGTTGTACTTCGACGGGCACTTGACCAGGATGTGCTCGGCCTGGAACACCTCGTCGGCGCCGTCCTGGACGATCTGACCCTGGACCACGACGCGCTCGGCGTCCTCGAAGTTGGCCGGCTTGGGGTTGGCGTAGACGACGGGCCGGACGGTGCCGGAGGTGTCGGCCATCGTGAACGAGAACACGTTGCGCGACGGGTCATACGTCGAGGGCGCCTCGCGCACCCAGGTGCCGACCACGTGGGCCTCGCGGCCGCTGGCGGCCGCGTCGTCGAACGTTTCCCACCCGCCGACCTGGTCGCCAAAGCTGTTGACGACCAGGAAGCCGAAGATGCCGACGAAGGCGATGCCGAGGAGGGTCGTGGGGCGCATGGCGGTAGGATACGAAAGGGTTAGGCGCCGCGTGCCGCGTCGGGCGGCGTCGCGGCGTCGAGCTGGCGCTCGATGCGGGCCAGCCGGCGGTCGGCGCGGGCGAGCAGGATCAGGATGCCGGCCCAGATCACCAGGACCACCGCCAGCACCACGGGCAGCTTGTCCTGGGCCAGCATCACGCGCTCGACGCCGCGCGCGGGCTGGACCGCCACCGCCTGGGCGGCGGACGGGTCCAGAACGGCGACGGTGGTGTCGGCGGCCTGCATCACGAGACGACGGGGGCGGGGAGCGGGGCGGCCGTGCCCAGGGCCTCGACGCGGAGGCCGGCCACGCGCGCGCGGACGCGCTGGGTGTAGAGCCACCACGCCAGCATGAGGAAGCCGACGGCGGCAGCGTAGAAGATCCACCGCATGTCGGCAGCGATGTCCATGTCGCTAAAGGCCGGGTTGCCCTCGGCGCCGGGGTGCAGGCTCGCCATCCGGCGCGGCAGGACGTAGGTCAGGAACGGCATCGAGGCCGTCGCGAAGAGGGCGTAGACCGCCGAGAGCCGGGCCCGCTGGCGGGGCCGGTCGAGCGAGCCGCGCAGCACGAAGTAGGCGCCCGAGATCAACAGCTGGACGGCCACCATGTTCTGGCGCGGCTCGGGGCTCCACCACAGGCCCGTGCCCTGGTACCACGTGAACCGCGCCCAGATCACGCCCGTGATCAGGGCGACGGCGCCGGCCACGGTCGAGATCATCCAGGCCGCCTCCGAGCGCACGTCGTGGACCGTCCGGCCGGTCGCGAGGTAGCGACCCGCGTGCCACGCGCCCGCGACGGCGCCGGCGTAGAGCACGAACCACATCGGCACGTGGAAGTAGAGGTTCCGGGCCGTGTGCTCCAAGATCGGCAGGTTGGACACCGGCCCCAGGACCGCCAGCACCAGCACGACGCTGATCCACACTGCGACCACGACGCCGAAGAGGCGGTAGGCGAGGCCGTAGCGGGGGAGGGCGAGGTCGGGGTCCATGGGTCCTTGAACGGCCATGATGCGACCTCGGCGCCCGCCGGACTGTGAATTGGGGATTCGACCGCGCGCCGACCCGCCACGCCGACACGCGCCGCCCCCTGCCGGCGGTGCGATCTTGCGGCCCGCCCTCCCGTGTTTCTGTGTCTGCCAACTACTCCCTCGTCGGCCAGCGCGTCCGCGTCCACCTCTACACCCGCGAGGGGCGCCTGCTGGGCGCCATCGAGGGCCGCGCCGCCGACGTGTCGCCCGGCGTGGTGGTGGGCACCGACGCCGCCGGCACGGAGATCAAGAAGGATCTGGTCTACGTCGTCGACATCGAGCCGGGGCGCGACGCCGAGGGCGAGCCGGTGCCCTACGCCAACTCGGCCGGGGGCGAGGGCGAGGGCTGGTTCGCCGTCCAGGACGTGACGGTCGTGGCGGGCGACGGCCCGCCGACGTTCGCCAACTAGCCAGCCGCTGGCGGACGGCCTCCGCCAGCGCGTGGCCCGTCCCGAGCGCGTGGCCCGTCCCGAGCGCGTGGCCCGTCCCGAGCGCGTGGCCCGTCCGGCAGCGAGCGGCTACAGGTGGCAGATGTGGCACCCGGCGCCGGCGTCCTCGGCGTCGCGGGCGTCGTCCAGCAAGCCGCTGTCGGGGAACATCTGGGCCAGCAGCGTGCGGCCGGGCTGGCTGGCGGCGGCCCGAGACAGGCGCTCGGCGGTGCGGCGCTTGATCTCGGCCACGCGCTCGGGCCGGGCCAACTCCTCCAGGCTCTCGGCGTCGCTCCAGGTGTAGCGGGCGCCCGTCTCCGGGTCCAGCTTCTCGTACGCCTGGGCGGCCTCGAACAGGTCCGGGTGGTTCTCCAAAAGCCCGACCCACTCGCTGCGGCGCTGGTAGAAGCAGAAGTAGCAGCCCGAGCGGCTCCGCCAGCGGTAGTAGTCGGGCCTCCCGAGCCCGGACTCCTCCAGGATCCGGTACACGTCGTCCTTGACGATGCCGTCCTCCTTGAAGGGGTAGACCGTCTCGATGTTGGGCTTGGTCGAGATGTACCCCACGCGGTCGCCCTCGTCGGCCCGGATGCCGACGTAGCTCACGATGGGTGCGTCGCCGATGTGCGCCTCGTAGGGCTCCAGCTTGAGCTTGCGCGTACACCAGCGCATCTGGGGGCTGGGCAGGAAGTCGCGGTAGAGCGCGAGGTAGTGGTCGAACGGCGTCTCGCCGGGCGGCGCGTCGGCGCGCAACCGCTGGATGGGCGTGCCGAGGTAGGCCTCCAGCCGGTCCAGGTAGTCGTAGGTCTCGGCCAGCTCGGTCCCGGTGTCGCAGAACACGTACTCGGGCCGGGCCAGCGGCGGGCGCTCCGGGAGCCCGGCCTTGCCCAGCGTCCGCCGCCAGCGGGCCGGGTCGTGGAGGTAGACCGCGAGCGCGGACGAGTCTTTGCCCCCGCTAAAGGCGACGACGTGGCGGGGCTCGGACATGAGGGAGGCGGGGGGACCGGCCGCATGATACCGAGGCTCCGCCTGCTCCCGCTCCGCTGGCCGACGCGCTCCGCCAGCACGGCGAGGCGGCCGTCGGGCGACACGTAGTCTGGGCGAATGCTTGCCCCACCGTTTGCAGTCCCAACTCCGCCCGTCCGTTCGCCCATCGCGCCGGCTGGCGCCGGCGCTCAGCGGGCGCTCAGACGGTCCCCCTCACGCGGACGGCCCATGCGGCACGGAGCGAAGCGATGGCAGCGTCGGCGGCGGGGAGTTCTGACGGCGCTTAATACCGGCTCCCCCAATGCGTGCTAAACGTCAGTCTGCTTCGTCTCCGCTGGAGCGTCGGCCCGCTGGCGGAGGCGGTCGAGCGAGAGCCGGCTCAGGGCGGCCAGGTGCGTGTCCAGACTCTCCCCGCCGGCCGCCAGCGCCGCGCGCAGGCGGACCTCGACCGCGTCCACGGCCTCGGCGTCCTCGGGGTGGACCTCGACGACCGTCTCTCGCTCGTGCTCGTGCGTGGCCGTGACGCTCAGGCGGAAGCGGGTCGTGTCGCGAGCAGCGTCCGACGCGTCGGAGCCGAACGAGACGGCCTCGCGACGGCGGAACGTGCGGGCGACGTCGGCCAGGGCCGAGGCGAACCGCTGGCGGTCGGCGTCGGCCCACTGGGCGGGCGGGGTCCGGGCCAGGAGGGCGGCCAAAGACTCGGTCCAGGCGCGCGTGCCGGCCAGGTCGTCGGCGGCGCGGACGACGAACGAGCGCAGCGACAGATCCGCCACGCCGTCGAGCGCGCGCGCGCGCGCCGCCAGCTCGCCGCGCCGGGCGTCGGGCGTGGTCGCGCGCAGGTCGAACGCGGCGCGCAGCTCGTCGTCGAGGTCGGCCAGGAGCGCGTCGTAGGCCGACCCCAGCTCGCGGAGGGCGTCGGCGAGGGCGTCGGCGAAGGCCTCGGCGCCGTCGGGCTGGCGGCCGGCGCCGGCGGTGGGTTCGTCAGCCGGCCCGTCGCCGAACGGCGCCAGGCCGAGGGCCGTCGGCAAGTCGCGGAACAGGAGCGCGGCCGGCTCCGTCGCGTGCACCAGCGCCTCGCGCACGGCCGTCGCGGCGTCCGACAGGGTCGCCGTCTTGCGGACGTAGGCCGGCAACCCGCTCACCGACTGGAGCACGCGCCCCACGACGGCCAGCGGCTTCACCTCGCCTGCCGTCACGCCGACGCGCGGCGCCAGCGCGGCGAGCGCCCCCCGCTGCGCCGGCGACGCCTCGACCGACTGGACAGAAAAGGCGGCCGGCCCGCGCAGCATCCGCTCGACGGCCTCGTACGTCAGCGACCACTGGTAGACGCCGTCCTCGAACACGGCCACCTTGTCGCCCAGCCGCGCCAGGACCGTGAACAGGAACACCGGGAGCAGCCCCTCGCGCACGCCGTAGGGCGGCGCTTGAACGAGCGCGTACAGCTCCGGCACCGCGACCGGCGCCTCGCGCGCGCCGCCGACGGCTTCCGCCAGCGCCCCGACGACGGCGGCCGTGCCAGGCTCGACGGGACGGGCCAGCCCGGCGTCGTCGGGGTCCACGAACGCCCAGGCGCCCGGCCCGATTTCCTGGTGCAGGCCCGTCGCGCGCAGGACCGAGGCGTAGAGGGCGTACTCGGCCGGCGTGCCGTCGATGCCCAGGCGCGGCTGGCGCTCGCGCTCGGCCATCGCCTGGAGCAGCAGCTTCTGGGCACGCACGGCGCTCGCCGACGGCCGGTGCCGGTTGAGCAGCTCGTTCCAGACACGCGGGGTCTGGGGAAAGGCGCGGTCGGCCAGGTCCGACAGCACCGGCTGCAGGCCGGGGCTCATCTCCACGCGCTCGCCGGCCGCGGTCCAGGTGCCGGCGTCGGCGCCGAGCGCTTGGGCCAGCCGGTGGTCGAGCGCGGAGGCGAGGTCGGCGCGCTGCGCGTCCACCTCGCGGCGGGCCGCGGCGTCGCCCTCCAGCGCCGGCTCGTGCTGGCGGACCCAGTCGAGGCAGGCCAGGTCGCGGGCCAGGTCGCGCAAGCCGACGACGCCGTCCGGGACGCACACCAACGTCCGCCCGTCGCCGCTGGCGGTTGCCGCGGCGAGGTCGGCCACGACGGTTTGGACATCGCTCTGCTCGGGCAAGACGTAGAGCACGCGGCCGTCGTGATCGAGCGGCGCGCCCAGGCGCGACCGCCAGCCGGCCTCGTCGGTGTAGCCCACGCCGAACACGCGCGTCGTGCCCGTTTGGTAGGCGTGGCGCCGCGCGATGAGCGGCTGCGGCGGCGCCGCGGCGGCCAGGAGGTCGGCGAGCGAGGTGCGGAACGGGATCTCGGCCCGGGCGCGGGCGAGCGCCCCGGCCAGGTCGAAGTCGCTGCCCTCCCAGACGCGGTACTCGCGGTGGAACGGCCGGAAGGCGACGGCCCGCGACTGGCGGAGCGCGTCGAGGGCGGCCTGGGTCTCGGCCTCGCTGGCGCCGGACGCCGCCCGCAAGACGGCCTGAGACGGCGGGAGACCGGCCAGGGCGCCGGCAAACGAGAGCACGGCGACCTGCTTGAGCATCCGCTCCTGGAGCGCGTCGCCGTCCAGGCGCAGGCGCGCGGCCTCGGTCTCGGCCCACAGCCGGCCCGCGCCGTCGTGGTAGAGGGCGCCGCCCAGCGTCGCGGTGAGGTAGTCGTAGAGGTGGTCCAGCCGGTACACGGGCTCCCGGCCGAGCACGTCCAGAAAGCTCCGCGGCTCGCCGGACGCCAGAAACGAGAACAGCGACCGCTCGTTCTGGGCCAGCCGCCGGAACAGCGGGCCGACCAAGAGCGCCACGGCCGGGTGGAGCGGCAGCGCCTCGGCCAGCCGCTCGGCGACGACCTCGGCATCCAAGCGAGCCGGCAGCGTCGCCGCCTCGACCGTCTGGCGGACCGACTCGGCGCCGGCGGCCTGCTCCTCGTCCGTCAGCTCCGCGTCGACGGCCGCCGCGAGCAGCCGCAGCGTCTCGCCGACGGGCTCGACGAACGCCACGTCCTCGAACCGGCCCTGGACCTTTTGCCAGTCGGCCCGCTGGGCCGAGCTGAGGCCGACGGCGTAGCGCTCGAACGCCTGGTGCACCACCGTCACCACCAAGAGCGGCGCCGCGCCGGGCTGGGCCGCCCGTTCGGCCAGCGACTGGAGGACGAACAGGTCGCCGTCGGCCGGGTGGAGGGCGGCGTATTCGAGGTGCTTGCCCATCTCGTCGACCACCACCAGCAGCCCGCCGCCGGTCCGCGCCTGGACGAGCGCCGCGGCTTGGTCGATGGCCTCCATCACCTCGGCCTCGGTCGTCGCCAGCCGGGCTTGGCCCGCCAGTGCCGCCGCCGCGCTGGCGGTTTCTTTCGAGCGGCCCTTGCCAGGCGGAAGGTCCGCGCTCCAGGCGTCGAGCGCCCGGCCCAGCGCGTGCGCCAGCCCCGCGACGACCGGCCCGCGCGAGCCGACGACCAGAACGGGGCAGAACGCGCCCGGCGACGCCGCCGCGATCCGGTCCGCCAGCTCGGGGTCGGTCGCGGCCAGGTGCGCCAGCGCGTCGGCGTCGCCGCGCAGCAGGCGCGAGGCGAACAGGGCGTACGAGCTTTTCCCGCCGCCGTACGGACCCGAGACGGCCCAGGCGCGCGGCGAGCCCGGCGCCTCTAGGGCCTCCGCCAGCCGGCCGGTCGTCTCGACGGCCCGGGACGTGACGACGTAGCCGTCGAGGCGCCGCGCGCCGTAGAAGTCGCGCGCGAGCTGGACGCTCCGCTGGAACTGGCCTCGGACGGCGACGGGCATCGGCTAGGCGGGCTGGGGCGTGGGGCTGCGGTAGAGCTGCTGGACGCCGGCCGTGCTGTCGAACCGGAACGGCGCGCCGGCGAGCGCGCCGACGGCCTCGACCAACTCGAACGCCTGGTCCTGGCCCAGCAGGAACACGCGCCCCGGCGACCCGGCGTGTGTCAGGGCCTGGTCCACGGCCAGCGTCTGGCGGTCCGGCGCGACGGCGTCCCAATAGTCGAGCACGGCGTCGGCAAAGACCTCGGGCGTCAGGGCCGCGCGCCGGCCGGGCCGGAGGTGGAGCGTTCCGGCCGAGCGCGTCACGAGCCCGAGCGACGACAAGGGCGACACCGCCGCGTCCTCGGGGTCGGCCGACCGGAGCGGCGCGTAGCACGCGGCGAGGCACGAGAAGTCGCGCTTGAGCGTGGAGGCCGAGGGCGCCTCGGCGTCGTGCTCGGCGAGCCACCGCCCCAGCGCGTCCGCCAGCGCGTCGAGGTCGACGCCGCCGCCGCCCCACACGCCGAACAGGAAGTGCCACAGCGTGGCGCGGTCGGGCGCCCGGCACAGCTCCCAGTGCAGCCGCCACGCCGTCTCGGGCCGCTCGCAGTAGGGGTCCGCGCCGCCGACGCCGAACGTGGCCGCGCCCCAGGCCGTCGGCCCGATGTCGCTCCGGGTGCCCTCGACCGGCTGGAGCGTGCCCGTCGCCAGCCCCCAGTGGCGCATCGCGCGCACCATGTTGCGGCCGACGCCGAACTGGGCGATGGCCTCGCCCGACCGGAACACGCCCGGGTCCTCGACCGCGGCGCGGACGGCCTTGGGCAGCCACAGGAACCGCAGCGGGAACGTCTCGTGGCCGGAAAACTGCGTGGCGAGCATTCCGCAAGCTAGCGCCCGCCCGGCTGGCGGTCGGCCTCCGCGAAGGCGGGCGACCACCAGCCGGGCGTACCGCAATGCGCCCCTGCCGAGCGCAATCAAATCAACATCGCCTCCACCTGATTCCTCACGCCTGATGCCTGATCTCTAAAACGGCACGTCGTCCTCGACCTCGTCCGGCTGGCGCTCGCGCACCACCAGACGCACGCCGGACGGGTCGAACCCGAACAGGTCCTCCTCCGAGAACACCAGCCGGAACTGGCGCTCGGTCTCGAAAAACGGCGCCAGCCGGGCGGTGAGCTGGTCGAGCCGGTCGAGGTAGAACGACGTCGACTCGTCGGGCGCCTCCGGTCGCCAGTGGTCCGCCGCCCTGGCGGCCTCGAACACGCGGCCGCCGCCCTCGGCGATGTAGTACGAGACGCGGTCGCCGACGCGCGGCGCGCGGCCTCGGCGTTTGGCTTCCTGCCGCGCCACCTCGTAGGCCGCCGCCTTGGTCCGCTCGCCGGCCGCGACGGCACGGTCGTAAACCGCCAGGGACGATTTGAGCGTCTCGGTCCGCTGGAAGCTCTCGACGCCGCGCCAGTCGTGGGCCTCGATCTGGCGGCGGTGGCCGAGGTAGAGGTCGTGCAGGCCGCGGACGTCCTCGGCCAGCATCAGCCGGATCGCCCCGCGCACGAACGCCCGCCCAAAGCGCTCCGACGACCGGCTGACCAGGCTCGACCCCTTGAACTTGAGGTTTCCGTCGTAGTCGAGGAGCGCGTAGTTCTTCTTTTTGTACGACAGCATCCGCTCAAAGCGGCCGTCGAACCCGATTCGGATGCCGTCGGGCATCTGCTCCGACAAGCGCTGGACAAACTTCCTCTCCGCCTCCTCCCCGACGACGGCCTCTGGAGGCACGAACAGCACACCGTCGGTGTCCACCTCGACCACCTTGGCGCCGGCGCGCCTCGCCAGCCGCATGATCTGGCGGAGCAGGTCCTGGCCCGTCGCCGCCACGCGGTCGGCCTCGGCGAAGTCGTTGAACAGGGCGTAGCCAAAGCCCATGTTTCCATAGAACGAGTTGATGACGATTTTGTACGCACTTTGCCGGGCGTCCAGCTCGGCGCGGTCATGGCCGTCGGCGCTGGCGGACATGGCGGCCTTGGTCTCGAACCGCAGGTCGGTCAGGCGCTGGAGCAGGCGCGGGAACAGGCCCAGCGCGTCGCCCTTGGGCTGGACGTCGTAGTTGAGCATGATCGACGGGTACAGGCTCTCGACGTCGGCGTAGACGACCGGCCCGACGACGCCGGTCACGAACACGTCGGTGTAGCCGCCGACGACCTGGCTGCCGAACTCGGCGCGCGGCAGGCTGTGGCGCGCGTGGAGGTAGCCGCGCACGAACAGGCTCTCGATCTTGGCCGCCGGGCCGGTGCGCGCGGCCTGGCCGTAGGGCATCGGCACCATCTGGGTGAGGTAGAACGTGCTCCCGCTGAGGTGAGCCGCCAGCCGCTCGGTCTCTGTCGCGTCGTCGACGGCGTACTCCATCAGCCGGTGCGGGTCGGTGTCCCAGACCGACGCGATCTCGTCGCCGGGCACGTAGGTTCGGCCTTCGGGCGCGAACCCGAAGTATTTCGCAGCCCCCTTCAGCGTGTAGTTGGGCAGGTCGCGCTTGAACACGTCGAACGCCATCACCTGGTGCAACGTGTCGATCACGTGGCGCCCGGCGATCTCGACGGCCTGGAACTCGAGCTGTCGCTCGGCAAACCGCATCGACGAGGGGAACGAGCGCGGCGTGCTCCCGTCGCGGCCGATGTCGACGGGGACGCCCCAGCGCCGGCACCGCTCGATCAGGTACGGAAAGTCGAAGCCCAAGATGTTGTGGCCCTCGATCACGTCCGGGTCGCGCTCTTTGAGCAGGTCCCACGTCTCGCGGAGCACGTCGGCCTCGTCCATGCCGGGGGCGCCCACCAGCCGCGACCAGCCGGTCGAGTCGCTCAGCGCCACCAGGATGATCCGGTGTTCGGGGACCGTCGCTTGGGGAAAGCCCTCGGGACTGTAGACCTCGATATCGAGCTGAAAACGCTTGAGGTCCTCGAAGGCCATGCCCTTGAACAGCGTCCGCCCGGTCTGCATCAGGTACTGCTGCTCGGCGCTGCCGGGGAGGTACACCTGGTCCGGCCGCTGTTTCTCCGTCCCCGTGGCCTTCTCGATGTGCCTCAGCGCGGCGAAGTAGGCGCCGCGGTCGGGGAAGGCGACGGCCCACTTGAAGTAGCCGGCGCCGGCCAGCTCGCTCGCTCGGAACCGCTCCAGCGGAAACCCCGGCCGTCCGCTGGCGGGCTCGGTGACCCCGCCAGGGACGGCGCCAGCCAGCAGGTCGAGGTCGGACAGGAAAAAGAACGGATGGACGCGCACGTCCTCGGTCGTGACCAAGTCCGCCGATTCGCGCCGGTAGAGCCGCATCGTGGACGGGCCGACCGAATGCAGAGCCACGATGCCCTCGGCCGGGTCGTGGCCGTAGAGCAGGGCATCGTCGCTGGGGTCGGAGGCGGGCATCAGATCGAACCTAGCGCTGGTCCGTGACACCCCGGAGTCACGGGGGCTCGCCGCTGGCGGGCGCCGCCAGCCGGCGGAGGTCTCGGCTAGAGACCTCTCCGGCGGCTGGGAGCGATGGGGTCTCCGTACCCGTTGCGTGAGGCTGGGCCTGGGCCGCTCAGGCGAAACGTGACGGGGACCGCAAACCGAACATCAACGGGCTCTCCGTCGATCAGGCCAGGCGTGAACTGGGAGGCCAGGACAGCTTGGACCGCAGCCAGGTTTAAAGCCATACCTGCACTGCGCTTGACAGCCGCGTCCACGACCGCTCCTTCTTTGTTCACCGTGAACTCGACGACCACGATCCCCTCCATGCCAGCCTGGCGCGCGGCTTCCGGGTACACGACTCGCCGCGTGAGTCCCTGGAGCCCGCCAATGAGGATGGGTTGCACCCGAATCTTCTCCGCCTCTTCTGGACCCTCTGCCGGAGGCGAGGGCGCTGGGAGCCGGAACGCGACCGGGAGCACGAACTGAACCCGCGCGGCCTCGCCTCCCTGGAGGCCGGGCGTGAATGGCGAGGCCTCGACGGCCGCGACGGCCGCCGCCGCCAGCCGATCATCGGGAGGCCGAATGGCGGCGACTTGAGAAGGCGCCCCGTCCGGCTCGATCACCATCCGGACCATGACCGTCCCTTGGACGCTGTCGCGCAGGGCGGCCTCGGGATACACGACGCGCTCCACGACGGCCGCCAGCCCGCCGATGGGCGAGGGCGAAACCTCGGCGATCTCCAAGACCGGCCCTGCGTGGGAGAGCTCAGTACGGAGCGAGTCGGCCGGTTGGGCAGAGAGCGCCAGCGGCGCCCAAAGGACGGCGAACAGGAGAGCAGACGGGGCTCGTCGCCAAATCAGGGCTACGGACGTGGACATGAGACGGAGAGGCGAAAACAAGAGAACGGGATGAGCAAGGTTACGGCGTGTCCGCAGCGCCCACCAGCCGCCGCGCCAGCGTGACGTGGTAGACCGGCTGGCGGCGCTCGCGGACGACCACGAGCACGCCCTCGTCCTCCAACTCGATCAGCGCCCGCCCCAGCGCCGCGGTCAGGCGCGACGGGTAGCTGGCGGCGAGCCGGTCCAGCGCCTCGGCCTGCTCCCGGACCAACCGGGCACGGACGCCCTCTTCGAGCAGGCCGGGCACGCGCGGGTCGAGGCGCGGCGGCGGCGGGCGCGCGTCGGGCGCGGGCGAGTAGCGCGTCGGGTTGTAGGTGATGTCGTAGGTGGTGCCGTACTCGTGGCTGGAGCGGTCGGCGGCGGCGTTCACGTTGACGCCGCGGAGCGCGGCCTGGTCGGCGCCGGTGCGCCAGGTCGACGAGACCGAGAACCGGAACGGCGGCAGCTCCTTGGCCGCCAGCCGGTCGCGGAACCGAACGGCGACGCTGTCGAGCGACGCCGCCGCGCTGGGCGTCAGCAGCGGGACGGAGTACCGGCCCGGCAGGACGACGTAGAGCGAGTCGCGGTCGAGGGGCACCAGGCCGTAGCGCGCCGCCAGGCTGTCGGCCTCGGCGCGGGTGTCGGGCGGGCCGACGCCCAGCTCTTGCGCCAGCTCGACGTGGCGCGCGTTGCGCGAGCGCCGGAGGAGCGCGATCTCGTCGTCGCTCAGGAGCGGAATGGACTCGAACGCGGCTTCGGCCTCGCTCACCCACCGGTCCTGCGCCTCGAACGTCGCCTGGACGCCCCGCCGCGCGTCCACGCCCCAGCGGACGCCCCACGCCACCAGCCCGACGACCACCGCCAGCCCGAGCCACTGGCGCCACGGCCGGCGCGCGACTCGCTGCGAAGGCGGTTTGGTGCTCGCGTCTGGCGACGGCGCCACGAGCGGTTCTGGGAGCGATGGTGTATCGTTAACCACGCGGCGGCGGGGGGAGGCGGCCAGGCGGGCGGGCGGGGAGTCCCAAGATCGAGTCGGGCGGAGCGGGCGCGGAGGTGTCTGGGGGCGCCGGCTGCGCCTCTCGCTCAGGCGCCTCCGGCTGGTCGAGGGTAACGTGGAACACCGGCTGCTCGTTCTCCAGCAGCACCAGCAGCTGGTCCTCGTCTTGCATCGCGCCGAGCACGCGCGCCAGCACACCGAACAGGCGGCCGTCGTAGGTGCCAGCCAGGTCGTCGGCCCACCGCGTGGCCAGCCGCTGCACGCGGGGGAGTGCGGGATCGCCGACCGGGACCGCCAGCGTGTCGGCGGCCGTCGGCCACAGCGCGAAGCGGGTGTAGACGAGGTCGGCGCTGGCGCCGTACTCGTGGCTGGACCGGCCGGCGGTGGCGTTGCGGTTGGTCTGGCCGAGCGCCCGCTGGAGGTCGGCGGTGCGCAGGGCCGAGGAGATCGTGAACCGGTACGGTGGCAACCCCGCCTCCGCCAACTGGGCCTGGAACCGGCGGCCGATCTCGTTTAGGCGCTCGCGCAGGAGCGGGCGCACGAACGGCTTGGAGTGCTCCAGCACCCGGACGACGTAGTGCTCGTTGTCGACTAGGGGCACCAGCCGGCCGGCCCGGAGGTGCCGGGCCAGGTCGCCTTCTCCGCGCAGCGGTCGCACGCCCAGCGAGTCGGCCATGTCGAGGTGCTCCGTGTACGACGGCGTCCGCGGCCGGCGCAGGCGGCCCTCCTCGTCGGACGTGGTCTCGCGGAGCTGCTCGAACCGGCCGCGCAGCCGGAGCACGAAGGCGTCGAGCGAGTCGACGGCGGGCGTGCTCCCGGCACGCGGGGCCGGCGGCGGGGCCTCGGGCTGAGGACGGAGCACCCAGCCCAGGCCGAGCCCGAGCGCCAGCGCGGCGAGAGCGAGGAGAACCTGGCGCATCAACTCGGCTCCAGAAGGCCACACCCGATCACCGGCCCCGCCGCTCCGCCCGGGCTGGCGGCGTCGTCGCGGCGCTCGCGCACCACGACGGCTCGCCCGACCGGCGACCGCGTGCCCGACAGGTCGAGGACGGCGTCGACGCGGTCGTAACGCCCCGTCCCGGCGTCGCCCCGGATGCTGCCCAGGTCGCCGGCGTGGCGCAGACCGGGCAGCGAGTACGGCCCGCCGTGCGGCGTCCCGGGGTCGGCCCCGAGGTGGGCGTCGGGGTCGGCGTCGCAGTCGCGGCCGCGGAGCACCTGGAACGCGTGGTACCGCTCGCGCGACAGGCCCTCCAGCTGGGCCCGGACGCGCACGCCGCCCTCGACGGCCGCCATCGTGACCGTGCCGCTGGCGGTGCCGCTGCCGACGGGCTGGATCTGGGCGCGCACGCGGTCTACGCCCTCGACGTTGATGGTGTCGGGCGCCACCTCAGCCACTCCTGAGGAGTCCGTGTCTAGGCTGGCGCGTGGGGCGGGCGCGGGCTCGGCGCAGCCCACCAGCGCCGCCAGCCCGGCGAGCGCGAGACGCGGGGGCGAGGGGAGTGGGAACGGAGTGAAGAGAGCCACGGGGGACGAACGGACGCGCCCGGCGGGTGTTCTGCCCGTCTAGCTTCTCAGGAGTTCGCCCACACGCATGTCCACTCGCCTTGTCGCCGACGGCCTCTCGATGCGGTTCGGCCGCCGGCGCCTGTTCGACGGGCTCACGGTGACCGTCGAGCCCGGCGCGCCGCTGGCGGTGGCCGGCGACAACGGCTCCGGCAAGTCGACGCTGCTGCTGCTGCTGGCCGGGCTGCTGGCCCCGACGGCCGGCGAGGTGCGCCTCGACGTCGGCGGCGCGGCCGTGGAGCCGCGCGACCGGCCCCGCACGGTGGGCTACGTGGCGCCCGCCCTCGACCTGTACGACGCGCTGACGGCGCGCGAGACGCTGGCGTTTCTGGCCCGCGCGCGCGCGCTCGCCGACGGCCAGGCGCGCGTGGCCGCCGTGCTGTCGCGCGTCGGGCTGGCGGACCGCGCCGACGAGCCGGTGGCGGCGTTCTCGACGGGCATGCGCCAGCGCCTGCGGATCGCGACGGCCTTGGTCCACGACCCGCCGGTGCTGCTCCTCGACGAGCCCGGCGCCACGCTCGACGCCGCCGGCCGCTCCCTGACGGCGTCCCTCGTCGCCGACGACACGCGCGTCGTCGTGCTGGCCACCAACGACCCGGCCGAGGCGGACCTGTGCGCCCGGCGAGTAGAGCTGGCGTGATGGGGCGGAACGTGCGGGACACCCCTCCGCAAACCTCAGCCGTCCCGCCCGTCCGCAACTGGCGCCAGCGCCTGGCGGGCGGCCACCTCCCCCGCCTCGTCACGCCCCGGCCAGCCCGAGAGCGGCGACGTGGACGGTGGCCCCGGCGCGGACGAGGGGCCGGGCGGCGGCGGCGAGGGTGGCCCCGGTCGTGAGCACGTCGTCCACCAGCAGTACCTGACCGCTGGCGGCCGTGCCCGGCGCTAGCTGGAACGCGCCGTCCACGTTGCGGCGGCGCTCGGCGGCGGAGAGCTTGGCCTGGGCCCGTGTGGTCCGGGTGCGCACCAGCAGCGGCTCCACCGGCACGCCGAGCGCCCGGGCCACGCCCTCCGCCAGCGCCTGGGCCTGGTTGTAGCCGCGCTCCAGCTCGCGGACGCGCGACAGCGGGACCGGCACCACCACGTCCGGCACCGCGTCCGCCTGGCGGACGGCGCCGGCCAGCACCTCGCCTAGGCCGAGCCCGAGCGATGGGCGCCCGCCGTACTTGAGCGCGTGCTGCACGCGCCGGACCGCACCGCCCGGGTCGAACGCCCACAGCACGGCGACGTGCGCGATGGGGGCGTCGGCCAGCATCCGGCGGGCGGCCTCGGCATCGGCGCGGGGCAGGCGGCGCAGGCAGGCGCTGCACAGGGCGTCGGCGGCCGAGGGCAGACGGGCCTCGCAGCCCAGGCACAGCGGGGGGTAGGCCAGCGCCGCCAGGCCGCCGCCCAGCCACACGACGGGCGCCGCCAGTCGGGCGAGCGCGGTGCGGAGGTGAGGCATGGGGAGGGCGGAGCGTCGGAGCAATATCTTGCGCCCTCCGCCCTCCTCCAAACCGCCCTCTCCGATGTCTGAACGCCGCGGGATGATCATCAAGAACGTCTCCGAGCAGCCGCTCGACCTCCGCCTCGACACCCGCACGGTCGCGATGGCGCCCGGCCAGGAGCGGCCCGTGACCGCGGTCGAGGTCAAGGACCCCATCCTGCGCAACGCGCTCCAGCTCCGCACCATCGCCATCGTGCGCCCGACGACGCCCGACGAGTCGGCCGCGCTCGACGACGAGCTGGCGGGCGACGCCTAGCGGTCCTTACCGAAGACGCGTTTTGGCGGAGCACGCCATCGGGAATCCGTTGCGCACCTTGCTCCCGAGCCGGCGGCGGCGCCTCACAATGAACGTTCTCGCCCTGGAGCCGTGGTACGGCGGCTCCCACCGCCGTTTCCTCGACGGGCTCGTGGCCCACAGCGCGCACGACGTCCGGCCGGTCACCATGACGGCGCGCTACTGGAAGTGGCGGATGCAGGGCGGCGCGGTAACGCTGGCCGACAAGGCCCGCCAGGCGTGCGCCGACGGCTGGCGGCCCGACCTGGTGCTGGCCTCCGACATGGTGCACCTGCCCGCGTTCCTGGCCCTGAGCCGCGACTGGCTCGCTGACGTGCCGGTCGTCCTCAACTTCCACGAGAACCAGCTGACGTATCCGCTCCGGCCGCCCGCGCCCGGCGAGGAGCCCCGCCCCAGGGACTACACCTACGGCACGGTCAACTACCTCTCGGCGCTCGCCGCCGACCACGTCGTGTTCCACTCGGCGTTCCACCTGGCCGAGTTTTTCCAGGCCCTGCCCGACCTGCTCCGCCGGTTCCCCGACTACACCCACGTCGGCGTGCTCCCGTCACTGCGCGAGAAATCGTCCGTGCTCCGGCTGGGGCTGGACCTCGACGGCCTGGACGTGGTCCGCGCCGACGCCGAGGCCCGGCGGGCGCGCGAGCCCGGCGCGCCGGTGATCCTGTGGAACCACCGCTGGGAGTACGACAAGGACCCGGCCGCCTTTTTCCGCGTCGTTAACCGGTTGGACGATGCCGGGGAGCGGTTCCGGCTGGTGCTGGCGGGGCAGACGTTCGAGGAGCAGCCCGAGGGGTTCGAGGCCGGCTTCCGCCGCTACGCCGAGCGCGTGCTCCACTACGGATTCGCCGAGTCGTTCCGGGACTACGCCGAGCTCCTGTGGCGCTCCGACGTCGTGGTCTCGACATCGGTCCACGAGTTTTTTGGCATCTCGATGTTGGAGGCCATCTATTGCGGCTGCCACCCGCTGCTCCCGAACCGGCTCACCTACCCCGAGCTGATCCCCGAGCGCCTGCACCGGCCGCTGCTGCACGCGCCGGTGCTCTACGAGAGCGAGGACGAGCTGTTCGAGGTCCTGCGCCAGATCCTGCGCGGCGACCAGGCCCCGCTTCCGACCGGCGTCCTGCGCGAGATCCCCGCCGACCTGGCGTGGCCGCTCCAGGCGCCGCGCTTCGACGCGCTGTTCGAGAGGGTCGCCGGAGAGCCGGCCGGCCGGTAGGTCGTGCCGCTGGCGGTTCGGGCCGCCAGCGGAGGGAGCTACTGGTCGTTGCCCAAGATCCCGCCCAGCAGGCCGCCGGCGGCCAGGCCGCCCAAGGCACCGAGCGCGCCGCCGCCGTTGGCGGTCTCGCCCCGGTTGGCGTAGGTCCGGCTGGCCGCCACGATGCGGTCCGCCAGTCGGGAGAACGGCAGGCTCTGGAGCCAGACCGTGCCCGGCCCCTCGATGCGCGCCAGGAACAGGCCCTCGCCGCCGAACAGCGCGTTCTTGAAGCCGCCCTGGAACTGGATGTCGTAGTCGACCGACTCGTCGAAGGCCACCAGGCAGCCCGTGTCGACGAACAGCGCCTCGCCGCCGGCCAGGTCGCGCTCGACGATGGTCCCGCCGGCGTGGCAGAACGCGAGCCCGTCGCCGGTGAGGCGCTGCAGGATGAACCCCTCGCCGCCGAACAGGCCGGCGCCGATCTTTTTGGTGAACGCCACTTCGATCTCGATGCCGTCGGCCGCGCACAGGAACGTGTCCTTTTGGCACAGCACGGAGCCGCCGCGCTCGGCGAGGTCGAGGGCGATCACCTTGCCCGGATAGGGCGCGCTAAACGCGACGCGCTTTTTGCCCTGCCCCTCGTTCACGAACGAGGTGATGAAAAAGCTCTCGCCGGTGATCCGCCGCTTGAGCCCCTTCATAAAGCCGCCGCCGGTCCCGGTGTCCATGCGGACGCCGCCGTCCATGTAGAGCATGGCGCCGGCCTCGGCGCGGACGGCTTCGGCGGGGTCGAGTTCGACCTCGACGATCTGGAGGTCGTCGCCGATCAGGCGGTAGTCGATGTCGTGGGCGGGCATGGGGCAGCAGGGGGGCGTTGGCCTAGTCTACGCGAAACGGGCGCTCCGCCCGTCACCCGCCCTCCGGTTTCTGGCCGCGCTGCCGGCCCTCGTCCCGCTGGCGCCCGCCGCCAGCGCGGCGCTCCGTCACGGTCGACCTCCGCGGCGGGCCCGCCGTGCGCGACCGGCGCCCTCGGAGAAACGCGGACGCCTAGGACGGCGGCGGCACGTCGCGCTGGACGGTCTCGGTGCGCCGCGCGACCTCGTCGGCGAGCCGCTGCATCTCGTCGGCCTCGGTGGCGCCGCGGCCCGGCTCGGCCTTGTTGAGGTGGGTGACCGCTTTCTCGCGCTCGGTCGAGGTCACGGCCAGCTGCTTTTCCACCTTGCGCGCGCGGCGGCTCGCGCCGATCCGGCCGGGCAGCGCGATCAGGTAGCCCAGCCCCAGGCCGGCCCCGAACCACCCGGCGATCATCCACAAGACCGACCCCGTCCAGTCGGCTTCCATGAAGGGGAGGGCCAGGCGGACCTCGTTTTCGAGGTTGGCGGGCTGGGTCGCCAGCAGGACGCCGAGCACAAGGAGGAGGAACAGAGAGACGAGGGCGAGGCGCATGGCGGTGCGGAGGCGTGAGGCGCAAGTCTACGCCGCGCGCGACCGTTGGTTGTGCCGGGCCGAGAGGCCGCCGTTCCGCTGGCGGTCGTCGTGGGCGGGAGGCGTCGGCGGGAAGCCTGCGCGCGGCGGCGCGTTTCAGCCCGACGATTCTTCCGATCCATGTCACCGATCTCGCTTGTGAGGCCCCCGCTCCTCGCCCTGCTCGCCGTCGCTTCCGTGTCCGCCCTCGCCAGCTGCGGCGGCGGAGCGGCGCCCATCGGCGCCTCCGTCTCGGTCGCCGAGGCGCTGGCGGGCGACACCACCGGCTACGCCCGCGCCGACCGCGTGGTCCCCTTCACGTTTCCGGCCGATCACGGCCCGCACCCGGCGTTCAAGACCGAGTGGTGGTACGTGACCGCCAACGTGCGCGCCACCGACGGAACCGACCGCAGGTTCGGCGTCCAGTTTACCGTGTTCCGCTCGGCGCTGGCGCCGGACACCGCCCGCGCGGCGGGCGCGCCGGTCGGTGGCGCGCAGCGCTCGGGCTGGGCGACGGACCAGCTCTACATGGCGCACGTGGCCATCGGCGACGTCTCAAACCAGGCATTCTACGCCGAGGAACGGTTTGCCCGAGGCGCGGCCGGGCTGGCGGGCGCCTCCGCCCGACCGGTGACGGCGTTCGTGGGGCCGGTGCGGCTAGAGGCCACGGGCTCCGGCGACGGCCCCGTCCCGATCCGGCTCACCGGCGACGCCGAGGGCGCGTCGTTCGACCTCCGCGCGCGTCCGCTCAAACCCATCGTGCTCCAGGGCGACCGCGGGCTGAGCCGAAAAGGCGTCGGCGTGGGCAACGCGAGCTATTACTACGCCCAGACCCGGATGGCGACGACGGGCACCGTGACCGTCGGCGGCGAGGCGGTCCCGGTGGAGGGCCTGTCGTGGCTCGACCGCGAGTGGTCCACGTCGGTGCTGGCGCCGGGCCAGATCGGGTGGGACTGGTTCGCGCTCCACCTGGACGATGGCCGCGACCTGATGCTGTTCCAACTCCGCGAGTCGGACGCCAGCCGGGAGCCGGTCGTGGAGGGCTCGCTGATTGCCGCCGACGGTACCAAGACGCGGCTGGGCGCCGGCGACTTCACGATGGAGCCGCTCGGCACCTGGACCAGCGGGTCGGGCGCCGAGTACCCGACCCGCTGGCGGGTCCGCGTGCCGAGCGCCGGGCTGGACCTGGAGGTGCGCGCGGCCTTCGACGCCCAAGAGCTCGACGCGACCGTCCGCTACTGGGAGGGCGCCGTCGACGTGACGGGCTCGGCGTCGGGCGTGGGCTTCCTGGAGATGACCGGCTACGCCGACGAGTTGGACGGCGCCGCGCGCCCGGTGCCAACGAGCTAGCACGGCTCGTGCCGACGCGGGCCCACGCCGACGCGTGAAGCGTAGGCCTCACCGGGCAAGGGGGGCCCGGCGCTGCGCCGATCAGGCGTCGGGCCGCTCGACGAGTCGGATGTCGGTCCGGTGGCCGTGGATGTCGAGCGTGGCCTCGATCTGCGCGCTCAGCGAGAGCACGCGCTCGCTCAAGGGGTCGGCCGAGGGCACGACCAGGTCGACCGCCAGCGCGGCGAGCGACAGCGGCACCAGCACGACGGCGGCCAACCCGCTCAACCAGACCTTGAGGTTGTAGGAGAGGACGGTGGTAACGAGCGCCGAGCGGGACATGGGAGGAGCGGGCGGGGAGGGCGCTCTACGGCCGTCGGTCCGTCGGGTTACGGGCGACCTCGGGCGCCGGCCGCCTCGCTGGCGGCCCCGCTCAGGCGTCGGATTCAGGCCGCGGTGGCCGCTTGTCCGTTCCACGAGGCGGCAAGGCGGAGGAAGCCGTCGAGCGTCGCCGGCAGCTCGCTCAGCCGCACCAGCCCCATGTCCCACGTCGGGAACAGGCGGCCGGTCGGGTCCCCGGCCGGCGCGGACGCGAGCCGGGCCACCGGGCCGCGGCCCAACACCTCGACCTCGGTGTGCCGCGGGTCGTCGCGGATCAGTTGGTACAGGGACTCGACGGCGTCCTCCGTTCCCTCGATCCACTGCACGAACTCGCCCGGCGCGCCGGGCACCACCTCCAGCTCGCCGTAGAGCAACAGGCCCGTCACGCCGAGCCGGTGGTTGCGAACCTGAGCCGTCGCCAGGATGTCGTTGAGGTCGGAGGCCAGGAGGCCGGCGCGGGACCGGGACCGGTAGAGGAGTGCGTGCATGGGTGGAGGACGTGTGGTGGACGGCCCGCAGTCCGCCGCCGGTCAGACTCAGGCGTTTCCCCGGGTGGCCCACACGCCCAGCCGGACCGCCAGCAGCAGCGCGATGGGCAGCAGCGGCAGCGGCAGGCGCTGCGGCAGGAGCGCCCACAGCGCCACCGTCAGGCCGGTCACGACGGCGGCGACGACGAGATAGACGCGCCACCTCGGCCCCGGCAGACGCCGCGCGAGCACGGCCGCCAGCGCGAGGTGCGTCGGCCACGCCCAGAGCAGGTTCCAGTTGGGGCCCATCACGTCGTGCGTGGTGGCGGCCCAGAGCAGGAACACGACCAGGCCCACGACGCCGACCACCCCGAACAACGCCACGTCGCCGACGCGGCCCCACCGCGTCGGCCCGCGCCGCCAGCCGGCGGCGGTCGTCGCCAGGCCCAGCGCCGCGACGGTCCAGCCGAGCCACAGCGGCCAGCGCGGAGCCGGGGCCGGCAAGCCCGCGCCCGGCACCCAGAACAGCGTGTCGCGCCGGGCCACCAACGGACGCCCGTCGACGGTGGCCCGGTCGAGCTGGTCGGCCAGGCGGAGCGGCAGGAACGCCTCCTCGCGCGCCGTCGCCCGCCGGTCGCCGGGCGCGCCCAGGGCCAGGTTGAGGCCCGTCTCCACCAAGGGCCGGCCGGCGATGTAGGGTGCCAGCAGCTGGCGGAACGTCTGGGGCTCGGTCGTGGCCGGCACCGTCAGCCCCGCGCGGCCGGTGTCCACCAGCGACGAGTCGATGGCGTCCAGCAGCCGCGTCGAGCAGTTGTCCCAGAAAAAGTCGTAGCGGTAGTCGCGGTGCTCGGGCAGCGCGTTGAGCTCCAGCCGGTCGTAGAGCGCCCGCGCCACGTCCGGCCCGACCGCCAGCGTCTGCTCCACGATGGGCCGGCGCAGGTACCGGTACTGGTCGAGGGTCAGGCCGAACGGGTCGGTGGCGAGCGAGTAGTCCAGCGAGCCGCGCAGGAAACGGAGCACGAAAAAGGGCTGCTCAAACGAGAACGTCCCGAAGTTGTACGTCCGGTCCAGGCCCGCCGCGTCGTCGCGGATGCGGATGGCGCTGTGGCCGAACAGGCTGTAGACCTCGCGGCCCGGCAGCATGGTCAGGAGCGACACGGTCGCCGAGTCGCTCAACCCAGACGCCGGGCCCACGGCCGGGGCCGGGACCGTCTGGGACCGAGCCGGCGCCGCCCCGAGAGCGACGGCGAGCAGGACGAGAGTGAGACACGCGCGCATGGCCCAAAGCTAGCCGTTCGCAACGCGGCTCTCGCCCGCCCTCGGCCCCGCCTCAAAACGGGTGCGTCCTCACCAATGGCTGGCCTGGACGTTTCCCACTTGTCATCCTAGACGAACGTGAAGGACCGCGCAGCGACGGCGGAGCCATCTCGACTCGGGCTCACAGTACATCGGCACCGGTGGTTGGGACGTCGGCGTCGAGATCCTTCGGCTTCGCTCAGGATGACAGATCTGCTGAGTACGCAATGGCCTTGAGCGCCAGCGCCCTCGGCCCCGCCGCAGATTCACCGCCAGCGGCTGGCGCCTGGCGTCGGCGAGCGGCACCTTGTCGGCCCGCACCCCACGTGTCCTGTGACCCGAACGGAAAAAGCCGCCGCCGTCCTCGACCGCCTGCGCGTGGCCATCCCCGCGCCCGAGACCGAGCTGGCCTACCGCAACGAGTTCGAGTTGCTGGTGGCCGTCGTCCTGTCGGCCCAGTGCACCGACAAGCGCGTCAACCTGGTCACGCCGGCGCTGTTCGAGGCCTACCCGACGCCGGCGGCGATGGCCGAGGCCGAGGCCGACGAGATCTTCCCCTTTATCCGGTCCGTCTCGTACCCCAACAACAAGGCCAAGGCGCTCGCCAAGACGGCCCGGATGCTGCGCGACGACTTCGGCGGTCGGGTGCCGCGCGCCCACGCCGACCTGGTGACGCTGGCCGGCGTCGGCCGCAAGACGGCCAACGTGGTCGTCGCGGTCGCCTTCGGCGAGGCCGCCATCGCCGTCGACACCCACGTGTTCCGCGTCGCCAACCGGATCGGCCTGGTCAACGACCGGCCGACGCCGCTGGCCGTCGAGAAGGGCCTGCGCCGCGTGATCCCGCGCGACGACTGGGGCGAGGCCCACCACCTGCTGATCCTGCACGGCCGCTACACGTGCGAGGCGCGCCAGCCGCACTGCGAGCGCTGCCCGCTGACCGACCTCTGCGACTACTTCGCCGCGCTCCAACGCCTGCCCGCGCCGCTGGACGGGCTCGACCCCAAGAAAGGCCGTTACTTCTGCAAGACGACGGGCCGCTACTTCGACGAGCCGGCGACCCACGTCGACCGCCGCGGCGTCGAGCAGCTGGCGGACCCCGTCAGCGGGTCGATGAACGTCTACGACGCCCGCACCGGCCAAACGACTAGGCGCGTCAAGGACTACCGGGTCTAGAGGTCGGGCGCGCGCACGCTCCGTCCAACGTGAGGTCGTAGGAGCGCGAGGTTGTAGAGACGCCGCGCCGTGGCGTCTCCCAGCGCCCCGCCCACCGCCCGTCCCGCTGGCGGAGGCCGCCCGCCAGCGCACGGCATGAAGCCTCGGCGGAGGCCCGGCGCGGGGCGGACGACCGCGACGTTAGATTCGTTCTCCCCCCGATGCCACGCCCCGACCCCCTCAGCGCCCGCGAAGAAGACGTGCTCCGGCGCGTCGTCCAGCACTTTATCGACACCGCCGCGCCGGTCGGGTCGAAGGCGCTGGCCGAGGCCGTCGAGCTGTCCTCGGCGTCGGTCCGCACGACCATGCGGGACCTGGAGGAGGCCGGCTACCTCGGCCACCCGCACACGTCGGCCGGCCGCGTGCCCACCGAACGCGGCTACCGGATGTACGTCGACGACCTGATGGACGTCACGGGCCTGTCGCCGCGCGAGGCCGGGCTGCTGCGCGAGAGCGTCCGCCGCCGGCTGGGCGACCTGGAGGCCGTCGCCCGGGACACCAGCCGCGTGCTCGGCCGCCTGAGCCGGTTGCTGGGCGTCGTGCTCACGCCGAGCCTGTCGACCGGCGTGCTGGAGCGGATCGAGGTGGTGCCGCTGGGGACCGCCCGCGTCCTGTTCGTGCTCGCCATCGAGGGCGGCCTGGCGCGGACGGTGACCGCCGAGGTCGACGTCGAGGTGCGGCCCGACGCCGTCGACGCCGTGGTGCAGCGGCTCAACGAGCGGCTGGCGGGCCACACGCTGGACGAGATCCGCAAGACCGGCGCCGAGCGCGTCCAGGACCTGGCCGACGACGACCAGACGGGGATCGTGCGCGTCGTGCTCCGCAACGGCAAGTCGCTGTTCCGGGAGTCCGCGCCGGCCCGGCGCGCGGCCATCGGCGGGGCGCAGCACCTGGTGACCCAGCCCGAGTTTTCCCAGCCCGAGTGGGTCCAGGACGTGGTGGAGCTGGTCGAGAGCGAGGACGTGGTGGTGCACCTGCTGGAAAAGCCGCGCCTGCTCGACGGGGACCCCGACCGGGCGCTGGTGCTGATCGGCCGCGAGGTCGAGCGCGGGCGGCCCGGCGGCCCGGCCTACTCCGTCGTGACGGCGCCCTACCGGCTGGCGGGCGGCGTCGGCGCGGTGGCCGTGCTCGGGCCGACGCGGATGGACTACGCCCGCGCCGTCGGCCTGGTGGAGTACGTGGCGGGGCTGCTGGGCGAGACCCCGGCCGACTAGGCGGCCGCCCGTGCTGGGCGGAGACACGGCCGTCGGGCGGCCCCCGGCCCCCACATTCCCGCCCGTTTCGTTCGACCCCAGCCGTTCCGCCGGCGATCTTGGGCCCGGCCCTCCCTTCTCCATCATGGCTGACCACTCTTCCCCCTCCGACGCCCACTTCGACGACGGCCCCCCCCGCTCCAACGGGGAGACGCCCGCCGCCGACACGCCCGACGCTGAGGCGACCAGGCCCACCGGCGACGGCCCCGACACGGCCGGCGCGGCCGCCAGCGACGAGCTCGGGTCGCTCCAGGACCGCCTGCTCCGCGTCAGCGCCGAGTACGACAACTACCGCCGCCGCTCGGTCGCCGACCGCCAGGAGGCCGTCCGCCAGGGGCGGACGAGCGTCCTGATGCCGTTCCTGGAGGTCTACGACGACCTCCGCCGGTCGCTCGACGCCGCCCAGCGCGCCGCCGAGCAGGAGCCGGGCTCGCCGGCCTTCGACGCGATCCGCCAGGGCGTCGACCTCGTGGTCCAGAAGTTTGCCGCCGCCCTCGAACAGGTGGGCGTGACGCCCATCGAGGCCGTCGGCCAGCCGTTCTCCGAGGAGGAGCACGACGCGATGATGCAGCAGCCGGCGCCCGAGGGCACCGCATCCGGCACGGTCCTGGCCGAGATCCAGCCCGGCTACCGCCTGGACGACCGGGTCCTGCGCCACGCCCGCGTCATCGTCGCCGAGTAACCCCAGCGCGCGCTGCACGTAGCGCGCCCCCAACCCCGCCAGCCCAATGCCCAGTACCGCCGAGCGAGACTTCTACGACGTTTTGGGCGTCGCCCGCCAGGCGACGCCGGACGAGATCAAAAAGGCCTATCGGAAAAAGGCCCTGCAGTTCCACCCCGACCGCAACCCGGGCGACGCCGAGGCCGAGTCCAACTTCAAGGAGGCCGCCGAGGCCTACGAGGTGCTCTCCAACGCCGACAAGCGCGCCCGCTACGACCGGTTCGGCCGGGCCGGGCTGGGCGGGGCCGCCGGCGGCCCGCCGGGCGGGTTCACCGACATCTCGGACATCTTCTCGGCGTTCTCGGACATCTTCGGCGGCGAGAGCCGCTTCGAGGACGTGTTCGGCCGCCAGCCCGGCCGCCGCCGTGGCCAGGGCCGCCCGGGCACCGACCTCCGCGTCCGGCTGGCGCTGACGCTGGAAGAGGTGGCCGAGGGCGTCGAGCGCCAGCTGACGCTGCGCAAGTACGTCGGCTGCGAGCACTGCGACGCGACGGGCGCCGAGAACAAAGAGGCCGGCTACACGACGTGCCCCACGTGCCAGGGCGCGGGCGAGGTCCGCCAGGTATCCAACTCGTTCTTTGGCCAGTTCGTCAACGTCCAGCCGTGCCCGACGTGCGCCGGCGAGGGCCGCACCATCGACGAGCCGTGCCACGTGTGCGAGGGCGAGGGCCGGGTCAAGGGCGAGGAGAGCGTGACCGTCGAGGTGCCGGCCGGCATCTCGGGCGGGCACTACCTCCAGATCCGAGGCGCGGGCAACGCGGGCGTCCGCGGCGGCGCGTCGGGCTCGCTCCGGGTCGAGATCGACGAGAAGGAGCACGAGCACTTCCGCCGCGACGGCCTGGACGTGATCCACGACCTCTACCTCTCGTTCCCCGACGCCGCCCTGGGCACCGATGCGACCGTCCCGACGCTCAAGGGCCGGGCCAAGCTCCAGATCGACGCGGGGCTCCAGAGCGGCCGCGTGCTCAGGATGCGCGGCCGCGGGCTGCCCGAGGTGGGCGGCGGCCGGCGTGGCGACCAGCTGGTGCAGGTCCACGTCTGGACGCCGGAGCGGCTGTCGGAGCCGCTCCGGGACGCGCTGGAGCAGATGCGCCTGGAGCCCGACCTGAAGCCGCAGCCGTCGAAGGGCAACCGGAAGGGGTTCTTTAGCAGGGTCAAGGACGCGTTCGTCGGCTGACGCGCCGGCGGGACCCGGGCACGCGTGCCGCCGTCCTACGGGCCACGCCCCCGCCTGCCCGTGACGACCCCGCCCACCGACTTCCGCCCCGAGCGCCCGGCCGCCGTGCCCGCCGACGGCAACGCGCTCCGCCAGACGCTCCGCGATCTCCCCACGCCGGTCGTGGTCGTCACGACGGAGGCCGGGGGCGAGTCGCGCGGGGCCACCATCGGGTCGTTTACGAGCGTGTCGCTGGACCCGCCGCTGGTGTCGTTCCACGTCACGCACGGCTCGTCGTTGCACCGCGCGCTGGACCACGCTCGGGGGTGGGCGGTCCACCTGCTGGCGGCCGACCAGGCGGACGTCGCCGAGCACTTTGCCCGCCCCGACCTCGACGGGGCCGACCAGCTGGCGCCGTTCGCGCACGCGCCCGGCTCGCCGCCGCTGCTGCGCGGCGCGCTGGCGGTGCTGCTGTGCGAGCCCCACGCCCGGTTCGAGGCCGGCGACCACACCGTGTTCGTGGGCCACGTGACGGGCATCGTAGAGGGCGCCGGGCGGGAGCCGCTGCTCTACTACCGCCAGTCGTACCGCGGCGTCGGAGGCGAGGTCGGCGGGTAGACGTGCGCGCGCCTACGCGTCGATCTCGTCGCCGCCGTAGGCGCCCAGGCCGAACAGGGCGAAGTCGTAGCGGGCCGGGTCGGCGGGGTCGAGTGCTCGGCACACGTCGGTCAGCTCCTGGACGGCCCGCCAGTCGTCGTATCGGCGCGTGAGCAGGCCCAGGCGCCGGGCCTGGGTGCCGGTGTGCACGTCGAGCGGGATCACCAGCTGGTCGGGGCGGACGTCGGGCCACAGGCCGAGATCGACCGGGCCGGGCCGCGTCATCCAGCGGGCGTACATCGACAGCCGCTTGCACGCGCTCCCGGTCGACGGCCGCGCCAGGTGCTTGGAGCGGACGCCCGCCTCGGGGACGATGGTCAAGAGCGTGTCCGAGAAGTGCTGGATCGCCGGGCCGATGTCGGCGTCGTCTCGCAGCCCGCTCGCGAACAGGGCGCCCAGCGATCCGCGCGCCTCCAGCACGGCCCGAACGGACGCCGTCAAGGCGACGGCGTCGGCGGAGGAGAACGTGCGGTGCTTGAAGCCGTCGAGCCGGTCGTGGCGCGCCGCCCCAAAGTCGCGCACGAACCGGTGTGGGCGCCCGCCCATCCGGTCCACCAGCTCGGCGAGCTTGGCCAGGATGACGGAGCGCCGGCCCCAGGCGAGGACCGCCGCGTAGAGCCCGATCACTTCCTGGTCGGCCGGGTCGTCGAAGGCCCAGACGGCCGAGATGGGGTCGTCCTCGACGAACGCCGGCCGCTCGTAGCGGTCCACGAGCGGGTCGAGGAGGGCGCGGGTCTCGTCCGGATTCATACAAACGAGAGGGGGCCGCCTCGGTGGACGGCCCCCTCCGGCGGCTGGCGGCTGCGGTCGGAGGCGTTACTCGCCTGACGGCTTGCCGACGGTCTTGCCGTCGCCGCCCTTGGCGTCTTTGCCGGGCTGAGCCGAGGGCGCGGGGTCGTTGACGTTGGCCACGGCGTCGTCGGAGTGGTCGCGCTCGACGACCAGCGTGACGTCGGAGACGAGGGCCGCCAGCGCGCCGACGGCGGCCAGCGCCGGGCTCATCAGGAGCGCCGCCGCGCCGGCGCCGACGCCGACCGTGAGCGGGATCTCGAGCAGCGTCTTGCCCTCGCGCTTGATCGTGACGCGCTTGACGTTGGCGTCCTCGATGGCCTCGCGGACCTGGTCCACGATCTGGTTGGAGGCCACCTTGAGCTCCTCGACGGCGTCGGAGGCGCGCTCCTTGGCGGCGTCGGTCAGGCGCTTGGCCTCGGTCTGGAGGGACGGGTCGTTGGAGCCGGCGGGCTTGGAGTCGGGCATGGAGCTGGAGGATGAGGGAGGCCCTGACCACGGCCGACGGCCCGCGCCGGTTCCTTCGGGGCCGCTCGGCCGGGGGATTCCTCCCAGCGCGTTTCGTTTCGGAACCGAGTCGCTAGAGAGTTTAGGTCCCGAAGGCCCTCGCCTGGGAGCGTTCGTGTGCGACAGTGGGCTCAGGGCGGGCGTTCGCGGCATGTGGGCGGAAACTGAACGCCGACAGGTGGCCGACGGCGAAACGGGCACGCCGCTGGCGGGGGGTGGGCTCGAAACCCTGGCGGCGCCTGCCGTCCTCCTTCCCGCCCCGGCCACAGGGGGCGTCTACACCCGGGGCGCCTCCGCCTCTCCAACCCCACACCACTATGGGACAGCAGCAACTCCTCCTCCTCGTCTTGGGCATCGTCATCGTCGGCCTCGCGGTCGTCGTCGGCATCCAGGCCTTCGGCGAGAACCAGAAAAAGGCCAACGCCGACGCGCTCGTCAACGACGGCGTCCGCATCGCCTCCGACGCCCAGGCCTGGGTGCTCAAGCCGCAGGCCTTCGGCGGTGGCGACGGTGCCACTACGGGTCTCGATTTCAACGACCTCGGATATACCAACGCCGACGGTACGTACACGAACCTCAACGGTGACTACACCATGGACGCGACCGCGACCGATGTCCTCATCAGTGGTCAGAGCACCGCGAACAACAACTATGTTGCCGTCGCAGTGTGGGGAACGGCCCCGGGATGCATCGCAACGGAGATCGCATCGGACGAGGCTCCTGAGAAGCCGTCGAAGCCGTCGGGCTGCACGGATGCCCAGAGCTTCTAGAATTCGGCGTAAGCCGTAGCTTCATTAGAGAGCCAATAGGCGCCCTGCACAGGACTCTCCTGTGCGGGGCGCTTCTGCGTCCGCCCCGCTGGCGGCCGGCGTCGCCGAGGCGGAGCGCCAGCGGGTGGCGGAGGATCTGAGCGACGACGGCGGCGTTCCTCGTGGAGACCGCCTCCCGGATCCCGTCATGGACTATCGCGACCGCATCACCATCGAGCCGGGCAAGCGGAGCGGCAAGCCGTGCATCCGGGGACTCCGAATCACGGTCTACGACATCCTCAGCTACCTCGGCACAGGGATGAGCGTGGACGAGGTCTTGGACGACTTCCCGACCCTGGAACGGGCCGACGTGCTCGCGGCGCTCCAGTTCGCGGCGGACCGTGAGCGGACGACGTGGACGGCGGCGGCGTGACGCTGCTTTTCGACCACAACCTGTCTCCGCGACTCGTCGGGCGCCTCCGCACTCTTTTTCCTGGCAGCGCCCACGTTCAGGATCGAGGGCTGGAGCGGGCCGATGACGCAGAGGTGTGGGCGTACGCCCGCGAAAACGGATTCGTGATCGTTACCAAAGACAGCGACTTCAACGACCTAAGCCTGGCGTTCGGCGCGCCGCCGAAGGTGGTCTGGCTGAGGATCGGGAACTGCACGCTCGACGACGCAGAGCGAGTCTTGCGCAGTCACCAAGATGGCCTCCGCCTGTTCGACGACGACGAAGCGGCGATGGTGTTTGTGATCCGCCGCTCCTGAGAGCGATGCGCGTGCGCCCCGCTAGCGGCCGTCGTCGCCGGGGCGCAGCGCCAGCGGGTCAGCGGCGGCGCTTGGCGCGGGCCGTCGGCGCAGCGGCGAGCGGGTTCTCGGGCCAGTGGTGTTTGGGGTAGCGGCCCCGGAGGTCCTTGCGCACGTCGAAGTAGGCGTCGCGCCAGAACGACGCCAGGTCCGTCGTCACCTGGACGGGCCGCTGGGCCGGGCTCAAGAGGTGCATCACGAGCGGCTGGCGGCCGCCGAGCACGCGCGGCGTCTGTTGCAACCCGAACACCTCCTGCAACCGCACCGCCAGCGCGGGCGCGGCCGAGTCCGAGTAGTCGATGGGGCGGACGGACCCGCTGGGGACCGTGACGTGGCTCGGCGCCAGCCGGTCGAGGTCGGCGCGCGGGCCGCCCAGGGCGCCCAGCACCATGCCCAGGTCGAGGCGGGCGAGGTCGCTCAGGCGCGCCATGCCGGCGAGGTACGGGCCGAGCCAGTCCGCCAGCCCGTCGAGCAGGGCGTCGTCGGAGACGTCGGGCCAGGGCTCGCCCAGATGAGCGCGCAGGAACGCCAGCCGGTCGCGCAGCCGCGTGGTGTCTTTGGTCCAGGGCAGCACGCCCAGGCCCGACTCGCGGACGCCCTCGACGAGCGCGGCGGTGACGAGGTGGGGCGCCGGGCGGCGCAGCGGCGCGTCGCGCAGGACCACGGCCCCCAGGCGCGTGACGCGGCGGGCGGCCACGCGTCCGGCCGTGCCGTCCCACCCGACCTGCTCCTCGGTCACGATCTGGCTGGGGAACAGCGACTCGATCTCGTCGGCGTCGAGCGGGGCGGCCCGGAAGATGCGGGCGCCGCCGGGCCGGTCGTCCAGGTCGCCGACGGCCAGGAACGGGGCGTCCGCCAGGCTCTGGTCGGGGTCGAGGCGGGCGCCTCGGCCCTCGCGCAGGCGGTAGCGCGCGCCCTGGGCGGAGTCCGCCACGCGCTGGGCGACGCGGTCGGGGTAGGCGAGCGCGAGCAGCGGGCCGGCCGCGTCGAGGTCGCCGGGCGCGTCGCGGGCGTCCCACGCCTTCCGCCAGCGCCGAGACTCGCGGCGGGCGCGGTCGAGCGCGCCGCGGTCGAGCCGCATCCCCCGGAACGACGGGCCGCCGCCGCGCAGCGCCTCGACGCGCAGGCGGACGTCGACGTCGGGCAGGCGGCCGTCCCACCGGAACAGGTCGCGCTCGGAGAGGAGCGCCACCAGGTCGGCGCCCAGCCCCGCGTGGCCGCGCTGGCGGGCGCGGACGGCGAGGTGGGCCAGGCGCGGGTGCATGGGGAGCGCCGCCAGCGCGCGGCCGTGCTCGGTGAGCGCGCCGTCTGGGTCGAGCGCGTCCAGCGTGCGGAGCAGCTCGCGCGCGGCCCCGAAGGTGGCGGCCGGCGGCGGGTCGAGCCAGCGGAGCTCGTCGGGCGTCGCGCCCCACGCGGCCAGGTCGAGCGCCAGCGGGGCGAGGTCGGCCTGGGCCATCTCGGGCGGCGCGAACGGGCGGAGCGCGGCCTGCTCCACCTCGCTCCACAGTCTGTAGCACACGCCGGGCTCGGTCCGCCCGGCGCGGCCGGCGCGCTGGGCCGCCTCGGCCCGGCTGACGCGGACGGTCTCCAGCCGCGACATGCCGCTGCCGGCGTCGAACCGGGGCCGCCGCGCCAGGCCCGAGTCGACCACCACGCGGACGCCCTCGATGGTCAGGCTGGTCTCGGCGATGCCCGTCGCCAGCACCACCTTGCGGGTGCCCGGCGGCGCCGGCTCGATGGCGGCGTCCTGCTCGCGCCCGCTGAGGTCGCCGTAGAGCGGCGCCAGCACCACGTCGCGGGGGAGATCCGCCAGCCGCTCGGCCGTGCGGCGGATCTCGCCGGAGCCGGGCAGGAACGCGAGCACGCTGCCCGTCTCCTCCGCCAGCGCGCGGCGGACGGCCCCGGCCACGGCGTCCTCGATGCGCGGCGGCCGGCCGCTGGCGGTGCTCGCCGGCGCGCCGAGGTACTCGACGTCGACGGGGAACGCGCGGCCCCGACTGGTCACGACGGGCGCGCCGCCCAAGAGGTCCGCAAAGCGCTCGCCGTCCAGGGTGGCGCTCATGGCCAGGACCTGGAGGTCGGGCCGGAGCAGCTCGCGGGCCTGGAGGCACAGCGCCAGGCCGAGGTCGGAGGCCAGGCTCCGCTCGTGGACCTCGTCGAAGATCACGACGGCTACGCGTCCGCCGCTCTCCAGCGACGGGTCGGCGAGCAGGCGCCGCGTCAGGATCCCCTCGGTGACGACTTCGACGCGCGTGCGCCGCCCCACCCGGGACTCGCCGCGCACGCGGTACCCGACCGTCTCGCCGACGCGCTCGCCCAACTGCGCCGCCAGCCGCCGGGCCGCGGCTCGGGCGGCCACGCGGCGCGGCTCCAGCATTAGGACCACGCCGTCCGGCTGGCGGCCGTCCGACCGGTGGTCCAGGAGGGCGAGCGGCACGCGCGTGGTCTTGCCGGCGCCGGTGGGCGCCTGGAGCACGGCCACGCCGGCCGCGTACAGCGCCTCCGCCAGTTGGGGGAGCACCGCGTCGACGGGAAGCGAGGGGCCGGGGAGGGGGATGGGTTCGGGGCTTGTCGTCTCCCAAGATCGCGGTTCTGCGGAGGCGCTTGCTGCGCCTTGGTGCCGCGGCGCCTTTGGCCGTCCCGCCCCGCTGGCGGAGCGGCCCGGCGACCACCTCCGCCAGCGGCCGCGCCGGGGGGGCTTCGCGCGTTGGGGACAAACCGTGGTCAGGTGAGTACCACGAGCCGGCTTCCCAACCCCGATGTCTCCGACCGTCCGCCTGCGCTTTTACTGGGAGCGCTACATCGCCCCCACGCGTGCCGAGACGGACCCTGGCTTCCGGGCCGTGCTCGACGGCGCCACCGTCATCGGGACGCGCGTGGCGGGCCTGTTCGGTGTCGTGGTGCTGCTGGGCGCCGTCGTGGCGGCGGTGGTGACGGGCGTGTTGGGCGGCGAGAACGTGATGGACTCCACGGGCCAGATCGCCGAGGTGCTCTCGGGGACGCTGTTCGTGTACGCGGCGTCCGCCGTGTTCCTGGTCGTGGCCCGGTTGCGGCCCGGCCTGATGCTGGGCCGCTGGCTCCTGACCCTGTTCGTGCTCGCCGGCTCCTGCATCCTGGCCTACCAGGAGCTGGTCCGGGGCGACTTCGGGTTCCTGGCGGCCTGGCTGTCGCTGTTCCTGCTGTTCACCGTGGGCACGGTCCCGTTCCAGCCCGTCCAGACGCTGATGCTGGGCGTGAGCATCACCGTGCTGCACACGGCGTCGATGGCGCTGGCCGGCTCCGTCGGCACCACGCTAGACCCCGGCGAGACGGTCCGCCGGCTGGTGTACCTGCTCCTGGTCACGTTCCTGTGCACCGCCATGAGCGCCGCGCTCTACGCCGGCCGCCGCCGCCAGTACCGCGGCACGTTGCGGCTGGCGCGGCTGCGCGACCGGCTCCAGGCCCGGGGCTACGAGCTGGAGGCGCGGAGCGCCGAGCTCGAGTCCCAGCAGGCCGAGCTGGCGGCGTCGCTGGACCGCCTCGAGAACGCCCAGAGCCAGCTGGTGCAGCAGGAGAAGATGGCCTCCCTCGGCCAGCTCACGGCCGGCGTCGCCCACGAGCTCAAGAACCCCCTCAACTTCGTCAACAACTTTGCCCAGCTGTCCGTCGAGCTGCTGGACGACCTGGAGGAGGAGCTGGGCGAGGGCCCGCAGCGGTCGGTGGGCGAGGCCCTCGAGCAGTCCGGCGACCTGATCGACGACTTGCGCTCCAACGCCACCAAGATCCGCGAGCACGGCCGCCGCGCCGACGGCATCATCCGGTCGATGCTGGCCCACAGCCGCGCCACGCCCGGCCCCAGCCGCGCCGCGCCGCTCAACAGCCTGCTCAAGGAGTACGTCGGGCTGGCGTACCACGGGATGCGCGCCGAGCACACCGGCTTCAACGTCGACATCCGGACCGACCTGGACCCGGCCGTGAGCGAGGTCGAGATGGTGCCGGAGGAGATGGGCCGCGTGTTCCTGAACCTGCTCGACAACGCGCTCCAGGCCATGCGCAGCCGCGCCGGCGAGCCCGGCTACGAGCCCGTGCTGCGCGTCCGCTCGCGGCCGTGGGGCGAGGGCGGCGCCCAGGTCGAGATCTCCGACAACGGGGCGGGGATCCCGGAGTCGGTCAAGGCCAAGATCTTCGAGCCGTTCTTCACCACCAAGCCGACGGGCGAGGGCACGGGCCTGGGGCTGTCGCTGGCCTACGAGATCGTGGTCCACGGCCACGGCGGCCAGCTGGCGGTGGAGTCCGCCGAGGGCGAGGGCACCGCGTTCACGGTCTCGCTGCCGGGCCAGCCCGTCGCCCACGTCGCGGCGGCGTAGCGGGAGCGCGCGTCGAGCGTGGGCCGCGCCCCCGCGGGCCGCCAGCTGGAACCGTGGCGGCGGCGGCCGGTGGACTCGGCCCCTCTGCTCGCCTTATGTCGTCTGTCGCCATCGTCGGCGCCGGGGCCGCCGGTCTGGCCGCGGCCTACGCCCTGGATATCCCCGTCACCGTGTTCGAGAAAAGCCGCGGCGCTGGAGGCCGCGCTGCCACGCGCTGGCGCGACGTGGCCGGGCCGAACGGGATGCTGGACCGCTGGCGCTACGACCACGGCGCGCAGTACGTCAGCCCGGAGCCGGGGAGCCCGTCGGCCCGGCTGATCCGCGAGGTGATGGGCGAGGCCGTCGTCGAGGTCGGGGGCGCCGTCTGGCCCTTCGACGACGACGGCACGCTCCGGCCCGACCGCGCGCGCGAGCCCGGCCTGCGATGGACCTTCCGCGACGGCGTCGCCGAGATCGGCCGCCAGCTGCGCGACGCGACGCCGGGCCTCGACCTCCGCCACCAGCGCGTGGTCCGGCTGGCGGCCGGCGCCGACGGGTGGACGGTCGAGACCGACGGCGGCGAGCGGCACGGCCCGTTCGGGTCGGTCCTCCTGACGCCGCCGGCCCCGCAGACGGCCCGGGTCCTCCGCGACAGCGACCTCGGCCCGGCCGCCGCCGCCGCGCTGGCGGACGCGCTGGGCGGGGCCGGCTACCGCTCGCAGTTCACGGTCGTGTGGGGCTTCCGCGACGCGGTCGAGCGCCCGGCGGACGTGTACGCGCTCGTCAACGCGACGGAGCACGGCGGCGACGGCGGCGGCCACGACGTGGCCTGGCTCGCGGTCGAGAGCGACAAGCCCGGACGCGCGCCCCAAGGCGACACGATCCTGCTGGCCCAGATGTCGGAGGCGTGGACCGAGGCCCACTACGACGACGCCCAGGCCGACGTGGTCGCCGCCGCGACCGGGGCCGTGCGCTCGCTCTGGGGGCCGCTCCCGGCGCCGCTCTGGACCGACGCCCAGCGCTGGCGCTACTCGCTCCCCAACGCCGCCGCCGAGCCCGCCGCGCTGGCGGACGCCTCCGAGCACGGCCTGTTCTTCGCCGGCGACTACACGGCCGGCAAGGGCCGCGTCCACCTCGCGCTGGAGGAGGGCCTCGCCGCCGCCGACCGCATCCGCCAGCGGGCCGGCTAGAGGAGGCCGCTAGGGCCGCGCGTCCTGGATCCGGCCCGCCGACTCGGTCCGCCAGTCGGCCAGGGCGCGGTGCTTGACGGCCTCGCCGAACAGGCACAGCCCGGCGTTGACCACACACAATGCCGCCGTGCCATACGCCACGAACGGCTCGCCGCGGCCCTTGCGCAGCGTCGCCTGGCCGACGAGCGACAAGCCGAACCCGACCGACGCCAGGCCCAGCGGCGCGAACCGGCGCCACGTCCGGAGGTGCTGTTCGGTGGAGACGGAGCGGGTGAGGTCGGGCATCGAACCGGGGGCGGGGCGGGGCGTCCTACCACGAGACGCCAGCCCGCCCGTTCCCCCATGCCCACGCCTCCGGATTCTCCCGCCGTCGCCGACCTCCGCGAGAGCTACGAGCGCGGCGCCTTGGACGCCACCGACCTGCCCGACGACCCGTTCGACCTGTTCGCCACTTGGTTCGCCGACGCCCAGGCCGCCGGCACGCGCGAGCCCAACGCCATGACGCTGGCCACGGCCAGCCGCGAGGGCAGTCCCTCGGCGCGCGTCGTGCTGCTCAAGGGCGTCGACCACGGGTTCGCGTTCTACACCAACCACGAGAGCCGCAAGGGCCGGGAGCTGGACGCCAACCCTCGCGCCGCGTTGGTCTGGTGGTGGCCCGAGCTCGAGCGCCAGGTGCGCGTCGAGGGGACGGTCGAGCGCGTCGAGGCCGAGGCCGCCGACGCCTACTACGCCAGCCGTCCGCGCGGCAGTCGGCTGGGCGCGTGGGCGAGCCCCCAGAGCCGGGTCGTCGCCGGCCGCCGGGACCTAGAAGACCGACTGGCGGCCGTCGAGGCCGAGCGCGCCGGCCACGACCCGGCGCGGCCGGACTTTTGGGGCGGCTACCGCGTGGTGCCGGAGGCGTTTGAGTTTTGGCAGGGCCGACCGAGCCGGCTCCACGACCGCCACGTCTACCGCCGCGACGGCGCCAGCGGCTGGCGGACCGAGCGGCTGGCGCCGTAGGAGCCGGGGTCACTCGGTCCGGTCGTCCTCGTCGTCTCGGTTGTCGGCGATGCCGCGGACGTTGGTCACGACCAGGAACCCCTGGAGCGCGACCAGCGCCCACGCCGCGTCGTGCCAGCCCCACGCGATCCACAACGCGTTGGAGACCAGGAACAGGCCGAAGCCGATCAGACGGCGGCGCGCGCTGTCGGAGGCCACCAGCCAGCCGGCGGCGACGGTGACAGCGAACGCGGGCCATTGCAGAAGGTCGAGCCAGTCCATCGGGTGGGTGCGGGGGGCGCCCACAACGGCCGGCGGGGCGCCCGGCTCCGGACGCCCCGCCAATCGGGAGAACCCCTGAGCCGCTGGCGGCGCCTCTCGCCGAGACACGCCGCCAGCGGCCGGGGTCAGACGGCGACGGCCGGCCGGCCGCGCCGGGCCTCTCCGCCCGGGCCGGCGCTCTCCGGCTTCGCCAACACGGCCTCCCAGTCCAGGCGGCCCGTCGCCTGCATCACCACGAACAGCGTCGCGACCGAGAGCAGCGTCACGGCCAGGCCGGTCGCGCCCTCCAGGAAGAACGTGGCCGCAAACGCGACCAGGTACACCAGCTGCGCCCCGCCGACCTCGACGAGCGCGAACCGCGTGCCCGCCACCAGCCGCACGTAGGACACCACCAGCCCGACGCTCACGACCGACGCCACGACCATCGCCACGCCGACGGGCACCACGTCCACCAAGTAAGCCAGCAACAGGTGGAACGCGAAGCACGCCGCGCCCAGGAAGAAGTAGTGCATCGGGTGGAGCCGCACGCCGCGCAAGATCGAGAGCACGAACACGGCGAAAAAGAACAGGAACAGGCTCACCGGCGCGAAGAACGTCACCCGGCTCACCCACGGGCCGGGGTTGAGCCGCTGCGGCATCGCGATCCCAAACCCGGCCGAGGCCACGAGCGTGCCCGGGTCCCAGGTCAACTGCCAGCCGTCGTCGGTCCGCTCCTTCTCCGTCGGCGAGAGCGTGCCGCCGGGGAAGTCGATGTCGGCAAAGTCGGTCGTCACCACCAGCTTGACGTCGCGCGCGGTGCGGACCCCGCTCGACTGGCGGACCGGCCGGGCGCCGCCGTACGCGTCGACGGCGGGCTCCATCGCGTGGCCGGCGTCTGCCCCGAACGCGTAGCGCCACGTCGAGACGCCCTGCGACCCGTAGCGCACGCGGACGCGCGCCGTCTCGCCGGCGCCGAGCGCCAGCGCGTGGCGGATCTCGCCGCCCTCGACGTCCACCCCGACCGGCTCGCCGTCGACCTCCAGCGCCAGGTCCGAGAACAGCGACGAGCCGGACGGGAGCGGGAACACGAACTCGAAGTCACCCGCCTCGCCGGGGTTTTGGAGCCGGTAGCGGCCGTCGAAGTCGGCGCCGTAGGTGGCGTACCACATCAGCCCCTTTTTGCGGTGGGCCAGCGACAGGTCGGCCCTGAGACTGCTGCCGTCGAGCGGAACGGGCGTGCGCACGGTCTCGGTCACGACCTGCTCGACGGTCTCGAACGAGCCGTCAGGCTGGTCCGACGGCACCTGGCGCGCCACCGTCCGCGCGCGTTCGTCCAGGCGCACGAGCTCGGGCTGGACCTGGACCTGGGGGCCGCCCCACAGGTCCCCGAGGTCGCCCCGGGCGGTCGCCTCGGAGGTCTCGGTGCGGTGGACGACGGTGCCGCCCAGCACCATCCAGGCGACGGAGCAGCTTGCGAAGATGAAGGTGACGGCGAGCAATCGTTTGATCATGGGACTGGGGGAGAAGGAGTGGGGAAAGCGGCGGCTCCGCCGGAGCACGCCGCGGAGGGCGACGAGGGCTCCGCTCAGGAGCGCGCCGAGCACGAGGAGGGCGGTGAGGACGAGGATCATCATGGCCTCAGGCGGCCAGCCCGCCGAAGCGCCGGGTGCGCTGGCGGAAGGCGTCGACGGCGTCGGCCAGCGCGTCGCCGGTGACGTCGGGCCAGGGCGTGTCGAGGAACAGGAGCTCGGCGTAGGCGCTCTCCCAGAGCAGGAAGTCGCTCAGCCGCTGCTCGCCGCCCGTGCGGATGACGAGGTCGACGGCCGGCGCCGGCGCGCCGTCGGGGTGGAGGGCGTCGGCGAGCGCCGCCTCGAAGGCGTCAGGCGTGGGCGCCGCGCCGCTAGCTGGCGCTGTCCCTGGCGGGGTGGCAGAGCCGGCCGGCGTGCTGCTGAGTGCCGCGCGGGGCGAGACCGCCGACGCGCCCGCAGCTTCCGCCAGCCGGCCGGCGGCTTGGCACAGCGCCCACCGCGCCGAGTAGTCCACGGCCAGCCGGAGCGCCAGACGGGCGCCGCCGCGCGTTTCCCACTCGGCCCGCGCCGCCGCGTTGCGCAGGGCGACGGGCAGCCGGTCGCGGCGGCCGATCAATTGCAGGCGCACACCGGCTCGTTTGAGCCGCGCCGTCTCAGACCGGAGGTAGCGGCCCAGGAGCCCCATCAGCGCCTCGACCTCGGGCCGGGGCCGCGACCAGTTATCGCACGAGAACGCGTACGCCGTCAGCGTGCCGACGCCCAGTTCGGGCGCGGCCTCGACCACGCGGCGGAGCGCCTCGGCGCCGGCGCGGTGGCCGGCCGGGCGGGGCAGCCCGCGGCGCTCGGCCCATCGGCCGTTGCCGTCCATGACGCAGGCGACGTGGAGGCCGGGTATGGTGTCGAGAGTTCTTTGCATTTCAAAGTAAGGAAGGGTGAGTGGGCAACGACCGTTGCCCACTAGAGCGGCCACGTCAGCCCGTTCGAGCCGCCGCGATCACGGCCTCCATCTGGTCCAGGTACTCCGCCAGCGCCTGGCGGCCGGCGGCGGTGAGCGAGAACTCGGTGAGCGGCGTCCGGTCCGAAAACGACTTGTCGACGGCGACGAACCCGGCGTCCTCCAGCTTGCGCGCGTGGACGGACAGGTTGCCGTCGGTCAGGTCCAAGACCGTCTTGAGGTCGGTAAACGAGGTCGTGCCGCCGGCCGCGAGCGCGCTCAGGATGCCCAGGCGCACGCGCTGGTGCACGATGGGGTCGAGGTCGGGGACGGTCGGCGCCGGCCGGGGCGCGCGTCGGAGCGGGGTCTTTTTGGGCATAGTCAGGGAGGTCAGCCGCCGTGGCGCCGGGCGATCAGGGCGCCGAAGACGAGGTGGAGCCCGCCGAAGCCGGCCGCCATGAACACGTCGCCCCAGGCGGCCGGGGCCAAGAGCGAGAGCGCGCCGGCCAGCATGAACAGCGTGCCCATCAGCGGCACCAGGCGGACGGAGAACATGCCGGCCGAGACCACGCCGGCGCCGTAGAGCAGCAGCCACAGCCCGGGCAGCAGCCGCAGGCTGGCGGTCGCGTCCGACACGCCGGTGCGCGCCGCGTATTCGCCCGTCGGCGTGATCTGGTAGGCGTAGACCGCCAGCGTCAGCGCGACGCCGACGAGCAAGGCGGGCAGGATGCCGAGCAAGAACTTCCGACCCTGGCCGCTCAGCAGGGGAGCGCCGCCACGCCGCGCCTTGGCAACCGTCGTCCAGGCGCCGATGACCAGGCCGACCAGCGCCTCGCCCGTCCAGACGGTCAGCCAGCCGCTCACGGTCGGCTGGCGGTGGGCCACGGCGGCCGCGACGACGGCCGTGGCGCCCATCGCGACGCCGCCCCAGCCGGGGACGGCGGTGAAGGTGCCCGTCCGCGCCATCGTCTCGCGGATAAAGCGCAGGCTGGAGGCCACCGCGTCGTCGGGCGCGACGGCGGGCTGGCGGCGGCGGAGGGCGGGGCGGTCGGTGGGCATGGCGGCGTGGGGACGGGACGAGTGTACGCCAAGTACTTTGCGTTGTCAAGTATGGCAGGGTCCTGTCCCGATTCTGCTGTCAGGGCTGCTAGATCGCCTTGCACCTCCTTGTCATCCTGAACGAACGTGAAGGATCTCGACTCGGCCTCCCAGCACGTCGGCGCTGGTCCGGACGGCACGGAGCGTCGGCGCGAGATCCTTCGCACGCTCAGGATGACGTGTTTGGGAGGCTTGGAGTCAGGACTCAGCGGCTCTGCCGGCCGGCTGGCGGCGCGTACCGCAGTGGGCGGGGCGGAGGGCGGGCGCGTCTACCTTCCGGTCCCTCTCCTCCCGACCCCATGGCGTCCCTCTCCGGCAAAACGATCTTCATGACCGGCGGCAGCCGCGGCATCGGCCGCGCCATCGCCGTCCGAGCCGCGCGCGACGGCGCCAACGTGACGATCGCGTCCAAGACGGCCGAGCCGCACCCCAAGCTGCCCGGCACCATCCACACGGTGGCCGCCGAGATCGAGGAGGCCGGCGGCCAGGCGCTGGCGCTCCAGGTGGACGCCCGGGACGAAGACCGCGTGGCGCAAGCCATCGCCGAGACCGCGGACCGCTTTGGCGGCATCGACATCGTGGTCAACAACGCATCGGCCATCATGCTCGCCGACACGGAGAACACGCCCATGAAGCGCTACGACCTGATGCAGGAGGTCAACGCCCGGGCCACGTTCTGCGTCACCCAGGCCGCGCTGCCGCACCTCAAGGCCAGCGCGAAAAAGGGCAACGATCCCCAGGTGCTGGTCCTGAGCCCGCCGCTCAACCTCGACCCGCGGTGGTTCGCGCCCCACGTGGCCTACACGATCTCGAAGTACGGCATGTCGATGTGCGTGTTGGGCTGGGGCCAGGAGTTCCAGGAGTACGGGATCGCCGCCAACGCGCTGTGGCCGCGCACGACCATCGCCACGGCCGCCGTCGAGTTCGCCCTGGGCGGCGAGCCGATGATGGAGATGAGCCGCACGCCCGAGATCATGGCCGACGCCGCCCACGCCGTCCTGACCCAGCCGGCCACCGAGACCGGCCACTTCTACATTGACGACGAGGTGCTGGCGGGCATCGGCAAGACCGACTTGTCGGAGTACGCCGTCACGCCCGGCGCCACGGAGTTCATGCCGGACCTCTTCCTCTAGCGCACAGTTCGGGATGCTGTACGCTCCTCTTGTCATCCTGAGCGAACGCGAAGGATCTCAACTCGGACGCTCAGCCTGTCGGCGCCGGTACCGACGGTTTGGAGGGGCGGCGCTGAGATCCTTCGACAAGCTCAGGATGACTCCAGCTTGAGCTCTGTACTAATGACCGGCACCGTCGTCGGCTACGATCCGGGAGGAAACGGGAGGCACGGCCTGGCCCGGCTGGCGGTCCGCGAGGAAACGGGAGGCACGGCCTGGCCCGGCTGGCGGTCCGCGAGAGCGCGGCCGGGTCCGTGGTCCTGTCGACCCACAACTCTGCCGAGGACGTGCTCGGCGCGATAGGAACGGACGACCTGCTCTCGGTCGGCGTCGACACGCTGACGTGCTGGAGCACCGGGCCGAGCGGGTAGCTGCGCTGTCCCTCCGGGGTGGCGGCCGGCCGACCGCTGGCTCCGCGCGCGCTACCCGGAGGTGCGGCTCAACGTCGCGGCGCCGAACTCGCTCTACGGGTCGATGAGCCTGGGAGGGATGGCCGTGCTCCTCGCCCTCCGCAACCGCCAGTCGGGCGTGCTCGTGACCGAGGCGCACCCCAAAGTGCTCCGGTGGGCGTTGTGGCACCGCCGCTACGACTACGGCGTTGAGGCTCGGCAGATGGACGCCGACCTCAGCCTCGCGCTCGGCGTCGACCTCCGCACCGCCAACGACCACGAGTGGGACGCCGCCGCGTCGGCGCTCGCCGCCCTCCACGCCCTCCGAGATGACTGGCCCCGAGACATCCACGCCCTCGACCCCGCTGCCGGGGAACGCACCGTCCGCCCCTGCGGCCCGACCCGCTACGTCTGGCCCGAGTGACGCCGCCCGCCCCGTCCGGCTAGCGGCCGACGCCGGCGACCAGTCGCTGACCGTCGAGTGGGCGGACGGCCACGTCTCGGTGTACTCCTACGAGGGCCTGCGCCGCGCCTGCCCGTGCGCCGAGTGCCGCGGCGGCCACGCCAACATGGCCCAGCCCATCGACCCGGTGGTGTTCCAGCTGCCGTCGCTGATGACGTACGAGATCAAGGAGCTTAGGCCGGCCGGCCACTACGCGCTCCAGATCGTCTGGGGCGACGGCCACGGCTCGGGCCTGTTCCGGTGGGAGGTGCTGCGCGGCTACTGCACGTGCGACGCCTGCGCCGAGGGCTGACCGTCCCGCCCGGCCCGGAACGTCGCCAGCGGCTGGCGGGTTGGCCCGGCACCGACCGACTCCCCCCATGCCCACCGTCTACGTCACCCGCAAGGCCCACTTCAACGCCGCCCACCGCCTCCACAACCCCGAGCAGTCGGACGCGTGGAATCGGGAGACCTTCGGCAAGTGCAACAGCCCCAACTGGCACGGCCACAACTACGAGCTCGACGTGACCGTGGCCGGCGAGCCCGACCCCGACACCGGCTTCGTGGTGGACCTGGCGGCGTTGAAGAAGACCATCCAGCAGCACGTCGTCGAGCCGCTGGACCACAAGAACCTCAACCTCGACGTGCCCTTCCTGGAGGGCAAGAAGACCTCGACCGAGACGCTGGCCGTCGCCGTCTGGGAGCAGCTGGCGCCCCACGTGCCCGGGCTCCACGAGGTCATGCTCCGCGAGACCCCCAACAACTCCGTCGTGTACCGTGGCGAATAAGCACCCCGAGAACCATCACCCCGTCGACGGCGGCGATTCCGATTTGGCCTCCGAGCTGGCGAGCCCGCTGCTCTACGAGCGCCGCGACGTCTACCACCCCGAGAACACCGAGCGGCTGGCGGCGCTGACGCGCGAGCACCTGGCGCTCGTCGGCGAGGACCCCGACCGCGAGGGGCTGGTCAAGACGCCCGAGCGCGTCGCCAAGGCGGCCCAGTTCCTGACGCACGGCTACCGCCTCGACCCGGTGGCCATCTTGGAGAGCGCGCTGTTCGAGGAGGACTACTCCCAGATGGTCGTTGTCAAGGACATCGAGGTCTACTCGCTGTGCGAGCACCACATGCTGCCGTTCTTCGGCCGCGCCCACGTGGCCTACATCCCCAACGGCCGGATCGTGGGGCTGAGCAAGATCCCGCGCGTGGTGGACGTGTTCGCGCGCCGCCTCCAGGTCCAGGAGCGGCTGACGCTGCAGATCCGCGACGCCATCAGCGAGGTGCTCCAGCCCGAGGGCGTCGCCGTCGTGATCGAGGCCCAGCACCTGTGCATGATGATGCGCGGGGCCGAAAAGCAGAACTCGCACACGACCACGAGCGCCATGAGCGGCGTCTTCCTGGACAACACCGACACCCGGGCCGAGTTCATGCGGCTCATCGCCGGCTGACGTCCGAGCCCGCCGGCGGCGGACCTCCGCTGGCGGACCTCGCGGGCGAGCCGGCTCCTCTCCGCGGGCCCCGCCCGCCGCGACCGCCAGCGGGAGGCGAGTCCGCCCGGCGGAGCGTCGCGACGTGGTCGGCGTGAAGGACCGGGCGCGCCGACCGCGCTAGCTTCTCCGTCCCCCGCCCGAGACGACCGTGCCCGAGTTCCACCGCCTCGACGCCGACGCCGACGCCCGCTTCCTGCGCGCCGGCGTCGCCGACCCCCTCACGCGGACGCCGTTCCGGCCGACCAACCAGGTCGTGATGTGCGAGACCTGCGGCCAGGTGTCTCTGCGGGAGACGTGGGAGGCCCTGGGCGGATGCCCCAACGGCCACCCGACGGCCGCGCCGTGGGACGCCGCCGCCGCGCTCGCCGCCGGCGACGGCGCCGCGACCGGCCTCCCGCGTCCGGCCCGCGCCGCGGCCCCGCCCGACCCCGCCTCCCGCTGGCGGACGCCGCTGCTGCTCGCCCTAGGCGTGGCCGTGCTCGCCGTGCTGGGCGTCGTGGCGGCCGGGATGCTCCAGGACGACGACCCCGTGGCGGAGGAGACGGTCGCGGCCGCGCCGGCCGACCCGACGGGCCCCCAGGCCGTCTCGCTCGCCGAACCCGGGCTGACCCAGGGCTCCCTGAGCGAGTCCGACTTCGAGGACGAGTCGGGCCGCTACCGCGACCTCTACACGTTCGCCGCCGACTCGTCTGGGCGCCTGCTCACCGTCCGGGTCTCGTCGGACGACTTCATCCCCGACCTCTTCGTCGAGACGCCGGCCGGTGACCGCGTCGAGGCCGAGGACGTCGGCGACGACGAGTCGGTGACGCGGACGTTCCAGATCGCCGACCTGCGCGGGCCGGGGCTGTACCGGATCGTGATCACGTCGCGGCAGCCGGGCGAGACGGGCAGCTACGCGGTGCGGCTGACCCAGAAGGAGCCGGTGCGGCCGCTGGCGGCGGGCGGCTCCGCGGTCCAGGCCGAGCTCGGCAAGTTCAGCGAGCGCGCCGACGGCTTTTTCCGCGACCGCTACCAGTTCGAGGGCACCGAGGACCGCGAGCACACCGTCACGGTCCGGTCGAGCGCCTTCGCGCCCGTCGTGACCGTGACGGGCCCGGGCGGGGCGGTGAGCGGGGAGACGGGCCGCGCCGGCGGCGTGGTCACCTTCGTGTTCACGCCGGGCCAGACCGGGTCGCACACGGTGCTGGTCACCTCCCAGAGCCGTGACCAGCGCGGGGCGTACTCCGTCCAGCTGGCGGTCGAGGCCGAGCGCGAGGAGACGGGCCCGACCGAGGAGCTGACGGGGCCGGCGCTGCGGGCCGGGGCCGGCGTCAGCGACTCGCTGGCCGCGGGCGGCTCGGAGACGTACGTCCTCCGGGGCCGCACGGGCGACCGGGTGCTTATCGAGGCGCGCACCGACGGGTTCACGCCGTCGCTGGTGCTGATCGGGCCGGACGGCACGCGGACGGCGGCCTCGCCCGACGGCGACCGCGCCCGCGTCCGCCTGACGCTGCCCTCGGCCGGCGCCTACCGCGTCGTCATCGGCGCCGCCAGCGGGGCGGGCGGCTACCGCCTGACGCTGGAGCAGCAGGCGGCCGTGACCTCCGACGACATCCCGCGCCTGCCCGGCGCCGACTCCCCGCGCCAGGCGCCGGGCCGCGACGAGGGCGAGCGGGCGCCCTACCGGCCCCAGCCCATCGACGACGGGCGCCCCCGCTGACCCCGGCTCGCCGTAGCTTCCGATCCCCGAACCGGGCACCCGCGGCCCCCCGAATGAGCGACGACGCCGATACCATCCGAGTCCCCAAGGCCCGCCTGCGCGAGGTCAAGGCCGAGATCGACCAGCTCAAGGCCGAGCTGGCGGCGCTCCGCGAGGAGCACGACAACCTCCGCGTCCACCTCAAGGGCTCCATCCGCGAGGTGGCGCGGCTGACCGACGAGAACGAGTCGCTGCGGCGCTAGATTGGCGGGGCTCTTTGGAGAGGTGGCAGAGCTGGTCGAATGCGTCGGTCTTGAAAACCGAAGTGCCCTCACGGGTACCGTGGGTTCGAATCCCACCCTCTCCGCAGACGGGGGCCGGTTGGTGGAAGCCGAGTCTCCGCGCTCGCCGCTGGCGGTCGTCGCCGGCGCGACGAGGCGTCGGGCCTCAGGTGTATTCGAACGGCTCGCCGCTGGTCACCGCCAGTCGGTCGCGAGGTCCGTCCAGTCCGGGTTGTTCGCTTCGACCAGCGCTCGCTTTTTCTCGCGCGTCCAGTCCTTGATCTGCTTTTCGCGCTGAATCGCGTCGCTAGCCTGGCGATGCTCCTCGCAGTAGACGAGACGGTGGACCTGGTAGCGCTTGGTGAACTGGCTGCCCTGTCCAACTCGGTGCTCCTCGACCCGCCTGGCAAGGTTGTTCGTGATGCCGGTGTAGAGTACCCGGGACCGTCTGGCGAGGATGTACACCCAGTAGGAACGCGGCCTCCCATCCATGTCATCCTGAGCGAAGTGGAGGATCTCAGCGCCGAGGGTGGAGCCTGTCGGCACCGGAGCCTACGACGGATCGACCGCGTCGAGATCCTTCGACAGGCTCAGGATGACATGGTCAGTCTGTCGTAGCCCCCCTGCTCCAGCAGCCATTCGGCAAACTCCACGGCCTCCACCTCTGACTCTCTAAAGGTCTCGGACTTGTTTCCCCCATTAACCCTGGCTAGCACTCTCCAACCCCCGGACGCTAGCTCAACTACTCGGATGGTGCCGTCCGGGATGTCGTCTGCCGAAATGGTCTCCGGCCGCAGCAGCGGGAACAGGAGCACGTCGCGGATGGAGGACTGATTGGTCATCATCATGGTCAGCCGGTCGATGCCGACGCCCAGGCCGGCCGCCGGCGGCATCCCGTACTCCAGGGCGCGCAGAAAGTCCTCGTCGATCTCGCGCGTCGCCTCGTCGTCGCCGCCGGCCGCCAGCCGGGCCTGCTCCTCGAGGCGGGCGCGCTGGTCGAGCGGGTCGTTGAGCTCCGAGAACGCGTTGCACAGCTCCTTGCCGCCCGCGATCAGCTCGAACCGCTCCACCAGCCCCGGCTTCGTGCGGTGGCGCTTGGCCAGCGGCGACAGCTCGACGGGGTAGTCGGTCACGAACGTGGGCTGGATCAGCGTCGGCTCGACGGCCTCGCCGAAGATCTCGTCGATCAGCTTGCCGGCGCCCATCGAGTCGTCCACCTCCAGGCCCAGCTGGCGGGCCACTCCGGCGATCTCGTCGCGGCCCGCGACGGCGCCGTCGCGGTAGAGGTGGTGGCCCGTGGCTTGGGCGATCGCGTCGAAGATGGGGACGCGGCGGAAGGGGGCGGCAAAGCGCAACGTGTGCGTCTGGCCGTCGATGGTGCGCGCGACGTCGGCGGAGCCGGTGGCGGCCACGGCGACGGCCTCCAGCATCCGCTCCACCAGGCCCATCATCCAGTCGTAGTCGCGGAAGGCGACGTAGAGCTCGAGCATGGTGAACTCCGGGTTGTGGAACCGGCTCAGCCCCTCGTTGCGGAAGTCCTTGGCGATCTCGTAGACGCCCTCGAAGCCGCCCACCAGGAGCCGCTTGAGGTACAGCTCGTCCGCGATGCGGAGGAAGAGCGGCATGTCGAGCGCGTTGTGGTGCGTCGTGAACGGCCGCGCCGCGGCGCCGCCGTAGAGCGGCTGGAGGACGGGCGTCTCGACCTCGACGTAGCCCTGCTCGTCCAGGAAGCCCTGGATCGTGCGGACGACGCGGTGGCGCGTCCGGAACACGTCGCGCACCTCGGGGTGGAGCGCGAGGTCGGCGTAGCGCTGGCGGTACCTGAACTCGGGGTCGGAGACCTCGTTGAACCGCCGCGTTTCGCCCGTCTCCGGGTCCACGGCCTCCTTCTCGACCGGCAGCGGCCGGAGCGACTTGGCGAGCAGCACCAGGTTCTCGGCGCGGACCGACACCTCGCCCATCTTGGTGCGGAACACCTCGCCCTCGATGCCCAGCCAGTCGCCTGGGTCGAGCAGCTTTTTGAAGACGGTGTTGTAGAAGCCCTCCGGCAGGTCGTCGCGGCGGACGTAGATCTGGATCTGGCCCGACTCGTCGGCCAGGTGGAAAAAGGCGGCCTTGCCCATGACCCGCTTGGTCATCATGCGCCCGGCGATCGTGGCGCGGAATGGCTCGGTCGCCGGCTCCCCGTCCTCGCCCGGCTGGTGGCGCGCGTCGTCGAAGGCGTCGAGGACGTCGGCGGCGGCGTGGGTCGTGGGCCAGGCGTCGGCGGGGAACGGCTCGACGCCGGCGGCGCGGAGCGCGTCGAGGTGGTCGCGGCGGATCTGCTCTTGCTCGGTCAGGGCCATGGGTGCGGTCGGGGGCGAGGCCGCAAGATGGCGCCCCCGAGACCCGGGTGCGCGCCGAGGCCGCGTATTCGCGCCCGATTCAGTCCGCGCCGGCTGCGCGCTCCTCGCGCTGGCGGTCGCCGCCGGCGGGCCGAGGCGTTGGTCGAGGAGAACCGCCAGCGGGCCGGAACGGACGCCGCCCCGCGCTGACCGCCAGCGCGGGGCGGCGGCACATCGGGGGCGCGGGTCTAGGCGTCGACCACGTCGGCCCCGTTCTGGACGATCTCGCCCTCGGGGAAAAAGTAGCGGCCCTCCTTGACGCCATTCTCAGCCGAGTCGGAGCCGTGGACGGCGTTCTCGCCCATCGACGTGGCGAACTGCTTGCGGATCGTGCCCTCCTCGGCCTCGGCCGGGTTCGTCGCGCCGATGGTCGTCCGCCAGTGGGCCACCGCGTCGTCGCGCTCCAGAACGAGGGGCACGCACGGGCCGGACGACATGAACTCGGTCAGCTCGCCGAAAAACGGGCGCTCGGCGTGGACGGCGTAGAAGCCCTCGGCCTGGGCCTGGGTCAGCGTGACCAGCTTCATCGCACGGACGGCGAAGCCCTCGGCGAGGATGCGGTCCAGGATCTTGCCGGCGTTCCCGGCCTTGACGGCGTCGGGCTTGATGATGGCGAGCGTGCGCTCCATGTCGGTCGTTTGGTTGGGTCCCGCAATCAACCGCCAGCGGCCGGCCGGGACCGCGAAACGCAAGGGAAGAGGCGGACGAGGTCCAGGAGGCGCGGAAGCCGCCGGCCGGGTGTGGGCGCGTCCCGGACCGCCCCGCTGGCCCCTGCCGCCAGCGCCCGGCGAGACGCGGGCTCGGCACCCCCGGCGGGTGCGACGCTAGCTTGGCGCCGTGCCGACGGTCGCCCCTGCTCGCTCGCCGCTCGCCGCCCGTCTGTGGCTGGGCTGGACGCTGCTCTGGGCCGCGCTCGTGAGCCTGGTCCAGGTCGGCCCCAACCTGGCCGCGCTGGCCCTGTGGCCGACGGCCCGGACGTTCTGGCGCTGGCTCCGGGTGTGGTCTCGGCTGGTGCTGGGCGGCGCCGGCATCCGGGTCCGCGCCGAGGGGGCGGCCGCCAGCGGCCCGGTGGTCTACGTCGCCAACCACCAGTCGATGCTCGACATCCCGGTGCTGACGCTGGCCATCGGCGCGCCGTTCGTGTTCGTGGCGCGCGCCGGGCTGGGCCGAGTGCCCGTCGTGGGCGCCATCCTGCGCCACTCGCGGTGCGTGCTCATCGACCGCCGGGCGCCGGGCGGCGCCGAGGCCGGGCTGGCGGAGGCGGCCGAGCGGCTGGCGGCCGGCGAGGCCGTGCTGTTCTTCCCCGAGGGCACCCGGAGCTACGGCGCCGGCCTGGGCGCGTTCTACCCCGGCGCCTTCCGGCTGGCGGAGCGCGCCGGCGTGCCGGTCGTGCCCGTCGCCGTGGACGGCGCGTGGCGGCTGGTCAACGAGCACCAGCGGACGGCCCGGCCCGGCCGCGTGCGCGTCCGCGTCGGCCGTCCGATCCCGTCCAGGCCGGGCGAGGGCGCCGGCGCGCTGGCGGAGCGCGCCCACGACCAAGTGGCCCGACTGCTCGATAGGTAAAGGGCCCTGGGTCCGATCGGCCAGGCGCGGAGAGTCCCGGCGTTTACCGGTCGGTCATGTCCAACTCGATTTCGGGCGGTCAGGTCGGGCTCGGCGGGCCAACTTGCAGGCCCCGAACCCCGAACGTCCATGCGCATCGCCCTCGTCCAGCAACCCGCCACCGCCGACCTCGGCGACAACCTCGCGCGCGGGCTCGCCGCCTTCGACCGCGCCGCCGACGCCGGGGCCGACCTGGTGGCCTACGCCGAGCTCGCCTTTTCGCCCTTCTACCCGCAGCACCGCGCGACGCCCGAGGCGCTGGCCGCCGCCGAGCCGCTCGACGGCCCCACCGTCCAGGCCTTCCGCCAGCGGTGCGAAGCGCGCGGCGTGGTGGCGGTGCTCAACCTGTTCGAGCGCGACGGCGACCGGACGTTCGACACGTCGCCGGTGATCGACGCCGACGGGACGCTTTTGGGCGCGACTCGGATGGTGCACATCACCGAGTACGAGGCCTTCCACGAGCAGGGGTACTACGCACCGGGCGACGCCGGGATGCCGGTTTACGACACCGCCGCCGGCCGCGTCGGCGTGGCGATCTGCTACGACCGGCACTACCCCGAGGTCATGCGCGCGCTGGCGGTCGCCGGCGCCGAGGTGGTCGTGGTGCCCCAGGCCGGCGCCGTCGGCGAGTGGCCCGAGGGCCTGTACCACGCCGAGATGCAGGTGGCGGCCTTCCAGAACGGCTACTTCACCGCCCTCGCCAACCGCGTGGGCGCCGAGGAGCGGCTGACGTTTGCCGGCGAGAGCTTCGTCTGCGCGCCGGACGGTCGCGTGATCGCCGAAGCGGGCGCGGGGACGGAGGAGATCCTGGTGGCGGATCTCGACCTCGGCCTCGTGGCTCAGTCGCACGCCCAGCGTCTGTTCCTGCGCCACCGCCGCCCCGAACTCTACGCCGACTGGGTCTCCGGCTGATGGCGCCGTCGTAGACTCCGCCCGTGACCCATCGACCGCCGCGCCCGTCCGCCCCCCCCGCAGGCCCGACTCCTGCGCCCGTCCGCGTGGCGATGTGGAGCGGGCCGCGCAACCTGTCGACGGCGCTGATGCGGTCGTGGGGCAGCCGCTCCGACACGGCCGTCGTGGACGAGCCGCTCTACGCCGCCTACCTCGCCGCGACCGGCCTGGAGCACCCCGGCCGCGACGCCGTGCTCCGCTCCCAGCCGACCGACTGGCGGACGGTCTCGGCGACGCTCTCCGGCCCCGTCCCCGACGGCCGCGCCGTGTGGTACCAGAAGCACATGGCCCACCACCTCCTGCCCGACGTGGGCCGCGAGTGGCTCGACGCGCCGTCGTTCCGCCACGCGTTCCTGATCCGCGACCCGGCGGCCATGATCGTGTCCCTAGACCGCGTAACGCCTGATCCGACGCTGGCCGACACCGGCTTGCCCCAACAGGTCGAACTGTTCGAGCGCGTCCGCCAGCGCGGCGGGGCGACGCCTCCGGTCGTGGACTGCGACGACGTGCTCCGCAGTCCCGAAAGCGTGCTCCGGATGCTGTGCTCCGCCTTGGGCGTGGACTTCGACCCGGCCATGTTGGCGTGGGCGCCCGGCCCGCGTGCCACCGACGGCGTCTGGGCGGAGCACTGGTACGAGAGCGTCTGGGCCTCGACCGGCTTCGACCCGCCGCGCACGTCGTCGCCCGACGTTCCCGCCCGGCTGGCGCCCGTCCTCGACGCGGCGCTGCCTCTTTACGACTCCCTCTTTTCGCACCGCCTCCGCCCGACCGATGCTTCAGCAGTTTGACGAACGCAACCGAGACCTGATCGTCAACATCGGCGGCCGGCTGGTCCACCGCGACCAGGCCGGCGTGTCGTCGTTCGACTCGTTGGTCCAGGGCGGCGACGGCGTCTGGGAGGGCCTGCGCGTGTACGACGGCCGCATCTTCCGGCTGACCGAGCACCTCGACCGGCTGGCGGACTCCGCCCGCGCCATCGCCATCGAGGGCGTGCCGACGCGCGACGAGATCGTCGACCAGATCCGCCAGACGCTGGCGGCCAACGGGATGCGCGACGGGGTCCACATCCGGCTCACGCTGTCGCGCGGCACCAAGATCACGTCGGGCATGGACCCGCGCCTGAACCAGGCCGGCCCGACGCTGATCGTGCTCGCCGAGTGGAAGGCGCCGGTCTACGGCCGCACCGGCCTGACGCTCCAGACGTCGTCCGTGCGCCGGTTCCCGCCGGACTGCCTCGACCCCAAGATCCACTCCAACAACCTGCTGCAGTCCATCCTGGCCAAGATCGAGGCCAACGCCGCCGGCGCCGACTCGGCGCTGCTCCTCGACCGCGAGGGGTTCGTCGCCGAGTGCAACGGGACGCACGTGTTCCTGGTCCGCCGCGGCGAGGTGCTGACCCCGCGCACCGACGCGTGCCCCGAGGGCATCACGCGCGCGACCGTGCTGGGGCTGTGCGCGAAGAACGGGATCCCGCACCGCGTCGACCGGCTGACGCTGACCGACGCCTACCGCGCCGACGAGATGTTCTGCACCGGCACGATGGGCGAGCTGGCGGCCGTGACGCGCCTGGACGGCCGGGCCATCGGCGACGGCACGGTGGGGGAGACCACGCGCCGCCTGACGGACCTGTTCACGGCCGAGGTCGCGGCCAGCGGCGAGCGCGTGGTCGACTAAGCCGCTGGCGGACCGGCTCGGCGGGCGTGGGTCGCCCGCTGCCCGTCCGACTGGCGGGGCGCGTCCGCCAGCGCGGCGCGGCTACCAGCCCCAGGCGCCCGGCCCGCCCTTGAACGGCCCGACGACGCGCGACGTGATCCAGCCGCCGTAGAACCCGCCCGGCTGGGGCGTCACGCGCTCGTCGCCAATCCAGCACGCGTCCATCGCGGCGGGGTAGACCGCGACGTGGTCGCGGAGCGCGGCGTGCGGGGCGCGCGGGTCCGGGTAGGCCCAGGCCGCCTTCTCGGCGCGAGCGCCGCCCGAGACCACGTCGAAGTAGACGGCGCGGCCCTTCCACTCGCAGCCCGAGGTCTCGGGGCGCGCCGCCAGCGCGCCGGGCGCCCAGGCGCCGGGCGGGAGGTAGACCGTCGGCGGGTGGCTGGTCTCCAGGACGCGGAGCGCGGCGTCGGTCCGGGCGATCTCGACCCCGCCGAACTCGACGCGGACCGTCCGGCGGACCGGCTCCAGGCGCGGCGGGCGCGGGTAGTCCCACACGGACTCCTGCCCAGGTCCAGGTTCGACGCGGTCGGTGGGTGGCACAGCGGCGTTAGGAAAGAAGCTCGGTGATCCGCCGCTGGCGGTAGCCGAAGATCCGCGCCAGCTGGGCGCGGACCAACGGGTACGCCAGCTCGCCGGCCGGCGCGAGCGGCAGGGCCCACCGGACCTCGTCGTCCATCTGGGTGCCCGGCTGGCCGCCCGGCCCGGCGGCCTCCACGAACGTGTGCGTGTGGTGCCACCGCCGGTACGGCCCTTTGAGTTGCTGGTCCACGAAGCGGTAGGGCGGCTCCCAGGCCGTGATCTCGGTCCGCCACCCGAACCGGACGCCGAACAGGCCCAGGCGGTAGCTGATCCAGGTGCCCTCGCCCATGTCGATGGGCGTCGGCGTCACGATCTCGAAGTCGAGCTCGGGCGGCGTGATGCGGGCCAGGTTCTCGGCGTCGGAGAAAAAGTCGAACACCTCGGCGCGTGGGTGCGGCAGCCAGGTGGTCGTGTGCAGGCGGTGGGTCACGGCGGAGGGCGATGGGGGAGCGGCTCAACCCCGTCTGCGGCGGCGGAGGTCCCGCCGGCCGGCGCACGCCGGTTAGATTCCGTGCCGACCCCACCGCACCCCATGTTCTCCTCCGCCACCTTCTCCGACCGCCGCGCCGCGCTGGCGGACGCGCTCGACGACGGCCTAGTCGTGCTCCTCGGCAACGAGGAGTCGGCGATGGGCTACGCGTCCAACCTGTACCCCTTCCGGCAGGACGCCTCGTTCCGTTACTACACCGGCCTCAACGCGCCCGGGCTGGCGGTCGCGCTGGACACCGCGACGGGCGAGACGACGCTCTACGGCCGCGAGGCGAGCCTGGAGGACCGCGTGTGGAACGGCGACGTCGACTCGCCGGAGACCCTGGCCGCGCTCGCCGGCATCGAGCACGTCGCCGGGCCTGAGGCCTTGGCCGACGCCACCGCGGCGGCGCGCGCCTCGGGCCGGCCGGTCCACGTGCTGCCGCCCTACCGCGACCGCCAGCGGCTCCGGCTGGCGGACCTGCTCGGCGTGGCGCCGGGCGCGGTCGAGCCGTCGCCGACGCTGATCGACGCCGTGATCGCCCAGCGGCTGGTCAAGACCGACGCCGAGGTGGGCGAGATCGAGCGGGCCGTCGAGATCGCGGCCGAGATGCACCTGACGGCCATGTGGATGGCCCAGCCCGGCGCGACTGAGTACGAGGTCGCGGCGGCCCTCGAAGCCTCGGCCTACTCCCACGGCTCCTACCCGTCGTTCCCGTCCATCGTGAGCACGCGCGGCGAGGTGGCCCACCACACGGCCTCGGGCCACGTCCTGGCCGAGGGCGACCTGCTCCTGCACGACGCCGGGTGCGTGGCGCCGGAGACGGGCTACAGCTCCGACATCACGCGCGTCTCGCCCGTCGGCGGCGCCTTCTCGGACCGCCAGCTCGGCGTCTACCAAACCGTCCTCGACGCCCAGCTGGCGGCCATCGAGGCCAGCGCGCCCGGCGTGGCCTACCGCGACGTCCACGACGTCGCCTCGCGCCACGTCGCGGACGGGCTGGTCGGGCTAGGCCTGCTCCGAGGCGACCCGGCCGACATCGTGGACGCGGGCGCGCACGCGCTGTTCTTTACCCACGGCCTGGGCCACGCGATGGGCCTGGACGTCCACGACATGGAGGGGCTGGGCGAGGACCGCGTGGGCTACGCCGACGAAGCGACCCGGAGCGACCAGTTCGGGACGAAGTACCTCCGCTTTGGGCGCGCGCTGCGGCCGGGCTACGTCATGACCGTCGAGCCGGGCGTCTACTTTAACGCGGCCCTGCTGGAGCAGTGGCGCGCCGAGAACCGCCACGCCGACTTCGTCGACTACGACGAGGCCGAGCGCTGGGTCGGGTTCGGCGGCGTCCGCCTGGAGGACGACGTCCTGATCACCGACGACGGCCACCGCGTCCTGGGGCCGGAGATCCCGAAGGAGCCCGCCGACGTGGAGGCGGCGGTCCAGTCGGGCGCCGAGGTCTAGCGTGGGGCCGGTCGTCGCCGTGGGCCTCCGCCGGGGCGCCGTCGAGGCGGCCGCGCGGATGGGCCTGCCGCTGGCGGCCGTCGTCGACGCGCCGCCCGGCCCCAAAACCGCCGCCCAGCTGGCCGACGTGGTCCACGTCGACGCCGCCGACGCCGACCGCCAGTGGGGCGAGGTGGCGGGCCGGCTGGCGGCGCTCGCGCCCGCCGCCGTGGTCGCGCTGACCGAGCGGGCCGTGCTCCCGGCGGCCCGGCTGCGCGCGGCGCTGGGGCTGCCCGGCCTGTCGGTGGCGTCGGCCCAAAAGTGCGCCGACAAGCGCGCCATGAAGCGCGCCGCCCGCGCCGCCGGCCTCCGCTGCGCCGACGTGGTCGAGGCCGAGGAGGCGCTGGGCGCCGACGCGCTGGTCGAGCGCCTAGGCCTGCCCTTGGTCATCAAGACCGCCGTCGGCTCGGGCGGGCGCGGCACGAGCGTCGTCCACCACCGCGCCGAGGTGCCCGACGAGTTGCCGCCAGGGTGGATGGCCGAGTCGTTCGTCGACGGCGTCGAGATGAGCGTCGAGACCGTCTGCGTGGACGACCAGGCGTTGCTCGTCAACCCATCTCAGTACCTCGTCCCGGCGTGGTCCAGCCTGGTGCCGGCGCCGCTGGGGGACGGGGCCCGGGCCGTCGTGGAACATGCCGAGGCGGCCCGGCGCGCGCTCGGCGTTACGTCGGGCATCGCCCACCTAGAGGTGTTCCTGACGGCCGACGGCCCGGTGTTCGGCGAGCTCGCGGCGCGTCCGCCCGGCGGCCACCTGATGCGGCTGATGGCGCTGGCCTATGGGATCGACCCGTGGGAGGTGCTGTTCCGGGTGGAGCTCGGCGAGCGCCCGGCGCTTCCCGACCGGGCCCGGCAGTCGGCGGCCGTCCAGATCTTGCACCCCGGCCCAGGCACCGTGCGCACGGTCGAGGGCGTGGAGCGCGCGCGGGCGCTGCCGGGTGTCGAGGAGGTGTCGGTGCGCGTCCGGCCCGGCGACGTGCTGGCGCCGCGCGCAGGAACGGGCCAGGAGGCCGGCCACGTGATCGCGACGGGCGAGACGGCCGGCCAGGCCGAGGCCCGGCTGGCGGCCGCCGTCGCCGAGCTCCACCTGGCCGTCGAGTAGCTGGGGGAATCCAGGCTCGGGACGCGGGCGTACCTTCGATTCTCGTCCCCACGACTCTCTTTTATCGCCGCCGCGGTCATGTTTGGATTCAACAGCGGATACGTCGAGGACCTCTACGCCCTCTACCGCCAGAACCCCGAGTCCGTCAGCGAGAGCTGGCGTGACTTTTTCGCCGACTTCAACCCCGGGCCGTCCTACTCCGAGTCCATCGGTGCGGACCCGTCCGAGTCGGAGGCGAAGGCGCAGATGGTCGCCCCAGCGGAGCCCGAGCGGCCGAGCGGCGACGGCGCCCCGGCCGCCCAGGCGCCGTCGGCGCAGCCCGCGGCCGGCAACGGGGCCCGCCCGGCCGTCTCGGGCGCGCCCGCCAGCGGCGACGGAGCGGCGCTGCCCGCCCGGCTGGCGGCCCCCGAGGTCGGGGTGCCCGACGGGGCCGAGACGTCGGCCATCAAGGGCGTCGGCGCGCGGATCGTCGAGAACATGGAAGCCAGCCTGACCATCCCGACGGCCACGTCGGCGCGCGAGATCGCGGTCAAGCTGCTGATGGAGAACCGCCGGCTCATCAACCGCCGCCAGCGGGCGACCGGCGGCGACAAGGTGTCGTTCACGCACCTGATCGCCTACGCCATCGTGCGCGCGATGGAGGCCGTGCCGTCGATGAAGGCGGCCTTCCGCGAACACGAGGGGCAGCCGGAGCGGATCGAGCCGGCCTCGACGTCGTTCGGCCTCGCCATCGACATCGAGAAGCGCGGCAAGCGCCAGCTGCTCGTGCCCAACATCAAGGCCGCCGAGTCGCTGTCGTTCGCCGAGTTCCTGGGCGCCTACAACGACATCGTCAAGCGCGCCCGCGACGGCAAGCTCACCCTGGACGACTTCGCCTCGACCACGGCGACCTTGACCAACCCGGGCGGCATCGGCACCCAGCTGTCCGTCCCGCGCCTGATGCCGGGCCAGAGCGTGATCGTGGCCGTCGGCGGCATCGGCTTCCCGCCCCAGTACGCCGGCATGGACACCGGCGAGCTGTCGCGGCTGGGCCTGAGCCCGGTCATGACCATGACGAGCACCTACGACCACCGCGTGATCCAGGGCGCCGAGTCGGGCGAGTTCCTGAAGGCCATCGCCGAGATGATCCAGGGCGAGGGCTCGTTCTACGACGAGGTGTTCCAGAGCCTGGGCCTCCACATCCCGCCCTTCCGCGGCTCGTCCGACTCGACGCCGTCGCTGGGCAAGCCGGCCCTGGGCGCCAACGTCAAGACGTCCAAGATCGAGAAGCAGGCGCGCGTCTACGAGCTGATCCGGGCCTACCGCGTGCGCGGCCACCTGCTCGCCGACACGAACCCGCTGGGCTACGAGCCCCGCAACCACACCGAGCTCGACCCGGCCAGCTACGGGCTGACCGTCTGGGACCTCGACCGCTCGTTCCTGACCGGCGGCATGGCCGGCGTCGGCGGCGGGCTGGCGGGCCACTCCAAGATGGTGCTCCGCGACATCCTGGACACGCTGTGGGACACGTACACGGGCCACGTCGGGAGCGAGTTTATGCACCTGTCGTCGCCCCAGGAAAAGAGGTGGCTGATCGAGCGCATCGAGCCGCAGCAGTTTCGGGAGCCCATCGACACGGAGCGCAAAAAGCGCATCTTCCAGAAGCTCAACGAGGCCGAGGCGCTGGAGCAGTTTATCCACACCAAGTACATCGGCCACAAGCGGTTCTCCCTGGAGGGCGCCGAGACGATGATCCCGCTCTTGGACGCCGTCCTGTCGGACGCCGCCGACCAGGAGACGCGCGAGGTGGTGATCGGGATGGCCCACCGCGGGCGCCTCAACGTGCTCACCAACATCCTGGGCAAGCCCTACGACAAGGTGTTCGGCGAGTTCGAGGGGACCGTCGACCCGGAGGCCGTCCACGGCTCGGGCGACGTCAAGTACCACATGGGCCAGACCGGCGTCCACACGTCGCCCAGCGGCGCGACGACCCGGCTGACGCTGGCGTCGAACCCGTCGCACCTGGAGGCCGTCAACCCCGTCGTCGAGGGGATGGTGCGCGCCAAGCAGCAGCGGATCGTGGAGGAGACGCCGGAGGCGAGCGAGAAGCAGTTGCGCGACAAGGTGCTCCCGATCCTGCTCCACGGCGACGCCGCGTTCGCCGGCCAGGGCGTGGTCGCCGAGACCCTGAACCTGAGCCAGCTCGAGGGCTACCGGACCGGCGGGACGGTCCACCTGGTGGTCAACAACCAGATCGGCTTTACGACGCTGCCGATGCACAGCCGCAGCTCGGTGTACGCGACCGACATCGCGCGCATGATCCAGGCCCCGATCTTCCACGTCAACGGCGACGACCCCGAGGCGGCCGTCCGCGTGGCGCGGCTGGCGCTGGACTACCGTCAGGTGTTCAACAAGGACGTCGTGGTGGACCTGGTGTGCTACCGGAAGTACGGGCACAACGAGGGCGACGAGCCGTCGTACACGCAGCCGCTGATGTACGACGAGATCGGGAGCCACCGGACGGTCCGCAAGCTGTACCTGGAGCTGTTGCTCCGGCGCGGTGAGCTCTCGCCCGAGGAGGCCGAGTCGATCCTGGACGACTTCAAGGGGATCCTAGACGAGTCGTTCGACGAGACGAAGGAATTGGCCGAGCAGCAGAAGGACCTGGAGCCGGTCTCGGCCCCGGCCCACATCGAGGCCGAGGACGAGGTCGCAACCTCCGCCAGCCGCGACGCACTGGCGACCGTGATGGAGGCCCTCGTCACGATGCCGGACGACTTTACCATCCACAAAAAGCTGGCCCGGCTGATCGTCGACCGGCGCCGCCAGCAGTTCGAGGACGGGACCATCGACTGGGCCTTTGCCGAGGCGCTCGCCTTTGGGACGCTGCTCTTGGACGGTACGCCGGTGCGCCTAAGCGGCCAGGACTCGGGGCGTGGCACGTTCAGCCAGCGCCACGCGATCCTGTACGACCAGACGGACGGCCACCGCCACCTCCCCCTGAACCACCTGACGCCGGAAGGCCCAGGCCAGGGTCAGGCGCGGTTCCAGGTCTACGACTCGCTCTTGAGCGAGTACGCGGCCCTAGGCTTCGAGTACGGCTACTCGGTCGCCGATCCCGCGTCGCTGGTGCTGTGGGAGGGCCAGTTTGGCGACTTCGTCAACGGCGCCCAGATCATGATCGACCAGTTCATCACGGCTGCCGAGGCCAAGTGGGGGCAGACGTCGTCGCTGGCGATGCTGCTTCCGCACGGCTACGAAGGCCAGGGGCCGGAGCACTCGTCGGGCCGGCTGGAGCGCTTTCTCCAGGCGTGCGCCGAGGACAACATCATCGTCGCCAACTACTCGACGCCAGCCAACTACTTCCACGCGCTCCGTCGCCAAATCAAGCGCGATGCCAAGAAGCCGCTGATCGTGATGACGCCGAAGTCGCTGCTGCGCCACCCCGGCGCCGTGACCTCGGTCGACGAGCTAGCGGACGGCGAGTACCGGCCGTTTATCGCCGGCGACCAGCCCGAGGCCGACCGGCTGGTGGTGTGCTCGGGCAAGGTGTACTACGACGTGCTCAAGGCGCGCGAGGCACTTGACGACCCGGCCTCGGTGTCGATCGCCCGGCTGGAGCAGTTCTACCCGTTCCCCGAGACGGCGGTGCGCGAGGAGCTCCAGCGCTTCCAGGACAAGCCGGTCGTCTGGCTCCAGGAGGAGCCGGCCAACATGGGCGGCTGGACGTTCGTGCGCCCGCGCTTCGACGACGTGCTGGAGGCGATCACCGGCGGGTGCGAACAGCGCATCCGCTACGCTGGCCGCGCCGCCGCCGCCAGCCCGGCCACGGGCTCGGCCAAGGTGCACGCCGCCGAGCAGGAGCAACTCCTGCGGGAGGCGCTGGGGCTCGGCGACTGAGCGCGCCTCTGCGGACCGCGCCCACCGTCCGGCCCGGCCGGCCGCGCCAGCCTCGGAGGCTGATGCGGCCGGCCGGGCGTTTTCGGGGCCGCCGGACGACGTGGAGGCCACGCCCTCGACGCCCTCAGTCGGAGTCGGACGCCTGCGCCAGCGCTGCGACCGACTGGTCCATCTCGTCTACCAGCGTCCGTAGGCCCGCTTTGTACTCGTCCAGCGCGTCCGCCAGCGCGGCGTCGGCGGTGGCCAGGATCTGGACGGCCAGCAGCGCCGCGTTCTTGGCCTGCCCGATGGCGACCGTGGCGACGGGCACGCCGCCCGGCATCTGGACGATGGACAGGAGCGAGTCCAGCCCCTTGAGGTGCCGCGTGGCGACGGGCACGCCGACCACGGGCAGCACCGTCGACGCCGCGATCATGCCGGGAAGGTGGGCGGCGCCGCCAGCGCCGGCCACGATCACCCGCAGGCCGCGCGCGCGCGCCGTCTCGGCGTAGGCCGTCATGGCGGCCGGCGTGCGGTGGGCCGAGAGCACGCGGGCCTCGAACGGTACGCCGAAAAGGCGGAGCACGTCGGCGGCGGCCTCCATCGTGGGCCAGTCGGACTCGGAGCCCATGGCGAGGCCGACGAGCGGGGAACGGTCAGTCATAGGGGTAGAGGTTGAGGAGGCCGCGCCGCCGGGGCGTCCCCACGGTCGCGGCCCCGCAGACACGCCCCGTGGGGCGCCTCTGGAAACAGCGTTACAGCCGGACCGCTTCCGCGGCGGTCTCGGCGCGCTGGCGGGCGGTGGCGGCGGTGGCGGAGGTGGCGGTGACGTGGCCCATCTTGCGCCCGGCCCGGGCCTCGTCCTTGCCGTAGAGCCAGACGCTGGCGCCGGGCACCGCCAGCGCGGCGGCGAGGTCGGGCTCGGCGCGGCCCTCGCGCGTGGCCAGCACGTTGACCATGCACGCGGCGGGCACGCGCAGGCCGGGGTCGCCCAGCGGCCAGTCCAGCACCGCGCGGACGTGGTTCTCGAACTGAGAGGTGTGGTGGGCGTCGAGCGTCAGGTGGGCCGTGTTGTGGGGGCGTGGCGCGACCTCGTTGACCAGCACCCGGCCGCGGTCGGTCACGAACAGCTCGACCGTGGCGACGCCCGTGAGCCCGAGCGCGTCGATGGTGGCGAGGGCGGCGTCGCGCGCGGCGGCCTCGGTCTCGTCCGAGAACCCGGCGGGCGTGCTCGCCGCCCACAGCCGGTGGTCGCGGTGCTCGCTCCGCACGACCGGGTACACCACCGACTCGCCGTCGGCGCGCCGCGCGACGGTGACGGCCGCTTCGGCCTCGAACGGCACGAACGCCTCCACGAGCAGCCCGCCCGGCCGGTCGTCGTCCCCGACGGCCGCCAGCGCGTCCCAGGCCGGCCCGACCTCGTCGGGAGAGCGGACCGTGGCGTTGCCGTAGCCGTCGTACGAGCCCTCGAACTGCTTCAGCACGGCCGCGCCGAACCGGGCGACGGCGTCGCGCGCCTGGGTCGGCGTCTCCGCCCACACGTGCTCGGGCTGGGGGAGCCCCGCCTCCGCGTACCGCGCCCGCTGCCGGCCCTTGTGCCGGATGGCGACGAGCGCGTCCACGCCGGGGCGCAGGGCCACGTCGGGCGGCAGCACCCCCCGGAGCCGGTCGGCGGGCGCCCACTCGCTCTCGACCGTCACCGCGTCGCAGCCCTCGGCCCAGGCCTGGAGCACGAACGGGTCGGTCCAGTCGGCGACGGTCACGTCCGGCAGCCCGCGGCTGGTCCCGGTCTCGGTGTCCGTCAGGATCTTGACCGGCACGCTCAGGCGGGCGGCGGCGAGCGCCGTCATGCGGGCGAGCTGGCCGCCGCCGAGGATGCCGAGGGTCGGGAGGGACAAGGGAGTCGGGGCGGGTTCGGCCCCCAAGCTACCGGTTCCTGCACGGCGCCCGCCAGCCGCTGGCGGGGCGCGGCGGCGCGGGTTACTCGTCGCGGTACGCGTTCCACGACCGCCCGCTCGTCGACGGCTGGACGGCCCCGCGGAACCCCAGGATCTTTTGGGCCAGCAGGTAGACGACCTTCATCTCGTGCAGCGTGCACGGCTCGCCCGAGGGGGCCGCGTCTAGCGGCGCGCGCGGGGTCGAGGCGCCGTCGGGCTCTTGGTACTCGGCGCGCGGGACGGAGAGCGCGTCGGCCTCGGTGAGTGGGCACATCCGGGGGCGCTGGCCGGGCTCGTGGACCCAGGCCGTGCAGCCAAAGTCGTCGACCGGGCGGCCGAGCCAGCCGGCGGCCTCGGCGCGGAACTCGTCCAGCGTCATGCCGCCTCCGCTTCGGGCTCGTCCTCCTCCACCTCGTCCTCGTCGGAGTCGGGGCCGTCGTCGCTCAGCAACGTGTCGAGGTCGATCTCGCGGACGTTGAGGCCCAGCCCGCCCTCGCTGGCGGCGCGCTCGAGTTCCTCGGCCATAAACGGCGCCGTCGGCGTGTCGGCCTGGGCCAGCCCTTCGGGCGGACCGGCGTAGAGCACGCGGCCGCCGCCGGCGCCGCCCTCCGGTCCCATGTCGATGGTCCAGTCGGCCTGCTTGGCGACGTCCATGTTGTGCTCGATCACCAGGACCGTGTTCCCCTTGTCGACCAGCGCCTGGAGCACGACCAGCAGGTGACGGACGTCCTCGAAATGGAGGCCCGTCGTGGGCTCGTCCAAGATGTACAGCGTGCGGCCGGTGCCGGGGCGCGAGAGCTCCTTGGACAGCTTGATCCGCTGGGCCTCGCCGCCCGACACCGTCGTGGCCTGCTGGCCCAGGCGGATGTAGCCCAAGCCGACCGCGTCCAGCGTCCGGAGCTTTTTGGCGATCCGGGGCACGTTCTCGAAAAAGACCAGCGCCTCGGACACCGGCATCTCCAGCACCTCGGCGATGTTCTTGCCCTTGAACCGGACCGCCAGCGTCTCGGCGTTGTAGCGCCGGCCGTGGCACGTCTCGCACTCGACGTAGACGTCCGGCAGGAAGTTCATCTCCAGCTTGACGATGCCCGCGCCTTTGCACGTCTCGCACCGGCCGCCCTTGACGTTGAACGAAAAACGCCCCGGTTTGTAGCCGCGGATCTCGGATTCAGGGAGGCGCGCAAACAGGTCGCGGATCAGCCCAAACAGTCCGGTGTACGTCGCCGGGTTCGAGCGCGGCGTCCGGCCAATCGGCGACTGGTCGATGGCGATCACCTTGTCGACGTGGTCCAGCCCCTCGATCTCGGCGTAGGGCAGCGGGACCGCCGTCGCGTTGTGGAAGTGGGCCGACAGGATCGGCGCCAGCGTCTGGTTGATCAGCGACGACTTGCCTGAGCCCGACACGCCCGTCACGACGGTCAGCGTGCCCAGGGGGATCTCGACATCGACGTTTTGGAGGTTGTGGCCGCGCGCGCCCTTCAACACGATGCGGTCGCCGTTGCCGGGGCGCCGCTCAGGGGCGGCCGGCGTGGGCACGGCGCGGAGGCCGGCGAGGTAGGCCGTGGTCAGGCTCTCCGGCGGCGCGCCGTCGCCCTCGAACGTGCTGATCTCCTCGGGCGGGCCGGCCGCCAGCAGCAGGCCGCCGAACTCGCCGGCGCCAGGGCCGAGGTCGACCACGAAGTCGGCCGCCTCGATCATCTCGCGGTCGTGCTCCACCACCAGGACCGAGTTGCCCAGGTCGCGGAGCGCCGTGAGTGAGTCGATGAGCTTGACGTTGTCGCGCGGGTGGAGTCCGATCGAGGGCTCGTCGAGCACGTAGAGCACGCCCGTCAGCTGGGTCCCGATCTGGGTCGCGAGCCGGATCCGCTGGCTCTCGCCGCCAGAGAGCGTCCGCGCCGGGCGGTCCAACGTCAGGTAGTCCAGGCCGACGTTGAGCATAAAGTCCACGCGCTCGCGGATCTCCTTGACGATGGGCTCGCCGATCGTCGCCTGCCGGCCGTCGAGCTCCAGCTCCGCCAGCCACGCCGCGAGCGCGCGCAGGTCGAGCTGGACCAGGTCGGCGATGCTCGCGTCGCCCTCGTACGTGCCCGCGTTGCCGATCCGGTACGCCAGCGACTCGGGCTTGAGCCGGCCGCCGCCGCACACGCCGCACGCCCGAACGCGCATGAACGCCTCGCCCCACGCCTTCTGCGCCTTCGAGGTCGCGTTGTCGAGCGTGTGCTGGACGTGGCCGTAGACGCCGCCGAACCGGTGCTGGTAGGTGACCTGGCGGCCTTTGTACTTGTAGACGATGTCGAACTGCTCGTCGCCGGCCCCGTTCAGGATCACGTCGCGCTGCTCGTCCGACAGGTCCTCGAACGGCGTGTCGTAGCCGAACCCGTACGCCGTCGCGACGGCCGCCAGCTGGCTAAAGACCCAGACGTCGCGCGGCTTGCCCAGCGGCGCCAGCCCGCCCTGGTCGATGCTCTTGCGCGGGTTGGGGACGATCAGGTCCGGGTCGATCTCCTTGCGCACGCCCAGCCCGTTGCACGCCGGGCACGCGCCGTACGGCGAGTTGAAGCTGAACGTGTTGGGCGACGGGTCCTCGTAGCTCAGCCCGTCCTGGGGCGCCGTCAGGTGGCGCGAAAACAGCACGTCGCCAGTCTCGACGCTTTCGTCGCCGGCCTTGTCGATCTGCACAACGAGGGTGCCTCCGCCCATGCCCAGGGCGATCTCGGCCGCCTGGGAGATCCGCGGCCGCACGCCGTCCTTGACCACCAGCCGGTCGACGACCACCTCGACATCGTGGACCTTGTAGCGGTCGAGCTGCATGCCCTTGGTGATCTCGCGCACCTCGCCGTCGGTGCGGACGCGCTCGAAGCCGCTCTTGGCCGTCTGCTCGAACAGGTCCCGGTAGTGGCCCTTGCGCCCGCGCACGACCGGCGCCAGGATCTGAACGCGCGTGCCCTCGGGCAGCGCCGCGATGGCGTCGATGATCTCGTCGTCCGACTGGCGGCGCATGGGCGCGCCCGAGACGTAGGAGTAGGCGTCGGCGGCGCGGGCGTACAAGAGCCGGAGAAAGTCGTAGATCTCGGTCACCGTGCCGACCGTCGAGCGCGGGTTCCGCGACACCGTCTTCTGCTCGATGGCGATGACCGGGCTGAGTCCGTCGATAAAGTCCACGTCCGGCCGCTCCATGACGCCCAGGAACTGGCGGGCGTAGCTGGAGAGCGACTCCATGTAGCGCCTTTGTCCTTCGGCGTAGATCGTGTCGAAGGCGAGCGACGACTTGCCGGAGCCGCTCAGCCCGGTGATCACCACTAGCTCGTTGCGGGGGATGTCGAGGTCGATGCCCTGCAAGTTGTGCTCGCGGGCACCGCGGATCAGGATGCGGTCGTCCATGGGGTGGCGGTCAACGTCGTTCGGGGGGCAGCGGGTGAGACCCGGGCGGGCGAGGCGCCGTTCCACCCGCCGGACTGGGGAAAGACGCCCCGACCCGTGCCGCCGTCGTGTCATCGCACCCCGCTGGCTGGCGCTGCCCCTCCGGGCTGGCGCCGCGCGCCGTTAGCGGGGCGGGCCCGAGCCTACTGGCCCTCCAGGTCCGCGATCAGCGCCTCCATCTCGGCGATCTCGCGGCGCTGGGCCTCGATAATCTCGTCCGCCAGCTCGCGGACGCGCGGGTCCTCGATCTGGGCGCGCTCCGACGTCAGGATGGCGATGGAGTGGTGCGGGATCATGGCCTTCATCCAGGCCACGTCGCCGACGGTGGACTGGCTCCGCGCCAGCCACAGGAACAGGCCGAACACGACGACGCTGCCGGCGAAGATGGCCGCGTTCACCTTGGGGTTGTCGTACATCTTGAGCATGAACGCCAGCATGATGACGGCCATCGTGGCGCCCATGTAGAGGGCCATAAAGACCTTGGTGTCGCTCCACCAGACGTGGTCCAGGGTGTAGACCGTCGTGTACATCAGGGCGAGCATCACGACCGTCGAGGTCGCGATCATGGCGAAGAACCGTTTGTAGGACATGGGAGTGGGGGAAGGGAGGCCGTCGACGAATTGCCCCGCTGGCGGACGGCGAGCGCCAGCGGGACGGGGGGCTAGGCGATGCGGACGCCGTCGGCGGCGGCCTGGGCGGAGGTCACGGCCCGGGCGACCGTGCCCGGCGGGTGGTCGTACCAGCCCGGGTGGCGGTCGGTGTCGACCGGCTTGGGGCGGACCATCAGGTTGGTGTACATCCCGCCCATCGTGATGTAGCCGAACGGGCCGGCCTCGCCCACCATCGGGATCGAGTTCTCGGGGACGGGCATGTGGCCCATCTCGACGTGGGCGCCGTGCTCGTCCATCCCGTTCTGGCCCATCGTGGCGTAGCCCGGCGCGATCGGCTGGACGGCGCGGTCTAGCCGCTGGCCATCCACGCCGACCGTGTTGGGGACCTCGTGGCCCATCTGGTTCATCACGTGGTGCGTCATGTGGCAGTGCATGGCCCAGTCGCCCAGGGCGTCGGCCACGAACTCGACCGTCCGCGTGGCGCCGACGGGGACCAGGACCGTACTCTCGGGCCACTGGCCCGCGGGCGGGATCGGCCCGCCGTCGGTCGCGACGATCTTCCAGGCGTGGCCGTGGAGGTGGATCGGGTGGTGGTCCATCGGCGACAGGTTGCCAAAGCGCAGCCGCACGCGGTCGTTGTGGCCCACCACCAAGGGGCTCGTTCCGGGGAACGCCTTGCCGTTCATGGTGAGCAGGTTGAAGTCGCTCATCACGTTGGGGTCCGGCCGGCTCGTCCCCGGCTCCACGTACCACTCGTGCAGCATGATCGCGATGTCGCGGTCGACCGGGTTGGGATCTCTCTTAGGGTGGACGACAAACATCCCCGTTAGGCCCAGCGCGATCTGGGTCATCTCGTCGTGGTGGGCGTGGTACATGAACGTCCCGTTCTGGCGGAGCGGGAACTCGTACAGGAACGTCTCGCCCGGCGGGATCACCGGCTGGCTCAGCCCGCCCACGCCGTCCATGCCGGAGGGGAGGAAGACGCCGTGCCAGTGGATGGTCGTCGGCGTGGCGAGCCGGTTGGTGGCGTAGATCCGGACGCGGTCGCCCTCGACGCCCTCGAACGTCGGTCCGTGGACGCGGCCGTTGTAGCCCCAGCACGTGGCCGTCAGGCCGGGCGCGAACTCGTGCTCGACCTCGCCGACGGTGTAGTGGTACACCCAGGCGCCGTCGTCGGCGCGGCGGCCGGTGATGGAGGCGCCGTCGGGCGTGTAGACGCGGGCGGGCCGGTCGCCGTCCCACTGTGTGGACAGGACCGCGCCCGTCCGCTGCGCGCTGGCGGCCGGTGCGGGCGTGGCCACCGGGACGTCGGACGTGTCGGCGGCGGGCGGCGCCACCCCGCCAGGGACAGCGCCAGCTAGCGGGCCGGGAGCCAGGCCGTCGGCGGCGGCGGCGGGGTCCCAGGTGACGGGGAGCGCGCGCGCGCGGCGGCTGCCGAGGGCCAGCCCGCCGAGGGCGGCGGCGCCGGTCGCCAGCCAGTCGCGGCGGTTGATGGGGTTGTTCATTGTTTTATATGTTTGGAGCGTATGTGGCCCCGCCTCGAACAGTAGGGACGTGTTGCAATGCGCCCGTACGGTGCTACCGGGCGCGATAGGGGCAGCGCTAGTGGTCCTCGTCAGATTGCATCCTCGTGGACGACTCGCTGGACATCGCGTCGCTCCCATCCAAAGAAGGCATCCGGCCCTGGCGGAGCGCCTCGACGTCGGCCCGGGCGGTCCAGTAGCCGGCCAGGGCGTCGGCGTAGCGGCGGGCGGCGTCGACCTCGGCGGCCTGGGCCTGGAGCAGCCCGAAGACGCCGGTCTGCATCGCGTTGTACTGGCGGACGGTCTGGGCCGTGACCTCGGCGCGCAGCGGGAGCACGACGGCCTGGTACTGGCGGGCGACGCGCGCGCGGGCCTCCAGCCGGAGCGCCAGCACGCGAGCGGCCGAGCGGACGTCGACGGCAGTCGCGTAGACCAGCGCCTGGCGCCGCCTCAGCTCCGACTGGACGGCCGCGCGCCTTGCCTGCCCTTGGTCCAGGAGCGGAAGCGCGATCTCGACCTCGGGCCCGGCCCGCCACTCGCCGTCGTCGCGCTCGGCCTCGCCGCCGATCTCGAGGTCGGGCAGCGCCGTCTGGAGGCGGGTCAGCCCCAGCCGGCGGCCGACGGCGGCGGCGTCCAGCCGGGCGGCCTCGACGGCCAGGCTGGCGGCGACGGCCTGCGACTCCAGGTCGGACAGGTCGAGGTCCTGGGCCGGGACGGGTGGCAAGACGCCCGCGACGACGAACTCGGCCCGAGCTCCAAAGACGCCCAGCCGGCGCGCCAGCGCCTCGCGCCGCTCGCCGGCCTCGGCCTGGGCCGCCAGCAGGTCGAGCCGGGCCTGCTCGTAGAGCGCCTGCTCGGCCAAGAGCTCCACCGACGGCACATTGCCGGCCTCGCGGAGCAGGAGCGCCGCCTGGTACCCGGCCTCGGCGTTGGCGACGGCGCGCTGCTGGAACGCGACGCGCAACCGGGCGGCCTGGGCCTGGACGAACGCGACGCGCGTCTCGGCGGCCAGGTCGAGCACGGCCTCGGCGACGCGCACGCGAGCCGCCTGGTACTCGTCCTGAGCCACGGACCGGCGCAAGGGGATCGCGAACACGTCCAGAAACTGGAGCGCCACGCCTAGGCCCAGGCTGGTCGAGCCCGCGCCGTCGAACGGGAACCCGGCGCTGCCCCGGAACACGGGGTTGCCGAGCAGCCCGGCCTGGACCAGCTCTGCTTGGGCCACGCCGAGGTCTTCGTAGGTCGCCTGCAGCCGGCGGTTGTTCAGGACGGCGATCTGGACCGCGGCGTCGGCCGTGAGCGAGTCGGCCAGGAGCCGGTCGATCTCGGCCTGGACGCCGGCGTCTCCTGGCGACCCCGTCGACCACTCGACCCGAACGTCGGTGCGCCCCGCCAGCGTCTGGCGGACGTCGTCGAAGGCGGCCTGGGGGCGGACGGCGGCGCAGCCGCCCAGCGTCAGCAGGGCGAGGAGGGAGAGCGCGCGCGTCATCGGGCGTCCTCGGCGTGTCCGACCGGCGCGGCCCCGCGGCTGCACATCAGCATGGCCGTCCCGAAGTACGGGTTGCGGGGCGGGCCGGCGCGCTGGAGCCAGACGCCGCCCTGGGGCGCGTCGGTCATGCCGCACGTGTGGCGCTCCAGGCCGTCGCCGGCGCCGGCGGCCTCGACGAGCGACGCGAACGGGACGCCGAGTTGGCCGAAGGCGGCGCGAGCCTCGTCCAGCGTCTGCGACCGGCCCAGCGCGTCGGCGGCGGCCTGAGAGGCGGCCACGTCGTCTGCCATCCGGTGCCACAGGTGCGCGTCGCCAGCGGGCGCCGTCTCGGTCGACTGGCGGAGGGCGTCGGCGAGCCGGCCGGCGGCGGCGGCGTCCAGGCGGTCGGCCGCGAGCGCGTCGTGAACGGCGAGGTAGGCGTCGAGCGCGTCCGCTAGCGTGGCGGGCGTGGCGGGGGGCGCGGCGTCCGGGCCCGCGCTGGCGGTGGCCGAGGGCATCGCGCCGTGGCCCATTGCGCCGTGGTCCGTCGCTTCCATCGGCTCGTGCTGGAGGACGGCGGGGAGGACGGGTTGGGGGACGGGCGCGAGGTCCGCCAGCCGGGCGTCGCCGGGCGAGGCCGAGGCGTCGGCCGAGGCGGGGTGGGAGGAGCTGAGAGCGAGCGGGGAGGCCGGCGCGGAGCACGCGGCCAGGCCGGCGGCGAGCGCCAGCAGGACAAGTCGGGACATGGATCAGGGGGAGGCGACGCGCCCGGTCGGGTCGCGTCAGGCCACACGGAGGCCCGGCCGCAGGTCGGCCAGGCTGGACAGGCCCGCACGCCACCGTGCGGGCCGGGCGCACGCGCGCCCTCCCCCGATCAGATCCGCAGCCTCCCGGTTTCCAGCAGGTCCGGGCCCGGCGGCGGATGGTCCCGGGCGGCCGCCGCCACCACGACGGGCGCGGAGACCGGCGCCTCCACATCGACCACGCGAACGACGGGCGCCAGCGCAGGCGCCGGGACCACGACGGCCGCCTCGGCCCTCGCGTCGAGCCCGGCGCAGCACGCCGAAAAGCACGCTGCGTCCGACGAGTCGTGGTGGTCCGCCGGCGCCGGCTCGTGCGCCATGCCGGCCATCGCCATGTCGCCGGTCTCGTGGCACGGCGGGGCGGCCGGGGCCGTCTCGACGTGTGCGCACGCCGCCGCCGCGGCCGGCCCGCCGGCGACGCACACCGCCAGCCAGGCGGTCAGCACGCGGAGTCGGCGGAGGGTGGCGAGCACGGGGCGAACGGTCAGGACGTGGGCAGGATACGGCGCAGACGGGCGGTCGCGCCCGGATCGTACCCCTTCCGATAGATTCCACCTTGTACCGGCCGGCCGCTGGCGGACCGTGTCGTCGGGGGCCGGGCCTGTGAGCGCTCGGTCACGACCGGCGGGTCGCCTTGGAGGTGGAGAGTCCGCCGAGCAGCACGGCAGGCGCGGCCCCGCCCTGCGCTCGTGGGTCCGCTCGCTCGCCCCCGGCTCGCGCGTCAGCCGGGCGCGTGCGACGAGACGACGGGGGCCTCGCCGACCGTCTGCCACGGCTGCTCGGGCCACCACCGCTGGAGCGCCGGCGGGGCCGACGGCACCACGGACTCGCCGGGGCGCGGCACCGCCAGCGGCACGCCGGCCGCCTCCGCCGCCACCACGACGCGCTCGGCCGGCTCCGTCCACCCGTGGAAGGCGAGGTTGAACGTACCCCAGTGGACCGGCACCATCAGCCCGCCGCCCGCGTCCTGGACCGCGCGCACGGCCTGCTCCGGCCCCATGTGGACGTCGGCCCAGTCGGCGTCGTAGGCCCCGACCTCGGCCAGCGTCGCGTCGAACGGGCCGAGCCGGCGGCCGACCTCCGCGAACGAGGCGTCGTAGCCGCCGTCGCCGGTCGCGAAGACGCGGTGCTCGGCGCCGACGAAGGCCCACCCGCACCACAGCGTCCGGTCGCGGTCGGTCACGGAGCGGCCTGAAAAGTGGCGGGCGGGCGTGGCCACGAGCCGGACGCCCGACGCCTCCGCGGCGTCCCACCAGTCGCATTCCGTGATCTGGTCCGGCGCCACGCCCCAGCGCTCCAGGTGCGCCCCGACGCCCAGCGGGCACACCCAGCGCGGCACGCGCCCGGCCAGCTGGCGGACCGCCCCGGCGTCGAGGTGGTCGTAGTGGTCGTGCGTCAGGACCACGGCGTCGAGCGCTGGGACTTGGTCCAGCGGCAGCGGCGGCTCGTGGAAGCGGGCGACGCCGAAGAGCGGCCCCGGCGAGGCGTTGCGGCTGAAGACGGGGTCGATCAGGAACCGCGCGCCCTCGATCTCGACCAGCGTCGTGCCGTGGCCGAGCCAGGTGAGGCGGAGGTCGCGGGGCCCCGCGAAGTCGGCGGCGGTGCGGCGCACGGTGGGCACACCGCCGCTGGGCTGGCGGAGCCCGCGGTTGGCCGTGAGCCACTTCCACACCGCGTCCGGCGAGCCGGCGCTCTCCAGGGGCACCGGGTTGCGGAAGCGGCCGCCGTGCCACCGGGGCGACCGGCGCATCCGCTCCAGGCGCGCCCCCATGGGCGTGCCCCCGAACACGGGCAGCCGGAGGGCCGCGGCCGCCGTGGCCGCCAGGCCACCGGCGATGGCGCCGCCGAGGGCGAGGGAGCGCGAGAGGGAGGGCATAGGGTCAGCAGCGGGGAGGCCGTGGTATGACCGAGCCCCCGCGCCGTTTGCCGTCCCCGCCGACTTCACCTGCAACGCGGCAACCCGCTCTCGCCGGGCCCCGGCGGCCGGCCCGCCCGCGCCGACCGCCAGCGGCTGGCGGTCGCGACCTGGCGACGGCGGCCGGGTCACCGGTTCGTCGGGCGTGTCCACCACCGTGGACGGACGAGTCGGGGCGAGGGGCCTGGATCCGAGTCTGGGGGTGCGGCACGGCGGTTGCGTGCCGTGGGGTGACTTTGTTCGGCTCCCTAGCGGCTCTTCTATCGCCGAGTCGGCGCCCCCACCACTATAAACCCCCTCTTGTGATGAACCGATCTCTCCTTACCGCCGCAGCCCTGGCCGGCCTCGTCGCCCTGACGGGCTGCGCCGAGCTGGGGTACCTCGGTGGCAACGGCGGCTACGGCGACTACCGCCGCGGGTCCGACGACCGCTACGAGGACTACGGCTACCGCGGCGACTACGAGCGGCGTATCAACCGCGACGCGAGCGCCTACGCCAACGAGCTCGACCGCTACCTCCGGATCTCGAACAGCGAGGAGCGCGCGATCCGCGACCTGCTGGTGCGCCGGACCTACGAGACCCTCGACCGAGGCGGCGCCTACCCGTTCCCGCGCCGGGGCGACCACGCCCGCAGCTTCTGGGGCCGCGTCGACCGAGACATCGAGCGCGTCCTGGACCGCCGCTACCACGAGCCGTACCGCTACTACAACCGCTACGGCGCCCAGCGCTACCAGGACTACTACCGCTACCGGCGCTACGACGCCCGCCGCGGCTGGTACGACACGCGCCGCCGAGACGACGACCGGTACGACGACGGGCAGCGCGAGCGTGCCCGGGACCGACGCGACGACCGGCGTGAGGCCGGCCGCCGTGAGGACCGGCAGGAGGCCCGCCGTGACCGCCGGGAGAACCAGCGTGAGGCCCGCCGCGACCGCCGGGAGAACCAGCGTGAAGCCCGTCGCGACCAGCGGGAGGACCGCCGCGAGGCCCGCCAGGACCGCCGCGAGGGCACCCGCCGTGCGGCGGAGCAGACGCGCGAACGCCGCCAGGAGCAGCGCCGCCGCGACCGCCGAGGCGGCAACGACGACTAGCGCCCCCGCTCGTCCCCCCACGCGCCCGCTCTGGCCTCGGCCGGGGCGGGCGCGCCCCGTTCCGCTGGCGGACGTTCCCCGCCATCCGCTCGCGCCCGCCCCGACGGCGCCGTGATCGCCGGGGGGCACCGTCCGGGTGCCGCCCGGACCTGTGTCATTCGGCGGGCATCCGCTCGCCCGCGACCACCGCCAACTCCAACCGGTTCTCGGCCGGCGGCAGCGGGCACGAGTACGTCACGTTGTAGACGCAGTAGGGGTTGTAGGCCCGGTTCAGGTCGAGCGCGTAGCGGCCCGACGGCTGGACCTCGATGTCGAGGTAGCGCCCGCCGCCGTACGTCCCGCGCCCGCTGGTGGCGTCGCGGAACGGGACGAACAGGCGCCCGGGCCGGCCGCCGACGGGCTCGTACGCTTCCAGGCGCCACTGGATGCCCCCGGCCTCGAACACCAGGTGCCCGGCCGTGACGTGCTCCTGGAGAGCGCCGGAGGTGGTCGGGAAGTCGACCGTCTCCTGGCGCATGGCCGGCACGAGCGCGGCGGGGACGGCGAGTGCGGCGTCGTACGGGAAGTACGACAGGCCGTCGAACGCGGGGCGGTCGGCGTCGAGCAGCGGCGAGTCGGGCGAGCGGAACAGCGAGTCGCGCGCGGCCACCCAGCGCTCCCAGTCCGACCGCAGCGCCGCGTGATCCACCGCCGGCGGCGCCGGCTCCGAGGTGCAGCCGGCGGCCGCCAGCAGGGCGAGAGCCATCAGGGCAAAGGGGCGCACGGGGAGTCCGGGAGAGGGCCCGGCAAGCTACGGACGGGCCCTCGGAGATTCTGCCGCCCTGCCCACGCGACCGTTCCTCCGAGGTCTGGTAGGTCTTGTGGTGCGGGGCGTCCAAGATGAGAGGTCGCCAGTGCTTTCTGAGCCGAGCGCTGCCGCACAGGGCGGCAGGGGGGCGACGTAAACACAGCCGTCTCCGTGGGGCCGGAAGCGCCCGCGCCTAGGGTCGGCCTGCAGCTCTGCCGTGTCACCCATGTGGCCGGTCTGATCTGTCCCATGTGACCGGCTCCTACATGTGATATTCGATCTTGCCCTAGAGCACCCATGAGCTCCCAGTTCAGGAAGGCGAGGAGTGTCGGCAAGGAAGCACGGGTCGTGGGTGGTCAGAGGAGAGGAGGCAGGTCACGCGGGCGCCTGGTCCTTCTGGTCCCGATCGAAGTGGCGCCACTGCGCGACGGCCTCTCGGAACGCCTCGGGGAAGCCGCCGAGGTCATCGCGGGCGGTGACGACGCCCTTGTCGACCGTCGTGTCGCCGTCCGACAGGTCGAGTTTGGGCAGGATCGCCATCTTCAGGAGGTCGACGCCCTCACCGGTCGCCCCGATGGGCTTGGCGTGGCGGAACCCCTCATGGACAAAGTGGAGCGCGTCGCCGTGCCGCTGGAGCGCCGCGACGCTCCCGGCGCCGCCGGGCACGAAGAAGGCGTCGAACAAAACGGAGGCCGTCGTGAGGTAGCTCTCGTCGGCGTCGACCGTCTCGCCCGAGGCGGCCGTGAGCGTCCCCAGCCGCTCGGCCACGACGGTCGGCATGGCACCGCCGTCCATGAGCATCGTCTTGACGGTCATGAACGCGTCGTGGTCGAACCCGTCGGCGAGGACGATGGCCACCTTGCGCGTCTGGATGGTGTCGTAGCGACCGCGCTTGATCGTGCTCACCTCGGGGATCCGCTTGTCCGTCTCTTGCCCGGCGAACGTCTCGGGCGGCGTGACGCCGATGCCCTCGGCCACGCGCACGGCGAGGTCGTGGTTGATGTGGTTGAAAAGGTCGGTCACCATCCGCTCGCGGATCGCCATCGTCTTGACCTTGCCCAGCTCGAAGTGGGCCGCCGCTACGAGCCGGTCCTGCTCGCCCTCGGTCAGGCTGTGCCAGAACATGGTGGGCTGGCTGAAGAAGTCCTTGAAGCTGTCGCTCCGCTCCCTCACCTTGTGGCCCTCGACGCGCTCGGCGTAGTGGACGTAGCCGCCCTCGGACTCGGGCGCCGTCATCGGGCAGCCGTTCCCTCGCGAGTTCGGATAGTAGTTGACCGGGCCGCGGTTGATCGTCTGCCGCATGAACCCGTCGCGCTGGTTGTTGTGGACGGCGGCGACGGGCCGGTTGATGGGCAACTCGTTGAAGTTGGCGCTCGAGAACCGGTTGATCTGGGTGTCGATGTACGAGAACAGCCGGCCCTGCAAGAGCGGGTCGTTCGTGAAGTCGATGCCGGGGACGACGTGGCCGGGGTGGAACGCGACCTGCTCCGTCTCGGCGAAGAAGTTGTCCGGGTTCCGGTCCAGCGTCATCTTGCCCACGATGCGGACCGGCACCTCGGACTCCGGGATGACCTTGGTCGGGTCGAGGAGGTCGAAGTCGAACTTGTGCTCCTCCTCCTCCTCGACGACCTGGAGGCCGAGTTCGTACTCGGGGTAGTCCCCGTTCTCGATCCGGTCCCACAGGTCCTTCCGGTTGAAGTCCGGGTTCTTGCCCGCGATCTTTTGCGTCTCGTCCCACACGAGCGAGTGCGTGCCCAAGACGGGCCGCCAGTGGAACTTGACGAAGCGGCCCTTGCCGGCCTCGTTGACCAGGCGGAACGTGTGGACGCCGAACCCCTCCATCATGGCGTAGGAGCGCGGGAGGCCGCGGTCGGAGAGCACCCACATGATGGTGTGAGCGCTCTCGGGCATGAGCGAGATGAAGTCCCAGAAGTTGTCGTGGGCGGCCGAGGCCTGCGGGGTCTGGGAGTCCGGCTCGGGCTTGATGGCGTGGACGAGGTCGGGGAACTTGATGGCGTCCTGGATAAAGAACACCGGCATGTTGTTGCCGACGAGGTCCCAGTTGCCGTCCCCGGTGTAGAACTTCGTGGCCCACCCGCGCACGTCGCGGACGGTGTCGGCCGAGCCGCGGAACCCGACGACGGTCGAGAAGCGGACGAACACGGGCGTCTTCTGGTCCGGGTCCTGGAAGACCTTGGCTTTTGTGAGGTCCCCCAGCGGCTCGTAGACCTGGAAATAGCCGTGGGCGGCCGAGCCTCGGGCGTGGACCACGCGCTCGGGGACGCGCTCGTGGTCGAAGTGGGTCATCTTCTCCCGGAGGTGGAAGTCCTCCAGGAGCGTGGGGCCGCGCTCGCCGGCCTTGAGCGAGTCGTCGGTGTGGTTGACGCGGAGGCCGGTGTTCGTCGTGAGGTACTCGCCGTCGGCGTCCTCACGGTAGGGCTCGATCTGGCGGTCTTTTGCGGCTTGATCGTGGCCGTAGTTGTCGGTGAGGCGTTTGGAGTCGGACACGGTGGGAGAGAGGAGAAAAGAGAAGGGATGAGGAGACGTGGAGGATGGGACGCCTACCTCTGGATGCGGTTCACTGACGTAGAAAGAATAGGCCGCTGTTCCCCATTCTCGGCGCAGCGATTACTGTAGCACAGTCTAGCAGGAGGAGTGGTTTCCTCTGGCTGGGGGCGGTAGAACAGCAACTGTGTTGGAAGTCAAGCCGTGAGAGCGTTGCTCGGCTCCCACGCGGCCCCGTCTCTAATGACGGCGTTGCAGGTTACCAAGAGCTTCCGCATGCACGCCACCAGCGCCACCTTCTTCGGCTTGCCCTTCGCCACGAGCCGCTGGTAGAAGGCGCGGATCGGTGGGTTCGACCGCACCGCCGCCAGCGCCCCCATGTACAGCGCCGCCCGCACCGTCGCCCGTCCGCCCCACACCGACCGTTGGCCTCGGAAGGCCCCTGAGTCCCGGTTCAGCGGCGCCACACCGACGAGGGCCGCGACCTCTCGCCGACTCAGCCGACCGAGCTCCGGCAGGTCCGCCAGGAGCGTCGTCGCGAGGACCTTGCCCACACCGGGTACGGCCCGCAGCAGGTCCTCCTTCTGACGCCACACCGGGCTGTCGCGCACGGCGCGGTGCAGGTCGCCGTCGACGGCGCGGAGCGCCTTCTCGAGCCACTCGATGTGGGCGTCCAGACTCTCCCGGACCGCCAGCGTCGCCACGTGCGCGCGGTTCTTCTCGGCGACCAGCATCTCGACCAACTGGCGCCGACGGGCCAGGATCGCCGCCAACGCCTCCGACTGCGCATCTGGAAGCGGACGGGGCTCTGGGCGGACCCGCTGCCCCCGCCCCAGGGGCAGGGGGCGCGAAGAGCGCGAGCACGGCCGCGTCGATGGCGTCAGTCTTGGCGAGTCGACCGATGGCCTTGGCGAAGTCGCGCACCTGGCGCGGGTTCACCACGGCGACGGATACACCGGCCGTGGCGAGTGCGGCCGCGCAGGCGGCCTCGTAGCGTCCGGTCGCCTCCAGCACGACGAGCGTCGGGCCGAGGGCAGCCACGCGCTCGACGAGCGCGTCGATGCCGGCCGGGTCGTTGGCGCTTTGCCAGGCCTCGGCGGTGGGGCGCACGGCCACGTCGAGCGTGGCCTTCGAGACGTCGATGCCGACGTAGATCTGTGTGTCCATGAGGACGGGGGTCTCTCTCGCCCGCGGCCCAGTCTTGCGTGAGTCGGGCTCGGCATCGCAGGCGACGACGGCCCTGGCAACTGTTCGGACTCCTGACGAGAATCGCGAGCCTACGTCCCTTGCTGTTCTACGGTCTTGGCCGCGAACGGCTGGACCGAGATGGAAGCGGGCTTGCCGACTCGGAGGCTCGGAATGAGCCTCGACCTCAACCTACAAGAGGGCCGCTCAACCGCAAAGGGCAACGACCTGGATGCTTGTTCGTGACAATGTAGACGCCGACGCTTGGGCGAGCCAAGAACGCTGACGCCCTTCGTCGGCTTGCAGCGGCGGGATGTTTCCAATCAGGATGCCTTCCTTGAGATCCCACTCGCCGCCGCTGCCATGACGCCTGACTACTT
>CANLSR010000007.1 GCA_947493945.1 uncultured bacterium | reverse complement strand
GCCGTCAGCGTCGTCTTCCCGTGGTCGACGTGGCCGATCGTGCCCACGTTCACGTGGGGCTTCGTGCGCTGAAATTGCTCCTTCGCCATGGTGCTTGAGGTGTGTTCGCGTGTGGGGTGAGTGACGAGACGCCGGCCCCGGACGCGGAGTCCGGAGGCCGGGTCGCCGGAGCCTCCTCCGGGAATTGAACCCGGGACCCCTTCCTTACCATGGAAGTGCTCTACCGCTGAGCTAAGGAGGCGATTGGGACGTCAGGCCTGGCGGCGCTGGAGGCGCAGGGTGGGGTGCGACCCACCTGGCCCCTCCGCTTGTGCCCGACCTGGCATCGACGAGCGGGAGACCGGGTTCGAACCGGCGACATTCACCTTGGAAGGGTGACGCTCTACCAACTGAGCTACTCCCGCGACGGCGCCGTGGCAAGCGCGTCGTCCGTGGGCAGGGAAGGATTCGAACCTCCGTACTCGTATGAGAACAGATTTACAGTCTGTCGCCTTTAACCACTCGGCCACCTGCCCGAAGAAAGAACGTGCGATGCCAGCGGCGAGCTGGCGGAGGGACTCGAACCCCCGACCTGCTGATTACAAATCAGCTGCTCTACCAACTGAGCTACGCCAGCGGTGCGGGCATCGCGAAGCGCGAAGGTAGCCGGCGGACGGGCGCCCGGTCAACCGCCGACACGGTTCAGAGGGGGTCCGGGCGGTCTCTTCTCCCCCCTTTCGCACGGCGGGCCCGTCCCGCCCAAACCCGGCGGGCCACGAACGCGGCCACCGCGACCGCCAGCAGCGCGGTCACGACGCGGCCGTAGGCGGCCAGCCAGCCCAGCACGCGCTCCCACTCGTGCCCCAGCACCGACCCGCCCCAGACCAGGAGCGCGCTCCAGGCCGTGGCGCTGACGGTGGCCCAGGCCGTGGTCGCCCCCCAGCGGAGGTCGGAGGCGCCGGCCAGCAGCCCGATCACCGACCGGCCGCCTGCGAGGAACCGGTTGGCCACGATGACGCCCTGCCCCCACCGCTCCAGCCAGACCTCGGCGCGGGCGAGCGGCGTCCGCGGGATCCACCGGAGCCGGGCCGGGTCGTGGACGGCGCCCCCCAGCCGCTGCCCGACCCAGAACACGGTCATGAACCCGGCCGCGCCGCCCAGCGACGCCAGCGCGACGGTCGGCACGAACGACAGCACGCCTAGGCCGACGAGCGAGCCGCAGAGCACGATCACGGTGTCGCCCCAGATGGGCGGCACGATGTTCTCGCCGTAGGCGACGGCCAGCAGGACGGCGTAGATGCCGACCGGCGGGAGCGCCTCCAGCCAGACGACGAAGTCGTGGACCACCCCGCTCACGACGCGCCGCTGGCGGCGCCCGTCGGGGCCGGCGTCAGCAGACAAACGGCGTGGGCCGCCGCGCCCTCGCCGGCGCCCTCCCAGCCCAGCCCCTCGCCCGTGGTGGCCTTGACCGAGACCTGGCCGACGGACACGCCCAGCGCGCCCGCCAGCCGCTCGCGCATGGCGTCGACGTGGGGACGGAGCTTGGGACGCTGCAGCACGACGGTCGCGTCGACGTTGGCAATCGCGTAGCCCGCCGCCCCGACGCGGGCGACGACGGCCTGGAGGAGCCCGATGCTGTCGGCGCCTTTGTAAGCGGCGTCAGTGTCGGGGAACAGCGCGCCGATGTCGCCGAGGGCCGCCGCGCCCAGGAGTGCGTCGATGATGGCGTGGGTCAGGACGTCGGCGTCGGAGTGGCCGTCAAGGCCGAGCTCGGACGGCACGGTGACGCCTCCTAGGATGAGCGGGCGCCCGGAAACCAGGCGGTGGACGTCGTAGCCGTGGCCGATGCGCATGGGTGCGGAGATGCAGAGGTATGCCAATCTGCTTCCCGCCGAACGCTGGCGCCAGTCGCCGGCGGGAAGTCAGGCGGAACTTCTAGGACGGGCTCCTCCAATTTCCTACTCCCCGCCCTTCACCCATTCCGGCCAGAGCGCCTGGGCCAGCCGCCAGTCGGCCGGGCGGGTCAGCTTGACGTTCCTGGCGTCGCCCTCCACGATCCAGACCGGGTGGCCGGCGTGCTGGAGCAGGCCCACCTCGTCGGTGGCGACGAAGCCCGCGGCGTTGGCGGCGGCGCGCGTCAGCCAGTCGCGGCGGGCGGCCTGGGGCGTCTGCATGGCCCACAGGCCGTCGCGTGGGACGGTCTCCCCGAACAGCGGTCCGGACCCGCCCAGCCGGAGCGTGTCGGCTACGGGCACCGCCGCCGCCGCGGCGCCGTGGCGGCGGACGGTCTCTGCCACCGATCCAATAACGGACCTCGTTACGAACGGCCGCACCGCGTCGTGCACCAGCACCGCCGTCACCGACGCCGGCAGCGCCGCCACGCCGCGCCCCACCGACGACTGGCGGGTCGCCCCGCCCGCGACCACCGTCGCCTCGACGCCGTGCGCCGCCAGCGTGCCGCGCGTCTCGGCCTCCTCACCGGCCGGCACCACCACCACGGCCGGCCCCACCGCCGGGTGCCGGGCGAACGCCCGCAGCGTCTGGACCACGACGGGCGCGCCGCCGAGCTCGCGGAACTGCTTGGCCGGCTCGCCGGGCTCGGCCATCCGCGAGCCCGAGCCGCCCGCGGGCACCACCACCCCCACCGTCGACGCGTCGTTCATCCGGGTTCTCGGGCGGGGTGTGCCCAATCTACGCCCGCCGCGGCCGCCGTCCGGCCGCCGACGTCTAGAGCACCAGCATCGCGTCGCCGAAGGCGAACAGGCGGTACTCCTCGCGGATCGCCTCCTGGTACGCCTCCATCAGCAGCGCGTGGCCGGCGAAGGCCGAGACCATCATCAGCAGCGTCGAGCGCGGGCGGTGGAAGTTGGTCAGGAGCCGCTCGGTGACCAGGAAGTCGTAGACGGGGTAGATAAACTTGTCCGTCCACCCGTCGTCCGCTTTGAGCGTCTTGCTGGCGGAGATCGTCGACTCCATGGCCCGGACGACCGTCGTGCCACAAGCCGTCACGGTGCGGTCGGGGTGGGTGAGCGCCCGGTTGACGCACGTCTCGGTCTCGGGGGGCACGTGGAAGTACTCCGAGTGGACGCGGTGCTTGGACAGGTCCTCGACCTCGACCGACTGGAAGGTGCCCAGGCCGGTGTGGAGCGTGACGGTCGCGATCTCGGCCCCCCGCTCCGCCAGGCTGGCGACGAGCTCGGGCGTAAAGTGCAGGCCGGCCGAGGGCGCGGCGACGGCCCCGCGGTGCCGGGCGAACATCGTCTGGTAGCGGTCGCGGTCGGCCGGCTCGGTGGGGCGGCGGAGGTAGGGCGGGATCGGCGTCTCGCCCACGGCGTCGATGGCGGCGTAGAGCTCCTCGGGCGGGCCGTCGAAGATGAACCGGAGCGTGCGCCCCCGGCTGGTCGTGTTGTCGAGGACCTCGGCCGCCAGCCGGTCGCTGAACACGAGCTTGTTGCCCACCCGGATCTTGCGCGCCGGGTCCACGATGGAGTCCCACAGCCGGTTCTCGCGGCTGAGCTCCCGGAGCAGGAACGCCTCGGCCTTGGCGCCCGTGTTCTCCTTGATGCCCCGCAGGCGGGCCGGGAACACCTGGGTGTCGTTGGCGACCAGCACGTCGCCCGGCCCGAAGTAGTCGGGCAGGTCGCGGACCGCCCGGTGCTCGATGGTGCCCGACTGGCGGTCGACGACCATCAGGCGGGCGCTGTCGCGGGGCTCGGCGGGGTAGGCGGCGACTCGGTCCCGGGGGGCGTCGTAGTCGAACGCGCTCAGCCGCAGCGCGTGCTGCATAAATGACGGGTGGACAACCTGCATAGGCGGGGCGGCACGAGCCGCCGGAACAGAGCCCTAAGGTAAGGGACTACACGCCATAGATGGAAAGCCCTATGCCCCGACGGCCGGGCGGATGGCTCCCGACACGCTCCCGAACCCGACCGTGAGGTCGCCGCGCGAGGCCTGCCCGGTCAGCACCACGCGGTCGCCGTCCTCCAGGAACCGGCGCGTCTCGCCGCCGACCGCCAGCGGCTCGGTGCCACGCCAGGTCAGCTCCAGGAGCGAGCCGTAGCTGCCCTTGGCCTCGCCGCTGATCGTGCCCGAGGCCATCAGGTCGCCCGGGCGGGCGTTGCAGCCGTTGACGGTGTGGTGGGCCAGCTGCTGCTCGGGGCTCCAGTAGAGGTACTTCGCGTTGGACCGCGAGACCACCTCGGGCGGCCGGCCGGCCGCGCGCATGGCCTCGGTCTCCAGGCCGACCGCGAGCGACACGTCGAGCGCGCGCGGCTCCGACTGGCGGAGGTAGCCGAGCGGCTCGGGGTTGCCCTGGCTCGCGTCCTGCGCCTCGCCCGCGATGCGGAACGGGTCGAGCGCGGCGTAGGGCACCACCCACGGCGAGATCGACGTGGCGAAGCTCTTGCCCAGGAACGGCCCCAGCGGCACGTACTCCCACTTCTGGATGTCGCGCGCGCTCCAGTCGTTGACGAGCACGAAGCCGAAAATGTGGCGCCCGGCCTCCTCGATCGGGATCGGTTCGCCGAGGTCGTTCCCGGTGCCCACGAAAAAGCCCAGCTCGAGCTCGATGTCCAGCAGCTTGGACGGCCCGAACACGGGCGGCGCGTCGTCGTCGGGCTTCTGCTGGCCGCTCGGCCGCGTGACGTCGGTGCCGCTCACGACCACGCTGGACGCGCGGCCGTGGTAGCCCACCGGCAGGTGCAGCCAGTTGGGCATGAGCGCGTTCTCCGGCCCCCGGAACATGGTGCCCACGTTGGTCGCGTGCTGGCGCGACGAGTAGAAGTCGGTGTAGTCGCCGATCTCAGCCGGCAGGTGCATCGTGACCTCCGCCAGCGGCACGAGCGCTTCGGCGCGGATCTCGGCCGACTCGCGCAGCGCGTCCTCGCCGTCGGCACGCAGCAGGTCTTGGAGGCGGCCGCGGACGGCGGCCCAGGCGTCGGCGCCCAGGGCCATGAAGTCGTTGAGCGAGCCGTGGGAGAACACGGGCGCGCGGCCCCCGCCCGGCGCCGCGATCAGCCCGTGCCGCTCGAGCGCCGCCAGGTCGACGACGGTGTCGCCCAACCGGACGCCCACGCGGGCGCCCTCGCCGTCGGTGGAGAACACGCCGTAGGGGAGGTTGCGGAGCCCGAAGCCGGTGCCGGCGGGGAGGTCGAGAAAGGAGGTCATAGGTGGGGGTCGGGGGTTGAGATTTGAGGCGAGGGGGTGAGGCCGGGGGCGGGCGCGGCGTCGGGCGGGGGCCTCCTGCCAGCCCGCCGTTCTTCCTCAGGCCGGCGGGCGTGAGCGGAGAGCCGGCGGGCGTCAGCGGGCCTGGAGCCAGCCCAGGGCGCGGAGGTCGTCGCGCGGCTCGTCGAACGAGCACGTGCCGAAGCTCAGCGCCAGCTGGCGGCGGGCGTCAGCGACCTCGGCGGCCGTGGCCCGGAGTGAGCGCCAGCGCAGGCCGTCGTCGACGGACCAGTCGGAGGCGTCGACGCTGTCCAAGATCTCGGCCCAGTCGGCCGCGCCCAGCCCGTGGAGCCGGGCCAGCACGGCACCGCCGAACACGCCCAGGAAGCCGTGCATTCGGGCGCCGACGGCGTCGTCGTGGTTGGGGAGCGGGTGATGCAGCCCGGCCGTCGCCTTGAACGGGACGCCGGCGCGGACCACCTCGGCGAGCGCCTCCGCCAGCGTCTCGACGTCCGGCACCAGGTCTGGCGTGACGCCGCCGCAGCGGAGCTTGAGCGCAAACGCCGGCCGGCCGGCCTGGCCGTTGGCCTCCGCGACGGCAGCCGCAGCCGGGGCGACGCTATCGGGCGCGTCCATGAACGGTACCTCCAGCGCGGCGCGGGGGCCGGTGCCGGCGCCGCCCAAATAGGTGGCGTCCAGGTCTAAGAGCGCGCCGGCAAGCGCGTCCGTGTCGGAAGCGAGCGCAGCGGGCAGCCGCAACTCGAAGCGGTCGCACGTGGTCCGGCCGGGGTGCCGAGCGTTGAAGGCGCGCGCCTGGCCCAGGGTGCGGAGGGCCGCTTCGAGCCAGGTCTCGCCGTCGTCCGGCGCCAGCCCGAGCACCGAGAACCGCCACGGCTCGCCCTCGAAGCGATCCGCGTACGCGTCGAGCAGCTGGCCGTCGTCGGCGTCGGCGCCTTCCGCCAGCCGGCCGGCGGGGACGATGAAGCGGCCCAGCATCCAGGCGTCGGGGCCGGCGTGGTAGCCGGCGTACGCCGCGGTCGCCGCGTCGAGGTCGAGGGCCGCCGGCGGGAACAGGCCGGCGTAGTCGAAGAGGTGGTCTAGGAGCGCGTGCGCGGCGGTCGTCATGCGGGTGGCGGAGCGAAGAGGCCGGTAAGGAAAGGCCGAGGGCGGACCCTGCGGAGTAGTTTAGGCGTGGAAAGGCTCCGACCCCCCGGACCCGCCCCGAGATCCGAGGCGTTCCCTCTCCCTCCCACCACCCGACGTTATGCGACCCCGCTTTTCCCCCCTCCCCTTTGCACTCCTCCTCGCGGTCCTGGTCGGCGCCGGATGTACGGCCGCCTCTGGTCTCGGGGAGGCCCAGGCGAACTTGATCACCGGGGAGTACGACCTCGCGCTCTCCAGCATCGACGAGGCGCTGGCGGTCAACCCCGACAACGTCGACGCGTTGGTGCTCAGGACCGAGGTCTACCGGCGCCAGTACGAGGACCTCTCGACCGACGCCGAGAAGCAGGCCTTCCTGGCGCAGAACTTCGACGGCATGCTGGAGACCGCCCGCCGCGTCGAGACGCTGGCCCCCGGCAGCGACCAGTCCCGCGACGCCCGGTTGAACACGTGGGCGACGGCGGTCAACGGCGGCAACGACATCGTCCGCAACGAGGCGACGGACGCCACGATGGCGGTCCCATACCTGGAAGCGGCCAACCAGCTGATGCCGGACTCGACGCAGGGCTACCTCACCCTGGGCCTGGCCTACCTCCGCGCCGGCGAGGCCGCCCAGGCCGTGACGCCGCTGGAGCGGGCCTCGGCGCTGGACGCCGACGACTCCGTGCTCGCCTACTACTACGGCCGCGCGCTGCTGCTCGCCGACCGGCCGTCGGACGCGGTGACGGTGCTGGAGGCGGCCCAGGCGCGCTTCCCGGACGACGCGGACATCGAGACGATGCTCCTCAACGCCTACACCCGCTCGGGCCAGACCGACCAGGCCACGGCGCGCTACGCCGCCGCCGTCCAAAGCCAGCCCGACGACCCGACGATCCGGTACAACTACGGCGCGCTCCTGCTCCAGTCCGGGGACTTCGACGGGGCCGTGGTCCAGCTCCAGGAGGCCACGCGCCTGGCGCCCGACAACGCCGACGCGTTCTACAACCTCGGGGCCGCCTACCAGAACAAGGCCGCCCAGCTGAACACGCAGGCCAACGACACCGAGGACACGGCCGCCGCCAGCGCGCTGATCCAGGAGCGCAACCAGAACCTCGAGCTGGCGCTGGAGCCGCTCAACCAGGCCCGGACGCTGGCCGGCGACGCGGCCGACGAGCAGAGCTTCTGCGAGGCGCTGTTCCGCGTCTACACCCAGCTCAATCGGATCGACGACGCCACCGAGGTGTCGGAGTGCGCCGGCATGTCGATGAACTAGCGCCCCGCGCCTGATCTCCTCCCTCGGCGGGGGCGTGGCTCGACCCGCGCCCCCGCCGTTTTTACAGTCCCCCCCGTTTCATGCCCTCCTCTCCCTCCGCCCACCCCGACCGCCAGCCGGACGGCCTCGGCTTCGCCACCCGCGCCGTCCACGCCGGCCAGACGCCCGACCCGTCCACGGGCGCCATCATGACGCCGGTCTACCTGACCAGCACCTTCGTCCAGTCGGCTCCGGGCGAGCACCAGGGGCACGAGTACGCCCGGGTCTCGAACCCGACGCGGAGCGACCTGGAGGCCAACCTGGCCTCGCTGGAGGGCGCCGCGCACGGCGTCGCGTTCGCTAGCGGCCTGGCCGGCATCGACGCCGTCCTGCGCCGCCTGCGCCCGGGCGACCACGTGATCGCGACGAGCGACCTCTACGGCGGCACCTACCGCCTGATGCGCCAGATCCACGAGCCGATGGGCGTCTCGTTCACGTTCGCGGACCTGAGCGACCCCGACGCGCTCGACCAGGCGATCACCGACGAGACGCGCCTGGTCTGGATCGAGACGCCGACCAACCCGCTCCTGCGCATCTACGACATCGCCGCGCTGGCGGACGTCGCGCACGGGCGCGGCGTGGACGTGGCCGTCGACAACACGTTTGCAAGCCCCTACCTCCAGCAGCCTCTGGCGCTGGGCGCCGACCTGGTGCTGCACTCGACCACCAAGTACATCGGCGGGCACAGCGACGTCGTCGGCGGGGCCGTGCTGACCAGCGACGACGGGTGGGAAGAGCACCTTCGGTTCCAGATCAAGGCCATCGGCGCTGCGCCGGGCCCGCTGGACTGCTTCCTGATGCTCCGCTCCACCAAGACGCTGCACCTGCGGATGGAGCGCCACTGCGCCAACGCCCGCGCCGTCGCCGACTTCCTGCGGGGCCACGACAAGGTGGGCCGGGCGATCTACCCCGGCTTCGAGGACCACCCCGGCCACGACACGGCCGCACGCCAGATGCGCGACTTTGGCGGCATGGTGTCTTTGGTGCTGGCCGACGACGCCGTCGAGACGGCCGTCCGGTTGATGCAGGCGACGCGCGTGTTCGCGCTGGCGGAGAGCCTGGGCGGCGTCGAGAGCCTGGTCTCGCACCCGGCGTCGATGACGCACGGCTCCATCCCGGCCGACGTGCGCCGCGGCGCGGGCCTGCCCGACAGCCTGGTGCGGCTCAGCGTCGGCGTCGAGGACCCGGCGGACTTGATCGAGGACCTCGACCGGGCGCTGGCGTCGCTCTAGCCGCCGCGCTGGCGGTCGGCGTCGGCGAGCGGTTGGCCCTCGTCCACGCCGGCCGCCAGCCGGACCGGGTCGCCGGGGCGCACGGTGCCCTCGGCCAGCACCCGAGCGTACCACCGCGTCTCGTCGGGCACGCGTGACGGCTTGATCCGCTTGAACTGGCCGTCCGCGAAGGCGCCGGCAATCGTCCGGCACGGCTCGACGCGCTGGCTGAGTTGGAGCCGCAGCTCCTCCCCTATTTCCAGCACCGTGCCGACCGCCAGCGCGGGCCAGTCGAGGCCGGCGACGGTCAGGTTTTCGCCGACGGCGCCGGGCGTGATCGGGTGGCCCTCGGCCCGGAGCGCCCCGATGACCTCGGCCGAGAACAGGCACACCGCCCGCTCCGGCCCGCCGTGGATCTTGGGGTGGTTGACGGCGTCGCCTGCCAGCCCCAGCCGCCCGACGTGGGCCTGGGCGACGGGGAGCTTGGGCACGCCGCCCGGGGACACGTTGACCTGGACGATTCGGCCGGACATCACGGTGCGGGAGCGAGGGGCAGACGGACGACGAACGTGGTGCCCTGGCCCTCGACCGTCTCGAACGAGATCGTGCCGCTGGCGGCTTCGATGGCCCGCTTCGAGATGGCGAGGCCGAGCCCCATGCCGCTGGTCTTGGTCGAGAAGCTGGGCTGGAACACCTGCTCCTGAATCTCGGCCGGGATGCCGGTCCCGTCGTCGGAGACGTGGGCCTGGGCGGCGCCGTCGGCGAGCACGGTGCGCAGGCGGATGCGGCCGGACTCGGGCCGGTCCGGGATGGCCTGGAGGGCGTTGGTGAGCAGGTTCACCAGCACGCGGCGCAGCTCCTCGTGGTCGGCCAGGACGGGCAGCGGGGCGGCGCTCAGGTCGAGGTCGAGCCCGGCCCGGCCGCTCTCGGCCAGCGGCCCCTCGAACAGCGCCGCGGCCTCGGCGGCGACCTCGGACAGGTCCAGCGTCTCGGGCGCGCGCATCGGCATCCGGGCAAAGCGCGAAAAGTCGGAGGCGATGCGGTTCAGGGTCTCGATCTGGTCGATCAGCATCCCGGTCGTCCGCTCGAACTGGCCGGCAAAGCGGACGTCCTCGGGCGGCGCCTCGTCGCCTGGGCGGTGGAAGGTGCGCTGGAGGTGCTGGACCGACAGCTTCATCGGCATCAGCGGGTTCTTGATCTCGTGCGCCACCTGGCGGGCCATGGTGCTCCAGGCCAGCTCGCGCTCCTGCTCGGCCAGCTGGCGGCGGCTCTCGGCGAGCTGGGCCTGCATGGCGTTGAACGTCTCGACCAGCTCGCCCACCTCGTCGTGCGTCTCGACCGGGATCGGCTCCTCGGCCTCGCCCGCGCCGACGGCCCTCAGACCCTCGCGCAACCGGCCGAACGGCCGCGTCAGCTGGCCCGCCAGCACGACGGCCACGACCAGGATGGCCGCCAGCAGCGCGAGCAGCCCGCCGAACAGGTACGCCACGTAGCGACTGCGGCCGGCCTCGATGCCGACCTGCTCGGACAGCGTCGGGATGGCGAGCGCCTGGGCCGGGCGGCCCGCCGAGTCGGGCAGGGCGAGGTAGCCCGTCGTGTAGCGGAACGTGCCGATCTCGTCGTCGGAGAAGGCGTAGGGCTGGTCGTCGAGGTAGAGCGCGTGGTACACCAGGCCGGGCAGGCGCGGCTCGATCAGGCGCTGGCGGACCAGCTGGCGCCGGCTCGACGCCTCCAGCTGCTCGCCCCGGTACAGGTGCACGTCGACGCCCAGGGCGGCCGAGACGGCGTCCAGGCGCGTGGCCGCGGCGGCGTCGGGCTCGGCGGCGAACACGGCGGCGGCGCGGCCCAGCCGCTGGCGGAGCGCGTCGCGCACGGCCTCGCGGTTCTGCTCCACGATCACCCGCTGGCCCACGACGCCGGTCAACGCCACGCTGGCCAGCCCAACGACGAGGAACCGGTTGAGCACCTTGTCGCGGAACCGCGTCCGCTGGACGGGCAGCAGGCCCAGCCGCCGCCGCACCACCAGCCCGACCGCGAACACGACGGCGCCCAGCGCCAGCCCGGCCAGGCACAGCCGGAGCAGCACGAACAGCACGTCGAGGCGGTCGCCGGTCGGCGCACGCACCACCACCACGTCGCGGGCGTCCTCGCCCTGGCGCTCGTAGTACGTCAGCGTCGGCCGCCCGTCGATGGTCTCGGGGCGGCGCAGCGCGCGCGCGCGCTCCGACAGGGCGGCGTAGACCGTCGAGTCGAGCCGCAGACGCGCCGGCCCGCGCTGGCGGACCAGCACGCCGTCGTCGTACTCGGCGTAGCTGAGCGCCTCGTCGTCGAGCCCGAACAGGCCCGTCGGGGCGAGCACGCGGGGGAACGGGGTCTCGGTGGGGAACCGGGCCGTGCGCGGCGTGACGCGGAGGTAGAGCCACGCCGCGGTGTCTCCGGCGTCGTCCAGGACCGGGCCGATGGCGGCGGTCCGGCGCAGGCCGCGGCGCTCGTCGTCTCGGACGCGGAACCGCAGGAACCGGGGTTGGACCTCGCGCTCGGCGAAGGCCGTCCGGGTGGCGGTGTAGCTCAGCCCGTCGTTCTGGGCCGTCGCCCCACGCTCGACGTAGCCGCCCAAGGTGTCACCGGCCGGCGACACGATGCGCAACTCGGTCGCGACGTCGGCGAGCGAGCCGAGCAGCGAGTTCTGGACCAGGCTGGTCGCCAGCGCGTCGACGGCGCGGCGCGACGAGTCGGCAGCGAGCGGCGTCTCGGCGCGTCGTGCGGAGTCGGCCAGGGCGAGGGCGTCGAGCAGGACCGGTCCCAGCGCGTCGTCGGCCCGAGCCTCGTCGAACACCTGGTCGATGGCGACCGTGACGCGGTCGTCGCGGTTGTCGGAAAAGGCGAAGGCGGCGTCCTCCAGGAGCAGCTCGGTCCGCTGGCGGAGCGGGTCGGCCATCTCGCCGTAGAGGACCGGCGCGAGCACCAACGCCACCACGAGCGCGCCCCGGAAGGTCAGCGGCCACACGCGGCGCTCGGGGCGGCCGGCGAGCGAGACCGCCAGCGCGCAGCCCAGCGCGGCCAGTGCCAGCGTCGGCAGGGCGGGCGCGGCGCCCAGCGCGGCCACGACCGCGGCCGTCCCCAGCGCCAGCGCGACGGGGGCGGCCCACGACTTCCGCGTGCGGCCCCAGCGGGCCACCAGCACCCCAGCGGCGATGGCCGCCGCCACCGCCGCCAGCACGCCCACCAGCCCGGCCAGCGCGACCCACATCGGGCCGGTCAGCAGCGGCCCCGTCTGGTCGGTGTACGGGATGGTGGCGTCGAGCACGGCCTGCTCCACCCAGCGCGCGCTCCCGACGAGCGACGCCGCCGCGACGACGACGGCGACGGCGCCGCCCACCCAGCGCCGCACCCGGCCGGCCCTCTGGACCGACGCGTCGTAGCGGAGGGCCACCCCGAGCCCCGCCCCGCTGGCGGCGAGCACGAGCGCGGCCGAGATGGCCAGGTCGCCGGGCGAGCGCAGGGCGCCGCCGCCGAAGTCGGACGCCAGCAGGGCCGGGTCGAACAGGGCCGCCGGCCGCCGGGCTCCGTCGAGCCAGCGGACGGGCACGTCGAGGTCCAGCATCCCGTACCGGAGCGCCGCCAGTCCGCCCACGAAGGCCGCCAGCGCGCCGAGCGCGCCCGCCCACGCGCGCCGCGTCTGCTGGCGCTCGGCCGCCCGGACCGCCGCCACCAGCGCGCTCCCCACGCCGGCGAGCAGCCAGACCAGCAGCAGAGCCGCCCACAGCGCCGCGATGGACCGCGTGGTGCTGCGGCGGCGGGAGATCAGCCCGTCGACCGTGGGCTCGCCTACTTCGACGCGCCCGATTAGCGCCCCGTCTGGGCCTCGGACCTCGGCGCCGCCGGCCTCCCCGAACCGGACGGCAAAGGGCACCGACGCGCCACTGCGCCAGGCGTCGGCGACGTCGTAGTCCTGGAGGTAGCGGTTGCGCACGGGCACGGCGGCCTGGACCACCTGCACCACGCGCACGGCCCCGCTGACAGCTGGCACCCAGACCACGAGCGCCCGCCGGCCGGCGTCGTCGGCCACGACTCGAGTGCGCACGCTGTCGCCGGGGGGGTCGGTCAGGCGCGGGAACGTGGGGCCGCTCCAGGCCAGGGTGGTGCCGGCGTCGGAGATCACCTCGACCGAGGTGCGGGCGGGCCGGGGCAGCTCGGCGAGCGCCCGGAGCGCGTCGGCGTCCACGTCGCCTCCGCCGCGCGCCAGGGCCGCCCGGACGGCGGGCTGCTCGGCGACGGCCTGGGCCCGCACGCGCATCGCCTCGACCACGTCCGCCAGCTCGGCGCGGACGTGGGCGACCGTCTGCGCCTGGGCCGCCTCCACGTCGGCCGCCGTGACCGAGCGCACCTGCCACGCCTCGACGGCCAGCGTCACGCCGAGCAGGACCGCCAGCACGACAGCTCCGCCCAGCAGGACGGCGACGCGGCGGGAAAGGGAGCGGAGCACGGCGAGGGGCAGGCGACGCGTCGAAGCTAGGCCCGGCGCGGCCCGCTGGCGGCCGGCTCCCGCAGGAGCTGCCTGGTGGGCCGCCGGCGGCTCCGGCGGAGGCCGCACGCGGGCTTCCGGGTCCGAGGCGCGGACGACGCGCCCGCCCCCTCCGCCCTCCTCGACCCCTCCGCCCCGCGCCCGACCCACAACGCCAGAGCTACAGCCGGGTCCGTCTCACGATGGGCCGCTGGTCGATGCGGATGGAGGCCAGCTTCCAGGTGTCGCCCGTCACCCGGTGCATCACGCGCACGTTGAGGTCGTTCCCGCCCGAGCGCAGCGAGTACCGGCCCGTCGCCGTCTGGCCGTCGTCGCTGGACGATGGCTCCGAGAACGACACACGCGCCGGCGGGTAGCGGCGGAAAAAGTCGCGCAGGACGTGGACCGCCTGGGCACGGCGGAACACGCCGCCCTGGCCGAACAGCACGATCTCGACCCGGCCGTCGACGTCCGCCAGCACCGCCTCGGGGTTGGAGCCCTCCAGGCCCCGCGTGACGCGTCCCAACGCGTCGTCGGGGCCGACGGGCGAGTGGGCGCTGACGGCGAGCGCCAGCAGCAGGAGGACGATGCGGGAGGCCAGCAGGGCAGGACGCATGAGCGCGGGGGGATCTCGGAGGCCGAGGCTCAAAAAGTAGGCCCTTTTTGCGCCCATCCCAACGGGCGGCGCCGCGACTGGCAAAAACCGCCGCTGACGCCCGCACCGGACACCGCGTCCCCTGACGTGGTCAGTGGAGCTCGACGACGGTCACGCCGTGCCCGCCGCGGTCGGGCGGCGCGTCGGCGAAGCCGGCCACGTCGGGCCGGGCCGCCAGCTGCTGGTGGATGGCCTGGCGGAGCGCGCCGGTCCCCTTGCCGTGCAGGATCTCGACCGACGGCACGCCGCCGACGACGGCCTCGTCCACGAACCGCTGCACCTCGGCTAGCGCCTCGTCGACGCGCGCGCCGCGCAGGTCGACGCGCACGCTGGCCGTCGAGACCACCGACGAGCGCGACTCGCCCGGCCGCGCCCGGCCCGGCGTGCGGACGGCGGTCTTGCCGCGCTTCATCGGCCCGCCGACCTTGGTCAGCCGCCCCAGCTTGACGCGGCTGGTCAAGGCGCCGAGCGCGATCATGGCCTCCCCGCCGTCGATCTCCAGCACCTCGCCGGTCGGCCCGTCGGCGTCCAGGCGGACGTGGTCGCCTTTGGCAATCGGCCCTGGGGCGGCCGGCGTCGACGGCTTGGCCGAGACCTGGCGCCGCGTCTGGCGACCGTCCACCTTCTTCTTGCGCCGGCGGACGCGCTCGCGCGCTTCGTCCAGCTTCTGGCGCGCCTCCTTGGTCGCCTCGGTCTCGGCCTCGGCCTCCTTGATCTCCCGGACCGTGTTCTCGACGGCCGCGTTGGCCTCGGCCAGGATCTTGTCGGCCTCGGCCAGCGCCTGGGCGCGGCGGTTGTCCGAGTCGGCGCGCAGGCGCTCCAGCCGCCCTTCGTAGTCTTTCTGCGTCCGCTCGGCGGCGCGGAGCTTGTCTTGGGCCTCCGCCAGCTGGCGGGCGGCGTCGGCGGAGCGCGTCTCGAACTCGGCGATCAGGTCCTCCAGCGTCCCCTTGCCCTCGCCCACGATCTGGCGCGCGTCGCGGACGACGGGGCCGGACAGGCCGACGCGGTCGGCGATCTCGAAGGCGTACGACGAGCCGGGCACGCCGGGGCGGAACTGGTAGGTCGGCTCCAGCTCGGCGCGGTCGAAGGCCATCGAGCCGTTCTCGACGCCCTCGGTGTTGTGCGCGAACGCCTTGAGCGCGCCGATGTGGGTCGTCACCACGGTGAGCGCCCGGCGCTTGGTCAGCCGCGACAGCAGCGACTGGGCGAGGGCGCCGCCTTCGGCCGGGTCCGTGCCCGTGCCGGCCTCGTCGATCAGGCACAGCGAGCGGTCGTCGGCCCGCTCCAGCATGTGGCGGACGTTGGTGAGGTGGCTCGTAAACGTGGACAGGTCGTCCTGGATCGACTGCTGGTCGCCGAGGTCCACGAACACCTGGCTGAACAACGGGATGCGCGTGCCGGGGCCGGCGGGGACGGGCAGGCCGTGCGCCGCCATCAGGCTCAAGAGCCCGACCGTCTTCATGGCGACCGACTTGCCGCCGGCGTTGGGGCCGGTGATCACCAGCGTCCACGCGTCGTCGCCCAGCTCCAAGTCGAGCGGGACGACGGCGTCTGGAACGGCTCGCGGCTCCGGCTCGTCCGGCTGGCGGTCGCCGTTGGTGGGCACGTCGGCCGAGCGCAGGGGCGTGGCCTTGCGAGTTTCTCCGGCCTCGGCCACGCGGAGCGCCAGCACTGGGTGCCGGGCGCGGACGAGCCGCAGCGGGCCGCCCTCGCCTACCTCGGGCACGAGCGCGTCCAGCCGAGCCGAGAGCCGACCCACCGCCGCCAGCGCGTCGAGGTGGCCGACCGCGTCGAGCGTGCGCTCGATGTCGCGGCGGTGGTGGCGGACGTGGCCGCTCAGCGCCTGCAAAATCCGTTGGACCTCGCGGCCCCGCTCCAGCTCAGCCTCGCGGATCTCGTTGTTGAGGTCGAGCGCCGCCGCCGGCTCGACGTACACCGTCTGGCCCGACGACGACACGTCGTGGACGAAGCCGGCCACCTTGCGCCGGGCCTCGGCGCGGACCGGGATCACGGCGCGTCCGCCCCGGATGGTCGGCTGGTCCTCGGTCGCGTGGCCCTGGGCGGCGGCCTCGCGCAACGCCGCCATCACCGTCGAGCGCAGCCGCCCGCGCATGCCCGCCAGCTCCCGGCTGATCCGCGCCAGCTCCGGGCTCGCGTCGTCGCGCACCTGGCCGTCGTCGCCGATGGTTTGGCCGATCCGGTCCTCCAGCGACTTCAGGACGGTGATCCGGGCCGCGATGCCCCACAGCGCCGGCGCCGGCTCGCGGCGGCGGTGGTGGTAGTCGTGCAGCCCGCGCGCCGTCGCCAGCACGTGCGCCACGGCTCGGAGGTCGTCGCCGTCGGCCGCGGCATCCTTGGGCTGGACGCGCCTTAGCACGACCTCGATCCGGCCGATCTCGCGGACGGGCGGGCCGTCGCCGCTGCGCACCAACTCGGCCATCTCGCCGGCGCGCGCCAGCCGTCCGCGCACGGTCTCGGCGTCGGCGGAGGCCGCCAGCGCGGCGAGGCGGTCGTGGCCGTAGGGCGTCCGCGCGAGCGACAGCAGCCGGTCGCGGACGGCGTCGAAGCCCAGCCGGGAGTCGGCGTCGGGCGGCGTCAGGAGGACGGGAGCAGGCGTATCGTTGGGCATCAACGGTAGAACGCGCCAGCCCGCGACGGCATCCCGGCCCCTAGCGAAGTCACTCCGAAACCGGCACGCCCCGCTGGCGGCACCACGCCGCGAGCTCGGGCTCGCCCAGCTCGCCCGACGCCACGCCGAGCATCACCTCGACGGCCTCGGGCTCCGACGCCGTGAGCCGCACGTCGTTCATCCGTAGGAACACGCCCAGCGCGACGAAGGCCGCCCTCTTGTTTCCGTCGACAAACGGGTGGTTTTTCGCGGTTCCGAACCCGTAGGCGGCTGCGAGGTCGGCGAGATCGACGTCGCCTTCGTAGGCCCGCTGCTGACGTGGCCGGGCCAGCGCCGACTCTAGCAGGTTCTCGTCCCGGAGTCCGATTCGGCCCCCGTGCGCTCGCAACTGCTCTGAGTGAATGGCCTCCGCCAGGTCGCGAGTGATCCAAAGTGGCTCGTCCATCACTTCGCCAGCTCGCGGAGGGCGTTCTTGTACTGCTCCGCGATCTCGCGGTAGGCGGCCATGCCTTTTTCGAACGACTCGTCGTACTCCTTGAGCAACAGCCCTTCCGACGTCTGGACCACGTGCCAGGTGCTCTTTTCGCTGATGCCCGCCGCCTCGACGACCTCCTTAGGAAACGTGGCCCCGATGGAGTTGCCGATTTTGCGGAACGTGATGGTGGGCGTGCTGGAGGAAGACATGACGTCGGCAGCTAGTGTAGCCACCAATGTAGCTACGCCCATGCCGAAGTCAACCCGCCCCGCTGGCGGCCGGCGCCAGCGGGGCGTCCGTCGGTGGAGCCGGGCACTAGACCTCCGGCCCGACCGTCGCGTGGTCGCCGATGTTGAGCGTGCCCGCGAAGCCGCGCACGTCGGCCGAGTGGCCCACCATTGAGCCGTCCAACGCCGCGCCGTCGATGGTGGCGTCGCCGAACACGATAGAGTTGCGCACGGCCGACTCCGTGATGGTCGCGCCGCCATGAATCGCCGCGTACGGCCCGACGACCGAGTCCTTGACGACGGCCCCCTCACCGATAAACACCGGCTCGATAAGCTGGCTGTTCTCGACGGTGCCCTCCTTCCGGTTCTCGCCCTCTTTGCCGAGCACGACCTGGCTCGTCTCCTTGATGGCCGGGATGGTGCCGCAGTCGAGCCACTCGGTCACGCGCGCCGTCTTGAACGCGGCGCCGTCCTTGAGCATCCGGTCGAGCGCGTCGGTCAGCTGGAACTCGTCGCCCTTGCCGGTGATGTCGTGGTCCATGAGGTAGGCGATCTCGGCCGCCAGCCGCTCGCCCTCCTTGACGTAGTAGATACCGACGATGGCCTCGTTGGAGATCGGCGTGTCCGGCTTCTCGACAAAGTCGGTGATCCGGTCGCCGTCCTTGACGACGACGCCAAAGCGCGACGGGTCCTCGACCTCCATCACCCAGACGACCGCGTCGGCGTCGAGGTCGGGCGCGGAGTCCATCACGAAGAGCGTGTCGGCAAAGACCAGCACGCACTCGCCGGCCAGCTTGTCGCCGGCCTGGGCGATGGCGTGGGCCGTGCCGCGCGCCGCCGACTGGACACCGAACGAGGCCTCGATCCCGAACCGCTCGCAGATGGCCGTGAGCTGCTCGCGGACGTCGTCGCCGAAGTCGGGTCCCAGGATAAAGACCGCCTCGTCAAAGTCGCCGATGGCGGTCGCGAACGTCTCGACGATCCGCTCCACCATCGTCCGCCCGACGACGGGGAGCAGCGGCTTGGGGGTGACGTGGGTGTGGGGGCGGAGGCGCGTGCCGCGGCCGGCCATGGGGACGATCAGCTTCATCGGAGACGGGGGTAACAGAGGGAGCCGTCAACCTACGGACCTTGGGCTCCGGGGGGCCCGCGCGCGACACGGCTTCCCCCGTTTTCCGCGCTCGCCGGCCGCTCGCTCGCGCCGCCAGCGGCCGGCCGGGGCGTTGACCGCGGGACCTCGGCGGGCCGACCACCGCCCACTCCCGGCGACGGCCCGTCTACGGCGAGAGGCGCCGCGGGGGCCTCCCAGGCGCCGTCTGGCCCGTTCTGCGCGGGGGGCATGGAACTTGAAAGGCAGGCCGGTGCGTTAACGGGGCGACCCCCCGCCCTTTCTCTCACCCTACTCCCTTCCCCCCACCACGATGACCACCCACTCACTTCGCTACACGCTGGCGGCAGCGCTCATGCTCTTCTTTGGGTTGAGCACGACGGGCTGCTCCAGCCTCAACAACACCGGCAAGGGCGCCATCGGCGGCGGCACCGCCGGCGCGGTCGTCGGCGGCATCATCGGCCGTGCGACCGGCTCCACGGCGCGTGGCGCCATCATCGGGGCCGCCGTCGGCGGTGCCGCCGGCGCCGTCATCGGCCGCCAGATGGACAAGCAGGCCGAGGAGCTCGACCGCGAGCTCGAGAACGCCACCGTCACGCCCATCCCGGGTGACGACGGCGAGACGGCCGGCATCGCCGTCCGCTTCGACAACGCGCTCCTGTTCGACGTCGGCAAGTCGACCCTGCGCCCCGGCGTCCAGGCCGACCTCCGCGACCTCGCGTCGAGCCTCCGGAACTACCCGGGCCACGACGCCGTGATCGTGGGCCACGCCTCGACCGACGGCCCGACGGCCCTCAACCAGAACCTGTCGGAGAGCCGCGCGCGCGCCGTCGAGGACTTCCTGATCGGCCAGGGCCTGTCGGCCAGCCGCATGGAGGCCTTCGGCCGTGGCGAGTCCGAGCCGCTGTCGGGCATCGCCGGTACCGACCCGGCCAACCGCCGCGTCGAGATCGCCATCTACGCCAACGAGCAGTACCGCCAGAGCACCGAGGCCCAGTACAACTAGGCCCAGCTCCGGCGCCGACTGGCGCTAGCTTCGCGGCCCCCGGTGCATCGGCATCGGGGGCCGCTTTTTTCCCCTCGCCCGCTGGCGGCGCCCGCCCGTGCGGCCGGCCCCGCTGGCGGCGGCCGCCAGCCGCACGCCCATGCCCCACCCGCCCCTACCCCAGCCCAACGGGAGCCAGCGAACGACCACTCCGTTCCAAGCCGACCGCGCCATGTCGCCGCGCGAGATGGCCAGGTGGCAGAACCAGCGGCTCAAGGACACGTGGCGGGTGTTCCGGATCATGAGCGAGTTCGTGGAGGGCTTCGAGCGGCTGGGCGACGTCGGCCCCAGCGTCTCGGTGTTCGGGTCGGCGCGGACCCAGCCGGGCACGCCGTACTACGACCTCGGGATCGCGGTCGGCCGCGCGCTGGCCGAGAAGGGCTACGCCGTGATCACGGGCGGCGGGCCGGGCATCATGCAGGCGGCGAACCAGGGCGCCCGCGAGGCGGGCGGCGTGTCGGTGGGGCTCAACATCGCGCTGCCCCACGAGCAACACGTGAACCCCTACGTGGACCCGGACCACAACCTGACGTTCGAGTTCTTTTTCGCGCGCAAGACCATGTTCGTGAAGTACGCCCAGGGCTACGTGGTCCTGCCCGGCGGCTTCGGGACGATGGACGAGCTGTTCGAGAGCCTGACCCTGATCCAGACGCGCAAGGCGTCCCGCTTCCCCGTCGTGCTCATGGGCACCGACTACTGGAGCGGCCTGCTCGACTGGATCCGGAGCACGCTGCTGGAGGGCGGCTACATCTCCCCGGGCGACCCCGACCTGATCTCGCTCACCGACGACCCCGCCGAGGCCGCGGACATCATCGACCGCTACAGCGCCGAGGTCGGCATCCTGCCCAACTTCTAGCGCTGGCAGACCGCCGGGCCGTGTGCCTGCCGGGAACGCCGGGCTCTGCTGCGTGTCTCTGCGCAGGGGGGCCTCCCTGCAGGCCGGGGCGCCCGCACCGGCACGGCCTCGCTCGCCGAGCCGACCGCCAGCGGCACCTGCGTGGGCTCCTGGCGTACGGAGGTGTCTGAATCTCTGGACGCTGGCTGCGCACGAAGCGCCCGTTTTGCCCCGTTCTCTTTCCTGGCACGACCTCTGTACCTTTCCCGCCTGTCCTCCCCCTGACGCCCTCCCCACCCCAGGATGACCCGCTCCGCACTCTTCGCCGCTCTCGCTCTCGGACTCGCCGGCACGGCCAACGCCCAGACCACTCCGGCCGAGAGGCCCGTCCTGCCGGCCGACTCGGTCGCCATCGACTCCCTCGCAGCCGACTCGTCGTCCACGGCCATTGAGCCGAGCGAGGAACGCGCCCGAGAGCTCTACCGCGAAGGCCTCGACCTGTACCGCGCCGACAACCTCGAAGAGTCGCTCCTCAAGTACGAGGAGGCCCTGCTCTACGGCGAGTCCTACGCGCCGGCCGGCCTGGGACGCGCCCAGGTCTTGACGCGCCTGGGGCGCCTGGAGGACGCGCGGAACGCGTTCGAGTCGGCCGTCGCCATGGCGGAGACGTCCGACGCCGCCAACGCGAGCGACATCCAGACGGCCGCGCGCCGCGGGCTGGACCAGGTGACCGAGGCCATCACGGCCCGCTCCGCCGCGGCCGAGGCCGCCCAGCAGAACGAGGCCGCCGCGGCCACTGCTGACAAGGTCGAGCAGGCCACCCAGATGCTCTCGGGCAACGAGATCACGATGGCCCAGGCCACCGACGCCTACGCCTTGCTCGAGCAAGCTCGGATGGACGGCTACGACCCGGACCTGGTCGCGTTCTACTACGCCAAGGCGCTCAACGCCATGGACCGCGGCGCCGACGCCGTCCCCTACGCCGAGACGGCGCTGGCCGCTAGCGAGGGGCAGGCCGACCGCTCCGCGTTCTACATCCAGCTCGGTCTGGCTCAGATGGACGCCGGCAACCCCGACGCCGCTCGGGCCGCCTTCGGGTCCATCACCGAGGGCCAGGCCTGGCACGGGTGGGCCCAGCACTACATCGGCCAGCTAGACGCTGAGCCGGGCGCCGAGGGCTAGGCCAACGGCTGTTTGCACGCGAGCGCCGCGCCGGGAGACCCTGGCGCGGCGCTCACATTTTGGGCCTGCCGTCTGGGCGAGCGGGCCTAGACCGTCCGGCGGCTGCCGAGCCACCAGATGGCGGCGAGCACGACGACGGGGGCCAAGAAGCTGAAGTAGACCAGCCATTCGAGGCCGACGCCGTAGCCCTCGGGGGTCGGGGCGAGCAGAAGAGCGAGCATGGGGGTGTGAGGAGCGTGCCCGAACCTACGCCCAACGACCGGCGGGCGATCCGCCCCGACCGGCTGGCGGACCGCGTGGCCAGAACGTGAGGCCCGCCCCCGCCGCCGACGACCGCCGCCAGCGCGCGGCGAGCTCACCGCCGGTTGACCGTCCAGTCGTACTCGAAGCGGACGGACGGGTCGCGGCGGAGCGACGCCGCCGACCGGCTCGCCAGCCGAGACCGGATCGCGGCCGAGCGCCCCCCGCCCGCGCCGACGACCACGTCGCCCACGCGGCGGCCGCCGGCCTCGAAGTCGTCGGCGAACCAGTCGAACAGGGACGACAGGACCAGGCGACCGCCGTCCAACCTCGCGGCGCGCGGAGAGGCCGCAAAGGCGGAGAACGCCGCGTCGAGGTCGCGGCCGAGGGTCGACGCACGGAAGGCGCGGCGCCGGAGCGGCGGGCACGACACGGCGGCGCAGTTTAGAGCTGCGTGGATCCGGTAGTCGACGCGGCTCGGGCGAAGCGCTCGGAGCCCAGCCGGGACCGCGGCGCCGTCCACGCGCGACTGGCGGCGCAGGACGCCGTGCTCCAGCTGGTTCAACGTCATCGACTGGCCAGCGACGCGGACGGGCCGCTGGAAAAACTCGTCGAACAGGTCCTGACGCTCTAGATTTCTGGCGCCCGGCAAGGCCAGCACGCGCGCCAGCACTTGGGCGTTGTAGGCGTTGATCAGGAACGCCGTTTTCTGACCGTCCGAGCGAAGTGCCGCCGGGTCCTGCAGAGCGACGGCCGCCAGCGCCGCGTCCAGGTCGTCGCGGTACCGAGACGCCAACCGATCATAGTCGACCCGACCGTCGATGCCGACGACGCCCGCCAGCACTCGGTCGAGCGGCTCCTCAACGGCGGGCTGAGCAAATGCGGATGCCAGCGCGGTAAACGCCAGAGCAGTGAGCAAAAAATGGGTAGAGCGAAGAAGGCCAGTCATGGGCTCTCAACGCACCCAACACGCTCGGTCTTACTCAGTCCAAACCGCGCGGATCAGCAACCGCTTGACGGGTTCGTCGGGGTCGGAGGTGTAGAGCGCCAGCGGGATCTCGATCTCGCCGCCGGCCACCGCCAGCGCGCCGGGCTCCTCGGCCGTGACGAACAGGCCGCCCAGGTGGTCGGGAAACACCGGTCGCTTGGGAAACACCACCTCGACGCCGGCAGGCGCCTCGACACGCTCCACGCGGACCGGACGGACGCCGGCGTTGGCAAACTGGATCGACGTCTGGAGCACGCCGTCCGGCCCCAACTCGCCCAGGTCCTTGTCCACCGTCTCGAAGGCCAGCGCCCCCACGCGCGTCCCGCTGGCGGCCAGCGCCGGCTGGACGACGCCCGAGATGCGGAGCACGGCGTCTTGGGGCTCGGCGCCGTCTGTCACCACGCGCACGGCGCTCTCGAACGGTCCCGGCCGGCCCTCTGTGTCATAACGGACGTCCACGATGCCGGTCTCGCCCGGCGCGACCGCGCCTGGCGTGAACTCCGGGACGGTGCACCCGCACGTGCTCTCGACCTCGACCAGCGACAGCGGCGCGTCGCCGACGTTGGTAAAGCGGAACGTGTGGCGCCCCGGCTCCTCTTCCGACAGCCGACCAAAGTCGTGCGTCTCGGCGTCGAACGCCATCCGCCCCTGGGCGCTGGCGGTGAGCGCCGCCATCAGGACGAGCGGGACGAGAAGGAGTCGCATCGGAATCAAGAATCGTAGAGACGCCACGGCGTGGCGTCTCCACATGGATGGCAAACGGCCGGCCCGATCAATACGCCAGCACCGCGCGGGCGCCCTCCAGCACGTCGTCGTCCTGGGGCAGGACGGCGGTTTCGAGCGCGTCGGCGTAGGGGATGGACGAGAAGGCGCCGGCCACGCGCTTGACCGGCGCGTCGAGGTGGCCGAAGGCGCCGTCCGAGATCTGGGCGGCGATCTCGGCGCCGAAGCCCATGAACTCGTGGTCCTCGTAGGCCACCAGCACGCGGCCCGTCTTGCGCGCCGACGCCAGCACCGTTTCGGTGTCGAACGGCAGGATCGAGCGCACGTCGATGACCTCGACCGACACGCCCTCGCGCTCCAGCGCCTTGGCCGCGTTGAGCGCCTTGTAGACGATGGCGCCCCAGGTCACGATCGTCAGGTCGGCCCCCTCGCGAGCGACGGCCGCCTTGCCGAACGGCACGAGGTAGTCGGCGTGGGGCTCCGGTCGCCGCGCCGGCCCCTGGCGGTAGAGCGCCTTGTGCTCCAGGAAGATCACGGGGTCCTGGCCGCGGATGGCGCTCTTGAGCAGGCCCTTGGCGTCGGCCGCGTTGGACGGCATCACCACCTGCAGGCCCGGCCAGTGGCCGAACATGGCCTCGACGTTCTGGCTGTGGCACAGGCCGCCGTGGATGTAGCCGCCGCACGGCACGCGGACCACCATCGGGTTGGCCCACTCGCCGTTGGAGCGGTAGCGCATCGACGCCACCTGGTTGCGGAGCGGCTGCATCGCCGGCCAGATGTAGTCGGCAAACTGGATCTCGACGACGGGCATGTAGCCGGACGCCGCCAGCCCGACGGCGCTGCCGACGATCGAGTGCTCGGCGAGCGGGCTGTTGAAGCAGCGGTCGCGGCCGTGCTTCTCGGTGAGCCCGCGCGTGGCGGTAAACACGCCGCCCTTGCCGCCGCCGACGTCCTCGCCGTAGACCAGCACCCGCTCGTCGCGGTCCATCTCCTCGTCCAGGGCGTGGTTGATGGCGTCCACCATCACGATCAGCTCGCCCGCCTCGCCGTCGGTCTCGTAGGCGCGCGTGTCCTCGCCCTCGTAGTAGACGTGGTCGGTGGCGGTCGCCGGGTCCGGGTTGGGCTCGGCCTCGACCTCGCGTGCCGTCCGGTCGATCTCGGCGGCGATCTCGGCGCGCATCGCCTCCACCTCGTCGTCCGTCACGACGCCGGCCTCGACCAGCTGGCGGATCAGTCGGGCGAGCGGGTCGCGCGCCGCGTCGGCGTCGATGGACGCCGTCTCGCGGTACTTGCGGTGGTCGTCCGAGGACGAGTGCGGGAAGAGGCGGACGACGTCGGCGTGGAGCGCGACCGGCCCGTTTCCGGCGCGGATGTGCTCCATCGCGGCACGCGCGGCGGCGATGGACTGGAAGTAATCCGTGCCGTCGTAGCGGATCCGCTTGAGCCCGTCGTAGCCGCCCAACAGCGACCAGATCGAGCCGCCGGCGGTCTGCTCCGCGACCGGGACCGAGATCGCGTAGCCGTTGTCCTGGATGTGGAACAGGACGGGCAGCGTCTCGCGCGCGGCCCAGTTGAGCGCCTCGTGGAAGGCGCCCTGGCTCGTCGAGCCCTCGCCGCCCGACGTGTAGACGGCCAGCGTCGGCCCGTCGTCGCCGTCGCGCTGGCGGTCCTTCTGGATCGAGAGCCCGAAGCCGACCGCCGGCACGTACTGCGCGCCCACCGACGACGACGTGCTCATGATGTTGAGCCCGCGGTGGCCGAAGTGCTCCGGCATCTGGCGCCCGCCGCCGAACGGGTCGGACGGCTTGCCAAAGTGCGCGCGCAGGATCTCGGCCGGCGTCACGCCCACCTGGAGCGCCGTGCCCAGGTCGCGGTAGTAGAAGCAGAACCAGTCCTTGCCGCCCTCGAACTGGCTGGCGACGGCGATCTGGCTCGCCTCGTGGCCCGCCGAGCCGATGTGGAAAAAGCCCTTGCCCTGCTTGAGCAGCGTCAGCATCTTCTCGTCCAAGCGGCGCGAGGTCAGCATCGTCCGCAGGACGGCCTTGAGCTCGTCCGCCTCGAAGTCGTCCGGCCCCAGCGTCGCCACGTCCAGGTCGCCCTCGACGTGGTCCGGCCCCGGCCCGTCCGCCTTGTCGACGTCGGTCTCGGTCTCGAAGGCCTGGTCCACTTCCGCCGTCGTCTCCTCGGCGTCGTGCGGCACGTTGTCCAGGTCGCCGTCCGGCCCCTCCGCGCCCGGCCCGCCCGCACCCGGCCCGCCCGCGCTCGGCTGGCGGCCGGCGCCGGCCGGCGACTCCATCTCCGCCTCGGCGTCAGTCGAGGCCTCAGGCTCGGCGCCGACGACGTCCGCCAGCGCGCCGAGCACGTCGGCGCCCGCCGCCGTCAGTGCCGAGCCGAGGCCGCCCGGCGCCGAGTCGCCAGCGGCCGTCTCGAACTCGCTCGGGTCGGCCGTCTCCAAGGCCGGCTCGGACGCGGCCAGGTCGTCGGCCGCCCAGACGAAGGCCGGCTCCGGCGTCGCGTTCTGGACGATGGCATCGAGCGCGTCGTCGTCGATCTCGCTCGTCCCGAACGACTCGTCGGGGAGCCCGCCCGAGGCCCCGTCGCCCGGCTCGCCGTCGGGCCGCAGGAAGGTGCGCGTGGTAAACCGGGGGCGGGTCTCGTCAGTGTTGGAGGCGGGTTCGTCGAGGGCCATCGGTGTAGGGCGGTTGGACAACAAGGAGTAGGGCGAAGATACGCGGGGGGCCTGCGGAGGCTCCCCGCCGCGGCGGGTCTCCACGTGGAAGGCACCGCGCCACGGGTTGGCGCCGCCCTGGGATCTGGGGCCCGGACTCTCCGCGCCCTCCCCACGCCGACGCCGGCACCCCGACCGTCCCTCAGACCCGGACCAGACCGGCGGTGGCCGCGGGCGGGCCGTCGCTAGACGGCGCTCTCCTCCAGCCCGGCTGCCACGCCGCCCCCGGCGGCCTCGGCGGTCGCCAGCGGCAGCTCGAACCAGAACCGCGTGCCGCGGCCCTTGGTGCTCTCGACCTGGATCGTCTGGCCATGCGCCTCCAGGATCTGCCTGACGATGGCCAGCCCCAGGCCCGTGCCGCCGTCCTTGCGGCTCCGCGCCGTGTCGACGCGGTAAAAGCGGTCGAAGATGCGGTCGAGGTGCTCGTCGGGGATGCCGCGGCCGGTGTCGACCACCTCGATGCGCGCGTGGTCGAGGTGGCGCCGCATCCGGCAGCGGACCGAGCCCTCGCCCGAGTACGCGATGGCGTTGTCCATCAGGTTGGTGAGCACCTGGCGGATCCGGTTGCGGTCGGCGACGACCGCCAGCGGGTCGTTGTCGTAGCTGAACTCCAGGCCCTGGGCCTCGGCCTTGGGCTCGAGCATCTCGCCCACCTCCTCGATCAGCTCCTGGACGTTGAACTCCGTCGGCCGGATCAGGTCCTCCCGGTACTCCAGCCTGGCGATCTCGATCAGGTCCGAGAACAGGCTGTTGAGCCGCTGCAGGTTGGCCAGCCCTTTCTGGGCGTAGCGCTTGCGCTGGGCCGTCGGCAACGTGTCGGACCTCAGGGCTTCGAGGTAGCCGAAGACGGCGAAGATCGGGTTTTTGACCTCGTGCGACACGTTGCCGATAAACTCGTTCTGGACCCGCTGCATCCGCTGGAGCTCGTGGATGTCGGCGCGGAAGCGGCCGGCCATGAGGTTGAGGCTCCGCGTGAGGTCCTGGAACTCGGTCGCCCGCGTCTTGACGTGGATCCGGCCGTCGAGGTCGCCCTCGTTGATCTTCTGGGCGCTCCGCGTGATCGCGCGCAGCGGCCGGCTCACCTGGCGGGCGGCGATCCAGGCGCCCACGAGCGCCGTCAGGAGCGCGAGCACCAGGCTAAACGCCAGCATGGCCTGGAGCGACTGGATGGCGCGGAGCAGGCCGGGCACTGGCTCGCCCACGCGCACCATCAGGCCCGTCTGGGGGCGGAAGAGGGCCACGTAGAGCCGCGTCCCGTCCACCCCGTCGCGCTCGGCGAACCCGACGTGGTCGGCCGCCGCGAGCGCCTCGGTCACTTCGGGGCGGCCGAAGAAGGGGGCGTCGGGCACCGGGCCCTCGGGCGAGACGCCGAAGTCGCCGATCACCTCGTCGCGCGTGGCGACGGTGACCTCGATCTGGGCCAGCTGGGCGATCTGCCGGCTCATGTCCAGCATGGCGCCCCGGTCGGGCTCGGCCTCGAGCTGGACCGCCAGCCGCTCGGCCTCGCCGCGCAGCGTCTCGCGCGCGGCGTCGTTGACCTGGCCGCGCAGGATCAGGAACGAGTACAGCCCCACGCCCAGCACCGCCAGCCCCACGAACAGGGCGAACGTGAGCATCATCCACGTCTGGATCGAGGCCCGACGCGGGTACACCAGTTGTCGGACGTCTCGCCAGCGCATGGGGATCGGAGGGATGTGGGATGGTGACGGGACGCGGGACGAGGGGGTGCCTACCCCTCGTCCCGCATTCCCTACCCCCCTCTACGACTACGCGTCGGTCTCGGCCTCCTCCACGAACCGGTAGCCGACGCCGCGGACGGTCTGGATGTGCTTGGCGAACTCGCCCAGCTTCTCGCGCAGGTTCTTGATGTGGGCGTCGACGGTCCGCTCGGTCACCATCATGGCGTCCTTCCAGATCGTCTCCAGCAGCTGCTGGCGGGTGAACGCCTTGCGCGGGTGGCGGACGAGGTAGCGGAGCAGTTCGAACTCGGTCAGCGTCAGGCCCAGGTCGTCGCCGTCGAGCGTGGCGCGGTACTCGTCCTCGTAGATCGTGAGGCCGGCGACCGAGAGCGTCTTGCTCTCCTCGGTGCCCGTCCGGCGCAGCACGGCGCGGATGTTGGCGAGGACCACCTGGGGCGAGACGGGCTTGGTGAGGTACTGGTCGGCGTTGGCGAGCCCCTCCAGCTGGTCGGTCTCCTCGGTCTTGGCCGTCAGCATGATGATCGGGATCTTCTCCGTCTCGACGCGGCCCCGCAGACGCTTGGCGATCTCGAACCCGCTCATGCCCGGCAGCATCACGTCGAGCAGGATGGCGTCGACGTCGGAGTTGGCCTTCGAGAGCGCCTCGTCGGCGTCGTGGGCCGTGAGCACGTTGTAGCCCTCCTCGCGGAGAAAGTGGGAGATGATCTCGACAACGTCCTCCTCATCGTCGACGACGAGGATCGTGATCTCTTGGGGCGTGGAGGTGGCCATAGGGCGAGCGGCTGGATGGATGAGGGGTCCGTGAAGCTACGGGAATTGCCTATACCGCGCCCGACCACTCTGGTTCTACGGTCGGCTGGCGGCGCGCCCGGGGCCGGCGCGCTCGGCTGGCGGCGCCCCTCCGCGCCGGCGCCGAGCGCCGTGCCGGCCTCTGGGGCTCCTCACCCCCCCTCCGCCAGCACGCGGCGCGGGACGCGGGCGCCGATCTGGGTCGCGAGCTCGTACGAGATGGTCCCGGCGGCTCGGGCGGCGTCCTCGGCGCTCGGCCCGCCCGGCCCGAACACGACGGCCTCGTCCCCGACGCCCACCGGCGCCCCGCCCGGCGCGCCCAGCGACACCATCGTCATGTCCATGCACACGCGGCCGACGATGGGGTACCGGGCGCCGCCGATCCCGACCTCGCCCCGGTTGGACAGCGCTCGGGGCAGCCCGTCGGCGTAGCCGATCGCCAGCGTGGCGATGCGGGTCGGGCGCTCGGCCGTCCAGGTCTGGCCGTAGCTCACCGACTCGCCCCGGTCGACGGTCTGGAGGTGGACCACGCGCGCCACCAGCCGCAGCGCCGGGCGCAGGCCGGTCATGGCGCCGGCCATCGCGCGGTCGGAGGCGAGCCCGTAGAGCACGCCGCCCAGGCGCACCAGCGCCGGCCGCGACGTGAGCGGCGGCAGCCGGACGTGGGCCGGCCCGTTGGCGAGGTGGACGAGCGGGGGCGCCTCGTCGCCCAGGTCGCGCACGACGGCGTCGAACCGGCGGACCTGCTCCAGCACGAACCCGGGCCGGGCGGCGTCGGCGGTGGCGAGGTGGGTCCACAGCGCCGCGACGGTCACGCCGGCCGCCTGCAGCTGGCGGACCGCGGCGGGCGCGTCGGCGGGCGCCAGGCCCAGGCGGTGCATCCCGGTGTCCACCTTGACGTGGGCCGCCACGCCAGGCGCGGCCTCGATGACCGCCCGGGCCACCTCGGCCGACGACACGACGGCCTCCAGGCCCAGCCGCTCGTATGCCGGCAGGAACTCGGGCAGCGGCGCCGCCAGCACCAAGACGCGCGCCTCGACGCCGGACCGGCGGAGCTCGGCGGCCTCGGGGAGCTTGGCGACGGCCAGGACCTCGGCGCCCTCCTCGACCAGCACGCGCGCCACCGGCACGGCGCCGTGGCCGTAGGCGTCGGCCTTGACCACGCCCATCACCCGGCCCGGCCCGCCAGGGACGGCGCCGGCCAGCTGGCGGAGGTTGTGGCGGATGGCGCCGAGGTCGGTCTCGGCCCAGAGCGCGGCGGGCGCGTCCGTCACGACGCGCCGGCGGCGACCGCCAGCGGGGCGGGGGCGGTCCGCATCAGATGCCCGAGGCGATGAGCAGCTCGATGTCGCGGTGGGGCATCCCGAACATGGCCGCCAGGCTCTTTTTGGTCAGGTGCCGGCGGTAGACGTAGGCGCCCGTCCGGAGCGACACGTTGGACCACAGCGCGTCGTTGATGCTGCCCGCCTCGCCGATCTCCAGGAGGTACGGCGTCAGCGCGTTGGAGAGCGCGTACGTCCCCGTCCGCGCGACCGACGACGGGAGGTTGGGGAGGCAGTGGTGGACGACGCCGTGGCACGTGAACGTGGGCTGGTCGGGCGTGGTCGGGTAGCTGGTCTCGATGCAGCCGCCCTGGTCCATCACCAGGTCCACGATGACCGAGCCGGAGCGCATCGAGGCCACCATCTCCTCCGTCACCACGACGGGCGAGCGCTGGCCCATCGACATGGCCGCGCCGATGACCACGTCGGCGTTTTTGACGGCGCTCTTGACGTAGGTCGGGTTGCCCATCGCCGTCGTCACGCGGCGGTCCAGGGTGTGCTCGATCTGGCGGAGCGCCGGGAGGTCGGTGTCGAGCACGATGGTGTGGGCCCCGAAGCCGATGGCCGTCCGCGCCGCCCACTCGCCGATCACGCCGGCGCCCAGGATCACGACCGTCGCCGGGGGCACGCCCGAGATCCCGCCCAGCATCACGCCGCGCCCGCCCTCGGAGGACTCGAGCAGCCGCGCCGCTGTCTGGACGGCCATCGAGCCCGAGATCTCGTGCATCATGCGCACGATGGGCAGCGTGCCGTCGGCGTCGGCGATAAACTCGAAGCCGATGCCGGTCACGCGGAGCTCCATCAGCCGCTTCAACGTGTCGGGCTGGAGCCCGCCCAGGTGCAGGGCCGAGATGAGCACCTGGCGCTCGCGCATCAGGTCGAGCTCGTCGGGCCGCGGCGGGAACACCTTGGCCACCAGGTCAGCCTGGCCGTAGACCTCGTCGGCCGAGCCGACGACGGCGCAGCCGGCCTCGGCGTAGGCGTGGTCCGAGAACTGGGCCTCGGCGCCGGCCCCGGACTCGATCACGACCTCGTGGCCGTTGGCCACCAAGAGCGCCGTCGCGGAGGGCGCCAGCGCCACGCGCCGCTCGTCGTTGGGGGCCTCGGACGGGACGCCGATGCGCAGGTGCTGCTGGCGCTCGGACAGGGCGGCCGGCTTCTCCAGCGGGAGCAGCGGCGTCTCGACCTGGAGGCCCTGGATGGCGGGGATTTCCATGCCGCTAAGCTACTCGCGCCCGAGCCGCTGGCGGGGGCTCGGGCTCCGACGGGGAGCGCCGGCCGGCCCGTGCACGGGCCGGCCGGATCTCTACGCACGAGCCCGACCGTCACCCCAGCCACCGCGACAGCAGCACCCCGCCGGCCACGACCACGTTGAGCGACTCGACGCCGCGCGCCACCGCCGCCCCGCCTGCCGCCGCCCCGGCCGCGGGCGGCCGACGCCAGCGGGGCGGGACGTGGACGAACCGCCCCCCCGCTGGCGGCTGGCGCCGGAGCCAGTCCGAGACGCCGGGCGAGAGCCCGTGGGCCTCGCTGCCCATGACCAGCGCGGCGTCCGGGCCCGGCGCCCACGCCTCGACCGGCGTCCCGCCCAGATCCGCGCCCCACGCCTGGACGCCGGCCGCCGCCAGCTGGTCGAGGACGGGGACAAGATCCGGCACGCGCACCAGCCCCAGATCCCAGACCCCGCCCATCGACGCCCGGACGGCCTTGGGGCTCTCGAAGTCGGCCGTGTTCTCGTCGCCCACGACGGCGGCCACGCCGTACCACGCCGCCGTGCGCACCAGCGCGCCCACGTTGCCGGGGTCCTGGACGCCGTCGAGCAGCAGCACCGGCCCGCTGGCGTCCGCCAGCCCGGCGGCCACGACCGAGCGCGCCACGGCGAGCACGCCCTGCGACGTCTGGGCGTCGCTCGCGCGGTCCAGCTCGTGCGGCGCCACGCGGTGGACCGGCACGCCGGCGGCCTCCGCCAGCCCGGCGACGCGGTCGCCTGGACCAGGATGGGCCACGTCGGCCACCAGCACCTCGGCGAGCGGGGCGCCGGCGGCGAGCGCGGCCTCGACCGAGCGGACGCCCTCGACCAGGAACTCGCCCAGGCGGCGGCGCCCCTTGCGGCGGGCGAGCGAGGCGATGTCCTTGAGGCGCTGGCGGGTCACGGGGGACGAGGGGTGGGGGCCGAAGATGTCCACCGCCAGCGGCCGGCGCCAGGGGGCCGCGCCGTTTCCTCCGCCCCTCCCCTCGTCCGGGCCCCACGGGCGCCCCGGGCCCCGCCCGGAAGCGCTTCCGATTCATAGCGTCCAGACGGACCCTCCAGGCAGACCGCCCCGTACCTTCACCGCCACTCTCCCCGCCTCCGGTCTCCTCACTATGCCGACCCCCTTCAAGCGCGACGTCAAGACCCCCTCCATCTACCAAGAGCCCGCGCCCCACGTCGACAAGGACGACCCGTTCCAGTCGATGATGGAGCGGTTCGACGTGGCCGCCGAGCTCCTCAACCTCGACCCCGGCCTCTACGAGGTCCTCCGCGCCCCGTCGCGCATCCACATCACCTCCATCCCGGTGGTCATGGACGACGGCAAGCTCAAGGTGTTCGAGGGCTACCGCGTGATCCACTCCGAGGTGCTCGGGCCGTCCAAGGGCGGCATCCGGTTCGCGCCCGACGTCCACATGGAGGAGGTCAAGGCGCTGGCGGCCTGGATGACCTGGAAGTGCGCCGTCGTCGGCGTCCCGTTCGGCGGCGCCAAGGGCGGCGTGACGTGCGACCCGAGCCAGATGTCATCCGGCGAGGTCGAGCGCCTGACGCGCCGCTACACGGCCAACCTGCTCGACGTGTTCGGGCCGGACAAGGACATCCCGGCCCCCGACATGAACACCAACGAGCAGGTGATGGCCTGGCTGTTGGACACCTACTCGATGCACGCCAAGCGGACCGAGACGGCCGTGGTGACCGGCAAGCCGATCCTGATCGGCGGGTCGGAGGGCCGCCGTGAGGCCACCGGCCGCGGCGTCATGACGACGACGCTGGGCGCGATGAACCGGCTGGGGATGCGGCCGGGCCAGGCGACCGTCGCCGTGCAGGGCTTCGGCAACGTGGGCTCGGTCGCGGCCCAGCTCCTGCGCGAGCAGGGCTGCTCCGTGGTCGCGGTGAGCGACGTCTCGGGCGGTTACTACAACGCCGACGGCATCGACATCGACGCGGCCATCGCCTACTCCGAGGCCCACAACCGCTCGCTGGAGGGGTTCGACGGCGCCGAGCCGATCTCCAACGCCGAGCTGCTGGCGCTCGACGTGGACGTGCTGGCCCCGTGCGCCAAGGAAAACCAGATCACGGCCCAGAACGCCGCCGACGTCAAGGCCAAGATCGTGGCCGAGGGCGCCAACGGGCCGACCACGCCCGAGGCCGACGAGATCCTGAACGAGAACGGCGTGCTGGTCATCCCCGACATCCTGGCCAACGCCGGCGGCGTGACCGTGTCCTACTTCGAGTGGGTCCAGGACCGCCAGGGCTACTTCTGGAGCCGCGACCGCGTCAACCGCCGCCTGGACCGCATGATGCGCGCCGCCTTCGACCGGGTCTACGACGCCGCCGAGCGCTACGACACGTCGATGCGCATCGGGGCCTACGTGATCGCCATCGAGAAGGTGGCCGGCGCGCTCAAGATGCGCGGCATCTATGCCTAGCGAGCCGGACCCCGGAAGGCGAACCACCGGCGGCGACTCGCTCAGTCTCCCGGCCGGTTCGCCGTCCTTCGTCCGCCGCGTGCCATTGTTGCTCTGGCGGATCCCCCGGCTGGCGCTGGTCGGCGTCGTCCGGCTCTACCAGGGCGCCGTCTCGCCCTGGCTGCCGGCCACGTGCCGCTACACCCCGACGTGCTCGGAGTACGCCGTCCAGTCGCTCCGCCAGTACGGCGCGCTCCGGGGCTCGGTGCTGGCGCTGTGGCGCATCGCGCGGTGCAACCCGTGGGGCGGCCACGGCCACGACCCGCCGCGTTGGTTCGGGGAGCCGAAACCTAGCGGACCGCAAACCGGGGGGCCGCAAACCGCCGGGCCGGGAACGGAGGCGCCGCGGTCCGGGTGACACCGCCCCGCCGACCCCGCCCCCATGTCCGCCGAGTCCCACCGCGCCGCCGCCCCCGACCGCCCCGTCGCGTGCGCCGTCATCACCGTGTCGGACACGCGGACCGAGGCCGACGACCACAGCGGCGAGTCGATCAAGCGCGCGCTCCGGGAGGGCGGCCACACCGTCGACTTCTACCGGATCGTGCCCGACGACGGCGAGGCCATCCGCGCCGTGCTGCTCCACCTAGCGGGCCAGGTCGAGGTGGTGATCACGACGGGCGGGACGGGCATCGGGCGCCGCGACACGACGGTCGAGGTGGCCGAGCGGCTGATCCAGAAGGCGCTGCCCGGCTTTGGCGAGCTGTTCCGGATGAAGTCCTACGACCAGATCGGCGCCGCGGCCATGCTGTCGCGGGCCACGGCCGGGCTCTACGGCGCCGAGGACGAGCCGGCCGGGACGCTGCTGTTCTGCTGCCCCGGGTCCCAAGCGGCCGCCGAGCTGGCGGTCGGCGAGCTCATCCTGCCCGACCTCCGCCACCTGGCCCACGAGGTCGTGCGCAAGCCGGCCCAGCCTCCGGGCCGGGTCGAGTTCCCCGTTGAGTAGCCCGCGCCATGTTTTCGACTCGCCGGCGCCGAGTGGCCTCATCAGCAACTTAGGTCGGGGTCCTTGGCCGCGCCGTCCCTCGGGGGCCGTCTAGCGCTCAGGACGACGTCGTGGCGTCCTGGACGGACACAGCGGACCCGCCGGCCGACGCCGGCCGCCAGCGGGGCGGTCGGCGATGGACCAGGGGCCGCTACGAGCGCTGTGCGTTGCGCTTGTCCTGCCGCTTTGACCGGGCCGCGAGGGCCTCGTCGGCCTTGTCCGTCTCGGGCAAGGTGTCGCGCGAGGTCTCGCCGAACCAGCACGCCAGCGCCAGCGCGGTGGCCGTGGCCTCGGCGTCGCCCAGGTCCGGGGCCGGGGCGCCCGTCGAGGCGGCGATGCGGGCGACCTGCTGGCGGGCGTCGACGGCGGCGGCGCTGGCCTCGGCGGCCGTGACCGGCGCCTCGATGACCTCGGTCGAGTCGGACGCCTCCGAGCCCGACTGCTCCACGACGGTCGGGTTGGGGCCGTCGCCGGGCACCGTGGTGCCGGCCAGCGTCGTGGAGCCCGTGTCGAGGTCGCCGTTGGCGTCGCGGTCGGAGCCCGGCGCGGCGGCCTCCAGGTCGGCCTCGCGGTAGAGCGCGTCGACCGCGGCCGAGGCGGCGTCGAGCGAGCCGGGCACGGTCACGGCGCCGTCGCGGTAGAGCCGCTCGAACGTGTCGACGAGCACCTGGAGCGAGACGTCGTGGGCGTCGGTGTCGGGGCCGTCCTTGTCCAGCAGCGTCACGGCCACGGCGCTCGGGCCGTGCTCGTGGATGGCGTCGGCCGCGCGCTGGCCGCCCGTGGTGACGAACGTGGTCTGGGCGGCGTACTGCGGCTCCGAGTTGACGGCGTCGAACACGTCGCGGAACGGCTCGCCGCCCTCGGCGCCCTCGGGCACGTCGATCGAACGCAGGTCGCGGACGGTGTAGACGGGCGCGTCGGGGCGGTCCTCGACCTCGACGAGGGCGAAGGCGCGGGGCGCGGCTTTGGGGGCGTGGACGGCGCAGAGGAAGCGGGCCATGAGGGGCGGGGAGACGGAAGAAAAGAGGGGGCCGGGCCAACGAGCCCGTCCCGAACGCCGTTCCAGCCGGCGGCCGCCATCGGCCGAGACTGGACGGCCGACCGCGGGCAGTCAGTTGTGGGCCGCCCGGGCGTCCGCGAGCGCGCGCGGCGGGCGCGGCGTGCCGGCGACGCGGTAGCCGACCACGCCGCCGCCCTCGACGAACACCACCAGCGCCTCGGCCTGGGGGTCGTAGGTCTCCAGCTGGCGGGCCTCCCAGCCGTCGAAGTCGGCCTCGGTCGTGCCGGGGAGGTTGTGGATCTGGGTCGTAAAAAACAGCCGCTCGGGCTCGAACGGCCGTGGGCGAAGCCGGCGCGGCTTGTCGCTCCGCCACAGCACGACCGCGCCGGCGCCGTGGCGCTGGTAGCCCTCGAAGGCCGCCGCCGCCAGCTCGGCCCAGTGCGACGCCACAAAGTCGCGGTGGGCGTCGGCGCGGGCGCGCGTGCGGCGCGGGGCGTCGGGCCGGGACGTGACCGTGACGGGGCCTCGGGGCGTGACGAGCGTCGTCTCGGGGTCGGCGAGCATGGGAAACGGGGGACGAGGTCGGGCCACGCGAGGCGGCACCCCGAGTTCCAAGCGGCTCCTATCTTCCGGCCCCCATCTCCCCCGACCCCATGCCCCGCTACGCCACCTTCGACGACGTCCTCGCCTCCTACCCCGACCGCTTCAACGCCGACAAGGCCCAGTCGATGGACGACCGCGTCCACATGGAACTGACCGGCGACAACGCGCGCGACGTGACGCTCTACGTCCACAACGGCGAGCTGGACGTCCTGGACGGCGAGGTGCCCGAGGACCCGACGCTGCGGCTGACCGCCAAGACCGAGGACTGGGTCAAGATCGAGAACGGCGACCTGAACCCGATGATGGCCATGATGCAGGGCAAGGTCAAGATGAAGGGCTCGGTCCCGTTCGCGACCAAGTTCATGGGCCTGTTCGGCTACGGCGGCTAGCTCCCGCCCACCCGGTCCGCCGCCCCGGAGGGACAACCGGCAGGTCGGCGGAGCCAGCGCCAGCCAGCGGCACGCGATGGACACGTTCGTATCGGTAGAGCACGCGCTCGCCACCGTCCTGGCCTCGGCGCGCGTCACGGCGCCCGAGCCCGCCCCGCTGGCGCAAGCCGTCGGGCGGACGCTGGCGGCGCCGGTCGTGGCTGACGGGCCGCTGCCGCCGTTCGACACCTCGGCGATGGACGGCTACGCCGTCCGGGTCGGCGACCTCCCCGCGCCCGGCGCGCTGCCGCTGGCGGGGGCCGTCCACGCGGGCGCCGCGGCGCCGATGGCGCTGCCTCCGGGCGCCGCCGTGGCCGTGATGACCGGCGCGCCGTTGCCGGCCGGCACCGAGGCCGTGGTGCCCATCGAGTGGACCGAGCGCCAGGACGACGCCGTCCGGTTCGACCGGCTGCCGACGCCGGGCCTGTCGATCCGGCGAGCCGGCGAGGCGCTGGCGGCCGGCGCCGCCGTGCTGGAGGCCGGCGCCGTGGTGACGGCCGGCGCCGTCGGCCTGCTCGCGTCCGTGGGCGCCGCCACGCTGTCGGTGCGCCGCCGCCCCGTCGTGGCCGTCGTCTCGACCGGCGACGAACTCGTCGACGCGGACCGCCAGCCGGGGCCGGGCCAGATCCGCGACTCCAACGGGCCGGCCCTGGCCGCCCAGGTCGAGGCCGCCGGGGGCCGGCCGCTCCGCCTCCACGCCGCCGACCGCGCCGACGATCTGGCGCGCGTGCTCGACGCCGCCTTCGATGCCGACGTGCTGGTGTTCGCCGGCGGCGTGTCGATGGGCGAGCGCGACCTGGTGCGCCCGGCGCTGGACGCGCGCGGCGTCGAGTGGGACTTTTGGCAGGTCCGCCAGCGGCCCGGCAAGCCGCTGGCGTTCGGGACGTGGGACGGACGGCCAGTGATCGGGCTGCCGGGCAATCCGGTGAGCGCCGTCGTCGGGTTCGAGGTCTACGTTCGCCCCCTGCTGGCGGCGTGCCTGGGCCGGGCCGAGGAGCCGGCGCCCGAGACCGGCGCGCTGGCGGAGGCCGTCGTCAAGCGCGAAGGGCTCACGACGTTCGTCCGCGTCGCGGCCACGCGCTCCGCCAGCGGCGCGCTGGTGCTGTCGCCGGCCGGCTCGCAGGGCTCGCACGTGGCGCGGTCGCTGCTGGCCTCCGACGGGCTGGCGACCCTTCCCGCCGACTGGCCCGAGGCGCCGGCCGGCGCCCGCGTCCCTTTCCGCCCGTGGGGCTGGTGAACGCGCGCCGACCGTGGCCGCCAGCGGGGCGCGCGGATTGGCTGGAGCGTCGCACCGCGGGAGGAGGCGCCCCACGGGGCGTCTCTACGGTGTCACGTTGGGCGGGACATTTGCAATCGCCACTTTCCAACTTTCCATGCTCCTCCGCACCGTCCGCATGACGTTCCAGCCCGACCGGCTGGCGGACTTTCTCGACCTGTTCCGCGACGCCCGTCCCAAGATCGCGGCGGCGCCCGGGTGCCGGCACCTGGAGCTGTGGCAGGACGCCCGGTTCCCCAACGTGCTCACCACGTTCAGCCGGTGGGACGACCAGGCCGCGCTCGACGCCTACCGCCAGTCGGCGCTGTTCCGAACGACCTGGGCCGAGACCAAGCCGCTGTTCGCCGCCGCGCCCGTCGCCCACAGCCAGCGGCTGGCGGACCGTCTGGGCGAGGCCGAGTTGGGCGCCGGCGCGTCGGGCGCCGGCGCCGCGCCCTAGATCACCGTCCCGTCGGGGACGATGGCGTTCTTGGGCAGCACCACGATCCCGTCGCGGATAAACCAGCCGTCGCCGTCCGCCTCTTGGACGCCGGCCTCGTTGGTGATCCGGCAGTCGGCGCCGATCTGGACGTTCTTGTCGACGATCGCGCCCTCGACCACGCTCCGCGGGCCGACGCCCGGCGCCAGCGGCGGGTTGAGGCCGGGCCGCCGGCCGGGGTCGCGCCACGGGAGGTAGTCGGCGCCCAGCATCACGGTCCGGCGCAGGACCGACCCGCCCGACAGGAACGACCGGATGCCGACCACCGAGTCCTCGACCGTCGCGTGCGTGACCACCGAGGCCTCGGCGATCATCGAGTGCCGCACCCGGGCGTCCTGGATCTTGGCCGGCGGCAGCATCCGCGCATTCGTGAAGATGGGCGCGTCCTCGTCGTACAGGTCGAACTCCGGGTCCGGGCCGGCCAGCGCGATGTTGGCGTCGTAGAACGACCGCACCGTCCCGATGTCCGACCAGTAGCCGTCGAACGGGTAGCTCACCACGCGCCGGCTGGCGATGGCCGCCGGGAGGATCTGGTGGCCAAAGTCGGCCTCGTCGGGGTCGGCCAGGAGCACCTCGCGGAGCACGTCGCGCTCGAACATGTAGATGCCCATCGAGGCGAGGTAGACCCGGCCCTGCTCGCGCATCGCGTCCGAGACCGGGCTGTCGAGCCCGTCGAGCTGGTCGCGCTGGGGCTTCTCGTGGAACTGGGTGATGATGCCGTCGGCGTCGGTCTTTAAGATGCCGAAGCCCGGCGCTTGGTCGGCCGTGACGGGGATCGTGGCCACGGTCAGATCCGCCCACGACGAGCGGTGGTGCGCCGCGAACGTGTTGAAGTCCATCCGGTAGAGCTGGTCGCCCGACAGGATGAGCACGCGCCGGTGCGGGTACGGGTCGATGTGCTTGAGGCACTGGCGGACGGCGTCGGCGGTGCCCTGGTACCAGTCGTGCGAGCCCGGCGTCTGCTCGGCGGCCAGGATGGTGACGAAGCCGGTCCCGAACCGGTCGAACCGGTAGGTCCGGGCCACGTGGCGGTTGAGGCTGGCCGAGTTGTACTGCGTCACCACGAACATCCGCAACAGCTCGCTGTTGATGCAGTTCGAGATCGGGATGTCGATCAGGCGGTACTTGCCCGCCAGCGGGACGGCCGGCTTGGAGCGGTGGGCGGTGAGCGGGTAGAGCCGGGAGCCGGCCCCTCCGCCCAGGATGACGGCGAGCGTGTCGCGCATGGCGTGGGGTGAGCGAGGACGGGAAACGTAGAGACAGACCGCCGCCGCCGCGCTACCCAATGTCCACCGATCGGTACAGCCGCTCGTAGGCCCGCGCCGACGCCGCCCACGACGAGTCGCGCCGCATCCCGTGCTGCTGGAGCCGAGCCCGCGCGTCGCCGTCGGCGAGCACCGCCAGCGCGGCGCGGGTCGCGTCCACGAACGCGTCGGGCGCGAAGGCCCCGAAGCGGAATCCCGTCCCCGCGGCGCCGTCCCACGGCTCGACGGTGTCGCACAGCCCGCCCACGCCGTGCACGACGGGCGGCGCGCCGTAGCGCATGGCGTAGAGCTGGCCCAGCCCGCACGGCTCCTGCCGTGACGGCATCAGGAACAGGTCGGCGGCGCCGTACAGGCGGTGCGCGAGCGCCTCGTCGAAGGCCAGCGTGAGCGACATCCGGCCGTCCGGCGCGCCGCTGGCGACGTCGCCCAGCGCGGCCTCGTGCTCGGCGTAGCCGGAGCCCAACACGGCCACGGCGGCGTCGGTCTGGTCCAGGATCCGGGCCAGTCCTGGCGCCAACACCTCGGCGCCCTTCTCGGGCGTCAGCCGGCCGACGAACACCGCCAGCGGCCGGCCGGCGTCCAGGCCCAGCTCGGCGCAGACGGCGTTTTTGGTCTCGGCCTTGCCGCGCAGGTCGTCGGCCGAGAACGGCGCCGGCAGGTGCGGGTCGGTGGCCGGGTCCCACACCTCGGCGTCGATGCCGTTGACGATGCCCGCCAGCCGGTCCCCGGCCAGCCGGAACGCGTAGTCCAGCCCGTGCGACGGCTCGGGACTAGCGACCAGCTCGCGGGCATACGTCGGGCTCACGGTCGTGACGGCGTCCGCGTGGCCGACGCCGGCCTTTAGGCTGTTGACCACGCCCAGGTGGTCGAGCGCCGCGCGGTCCGGCACGGCGACGCCGAGCGAGTCCCAGACCGGCCACCCGATCTCGCCGTGGTGGTCGGCGCTGTGGACCGTCAGCACGGTCGGCAGGTCCGCGACGGCGGCGTTGGCCGGGTCGTGGCGGAGGAGAACCGGAATCAGGCCGGTGTGGTGGTCGTGGAGGTGGAGCCCGTCGGGCTGGCGGCCTCGACCGGCGAGCGGCGTGTTCTTCGAACGGAGCCAGTCCAACACCGTCAGTTGGAAGGCGAGGTAGCGGACCTCGCCGCGCTCGAACCACGCCCCGTCGGACGCCCGGAAGTAAACGCCGTCGTCGCCAAAGTGGGCCGGCTCGGCGACGAGGTAGAGCGGCACCTCGTCCGAGATGGCGTCGGAGCGCCACACCTCGAACGGGAACCAGCCGTCGAGCCAGACCATGCCCGTGTGGACGCGCGCCAGCGCCCCCGCCCGCTCCGCCAGCCGGCCGTCGAGCCCGCCGTAGAACGGGAGCACGACCGCCGTCGGCACCTCCAGCGCCTGGGGCAGCGCGCCGACGACGTCCGCTAGCCCGCCGGCCTTGGCAAAGGGGGCGCACTCGGCGGCGACGTGGAGGACGGGCATCGGAAGTGGGAACGTGGTCCGGTGCCAACCCCGCCCGCTCGTCCGGGTTCGCCCGCGCGTCCCGCTGGCGGTTGGTCGCAACGAGCCGTTGTCGTCGCGTATCTGAACAAAGGTGTGGACCCCCGGCGCCGACCTCTCAGCCGACGCCACCCTACCAGCCGTCGTCCCCGCGCACGCGGGGATCCGGAGTGATGGCAACGTCTCTTGTGTCGGCCGCCAGCGCGGCGGACGCTCGATCCAGCTAGTCTTCCTCTGGCGACTCTGCGGATCGTCCGCCTCCGAGTTCGCCACTCTGGATTCTCGCGTACGCGGGAACGGCGGGGTGGAGAATGGGAGCCGTGGCCAGTGTGATCACGCCTCGCTTCGCCAACTCACAGAGCCCAAAGCACGGGCTCGCCGGTGCGCGCCGCCAGCGGCCGAGGCGCGGGAGGCAATCCGGCATTGCCGGCTGCGTTCGCGGTCGGCTGGCCACTAGATTCCGTTCCCGACCTGCCCACCCGTGAGCCCGTCCCCCGCCCTCCCGCTCCGCCGGCGGCTCCGCGCCGTCCGCCGCCGCCTGACCGGCGCGGCCCTGGCGCGCGGCGCGCTGGTGACGGTGGGCGTCGTCGGCGGGGCCGTCGCCGTGGCGCTGGCGGCCGAGGCCGGCGTGTGGCTGGGCGTCGAGCTGAGGACGGCCCTGTTCTGGATGGTCGTCGCGCTGGCGGCGGCGCTGGTCGTGGGGTTGATCGCGGTGCCGCTCTTGCGGATGTGGGGCGCGCTTCCCGGACTGGACGAGGCGGCCGTCGTGCGCCGCGCCGGCCAGGACTTCCCCGGCGTCGACGACCGGCTGGCGACGTTCTTGGACCTGGCGGACGGACACGCCAGCGGCGGCGACCGCCTGCAAGCGGCGGCCCTCGACGCGCTCGGCCGCGAGGTGGCGGAGGTGCCGTTCGAGCGCGTCCGCGCCTTCGAGCCCGTGTGGCACGCGGCGCGGTGGGCGTTCGTGCCGGCGGCGCTCATCGTCGCCGCGTTCGTGCTGCTGCCGTCCACCATGACGGCGGCGGCGGGCCGGCTGATGGCGCCCGGCGTCTACTTCGCGCCCCCGGCGCCCTTCCAGCTCCAGGTGACGCCGGGCGACGCCGAGGTCACACGCGGCGCCGATCTCGCCGTCCAGGTCCAGCCCGTCGGTCGCGAGTTGCCGCTGGCGGCCCTGTTCGAGGTGGGCCGCGCCGACGAGCGCGCGACCGAAACCGTCCGCGTCCAGGCCGGAGACGGCGGCGGCTTTTCGCATACGTTTGAGGCCGTCCGCGCCGATCTGCGCTACCGCGTGATGGCCGACGGCGTGCGGAGCCCGTGGTACACCGTCCGCGCCATCGACCGGCCGCTGGTGCGTGGCGTGCGGCTGCGCGTGACGCCTCCGGGCTACAGCGGGCGACCCAGCCGGCTGCTCCCCGAAGGCGTCGGCGACGCGACTGGGCTGGCCGGCTCGGCGGTCCAGGTCCAGGTCGGCCACGGCGGCCCAGCGCCGACCTCGGCCTGGCTCGACATCCGCTGGGAGGACGACCGCCGCCAGCGCGTGCCGCTGCGCATCGACGGCGAGTCCGCGCGCGGGGCGTTCCGGCTGCGCGGCGCGGGCACGTACACGGTCCACCTCAAGGCCGGCGGGCTCGAAAACACCGACCCGGCGCGCTACACGCTGGGCACCTTGAGCGACGGGCCGCCCCAGATCGCGCTCGTCGAGGGCGCCGACGGAATGCTCGGCGACGCGCCGCTGCGCCTGGTCTTCCGCGTCACCGACGACTTTGGATTCCGCGGCGGCAGCCTGGTGTATCGCGTGACTCGTGGCGGCTCGACCGGCGGATCTCGGCGGCTGGCGCTGGGTGTCCGGACGCGTCCGCTCGACCAAGAAGTCGCCCTGGGCTGGCGGATCCCCGGCGCGCGGCCCGGCGACACGGTCGAGTTTTTCGGCCAGGTGAGCGACAACGACGGACGCGGCGCCAAGACGGCGCGGACGCCGCTGTTCACCGTCCGCTACCCCACCGTCACCGACCGGCTGGACGACTTGGGCGCCCGCCGCGACTCGACGGTCCAGACGCTGGACCGGATGCAGGAGCAGGCCAAGGAGTCCGGCGAGCGCTTCGAGCGGCTGCGCCAGGACCTCCGCCAGTCGCCCGAGCCGGACTGGGAGGACCGCCGCCAGGTCGAGGAGCTGATGCGCGAGCAGCGGGCGCTCCGCGACCAGGCCCAGTCGCTCCAGGAGCAGATGGAGCGCCTGCAGGAGCAGATGCAGAACTCGGAGCTGGTCGACCCGCAGACGCAGCAGACGTTCGAGCAGATGCGCCAGGTGATGGAGGAGCTCGACTCGCCCGAGTTGCGCGACGCGCTGGAGCGGCTGCGCCAGGCGATGGAGAAGCTCGACACGCGCGACATGCTGGAGCAGTCCGAGCAGGCCGCCCAGAACGAGGAGGAGTTCCGCCGTCGGCTGGAGCGCGCGATGGAGCTGATGAAGCGGCTGGAGGCGGCCGTCGAGATGGAGGACATCGCCCGTCGGGCCGAGAGTCTGGCCGAGACCGAGGAGCAGCTGGCGCAAGAGACCGAGAAGGCCGAGGCCGAGGGCGCGACCCAGGCCGACCGCGACCAGCTGGCGGGCGAGCAGCGCCAGGCGAGCGAGCAGGCCGAGGCCATGCGCGAGCAGCTGGAGGCGCTCCAGAAGCAGCTGGAGGAGATGTCGAACGCTCCCAAGGAGGGCGTCCAAGAGGTCCAGGAGCAGCTCGACTCGGAGACCGGCCTGCCCCAGCAGATGCAGGACAACGCCGACCAGCTGGAGCAGGGCCAGATGCAAGAGGCCCAGGACGGCCAGCAAGAGATGTCGGAGCAGCTCCGCCAGATGGCCCAACAGATGCGCCAGCAGAGCCAGCAGATGCAGGGCCAGCAGAACAAGGTGGACCAGGCCGCGCTCCGCCGCGCCCTCGAAGACGTGCTCACGATCTCGCGCGACCAGGAAGCCCTGGCCACCACGACGGCCCGGACGCCCGCCCAGAACCCGGCGCTCGTCGGCGCGGCGCGGCGCCAGAGCGAGCTCCGCGACGGCCTACGCACCGTCGTCGACACGCTGCGGCGCGTGGCCCAGACGGTGCCCCAGCTCGGCCCCGAGATCGACCGCCGCGCCGACGACGGCCGCCGCGAGATGGACCAGGCCGTGGAGCAACTCGCCGAGCGGCGCTCCGGCCCCGCCTCAGGCCACCAGCGCTCGGCGATGTCGCACCTCAACGAGCTCGCCCTGCTGCTGGCGGACGTGCTGGACCAGATCCAGGACCAGGCCCAGCAGATGCAAGGCCAGGGCAGCGGCCAGGGCACGCCCCAGCAGATGCAGCAGATCGGGCAGCAGCAGCAGCAGCTCAACCAGCGCATCCAGCAGATGCTGAACCAGTCGGCCGGCGAGCGGCTCTCGCCCCAAGAGGGCCAGCGGATGCGCCAGCTCGCCGAGCAGCAGGAGCGCCTGCGCCGCCAGCTCCAGCGCGCGCGCGAGGGCGCCGGCACCGGCCTCAACCCCAACGCGCGCAGCGGGATGCAACGCGTCGAGGAGCAGATGCGCGAGGCGGCCCAGGAGCTCCGCCGAGGCCGCGCCGACCGGCGGACGGCCCCGCGCCAGCAGCAGATCTTGGAAAAGCTGCTGGAGGCCGAGCGGTCGGTTAACCAGCGCGGCCGCGAGGAGCGCCGCGAGGGCCAAGCCGGCCAGGCCCGCACGCCTCCGCCCGCCGCCCCGCCGCGCGCGCCCCGCCCCGCCGACCGCGTCCGCGGCGACCTGATCCGGGCGCTGGAGAGCGGCTACGCGCCCGATTACCAGGACTTGATCAAGCGCTACTTCGAGCGGCTCCAGGCCCGCACTGGCGGCTGACGCTGGCTGCGACCGCCCCGCTGGCGCCGTTCGTCGGCGGCGAGTTCAGGAGGTGCCGCCACGTGGACGGGGGCTGCCAGCGGGTGGCGAGTTGGGAGGCTCGTTGACGGAGCTATGGGAGGAGTTGAGCGATTAGCGTACCACCCCGCTCGGGATGGACCCATACGTGGTACCGCCAACCATCCGCTGTCTCAGCACCCCACCATGAGCCGCCCGACCCTGACGGTTGAAGTGGGCTATCGGCTGGTGGCCGATACGTTGAGTCCGCAGCGAAGGAGTAGGCCCACACGTCACCTTCGAACCGCATCATCATCTGGTTCGGGATCGGAAGCGTGAGGTAGACCCACCACGATCGCGCGGTGTCTCTCCAACGACAGAGCAGACTCGACGATTGGTAGACGGGCACCGACAGTGGCGCGCCGACGAGCGCCTCCATCTTGGCCATTCCCTGCTGGCGGTCACTTTGGTCGCGCGAAGCGTAGATCAGAAACGCTCCGACAGCAGCCACGGCAACAAGAGAGTACATCCAGCGGCGCTTCGACTTCAAACTGCTGATAGGAGGAAAACCACAACTATGGATTGACCTGAACATCGCCGTAGCTGACGATGCCTCGGCCATCGAGAATCACCAGGCGGTACAGGCCTCCGGTGTTCGTGTAGTCGATCTGGCTCGGGAACAGGTCGAGCGAGCACACCGGCGCGCTGGTCGTGACTTGGCAGCGGCCGCCTTCTACGGGCACGAGCTCCAGCGCGCCCGCTCGGTTTCCCTGAATCACCGACACCTGGAGCGTCCCGGCGGTGCTGCCCAGCGCCGCGAGCGAGAACGACAGCGACTCCTGGCTTTTCGAGACCGGGTTGGGCGACGGCGGAAAGGCGAACTCGTAGCGCGCCCGGTACAGCGGCCCGATCTGCCAGTCCGACGGATCGCGCTCCCGAACCACGCCGTCGGCATCGACGCGCGTGATGCCCTCGACGGGCGAGAGCAGCGCGCGGTCCTCGAACAGGCGCTGGCTGTCGGCGGTGCCCGAGTCGCACGCGGAAACCACGAGCGCAAGCAGGAGCGAGAGGCGTAGCATGGTCGGCATCCGCCCAACCTACGGCCCTCCGTGACCCCGCCGACTCCCGTTCTCCGTGCCCACCGGCTGGCGGTCTCGCTGGCCGGCCGGCCCGTGCTGGGCGACGTGTCGTTCGCCGTGGCCGAGGGCGAGCGCATCGCCGTGGTCGGCGCCAACGGAGCGGGCAAGACGACGCTGCTGCGCGCCGTCGCCGGGCTAATTCCCTACGACGGCGCGCTGGCGTTGCACGGCCGAGAGGTCCGCGCGTGGCCCGCCAAGGAACGCGCCCGCGCCGTCGCGCTGGTCCGCCAGCAGGCCGACTTGTCGGTCGACTTTACGGCGGCCGAGGTCGTGGCGCTGGGCCGGGCGCCCTGGCTGGGCTGGGCCGAGCGCCTGGCCGGCGCCGACCGCCAGCGCGTCGAGGCGGCGCTGGCGTCGGTCGACCTGACGGAGCTGGCGCACCGGCCGGTGACGCGGCTCTCGGGCGGCGAGCAGCAGCGCGTGGCGCTGGCCCAGGCGCTCGTGCAAGACGCGCCCTTGCTGTTGTTGGACGAGCCGACGGCCCACCTCGACGTCCGCCACCAGCTGGACCTGATGGGCCGGCTGGCGGCGCTGGCCGGCGAGGGGCGGACGGTGGTCGCGGCCGTCCACGACCTGGAGCTGGCGGCCCGCTTTGCCGACCGGATGTGGGTGCTCTCGGACGGGACGGTGGTGGCCGACGGGCCGCCGGGCGAGGTCCTGACGCCCGGCCTGCTCCGCGACGCGTTCGGCGTCGAGGCGGCCGTGACGGCGGAGTCTGGGGGCGTCCGGGTCCGGTATCTTGGCGTCTCGAGCCGGCCGTAGAACGCGGGCCTCCCGACTCCACGCCCCGACGAACGATTCCATGAAGGTCTACACCCGCACCGGCGACGACGGCACGACGGCCCTGTTCGGCGGCGGCCGCGTGGCCAAGAGCCACCCCCGGATCGCCGCCTACGGCACCGTCGACGAGGCCAACGCGGCGCTGGGCATGGCCCGGGCCGCGCTTCCGCACCACGAGCGCTCGCCCCACGACGTCCGCACGGACGGGCTGCTCCAGCGGCTCCAGAACGAGCTGTTCGTGCTGGGCGGCGACCTCGCCTCGCCCGGCGACGTGAGCTACCCGGTCCCACGCATCGAGCCCCACCACGTCCAGGCGCTGGAGGACGAGATCGACGCGCTCACCGCCGACCTGGCGCCGCTCAAGCACTTCGTGCTGCCCGGCGGGACGCCGTGCGCGGCGGCGCTGCACCTGGGACGGACGGTCTCGCGCCGCGCCGAGCGGCTGGTGGTCGAGACGGCCGCGCTGGAGCAAGTGTCCGTCGAGGCCATCCAGTACCTCAACCGACTCTCCGACCTGCTGTTCACACTCGCGCGCTGGGTCAACCACCAGTCCGGCGTCGCCGAGCCGGTCTGGGCGCCCGTCGCCGACCGCACGCCAGACGACGCTTAAGCCGCCCGTCCCGCCAGCCGACACCACCGACTGGCTGAACGCGTCCGCCAGCGGACGGCGCGGCGTGGCACCACCGGGCCGGTCGCGGCGTTGAGGCCTCCCCGACCCCTGCCTCCCATGACCGCTCGCCTCCCGAAGTACCCGCTCGCCGAAGAAGTGGCCAGCGCCGTGACGCACGGCCTGGGCGCCCTCCTGAGCATCGGCGCCGGCGCGGTGCTGGTGACGTTGGCGGCCCAGACGCGCGACCTGTGGACGATCGTCGGGGCGTCGGTGTTCGTCGGCACCCTGGTGCTGCTCTACACCGCGTCCACGCTGTACCACGCGATCCCGTTTGTGCGGGCCAAGGCGTGGCTCAAGACGCTCGACCACTGCGCCATCTTCGGGCTCATCGCCGGCACCTACACGCCGTTCCTGATCGGCGGGCTCCGGGGGCCGTGGGGCTGGTCGCTGCTGGCGGTGATCTGGGCGCTGGCGGCGCTGGGCATCACCTTCAAGCTCTTCTTTACCGGCCGGTTCAAGGTGGCCTCGACGATGGTCTACGTCGGGATGGGCTGGCTGATCGTGGTCGCCCTGGGCCCGCTGCGCGAGGCGCTGCCCGGCTCCACGCTGGCCTGGATGGTCGGCGGCGGGCTGGCGTACACGGCCGGCACGGCGTTCTACCTCAGCCGCCGCCGGTTTGCGCACGCCATCTGGCACGGGTTCGTGCTGGCGGGCAGCGCGTGCCACTTTGCGGCGGTGCTCATCGAGGTGTTGAGGGTCAGCGCGGCCTGACAGGGAACCCGGACTCCATCGCGCATCGAGCGGGTGGAGGTGGTGGAGACAAAGAGGTGAGGACGTGCATGAGACATCTCCTCTCTACACCTCCAAAAGAAGAAGCGCCGCGAAGACCAAGAAGGCTCGTTGGATCCTCCGAACGAGCGACACAAGGACTACAGGCTTGGCGTGTACAGCTTGATGCCTGAATCTCGATCCGCTCCAAACCTGACCTCTATGTCCTGGTACGAACAGCTCAACACGTATTTCCCCATCGAGGAGATGAAGTCGCGCCGCCACGTCGAGGCGCTGCTCGACGAGCGGAACGACGTGTACCACGTCGACCGCGACGAGCTCCACACGCTGCTCTACGTCGAGGGCGAAGACTTCGTGTTCGTGGACTACCTGCTGGTGTCCGCCGAGGCCCGGGGCCAGGGGCTGGGGCGCAAGCTCCTCGACAAGCTCAAGGCCAAGGGCAAGCCGATCCTGCTCGAAGTCGAGCCGGCCGACTACGAGGACACCGACACGGTCAAGCGCCAGCGGTTCTACGCCCGCGAAGGGTTCCGCCACGCCGACGGCGTCCGCTACCGGCGCCGGTCCCTCGCTACCGGCGAGGTCAACGAGCTGGAGGTCCTGGTGTGGTCGCCCGACGACACCGCCACCGACGCCGAGGTGTACCAGTGGATGCGCGCGACCTACGAGCACATCCACACGTGGCGCGACAAGGAGTTCTACGGCGAGAGCTACCAGCCGGCCGACGAGGTCCTGACGCTCGACGAGGGCTAGAACCACCCGCGACACGACACGGCCGCGGGCGCCCGCCGCGCTGGCGGAGCGCGCCCGCCAGTCGGGAGAATGGGTGGAACGCGGGCCGGGGCGTGCGGGGTAGAGGCGGACGCCCCTCGCTCTGCCCGTGCCCACCACCGTCGTCTGGTTCCGCAACAGCCTCCGCCTGGCCGACCACGCCCCGCTGGCGCACGCCGCCGGCCGCGGCCGGGTGGTCCCGGTCTTCGTGTGGGCGCCGGACGAGGAGGGCGACTGGGCGCCGGGCGGCGCGCACCGCTGGTGGCTCGACGGCTCGCTCCGCGCCCTCGACGCGGGGCTGCGCGACAAGGGGAGCCGGCTGATCGTCCGCCAGGGCGACACGCTGAGCGAGCTCCGGGACATCTGCGAGTCCACCGGCGCCGACCGCGTCGTCTGGCAGACGCGCCTCGCCCCGGCCCTCCGCCAGCGGGACGAGAACGTGCGGGCGGGGCTGGAAGAGGCGGGCATCGAGGTCCGCCCGTTTGCCGGGCGGATCTTGCACGACCCGGAGCAGATCCGGACCGGCTCGGGCGGGCCGTACCGCGTGTTCGGGCCGTTCTGGCGCAAGCTCCAGGCCCAGACGACGGTAGGCGAGCCGCTGCCGGTGCCGCGCCTGGGCCGGACCTCCGGCCCCGAGACGTGGCCGGCGTCGGTCGAGATCGACACGCTGGGGTTGAGCGACGTCGCCCAGGACGGCGTCGCCTGGGCCGGCGGGATGGCCGACGAGTGGACGCCCGGCGAGGCCGGCGCCCTCGGCCGGCTGGCGACGTTCCTCGACGAGTCGCTCTTGGACTACCCCGACGGCCGCGACCAGCCGGCGGCGCGCGACACCTCGATGCTGTCGCCGCACCTGCACTGGGGCGAGGTCAGCCCGCGGACCGTCTGGCAGGCCGCGGAGGCGCGCGTCACCAACGGCGTCACCCGCCAGGCCGTCGACACGTTTTTGAGCGAGCTGGGCTGGCGCGAGTTCTCGTACCACGTCCTCCACCACTTTCCCCGGACGCCGACGGAGCCGCTCAAGCCCAAGTACGCCAAGATGCCGTGGCGCGCGACGCCGTCTTACCTGGGGGCGTGGCAGCGCGGCCAGACCGGCTACCCCCTCGTCGACGCCGGGATGCGCCAGCTGTGGGGCACGGGCTGGATGCACAACCGGATGCGGATGGTCACGGCCTCGTTTCTGACCAAGGACCTGCTGGTGCCGTGGCAGGACGGCGCGCGCTGGTTCTGGGACACGCTCGTCGGCGGCGACCTCGCCAACAACTCGATGGGCTGGCAGTGGGCCGCCGGGTCCGGCGCCGACGCCCAGCCGTTTTTCCGCATCTTCAACCCGCTCTCCCAGAGCCGAAAGCACGACCCCGACGGCGCCTACATCCGCCGCTGGGTGCCGGAGCTGGCGGAGCTTCCCACCAGGCACATCCACGCGCCCTGGCAAGCGCCGGCCGACGTTCTCCGCAAGGCGGGCGTGACGCTGGGCGAGACCTACCCCCACCCGATGATCGACCACGGCGAGCGCCGCGAGATCGCGCTGGCGGCGCTGAAGACGGTCAACGACTGACGCCCGCAGCCGCTGGCGGGCCGGCTCCGCCAGCGGGGCGAGAGCGGTAGCGGGAGACTTCGGCGGCCGGCCCGTTCCATCACGCGTCGATCACGAACAGATGCGCGAGGTGGTGGGGGCGCGTCGAGATGTGGGCGCGGCCGCCGTGGAGGCCCGTCGGGATCGTGGTCGAGATGGCCGAGTGGCCGGGGCGGCCGCCGGGCGCCGTGGTGATGGTCCGCGTCTGGCCGGGGGCGTTGGGGTCGTAGACCTGGAGCACGGCGTCGAGCGGGCCGGAGCGCTCGATCCCGAACGCCACCACCTGGTGGAGCGCGAACGGGTCGGGCGCGTCGCCGACCAGCCCCACGAGCGCCGGCCGGCCCGACGCCAGCGACTCGCGGACGCGGTCGAGCTCGGCCTGGAGCGGCTCCGCCCATCCGTCGGGGCCGCGCGAGGCCCGAGCGCGGAGCCACCAAAAGGCAAAGCGCGGCAGCGAGGCGCGGAGCGTCCGCTCCTGGCGCTTGCGCAGGAGGGCTCGGAGCGGGTCGGCCTTCAGGTCAGAGGTCGGTAGGTCGCGCGCGGGCCAGCGCTCGATGGCCGCCAGCGCCATGCCGCCGCACAGCCCGAACGTCGGCCAGCGCCGGGCGACGGCCTGGACGATCCCGTCGCCGGCGCCGGCCGTCCCAAGTCCAGCGCCGGCGGCCAGCGCCGCGGCGGCGCCCGCCGTCCGGCCCGTGGCGCGGCCTCCCGCCGCCGCCGCCAGCGCCACGGGGACGGCCGAGAGCGGGCGGAGCCGCTTCGACAGGATCGCCAGGTCGCCGTCGGTCCAGGTGTAGCGGTTGCCGAACGAGAACCCGTCCCGCTGGGGGTCGAAGTCGAGGTGGATGGAGACCGGGCCGGGCCGGGACAATCCTGACATGTCGGAAGCGGAAGAGGGATAACGCATCGGGCCTTGCGCCACGCACCGGCGGCACCGACCTTGTGGAGTGGGCCGGGATGCAGCGCCTTGGCGGCGCCGGGAGGGTACGACCGCTCCTGCCCCGAGGTCCGCGCCAACTGGCGGGCCCGCGCGCGTTGGCCCACTGGAATCCACCCCGCCTCCGAAAACGTACTTTCGGCGTTCCCCGTCCGTTGAGCCCAGGCTCGGCCCTTCCTCTCCCTGTGACGTCTCCCCTGCTCTCCCTCGCCCTGGCGCTCCTCAGCTGGGGCTTTTTCGGCTCCCTGTTCGGCGCCGACGACGCGCCCCAGGCGCCCCCAGAGTCGGCCGTCACCCAGGCGCTCGCGGCCCGTCTCCAGACGGGGTCCGTGCTCCCGGCCACGGCGGCGCTCTACGCCGAGGGCGGCGCCCGGTGGACGGAGCCCGACGCCCGCGCCGCGCTCGCCGGCGTCCTGGACCGCTCCGCCGCCGACGGCGTGCTACCCGAGCAGGTCCACGCCGACCAGGTGCCGGGGCTGATGCGCGCGCTCGAGCTGGCCGAGCAGCAGTGGCAGGCGCTGGACGGGGAAGCCCGCGACACGCTCGCCGACCCTCGGCCCGCCCGGCTGGCGGCGCTCGACCTGGCGCTGAGCGACGGCGTGCTCCGCCTGGGCGACGCCCTCCGCGGCCGCCGCGCCGACCCGCGCCAGCTCTACCGCCACTCGTGGTTCCCGACGCTCCGCGACTCGTCCGGCGCCGGCTTCCAAAGCCTCGCCGACGCCGTCCGCCAGTCGGACGCCCGGGCGGTGGGCCGCGCCCTCGACGCGCTCCGGCCGCCGCACCAGGGCTACCGCCGCTTGCGCGCCCGGCTGGCGGCGCTCCAGCAGGACCTGGCACCCGTCCCCGACGGCGCGGACCTGGCCCCGGGCGAGCACTCGGTCCGCGTGCCGATCCTGCGCGAGCGGCTGACGGCGCTGGGCTACATCGCCGCCGACACGCTGGGCGCCTGGGAGCGGCCCGACCTCTACCTCTACGACGACTCGCTGGCGGCGGCGCTCGGCCGGTTCGAGACCGCCGAGGGCCTGGACCCCGACCGCGTGCTGGACGAGGCGGCGACGGACGCGCTCAACGCCGACCCCGCCGACCTCCGCCGCCTGCTGACGCTGAACCTGGAGCGCTGGCGGTGGCTGCCGGACGACCTGGGCGACCACTTTGTCTGGGTCAACCTGCCGGCCTTCGAGTTGCGCGTGCTCCAGCGGGACAGCACCGGCGGGCCGGGCGACGGCTACGCCGAGCGCCTCAGGATGCCGGCCAACATCGGCAACGCGCTGACCCAGGGCTGGACCACGCCCGTCATCACCGACTCGGTCCACACCGTCGAGTTTCAGCCCGTCTGGTACGTGCCGCGCTCGCTGGCCGCCGCCAACGTGTTCCCGATGGCCGTGCGCGACAGCCTGGCGCTGTGGCGCTCGGGCATCGAGGCGTTCCAGAACGGCCGGCCCGTGGACACGCGGCTGGTGCCGTGGGACTCGGTCTCGGTGTCGCAGTTCACCTTCCAGCAGCGGCCCGGCCCGGCCAACCCGCTGGGGCGCGTCAAGTTCTTGATGCACAACCCCTACGCCATCCTGATCCACGACACCAACAAGCGCCACACGTTCAACGACGGCTCGGGCTCGTCGATGTCGAGCGGCTGCGTCCAGGCCGGCGCGCCCGACCAGCTCGCGGAGTACCTGTTGACGACCGTCAACGGCTGGGAGCCGGGCCGGGCGGCGGCGGCGTGGCGCGGCGGCCCGAGGCGAGGCGTCCGGCTGGACCGCCCGTTCCTGTCGCACTTCACCTACTTTACGGCCTGGGCCGAGGCCGACGGCGCGCTCCGCACCTACGGCGACACCTACGGCTACGACGCCCGGCTGGCGGCGGCCCTCGGCCTGGACGAGGTGACGACGGACGGCGACCAGCAGTCCCCCAGCTAACCCCGGCCATGCGCACGCTCTACCTCTCGCTCTTGCTCGCCGGCACCGCCAGCGCGGCGGCGCAGACGGGGCCGGACGCGCGCTCCCCCGAAGACGTCGCGGACGCGCTCGCCGCCCGGGCGCTCCGCCAGTCGGACGGCCCCTGCGGTCAGGCCGTCCCCATGCCGACGCTCGACCTCGACGCCACGCCGGCGCCTGTTCCGATGCCCGAGGTGCCGCTGGTGGGCACGCCCGCCCCGATGCCCAACCTGTGCGACGGCCTGCTGGCGGACCGCGGACGGGAGTCCGGGGTCTTTCCCATCACGCCCGAGTTCCTCGACAACCTCCGCGACCGGATGCCGCCCGAGGCACGCGAGCGGCTCTGGGAATCGCTGGACGGCGTGCGGGAGCGCCTCGAACGGGCGCCCGACGCCTCGGGCCGGCCCGTCCCCGCGGTGCCCCTTGCCCCGCCCGACCGCCGTCGCTAGCTTGGCCCCATGACGACGCGCGTCCACGCCCGGCTCTGGTGGCACCCCTCACGATCAGTGGGCGGACGGCCTGTGGCCTGACGCGAGCGCATCTCCCCCATTGCGAGCCCACTGTTCATCCGAGCAGCGGGCTTTTTTCTTGCCCGTCTCCGTCGTCGGTTCTCCGTCCAAGACCGCCGCAGCGGCTACCATCTCCCCTCCCCGCCCTTCCGCCGTGACCTTTTCCGAGTTCGAGACGATCGCCACGGAGCAGCGGCCCGCCGACGGCCGGCGGCTGGCGGTGCCCGTCTACGTCCGCCGCTCGGCCGACCTGCTGACGCCGGTCTCGGCGTTCCTGGCCCTGCGTGAGGGCGGGCAGTTCGGGTTCCTGCTGGAGTCGGTCGAGGGCGGCGAGCGGCTGGGGCGGTACTCGTTCCTGGGGCGGAGCCCGTACCTGGTGGTCGAGTCGCGCGGCGAGCGCGTCCGGATCCACCGGCCGGCCGGCGGCTACACCGGCGACGGCGCGCCCCACGAGGTCGAGCCCGTCGAGGGCACCGTGTTCCAGGCGCTGGGCCGGGTCCTGGCCGAGACCGAGCAGGCCGCCGTCCCCGACCTGCCGCGGCTGACGTCCGGCGCGGTCGGGTTCGTCGGCTACGACGCCGTCCGCCAGCTGGAGACGCTGCCGCCCGGCCCGCCCGACACGCTGGGCCTGCCCGACGGCGTGTGGGGCTTCTACGACACCGTCGCCGCCTTCGACCACGTCCGCCACCAGCTGGTGCTCATGGCGACCGTGTTCTTAAACGCCGACACGGACCTGGAGGCGGCCTACGCCGAGGCGACCGAGCGGCTGCTGGAGCTCGAGGACGACCTGGTGCAAGGCGCGCTGCCCGGCGAGCCGGTGCGCCTCTTGGCCGACGAGCCGTCCTCGTCGGTCGAGCGAGACGATTACGAGGCCGCCGTCCGCCGGGGCCAGGAGCACATCGTCGAGGGCGACGTGTTCCAGGTCGTTCTGTCGCAGCGGTTCGCGATGCCGTTCGCGGGCGACCGGTTCAACCTGTACCGCGCGCTCCGCCAGGTCAACCCCTCGCCCTACCTGTTCTACCTGGACGTGGACGGGCTCGGCGACTCGTTCAGCTTGGTCGGCTCGTCGCCCGAGGTCCTGACGCGCGTCGAGCCGCGCGGGCCGGGCCGCCGCGCGCTGGTGCTCCCCATCGCCGGGACGCGCCCGCGCGGCGCCACGCCCGACCAAGACGCCGCCCACGCCGCCAGCCTGCTGGACGACCCCAAGGAGCGCGCCGAGCACCTGATGCTGGTCGACCTCGGCCGCAACGACCTGGGCCGCGTCTCCGAGACCGGGACCGTCTCGGTCGACCGATTTGCCGAGGTCGAGCGCTTTAGCCACGTCATGCACCTGGTCTCGTCGGTGTCGGGCGCCGTCGCCGACCGCGACGCGACCGACATCCTGGCCGCGTGCTTCCCCGCCGGGACGGTCTCGGGCGCGCCCAAGGTGCGGGCGATGGAGATCATCGACGAGCTCGAGCCCGTCCGCCGCGGGCCGTACGCCGGCGCGGTTGGCTACGCCGGGTTCGACGGCGCGCTCGACACCTGCATCGCCATCCGCACCATGGTCGTCACCGACGACGTGGTCTACGTCCAGGCCGGCGCCGGCGTCGTCGCCGACTCCGACCCGGCCGCCGAGTACGACGAGACGCGCCACAAGGCCGCCGCCCTGTTTGCCGCGATGCGCTCCGCCGCGTCGGATTTGCTGTAATGGTTCAGGGTTCGCAAGAACCTGCACTGAGCGAACCCTGAACTCCGAGCCGCCAGGCCGACGAAGTCAACCCTGAACCCTCCCCCACTGCCATGTTCCCCTCCCTCCGCCCGCTCCTCAACAAAGGCGGCGCCGGCCGCTACATCTCGCGCGCCGAGAGCGCCGAGCGGCTGATGCCCCTGGCCCAGCGCCACCTCGACCTGCTGCTCGACTACGACCGCCAGCTGGCGGCGATGCCCGCCGGGCCGGCGCGCGAGCAGATCGAGGCCATGATGCCCTACCTCCGCACGGAGGTGGCCAAGATGTCCGAGACGATCCTGAGCCTGGGCGGCACGCCGCCGAGCGGGTCGGGGCCGCTCCCGCCGGCCCCGGCGGAGTCCGACCGCGACCGCGTCCAGGGGTTCTTGGACGCCGAGAAGGACTTTGGCCGCGCGCTCCGCGACGAGGTGGACGCGGTCCACCACCAGGAGCGGACGCGGGCGATCCTGACCCACAACGCCGAGGCCTCGACGGCCCGGATGGACCTGCTCCGCGGCATCCTCGCCAACCACGCCTAGCTGGCGGCGCTCGTGCGGAGGCGCCCCCGCGTCTCTACAGCTTTCACCTTGCGGAGACGCCGCGCCGTGGCGCTCTACGACTCATGCCTGACGACTCTCCCTCCGCGTCCGACCGCCTCCCGGTCCTCGTCTCCGGCATCCAGCCGTCGGGGACGCTGCACCTGGGCAACTACTTCGGGGCGCTCCGCCAGAACATCGCCCTCGCCAACGACGAGCGCCAGCGGGACCGGGCGTTCCTGTTTATCGCCGACTACCACGCGCTCACGACGGTGCGCGACGCCGAGGCGCTCAGGCGCTACACGACCGAGGTGGCGCTGGACTACCTCGCCCTGGGCTTCGACCCGGACAAGGCCCACCTGTTCGTCCAGAGCGACGTGCCCCAGCTGGGCGAGCTGACGTGGGCCTTCCTGTGCGTGACGCCGACCTCGCTCTTGGAAAAGGGCGTCGCCTACAAGGACAAGGTGGCCCAGGGGCTGACGGCCAACGGCGGGCTCCTGACCTACCCCATCTTGCAGGCGGCCGACATCCTGGCCTACACCGCCCCCGGCCGCGACCTGCTGGTGCCCGTCGGCGCCGACCAGAAGCAGAACCTCGAGATCAGCCGCGACACGGCGGCCCGCTTTAACCAGACGTTCCGGCCGGACGACCCGCTGTTCCCGCTCCCCGAGCCGCTCATCCTGGACGAGGTGGCCGTGATCCCGGGCGTCGACGGCCGCAAGATGTCCAAGAGCTACGGCAACGCCATCGGCATCTTCGACGAGGGGAAGGCGCTCAAGAAGAAGGTCATGTCCATCGTCTCGGACTCGACGCCGCTGGAGGACCCGAAGGACCCGGAGCAGGACCACACGTTCGCCTTGATCCGCCACTTCGCGACCGACGAGCAGCGCGGCGAGATCGCGGAGGCGTACCGGGCCGGCGGCTACGGCTACGGGCACGCCAAAAAGGCGCTGCTGAGCATGATCACCGAGCACTTCGGCCCGGCCCGCGAGCGCCGCCGCCAGCTGGCGGAGCGCCCCGGCGAGGTCCGCGAGGTCCTGGCCGCCGGCGCCCAGGCGGCGCGCGCGCGCGCGGGCGAGGTGATGGCCGAGGTCCGCGACGCCGTCGGCTTCCTGAACCCGTGAGGTAGGTACGGAATGCGGCGGCCCCCGCATCCCTCGCCCCCACCCCCTCCCACCCATGATCCTGGTCATCGACAACTACGACTCGTTCACCTACAACCTGGTCCACCTGGTGGGCGCGGTAGCGGACGACGTCCGCGTGGTCCGCAACGACCAGATCGACCTCGCCGAGATCGAGCGCCAGCGGCCGGCGGGCATCCTGATCTCGCCCGGCCCGGGCCGCCCCGCCGACGCCGGCGTCTCGGAGGCGGTCATCGAGCGGATGGGCGAGACGACGCCGATCCTGGGCGTGTGCCTGGGCCACCAGGCCATCGGCGAGGTGTTCGGCGGCCGCGTCGTCCACGCGCCCGAGCTGATGCACGGCAAGACGAGCCGGGTCCAGCACGACGGCCGGACCGTGTTCGAGGACGTCGAGCCGGACTTTGTCGCCACGCGCTACCACTCGCTCGTCCTGGACCGCGACTCGCTGCCCGACGTGCTGGAGGTCTCCGCCGAGACGGCCGACGGCGTGGTCATGGGCCTCCGCCACCGCTCGTTCCCCATCGAGGGCGTCCAGTTCCACCCCGAGTCCGTCCTCACGACCGAGGGGCCGCGGCTGGTGGGGAACTGGGTGCGCGCCGCGCTGGCAGCGGCGGGTTCGGGGCCCGGGGTCCAGGGTTCGCGAGGACAAAACACCGCGGTCGATTCGTCTGGGGTGTCTTGATGGCTGGCTTCAAGCGGTTTGAGGACATCGAGGCGTGGCAGATTGGACGGGAGCTCAACCTGGAGGTGTACGCCGTGACCGCTCGCGGCGCGTTCGCGCGTGACTTCGGCCTACGTGACCAGATCCGGCGTGCCTCGGTGTCGGTTTCGTCCAACATCGCCGAGGGATTTGCTCGGCGGACTCCGAAAGACTTCGCCCGATTCCTGTCCATCGCCCGAGCCTCGGCCGCCGAGGTCTGCTCCCAGCTCTACCTCGCGCTCGACTTGGACTACATCGACCAAGCCGACTCTGACCGCCTCTACCGACTGGCGCAGCGCGTCGGCGGCTCGTGCGGCGCCTTGATCCGCTACCTCAGGTCCTCCTCACCGCCCGCCGTCCACGAACCGGACGAGGCCTGGATCCTGGAGCACCTGAACCCTGAACCTCGAACCCTGAACCTTTGACCACCACCCTCAAACCCATCCTCCAGCTCGTCGCCGAGGGCGAGACGCTGACCGAGGCCCAGGCCGAGTCGGCGATGCACGTGATGCTGTCCGGCGAGGCGGACGGCGCCCAGGTCGCGGGGCTCCTGATGGGCCTCCGCGCGCGCGGCGAGACGCTGGACGAGCTGACCGGCTTTACGCGCGTGATGCGCCAGCACGCCGTGCCCGTCGAGACCGACGGCCTGGACCCGATCGACCTGTGCGGGACCGGCGGCGACCACTCGGGCTCGTTCAACATCTCGACGGCCGCCTCGTTCGTGGCCGCCGGCGCCGGCGTGCCGGTCGCCAAGCACGGCAACAAGGGCGTGTCGTCGTCGAGCGGCTCGGCCGACGTGCTGGCGGCGCTGGGCGTCCGCGCCGACCTGGACGCCCCGGCCGTGACGCGGTGCCTGCACGAGGCCGGCATCGCGTTCCTGTTCGCGCCCCAGTTCCACCCGGCCCTGCGCCACGTCGGGCCAGTGCGCCGGGCGCTGGGCGTCCGGACGTTCTTCAACATCCTGGGCCCGCTCTGCAACCCCGCCGCCGTCAAGCGCCAGCTGATCGGGGCGTTCTCGGATCCGGTCGCCAAGATGATGGCGCGGATCCTGCTGCGCCTGGGCTCGGAGCACGTCGTGGTGGTCTACGCCCACGACGGGCTCGACGAGCTCTCGACCACGAGCCCGACGACGATCTACCAGACGGGCTCCCACGCCTACGACGGCGGGCTGCTGGAACAGGAGGTCGTGCCGGAGCGGTTCGGGCTGGCGCGCGTGTCCGCGGCGGCGCTCCAGGGCGGCACGCCGGACGAGAACGCCGAGATCGTGCGCGCCGTGCTGGCCGGGCAGGGCGGGCCCCAGGCCGACATCGTGCTCTTGAACGCGGCCTACGCGCTGCTGGCGTCGGCCGAGTACGACTCGCTCGACGACTGCCTCGACGCCGCGCGCGACAGCGTCGCCAGCGGGGCGGCGCTGGCCAAGCTCGACGCGCTGGTGGAGGCCTCCAACGAGCTCGCCCTACGCTGATGTCTACCATCCTGGACCAGATCCTCGCGGACACTCGGGCGCTGGTGGGCGAGCGGAGGGCGGTGACGCCGGCCGCGGCCCTGATGCGCCGCTCCGCGTTCCACGCGCCGACGCTGTCGCTCGCCCGCGCGCTCCGCCGGCCCGACGGGCCGGCCGTGATCGCCGAGTGCAAGCGGGCCAGCCCGTCGGAGGGCGTCATCCGCCGCGAGTACCACCCGGCCGACGTCGCGCGCGCCTACAAGAACGCCGCCGCCGCCGCGATCTCCGTGCTCACCGAGCCGACGCACTTCAAGGGCTCCCTGGAGCACCTGGCCGAGGTGCGCCAGGCCGTCGACCTGCCCGTCATCCGCAAGGACTTCGTGGTGGACGAGTACCAGCTCGTCGAGGCCCGCGCCTACGGGGCCGACGCGGTCCTGCTGATCGCCGCCGCCCTCGACCCCGCCGCGCTGGCGGACCTGCTCGGCGCGGCCCGCCAGTTGGGCCTGGGCGTGCTGGTCGAGGTCCACGAGCCCGCCGAGCTCGACGCGCTCGACCTCGACCTGGTCGACGTGCTGGGCGTCAACAACCGGGACCTCAGGACGTTCGACGTGGACCTCGGCCGCGCCGAGCGCGTGTTCCCAACGCTGCCCGAGCGGATCGTCCGCGTGGCGGAGTCCGGCATCCGGACCGCCGCCGACGCCGCCCGCCTGCGCCGCGCCGGCGCCGACGCCTTCTTGGTCGGCACGCACCTGATGCGCCAGCCCGACCCCGGCCGCGCCCTCGCGACCTTGCGCCGCGAGACGGCCCTCGCCCTCGCCTCCGGCCGGCCGGTTCAGGGGGCCCCGGGTTCTGGGTTCGCAAGTCCCACCACCGAAGTTGCCTAGCCTGCGAACCATGAACCCAGAACCCAGAACCCGAGTCAAAATCTGCGGCATCACGCGCCTCCACGACGCCCGGACGGCCGCCGTCGCCGGGGCCGATTTCCTCGGGTTCGTCCAGCACCCGGAGAGCCCGCGCTACGTCAAGCCGGACGTGGCCAAGGAGATCATCGACTGGGTGGTCGGGCCGGAGCCGGTCGGCGTGTTCGTCAACGCGACGGCCGACGAGGTCAACGAGACGTGCGCGCGGGCCGGATTCCGCCTGGCCCAGCTGCACGGCCACGAGACGCCCGAGACGTGCGCGGCCGTCGAGGTGCCGGTGGTCAAGGCTATCTCGGTCCAGCACGACGCCTCGGCGGAGCAGGTGCACGCGATGGTCGAGCCCTACCTCGACGTGGTGGATTTCATGCTGCTCGACACGCACCACACGAGCCTGTGGGGCGGCACGGGAGAAAGCTTCAACTGGCGCGTCGCGCGCGAGCTGGCGAGCAAGGTGGACCTGTTCCTGGCCGGCGGGATCTCGGCCGACAACGTGGCCGAGGCGATCCAGACCATGCGGCCGTACGCCGTCGACCTGTCGTCGAGCGTCGAGTCGAGCCCGGGCGTCAAGGACCTCGACAAGCTGGACGCGTTTTTCGCCGCCTTCCACGCCGCCACCGCCGACGCCTGACCCGCTGGCGGTGCGCGCCGCCAGCGCGCGGCGCGTGCCCAAACGCAGACGCCACACCGCGGCGCCTCTACGACCGACCCAACCCTTCCGACATGGCTCTGCCTGCCACCTTGCGAACCCAGAACCCCGACCCGAAGGACGGCGCCGGCCAACCCGGAACCGAAAAACCCGGCCGCTTCGGCGACTTTGGCGGCGCGTTCGTGCCCGAGATCCTGCACCCGGTCTTGGAAGACCTCAAGGCCGCGTGGGCCGAGGCCCAGACCGACGACGCGTACTGGGCCGAGTACCGCCGGTTGCTCAAGGACTACGTCGGCCGGCCGACGCCGCTGACGCGCCTGGACCGGCTGACGGAGCGGCTGGGCGGCGCGACGGTCTGGGCCAAGCGCGAGGACCTGTGCCACACCGGCGCGCACAAGATCAACAACGCCGTCGGCCAGGTGCTCCTGGCCCGGCGGATGGGGAAGGCGCGGATCATCGCCGAGACCGGGGCCGGCCAGCACGGCGTGGCGACCGCGACGGCCTGCGCCCTGTTCGGCGTCGAGTGCGTGGTGTACATGGGCGCCGAGGACGTCGAGCGCCAGCACCTCAACGTCCAGCGGATGCGGCTCCTGGGGGCCACCGTCCGCACGGCGACGAGCGGCTCCCGGACCCTCAAAGACGCCACCAACGAGGCGTTCCGGGACTGGGTCTCGAACCCGGAGGACACGTACTACATCATCGGCTCGGCCATCGGCCCGCACCCATACCCGGCGATGGTGCGCGAGCTGCACCGCGTGATCGGCGACGAGACGCGCCGCCAGCTGGCCGACGCGACCAGCCGGGAGACGCCCGACGCCGTGGTCGCCTGCGTCGGCGGCGGGAGCAACGCCATCGGCATCTGGGCGCCTTTTTTGGAGGACGAAGGCGTGCGGCTGATCGGCGTCGAGGCCGCGGGCGAAGGGCTCGGAGGTCGCCATGCGGCGACGCTGTCGCGCGGCGAGCCGGCCGTCTTCCACGGCACGCGCACGATGCTGCTCCAGGACGCCGACGGCCAAGTCGAGATCGCGCACTCGGTCTCGGCCGGCCTGGACTACCCCGGCGTCGGCCCCCAACACGCGCACCTGGCGGCGACCGGCAGGGTCGAGGTGAGGACGGCGACCGACCGAGAGGCGATGGCGGGCGTCCAACTCCTGAGCGAAACCGAGGGCATCATCCCGGCGCTCGAAACGGCCCACGCCGTCGCCGCGCTCCCCGCGCTGGCGGAGGAGCTGGGCGAGGGCGCCGACCTCGTGTTCAATTGCTCCGGCCGAGGCGACAAGGACATGGCGACGATCTCGGAGTGGCTGGACCGCGACGCAGACTGATGGAGACGCCGCCCGCCACGATCAAACTGTTCCTCCCGTTCGGGGACCCGACCCGTCTACGAACGGCCGAACTCTCCAACTGGAGTGGAAAGGCTCTCGCAGCACCGAGGTCTGACCTACCCGCCTTTTTCAACCGCGACGAGGCCGACCAGGCCGGCGTCTACGTGCTCGCAGGCACAGACGGCAAAACCGGCGACACCGTTGCCTACGTTGGCGAAGCCGAAGTTTTGCGGGCGCGCCTCAAGCGGCATGTCCAGGACGGACAAGACTATTGGAACCGTGTGGTTGTCTTCGTCAGCAAAGATGAGAACATGACCAAAGCCCACGTCCGGTACCTGGAAGGCGCCCTTATCGACGCCGCAGCCGAGGCCGACCGAGCGACACTCAAGAATGCTCAGGGCAGTGGCGGGAAGCTCCCGGAGGCCGACCGCGCCGACATGGACGTGTACCTCTCGAAGGTCCGCCAGTTGCTGCCCGTTCTAGGGTCGGACCTCTTGACGCCGAAGCCCAATAGGGTCACATCCAAAGCCGCCGACACCTTCACCACTACGATCCGCAAGCTCGTGGCGACAGGCGCCCCGTCCGCCGCGGGGTTCGTCGTGTTCGCCGGCTCTCAAGCTGTCGTCAAGGAGAAGCCTTCCGCCCATACCCATACGCCTTACCTCATCGACCAGCGACAACGACTCATCGAGTCTGGCGCCCTGTTAGATAAAGGGGGGCACTTGCTATTCGCCGAAGATGTCGAGTTCACGAGCCCGAGTGCCGCGGCGTCCGTCGTCAAAGGCGGAAGCGAGAACGGACGAACCGCGTGGAAGAACGAGGACGGCCGCACCCTCAAACAACTCGACGCCGAACAATCGGCTGACGACGCATGACCCGACTCCGCGCCCACCTCGACGGCCTCCGCCAGCGCGGCGAGACGGCGATGGGCCTGTTCTTGACCGCCGGCTTCCCCGCGCCCGACGCCACGCTCCCCATCCTGCGCGCCATCGACGAGGCCGGGGCGGACTTTGTCGAGCTCGGGATGCCGTTCTCGGACCCCGTCGCCGAGGGGCTCCCCATCCAGCAGGCCTCCGAGCGGGCGCTGCGTCAGGGCGCGACCATGGCCGGCACGTTCGAGACCGCCGCCGCCTTCCGCGCCCGGTCCGACACGCCGCTCGTGCTGATGGGCTACGCCAACCCGGTGATGCGCTACGGGCCGAGCGACTTTTGCGCCGACGCCGCGTCTTCGGGCGTGGACGGCCTGATCCTGCCCGACCTCCCGCCCGAGGAGTCTGGGGACCTGGAAGAGGCCGCCGCCCGCCACAACCTCTCCGTCACCCACCTGGTCGCCCCCAACACCTCCGACGCCCGCGTCCGCCTGGTCGACGCCCGCTCCACCGGCTTCGTCTACGCCGTGAGCGTGGCCGGGCTCACGGGCTCGGGTCTGGGCGAGGCCGACGCGACCGACGCCTACCTCCGGCGCGTCCGCCAGCAGGTCGAGCAGCCGCTCTTGGTCGGGTTCGGCATCCGGACCGGCGCCGACGCCGCCCGGCTGGCGGCGCACACCGACGGGTTCATCGTCGGCAGCGCGCTCATCCGGACGGCCGAACACGCGTGGGACGACCTGGATCTCACCGATTCCGCACGGCTTGCGCGCGTCGCCGACTGGGCGCGCTCGTTGAAAGCCGGAGCCGACGCTACCCCATGACCTTACGATCCCGCTCGTCCCTGTCTCTGCTGGCGCTGGTCGCCGTCGCGCTCGCCGGCTGCGAGACGTTCGAGACGCCCCGGGCGATCGCTCGCGGCGAGACCGAGGAGGTCCTGGTCGCCACGGACAGCGCGACCTGGGCCGGCCCGGTGGGCGAGGCCCTGCGCGCCGAGCTCGGCAAGCCCGTCCTGACGCTGCCGAGCGGCCAGGGCGCGTTCAAGCTCCGCCGCGTGGACCTCAACTCGCGGTCGTTCACGACGCTGAAGCTGGCGCCCCAGATCGTGTTCGCGGCGCCCATCGACGCGCCGGGCGAGATCGGCGACTTTCTGCGGTCGCGCGTGGGCGAGGGCAACCTCGACGCCGTCCGCTCGGGCCAGGCGGCGGCCGTCAACCTCCGGCCCGACCTGTGGGCCGACGGCCAGCTGGTGGCCGTCGCCACGGCGGCCTCCGACACCGCGCTCGCCCGCCAGATCCTCCAGAGCGGTCCCGAGCTTCGCGCCGCCTACGGCCAGCTGGCCAGGGAGCGCACCGCCGACCAGATGTTCTCGCGCCTGCGCCAGACCGACCTCGAAGACGAGATGCTGGCCCAGCACGGCTTCCAGGTCGGCGTCCAGCACGACTTCGTCAAGGTCCAGGACACGACCGTCACCGTCGCCGGGCGGACCGGCGCGTTCGTCCGCTACCGCCGCGTGCTCTCCGGCACCTGGCGCGACTTTTTCGTGTTCGCCGAGGACGGCGTCGAGCGGCTGCCGTCCGAGGCCGAGCTCGACCGCCTGACCGACGCGCTGCTGGAGGAGTTCGCGCGCGGCAGCGAGGACAGCTCCTACGTCCAGATGGACGACCAGCGCCCGACCACCACCGACACCGTGACCGTCGCGGGCCGGCCGGCGCTCGAGACGCGCGGCCTGTGGTACATGACCAACGACGTCATGGGCGGCGCCTACATCCGCGAGGCGTTCGTGGACCCGGCCACCGACCGGCTCTACGTCTACTACGGCATGACGTTCGCGCCCGACCGGACCTTGGACAAGCGCAAGTTTTTGCGCCAGATGGAGGCCATCGCCCACACCTTCCAGACGCGCGCCGACGTGGCTGCGGCCTCGACGCCCTAGCCGACCCTCCGTCCTGCTGGCGGCGCCTCTCGCCGTCACGTTCATTCCTCGTACTCTCCCGCTCCATGCCCACACAGACCGCCAGCGCCCCGACTTCTGCCCCCGACTCCGAGACCGACCGCGTGCTCAAGCTGGGGCTGCCCAAGGGGAGCCTCCAGGAGTCCACGTTCGACCTGCTCGACAAGGCCGGCTACAACTTCTCCGTCCGCTCCCGGAGCTACTTCCCGTCCATCGACGACGACGAGCTGACGGCGATGCTGGTCCGCGCCCAGGAGATGGGCAAGTACGTCGCCGACGGCGTGTTCGACGCCGGCATCACCGGCCTGGACTGGATCGCCGAGACCGGCGCCGACGTCCACGTCGTGGCGGACCTGGTGTACTCCAAGGCCTCGATGCGGCCGGTGCGCTGGGTGCTGGCGGTGCCCGAGGACAGCGACGTCCAGAGCGTCCAGGACCTGGAGGGCAAGCGGATCGCGACCGAGGTCGTGGGCCTGACCCGGCGGTGGCTCGATAGCCACGGCGTCTCGGCCGAGGTCGAGTTCTCGTGGGGCGCCACCGAGGTCAAGGCGCCCGACCTGGTGGACGCCATCGTGGAGGTGACCGAGACCGGCAACTCGCTGCGCGCCAACAAGCTGCGGATCGTCGAGGTGCTCCTCAGCTCCAACACCCAGCTGGTCGCCAACCACGACGCCTGGGCCAACCCGTGGAAGCGCGAGAAGATCGAGAACCTGGCGCTGCTGATGGAGGGCGCCATCCGGGCCGAGGGCCGGGTGGGCCTCAAGCTCAACGTGCGCCGCGACGACCTGTCGTCGGTCGTGGACCAGCTCCCGGCCTTGCGCAACCCCACCATCTCGCCGCTGTTTTCGGACGAGTGGGTGGCCGTCGAGACCATCATCGAGGAGCGCCAGGTGCGCCGGCTGATCCCTGAGCTCAAGCGGCTAGGCGCCGAGGGCATCATCGAGTACCCGCTCAACAAAATGATCCCCTAGCGACGTGCGATCTTCCAGTGTCAGATCGGGCCCGGAGGCCTCCGGGCCGGTTCCGAGGCTGACGACCTGGACACACCACCCGACCCGACACCACCCGATGAAACTTCTGGACTTCTGCTTTGGACGCTCCGGCGACAAGGGCGACGCCGTCAACGTGGGCTTGATCGCGCGCGACCCGGCCCACTACGACTGGCTCCGCGAGACGGTCACGGCCGAGCGCGTCAAGGCCCACTTCGGGCCGCGCGTCGACGGCGAGGTGGAGCGGTTCGAGCTGCCCAACCTGTCGGCCCTGAACTTTATGCTCCACGGCGCGCTGGGCGGCGGCGGCACGGTCTCGCTCAAGCTGGACGCCCAGGGCAAGACCTACGCCGCGCACCTGCTGCGGATGGAGGTGGAGGCCCCGCCCGAGGCCGTCGCCCAATCCAGCGCCCAGCCCGCGTGACCGCTCGCGCCGCCGCGCTGGCGGTGGCCGTCGCCAGCGCGGCGGCGTGCGGAGCGCCGTCGGGGGAGGCGCCGGCCGTGGACTCGACGCTGGTCGAGGCGCTCGCCGACGCCCACCTGGCCGACGCCCGCGCCGCGCTCGACACGACCGGGCGCGACCCGGGCGCGACGGCCGACAGCCTGCGCCGGGTCGCGCTGGCGGCCCACGACCTCGACTCCGCCGCGCTGGCGGCCCGCCTGCGCGCGCTGGCCGACGACCCCGCCCTCACTCGGGCGACCTACGACGCCCTCGACGCCCGCCTGTCCCTGGAGCGCCGGGGGGTCGCCGACGAGTAGACGGCCGAGACCAGCGCCCCACTCACTCCCCTCTCCCTCGCCGATGACCCCCGACGCTGCCCCCGAGCCGGTGCTGATCCTGACCACCGGGGGCACCATCGACAAGGAGTACTTCGACGCCAAGAGCGCCTACGAGATCGGCGAGCCCCAGATCGGCGCCGTGCTCGCCGAGGCAGGCGTCACGTTCCCTTACACCGTCGAGACGCTGATGCGCAAGGACAGCCTGGAGCTCTCCGACGCCGACCGCCAGACGGTGGCCGACCGCGTGCTCGCCTCCGGCGCCCGCCGCGTGCTGGTCACGCACGGCACCGACACCATGGCCGACACCGCCCGCGTGGTCGCGGACACGCTCGGCCGCGCCGGCGCCCAGGCGACGGTCGTGTTCGTCGGCTCGCTGGCGCCGGCCCGCTTCAAGGCCACCGACGCCGAGTTCAACGTGGGGTTCGCCGCCGCGGCGGTCCAAACGCTGGGGCCGGGTGCGTACGTTGCCATGAACGGCCGCGTGTTCGACCCGCACCACGTGCGCAAGGACCGCGACCGGAACCGCTTCGAAGTCGCCGATCCCGGCCCGCTCGACCCGTAGACCCCGACCGATACGCCTGCCCCCTCGTACCCGATGACCCGACTGACCCTCCCGGGCGCCCTCGCGCTCGCGCTCGCCGCCTCCGGCTGCGTCTCCACCGTCCCCATGGACGCGGACCGCGACGCCCCCGCCGCCGTGGTGACGGCCCCCTGCGTCGACGGCCGCGCGACGCTGCCCACCGACGACCCGGCGGACCTGGCCGACGGCCCGTTCGAGTGCTCCAACGTCGACCTGGTGGCCTTCGTCCCCCTCGCCGACTTCGACGCGGCGGGCCTCAACGACATCTGGGGCTGGGAGGACCCCGAGACGGGCCGCGAGTACGCGCTCGTCGGGCTCGACAACGGGACGGAGTTCGTGGACATCTCCGATCCGGCCCAGCCGGTCCTGCTGGGCAAGCTGCCCACCCAGACGGTGGCGACGGTCTGGCGCGACATCAAGGTCTACGACGACCACGCCTTCGTCGTGTCCGAGGCCCGGAACCACGGGGTGCAGGTGTTTGACCTGACCCGGCTCCGCGGCCTGACCTCCGACCAGGGCGAGTTCCAAGCCGACGCTCTCTACGACGGCGTCACCAACGTCCACAACCTGGTGATCAACGAGGACACCGGGTTCGCCTACGCCGTCGGCTCGGGCTCGCGCGGGGACGACCTGCCGGCCGAGTGCGGCGCGCCGGGCTTCCACGTGATCAACATCCAGGACCCCCAGAACCCGACGTTCGTCAACTGCTTCTCGGACGCGGCCAAGGACACCGCGCCCGTGACGGCGCCGGGCTACACGCACGACGCCCAGTGCATCGTCTACGACGGGCCCGACGCCGACTACGCCGGCCGCGAGGTCTGCGCCGCCGCCAACGAGGACGTAGTGACGTTCTTCGACGTGACCGACAAGCAGGACGTCCGCCTGATCTCGATGGCCGAGTACCCGCTCGACGCCTACACGCACCAGGGCTGGTTTACCGAGGACCGCCGCGGCTTCCTGGCCAACGACGAGCTTGACGAGACCAACGGCCTGGTCCCCACCCAGCGGACGCTGCTGTTCAACGTCGAGAACCTGGACGAGCCGGAGTTCGTGGGCGTCCACGACTCGGGCATCACGACCATCGACCACAACCTGTACGTCGTCGGCGACCTGAACTACCAGAGCAACTACGAGTCGGGCCTGCGCATCCTGGACCACAGCCGGGCGCTGGACGGCGCGATGACCGAGGTGGGCTTTTTCGACACCTATCCCCAGGACACGTCGATCAACTTTGCCGGCCAGTGGAGCAACTACCCGTACTTCGAGAGCGGGCTCGTGATCGCGAGCGACACCAACAACGGGCTGTTCGTGCTGCGCCCGCGCCTGGAGCGGTAGCGCGGCTGCCGCCGCCAGCGGCCCGCTGGCGCTCGGCGTGGACGGGGGGCTCCGCGCGGTCGGGGCCTCCCGTTTTGTGTTTCGCCTGGAGTTACGGGGGCGTACGTTGGGGGGGATGTCCCGCCACGCCGCCATGCCCCTCCGCCCCATCCTCCTCGCCGCCGGGCTGATCGCGCTCGCCTTGCCGGCCCAGGCCCAAGCCGCCGGCGAGGCCCCCTGCGTCGACGGCCTCGCCTCGCTCCCCGGCGCCGGCTCGTTCCCGTGCAGCGGGGTGGCGCTGGCGGGCCACCTGCCGCGGTCGGCGTTTTCGGTCGGGGCCTCGGGCGAGTCCGACCACAACGACGTCTGGGGGTGGACCGACCCCGTGACGGGCACGGAGTACGCGCTCGTGGGCACGGCGAACGGGACCGGCTTCGTGGACCTCTCGGTCCCGACCCGGCCTCGCCTGGTGGGCAAGCTCCCCACGGCCACCACGCCGATCCCCTGGCGCGACGTCAAGGTGTACCGAGACCACGCCTTCATCGTCTCCGAGGCCCGGAACCACGGGGTGCAGGTGTTCGACCTGACCCGGCTCCGCGGCCTGACCGGCCCGCCGACCACGTTCACCGCCGACGCGCGGTACACCGGCCTGGGCTCGGCCCACAACGTCGTGATTAACGAGGAGACCGGGTTCGCCTACGCCGTCGGGTCGGCGCCGGGCCCCGAGATGCCGGCGGCGTGCGGCGCCCGGGGCTTCCACGCGATCAACATCCAGGACCCCCAGAACCCGACGTTCGCCGGCTGCTTCTCGGACGCCGCCCAGGACGCCGCGTCGAGGTACCCCGGCTACACCCACGACGCGCAGTGCGTGGTCTACCGAGGGCCGGACGCGGACTACACCGGACGCGAGGTGTGCTTCGGGGCCAACGAGGACGTCGTGACGGCGTTCGACGTGACGGACAAGCAGGACGTCCTGCTCATCTCTCAGGCGGCCTACCCCCGGAGCGCGTACACGCACCAGGGCTGGCTCACCGAGGACCACAGGTACCTGCTCACCAACGACGAGTTGGACGAGCGGAACGGGCTGGTGCCGAGCCAGCGGACCGTCGTCCTGGACTACCAGGACCTCGACAACCCGGAGATCGCGATGGTCTACGACTCGGGGCTCTCGACGATCGACCACAACCTCTACGTCCGGGGTCGCTACGCGTTCGAGAGCAACTACGAGTCGGGCCTGCGCGTCCTCGACGTGTCGGGCGTGGCGGGAGGGGCGCTCTCCGAGGTCGCCTTTTTCGACACCTACCCCACGTCGACGGCGGCCACGTTCAACGGCCAGTGGAGCAACTACCCGTACTTCGAGAGCGGGCTCGTGGTGGCCAACGACATCAGCAACGGGCTGTTCGTGCTCCGGCCCGACGCGGCGTTCACGACCGGCGCCCAGGACGGCCCGCCGGCGCCGGCCAGCTACGCCCTCTCCGACCCGTCCCCGAACCCGACCGCCAGCGGCGCGCGGCTGGCGCTGCGCGTGGACGAGGCCCAGCAGGTCCGGGCGGACCTCTACGACGTCGCCGGCCGCCGGGTGGCGACGGTGTTCAGCGGAACCGTCGGCCCGGGTGCGGGGGTCCGGCTGGACGTGCCGGGCGCGGGCCTGCCGGCGGGCGTGTACCTGGTCCGTGTTCGGGGAGAGCACTTCGAGGCCTCGCGGCAGTTGGTGTTGACACGGTAGCCTGGGTGCCGAACCGCTTACGCCCAGCTGGCGGTGGCGCTCAACGAGTCCCCAGCCGGCGCTGACCGGCCGGCGTCAGCTCGAAGCGGGCGTCGAGCGGGTCCGCGAGCCGGAGCAGGCCTTGGGCCACGAGCCAGTCGGCCAGCTGGCGGTCGCGGCGGGGCGCGTCGTGGCCGGCGGCGGGCGCGCCCTGGGCCACGGCCGACAGGATGGCGCGGAGCGCCGGCTCGTCGGACGGCGTGACCACGTCGGGACGGTGGCGGCCCAGGCACACGTCGCACCGGCCGCAGCGCGCCGGCGCCGGCTCGCCGAAGTAAGCCAGCAGGTGCTGGCGGCGGCACCCGACCGAGGAGGCGTAGCGGACCATGTCGTCCAGCCGCGAGTGGCTGCGGCGGCGGCCCCGCTCCAGCGCGCTCGCGTCGACGGGCGCCAGGCGGGCGCGGGCGCCTCGCCAGGCCAGCGTCAGGCCCCGGCCGGTGCGCACCACCTCGATGGCCCGGCGCTCGGCGAGGTAGTCGAGCCCGGCGTCGAGCCGCTCCTCGGTCAGGCCCAGGGCCTGCGCCAGCGTGTCGGTCCACAGCGCGGCGCCCTCGCGGGCGGCCGCGGGCGGCAGGCGCCGCACGAGCGCGTCGGCAAAGGCCTGGACGGCGGGCGACTCGGCCTGGACGGCGTGCACCAACCCGTCGCGCCCGCGCGGCAGGCGCACCCGGACCTCGCCCTGGCGCGGCCGCACGATGTCCCACACGCCGTCCGCCGCCAGCCGGTCCACGGCGGCCTGCGCGACGCCCGCCGGCCGCTCGGCGACGGCCGCCAGCCGGCCCAGGTCGAGCGTCACCGGCGCCTCGGGCTCGCTGCCCAGCGCGATCTGGCTCAGGCTGCCCGCCGCTTGGTACACCGCCTGGACGTCGGCCGGCGTCGGGTGGCCCCGGTCGGCCAGGTCGCGCGGGAGCGACTCCGCGTCCGGGCCGAGCGCCAGCGCGGCGTAGGCCCGCTCGCCGTCGCGCCCGCCGCGCCCGGCCTCCTGGTAGTAGGACTCCAGCGTCGGCGGCAGCGCGGTGTGGACGACGGCCCGCACGTCGGGCTTGTCGATGCCCATGCCGAACGCGCTCGTGGCCGCGATCACGCGCGTCTCGCCCCCGAGCCACCGCCGCTGGACGCCCCCGCGCGTCTCGGCGTCCAGGCCGGCGTGGTAGGGCTCCGCCGAGAGCCCCTCGCGCCTCAGCCGCTGGGCCACCGCCTCGGTGCCGCGCCGCGTGCCGGCGTAGACCAGGCCGGCGCCCGGGACGGCCCGGAACACGTCGAGCGCCTGGCGCACCGGGTCCTGGACGTGGTGGACGCTCCAGACCAGGTTGGGCCGGTCGAAGCCCTGGACGATGACCTCGGGGTCGCGGAGCGCGAGTTGCGCCACGATGTCGCGCCGGACCTCGGGCGTGGCCGTGGCCGTGACCGCGACGACGGGCGCCTCCGCCCCGCTGGCGGTCGTGACGAGCGGGCGCGCCTGGGCGATCTCGCGGTAGGCCGGGCGGAAGTCGTGGCCCCACTCCGAGATGCAGTGGGCCTCGTCGACGGCCAGCATCTCGACGTCTAGGCGCGGGGCGCGGGCGGCGAACAGGTCGGTGCGCAGGCGCTCGGGCGTGAGGTAGAGCAGCCGGTAGAGCCCGTGCTCCGCGTCGGTCCACGCCTGGTCCGTCGCGCGCGCGCCCAGGCCGCCGTGGAGCACCGCCGCGCGGACGCCCCGCCGCGCCAGCGCGTCCACCTGGTCCTGCATGAGCGCGATCAGCGGCGAGACCACCAGCACCAGCCCGCGCCGGGCCACGGCCGGCACCTGGTAGATCAGCGACTTCCCGCCGCCGGTGGGCAGCACCGCCAGCACGTCGCGGCCGTCCATCGCCGCGTCGACGGCGCGGTCCTGGCCCGGCCGGAAGGCCTCGTAGCCCCACACCTCGCGGAGCGTCTGGCGCGCGTCCCCGGGAGCGCGGGGCGGGCGGTCGGAGGGAGAATCGGCCATGGCCGCAAGCTAACCCGCCCGCCGACGGCGCCCGCCAGCGGGGCCGCGTCCGCCCCGGTCTCGGACCCAGAAAACTAGGCGAGCAGGGTTAGGCCGAGCCGGCCGTTTGGTCTAGGGCCGTGCCTCGAAACCCGTCTCGCAAGGGAGGTCCCTCACGGAGACCGTCTTGGGATGGGCCGATGGTGGTAGCCGGCGCGGCCCGGACCCGTGGTGGGGTCGATGGGGCCGCGCCGGTCGCGTGTCCGGGTGGCACGGCGGCACGGGGTAGCTTGGGGCCCGCTCCCCCGCCGCCCGTGCCCGCCCGCGTCTCCGTCGTCATCGTCACCTGGAACGGCCGGGGGCTGCTCGAGCGCTTCCTGCCGTCCGTGCTGTCGACCGACTACCCGGACCTGGAGGTGATCGTGGCCGACAACGGGTCGGACGACGGGACGGCCGGGTGGCTGGCCGACGCGCACCCCGAGGTGACCGTGGTGCGGCACCCGGAGAACCTGCTGTTCGCGGCCGGCAACAACCGGGCGCTGGCGGCGGCGACCGGAGAGCTGGTGTGCTTCCTCAACAACGACGTCGAGGTGCCGCCCGGCTGGCTCGGCCCGCTGGCGGCCGCCTTCGACGAGCCCGGCGTGGTGGCCGTCCAGCCCAAGCTGCTCCAGCACGGGGACCGCCAGCGGTTCGAGTACGCCGGCGCCTCGGGCGGTTTCTTGGACGCCTACGGCTACCCGTTCACGCGTGGCCGCCTGTTCGACACGCTGGAGGCGGACCGCGGCCAGTATGACGACGCCCGCGACGTGTTCTGGGCGACCGGCGCCGCGCTCGTCGTCCGCCGCGACGCGTTCGAGGCGGCCGGGGGCTTCGACGAGTCGTTCGGGATGCACATGGAGGAGATCGACCTGTGCTGGCGGCTCCAGCGCCGGGGCGGGCGGATCCGCGTCGAGCCGGCGTCCGAGGTGTATCACTTGGGCGGCGCCTCCCTGCCCCGGGGCGACGCGCGCAAGATGTTCTACAACGTGCGCAACGGCCTGGTAATGCTGGCCAAAAACCTGCCTCCGGCCCAGGCGAAACGGGCGCTGAGGGCGCGGCGGGTGCTGGACGCCGTCGCCGCGGCGCGCGCCTGGGCGGGCGGCAGCCGGGCGGAGGCGTCCGCCATCCGCCGTGCCCGCCGAGAAGCGCGCGCGCGCATCGCACAGGTCCCACCGCCCGACGACCTCGTGCCGGTCCTCCCGCCCTACCGCGGCAGCGTCGTGCTGGACTACTTCGGCAGGGGTCGCCGCCGGTTCTCCGACCTCACGGGCTGGAGGGCAGAGACCGGACGGTAGGGGACCGCGCCGGACCGCCCTAACCCCCGCGCTTCCCCGACCCCGCCGACACCACCGACGCGATGGCCGCCAGCACCGTCACCATCCCGACCACGGCCACCGGCGACGGCACCTCGTTGAACCACAGCAGCGCGCCGATCGAGGACAAGATGGGCTCGGCCAGGCTCAGGAGCCCCAGCAGCGCCGCCGGCAGGTAGCGCAGCGCGCCCGCGAACGAGCCGTGCCCCAGCAGGCCCGGCCCCAGCCCCATCGCCGCCGCCAGCAGCGCGACCGGCAGCGGCAGCGCCAGCGGCACGCCCGCCGCCCAACAGCCCGCCAGGCACGTGAGCGCCGCCACCACGTTGAGCGTCCAGAAGTAGGTCACGAACCCGACTCGCTGGCGGACCGAGCGGCCGATGAGCAGGTAGACCGACATCACCAGCGATGCCCCCAGCGCAAGCGCGTTGCCGAGCGCGGGGTTGGGGTAGACGGCGCCCTCCGACTCCTGCCCGAGCGCGATCAACACGGCCCCCACCACCGAGACGCCGATGGCCGAGGCGGTCCGGCGCGACGGGCGGTCCGACAAGAACACCGCGCCCAGCACCACGATAAAGACCGGCGTCGTGGTCACCAGGACCGCCGCGCTGGCGACGCTCGTGAGCTGGACCGACACGATCCAGCCCATAAAGTGGACCCCCAACAGCACGCCCGCCGCCACCACCAGCGCCAGGTCGCGGCGGGTGAGCGCCTGGATCTCGGCGCGCGACCGGCCCAGCGCGACCGGCGCCAGCACCAGGGCCACGACCGACGTCCGCCACGCGGCCAGCGCCAGCGCCGGCACGTCGCCCGCCAGCCGGATCAGCAGCGGCGACGACCCGAGCGCGACCAGCCCGACGACGACCAGCGCCCAGACCGACGCCGGCGCCCGGCCCACTAGCGGATCCGGTCCATCGAGCGGACGACCTCGATGTCGGCCGTGACCCGCTGGCGGGCCATCCGGAGCAGCAGGTAAGCCACGATGGGCTGGAGCGCCACGAGGTAGTACCCCACCGGCGCCTGGAACGCGTCGCTGTCGAAGGCCAGGTAGAACCCGACCAGCACCACCACGATCAGCGCCAGGTCCAGCCACTGGGCCGCGAAGATCACGCGCCGCTGGAGCGGACGGTCCTTGTAGAGCGCCACCGAGACCAGCGCCACCAGCGCCGTCACGGCCGCGAGCGCGTAGCCCAGCACGCCGAGCCACGCCAGCTCCTCAGCGATGGCCGACGCCCACGTGTCGCCGAGCGCCAGGAACAGGGCCAGCAGCAGGGCGCCGGCGACGAGGTACAAGGTCTGGATGCGCTGGATCATGGTGCAGAGGGAGGGTCGGTGGTCGGGGCGCGGCGGTCGAGCGGGCGTCACGCCCGCCCCCCGGTCACCCCACGATCTCGCGGACGCGCGCCGCCAGCGTCTCGCCGAACTCGGACGTGGAGGCCCGGCCGCCCAGGTCGCCCGTCAGGTTCTCGGGGTCGGAGTAGACGTCGAAGAGCGCCTGGCGGACGGCCTGGGCCGCGTCGGTCTCGCCCAGGTACTGGAGCATCATCGCGCCCGAGCGGACGATGGCCGTCGGGTTGGCGATGCCCTGGCCGGCGATGTCGGGCGCCGATCCGTGGACGGCCTCGAACACGGCGCAGTCGGCGCCGACGTTGGCCGAGCCCGTCACGCCCAGCCCGCCGACCAGCCCCGACATCAGGTCCGACAGGATGTCGCCGAACATGTTGGTCGTCACGATCGCGTCGTACTTGCCGGGGTGGATCACCAGCTGCATCGCCATGTTGTCGATGATCCGGTCGTCGAACTCGATCTGGGGAAAGTCGGACGCGATCTCCTGGCCGATCCGCAGGAACATGCCGCCGGTCTCCTTCAGGATGTTGGCCTTGTGGACGAGCGTGAGCCGCTTCCGGCCGCGCCGGACGGCGTCCTCGAACGCGTAGCGAATGATCCGCTCCGAGCCGACGCGGGTGATCCGGTTGATCGAGTCCGCGATCTGGTTCCGCTCGTCGAAGTACTCGATGCCGGCGTAGAGGCCCTCGGTGTTCTCGCGGTAGAGCAGGAGGTCCACGCCCTCGAACGGCCCGCGCGTGTTGGGCAGCGTCTCGCACGGCCGGACGTTGGCGTACAGGTCGAAGTGCTGCCGGATCTGGACGTTGATGCTCCGGAAGCCCGTGCCCACCGGCGTCGTGAGCGGCCCCTTGAACGCCAGCCGAGTCCGGCCGATCGAGTCGAGGGTGGCCTGGGGCAGCGGGTCGCCGGTGTCCTCGAAGGCGCCCATGCCGGCCTCCTGCCGGTCCCAGTCGAACTCGACGCCCGTGGCCTCCACCACCGCCACCGCGGCGTCGACGACCTCCGGTCCGATTCCGTCGCCGGGGATGAGGGTCGCAGGGTAAGCCATGGGGTCGGGGAGGTGGGGGCCGGCAAGCTAGGCGGAGGCGGCCGGCGCAGGCCGTGGAGTCCACACGAAACGCCCCGGCTGGCGGTGGCCGCCGGCGTACGCTGAACACGTGGAGACCGCCGGCGGGGCGGGGCCGTACGGCGGGGCGGGGGCGTGCGGCGGGAGGGCCACAAAAAACGGGGCGCCCGGTGTGGGCGCCCCGCAACCGGTCGGCAGGCCTGGGTCAGTCGGCCTCGCGCGAGGTCGAGTAGTTGACGCGCAGCGCCTCCGCCTCGCGGAGCTCCTGCTGGACGTCGTAGAGCAGGCCCGTCTCCACGCTCCGGTCCACGCGCAGCGACGTGATCGTGGACGGCTCGTCGCGAAGCCGCGCGAACATCAGCTGCCGAATGTCGGGCAGGTCGCGCACGAGGGCGTCGTTGACCTGGACGGCCGGGTCGCCGACGCCGCTCTCGAGCTTTTCCGGCCCGATGTAGATGTACTGGATCAGGCGCTTCTGGTCGATCTTCTCGACCGCCTCGGCCTGGGGGATCGACACGTTGACGAGCAGCTCGGTCTCGCGGAGCACCGTCGTCACCATGAAGAAGATCAGCAGCATGAAGATGATGTCCGGCATGGATGCCGTGGGGATCTCCTGCGACGTGTTGGAGCTCTTCTTCTTGAAGTGGGCGGACATAGGGGGTGTGCGTTAAGAGTAGTGAGCGGTGGGCCGAGAGAACGGGGGAGAGCGGCCGCGGCAATCCGCCACCGGTCACCCCGCGCCCCTCGCTCAGTCGTCGTCGGGCTCGGCCAGCGAGATCTTGAGCGGGTACTTCTCGGCCACCACGTCAGCCTCGCGCTCGCCGGTGTCCGGGTCGGTCGCCAGCCGGGCCTTGTACTCGCCGTAGGTCCGCCCGAACTCGCGCTGAGCCTCTTCGTTGCGGAGCTCGTTGTAGGCCGACTTGATCTCGTCCAGCACGCCGATGTAGTTGTCGTACGACAGCCCGCGCTTGGTCTTGAACGAGACCACGGCCTTGTCGGGGCTCACCGAGAACTGCGGCTCGCGGCCGTTGTTGGTGATGAACCGCTTGACGACGTCGCGGATCTGGGAGATCTGGATCACCTCGTTGTCCACGAGCACCTGGCCGTCGGCGGCCACGAGCACGTTGAGCAAGTTGCGCTGGTTGATCTCCGGCGGCACCTGCTCGTCCAGCTTCGGCGGAAGCTGCATGTAGATGCCCTTGTCCGCGTTGATCGTCGTGGTGACGAGGAAGAAGATCAGGAGCAGGAACGCGATGTCGGCCATGGAGGCCGAGGGGATCTCGGCGTCGCGCTTTTTCCGTTTTTTGAGCAGGGGCATGGCGGGGGTCGGAGGGGCAGCCGGGCTGGCTGGCGGTGGCCGCCAGCGCGCCGCGAGCGCTTAGGAGAACAGGCTCCGAGCGCCGGAGATGAGCAGGGCGAGGAAGCCCGAGAGCGTCAGCGCGAGGGCCGTCGCGACGGCCGCGCCGGTCGCCGTTCCGTCGATCGCGAAGGCGATGACGAAGATGAGCACCGGGAGGCCGAACGCGGCCAGGCCGAGCTTGCTTTGGGCCAGCGTCGAGCCGGCGTTCTTGAGCCCGAACCCGACCATCATCAGCAGGCAGATGCCGATGACGATGAGGCAGAGATAGACGAGAGCTTCAACCATCGTAAAGGGGGATCTGTTGTGTGCCGTCGCCGCCCCGCCATCGACTGGCGGGGCGGCTCAGGCGGGGGCTACGAGAGCTTGGTGCCCGTCAGGTCGTCGCCGGTGCCGAGCTCGGCCTTCGGGTCCGGGAGCACGGCGACGCGGCCGCGGCCGGAGAGGGCCGGGCGGCCGACCGACATCATCGCCAGCGAGTCGATCATCTCGACCGAGGCCTCCTCCATGTCGGCCGTGATCCGGTCGATCTTGCTCACGCAGTAGTTGTAGAACACCTGGAGGATGATGGCCGAGATCAGGCCGAACACCGTGGTCAAGAGGGCGATCTTGATGCCCCGGGCCACGAGCGACGGCGAGATGTCGCCGGCCGCCTCGATCGCGTCGAACGCCTCGACCATGCCGACCACCGTCCCGAGGAACCCGAACATCGGCGCCAGCGAGATGAACAGCGACAGCCACACCAGGCCGCGCTCGAGGAAGGACATCTCGATCGAGCCGTAGGACACGACCGCCTTCTCGACGGCGTCCATGCCCTCGTCGAAGCGGGTGAGGCCGGCCTGGACCACCGAGGCCACGGGGCCGCGCGTGTTGGCGCAGACCTCCTCGGCGGCCGAGACGCCGCCGTTGTCGAGGGCCTCCTTGACGCGACCCAGGAACTTCTGGGCGTTGATGTCGGCGCGGTTGAGCGACAGGATGCGCTCGAAGGCGATGGCGAGGCCGATGATCAGCGAGATCAGCACGGGCCACATGTAGGGACCGCCCTCGTTGAAGCGGTAGACCAGGCCGTTGGCGAAGCCGGCGTCGGCGGCAGCGTCCTGCAGGAGGAGAAGTGCGGAGAGCGTCATGGGGTGAATACCGGGGCTGAGGAAGCGGGCGTCGTCGGAGAGCGGGGAGTCCGGACCCGACGGGCGAGAGGGGGACGCCCGAGAGGCGCCTGACGTGAGAGACAATATCCCCACCGCCTTCGGGAATGTCAACGAGACGCGAAGGGATCCGGTAGGGCCGGAGATCGGCGGGGGCGACAAGACACGCCTCCCCCACCAGAGTTGCCCCGCTGGCGGTCGCGGTGGGCCGGCGCGTAGCGCCCAGGCGGGGACGAACGCAAAGCTACGTCGTCCGCGGAACCGGGCGGGTGCCCCGGCACCTTCCCGTTCCCGGACCGCCGACGCTCCCTCGACCTGGACCGCCAGTCGCGCCTCGCCCCACGGCGGGACGTCGCTGGCGAGGCCGAGCAACGCGATGGCTACCCCGGTCCCGACTTCCGCCACAGCGGCCGTCCGCAGGGCGGCGGGGCCCGCCCTACCACTCCGCCACAGCAGGAGCACGGACGGCCCGAACGCGAGCATGGGTGTACGCCGGCGCCAGTAGCCGAAGAAGGAGAAAGAGGGTTCGCACAGTGGAAGGGCGCCTAACAGAGGGCCGGTCAGCCGCCGAGGGCTGAGGCGCCGAGGGTGAATGGAACCGCAGGATACACCGACGCCCGGCCGAAGCCAAGAACGCCCGCGCCCTCGGTCGGCCTGCAGCGGCGGGATGTTTCCAATCAGGATGCCTTCCTTGAGAGACCACTTGCCACCGCTGCCATGACCCCGACCCACTTCACCGGCCTCGACCTCCACAAGCGCACCGTCACCGCGACGACGCTCGACACCGCCGGCGCCGTCGTCGCCACGGCCAAGATGCCGTGCCGACCGAAGGCGCTCCTGGCCTACTTCGCCCAGATCCCTGGCGACCACGCAGCCACGGTCGAATGCACCACCGGCTGGTACTGGGTCAAGGACGCGCTCGACGGCCGCGTCGACCTCGCGCTCGCCCACGCCAAGGGCGTCAAGGCCATCGCCTCGGCCAAGGTCAAGACCGATTCGGCGGATGCCAAGATGCTGGCCCATCTTCTGAGGACGGATCTGCTGCCCGAAGCCCACATGATCGCCGACGAGCTGCGCCCGCTCCGCGACGTGCTCCGGACGCGCCTGCGTCTGGTCGAGCGCCGCGTGGCCGCCCAGAACTCGATCGCCCGGCTGCTTGAGAAGCACAACGTGCAGGACGTGGCCGACCTCGACGCCTTCGGCCGGCTCCAGGCCCAAGCCCACATCGAGCAGGCGGAGCTGCTCCACCGCCAGGTCAAGCGGCTGGAGAGCGCGCTCGTGCCCCACCTGGTGCCCGACGCCGACGTCCAACGGCTGCTCCGCATCCCGGGCATCGGAAAGGCCTGCGCCTTCTCGATCCGGCTGGAGGTCGACGACATCGCCCGCTTCGCCAGCGACCGCGCCTTCTTCAGCTACTGCCGTCTCGTGCCCGGCGCCGACAACTCGGGCGACCGTGTCCGTCACAAGCGGAGCCGGGACGGCAACCGCTACCTCAAGCTCGCTTCCTCGCACGCCGCAGTCCGCGCGATCCAGTACTACCCCGAGGTCCGGGCGTGGTACGGCACCAAGAAGCGGCGCAAGCCCGACGTCGTGGCTCGCGCGCTGGTGGCTAAGGAGATCGCCCGGATCGTCTACCACGTGCTGAGGAAGCAGGAAGACTTCAACGGCCAGTTCTGCGCGCGAACACGCGCGCGGGGAAACCTCTGAGCCGGGCGAAGAAGGAGCTATGGCCCCTACTCGCAAGCCCGACCAGTAGAACTGGCACTGGCGGAGACTCCGGTCTCCGACCGCCCTCGGTGGGAATGGGAAGCGAGTAGGCGTGCCGCCGACAGAGATCTGGGACGACGGGCGCTGAGCCCGTCCGCGACCGAGAACGGTCGTGAGAGCCCGAATGGGGGTGTGGCCCGCCAGCGCTTCGCTGAATGCGCTGGGAGGAGCCCTCTCGATCTGACAACGCGGTGCCGATGCTCCACCGACACGGGCACTCCTCCCACCGAGGGGTGCAGGGCGAGACTGGTCCTACGAGCGGAAAACCGCCCTACTTGACAAAGACCTGATTATGGGGGTTCTGCTGCACCCCGCCTACGAGCACCCCGAGCTACGACGGCCGGGCGGACCACCGGCCTACCGCGTCAGCGAGCTGGCTGTACGAAGGCATGAACGCGCCGGAGAGCGGACCCTGATCTACGACGAAGTACGAGATCCGGTGGACGTGCGGCTCCAGCTCCTCCAGCGACCCCGCCCCTTTCGCCTCCTCCAGCATTCGGAGGAGCCCGTCCAACTTCCCCTCCGGGTACCGCTCCGGCTCCGGGGCCACCTCCTGCCAGCGCCGGGCCTCCTCCTGGGCTCGGCTGAGGAGGTCGGGGAAGGAGTGGGGCAGCATGGCTGTGCAGCGGAACTGGCGATTCTGCAGCGCGGGCCGGAGGCCGCGCCGCAGGGCGCCGCGCGTTACCGGCTCACCTGGGCCAGCGACTGCGCCTCCCGCCAGTGGCGCATGGCCTCCTGGAGCGACGGGTCGATCTGGCCCACCACCGGGTAGAACGCGTCGGCGTCGTAGAGGCGCCGGGCCATGAACGCCTTGATCCGCGTCTCGACCTCGTCGCGGACGGCCTCCGCCTCGTCCCGCACCAGCACGTCCGCCTCGGTGTCGGCCGCGCGCGTGGCCACGACCGGCGTGCCGTGGTCGGCGGCGTAGGACAGGAAGCGGTCGAAGTCGGCGTCGGTCAGGCGGAAGCTGCGCACGAAGTCGCGCTCACGCCCCTCCCACTGCTGGCGGAAGGCGGCGCCGCGCCGCTCGATGTCGACGCGGGCGAACTCGTTGTCGATGTTCTTGCCGATCACCGTGCGGAGGGCCGGCGCGAGCGTGTCCGCCTCGACGATAAAGTCGGGCAGGACGCCGCCGCCGCCGTAGACCAGGCGGCCGCTGTCGGTCTTGAACACGAGCGAGTCCGGGACGTCGGTGCCGAAGGCGCTCGCGTCCACCTTGCCGCCGTCGGGCGCCAGTTGGTCCTCGACGGCCTCGCGGATGGCCACCTTGGCCTCGTAGTAGGCCTCGTCGCCGCCGCCGGCCTCGTAGGGCGTCTGGATCAGCCGGCCGGACGGCGTGTAGTAGCGCGAGACGGTCATCTGGAGCACGCTGCCGTCGCTCATGGGGAACTGCTGCTGGACGAGCCCCTTGCCGAACGTGCGCCGGCCGATGAGGTAGGCCCGGTCGTGGTCCTGGAGCGCGCCGGCCACGATCTCCGACGCCGAGGCTGAGTTCTCGTCTACCAGCACGATCATCGGCTGAGTCTCGTAGACGCCGCCGGCCGTGGCGCGGTACTGGCTCCGGTTGGACGGGTGGCGGCTCTCGGTGTAGACCACCATCTCGCCCGCCGACAGGAACTCGTCGGCGATCTGGTAGGCCTGGTCCAACAGCCCGCCCGCGTTGCCGCGCAGGTCCAGGACCAGCCGCTGCATGCCCTGGGCCTGGAGGTCCTCGATGGCCGCCTTGACCTCGTCGTGGCTCGTCCTGGCAAAGCGCTGGAGCTTGATCAGGCCCGTCTCGTCGTCCACCATGTAGGCCGCGATGACGGTCTCCAGCGGGACCCGGTCGCGCGTGATCGTGTAGTCCAACGTCTCGCGGTAGCCGGGCCGCTTGACCTGCAGGTCGACGGTGGTGCCGCGCGGCCCCTTGAGCCGGCTCTGGACCCCGTCCTGGTCGATGCCGACGGCCGTCTCGCCGTCGATCTGCAGGATGCGGTCGCCGGGCTGGAGCCCGGCCTCGTCGCTCGGGCCGCCCGCGATGGGCATCAGCACCACCAGCGTGTCCTTGTCCTGCCGCCCCTCGACGAACTCGTAGAAGATGCCGACCCCGTCGAAGCCGGCGTCGAAGCTCTCGCGCACGCGGTTCATCTCCTCGGCCGAGATGTAGATCGAGTGCGGGTCGAGCCCGGCCAACATGCCCTCGATGGCGTCCTCGGCCAGCTGGGCCGAGTCGACGCGCTCGACGTAGGCGCGCGAGATGTACTCGTAGGCCTCCTCGATCTTGCGGAGCTGCTCCACGTCCTCGGAGCCGGAGACGGCGTCCTGGACCTGGACGCCGACGAGGAGCCCGGCCGCCAGCAGGCCGACACCGAGGAGGGGAGCGAAACGGGAGCGGAGCATGGAGCGGGAGTCTGGAAGACGGGCCAAACGGCAGCGGGCCGGGATTGGTGCCGGACGCGCCACGACCGGCGCGGGTTCGCGGCCGCTGCGAATATCGGGCCCCGCGCCCGACCGGCTGGCGGCGCCCGTCCGCGAGGCGACCGTCCAGATTGGAGGAACGACGCGGCCCGGCGGAACGCGGGCAGACGCCACGGCGTGGCGGCCCTGCGGGACCGCGCGGCGGGCGGGGCGGGGTGCCGAGGTGGAACGAGAATGCGCCCCGCGCCGAACCCCATCCCCCCATCCCCATGACCAACAAATCCGTCGCGCGCCAGCTCAAGCTCACCGGCGACCTCGTCGAGCTGACCGGCGGCAACCCGTTCCGCGCCCGCGCCTACGCCTCCGGCGCCCGGGCCGTCGAGCGTCTGGACGAGCCCGTGGCGGAGCTGGTCCGCGGGGGCGAGTTGGTGGGCGTGCAGGGCGTCGGCAAGGGGCTGGCGGCCGAGATCACCGAGTTCGTCGAGACCGGCGTGATGGGCGTCACCGAGTCGCTGCTCCAGTCGCTGCCGCCCGGCCTGCCCGAGGTGATGCGCGTCAAGGGGCTGGGCGTCAAGAAGGTGCGGGCGCTGTGGCAGGAGGCCGGGGTGACGTCGATCGAGGACCTGGAGGCCGCCGCCGTCGCCGGCCGGCTGGAGGCGCTGCCCGGGTTCGGCGCCAAGACCGTCGCCAATATCCTGGCCGCGGTCGAGCAGCTCAAGACCTACCGTGGCAAGGCCCACCTGCGCGACGCGGCCACGGAGGCGCTGGCCGTGCGCGACCGGCTGCGCGAGGCCGGCATCCGCTGCGACCTGGCCGGGGCGATCCGCCGCCAGTGCAACGTGGTCGACTGCGCCGACCTGGTGGCCGCCGCCGCGCCTGAGACCGTCGCCGCCGCGCTCGACGGTGCTCCCGCCGACCCGCTGTCGGACGTGGCAGACGTGGCCGCCACCGACGCCCGCGTCGAGGGCACGTTGCCGCTCGGCCTGCCCCTGACGGTCTGGACCGCCGGCGACGACGCCTACGGCACAGCGCTGTGGACGCGGACGGGGCCGCACGCACACGTCGCCGCCTTTACGGCCGCCCACGGCGCGCCGGCCGCCCACGCCGACGAGGACGGGGTGTACCGCGCGGTCGGCCTCCACCCCATCCCCGCGCCCCTGCGCGACGACCCGGCGTGGCTGGCCGCCGCCGCGGACCCGATTCCCGAGCTGGTCCGCACGGGCGACCTGCGCGGCACGATCCACAACCACACCACGGCGTCGGACGGGGCGCACACGCTGCGCGAGATGTGCGACGCGGCGCGCGACCGCGGGCTGGAGTACTTCGGCGTGTGCGACCACAGCCGGAGCTTGCAGATCGCCCACGGCCTGAGCATCGAGGAGCTGGACGACCAGATCGGGGCCGTCCGCCAGCTCAACGCCGACTACTCCGCCGAGGGCGCCGACTTCCGCGTGTTCGCCGGCTCCGAGGTGGACATCCTGGCCGACGGCACGATGGACTTCCCGGACGAGGTGCTGGCCCGGCTCGACCTGGTGGTGGCGAGCGTCCACACCGGGTTCAACATGACCGAGGCCCAGGCGACAGCGCGGATCGTCCGGGCCGTCTCGAACCCCCACGTCGACGTGCTGGGCCACCCGACGGGCCGGCTCCTGCTGCGCCGCGAGGGGTACCCGCTGGACCACGAGGCGGTGCTGGACGCGTGCGCCGAGCACGGCGTGGCCGTCGAGCTCAACGCCAGCCCCTGGCGCCTGGACGTCGACTGGTCGTTCGTCCGCGCGGCCCGCCAGCGGGGCGTGCTGGTGTCCATCAACCCCGACGCGCACTCGACGGACGGGCTCGACGCGACGCCGTGGGGCGTGGCCTCGGCCCAGAAAGGCGGCCTGACGGCCGAGGGCTCGCTCACCTCGAAGTCGGCCGCCGAGCTGGCGGCGTGGCTGGAGGCGCGTCGGCCGTAGGGCCCTGCGGGAGGGGTCCCCTGCCCCTCCGCACTTCCCCGCCCTCGCGCCCTCGGGTGCGGGTCGGAAACCGAATCCGCGGAAGACCTCGCGGGCAGGCGCTAGCTTTCTCTCCCCGCATCCGACTCTTTTGGCTCGCTTTTTCCTGACGCTCGGCGTCGTCCTCGTTCTCGTCGCCGGGCTGGCCGCTGCGGCGGGCGTGCTGGCCTACGGCACCCAGCCGTCCCGGGAAGGCCCGTTGGACGTCGCCGGGCTGGCCGCGCCGGTGTCGCTGGCCTGGGACGACAGCGGCCGCGTCTGGGTCGAGGGGCCGGACGAGGGGGCGCTCGCGGCCGGGCTCGGCTACGCCCACGCGGCCGACCACGGCTGGACGGCGGCGCTGTGGCGGCAGGCCGCCAGCGGCCGGCTGGCGGAGTGGTTCGGCGACGACGCCCGCGCGCTCGACCTCCACGCCCGTGCGCTCGGCTTCGAGGCCCTCGCGCGCCGCACCTACGAGCAGCTGGCGGACGGCGACCGCGCCGTGCTCGACGCCTACGCCCTCGGGGCCTCGGCCGGGTTCGCCGAGCCCGGCGTCGCCCAGGGCACCGCCTTTATCGTGGCCGACGTCGTGCCGACGGGCTGGCGGCCGTGGGACCCGCTCGCCGTCGAGCGCCTCCACGCCTACCTTGCCGCCCCGTCGCTCGCGGCCGACTCGACGTGGACCCGGGCCGCCCAGGCCGACTCGGCGGTCGCCGCCTTTGTCCAGGCCGACTCGCTGTTCCGCGACTTTCTCGGCTTCCCCGGCGGGGGCTACGACCGCGTCTACGCCCTCGACAACAGCCCGGGCCGGGCCGGCCGGACGCTGGTCCAGCAGACGTCGGCCGGCACGTCGGCCAACGCGTTCCTCGCGGCGGCCGTGCTACGGATGCCCGGCCGGACGGCGGTCGCGCTCACCATCCCGGGCACGCTGGTCTCGCCGACGGGCTGGAGCGGAGGGTTGGGCTGGGGCCTGCTGCTCAGTTCCGACCTGCGGCTCGAACCCTACGACGGCCCGGCGCCGGTGCCCGTCTACAGCCGCGTCGTCGAGCGCGACGGCGACGAGACGCTGCTCTCGGTCACGCGCGACGAGACGGGCCTGGTGCTGCGCGCCGGCCGACCAGACGCCGAGCCGGCAACCGACTCCACGGCGGCCGACTCCACGACCCAACGCCTGACCCCGCCGGACCCCGCACGCCGGCCGGCCGCTGGCGGCGCGCGCCGGGCGGCGCCGGCCGACACCACGGCCCGCGACTCGACGGCCGGCTCGGGCTGGCGGGTCCGCTGGAGCGGCTTTGGGCTAGGCACCGACCTGGGCGCCTTCCGCGCGCTCCGCGCCGGCCGCGTGCCCGGCATGTTCGCGCTGCTCGACGGCGACGGCCTGGCCGTGACCCAGAGCCAGACGCGCCTGCTGGGCGCCCCGCCGGTCGCGAGCGCCAGCGGCGCCGTCGCGTTCGCGGCCCAGGACTCGCTGGCGCGCTGGGCTGCCCAGGCGCTCCGCGCGCCCGTCGCCCGGGACTCGCTCCAGGCCGACTCGACGCTCTTCCTCCTCGACGCCGCCGACCGCGACCTGGCCAGCGGGTGGGCGCGCGAGCGGCTGCCCGGGCTGATGGCGGCCCTGGGCGCGCGCGACTCGCTGCCCGACGTGCTCCAGGCCCCCTTCTCCTACCTCAACGGCTGGGACGGCGCCTACCGCGCCGACGGCATCGCGCCGTCGCTGTTCGAGTGGTGGATGGAGTCGCACCGCGACGTCACCGGCCACCTTCCCGACCTAGCCGACTCGCTCGACGTCGAGCTCCTGCCCTTTACGCTGCGCATCGCGCGGGCCGAGCTCCGCGACCGCTTCGGCCCGCTCCCGAGTTCGTGGCGGTGGGGCCGGCTCCAGGGCCGCCCCCTTTACCCCATCCTGTCCGACCGTGGAGGCGCCGCGGCCCGCCGCTTTCGGGAGCCGTTCGGCCCGCCCGGTGGGCACCCGACCTCCCCCCTCCCCGGCCCGTCGTTCGCGTTCCCGGACGCGCATCCGGGCCTGGCCGTTTGGAGCGTCCGCACGCGCTTGCGCGACGGGCTCACCGAGGTCGTCAGCCCGTCGCTCCGCCCGCCGCCGTCCGGCGTGGTGGCCTTCGACGACGCCGCGCCGGTGCTGGTCATCGACCCGTCCGCCCCCGTCCCCCCCGCGCGGCTGACGCTGCGCCCCCGGCCGTGACTGATCCGTTGTGCGTGGGCGTCGACGCCGGAGGCACCAAGACCGCGCTGCTGGCGGCGCGCGGCGCCGAGACAGCGGCCCTGGCCGGACCGGGCGCCCAGGCGCTCCGCGACGGCCCCGAGGCGGCGGCGGCGACCATCGCCGACTTGGTGTCCCAGGCGCAAGGCGAGTTGGGGGCCGGGGTCGCGAGCCTGGCGGTCGGGATGGCCGGCGCGGGCCGTCCGGACGTCCAGGACGCGGTCGCGCGAGCGCTCCGCGGGCGCTTCGAGGGCGCCGCCGTCCGGGTGGTCCACGACGCCGAGGTGGCCTACCACGCGGCCTGGGGCACCGAGAGCGGGGCGGTGTTGCTCGTCGGGACCGGCTCGCTGGTCTACGCCCGCGACGACGACGGCCAGCCGCTCCGCGCCGGCGGGTGGGGGGCCGCGCTGGGCGACGACGGCAGCGGCACGGCGCTGGGCCGCGCCGGCCTCCGCGTCCTGCTGGCGTCCGTCGACGGCGGGCCGCCGTCGGCGCTGCCCGAGATCGCGGCCGAGTCGCACGGCCTGGCCTCCGCCGACGACGTGTTCCAGGCCGTCTACACGCGCCGCCAGCCGCTCGCGGAGTTTGCCGGGCTGACGCTGGCGGCCGTCGCCGCGGGCGACTGGGAGGCCGAGGCGGCGCTCCGCGTCGAGGTCAACGCGCTCGCCAAGCAGGTCGGGTGGCTGGCCACGCGCGCCGGCAGCCGCCTCCGGCCCCGCCTGGCGTACGCCGGGGGGCTCGCCACCGAGCCCGTCTACCGCGCCGCGCTCGACGCCGCGCTGGAGCGCCACCTGCCCGGCTGGACCGTCGGGCCATGCGAGGCGCAGCCGGTCGAGGGCGCGCTGGCCATGGCGCGGGCGCTGCCAATGGCGCGGGCGCTGCCAAAAGCGGCGGACGGCGGACCGCAGACGGGGGCCTCGGTCTAGACCCGTCTGCCGATCCGCCGTCCGCGGTGCCTTGCTTGGGTGAGATCCGGCTCGGTCGGGGCGTAGTGCACTACGCCCCGACGGACCATATCCCAACCCAAGCTGCAAACCCGCCGATCTAGCGCTTGGCCCAGTCGTCGATCTTGGACGACACCGCGTCCTTGATGGCGTCGGCCATGTGCTCGGTAAAGTCCTTGGTCTTCTCGTAACCGTCCTCGGCGGCGTCGCTGGCCGTGTGGGTGGCGTCGCGGAGCGCCTCCGAGGCGCGGTGGAGGACGTCCTGAAGCGACTCGCCAGCCTCGTCGGCAAAGGCGAGTGCCTCAGCGCTCAGCAGCTTGCCTTCCTTTTTGAGCACCTTGCCCTGCTTCTTGGCCTTCTTCTCCAGGATCTTGCGGTCTTTCTTGGCCCTCTTCTTGTACACCTTGGCCTTTTTCTCGACGCGCTCGGCCAGCGACGGCGGCTCGGAATCGGGGAACAGGCCCGTCACGATGCGGCCGATCACGAGCCCGGCGCCCGTGGCCGCCAGGACCGCCAGCCCGGGGTGAGCCTCGGCCCACGCCTTGACCTTGGCGACGGCGCCCTGGTCCGACGCGTAGTCGTCCGGCATCTCGTAGTCGGACGGGATCGGCGGCGGGGCCGACGTGAAGGACGCCGAGCTCGACGGGTCGCTCGCCATTGAGGACGCGACCTGGGCGGCCGGCTCGATGGACGCGTCGGGGAGCGTGGGCTCGGAGGCCGGCGTGGTCGGGTCGGTGCTGCCGTCGCCCTGGGAGGGAGTGTTGGGTGTGTTCGTGTCGGCCATGGGAGGGGTTGGGAGGGGAAATGTCTTGGGGCGTGGTACGATCCGGCGCCCCCCCTTTGTTTCTGCGCGCGGAGGCACGATCCGAACTCCGTAGCTTGGCCCCTTTGCCGGACGCCGTCCCCCCAATGCTTTTCCGGTCTTCCCCGGTGCCCCTGGCGCCGCTCGTCTCGCGCCTGGTGCGTGGGGCGTCCCTCGCTCTCGTGCTGGCCACCGCCGCCACGGCCCAGACGCCTGGCCCGACGCTCGACACGCGTCCGGCCGAGGCCGAGCGCGCCTTCGACGACGCGCGCCTGCTCTACGACGGCAGCTTGTTCGGCCCCGCCGAGCGGGCCTTCGGGGCCTTCCTCGACCGCTACCCGCGCGACGCCCGGGCGCCGGAGGCGCTGTTCCTGCGCGCCGAGTCCGCGCTGGCGACCGACGACGACGCGGTCGCGGCGGTGCTGTTCGACCGGTTCCAGGCCCGCTACCCCGACCACCCGCTCGCCGGCCGCGCGCGCCTGGCGCTGGGCCGCTACTACTACGCCAAGGGCGACGACGTCGGCGCCGAGGAGGCGCTGGTGGCCGCGCTCGCCCAACCGCAGGTCGGCGCCGGCCAAGCCGGGCCCGCCGAGGGCCGCGCCGAAGCGGCCTACCTGCTCGGGCTCGTCCACCGCCGCCAGGGGCGGACCGAGGCCGCCGCCGCCGCCTTCGAGCAGGCCACCACCGACGACACGCCGACCGCCCCGGCGGCGCTCTACGCCCTCGGGTCGCTGCGCGCCGACGCGGGCGACTGGGCCGGCGCCGCCGACGCGTTCGGCCGGCTCCGCTCCCGCTATGCCGGGTCGCCCGAGGACGAGACCGCGGGCCTGGCGCTGGCCGAGGCGCTGGTCCGCACGGGGCAATGGGCGGAGGGCGCCGACGAGGCCGACCGCCGCCGGCTCGGCCTGTTCGGGGACCAAGCGGCGCGCGGGGCGCTGCTCTCGGGCGAGGCGCGGCTGCGGCTGGGCCAGGCCGACGCCGCCCGACGGGCGCTCGCCGACGTGCCCGCCGACAGCCGCTTTGCCCAGCGCGCCGCGCTCGCCCAAGGCCGCGCCGCCTCCGCCCAGTCCGACTGGGCCGATGCCGCGACGTCCTACGCCGCCGCCCGCGCCGGCTCCGCCGACCGCGCCGAGGACGACGCCGTCGCCCACGAGGCGGCCTACTACCAAGGGCTCGCCTACAAGCAGGCCGGCCGCCTGGGCGACGCCGAGGCCTCGCTCACGGCCGCCGCCAGCCGACGGCCCGACGGCGAGTACGTGGACCCGGCGCTGTTGGAGCTGGGCCTGCTCCACTACGAGCGCCGCCGCTACGCCGACGCCACGCGCGCCTTCGAGACCCTCCTTCAGCGCAGCCCGCGCGGGCCCTACGCCGGCGAGGCGGCGCGGATGATGGGCGAGGCCTACGCCGCCAGCGGCGACGCCGCGCGCGCCCAGGCCGCCTTCCGCCAGGCCGAGACGCTGGGCACGGCGACGGCCGGCACGCGCGCCGAGGTGTCGTTCCAGGACGCCTACGCGATCTACCAGTCCGGCCGCACCGCCGAGGCCGTGCCCGCCCTGCTGGCGGTCGCCGCCGCCGACCCCGACGGGCCGCGCGCGGGCGAGGCGCTGTTCTGGGCCGGCGAGAGCGCGTTCCAGAACGGCGACTACGCCCGCTCCGAGTCGATCCTCGAGGACTTCCTGTCGCGCTTCCCCGGCCACGGCCGGTCCGACGCGGCCCGCTACGTCGTCGCCTGGACGCGCTACCAGCGCGGCGACGTCCAGGGCGCCGCCGACGGCTTCGAACGCTTCCTCTCGGCCTACGCCCAGACCGGCGAGCTCGTCCCCTACTACGCCGACGCGCTCCTGCGCCTGGGCGACCTGTACAACGCGCTCGGCCGCTACGAGGACGCCCGCCGCGTCTACGCCCGCGTCGCCCCGGCCACGCCCGAGCGCGCCGGCGGCGACTACGCGCTGTTCCAGACCGCCGCGGCCTACGGCCAGGAAGGCCAGACCGCCCAGGCGATCCAGGCCTACGACCGCCTGCTGACCGAGTACCCGCAGTCAGACCGCTACGCCCAAGCGCTCTTGGCCCAGGGCGCGCTGTACTCGGCGCAGGGCGCCGACAGCCTGGCCGTCCAGGCCTACGAGCGCGTGCTGAGGGAGCGGCCCGACGCCGGCGCCGCGGCGCTGTTGGGCATCGGCGACGTGCTCATCAACCAGAACCGCTACGCGCTGGCGGAGGCCGCCTACCGGCGCGCGCTGAAGCGGTACCCCGGCAGCACGCTCACCGCCGACGCCTTTAGCGGGCTCGCCGACGCGCTCGACGCCCAGGGCCGAGGCGCCGAGATCGACGACGTCTACCGCCAGCTCGACGCCGGGATGGCCGACGACGCGGGGCGCGCCCGCCTCGGGTTCGCCCGCGCCCAGCTGGCGCTCGCGTCGGGCCAGGAGTCGGTCGCCGTCCGCGCCTTGGAAGCGGTGCTGGCCAACCGTCCGCCAGCGGATGTGGAGCAGGAGGCGCTGTTGTCGATCGCCGGCGCCTACGCCTCGGCCGGCCGCCGCGACGACGGCGTCCGCGCGCTCCGGCTCTTGCTGAGCCGCTACCCCGGCAGCCCGACGGCCCCCGAGGCCCAGCTCCAGCTGGCCGAGACGCTGTTCGCCGGCGGCGACGCCGAGGCCGCGCGCCAGAACGCGGCCGGCCTGGCCGACCGGTTCCCCGCCAACCCCGAGCGCGCCGCCGACGCCCTCGCGCTGGAGGCGCTCGCGCTCCAGGACTTGGGCCGCACCGCCGAGGCCGACGACCGGCTCCGCACGCTCCTGGCCCGCTTCCCCGCCACGGCCGCCGCCCAGGCCGCCCGGAGCGACCGCCCCGACCTCGTCCCCACGCCCGAGGCCCCCGGCCGTGACGACCAGTAACCCTATGTCGCTGATCCCACACGCAGGCCGCCTCCTGCTCGTCGCGCTGGCGCTGCCCGCCGTCGCGCTCGCCCAGGACGACGACCGCTCCCAGCTCCCCAGCCTGACGCCGGCCGTGTTCGAGAGCCGGGGCACCGTCTCGGTCGCGCTCCCCGCCGTCACGCGGCAACCGCTCTCGGGCTTCGGGCCGCCGCCGCGCACCTACGTCGTCCCCGCCGACCGCCCGTCGGTCAGCCGGCCGTTCGACCCGGATCTCGACGCGCTCCCGGCGCTCGCGCTCGCGCCGCCGCCCGAGCCGGACGCCCAGGCCCTCGACCCGCGCCGGTTCCGCGCCGAGGCCGGCGGCGGCGTTCACGCCAGCCGCTACGGCCGCTTCGACCTGTCGGGCGGAAGCGCCTCGGGCGAGTTCTTCGTCGACGCCGACTACGACGGCGTCTCGGGATCGGACGAGCGCGTCCGGTTCGACCGGATCGACCTGAGCGCCGGAGGGCGCTCGTTTGCGCCGGGCCGCGTCCGCATCGTGGGCCACGCCCTCTTGGACGGCTACGAGACGCCGGCCGCCCTCGCGGACTCGCGGCGCCGTCGCCGCGCGCTGGGCGCCGAGGTCGGGCTGGAGGGCCTGGGCCCGGTCCCGTACGCGCTCACCGCCAGCTTCGAGCAGGGCAAGCTGTCGCGCGCCGACGACCTGGAGCCGGACTCGAACGAGGGCCGCGTCGACGTCGAGGGCCGGGTCGACCTGTTCGAGCGCGTGCGGCTGGACGCGGCGGCGGGGACGGCCGGGGCCGGCGGCTTCGGCTCCGACGTGAGCTACGGCGCCGCCGGAGGGGCGGTCTCGTTCGGCCACCCCGACCGCCTGCGCGCGGTCCTGGGCGTGCGCGTGATGGCGTTCGACGGCTCGGCGGTGGCCGGCGGCGGGGACGGCCAGGCCATCGGCCCCATCGTCGACGCCCAGCTCGCGCTGGGCAACGGGCGCGCGTTCCTGACCAACGACCCGCGCCTGGGCGTCCGGTCGCTCACCGACCTGACCGAGACCAACCCGTACGTCCGCGCCGGCCCCATCGTGTTCCCGGACTTGGTGCCGATCGACGCCCGGCTCGGCATCGAGTTCAGGCCCGGCGCCGCCCGCGTCCGCGCCTACGGCCTGGCGATGGTCGCGCCCACCTACCTCGTGTTCGAGCAGCAGGGCCGCGAGTTTGGCGAGGCCTACGTCAGCGCCCAGGCGGCCGGGCTGGGCGGCGACGTCACGCTGTCGGCGCCGTCGGGGCTCTCGGCCTCGGCCGGGGTCGAGGTCCGCGCGGGCCGCGTCAAGGGCGGGGGCGACCTCCCGTTCTACGCGCCGCTGGTGGGCCGCGCCGGCGTCCAGGTGCCGTTTGCCCAGGGCCGGGGCCGCGTCGGACTGAGCGCCCTGGCCGAGAGCCCGCGCCCGGACGACCGCCTGGGCACCGACAAGGCGCCCGCCTGGGGCCTGGTGTCGCTCGACGCCCGCTACGACGTGTTCGGCCCGTTCTCGGCCGTCCTCCGCGGCGAGCGGCTGGTGGGCGAGGGCGAGCGCTGGCCCGGGTCGCCGGAGCCGCCGTTCACGGTGATGCTCGGGCTCCGGTTCGCCCGCTAGCCGGATCTCCCTACCTTCCGGCGCCCCTCCCCGCCCGCCCGTGACCCCGCTCGACGCCGTCGCCGCCGCCATCCGAGAGCGCTTGCTCGCCGGCCGCCCCGCCCCGCTGCCCGGCCTGGGAACGCTGGTGCGCCAGCACGTCTCGGCGCGCGTCGAGGAGCGGGCCGACGGCTCGCGCGTGCTCCTGCCCCCGGGCGAGACCATCGGGCTGGCCGGGAGCGACGTGGAGCACGAGTCGCTGGCGCCGGCCTTCGGGCGCCTCCAGGCCCTGGACCGCGACGCGGCCGACCTGGCCTACGCCGACGCGATGGACCAGATCGAGGCCCGGCTCGCGGCCACCGGCGAGGTGCGGCTCTCGGGCGTCGGGCTGCTGCGGCGCACCAGCGGCGGCGTGGTGCTGGGCGTCGAGGCCGACCTGCTGGCGGCGGTCAACCGCACCTACGAGGGGCTGGTCCCCGTCGGCGCCGCGCCCGCCCGGCCGCCCCGCCCCGCCCCACCCGACGCCGACGCGCCACCGCCCGAGCCGCCGACGCCGTCCGCCAGCGGCTCGGCCGCACCGGACGACGAGCCGGATTCGCTCGTCGCCGACGACAGCCCGATCCGCGACCTGTCGCCCGATCCTGGTAGCCCGTTCGAGCCCCCGGCATCTCCGGATCCGCAGAGCGAGGACTCGCCGGGCACCCCGCTCTCCCCCGCCGACGTCTCGTTCGTGGACGACGACGCGCTCGACGCCGACCTCGACGACGTGCTGGCGGTCCCGTTCGGCGAGGGGCCAGGGCTGAGCGAGGTGCTCCCGCCGACGCCGCCGGACCGCGCGCCCGAGCCCGACGACCCGGCGTCGGTCCCGATGCCCGCCGACGACTGGGAGGACGAGGAGACCTGGACGACGCCGCTCGCGTCCCGGCCGTCGCTGGGCGGCGAGGACCACATCGAGGACGCCGAGGTGGTATCGGACGACGAGGACGCCCCGGCCCCGGACCAGCCCACGGAGCCCGAGCCCACGGAGCCCGAGCCCGGAGAGCCCGCGCCGATGGGCCCGTCCCGGGAGCTGGCGGCGCTTCTCGACGAGCCGGCCGCGCCCGCGGCGGGCGAGTTCACGGGCCTCGGGCCGTTCGGCGACAACCCGCCCGCGCTCCCCGTCGAGCCCGTCTCCGACGACGCGGAGCTCCCGTTTGCCGACGACCCCGAAGCGCCCGCGCCTCCTCCGGCGCCGACGGCGGAAGCAGGCTCCCGCTTTCCGTGGTGGCTGCTGACGCTGGTCCTCCTGCTGCTGGCGGGCCTGGCGGTGGCCTGGCTCTGGCCCCGGCTGACGGCCGACCCCGCCCCCCGGCCGAGCGCCGAGCGCGCCCCGACGCTGGTCCCCACGGCGCCCACACCCGCCGACGACGCGTCGGCCCTGGACGACAGGTCCGCCGCCGCCCGCCCGACGCCGGCCGCGCCCGGTCCGGACGCGGCCGAGCCCCCGGACTCGCCGCCGCCAGACCGAGCGCCAGCGGCTGGCGCCCTGCTCCCGCCGCGCGTCGCGGGCCTGCCGCCGGCCGACGTCCAGTCGCTGTCCAGCCGCGAGCCCGTCCGCGCCGACGCCGACGCCTGGACGTGGGTCGTGCTCTCCACGCCCGACCGCGACCGGGCCACCACCCTCCACGCCCGCTACCGCGCCGCCGGCTACCGCACCGCCGTGCTCGCCTCCAACCGCGGCGCGCGCACGATGTACCGCCTGGCCGTGGGCCAGTTCGCCTCCCGCCAGGACGCGGTCCGCCTCCGAGACCGCCTCCCTCCCGACGCGCCCGCCGACACGTGGGCGCTCGACCTCCGCACGCTCTAGCCGCTCCGGCTGCCCATGCCCGCTCTCCAAACCCTCCCCGACGCCACGCCCGCCGCCGACACGCTGGCGACCGTGGCGCCCACCGCCGCCGAGCCGTCCTTTGCCGAGACCCTCCGCGGCGGACTAGAGCTGCTGTTCCTGGGTGGCTGGTCGATGGTCCCCATCGTGCTGCTGTCGATCATCATGGTGTGGATCGTGTGGGAGCGGTTCCGCGCCCTGCGCCGCGCCAAGGGCGATCCCGAGACGCTGACGCGCAACGTGGCGGAGTACGTCCAGGCCGGCGACATCCACGGCGCCATCGCGTACTGCCGCGAGCGTAGCTCACCCGCCTCGCGGATCCTGCAGCGCGGCCTGGAGCGTCTGGGCCGGCCCATCAGCGAGATCAAGGAGGCCGTGCAGGAAGCCGGCCGGCGCGAGGCGTTCAGCCTGGAAAAGCGGATGGACCTGCTGGCGTCGGTCGCTGCCATCGCGCCCATGCTGGGGTTCCTGGGGACGGTGACGGGCATGATCGCCGCGTTCCAACAGATCCAGGCCTACGAGGGGCTGGCCAGCCCGGCTGTGCTGGCCACGGGCATCTGGCAAGCGCTGGTGACGACGGCCGCCGGGCTGGCGGTCGGCCTGCTGGCCCTGTTCGCGTACAACCTGCTCATCGGGCGCATCACGCGGCTGGTCCACGACCTGGAGCGCGTGACCTCGGACTTCGTCGACCTTCTCCAGACGCCCGGACGCCGCTAGCATGGCCAGCTTCGACTTTTCGACCGGCCGCAAGGCGATGACCGGCTTCAGCATGGCGTCGCTGACCGACATCGTGCTGCTGCTGCTCATCTTCTTCCTGCTCACGTCGTCGTTCGTGACCCAGAACGGGCTCCGCGTCACGCTGCCCGACGTGGCCGCGGCGGCGCCGCTGGAGCAGGAGTACGTCGCGGTCACCATCGAGGCCGACGGCACGTTCTACGTCGACGACCTCGAGGTGCCCAGCGACAGCCTGACGGCCGCCGTGGACGCCGCCCGCGCCGGCCGCACGTCGCTGGCGGTCTACGCCGACGCGGACGCCCTGGTCAAGGACCTGGCCGCGGTCGCGTCGACGGCCTCGGCGCTGGACATGCGGGTCTCGATCGCGACGGAGGCCGCCGCGCCCAGCGACGACTCGTAGACGGCCCACGCCGGCCCCGGCTCGCCGACGCCGACCGCCAGCGGCTCGCGCAGCGGCCGCCACGTTACCCGCCGACGCCCCAGCCGGCGCGGTCCAGCGACCGGTACTGGATGGCCTCCGCCAAGTGGGCGGGCGACAGCGCGTCGGCGCCCTCTAGGTCGGCGATGGTGCGCGACACCTTGAGGATGCGGTCGTGGGCACGAGCGCTCAGCCCCAGCCGCGTCAGCGCCGACTTGAGCAGGGCGCGGCTGGCGTCGTCGAGGGCGCACCACTGGCGGACCTGGCGGGAGGTCATCTGGGCGTTGCAGTAGCGGCCGGGGTCGCCGGCGAAGCGCGCCGCCTGGCGCTCACGGGCAGCCTGGACGCGGTCGCGGACGGCGGCGGAGGGCTCGGCGTCTTGCTTGCGCCCCAGCGCCTCGAACGGGACCGGCGTCACCTCGACGTGGAGGTCGATCCGGTCCAGCAGCGGGCCGCTGACCTTGGCGAGGTAGCGCTGGACCTGGCCCGGGGCGCAGACGCAGGCCCGCGTCGGGTCGCCGGCGTGCCCGCACGGGCACGGGTTCATCGACGCGACCAGCATGAAGCGCGCCGGGTAGCGGACGGTCGCACGCGCGCGGGCGATCGTCACCTCGCCCTCTTCGAGCGGCTGGCGGAGCACTTCGAGCACGGGCCGGTCGAACTCGGGCAGCTCGTCCAGGAACAGCACGCCGTTGTGGGCGAGCGAGATCTCGCCCGGCATCGGGTTGGAGCCGCCGCCGCACAGCCCGGCGTTGGAGATGGTGTGGTGGGGCGACCGGAACGGGCGCTCGGCCACCAGCCCGTGCCGCCCGGCCCCGTTGAGGCGTCCGCCGACCGACAGGATCTTGGTGGTCTCGAGCGCCTCGGCCGGCGTCAGCGGCGGTAGGACCGTGGGGAGGCGCCGCGCCAGCATGGTCTTGCCCGAGCCGGGCGGCCCGACCATCAGCGCGTTGTGGCCGCCGGCCGCCGCCACCTCCAGGGCGCGCTTGACGAGCCCCTGGCCGCGCACGTCGGCAAAGTCGGGGCCGCCGGCGACCACGGCCTCGGTGACGAGGACGCGGGCCGGCTCGGGCGTGCCGTGCCCGCCCTGCATCAGGAAGTCGAAAGCGTCGCGCAGGGTCGCCACCGGGTAGACCTCCAACCCCTCCACGACGGCCGCCTCGGCGACGTTTTCCGAGGGGACGACCATCGCCCGGCGCCCCTCGGCGCGCGCGCCGGCCGCCATCGGCAGCACGCCGCGGACGGGCCGGACGGCGCCGTCGAGGCCCAGCTCGCCCACCACCACGACCTCGTCCAGCACCGCCTGCGAGACCCCGTCGGTGGTGGCCGCCAGCAGGCCGAGCGCCATCGGGAGGTCGTACGCCGAGCCCTCCTTGCGCACGTCGGCCGGCGCCAGGTTGACGGTCACGGCGCCGCGCGGGACCGGCAGCCCGGAGTTCTTGAGCGCCGCCCAGATCCGGTCGCGGCTCTCGCGCACGGCCCCGTCCGGCAGGCCCACCACGGTCCAGCGCGGGATGCCCGGCTCGGTGTGCGTCTCGATCTCGATGGGCAGCGCGTCGACGCCCAGGACGGCGGCGCTCCAGACTCGGCTGAGCATGTCGGGGCTTGGGTGTCTGGGAGAGACCCGCCGCCGCCGTCGCCCTAACCTCCGCACGGCTGGCGGCGGCCCCCGGCGGGCCTAGCCCTCGGCCACGCGCTGCGCCAGCCGGTAGGCGATAAAGCCGGTGACGCCGAACGTGATCGCGTACAGGATGTCGTCGTACCCGGAGCCGTTGACGGCCTCGAACACGAACGCCATGATGCCGGCCGCCAGCCCCCCGCCGATGGCGAACGCGACGGTGTAGACGACGAACAGGACGAGCGCGCGGCCGGCGGTGACGGGCCGCGGCGCGGGCTGGACGGGATCGGGCATTTGAGGCGGAGGAGCGGGCAGGTAGGACGACGCAGCGGCTCCAGGGTTCAGAGGTCGCGCGAGCACGTTGGAGGGGAAGCCGTCGGCTCCGGGCCACCCGGTTCCCGAGAGGCCCCGCTGCGACACGAGTCCGACCGGACGGCAAACCCTACAAAATCTCCAGGTCCGTGATCAGGTTGTTGGCCGGCGCGCCCGCCCGACGGGCGCCCGAGGTGTCCGGGCCGTTCTCCAGCCGGAGCACGCCGCGGGGGCAGACGGTGGCGCAGACGCCGCAGCCGACGCACGACGCGCGGACCACGTTCTGGCCGCGCTGGGCGTACCACCGCACGTCGATGCCCATCTCGCAGTACGCCGAGCACTGGCCGCACGAGATGCACTGGCCACCGTTCGTGGTGATGCGGAAGCGCGAGAAGAACCGCTGCTGGAGCCCCAGGACCGCCGCCATCGGGCACCCGAACCGGCACCACACGCGGCTCCCGAAGATCGGGTAGAAGCCGACGCCCACCACGCCGGCGAAGATCGACCCGATCAGGAACCCGTACTGGTTCGAGAAGCCGACGGCGACGGCGTCGAGCCAGCCGACGTCCGCGACGGCCGCGACCCACAGGGCGGCCGTCCCGACGGTGATGACCGCCAGCACGCCGTGGACGAGCCAGCGCTCCAGCTTCCACGCGCCCAGGCTCTTGTCGGAGAGGTGCCGGTACGGGTCGCCGGCCGTCTCCGCCAGCCCGCCGCAGCCGCAGACCCACGAGCAGTACCAGCGCTTGCCGAAAAAGAACGTCAGCACCGGCGTGATGAGCGCGATCAGCGCCACGCCCCAGACCAGCATGGCCACGCCCAGCCGGCCGGTCTCGCGCAGCTCGGCCACCTTCCACGGGAAGAACAGGTCGTAGTCGAGCGGCCAGGTGTAGAGGAAGAACAGCTCGGGCTCGCCCAGGCGGACCAGGAAGAACGGGAGCGCGAACGCGATCACGGTCTGGAAAAACATGACGCTCAGCGTCCGGACCACGTGGTAGCGGCTGTGGCGGTAGCGCACCAGCGCGCGCACGCCCATCACGGCCACCGCCAGCGTGTAGACCGTGGTGTAGAGGAACCACTGGCCGCCGTTGGCCACCGTCGCCGGCTGGCCGCGCAACAGCCGGCTCAGCGGGTCGCCGAGGGCCACCAGCCCGCCCAGCGCGGCGGGCCAGAAGTAGAGCACGACGTACAGGCCCGTCAGCACCAGCCCGACCGCCCAGCCGACGGCGCCGCGCGCCTGGTTGGACGAGAACATCGTCCCCTCCGCCCGCACGCCCGCCGGCCGCGCCAGTCCCGCGAGCGCCCAGAGCACGCCGCCGCCGCCCAGGCCCGCCAGCGCCAGCCCGCCCCACACCGCTGGCGCCCCGCTAGCGCCCCCCGCCAGCGCGACGATCACCGCCACCACGCCGGCAGCGACGAGCGCCAGCGCCAGCCGCTGCACGGCCGTCGGGCGGAACGCGGGGTTCGAGAACAGCGCGAGGTCGGCGCCCGGGTTGTAGAGGGGGAGGTCGGCCATCGGGGAGGCGGGAGGGAGTGGGCAGACGCGGGGTCAGGCAAGGAGCGGCGCGGTGAGCTCGGGGTCGAAGCGGGCCGCGCCGAGGTCGGCGAGGGCGCGGTCGAGCGGCCAGCCCTCGGCGATCCAGCGCGAGCACACGTCCTGCCGCAGCCGGACGCCCAGCGCGCTCACGCCCGTCACCGCGCCGTCGTGGTGGTGGATCCGGAGCGACCGAGCGCCGTCGGCCCGCTCCCAGTCGTCGCCGTCGCCGGCCGTCGCGCCGTAGACCTGCCACTCCAGGTCGAAAAACTTGGCCGAGTTAAAGTAGACGCCCGGCGCGTAGTCGCGGACGCGGCCGGCCAGGCCCAGCCCGGCCGTGGCGCCCTGGAGCCGGGCCGTGTACCAGATCGGCTCGACGGGCCGCACGCCCGCCGGAGGGTCCCGGAGCTCGGCGCAGTCGCCGGCCGCCCACACGTTCGGGGCCGACGCCCGGAGCTGGCGGTCCACGAGCACGCCGCGCCCGGTCTCGACGGCGCCGCCCAGCCAGTCGACGTGGGGCCGGACGCCCGTCCCGACGCCGACGAACCCGGCCGCCCACCGCTCGCCGTCGGCCGTGACCACCGCCCGGGCGCGCTCGTCGCCCTCGACGCGGGCCACCTCGGCGCCCAGCCGCAGGTCCACGCCGTGGCGGCGGACCTCGGCCGCGACCAGGGCGCTCTCGGCCTCGGAGAACACGCGGGGCAGGTAGCGCGCCTCGCGCACCAGGAACGTCACCGCCACGCCGCGCGTGCCGAGCATCTCGGCCAGCTCCACGCCGATCAGCCCGCCGCCGACCACGACGGCGCTCCGGATGCCACGCGTGTCGCGCTCCATCCGCTCCACGTCCGACAGGTGGTACAGGCCCTGGACGCCGGGCAGACTCGCGCCGGGCCACGGCGGGATCGCAGGCCGCGAGCCGGTCGCGAGCAGCAGCCGGTCGTACGGCATCTCGCCGCCGTCGCGGAGCGCCAGCCGCTGGCGGGCCGGGTCGAGCGATAGCGCCCGGTCCTGGACGCGGTCGATCCGGTTCTCGGCCCAGAACCGCTCCTCGTACATCTGGGTGTGCGCCAGGGTCAGCGCGCCCATGTAGATGTACATCAGCGCCGTGCGCGCAAATGGCTCAAGCGTCTCGTCGGAGACCATCGTCACGCGCGCCCCCGCCGACGCCTTGCGGACGTGGCGCGCCGCCGTCACCCCGGCGATCCCGTTTCCGACGATGACGACGTGCATGAGAGGGAGGGCGGGCGGTGGAGGATAGGGCCGGGCGCCGCGCGTACGCCCCCCGGGCTCCCCACGGGCTCGGCGTCTCGCACGCGGGGGGCGCCGCGACTCTGAACGCCGACCGGCCGGCGACGTACTCGCCCTCCCCCCGACGACGCCATGACCTACGGCATTACCGGCAACCCGACAAAGGACGCGCTCTGGCGACCGCTCCGCGACCTGACGCGCTGGCTTCACCGCGAGAACCTGACGTTCCGCCTCGACGCCGCCCTGGCCCGCGGCCTGGCCGAGCGCGGGCTGGCCGACGACGCGTTCGCCTCGGAGCACGCCGCCTTAGACCTCGCCGCCGGCGCCGACGTGCTCCTCTCGTTCGGCGGCGACGGGACGCTCCTGCGCACCGCCCACCGCTCCGACGGCGTCCCGATCCTGGGCGTCAACATGGGGCGGCTGGGGTTCCTGACCAAGGTGGAGGTGGGCGAGCTGGAGGCCGTCCTGGAGGCCGTCGAGGCGGGCGAGTCCGGCGTCGAGGAGCGGATGACGCTGTCGGTCGAGATCGACGCCGACCTGGGCGACGTGCCGGCGTGGGCCTTGAACGACGTCGTGGTCGACAAGTCGGGCACGACGAGCATGATCCAGGTCGAGGCCACCGTCGACGGCCGCCACCTCAACACCTACTGGGCCGACGGCCTCGTCGTCGCCACGCCGACCGGCTCGACGGCCTACGCCTTGTCCGTCGGCGGCCCGATCCTGGTGCCCGGCACCGAGACCATCGTCGTGGCGCCGATCGCGCCGCATACCCTGACCGCCCGGCCCATCGTGCTCCCGTGCGACGCCGAGCTGGTGCTCCGCGTCGAGACGCGCAACCACCCGTTCGCCTTCGCCTGCGACGGCGTGTCGGCGGTTCTGGAGGGCGGCGCGACCGTCCGCATCCAGCGTTCCGACCACACCGTCAAGCTGGTCACGCTGCCCGGCCGCGACTACTTCGGGACGATCCGTGACAAGCTCTCGTGGGGTCAGGGCAGCGTCTTTTAGAGGCCGCCCGCCGCGCTGGCGGGCGCGCTCCGCCAGCGCAGGCCGTGTAAAACGAAAAAGCGCCGCCCCCGGTGGGGGCGGCGCCGTTCCGACTGGCGACCCGGACGAGACTTGAACTCGCGACCTCCTGCGTGACAGGCAGGCGTTCTAACCAACTGAACTACCGGGCCAGTGCGTCCAATCTACCAGCGACTCGGGGAGGCGCCGGCGCGCTGGGCGCGCTCCGCCGGATCTTCAACCGCTCGCGCGGTCTGGACCCGAGGGGTGGTCGAGGGCGGACTTGAACCGCCGACACACGGATTTTCAGTCCGTTGCTCTACCAACTGAGCTACTCGACCAGCACCGGACGCGCGCGACGAGGCGCGAGGCCGGGCGCCGAATATACGCGGCCCGGCGGCACCCCGGGCAACCGCGACCGCGCCGAGACTCGGTGAAGAGGGCGCGGCCGTCCCCTGGCGGCTCAAACGGCGGCGGAGACGCCGCGCCGGCGCCCATCGCCAGCCGCTACGGGCTCGGGACGGGGTCGTCGGCCAGGTCGCTCAGCGTCTCGGCCTCGGCCGTGTCGCCCGGCGCCGCCTCAGACGGGTAGTCCGACATGCCGGCGCCGGCGCCCTCGGCCTCGGTGTCCACGACGGCGGGCGCCGGGGGCTCGGTCTCCACCTCGATCTGGCGCGGGTCGCCGTCGCCCAGGTCGCCGTCCCCGGAGTTCGCCGAGCCGATGGCGAAGGCCGCGATGATGGCGATCGCCAGGATGGACAGCGCGAGGACGAGGGGGAACCGTTTCATTCGTGTGGGCGGAGTAGGGCGGGATGTAGGCGCGTGGTCCTGGGCGGTTCCGCGCGCGCCGCGGATCGGGCGCGGCCGGAGGCCGGGCCGCCGGCTCACGGGCGAGGCAGGCCCCACAGCGCGCGGAGGCGCTCTGCTTGGCCGGCCGGGAGCTGCACCAGGACGGGGTCGGCGTCGGCGTCGAGCCAGGCGAGGACCTCCGCCAGCCGGGCGTCGGGCATGGCGGTGCAGCCGGCGGTGGTCGAGCCCGGCCCGCGCCAGACGTGCAGGAAGATGCACGAGCCGCCGCCGGCCGCCGGCGCGTCCTCGGTCAGCCGGGCGCCGGGCACCAGCGCCGGGTCCACGCCCGGGCCGTTGTGGGCCACGATGGCGCCGATCCGGTACAACCCGTCGCGGCGGCGCATGGTCTCGTGGCTGGTCCAGTCGGCCTCCGCCGGCACGCTGCGGACGAGGTTGTACGAGGCCGACGCGCGGTCGTCGACGCACTGCAGGCCGGGCGTCGAGACGAAGGGCAGGCCGGTAGCGGCGGAGTCGGCGTAGCCGAAGGCGGCGGACAGCCGGAACGCGCCGGCCGGCGCCCGCCCGTCGCCCTCGGCCTTGACGGGGTCGCCGGCGGGCGCCTCCGGATGCAGGCCGAGCCCCCAGCCGAGCCCGCTCCGCCCCACGACCACCGGCACCGGCCCGCCGACGGGCTGCCACGCGCCAGCCTCGTCGCGGGCGTAGCGCTGGAGCACGCCGTCGGTGGCCGACCAGCCGGCCGTGGTCACGAGCACCAGCTGGCGGGCCGTGTCGGGAATGGGACTGGCGGGCGACGAGGACGACGCGAGGGCCAGGAGCAGCGAGAGGAGAACGGGCACGGAGACGGAGGAAAGGGCCGACGCGTCAACGCGCCTCCGCCCGCGATGGTCTCACGCCGCCCACCGGGGCCTCCGGCAGCGGCTCGCGCGCGCTCCGCCAGCCGAGCGCGGGCTGGATCTGACTCCGCCTTTCCCGCCCTCTATCCTCGACTCTCCAGTTCGTACGCTAGGCCGCCTCCAGCCCGAACACCTCGTTCTTGAGCGTCGAAAAGTCGATGGGCTTGGTGATGTAGCCGCGCGCGCCGCTCTGGAGCGCCGTCGTCTCCAGCTTGCCGTCGTCGTAGGCCGTCACCATGTAGACCTGGAGGTCGGGGAACTCCTTGCGGATGGCCGTCAGGAGCTCGAGCCCGCTCATGCCCGGCATGTTGATGTCGGAGAGCACCATCACCACGTCGGCAGCTTCCCCGTGGCGCAGCTTCTCGAGCGCCTCCTCGCCGCTGGTCGCGAAGACGAACTCGAGAACGCCCTTCCGCACCTCACGACGAAACTTCTGCGTGAACAAAAACTGAACGTCGGTCTCGTCGTCTACGACGAGCGCTCGGATGGGAGTGTCGGGCATCAGGGGGGTCCAGGGTCGGGGCGGTTCTACGCGGGGGCCCGGTGCGCGTTGCACGGGGCACCCCAGACCCCCCCACCGCGAGCGATCTTTCCTCGCTCCCCTGCGCCCATGCCCCCTCCCCCACCGGTCGGCCGGCTCCACGTCCTCACCGACTTCCACTTCCAGCAGCGCCTGACGCACGCCGAGCTGGCGCGCGAGGCCGTCGCGGGGGGCGCCGACACCGTCCAGTTCCGCCAGAAGACCGGCACGACGCGCGACCAGATCGCCAACCTGGTGCCGACCGTCGGCGCGTGCCGCGCCTCAGGCGTGCCGTGCCTGGTGGACGACCGCCTCGGGCTGGCGCTGGCGGCCGGCGCCGACGGCGTGCACCTGGGCGCGCTCGACCTGCCGATCGGCCGCGCGCGAGCCGTGGCCCAGGGGCTGGGGCGCCCCCTCGTGATCGGGGCGACGGCCACGACCGCCAGCGGCGCGGCCCGCGCCCAGGCCGAGGGCGCCGACTACGTCGGGTTCGGCCCCGTCTTCCCGACGGCCTCCAAGGCGAGCCCGGCGTCTGTCAAGGGCCTGGACGGGCTGGAGGCGGCGTGCCGGGCGGTCTCCGTCCCGGTCATCGCCATCGCGGGCGTCACGCCCGAGCGCGTCGCGGACTGCCTGGAGGCGGGCGCCTGGGGCGTCGCCGTGATGACGGCCGTGAGCACGGCGACGGACCCGGCGCGCGCCGCGGCGGCCTTCCGCGACGAGATCGACCGGTGGCTGGCGTCCCGCCCGGCCTGACCGCCCCCGCCTGCGCGGGGGCGTGCGACGGGCGGCGGGGTATGTTGGCGCGGTGAGCGAACACGCCCCCGTCCTCCCCTACCGCGTCGAGCTCCAGCGCAAGGCCATCCACCTGGGCGCGCTGGTGCTGCCGCTGGCCATGCTGGCGCTGCCGACGCCGCTCGCGCGGTGGTCGCTCTCGGGGCTGGCGGTGCTCGCCCTGAGCCTCGACCTGGCCAGGCAGCGCGTGCCGGCCGTGCGCCGGCTGCTGGTGGACCGCGCCTTTGGCTGGATGATGCGGCCCGAGGAGATCCCGCCCGAGGGCGGGCCGGTCGTGCTCAACGGCGCCGTCTGGATGTGCCTGTCGGCGGCCGCGTGCGTCTGGCTGTTCCCGCCGTCGGTGGGTGCCGCGGCGCTGGCGATGCTGATGATCGGCGACGCGGCCGCGGCCGTGGTCGGGCGGCGGTGGGGCGCGCACAAGTGGCCGGGCTCCCCGAAGTCGGTCGAGGGCAGCCTGGCCTACGTCGTGGCCGCGTTCGCGATGGGGCTCGCGGTGACGGCCTGGCCGGGCGCCGGGCTCACGGTGGCCGCGTGCGCGCTGGGCGCCGTGGCCGGGGCGGCGCTGGAGGCGCTGCCGATCCCGGTCAACGACAACTTCCGGGTGCCGCTACTCTCGGGACTGGCGATGTGGCTCGTCCTGGCGTAGCCGCGGCCCGGCGCCGTGGAACAGGTCCGGTACCGCTCGCGCCCTCCGCCAGCAGGAGGCGGGCGGAGCCGGCGTGTCGGGCCGAGGCGTAGACTGGGCCGCTCCGCCCGTCCCGTGCCGTCTCGCCTGTCCCTCCGCGCCTCCGCCGTCGCCCGCCGCGCCGTCGAGCTGACGCCGATGCCCCAGCCGGCCTGGCGGCCCACGCGCTACCCGGTCGTGCTGATGCACGGGTTCGGGGCGCTCGCCAACCTGATGCAGGGCGGCGTGCTCCACGCCGAGGCCATGCACCTGCGCCGCCACGGCGTCGCCGCGTACGCGCCCCACGTCAACCCGTACGACACGCTGGGCGTGCGCGCGGAGGCGTGGGCCGACCGGCTGGCGGCCGTGCTCGCCGAGACCGGCGCCGAGCGCGTCAACCTGGTCGGGTTCTCGTCGGCCGGGCTCGACGCGCGCTTGCTGGCCCGTGACCCCGGGTGGGCCGGGCGCATCGCCAGCCTGGTGACCGTCTCGACGCCCCACCGCGGCACGCCGCTCGCCGACTACGTGCTGGGCCGCCCCGCCTGGCTCCGGGCCTCGGCGGTCGGCGTGATGAACGCCGTCGGGCGGATGGCCTACCCACCGGCGCCGCCGCGCACCGGGCCGGCGCTCGCCGAGCTGGCGCCGGCCGCCGTCGCCCGCCAGTTCCCGGCCGACGAGACGGTCCGGGGCGCGTGGTGCGCGTCCTACGCCAGCCGAGCCGGCAAGGGCACCGACACGCCGGTGTACCCGCCGCTCCTGGTCCCCAACCGGATCCTCTACCAACGGGCCGGCCTCAACGACGGCATCGTGCCGACGGCGTCGATGGGCTGGGCCGAGCCGCTGGGCACGCTCGACGCCGACCACGCCCGCCAGATCGGCCTCCGCCTGGCGCCCCTAGGTCGGTTCGACGCCTGCGCGTTCTACCTCGGCCACTGCGACCGGCTCCGCGACCGGGGCCTGTAGCCGCCAGCGAGAGCGCTGCCTGCGGGCCGCGACGTCCCGCAGGGCACGGCGGATCCACCGGCCGCAGCCGAACCGCGCCGAGCGCCCCGTCGTACCCGGGCGGCAGCCCGTCCCCCACCCCATGTCTGCTCCCGTCCCCGGCGACGTCCTCGTCGCCGAGCCGCCGATGGCGGACCCCAACTTCCGCCGGACCGTGATCCTGCTCTGCGAGCACACCACGGAGGGCTCGTTCGGGCTGGTGCTCAACCGCCCCACCGGGCTGGCGCTGTCCCAGGCCGCCGATGAGACGTTCCCGTTCGACGCCGACCTGTGGACGGGCGGCCCGGTCCAGCCGGACACGCTCCACTACCTCCACCCCTACGGCGACCTCGACGGCACGCTCCCGATCCTGGACGACGTGTTCTGGGGGGGCGACTTCGAGGCGTTCCAGGAGGCCGTCGAGGCGGGCTGGCTCGACCCCGTCCGCGCCCGCTTTTTCGTGGGGTACTCCGGGTGGGGCGCCGGCCAGCTCGACGCCGAGGTGGACGAGGGCGACTGGATCGTGATGCCCGGCTCCTCCCGGCTCGTGTTCGCCGACGGCGACGACGAGCTGTGGCGCCAGGTGCTCCGCCACCTGGGTGGCGAGTACGCGCTGCTCTCGACCTTCCCCGACGACCCGCGGCTCAACTAGGCCGGGAGGGCGAATGGGCCCCTCGACCGGCGTCAGGCCGCCGCAACAGCGCGGGACGAGGCGAGCGTGCGGAGGACCTCCACGACCGAGTCCGTCCCGTCGGACTTGTCGAAAAAGTGGTCGGCCCCCTCGTCCAGGCACGCCTGGCGGTACACGTCGCCGGCGTGGTTGGTGAGCATGATCACCCGGGGCCAGCCGCCGGACCGGCGGAGCGCGCGCAGGGCCAGCAGGCCGCCCACGACCGGCATCTGGAGGTCCATTACCACCACGTCCGGCCGCGCCGTCTGGACGCCGGCCAGCGCCGCGGCGCCGTCGGCCGCCTCGGCCACTACGTCGACGCCGTCCACCTCGCCGATGGCCTCCGCCAGCAGGCGGCGCAGCAGCGCCGAGTCGTCGACCACGAGGACGCGGAGGGGGGAGCCGTCGGGCATGGGGGCGCGGGGGGTGGCCCGTCAGTTTAACCCCGAGCCCAAGCGGGCGCCCCATCCCGCGGTCTCTTAACGACCTCTGGCCGCGTCGGAGCGCCCCCCGCGGTCGCGTCCGTCTCCGTCCTACAGGCCCGGTCCTACGCCCGGCGCCCTCGCCGCGCGCTGGCGGCGGACGCCGGGCGGACCTCCCGCTCTGGCCCCCTAGTCCACGATCCCGTGCTCCAGGGCGTAGCGCGTGAGCTCGGCGTTGTTGGACATCCCCATCTTCTGGAGCAGGCGGCTGCGGTAGGTCGAGATCGTCTTGACGCTCAGCGCCAGGTGCTCGCCGATGTCGCCGACGGTCATGCCCGAGGCGAGCAGGCGCAGCACCTGGTACTCGCGGTCGGAGAGGGCCGCGTGCGGGTCGGCGCCCGGGGCGATGTCGAGGGCCTTGAGCAGCGACTCGGCCAGGCCCTGGGTGAGGTAGCGCTCGCCGGCGGTGACCCGGCGCACGGCCGCGACCAGCTCGGACTCCGCGCTCTCCTTGGTCAGGTAGCCCTTGGCGCCGGCGCGGACGACGCGGACGGCGTACTGGTCCTCCGGGTGGGCCGAGAGGACCAGGATGGGCAGCCGCGGGAACTCGGCGACCAGCGACTTGACCAGGTCGAGCCCGCTCGGGCCGGGCATGTTCATGTCCACGATGGCCACGTCGACGGCCGTGTCGCGGACGAGCCGGACCAGCTCGTCGCCCGAGGCCGCCTCGCCGACGATTCGGAAGCCCTCCATCTCGCGGAGGAGCTCGGACAGGCCGCGACGGACCAGCGCGTGGTCGTCGGCGATCGCGATGCGCGTCATTCGGAGGGCGGGATGGCGGCGAACGGCAACGAGCACTCGACCACGGTCCCCTGCCCCGGCACGCCGCGGACCACCAGCCGGCCGCCCAGCGCACCGGCGCGCTCGCGCATCCCGACCAGCCCCAGCGACCGGCGGCCCGGCTCAGAGGCGTCGAACCCGCGCCCGTCGTCGGAGACCGCCAGCCGGACCGACCCGCACTCCAGCTCGACCGTGACCGTGACCCGGCCGGCCTCCGCGTGGCGGGCGACGTTGGTGAGCGCCTCCTGGAGCACGCGGAACGCGGCCGTCGCGACGGCCCGCGGCGGCTCGCTGCACCCTCGGACGTCGACCGTGCAGGGCGTCCCGGTGCGGTCCTCGAACTGCCCCGCCTGCCACTGGACCGCGCTCGCGAGCCCGAAGTCGTCCAGGACGCCCGGCCGCAGGTCGGCCGCGATCTGGCGGACGTGGTGGATCGTCTCGTCGATGACACGGCGGGTGTCGCCCAGGCGCGCCTGGGCGTCGGCGTCGGCGGCGTAGTGGCGGCCGAACCAGCCGATCCCCAGCCGGATGGCGGTCAACTGCTGGCCGAGCACGTCGTGGACCTCGCGCGACAGCCTCGTCCGCTCCTCCTCGCGGACGTTCTGGAGGTGGGCGGCGAGCGCGCGGAGCTCGACCTGGGACTGCTCCAGCGCGGCCTCGTTCTCGCGCAGGTCGGTCACGTCGCGCAGCATCGAGATCACCTCGCCCGGCCCGACCGGAGCCACGCGGACCTCGCGGTGGCGGATGCGGCCCCTCACCTCGACCATGTAGGTGTATGTGACCAGCCGGCCGGTCTCCTCCACCTGCGCGATGGCGCGCTCGAACCGCGCCACCAGGTCCTCCGGGATGATGTCGTGGAGCCGCCGGCCGACCAGGTCCTCGGCCGGGAACTCGGTCACGAACGTGTCGGGCACGTGGAAGTCGAGGACCAGCCCGTCGTGGCGGATCCGCGAGACCACGTCGGGCAGGGCGTGGACGACCGTCTGAAACCGGTTGTCGGACAAGGCGATGGAGAGCGGAGGGCGCAGGCTACGGGAGGGCGTCGAGGCGAGAGACGATACGGACGAGAGCGTCGGCCGCGCCAGCGACATCGGCGTCCCCCGTCGCCCGCCCGAGCGAGAACCGGACGGTGGCCGCGGCCGTGTCGCGCTCGGCGCCCAGCGCCAGGACCACGTGGCTGGGTTCGAGCGCGCCGCTGGCGCACGCGCTGCCCGCCGACGCCGCGACGCCCTCCAGGTCGAGGGCCGTCAGCAGCATCTCGCCGTCGAGCGGCCCCGCCGGCCCGGGCCGGAACGACACGTTGACGATGTGGGGCGCCGCCTGGCCCGGCGTGTTCACCACCAGCCGGCCGCCGAACGCCGCCGCCAGCCGCCGGCGCAGCGCGTCGCGGAGCGCCGCCAGCCGGGCCGCCGTCTCGACGCGCTCGGCCTCGGCCAGCGCCAGCGCCGTCGCGAAGCCGACGATGCCGGCCACGTTCTCGGTCCCGCCGCGCCGTCCGCGCTCCTGGGAGCCGCCGGTCTGGACGGACGAGAACGGCGTGCCCGACTTGACATAGAGCGCCCCAACGCCTTGCGGCCCACCGACTTTGTGCGCCGAGAGCGACAGGAGGTCCACGCCCAGCGCGTCCACGTCGAGCGCCAGCAGCCCGGGCGCCTGGACGGCGTCGGTGTGGAGCATCGCGCCCCGCTGGTGGGCCGCGTCGGCGAGCGCGGGCAGGTCGTTGACGGCGCCGGTCTCGTTGTTGACGAGCATGGCCGAGACCAGGCCCGTCTCGTCGGTCAGCGCCTGGCGGACGGCCTCGGGCGCCAGGCGCCCGTCGGCGTCGGGCGGCACGACGGTGACGGCGTGGCCCTCGTCGGCCAGCGCCCGGGCCGTGTGCAACACGGCGTGGTGCTCGACGGCCGACGTCACGAGCCCGCCGCGCCCGGTGTGGCGCCGGGCCGGGCCGGTCAGGACGCCGCGGAGCGCGAGGTTGTCGGCCTCGGTGCCGCCGCTGGTGAACACGACCTCGCTCGGCTCGGCGCCCAGCACGCGGGCGACCCCGCTCCGCGCGCGCTCGACGGCCACCCGGGCCTGCCGCCCCGCGCCGTGGAGCGACGATGGGTTGCCCGGGGCGCCCAGGTGCGGGAGCATGGCCTCCAGCGCCTCCGGTCGGAGCGGGGTGGTGGCGGCGTGGTCGAGGTAGATCAACGGGGGGGGGCGTGGGCGCGGAGGCGGTCGGTGCAACGACGGCCCGCCACGCGCGGTCCCGCTGGCGGGCGACATCCGCCAGTCTCTCGTCAAAAAGGAGAGCGGCCCCGGCGCGCGGAGCCGCTCCCTTGGGCCGTCGGCGCAGGCGCCTGGACCGTTTCAGCCGCGGGCCTTGCCGGCTCGGACCCACCGGCCCGCTAGCGGACCGCGCCAGGCTCTGCCTGGTGATTCCGAACGCCGCCGAGGGCGAGCGCCGGGGGCCGCCGACGAGGAGCGCGAGGCCGGCGTGGCCGACGCCCCGGCGATGGAGCGCGACGCGGGCGACGGCTCCCGGAGCCGCCCGCAGGCCGTGAGGCGTTCGCTAGACAGAGCCTAAACCTCTCCCTCGGCCGCCGGGTCTTCCGTGACGACGGCGCCCGACCACGTGGTCGCGCCGGCCTCGGTCGTCGCCGCCCCTCCAAAGCCGACCTCGCCGACGGCGGGGGCCGCCGCGCCGTCGCCCGCCGCGCCGTCGCCGCTGGCGGCCGTGGTGGACGAGACGGCGGCCGGCTCCACGGCGCTCTCGAAGTAGTCCTCGTTGTCGAACGCGTCGACCTGGATGGCGTCGTTGCGGGCGTGCTCGGCGGCCTGGAGCAGGTCGGCCTCCTCGATGGTGATCACGCCCGCCTTGAGCGCCAGCGGGATCAGCGTGGCCGGGTGCTGGCGGGGCAGCTCGCGGCGCTTGATGGCGGCCTTGAGCTTGGACACCACGCCCTCGGCCTGGTAGCACAGGGCCATCGCCGCGTCGAAGCGACCGAGCGTGTGCGTCGGGTCGGCGGACGTGAACACGATGGGCGTCAGGCGGTCGCGCTGCTCGCCCGGCACCTGGAGCGCCGCCGCCACCTTGTGGCCGACCCTGTCGGACGGCAGGTCCGAGATCCGGTTCAGGCGGCTCCACGCCGCCAAGGGGCCGCGGAACAGCCAGGTCGCACCGGGCACCTGGAGGTTGGCGAACAGGCCGTCGAAGGCGTCCTGGATCTGGGCGAACGCGTACTGCATCGACCAGTCCAGGAACGCGCGGTCCTCGGGACGCTGGCCCTCGGCGTCGAACCGCTTGAGGACGGCCGTGCCGAGGTACATCCACGAGAAGATGTCGGCAAAGCGGCCCGTCAGCTTCTCCTTGCGCTTGAGGTCGCCACCGAGCGTGCCCATCGCCAGGTCGGCCAGGAACGCGAACGTGGCCGAGGTCCACGCCATCTTGCGCCAGTAGGGCGCGGCGGCGCCGGACACCGGCGAGCCGGCCAGCCAGCCGCGCGAGAGCGACAGCCCGACGGCCCGGAACCCGTTCCGCACCACGTGGCCGATGTGGGGCCAGAACGCGGCGTCGAACGCCTTGACGTCGCCGGCCATCAGCGCTTTCATCTCCTTGAGCGCGTACGGGTGGCAGCGGATGGCGCCCTGGCCGAACACCATCAGCGTGCGCGTCAGGATGTTGGCGCCCTCGACCGTGATCGAGACCGGCACGCCGATGTAGGCGTGGGCGAGCGGGTTGCGGGGGCCGCGCGAGATCGCGTTGCCGCCCAGCACGTCCATCCCGTCGTTGATGGCCTTGCGGAAGATCTCGGTCGTGTTGTACTTCATCATGGCCGTGACCACGGCCGGCGCGGCGCCGCCGTCCAGGGCGCCGTTGGTGTAGCGCCGCGCCGCCTCCAGCGTGTAGGCCCAGCCGCCGACGCGCGCCAGCGGCTCCTCGATGCCCTCGAACTTGCCGATGCTCAAGCCGAACTGCTTGCGGATCAGCGCGTGGGCGCCCGCGACGCGCGCCACCTGCTGCACGCCGGCCGTGGCTGAGGCGGGCAGCGAGATGCCACGGCCGGCCGCCAGCGACTGCATCAGCATCCGCCAGCCGCGGCCGGCGCCGGCCGCCCCGCCGATCACGGCGTCCTCCAGCTTGACGACCACGCCGTGGCCCTCGGTCGGGCAGTTCCAGAACGGGACGCCCAGCGGGTCGTGGCGCTTGCCCAAGACCACGCCCTCGGTGGTGGTCGGGACGAGCGCGCACGTGATGCCGAGGTCGGTGCCCTGGCCCAAGAGCTCGTCGGGGTCCTCCAGCTTAAACGCCAGCCCCAACACGTCGGAGATGGCGGCGAGGGTGATGTAGCGCTTGCGCCAGTCCAGGCGGACGTAGAGCTCGCCGTCGTCGCCGCGGAAGACGACGCCCCGAGACGAGATCGCGCCGGCGTCGGACCCGGCGCCGGGCTCGGTCAGGGCGAACGACGGGATGGACTCGCCGGTCGCCAGCCGGGGCAGCCAGTGGTCCTTCTGGGCGTCGGTGCCGAAGTGGGACAGCAGCTCGGCCGGGCCGAGCGAGTTGGGCACCATGACGGTGATCCCCAGCGTGCTCGACGCCGACGACACCTTGGCCACGACGGCGCTGTTGCACGACGGGCTGAACCCGTGGCCGCCGTAGGCCTTGGGCACGACGAGCCCGAAAAACTTCCCGTCCTTGAGCTTCTGCCAGACCGGGTCCGAGAGGTCGCGGCGCTGCCACACCTCCCAGTCGTCCACCATCTGGCACAGCTCCTCGACGGGGCCGTCCAGGAAGGCCTGCTCCTCGGCCGTCAGGCCGGCGTAGTCCTGGGCCAGCAGCCGCTTGCCGTCGGGCTTGCCGGAGAACAGCTCGCCCTCGACCCAGACCGTCCCGGCGTCGATGGCCTCCTGCTCGGTGGACGAGATGACGGGCAGGAACTCGAGCTTCTTCATCAGCCCCATCACCGCGCCCGAGAGCGCCCGGCGGACCGGGGTAATCAGGAAGACGGCGCACAGCACGGCGAACACGACGACGACCGCCAGCGGCGCGCCGAAGCCGACCAGCGCCACCAGACCGGCCGCGGCCCACGCCCACAGCGGGGCGCCGGTAAAGCCGAGCACGAACAAGACCAGGAGCACGCCGAGGGTGGCGGCCCAGACCGGCGTGCCGGCGAAGAGTGCGAGTGCGTCCATGACGGTGGGGATCGGAGGGGCGGCCCGTGAAGGATTGGCGGAGCGGGTTAACAGTGTAAACCTTTCCTACCCGCCCTGCAAGTCCTTAGAACACGAACGCGTCGCGCCGTGTTGACGGGCGCCCCTCTCCCCCGCTCCTCATGTCTGATTCCGTCTCCTGGTCCCTCCGCCACCTTCCGCGCCAGACCGGCCAGCTGGCGGTCGTGACCGGCGCCAACTCGGGCATCGGCCTGGAGACCACGCGCGGGCTGGCGGCGCTCGGCGCGACCGTGGTGATGGCCTGCCGCGACCTCGACAAGGGCCGGTCCGCCGCCGCCGACGTCCGCCAGTCGCTGCCCGGCGCCGCCCTCGACGTGCGCGAGTTGGACCTGGCGGACCTGGCCAGCGTCCGCGCCTTTGCCGACACGTTCGCCGACGGCGCGCCCGTCGACCGGCTGATCAACAACGCCGGCGTGATGGCGGTCCCCGAGCGGCGCGAGACGGCCGACGGGTTCGAGATGCAGTTCGGGACCAACGCCCTGGGCCACTTTGCCTTGACGGGGCTCCTCCTGCCGCGCGTGCTGGCGGCGCCCGCCAGCCGGGTGGTGTGGCTCAGCAGCATCGCCCACCGCGACGGCCGCCTCGACTTCGACGACCTCCAGAGCCGCCGCAGCTACGACCCGCAACGGGCCTACCGCCAGAGCAAGCTGGCCGACCTGGTGCTGTCGATCGAGATGCAGCGCCGGCTCTCGGCGCGCGGCGCGGACACGGTCAGCGTCGCGGCCCACCCCGGCATCGCGGCGACGGAGCTGGCCGAGGACATGCTGGCGGACATGCCGGTCCGCGCCGCGCTGGCGGGGCTGCTCATCGGGCGGCTGGCCATGCCGGCGTGGCGCGGGGCGCTGCCGTCGCTGGTCGCCGCCGCCGGCCACGATGCCCAGCCGGGCAGCTACATCGGGCCGGACGGGTTTCGGGAGATGCGCGGCGACCCGGCGCCGGCCGAGATCGCGCCCCAGGCGCTCGGGCCAGAGGCCGGCCGGCGACTGTGGGAAGCCTGCGAGCGGCTGACGGGCGTCGAGATGCTCGGGTAGGCGCGTGCCCGTCCGCTACCGGCGCAGCGTGCCCTCGCGGATCTCGGCCACCAGCCCGTCCAGGCCGTACACGCCCGTGAGCGCCTCGACCACCAGGCGCGTGTCCACCATCACGTTGCGGCCGCGCTCCGGCGCGTAGATGTAGTCACGGACCAGCCCCTCGATGGTGCGGTCGAAGTTGAGCCCCACCAGCTCGCCGGCCCGGTTGACCACGCCCGAGCCCGAGTTGCCGCCGATGGTGTCGGAGGTGGACGTAAAGTTGACCGGCGTCGACAGGTCCAGGCGGTCCTGAGCGTCGAGCCAGCGCTGGGGCAGGGTCCACTCGCACGGGTCCGAGGCGCCCGACGTGCAGAAGCTGTGGTAGCGGTCGTAGAGGCCGTACATCGTGGTCATCGGCGGCGCGAGCGTGCCGTTGTACGGGTACCCGCGCACGACGCCGTCGGTGAACCGGAGCGAGAACGTGGCGTCCGGCGGGACGGCGTTGCCGTAGGCGGCGTAGCGCGCCCGGCCCAGCTGGCGGGCGACCTCGGACTCCTGAGCCGACAGCCCGGCCGAGGCCGACTGGAACGCCTGGATCTGGGGGAGCAAGCCGCGGACGAGCGCCACGGCCGGGTCGTCCTGGGCCTCCAACGCATCCGCGCCGGGCCGGGCCGCCAGCGACGTGGCCAGCAGGCGGTCGGCCGCGTCCTGCGCCGACGCCCCCGTGAGCGCCTCGGGAAGCGCCTGGCCCTGCGACTGGTAGTAGCCGCGGAGCGCGTCGACCTCGGCCGTGAGGTAGGCGCGCTCCAGGATCTCGGGCCGTTCCTCGACGGCCGCCAGCGCCTCGGCGTCGTCGGTGGCGAGCGCCCGAGCGCGCAGCATCAGGGCCGAGCCGTAGGCCCGGTTGAACAGGGTCGGGAAGGCGCGGTAGGCCGGGGCGAGGGCGCGCTTCTCCGCCTGGATCGCCGCCTGCTGGTCGATGAGCCGGGCGGCCTCGGGGCTGGCGGCACGGAAGTCGCGCTCGGCCGCCGCACGGCGCGCGATGATGTACTCGTCGCCCAGGCCGGTCAGCCGTCCGCCATACGCCTTGCGGGCGTTGCTGAGGCCGAAGATGCGGCTGCGGAGTTGGTCCGGCTCGGGGTCCTGACCGGTGGCGAGGTAGGCCCGGAGCGCCCGCTCGCGCGTGTTGATAAACGTGTTCGTGCCGACGAGCCCGGCGTCGCGCAGGAACTCCAGCTCGGCCACGGTCAGCCCGCGCGAGGTGCTGCCGGGGTTGCCGATCACGAACACGACCGAGCCCGCCTCGACGCCCTCGGCCGAGAGCGGGAAGTACTCGGGCGTCGCCAGCGGCTGGCCGTCGTCGCCGTAGATGCGGAAAAAGGCGAAGTCGGCGGCGTAGCGCGGGTAGGTAAAGTTGTCGGAGTCGCCGCCGAAAAAGCCCAGCGCCTGCTCGGGCGCCATCACCAGCCGCACGTCGCGGTAGCGGCGGAAGGTGTAGGCCGAGTAGCGCCCGCCGTTGTAGAGCGCCACCACCTGGACCACGAAGTCGTCCGCGTCGGGGTCGGGCGACGTGATGCCGCGCGCGCCCAACAGCCGGGCCGTGACCTGGCCCTCGGCCTCTTCAAAGGCCGCCTCGCGCTCGGCGTCGGTCTGGGCCGCGTCCACGGCCGCCGCCAGCTCGTCGGTGACGTCGTCGATGGCGACCAGCTGGTCCATGTACAGGCCGGGCACGACGCGCTCCTGCTCCAGCCCGGTCGTCGTGAACCCGTTGTCCAGCAGCCCTTCGCCGTCGCGGCTCACCGCCACGACGTGGCCCTGGGCGCAGTGGTGGTTGGTGAGCACCAGCCCGTTCGGCGAGACGAACGACGCCGAGCAGCCGGGCATCCGGAGCGAGGCCAGCCGGGCGCGGCGGTACCACGCCTCGTCGGGCGCGAAGCCGTAGGTGTCCTGGAGGTACTCGGTGGGCGGGTTCTCGAACAGCCACATCTTGCCGCCGTCGAGCGGCCGGGCCTGGACCGTATCGGCGTCGAAGCCGGCCTGGGCGAACGCGGGGGCGGCGAGGACGAGGAGGGCGAGCAGGGACAGTCGGCGCATGGGAGGCGGATCGGGGGTCGGAGCGTGCGGATCCAAGGTAGCATCCGGTCTTTCCGCGCCTCCGACGCCCCGGGCCCGTTCGCAGGACCTCGGCCGCGAGACGCGCCGCCAGCTGGCGGCGCCGACGAGCGGCTCCGCGCGGCGTTTCTCTCGGATCGGGCCAACCGGGACGCGTCATGCTCGTAGGCGTACGGTCCCCCGGCCCACGCGCGGCCGTAGGGGCAGCGCCTCGCTACCGGGCGCTGACGCTCGTCACCTACGCCCCGCCGCTCACCTCCCCCCGATGCCGCACCCCGACAACCAATCGCTCCGTTTGTCCGACGACGGCCTGCGCCTGATCGAGGGCTTCGAGGGGTTCCGGCCCGGCTGGTACGCCGACCCGGCCGGCGTGCAGACCATCGGGTTCGGCTGGACCGGCGTGTTGCCCGTCGGCTACCGCGTACCGCTGTCGCTCGACGACGGGCGCCGGCTGCTGCGCGAGACCGTCGGCCGGTACGAGGACGCCGTCCGCCGCCGGGTCGACGTGCCGCTGAGCCAGCGCCAGTTCGACGCGCTGGTCAGCTTCGCCTACAACCTGGGCGAGGGCCGCCTGGCGGAGTCGACCCTGCTCCGGCTCCTCAACGCGGGCGACGCGTGGGCGGCGGCGGCCGAGTTCGACCGCTGGGTCTACGGCGGCGGCGTGGTGCTGCCGGGGCTCGTCCGCCGCCGCGCCCAAGAGCGCGCGCTGTTCGAGTCCGGCACGCCGGCGCGGTCCTCGACTCCGCTCTCGGCGCTGCGCCGCTGGATCCTCCGCCGGTTCCGGTGAATTGGTGGATCCAAGCCGACTCGACTACGGCGCTCGCAAGCGGCCTCTCTACGCTCCCCAGGCTTGGTGAGGCTTGCCCAGCCCGCCACCTCCACGGACTTGCGTAGAGGTCATACCGGCGGCATGGCCTCGTACCGAGTTTGGTAGACCCGTAGCGGATCGAACCGCGGCTCCGAGGTCACCCGTAGGGGCGTATTGCAATACGCCCCTGCCGCAACGGGCCAGGTGTTGCGGAGCTACGTCGCGGCGTGGCCGTCAACTCAGCGGTCCAACGGAAACCCGCGCCGGCCGCTGGCGGCGCGTCTCCGCCAGCGGGGCGGGACCAACCCAAACGGCCCCGACTCGGGTGAGCCGGGGCCGGGGCGGAGAGAGAGGGATTCGAACCCTCGGTACCCGTAAGGGCACACTTGTTTTCGAGACAAGCGCCTTCAACCACTCGGCCACCTCTCCACCGCCAAAATACAAGGCGAGGCCGCCGGGGGCGGAGGCCGTCGATGAAGAGTCCCGGAACGCTGGGCCCGCGGTCGTGCCGCCGGGACCGAGCGCCAGCGGCGGGCGCCGCCCGCTGGGAGGCCGTTCAGTCCTGCTCGACGGCCGGCATGGCGGGCGCGTCCACGGGCGTCGCGCGCGACACCTCCAGCGTCACGTAGCGCGGGCGGACGCCCGACGGCAGCGCGTCGCCCAGGTCGTAGCGCACGAAGCGGACCTGGAACACCGTGCCGTCCGGCCGCTCCACCAGCAGCGTGCGGTCGAGGGGCTGGACGCCGTTGCTTGCGTACTCGTACCAGCCGTTGCCCGAGCCGTGGCACACCACCCGAGCCTCGCCGCGCGGGCACTCGCCCTCGCCGTCCATCGGCATCGTGCCTAGCGGTCCGGTGATCGTGGCGCCCGGCTCCAGCGACGTCGGCAGCAGCCGGCCGCGGCGCTCGCCCGGCCCGCTGGCGCCGCCGTTCAGGATCACCTCGGTCCCGCGCAGCCCGATGTCCCAAGCGCCCGAGGCCGAGTCGGCGCGCGCCGTGGCGTCCGGGGCCACGACGACCGTCCCGTCGAGCGAGATCAGGGTAAACGGCCCGTCGGTGCGCCCCATGCCGGCCGAGTAAGTCGGCACGTTTTCGATGAGCAACACGCCGCCCGTGTCTTGGGCCGCGGGCGCCTGGGCGGACGCCGGGAGCGCGAGGAGGGCGAGAGCCGAAACGGCGAGGCGAAGCATGGGACAGGCCGAGGTGTCGGCGGTAAACGAGACTCGGGCCGGATGCGCGCTCCTGCCCGTGCGAAAGCTCGGTGACTACCCGAGCATGGGGCGGACCTCGTCGGCCGCGGCCGCCAGCGCGTCGCCCAGACCGTCGGGGTTTTTGCCGCCGGCGGTGGCGAGCGTAGGCCGGCCGCCGCCGCCGCCACCCATCTTCTTGGCGAGCGCGCCCACCAACTTGCCGGCCTGGACGCCGCGCGCCACCAGGTCGTCGGTGACGGAGGCGGCCAGGAACGCCTTGCCCTCGGCCGGGTCGGCCGATCCAAACACGGCCACGCCGCCGCCCGTCGCCGCCAGCCGCTCGCGCGCCGTCTCGGCCAGGCCGCGCAACGTGTCCATGTCGGCACCGGCGATCTCACCCGTCGCCAGGCGCACGCCGTCCACGTCCGCGGCGGCGTCCAGGATGGCGTCCAAGCCCGCCGCCGCGTTCTCGGCGCGGAGCCCGGCGATGGTCGCCTCCAGCGACTTCACGTCGTGCTGGAGGCCTTCGATGGAAAGGGCCAGTCCGTCGGGGACTTGCTTGAACTGGTCGCGTGCCGTGTTCAACTCGCCCAGCTCTCCCGCCAGCCACTCCAGCGCAGCTTCGCCGGCGACGGCCTCGATGCGCCGCACGCCCGAGGCGACGGACGACTCCGACGTGATTTGGAACAGGCCCACCGCGCCCGTCGCGCCGACGTGCGTGCCGCCGCACAGCTCGACCGACTCCGGCCCGAACATGATCATGCGCACGCGCTCGCCGTACTTCTCGCCGAACAGCGCCGTCGCGCCACGCTCCTTGGCCTCCGCCAGCGGCACGTCGCGTTCCTCGCCTTTGGCGATGTTGGCGAGCACGAGCGCGTTGACGCGGCGCTCGACCCGCTGGCGCTCGTCGTCGGTGAGTCGCTCGAAGTGCGAGAAGTCGAAGCGCAGGCGGTCGGGCGCGACCAGCGACCCCTTTTGGTGGACGTGGTCGCCCAGCACCTCGCGCAGCGCCGCGTGCAGCAGGTGAGTGGCCGTGTGGTGACGCATGATGCGCCGGCGGCGGTCGGCGTCGACCGACGCCGTCACGTCGGCGCCGGCGTCGGCGGGCAGACGGTCCACGACGTGGATGATGGTGCCTTGGGCGTCTTTGACGGTGTCGAGCACCTGGACCTCGTCGCCGCCAACCGCCAGCGTGCCGGTGTCGCCGATCTGGCCGCCCGACTCGGCGTAGAACGGAGTCACGTCGAGCACCAACTCGTGCCGCGCCTCGTCGCCCTCTCCCACCGTCCGCGTCTTCAAGACGCGGGCGCCGTCGACCGCCAGCTGGTCGTAGCCGACGAAGGCGATCTCGGCGGGCGTATCGGCGGTGGCGTCCCACAGGTCCACGTCCGACAAGTCCATCGAGAAGCCGGCGGCGGCGCGCGCCCGGTCGCGCTGCTCGCCCATCAGCACGTCGAACCGCGCGTGGTCGACGCTCAACTCACGCTCGCGCGCCATCACATCGGTCAGGTCTGAGGGGAAGCCGTAGGTGTCGTGCAATAGGAAAGCCACCTCCCCCGGCAGAACCTTCTCCTGGACCTTCTCCTGAAAGTCAGCAAACGCTTCTTCAGGCTCGCGTCCTGGATATGCTCTCAGTATTAGGCTAATCTCTCCTTTGTTGCTCAGGTCGACAGGCGCACCTCGGCCTGCAACTGCGTAGTGCTTAATCGAGATAGCCCTGTTAAAGGTCTCGAACATTTCGATGCCTTCAGCCAGCGTCTTGAGAAACGACTCCTCCTCCCCCGTAATCACCCGACTGGCGGTGTCCATCGACGCGACGAGCTCCGGGAACGCCTCGCCCATCTCGTCCGCCAGCGCGGGCAGGAGCGCGGCCATGAACGGCTCGCGCAGGCCCAGCGACTGATAGCCGTAGCGGACGGCGCGGCGCAGGATCCGCCGGAGCACGTAGCCCCGGCCGGTGTTGCCCGGCAGCGCCCCGTCGGCAATCGCAATGGCCAGCGTGCGGACGTGGTCGGCCACGACGCGCATCGCGATGCGAATGCGGCGGTCGTCGTCGTCGGTCTCGTCGTACTGATCGTACGGCTTCAGGTCGGCGCGTTGGGACAGCGCGGCCAGGATGCCCTCGAACAGGTCGGTGTCGTAGTTCGAGGTCTTGCCCTGGAGCACGGCGCAGATCCGCTCGAAGCCCATGCCCGTGTCGACATGCTGGGCAGCCAGCGGCTCCAGCGCGATCGACGTATCAGCTTGGTCGCTCGGGTCCGCGTCGGCGTCCGGCGGGGCGGGGGTGCCGTCGGCGGCCTTGACGGCGTTGTACTGGATGAAGACCAGGTTCCAGATCTCCATCACGCGCGGGTCGTCCTTGTTGACCAGATCCTGGCCCGGCACGATGGCCCGCTCGTGGTCGTCGCGCAAGTCGACGTGGATCTCGGAGCACGGGCCGCACGGGCCGGTCTCGCCCATCATCCAGAAGTTGTCCTTGGACGACTGGTACAGGATGTGGGCCGGCGGCACCGACGTCTCGCTGGTCCACAGGTCGGCCGCCTCCTCGTCCGGCGCCAAGCCCAGCGCCTCGTCGCCAGCGTGGACGGTGACGTACAAGCGGTCCGGCTCCAGGCCCCACCGGTCCACGAGTAGCTCCCAGGCCCACGCGATAGCCTCCTTTTTGAAGTAGTCCCCGAAGCTCCAGTTGCCGAGCATCTCGAAGAACGTGTGGTGGTACGTGTCGAGGCCGACTTCGTCGAGGTCGTTGTGCTTGCCGCTCACGCGCAAGCACTTCTGGGTGTCCGCGACGCGGTCGTACGGCCGCGAGCCCGTCCCCAGGAACACGTCCTTGAACGGGTTCATGCCGGCGTTGATGAACAGCAGCGTCGGGTCGCCCTGGGGCACGATGGGCGCCGAGGGCACGATCTCGTGGCCCTTCTCACGAAAGAAGTCGAGGAACGACTGGCGGGTCTCGTTGGCGGTGCGCGGCGGGGTCTGGGACATGGGTCGTCGGGGGCGTGCCGAGAAGCTACCCCGGCGGTCCGGGCGGGGTCCGCGCGCGGCGGGGATTCGCGGTGAGCCCCGGGCGCCGCCGGGCGGGCCCCGTGACGCGGGCGTGAACCCCGCCGCTCGGCCCGCGTCTCTGCCCGCGCTGGCGACCGCCGCCAGCGGCGCCCCCTCCCCCCCGCCATGCAAGACACGCTCTCCGTCGTCGAAGACACCGTCCTCACGGCGGCGCCCGCCGCCCCCGCCGACACCGCCGCCGTGAGCGTGACCGAGGCGACGGGCGAGGCCGTCGGCCAGCTCCAGCGCATGCTCGACGGGCTGGTGGCCGCGCTGCCGCGCATCGGGGTCGCCGTCGTCGTGTTCGGGGTGGTGTGGCTGGCGGCCAAGGGCGTCCGGTCCCTCGTCCACCGCGTCACGCCCGGCCCGCGCAACTCCAACATCGGCCTGGTCCTGGGCCGCCTAGCCTACGCGGCCCTGCTCGTGATCGGGATGCTGGTCGCGCTCGTCATCATCTTCCCGACGTTCGAGGTCGGCGACCTGTTCGCCGCGCTCGGCATCGGCGGCGTGGCCATCGGGTTCGCCTTCCAGGACATCTTCCAGAACCTGCTGGCGGGCATCCTGATCCTGCTGAGGGAGCCGTTCCGCGTGGGCGACGAGATCACGTCGGGCGAGTACACCGGCGCCGTCGAGGCCATCGAGACGCGGGCCACGTTTATCCGGACGTACGACGGCCGCCGCGTGATCATCCCGAACAGCCAAATCTACTCCGACCCGGTCCAGGTCATCACGGCCTACCAGATGGTCCGGAGCCAGTACGACGTCGGGATCGGCTACGGCGACGACATCGAGACGGCCAAGCGGATCGCGCTCGACGCCGTCCGGGGCATCGACGGGATCATGCAGGACCCCGGCCCGGACGTGCTGACGTGGGACCTGGCCGGCTCGTCGGTGAACCTGCGCGTGCGCTGGTGGACCGACCCGACGCGCAGCAACGTGGTCAAGCTGCATGACCAGGTGCTGATCCGGGTCAGCCAGGCGCTCCTGGGCGCCGGCATCGACCTGCCGTTCCCGACCCAGCAGATCCTATTCCACGACCAGACCGAGGCCACCGACGGCGACCGGACGCGCCAGCGCGAGGGCTGGCCGGTCCCCGAAAGCGGAGACGCGCCCGAGCCGGCCGGCATCGCCTGGGCCCTCCGCGCTGGCGGAGGCGACGGGCAAAGCGGCCGCCCGCCCGCCGACGCCCCCCAGGCCCCCGACGACGACCGCGAGGGCAACCGCCCACCGGACCTCGAAGCGTAGGGGCAGACGGCCCCCGCGTCTGCGGCCGGCGTCTGCGCGGTGCTCGCCGGTGACGGCCGCCAGCGGGACGGGCACTAATCAGCGGGACGGGTACCAAAAGGCCCCGCTCGCCGCGGGGGCGAGCGGGGCCAAAACCGGCGGCGGAGGTCGCTAGAGCGAGGACTCCTCGGCCACGACCGAGACCTTGATCTCGGCGCTGTGCTCCGGGTGCAGGCGCACGGTGGCCGTGTAGTCGCCCGTGGTGCGGATGTCCTCCGACATCGTGATCTTGCGGCGGTCGACGTCGTAGCCCTTGGCGACGAGCTCGTCGGCGACCTGCTGGGTCGTGACCGAGCCGAACAGCCGGCCCTCCTCGCCCGTCTTGACGGGGAACACGAGCGCGGTGCCGTCCATGCGGGCGGCCAGCTTCTCGGCGTTGCCGCGGGCGGCCTCGACCTTGTGCGCGGCCTGCTTCGTTTCCTCGGCGTAGCGCTTGCGCGTGGACTGGGTGGCGACGACGGCCATCTGGCGCGGGATCAGGAAGTTCTGGCCGTAGCCGGGCTTGACCTCGACCTCGTCGCCGCGCAGGCCCAGCGTGTCGTGGTCCGCGGTGAGAATGACTTTCATAGTGTTTGAGGGTCGGCCGGTGGTGGCCGCCGCCGGCGCGAGCGCGTGCCCGGGCCGCTGACGACGGCCACCACCGGCTACTTGACGTTGTCGGCGACGAACGGGAGGAGGGCCACGTGGCGAGCGCGCTTGATGGCGGTCGTGAGCTGGCGCTGGTACTTGGCCGAGACGCCGGTCATCCGGCGCGGCAGCATCTTGCCCTGCTCGTTGACGAACCGCTTCAAGGTCTCGGTGTCCTTGTAGTCGATGTACTGGACGCCGGCGGCCCGGAAGGGGCACTTGAGCGTGGCGCGCTGGGCGCCGGGCGCCACGATCCGCTGGAGGTCCTCCGGGTTGGAGGCCGCCAGGAGGCGGGCGGCCACCTCAGGCGACACGGCGCGCGGGGCGGGCTCCGAGCCGATCTGCTGGGCGGCCTGCTCGACGGCCGTCGGCTGGTCGGCCGAGGTCGGCACGGCCGACTCCTCGAGGGCCGAGCCCACGTTGGTCTCGGGGAGCTGGGTCACCTGCTGGCCGCCGGACGCCGGCGAGGCGGCGTCGGGGCGGGGCGAGTCGTCGGCGGTGGGGGCGCCTTCCGGGGTCCCGGCGCCTGCGGCGTCGGCGTTGCTGTTCTGGACTTCTGCCATGGGTCTGGGTTAGGCTTGCTGGACGGGGGGCGCGATTTTGGGCATCTCGTCGCCGCGCTTGCGGGCCTGGTAGTGCCGCTCCATCTTGGCGTCGTACCGGAGCACCATGTGGCGCATGAGGTCGTCGTTGATGGTCAGCGCGCGCTCGATCTTGACGAGCCCGCCGTTGGCCGCGACCGGCAGGCGGAAGTTGACGGTGACGTAGTAGCCGTTGCGCTTTTTCTCGATGGGGTACGCCAGCCGCTGGCTGCCGCGCTCCTCGACGTGCTCGACCTGGGCGCCGTTGTCGGAGAGGTAGGCCGTCACGCGCTGGACGATGTCCTTGGTCTGGTCCTCGTTGAGGACCGGGTTGATGATGTACATCAGCTCGTACATCGGCGCCTCGTCGGCGCTGGGGCTGGCCGCCCCGGTGGCGTCATCTGCCATGGTCTGTCCCTGTGGGATACGTGGAGTATGCGCGCGGCTCGTCGGGCTGTCTCTCCCGAGGTCCCGCCGCGGGCAGGGTGAGCGGAGAACCTACCGCGCGGCCCCGCTCGCGGCAGCGAAGCACGGGCGAAGACGGGACGGGAGGTCCAGGGCTCTGAGTTCGGCCGCCGTGGCCGCGGCGTTGGCGGGGACCCCGAGTGGGGGTCGGGCCTCAGGACCGGCGGGACCCGAACGCCGAGCGCCGGCGCCAGTCGGGCGTAGCCACGGGGACCCCCGACGCCCCGCCCTACTGAACCCTACCCCTCCGCCGCCTCCTCCATGCGGGCCTCGCGGTCGGCGAGCGCCAGCGCCCGGACGATCTCGTCCAGGCCGCCGTCCAAGACGTTCTGGAGCGCGTGGTTCTTGTCGTCGCCCTCCAGGCGGTGGTCCGTGACGCGGCCCTGGGGCCAGTTGTACGTCCGGATCTTGCCGCTCCGGTCGCCGCTCCCGACCATCTCCTTGCGCGCCGCCGCGCGCTCGTCGTGGACCCGGTCGAGCTCCAGCTGGTAGAGCCGGCTCCGCAGCACGCGGAACGCCTTGTCCTTGTTCTTGATCTGGCTCTTCTCGTCCTGGATCGAGACCACCAGCCCGGTCGGGACGTGGGTCAGGCGGACGGCCGAGTCGGTCGTGTTCACCGACTGGCCGCCCGGCCCGGACGAGCGGTAGACGTCGACGCGGACGTCCTGGGCCCGGATCTCGACGTCGACCTCCTCGGCCTCGGGCAGCACGGCGACCGTCGCCGCCGACGTGTGGATGCGGCCCTGGCTCTCGGTCGCCGGCACGCGCTGGACGCGGTGGACGCCTGACTCGTACTTCATCTGGCCGAACACGTCCTTCCCCTTCAAGGCGAACGTGATGTCGCGGAACCCGCCCGCCGTGCCCTCCGAGGTGTCCATGACCTCGACCTTCCAGCCGCGCGCGGCGGCGTACTTCTGGTAGAGCTCGAACAGGTCGCCGGCGAACAGCGCCGCCTCGTCGCCGCCGGTCCCCGACCGGATCTCGACGATGGCGTCGCGGGCGTCCTCGGGGTCCTTGGGCACCAGTTCCTCTTCCAACTCCTTCTCCGCCGCCGCCAGCTGCTCCTGGACCCCCTCCAGCTCCAGCTCCGCCATCTCGGCCAGCTCGCCCGTCTCCGTGCGGGCCATCTCGCGCAGGCCCTGGGCCTCGTCCGACAGCTCGCGCCAGCGGCTGGCGGCCTTGACGGCCGGCTCCAGGCCCGAGAGCTCCTTGCCCAGCGACTCCAAGAGGCCCGGGTCGCCGGCCACCTCCGGCTTGGACAGGTCGGCCAGCACCTCCTGGTAGCGGGCGAGCAGCGAGTCGAGGGCGTCGGCGTTGATCATCAGGCGGAGCGGGAGCGAGACTGAAAGTTACCGCCCCCCCCGCCCTACCGGGGGCCGACCCGCGTGAACTCCGGCTCCCCGACGGCCGCCAGGACACACCCGCCGACCCCGCAGCCGTAGACGAACCGATCCGTTCGTCCGCCCTTGTCGATCACGATCTCGTACTCCGAAAAGCTCATCCCGTCCGCGAAGGGGACTTCTGTACCCGCGGGGCCAGGCGCCGGCTGGCACACGTCGGTCGCCCCGACGCCCTCGACCTCGATCTTGGCGCTGCGCCGGTTCACCTCGGCGTCGACGACGAGTGGGTAGTTCGAGCACGCGTACTCCCCCTCCGTCTGGAGCAAGAACCCTCCGTCGGTCGCCGAGAGCACGAGGTCGCCGACCTCGTCGTCGTAGAGGGCCGCCGAGTCGCACCCAGAGAGGGCGGTCGCCAGCAGGAGCAGAGCGAGACGAGCGGGACGCACGGGCGCAGGGAGAACAGGAGGCGGACGCTACGTCGGCGCCCGCCGGCTTACAAGTCCAAACGTGCGTACCCCGCCCGGCTGGCGGAGCCCATCGGAGGGGCGACGGCGGAGCGTGGCGGGCCCCGCCGTCCCCTCAGTTCTCGCGCCGAGCGCTACTCGACCGTGACGCTCTTGGCCAAGTTGCGCGGCTGGTCGACGTCGGCGCCGCGCATGACGGCGATGTGGTAGCTCAGGAGCTGGAGCGGGATCACGGTCAAGAGCGGCTCGAAGGCGTCCAGCGTCTTGGGCACCTCGACCACGTACTCCGCCAGCTCGGAGAGCTCGTCGTTGCCGGCGTCGGTGACGGCGATCACGGTCCCGCCGCGGGCGGCCACCTCCTCGATGTTCGAGACCACCTTCTCGTAGGTCGCGTCCCGGGTCGCGACGCACACGACCGGCATAAACTGGTCGATGAGCGCGATCGGGCCGTGCTTCATCTCGGCCGCCGGGTAGCCCTCGGCGTGGATGTAGCTGATCTCCTTGAGCTTGAGGGCCCCCTCCAGCGCGACCGGGAAGTTCACGCCGCGGCCGAGGTAGAGGAAGTTGTTGGCGTAGCGGTAGTCGCGCGCCATCTTGCGGATCTCGTCGTCGCTCTGGAGCACCTCGGCGACCTGGGCCGGGATGGCCGCCAGCGCCTCGGTGTGCTCGCGCATCTCGTCGTCGGTGATCACGCCGCGCTCCTGGCCCAAGAGGAGCGCGATCTGGGCCAGGACCGCCACCTGGGCCGTGAACGCCTTGGTGCTCGCCACGCCGATCTCCGGGCCGGCGTGGAGGTAGACGCCGGCGTCGGTCTCGCGCGCGATCGTGCTCCCGACCGCGTTGACCAAGCCAATGGCCAGCACGCCCGCCTCGCGCGCCTGGCGGACCGCCGCCAGCGTGTCGGCCGTCTCGCCCGACTGGCTGATCACGACGACGACGTCCTTGGCCGGGTCCAGGATCGGGTCGCGGTAGCGGAACTCGCTCGCGTACTCGACCTCGACGTTGATCCGCGCCAGCCGCTCGATGAGGTACTCGCCCACCAGCCCGGCGTGCCACGACGTGCCGCACGCGCAGATCACGATCCGCTCGGCGCGGCGCAGGCGGTCCATCACCGGGCGCAGGCCGCCCAGCTTGATCCGGCCCTCGTCGGCCAGCACGCGGCCGCGCATGGCGTTGGCGATGGACTCGGGCTGCTCCATGATCTCCTTGAGCATAAAGTGCTCGTAGCCGCCCTTCTCGATCTCCTCCAGGTCCCACTCGAGCTCGTGGACCTCCTTGGACACCGGGGCCCCGTCGATCTCGAACACCTCGTAGTCGTCGCACCGCACGATGGCCATCTCGCCGTCGGCGAGGTAGACCACGTTCTTGGTGAACTCGATAAAGGGGCTCGCGTCGGAGCCCACGAAAAACTCGCCGTCGCCCACGCCCAGCAGCAGCGGGCTCCCGTTGCGGGCGACCACCAGCTGGCCGGGCTCGTCGCGGTGGACGGCCACGATGCCGTAGGCGCCGTTGACCTGGGTCAAGGCCTGGCGGATGGCCTCGGCGAACCCCAGCCCGGTCTCCTTGAGGATCTCCTCGATAAAGAGCGCCAGGACCTCGGTGTCGGTCTCGCTCTCGAACGCGTAGCCCTTGGCCAGCAGCTTTTTCTTGATGGCCCCGTAGTTCTCGATGATCCCGTTGTGGATGATCGCGAACGAGCCGTCCGAGGCCGTGTGGGGGTGGGCGTTGGCGTCGTTGGGCGCCCCGTGCGTGGCCCAGCGCGTGTGCCCGACGCCGACGTGTCCCGAGATGGGGTTGGCGTCCAGCAACTTGGCCAGCTCGTCCACTTTGCCCTCCTTTTTGCGGACGTTGAGGTCGCCGTTCAGGACGGCCACGCCGGCCGAGTCGTACCCGCGGTATTCGAGCCTGCGCAGGCCTTTGACGAGCAAGTCCGACGCGTCGCGCGTCCCGATGTAGCCGACGATTCCACACATAGAGGTCCAGGGAGAGGGGGTTTAGAAGCTCAGCGTGCAAGTATAGGACCGCGCTCCGCCGACGCCCCGCTCCGCCCCAGAGCTTCACGGTGCGGCCGGCCGCTGGCGGCGCCGGCCGGCGAGCCGCTCCAGAAGCTCTTGGCCAGACTCCCGGGCTCAAACGCAACGCCGTGGGGGCATACCGCCGGTATGCCCCTACCAGAATGCGCGGAAGGCTGGGCTAGGCGGCCTCGGCCACCGCGCCCTCCGGCACCGACCGCCCCACCACGCCCGCCAGCTGGCGGACCCCGTCCATCAGCTCGGCGAAGGCGTCGAGGTAGAGCGACTGCGGGCCGTCGCTGAGCGCCTCGGGCGGGTTCGGGTGCGTCTCGATCATCAGCCCGTCGGCGCCGCACGCGACGGCCGCCATCGCCATCGGCGCCACCTTGTCGCGGATGCCGACGCCGTGGCTCGGGTCGACGATGATGGGCAGGTGGCTGAGCTGCTTGACGACCGGCACGGCCGACAGGTCGAGCGTGTTGCGCGTGGCCGTCTCGAACGTGCGGATGCCGCGCTCGCACAGGATCACGTCGGGGTTGCCCTCAGCCAGGACGTACTCGGCCGACATCAGCCACTCCTCGATGGTCGCGCTCATGCCGCGCTTTAGGAGCACCGGCAGGCCCGCCCGCCCCACTTCCTGCAGGAGCGGGAAGTTCTGCATGTTGCGCGCGCCGATCTGGAACACGTGGGCGTAGCGGCCCACGACCTCGACCTGGCTCTCGGACATCACCTCGGTGACCACCTTGAGGTCCCAGCGGTCGGCCGCCGCGCGCATGATCTGGAGCCCCTCCTCGCCCATGCCCTGGAACGAGTACGGGCTGGAGCGCGGCTTGAAGGCGCCGCCGCGCAGGACGCGCGCCCCGCTGGCGGCGACCGCCGCCGCCGAGGTCTCGATCTGGTCGACGCCCTCGACCGAGCACGGCCCGGCCATCACGACCAACTCGCCGCCGCCGACCGCCAGCCCGTCGACGTCGACGACGGTGTCGGCCGGGTGCCACGTGCGGGCGGCAAACTTGTACGGGCTCGTGATGCGGACCACGTCCTGGACGTCGTCCAACACCTTGATGTGGCGCACGTCGAAGTCGGCGGCGACGCCGGTCGCGGCCAGCACGACGGGCACGGCGCCGGTCCGGTGGACGTCGAACCCGAACCGGCCCAGCGCCTCCGCCAGCGCGTCGAGGCGGGCCGGCGTGGCGGCGGGATCGGGGATGACGACGAGGCCGGCCATGTCGGGTGGGGTTTCAATCGGAGATGAAAGTTACGGGGCGAGCAAGGGGAGGTTCGCCCTTCACGCCGAGTCCCCGCCCGACTGGCGGTCGGTGCCGGCGGACCGGACGGTGGCGGCGAGCGTTGACCAGCCTCCTCTGCCCTCTTCTTTTGTGTCTGACGATCCGCTCACTGACCTGCTTCACCGCTTGCAGGACGGCCGCCAGCGCGCCACGTACGGCGCCGTGGCCGGCGCCCTCAACGCCGTGCCCATGTTCGTGATGAGCGGGCGGCCCCGGAATCGGCTGCGCTCGTGGGTCGTCAACGCCCAGACGGGGCAGCCGACGCGCTATGAGCCCGACGACATCCACCCAGACTTGCTCGCGCACGACCGCGTGCTCACGACGGAGGACGAGCTGCGAGCCTGGCTCGAAGGCCCTCACGGATAGTCAGCGGGACCTACGAGATCAGCGCCGTTGGCCAGCAAGCCCAGTTGGGCCAGTGCGGCCCACTGATCTCGCGTAAGAAATGCAAACCCCTCCTCGGTGTACTCACCCAGGCGGTAGAGCCTGATCTCGTGGTCCGATGTCGCATCTGCGATCAAGCCGACGAACGAGGCGTAGAGCCAACTGCTTGCCGGAACGGTCGTTTCGTAGCGAACGCCCTCCGACGTGAAGCCAACCCGAGCGCTGTCGGCCTCGAACGAGAATGTGTCTGTGATATCGGTCGGTCGGAAGGTCCCACGCGAGACGCTGGCGAACTGGCGGATCTGGTCGGCGTAGGGCTGACTCTCCCCGTACGTCGCATCGTCCCCGTGGAACGACACCGCCAGTCGCGGGACGGCTTCGATGATCTCCCGTGGCAACGTCAGGTAGAGTTCGAACAAGCGACGTTGGACTTCTGCCTTCTCCTGGGCCGACAGGTGGTCCAGCACGCCGACGGCGTCCAGCCGGCTGAGCGTCCGAGCTAGACCGTCACGCGTCAGGGCGCCCTCGCGGCCGGTAGCCTTCGGACCATCGACGTTGATCCCTAATTCGGCAACGAACGACGTGTGGAAGGCAAACTCGCGGCACGGACCCTCCCGATACGCAGAGGCTGCCTTGAAATGAGCCAGCCGAGGGGCGGAAAGGGCCGACGCCCTCTCGGACGACAGCATGGCGCGCTGAGCGTTCGTGAGAACGAGTATGTATGCCTCCGCTCGTCGTCGGTCGAGATCGGACACACCCACGGCGCCCAGACGGTAGACCGACGACCGGTCGCGGAGCGCGCGGTTAAGCAGAGCCAGCGCATCCGGCTCGGACTGAACACGCTGCCGATAGGGGACGCCATTGATGGTGGCGACCAGAATGTGGGTTAGGTATCGCCTCTCCGGTTCGTCACCGGCGTATGACGGCCGGACGTGGAACACGGAGTCGAGAGCGAGTTCCTCGACGTGCAGGTCGGCGACGCCACGGCGTCGGAGTAGCCGAACTCCAGCCTCCACATACGACCGCAACGAGTCGAGCACCGGGTCGCCGGACTGGTAGAGCTCATAGTCGGCTCCCGTCGGCTCGGCGGCGCTGAGGTAGCGGACCACATCGGCGGGGTCAAAAAGACGCCGGGCGCGGGCGTCCGCCACCAAGCGGTCACGGGCAACGGCGCCGAGAAGGCCAGCCTCCTCCCACGTCTCCGCGTCGGAAGCGAGCCACGACGGGTCGAGCGCGACACGGCCCCTCACTAGGCTGCGTGCGTACTCGACCATGAGACGGGACGCGACGGCCTCTCGCGCGTGGTCTGGGATGTTCGCGGCGGCGGCGCGAGCCAGGTGCCTGAGGGCATCGGCGTCTTGCGTTGTGAGGACGCCGGTCGTCACCATCTTCTCGACCCACCGCACCTCGTGGTCTGCCTGATCGGCCGATGGGTCTCCGACGGTCATTCGGCTCGGAATCGGCCCGACACCGCGCATGGCGACGGCGGCGTCGGCCACGGCGCTGCGTGTGAGCGGGACGCCCGCGTGGGCACACGACGCAAGGAGCGACGCCGTCGAGTCGGCGATCAGACCTGCGCGAGCAGCCCGGCTGGCTAGCGCTTGCAGGGAGTCCGGCGCGAGCACCGGCTGCGCGCTGGCGGTCGCCGCCAGTAGGGCGAGGAGCATCAGAGGCCTCATGCCCGGTAGCGCTCCAGCGTGAACGACTCGCCGAGGTAGCGGCGGCGCACCTCGGGGTTGTCGGCCAGCTCCTGGGCCGTGCCCTCGACGAAGATCTTGCCGTCGTAGAGCAGGTAGGCGCGGTCGGTGATCGCCAGCGTCTCGTGGACGTTGTGGTCGGTGATGAGCACGCCGATGCCGCGGTCGCGGAGGCCGGACACGATGCCCATGATGTCCTCGACGGCGATGGGGTCGACGCCGGCGAACGGCTCGTCCAGCAATATGAAGCGCGGCCGGGTGGCGAGGGCGCGCGCGATCTCGGTCCGCCGCCGCTCGCCGCCGGAGAGCACGTGGCCCTTCGACTGGCGGACGGTCTGGAGCCCGAACTCGTCGATCAACTCGTCGACGCGGGCGTGGCGCTCGTCGCGGTCCATGTCCTGGAAGTCGAGCACGGCGTGGAGGTTGTCCTCGACGGTCATCGACCCGAACACGGACTCCTCCTGGGCGAGGTAGCCCAGGCCCAAGCGGGCGCGCTGGTACATCGGCGTGCGCGTGATGCGCCGCTGGTCGCCGCCGGCCGGTCCCAGGAACACGTCGCCGGCGTCGGGCCGCACCATCCCGACCACCATGTAGAACGTCGTGGTCTTGCCGGCGCCGTTGGGGCCGAGCAGGCCCACGCAGCGGCCCTGCTCGACCGAGAGCGAGACGCCGTCCACGACGGCGCGGCGGCGGTAGCGCTTGACCAAGCCTTGGGCGCGGAGCACCTGGGGCGCGTCGGCGGAGGCGTCGGTCGGGGGGGCGTCGGTCATCGGCCGTCCAAGCTAGCCGCGTCCGGCGGGTTCTCTCCGGGCTCCCGCGCCGCTGGCGGAGCCGTTCCGCCAGCGCGTGGTGGGAGCAGGTCTTGGGGCGCGGGACCGTAGCGCTCCAGCCAGCCCGCCTCCCAGCCGTCGCCCAGCAGGCCGGCGCGCGTCGGGCCGCCGTCAAAATCGTAGGCGAAGCCGGGCAGGCGGACGGCCTCGGGCACGTTGGACCCGCCGTAGACGGTGCCGGCGATCTGGTCGTAGCCCCCGACCTCGGACAGCTCGCCGCCCACGAACCGGAACGACAGGCTGTCGAGCGCCAGCTGGAACGCGCCGTCGAGCAGGCCCTCGGGCGTGGCCGTGTAGTAGAGGGCCTGGGCGTTGGGCCACACGTCGAGCCGGCGGAGCTCGTCGCCGGCAAACCGGCCGCGCATCTGGGCGCCGGCGATCTGGTGGAGCCGGCCCAGGGTGGAGTCGACGCGGGCGGCGAAGGCGGTGCCGCGGACGGTCAGCGTGTCGGCCGCGCCGTCCCGAGCGCTCACCGCCAGGCTGTCGCCGGTGATCTGGGCGCCGTCGGCCCAGACCGACGGGCGGGAGCCGAACATCCGGATCTGGTCGAGCGCGACGGCCTCCGCCCCCGTGCTGTCCGCCCCGCTGGCGGCGTCCGCCAGCGAGGAGTCCGCCTGCGCAGAGGCGGCACGGACGGTGTCTGTCAGCGCGCGGCTCGCTTGCCGTTGGAACACGACGGAGTCGGCGACGGCGCGCAGGCGGTTTTCCCACACGCGGGCGCCGCCGGCGGCCGTGATCACGGTCGTGGTGTCGGCGCCGGCCACGGTTCGCGCGGCGTCGATGCGGGGGGCGCGGGCGAACGTGGAGTCGATTCGGCCCGTCAAGTCGGCGCGGAGGACCAAGAGCAATGGATCGCGGCCGGCGACGCCGAGCGCGGGGTCTGCGTCCTCGCCTCGGGCGGAGGCCGTCTCCGCGTGGCCGTCGAACAGCAGCGTCTCGCCGAACAGGAAGGTCCGCCGGGACGAGTCGGGCGGTGCGCCGTCGTCGGAGGCGCCCTCGCCGATCCGCTGGAGGACGACGCGTCCGTAGGCGCGGGCGCGCTCGGTCCGCCGGAAGTAAACGACCGAGTCGGCGTCGAGCGACGCGTCGGGGCGGCGCAGGAACACGGAGCCCGCGAAGTCGGCGCGGCGGACGCGGGCGTCGTAGGTCCCGCGGTCGGCGGTGAGCACGCCCGACGAGTCGGTCAACGTGACCGGCCCGTCGAAGCGGGCGAACCGCCGGGCCGACGAGTACGAGCCCGACGGCGAGGTCAGCACGGCGCCGCGGTGGCGGACCTCGCCGTCGCCCTCGAACGTCGCGAACTCGGCGCGCGTGTCGTAGCTCACCTCGGGCGCGAGCAGCACCGACTCGCCGTCGCCCAGCCGGACGGCGCCGCGCGCGACGGCCGTCTTGTCGTTGGCGTCGTACTCGGCCGTCGCCGAGGTCAGCGTGTCGCGGCCCGAAATGATCTGGACGTCGCCCGAGGCGATCACCTCGCCGCGCGTGACGTAGTAGGTGACCTGGCGCGCGGCCAGGAGCGTCGTGTCCTGGCGCATCCGGACGTTGCCCTCCAGGCGCTGGACCTCGCCCAAGCTGTCGGCGGTGGTCTCGCCAAAGTCGGCGTTTAGGATCTCGACCGTCCGCACCTGGGCCGAAGAGGAAACAGGAAACAGCAAACAGAAAACAGCGAGCAGAACCACAAGCCGCGCACCCGCCGCCAGCGTTGCGTGACCGCGACGGCATCGCCTGACGCCTGACGCCTGATCCCTGATTCCTTCCTCACTCACTCCGCCACCTCGATCTGGCCCGTGGCGCGGCGGAACGTGTAGCGCGACAGGTCGGAGGTGGCCGAGAGCCCGACGCCGCGGATCCGGGCGCCCGGGCCGTCGAACGAGAACGCGCCCGGCGCCGAGAACCGGCCGGCGGCCTCGTCCCAGACCACGCGCCCGGCCTCCAGCGTCCGCCCGCCCGAGGTCTCGACGCGGACGCCGCCCTGGGCGACGTAGCGGCCGCCCGACCCGCTCACCGTCCGCGCGCGGACCGTCGCCTGGGCGCGGCCCTGGATCTGGACGCGGGCCCCGCCGGACGCCGTGAACGCCCCGCCGGGGCTCGTCACGAGCTGGGCGGCCTCGATCTGGGCGCCGCCGCCCGACGTCACCGAGGCGCGGACGTTGCCCGCGGCCTCGATGCGGCCGTCCTCCATCGTCAACCGCGCCGCCTGGACCTGGGCGCCGCCCTCGCCCGGGGCGACCGCCCGCACCCGGCCGCGCGCGTCGATGCGCTGGCCCACCAGCGTCATCCGCTGGGCCTCGACCTCGCCGCCGTCGGCCACGGTGGCCCGCACGCCGCCCTGGGCCACCACGCGGCCGTCGGCGTCGTAGAGCCAGACCTCGGGCGCGCGGACGGAGCCCCGGGCCGCGCCCCGGTCGTCGAACAGCCGCAGCGACACCGGCGTCGCCGACGGGCCGCCCGTCGGCGGCCCGAGGTAGACGTGGGCCGTGTCCTGGGCGTAGCGCGCGAGGTAGGGCGTCTGGACCTGGAGCTGGGGCCGCCCGGCGGCGCTCGTGCGGAAGTCGACGTCCCAGCCCTCGCTCTCGGGCAGGTCCTCGATCTCGACGCCGGGCGGCAGCCCCTCGGCCGGCTGGCGGGTGCAGGCGGCGAGGCCGAGCGCGACCAGGAGGAACGAGGAACGCATTCGTGGAAGCTAGCGGAGGCGCCGGGCGCAGGACGGGCGGAGCGGCCGGGCGGAGCGGCCGGGCGGAGCGGCCGGGCGGAGCGGCCGGGCGGAGCGGCGGGAGCAGGACGGGCGGAGGGCCGCCGCCAGCGGCCGGCGGGGCCCGCCGCGGCGCGGGTCGAATCTCCCGGGGCGGGTTACGGATCGTTCCCCGCCCCGGCGCCGGCGGAGCCCTCGGGGGCGGGCGGGCCTGGCGGGGAACGCCCCGGTCATCTAATTTCGCGCCGCGCCGCGATCCAACGGCGGTGCACCAACGGACCCCGGACCGGTGGTATGATATCTGTCCCTTTGCGGGGTGTGCGGCCAACAGCGGCCGTCCCGACACCCATCCGCCTCCGGACTCCCCTATGAGCTTTACCTTTCAGAAAGCGTCCCCCACGGCCGCCGTCGTGCGCATCGGCAAGGCGCTCGATTTCCGCAACGCCGCCGAGTTCAAGGCCGCCTGCCAGGAGCACGCCCGCCAGGGCATTCGCTATTACACCCTGGACTTTTCCGGGACCGGCATCTTGGACTCGACCGGCCTGGGCGTCATCTTCTCGCTCTACCGCCAGCTCACGCCGGCCGGGGGCCAGGTGGTGTTCGCGTCGGTCAGCCGGCCCGTCCAAGTCGTCGTCCAGCTGACGCGCACCTACAAGGTGTTCCGCCAGTTCCCGACCGTCGAGGCGGCCCTGGAGGCCCACAGCGCCAGCGCGCCGGCGGCCCAGGTCCCGCAGCGGCCCAGCGACGCGGCGTAGCCGCCCCCCTCCACCGACCCGGGCAGCATGCCGACCTACGCGTTCACGGATCTCGACCGGGTCACCGACCAGGTGCACGCCCTGCTCGACGGGTGGACCACCGGCGGCGCGTTCTCGTCGGCGCTGGGCGCCGACGGCGTCGAGGTGCTGCGGCTGGCGGTCCACGAGTGGATCGCCAACCTGGTCCAGCACGCGCACTTCCCCGACGGCCCGCGCATCGAGCTGGCGGTCGCGGTGGAGGGCGACGGCGTCCGGTGCGAGCTGGTCGACACGTCGGCCGGGTTCGACCTCGCCACCCAGCTCGAGCACCAGCAGTCGATCCTGGACGCGCCGGCCCCGTCGGAGCGCGGCCGCGGCCTGCTCATGCTCATCACCAGCACCGACGACCTGACGTACGCGCCGGCCGGCCCGGCCGGCCCCCAGCGCCTGACGTTCGTGGTCCGGAACCCCGGCGAGGACTTTTTCGCGGCCCTGTTCCGCCCCGAGGACCTGGCCACCGACCCGTCGTTTGCCCGGTCGATCGGCGGCCCGCCGGGCGGAGACGGCCAGAGCGGGCGCGGCCTCCCCCACCCGGCGCCCAGCGCCGACCCCCGATGAGTGACCGCCCGCACGTCCTCGTCGTCGAGGACAACAAGACGCTCCGGCGCCTGCTGGAGTACCGCCTCGGCAAGGTGTACGACGTCGCCGTGGCCGAGGACGGCCAGCGTGCGCTGGCCGCCGTCGAGGCGCGCGCGCCGGACCTCATCGTCTCCGACATCATGATGCCGGTGATGGACGGGTTCGCGCTGCTCGCGGCGCTCCGCAGCGAGCCGGACACCCAGGCCATCCCGTTCATCTTCCTGACGGCCAAGGCCGACGACCTGAGCCGCCAGAAGGGGCTCCGCAAGGGCGTCGACGACTACCTCACCAAGCCGTTCGACGTCGACCACCTGATCACGCGCGTCGGCCAGATCGTGCAGCGGAGCCAGGTCTACCAGTCCAGGCTCACCGCCAAGATCGGCCGCGACTTTTCCGACCGCCTCCTCCCGCGCGAGATGCCCGCCGAGCCGGGCTACCGGACCGTCTTCTTCTCGCGGCCCAAGGAGGACGGCGGCGGCGACCTGTTCGACTGGACGCGCGCCGGGGACGGGTCGTACCTGTTCACCGTCGGGGACATCATGGGCAAGGGGCTCCAGGCCAAGTTCTACGCCTTCAGCTTCCTGTCGTACATCCGGAGCACGCTCCACGCCATGCTGCGCGAGACCGTGAGCCCGGCGCGGCTGATGCAGCGCGTCAACGAGATGCTCATCACCGACGCCGTGCTGGAGGAGACGTTCGCGTCGCTGCTGCTGATGCGCTGGGAGCCGGACACGCACCGCCTGACGTATTGCAACGCGGGCCACTGCCGGCCCATCCTGGTGACGCCGGACGGCCCGGGCATGGTCGAGCACTCGGACCTGATCCTGGGCCTGGACCTGGGCACGACCTACGAGGACCGGGCGCTCGTGCTGCCGCCCGACAGCGCGCTCTTGTGCTACACCGACGGGCTCAACGAGCAAGTCACGCGCTCGGGCGGCATGTTCGGCGAGGGCGGCGTGGCCCTGGGGGCCCAGCAGGCGCTCCGCGCCGAGCAGCCGGTCCACGCGCTCCTGTCGTGGCTGCTGCGCCGCAGCGAGAAGCCCACCTTCGACGACGACGTGCTGGTGTTCTGGCTCCAGCGGCAGCCGCTCCACGCCGGCGACGGCCAGGCGTCGGCGCCGGCGACCGGCTGGCGCCACCACTCGGCGGCGGACCACCGCCAGCCGAACGGGGCGTAGACGGCGGCCCGGCCAGGCGGGCCGTCGGCAACACGAGGGCCCGGCGGCGCGTACTCGGCGCCCACCCGCCTCCGCCGCCATGACCCGGGTTTACAGCACGCCGAACGCGCCCGTCGCCCACCTCGTCCGCCACGCGCTGGAGGGCGACGGCATCTCGGCCCAGGTCCGGGGCGAGACGCGCGCCGCGTTCGTCGGCGAGATCCCGCCCATCGAGGCCTGGGTCGAGGTCTGGGTGGACGACGCCGACGCGGCCCGGGCCGCGCCCACCGTCCGCACGTTCACCAGCGACGACGCCACGCCGGGCGCCTGGACGTGCGCGTGTGGCGAGACGCTCGACGGCTCGTTCGGCACGTGCTGGTCCTGCGGCGCCGGCGCCCCCGACGCGCTGGCGCCCGACGCGCTGGCGCCCTAGCCCGACGCGCCGACGTCGTCCGCCAGCAGGCCGAGCATGACGCTGTCGGTCCACCGGCCGCGCGTCCACCAGCGCTGGCGGAACAGGCCCTCGCGCTGGAAGCCGATGCGCTCCAGCAGGCGCAGCGAGGCCGCGTTGGGCGGCTCGACGTCGGCCTCGACGCGGTGCAGGCCCATCGGCCCGAACGCCCACGCGAGCACCGTCCGGACGGCGTCGGTGGCCAGCCCCTTTCTTTGCTGGGACGGGTGGAGGACGAACCCGATCTCGGCGCGGCGATTGGCGCGGTCCCAGCCCACCAGCGTCACCGTGCCGACCAGCCGGTCGTCGCCCGCGGTCACGGCCCACTGGAACAGCGTGCGGTCGGCCAGGCCGGAGACGATGCCGTCGTAGTAGCGGCGGGCTGCCGCGAGGTCCGCCAGCGGGCCGTGGCTCCAGTAGCGCAGGGTCTCGGCGTCGCCGAAGATGGCGAACAGGTCGGGCACGTCGGCCTCGACGGGTTGGCGGAGGCGCACGCGGCGGCCGTCGAGGGCGGGCAGCCCGCCCGCGAAGGGGTCGGCGTCGTGGGTGAGACTGGGGCCGCGTCCGCGCATGGGTCAAGGAAAGCCGGAGGGTCGGGGGCGTGGGAAGGGTACGCGTCCGGGCGCGTTGGTGCCGCATGGCACCGGCCCCCTCCGCACCCGACCCCCGACGCACGCTCGGCGCCCTCGTCCTGGTGGGAATCGGCCTGATGGCGGCCGTCGACGAGGTCGTGTTCCACCAGCTGCTGCGCTGGCACCACTTCTACGACCTGTCGACGCCGGCCGGCGGGATCGTCTCGGACGGGCTGCTGCACGCCGCCGAGCTGGTGGCGCTGGTCAGCGGCGGGTTCTTGGTGGCCGACCTCCGCCGCCGCGGCGCGTTCGCGCCGGCCTGGGCGTGGGCCGGGTTCTTCGTGGGCGCCGGCGGCTTCCAGACCTTCGACGGCGTCATCGACCACAAGCTGCTCCGGGTCCACCAGGTCCGCTACGGCGTGGACCTGCTGCCCTACGACCTAGCGTGGATCGGCGCCGGCCTGGCGCTGCTGGCGGTCGGCGGAGCGCTCTGGATGCGGGCCCGGGCGCACGACGCTCCGGCGCAGGCGTGACGCACCACGGGGGCCCCTCGTTTGCCGCGCTCGCGCCCGTGGCGGTCGGGCTGGCGGCCTACCTCGTCGGCGTCCGCGTCGGCCGCCAGCGGGGGCGCGGGTGGCCCACCTGGCGGACGGTCTCGTTCGGGGCCGGCGCGCTGGCGGTCGCGGCGGCCGTCGCGCCGCCGGCGATGCACGCAGCGCACGGCGACTTGCGGGTGCACATGGTCCAGCACGTCGTCTTGGGGATGCTCGCGCCGATCGGGCTGGTGCTCGGCGCGCCGGTGACGGTCGCGCTCCGGGCGCTGCCCGTGTCGTCGGCGCGTCGGCTGGCGCGCGTGCTCCGGTCGGCGCCCGTCCGGGTGGTGTCGCACCCCGCCGCGGCGCTGGTGCTCAACGTGGGCGGCATGGCGGCGCTCTACGCGACGCCGCTCTACACCGCGACCCAGGGCTCGGCGGTGCTCCACGCGGCCGTCCACGCGCACGTGCTGGCGGCCGGGTGCCTGTTTACCTGGGCCGTGCTGGCGGGGCCGGACCCGGCGCCGCACGCGGCCGGGATGGGGACGCGCCTGGGCGTGCTGTTCGCGTCCATCGCCGCCCACGCGGTCTTGTCGAAGCTGATGTTCGCCCGTCTCTGGCCCGCCGGCGTGTCCGCAGCGGAGGAAACACAGACGGCGGCCCAGATCATGTACTACGGCGGCGACCTGGCCGAGGCCCTGCTGCTGGCGGTCCTGCTCGCGGCGTGGCTCCGCGGCGACCGCCGGCAGACCTTGGGCCGGTGGCTCCCCGACCGGTCGCGGCCCGCCGAGACGGCCGCCCCGCGGGGTCTGGGTCCGGCACGCGCAACGGGCGGCGGCTGAGGCCACGTGCGCCCCGCCTGTCCCGCTGGCGGCCGTCGCCAGCGGGGCGAGGGCACCGATTCCCGAGCGTCTCCACGGCACCCAGCGCGCCCGGCGCGGTACCATCGGGCGTCTCCCCTCCCCCGCCGTGGCCGACCCGACCGACGCCCCCAAGTCCAACTTCCTGCGCGAGATCATCGCCGCCGACGTCGAGGCCGGCGTCCACGGCGGCCGCGTGGTGACGCGCTTCCCGCCCGAGCCCAACGGCTACCCGCACATCGGCCACGCCCAGTCGATCTGCCTCAACTTTGGGCTGGCGGAGCAGTTCGGCGGCGTGACCAACCTCCGCTACGACGACACCAACCCCGAGGCCGAGAGCCAGGAGTTCGTCGACGCGCTGGAGGACGCCGTCCGCTGGCTGGGCTTCGACCCGGCCGAGATCCGGTTCGCGTCGGACTACTTCGAGCAACTCTACGCCTGGGCCGTCGAGCTGGTGGAGAAAGGGCTCGCCTACGTCGACGGCCAGTCCGAAGACGAGATCCGCGCCGGGCGCGGGACCGTCACCGAGCCCGGCACGCCCAGCCCCGACCGCGACCGTTCCGTCGCCGAGAGCCTCCGGCTCCTGGAGGAGATGAAGAACGGGGAGCACCCCGACGGCCGCTACGTGCTCCGCGCCAAGATCGACACGGAGCACGGGCCGATGGCGCACCCCAACATGAAGCTCCGCGACCCGGTGATGTACCGGATCCGGCGCGACGCGGAGCACTACCGCCGCGGGACGGAGTGGGCCATCTACCCGCTCTACGACTGGGCGCACGGCCAGGGCGACGCCATCGAGGGCGTGACGCACTCGATCTGCACCCTGGAGTTCGACGTCAACCGGCCGCTCTACGACTGGTACCTCGACGCCATCGGCCTGCCGGAGCCGCGCAACCACCAGTACGAGTTCGCGCGCTTCAACCTGGAAACCACCGTCACGAGCAAGCGCCGGCTCCGCCAGCTGGTCGAGGGCGGCCACGTGAGCGGCTGGGACGACCCGCGGATGCCGACCATCGCCGGCCTGCGCCGACGCGGCGTCCGCCCCCAGGCGCTGCGGCGCTTTTTCGACGACTTGGGCGTGACCAAGGTCAACGGCGCCGTCGAGCTCCAGCAGCTCCAGTACGCCATCCGCGACGACCTCAACGGCGTCGCGCCACGCGTCTTGGCCGTCACCGACCCGGTCCGTCTGACGGTCGAGGGCGCCGAGCCCGAAACGCTGGACGCGCCGCTGTGGCCCCACGACATCACGCCGCCCACTGGCGCCGCCAGTAGCCGACCGCTCCCCTTCGGCCCCGAGCTCTGGGTCGAGCGCGCCGACTACGCCGACCAACCGCGGAAGGGCTGGAAGCGGATGTCGCCCGGCGCGAAGGTCCGCCTGCGCCACGGGCCGGTGATCGAGATCCTGGACGCCGAGCGCGACGACACGGGCGAGATCACCGAGATCCGCGCGCGACTGGCGGAGGGCGCCGACGCGCGCGGCGTGGTCCACTGGGTCGAGGCCGAGCACGCGCTGCCGGCCTCGTTCCGCCTCTACGACCGCCTGTTTACGGTGGCGGATCCTGCGTCGGCCGACGACTTCCTGAGCGCGCTCAACCCCGAGTCGCTGGTCGAGACGACCGGCTGGATCGAGCCGTCGGTCGCCGGCGACGACCCCGAGACGCGCTACCAGTTCGAGCGGACCGGCTACTTCTGGCGCGACCCGGAGGACTCGCTGCCCGGTGCGTTGGTGTTCAACCGCATTGCCCCGCTCCGCGACAGCTGGACCGAGAAGCCGGCACCGCTGACCGTGACAGCCCGGGCCGTCGCAGAAGCGAGTGCCACTGCTAGGGTTCGGCTTTCTCCTCCCTCCCCACCGCGCGACCCCGCCTCCGCGCTCGACGACGACGGCCGCCAGCGCTACGACGCGCTCGTCGCGCTGGGCGTGGGCGAGGAGGAGGCCGCCGTCCTCGCCGCCGACGCGGACCTCGGGGGGCTGTTCGAGGCCGTCGTCGGGTCGGGCGCCAGGGCGAGCGCGGCCGGGACGCTCTTGGTCCACGACCTGCGCCGAGCCCTCGGCGACCGCCCGGCCTCGGCGTCTCGGGCCGAGCCCGCCGCGCTGGCGGCCGTGCTGGAGCTGGTCGGGACGGGCGGACTGACGCGGAACGCCGCCGGAGCCGTGGTCCAGGCGCTGGTGGACGAGGGCGGGACGGCTGAGGACGTGGTGGAGGCGCTCGGGCTGGCCGCCGTCCGCGACGCCGACGCGCTGGCGCCGGCCGTCGACGCGGCGCTGGCGGACCACCCGGACGAGGTGGCGCGCTACCAAGCAGGCGAGCAGAAGCTGTTCGGCTTTTTCGTGGGCCAGACCATGCGCCGCGCCGGCAAGGGGGCGGACCCAAAGGCCGTCCAGGCGCTGCTGCGCGAGCGGCTGTCGCCGTAGCCGAGCGGTCGGGGGGACGGCCAGCCCCGGCCCCGCTGCACGCCCCCGTGCGGGCGGTGCGCGTCGCCAGCGGCTACCCCAGCTCGGCCGCCGTCATCGGCCGGCGCGGGCGCTGGGTGTGGATCAGCGACACGGGCGTCGTGAGCAGGAAGCTGACTAGGCTCGCCGCCCCGATCACGGGCACCATCGACGTGCCCGACAGCGTCGTGAGGATGACGGTGGTGCTGATCGGGGTGCGCGTGACGGCCACGTTGAGCGCCGCCATAAGGCACAGCGCCGCCACCGGCAGAGACACCGCGCCGCCGCTCACCTGCCACAGTGCGACTCCAAGGGCGGCCCCGACCAGAAAGAGCGGGAAGATGAACCCGCCCCGAAAGCCGGAGTGCAGCGTCAATCCGATGGCGACGGCTTTGCCCGCCGCCACCAGCAGCAGCGCCGAGACCGCCGGGCCACCGGTCTCAGAGGCCGCCAGCAGCAGGTCGCGCGTCTGGTACTCGCCCCAGAACAGCAGCAGGGCCCGTACGTCCTGGGGAAAGGCGCTGGCGAGCAGCCCCAGCGACAGCCCGCCCGCGGTCGCGAGCAGCACCGGCCACCGCTCGAAGCGCTCCAGCACGGCGCCCATCGCGCGAAACAAACCGATAAACGCCACGCCGACCCCGGCCCCCAGCGCCCCGAGCCCCGTCGCGAGCAGCACCGCGGAGAGCGACGTCTGGGCCACCTCCGGAAACTGGAACAGCGGCCCGTGCGAGGGGACCAACGCGCGGAACACCTCGAAGCCCAGGAACGCCGTCACCAGCGAGGGGATCAGCGCCTCGTAGTACTCCAGGCCCCGTCGGTGCGGGATCTCCAGCGCGAACAGCGCCCCTCCGAGCGGCGCCCCGAAAAAGGCGCCCAGCGCCGCCGCCATCCCGCAGAACGTGAGCGTTCGCACAAGGTGGCCCGACAAGCGGAGCGCGTCGCCCAGCCTGCTCCCGAGGCTCCCGATGATCTGGACCAGGGGCGCCTCGGGGCCCGCACTTCCCCCGAACGAGATCGAGAGCAGCGACGCGACGACCATCGACGGCGTCTGGCGGATGTCGATGCGCCCCCGGTGGAGGTGGATGTTGTTGACGACGGCCGCGATCTCGCCCGGTCGGCCCAGGTAGCGCAGCGAGAGCCCCACCAGCAGGCCGCCCAGCCCCGTGACCACCCACACCGGCCCCGCCCGCACGGCGACCACCTCCCAGACGACGTAGAGGGCGCCCTCCAACAGGTAGTAGTAGGCCGCAGCCAGCACGCCCCCGACGGCGCCGACCAGCGCCGCCAGCAGGATCAGCGTTCGGAAAGAGACCCCCCGCAAGCGCCTCCAGCGGCGGGACCTCGCCTCGCGTCCGGCCACAGGTCAGCCCAACCTGTCGGCGGCGCGGCGCATCCGGGCGACGCTCGCGTCCTGGCCGACGGCGACCAGCGTCTCGAACAAGCCCGCGCCGACCGTCGTGCCGGTGACCGCCAGCCGGACGGGGTGGACGATCCGGCCAAAGCCGGCGTCCTCGGCCTCCGCCAGCTCGCGCATGGCGGCCTCGGTGGTCTCGATGTCGAACGTCTCCAGCGCCTCGACGCGGTCGGCGTAGGCGCGGACGAGCGCGGCGCTGTCGTCCTTCCAGCGCTTTTTGACGCCGGCGGGGTCGTACGCCTCCGGGTCTTGGAACAGGTAGGTCGCTTGGGCCAGGTCCGAGGCCTTGGTCAGCCGCTCATGCATCAGCTCGGCGGCCGTGACGAGGGCGTCGTCCGGCACCGGCCCGACGGCGGTCTCGACGGACTGGCGGGCGCGGTCGGCGATCTCTTCAGACGACAGGCGGCGGAGGTGCTGGCCGTTGAACCACTCCAGCTTGTCGAGCGAGAACTGGGCGCCCGACGTCCCGATCCGTTCCACGTCGAACGCCTCCGCCAGCTCGGGCAGCGTGAACAGCTCCTGGTCGGTGCCGGGGTTCCAGCCCAACAGCGCCAGGAAGTTGACGACGGCCTCGGGCTCGAACCCGGCCTCGCGGTACTGCGCCACGGAGACGGGGATGCCCAGGCGGTCGGCGGAGCGCTTGGACAGCTTGCCGCCCGTCGGCGACAGGATCAGGGGCAGGTGGGCCAGGCGCGGCGGCGTCCAGCCCAGGGCGCGGTACATCAGCAGGTGCTTGGGCACCGACGAGAGCCACTCCTCGCCCCGGATCACGTCGGTGATGCCCATCGCGTGGTCGTCGACGACGTTGGCGAGGTGGTAGGTGGGCATCCCGTCGCTCTTGACCAGCACCTGGTCGTCCACGGTCGCGGTGTCGAACGAGACCTCGCCGCGCACGCGGTCGGTGAACGTGATCGTCTGGTCCTCCGGCACCCGGAGCCGGACCACGTGCTCGGCGCCGTCCGCCAGCCGGGCGGCGACGTCGTCGGCGGGCAGCGTGAGCGAGTTGGCCATCTCGCCCCGCGTGGACGCGTCGTAGCCCGGCGTCGGGTTGGCGTCGGTCCGGCGGCGCGCCTTCATGGCCTCGATCTCGTCGGCCGTGTCGAAGGCGACGTAGGCGTGCCCGCCCTCGACCAAGAGGCGGGCGGCGTCGGCGTAGAGGTCGCGGCGTTCGGACTGGCGGTAGGGGCCGGCGTCTCCGCCCTGGGTCGGCCCCTCGTCTAGGGCCAGGCCGGCCCAGGCCAGGCCGGCCAGGATGTCCTGCTCGGCCTCGGGCACGTAGCGCGAGCGGTCGGTGTCCTCGATGCGGAGCACGAACGCGCCGCCGGTCTGGCGCGCGAGGAGGTAGTTGTAGAGCGCCGTGCGCAGCCCGCCGATGTGGAGCAGGCCGGTGGGCGAGGGCGCGAAACGGACGCGGACGGCGTCGGGCATGGGTCGGGCGGAGGCGGACGCCGAACCTAGCTCGCCCGGCGGCGGCGCGGCTGTGAGGAAACTGGGCGACCGGCCGGGCGCAGCTCCGGGGCCCTCCCGCCAGGTCCGGCCGCGGCGCGGCCTCTCGCCCGGAGGCCCGCGCGCCCCGCGTCACACGCCGGGGTCCGTCCGCTGGCGGATCACCGGCCCGCAGCCCGCTCCGCGCGCGGGGCCTCGATGGTCACGCCGGGGTCGATCACGTAGAGCATCCCGTCTGGCAGCACGGTCTCGACCACGCGGTCGCGCGGGGCCTCGGTCGCGGCCGGCCGGGGCGCGAGCACGGTCCCGATCACGACCGCCAGCCCGGCGACGGCCAGCATGGCGCCCACCGACACCCGGCGGCGCAGCGCCCCGCCCAGCGGCCCGCGCTCGGCGCGGCGGTCGGGCGCCCGGCGCCCCGCCCGGCGCAGGTCGTCGAGGCGGGCGAAGAGGGCGGCGTCGGCCGAGGCCGGCACGGCCAGCGGCTCCTGGCGCGCGGCCAGCCGGAACGCCAGCAGGGCGTCGAACTGGGCGCGGCAGTCGGCGCAGGCGGCGAGGTGGGCGAACAGCTCGGGCTCGGCGCCGTGGTCGAGCTCGCCGTCGACGTACTCGTTGAGGCGCATCTCGGCGGCCTCGTCGGTGCAGAAGGCGTCGGTCATGAGGTCGGGGTCGAGGCGGTCACGGCGGGCCGCGGCTCCCGGGCGGGCGGGGGCGGGTCGGGGTGGAGCCGCGGGCGCAGGATCTGGCCGATCTGGCGGCGCGCCTTGAACAGCCGGCTCTTGACCGACGACACGGTCGTCTTGGTCACGGCCGCGATCTCGTCGTAGCTCAGGTTCTGGTACTCGCGCAGCACCACGACCTCGCGGTAGGACGGCGAGAGCATCTCCAGCGTGCGGCTCACGAGGTCGGCCTGCTCGCTCTTGAGCAGGTTGCCAAACGGCGTCGCGCCGGGCGACGGCGGCTCGGGCGCGTGGGGCGCGAACGGCACCTCGCGGCCCCGCTTGCGGAGCGCGTTGAGGCACTGGTTGCGCGCGATGGTAAAGAGCCACGCCTTGAACGAGGTCGTGTTCAACAGCCGGTCGCGGTGCTCGTAGGCGCGCGCGAACGTCTCCTGGAGCAGGTCCTCGGCCGCCGTCCGGTCCAGCAGCATCTTGGCGCAGTAGCCGTAGACGGCCCCCTTGTAGCGGTCGTAGAGCGCCACGAACGCGTACTCGTCCCCGTTGCGGAAGGCGTCGATCAGGGCGGGATCGTCAGGCGGCATGGCGACGGGGACGGGGCTCGTGAGAGAGAGACACGCGTCCCAACGGTTCGTTGCTCGGCGGTCGCACTTTTCTAGCGGCCGGCGGTCACGGCGCCCCGCTGGCGGACGGCCTCCGCCAGCGGGACGGCGCGTATCGCCCTGGATTTCGCCCGCGCTTGGACGGGTCCGGGAACCGCCCAGGTTAGCTTCCTCGCGCCCGTGCCGGCCTCGCCGACGCCCCTCCTTCGATGCCCATGCCCCGCCCCACACCCCTCGCCGCCGCCGCCCTTCTGGCCGGGTGCCTCCTGGCCGGGTGCGGCAGCGCCCGCCCCGAGCCGCCCGCGCTCGGCGCCGACGGCACGCCCGTCGTGGCCTCATGGTCCGCCGACACGCTGACGCTGGCGGCCTTCGACGCGGCCTACGCCGCCGCCGACGGCGTCCCGGCCGACTCGACGGCGTCGCCGCTGGAGCGCCGGCTGGACTTCCTGGACCGCTACGTCGACTTCCGCCTCAAGGTGCTCGCCGCCCGACAGGCCGGCTACGACCAGGACTCGGCCTACGTCGCCGAGGTGGCCGACTACCGCGACCAGCTGGCCGGGCCGTACTTCACCGACCGCGAGGTGCTCGACGACATCGTGCGCGACCTCTATGACAAGCAGGCCGAGGAGGTCGAGACGTCGCACGTCCTGTTCCTGCTCAGCCCCGCCGAGACCGACACCGCCGCCGTGTTCGCGCGCGCCACGGCGCTGCGCGACTCCGTCGAGGCCGGCCTGATCGAGTTTGGCCAGGCCGCGGCGCGCTATTCCGAGGACCCGTCGGCGGCCCAGAACCAGGGCGCGCTGGGCTACCTCACCGGCGGCCGGACCATCCTCCCGTTCGAGGACGCCGCCTACGCCACGCCCGTCGGCGGGCTGGCGGGGCCGGTGCGCACGCGGTTCGGGGTCCACCTGCTCAAGGTCACCGACCGGCGGCCGGCGCGCGGCGAGATCGGCGCCCGCCACATCCTGATCGGCACCTCGGACACCGTCTCGCCCGACTCGGCGCGCGCCGTGGTCGAGGGGCTGAGGGCGCGCGTGCTGGCCGGCGAGGACTTTGCGGGCCTGGCCCGGGAGTACTCCGACGACCCCGGCTCGGGCGCCCGGGGCGGCGACCTGGGCACGTTCGGGCGCGGGCGGATGGTGCCGCCGTTCGAGGAGGCCGCGTTCGGCCTCAGCGCGGTCGGCGACCTGTCGGGGCCGGTCGAGTCCCGGTTCGGCGTCCACCTGATCCAGCTGACGTCGGTCTCGGAGCGGCCCGACTTCGAGGCCGCCGCGCCGGCGCTCCGCCAGCAGGCGCTGCGGTTGCCGCGCACGGCGCTCCGCCGCCAGGCCATCGGCCGCGAGGTGTTCCGCGAGGTCGGCGGCACCTACGATCAGGCGCTGGTCCGCCAGGCGGTGACGCAGTACGGCGAGGGCCAGGCCCGGCAGCAGATCCTGAGCCAGGGCTTCGGCGACGACTCCGACCGCACGTTCGCCACGCTCGCCGACTCCTCGTACACGCTCTCGGACCTGGTCCCGGTGTTCCAGCGGATGCGGTTCGGGCCGCACCCGACCGGCGAGATGATCGAGGCCGCGCGCGCGTTCGTCGACGAGCAGGGTGTGGAGCTGGCGCTGGCGCGCCTGGAGGACCGCGACCCGGAGTTCGCGCGCGTCTTCCAGAGCTACGCCGACGGCGTGCTCCTCTTCCGCATCGCCGAGGACAGCGTCTGGACGCCGGCCAAGGACGACGTGGCCGGCCTGCGGGCCGCCTACGACGCGCGCGCCGGCGCGTACCGCTGGCCCGAGCGCCGCCGCGTGCTCGCCTTCCGCGCCCCGACCGACTCGCTGCTCTTGGCCGTCGGCGCCGACCTCGACGCCGGCCGCACCGCCCGCCAGTCGCTGGCGGGCCGCGCCGGCGAGGTGCGCATGGACACGCTCTACGTCGCGGACTCGACCCAGACTGCGCTCGACCGCGTGCTCGATCTAGAGGTCGGCGGCCGGACGGGCGTCGTGGCCGAGCGCGGCCAGCGCGTGCTCTACGTGCTCGACGCCGTCGAGCCGCCCCGCGACAAAACGTTCGAGGAGGCCCGCGCCGAGCTGATCTCGGTCCACCAGGACCAGGTCGAGGACGCCTGGGAGGCCCGCCTCCGCGCCCGCTACGACGCCCGCCTCTACCCCGAGCGCGTGACGCCCCAGTCGTCGGCGGCCCCCACACCCGGCCGATGACGCCCGGCCGCTCCACGGGCACCGGCCGGCACGGCGGCGCCGTCGAGACGAGCCCACGCCGAGCTGGCGGGGCGCCCGGCCGCTCGGCGACGCTCCATCTGCCCTGGGCACGTCTTTCCATCCGCGCCCGTTTCCCGCTCCCCGCCCACCGCTGATTTCTCTATGCGCTCGTTCCTGATCGCTCTCGTGTTCCTCGCCGCCGCCGGCGTCTCCGCCCAGCCCGTCGCGCCCGGCGCCCGCCTCGACGGGATCGCTGCCGTCGTCGGCGAGCAGGTGGTGCTCTACTCCGAGGTCAACGCGCTCGTCCAGCAGTCGACCCAGCCGGGCCGCCCCGCCCCGCCGGACCTGTGGAGCCGCGCGCTCGACCGGCTGGTGGACCAGCGGGTCGTGATCGCCAAAGCCCGCCAGGACACGACGCTGTCCGTGACCGAGGACGTGGTGACGCAGCAGGTCGAGCGCCAGGTGGCCGGCCTGGCGGCCCAGGCCGGCGGCGAGGCGGCCCTTGCGGCGGCCTACGGCCGGTCCATCGACGAGATCAAGGCCTCGTTCCGCGACGACGTGCGCGACGAGGTCCTGCTCCAGCAGTACCGCGGGCGGCGCCTCTACGACGTCTCGATCACGCCGGGCGAGGTGCGGGAGTGGTTCCAGCGGATCCCCGCCGCCGAGCGGCCGCTGATCCCCGAGCTGGTGCGCGTGGCCCACGTGGTCCGACTGCCGGCCCCGGACGAGAGCGGCAAGCAGGCCGTGCGCTCGTTCGCCGAGGCGCTGCGCGACTCCGTCGTCGCGGGCCAGGCGACGATCGAGGAGCTGGCGAACCGCTACTCCGACGACCCCGGCAACACGCGCAGCGACGGCGCCAAGAACGGCGGGTTGTACACGACGCTGCGCCTGAGCGACCTTGAGTCTCGGTTCCGGGCGGCGGCCGCGGCGGCCCAGATCGGCGCCATCTCGCCCGTCTTCGAGACGGCCTTCGGCTACCACGTGATGCGCGTCAACGAGCGCGAGGGCGAGCAGATCTCGTTCAACCACATCCTGCTGGTGGTCGAGCCCGGCGACACCGAGCGCCAGGCGGCCCAGAGCTTTCTGCGCACGCTGCGCGACTCGGTGGTGACGCACAACGTGCCGTTCGAGGCCATCGCGCGGCGCCACTCCCAGGACCCCGCCAGCGCCCAGCGCGGCGGCTTCGTCTCCGACCCGTCGACGGGCCGGCGCGACCTGGTGGCCGAGGGGCTCGGGGCCAGCTGGAAGACCACGCTCGACACGCTGGAGGTGGGCGAGGTCTCGATGCCCGGCCCCGTCGACCTCCTCGACGGCACGCCCGCCGTCCACTTCGTGCTCCTCCAGAAGCGGACGCCCGAGCACACGCTCGCCCTGGAGGACGACTACTCGCTCCTGAGCCAGTACGCGCTCCAGGAAAAGCAGAACGAGGTGCTGGGCGAGTGGGTCGGCGACCTCAGGCGGTCCGTCTACGTCGACATCCGGGCCCCGGAGTACCGGCCGCTGGGCGCCCAGCCGGCCGCTGGCGGCTGAGGCCGGCCGGCGGAAACCGCCGGCAGCGGGGATCCGGGGGGCGGCCCCTGCGGTCCTCCGTAGACTCCGCCCCCCGCTCTCGCGCCCGATGATCGACCCGACCGACCCCACCGCCGTCCCCGCGCTCGCCCGCGCCTACGGCCAGCTGCGCGACGAGGTCGGCCGGGTGGTGGTCGGCCAGGAGGCGGCCGTCGAGGGGCTGGTCGTGGCACTCTTGTCGCGCGGCCACGCGCTGCTGGTGGGCGTGCCGGGGCTGGCCAAGACGCTCCTTATCCGCACGCTCGCCGACGCGCTGGAGCTGTCGTTCAGCCGCGTCCAGTTCACGCCCGACCTGATGCCGGGCGACATCACCGGGACCGAGGTGGTCGAGGAGGACCCGGCCACGGGCCGCCGCAGCTTCCGCTTTGTCCGGGGGCCGGTGTTCGCCCACGTGGTCCTGGCCGACGAGATCAACCGGACGCCGCCCAAGACGCAGGCGGCGCTCTTGGAGGCGATGCAGGAGGGGCACGTGACGGCGGCCGGCCAGACGTTCGACCTACCGGCCCCGTTCTTCGTGCTGGCGACCCAGAACCCGATCGAGCAGGAGGGCACGTACCCGCTGCCCGAGGCCCAGCTCGACCGGTTCATGCTCAACCTGTGGCTGGACTACCCGCCGTTCGCCGACGAGGTGGCCGTCGTCAAGGCCACCACCAGCGGCCCGGCGCCCGAGGTCCGGCCGGTGCTCTCAGCCGAGGACCTGGGCGCGTTCCAGGCCCTCGTCCGCAACGCGCCCGTGGCGGACCACGTGGTGGAGCACGCCGTCCGGCTGGCGGCGCGGACGCGTCCGGGCCGCGAGGGCGCGCCCGACTTCGTGACCCAGTACCTGTCCTACGGCGCCGGCCCGCGCGCCAGCCAGTACCTCGTGCTCGGCGCCAAGACGCTGGCGCTCTTGGACGGCCGGCTCACGCCGCTGGCGGAGGACGTGGACCGGATCGCCGTCCCGGTCCTGCGCCACCGCATCGTGACCAACTTCAACGCCGAGGCCGAGGGCGTCTCGGCCGTCGACGTGATCAGCCGGCTGGTCGGGCCAGGAGAGTAGGAGAGCAAGGCACTCGGCCACCGGCCCGGCCGCGCCCCGCCGGCGCGCGCCGCCAGCCGGACGGGCCGAGCGCCCCCTACCACACTCCACAGCGCCTAGACCATCGACTTTTCCGTCACCTTCTGCTCCGCCCCCCTCTCCCCTCCTCCCGTGCTCGACCTCTCGGACCGCTTCGTCGTCCCCCCCGCCCCCGCCGCCGAGCTGCGCGCGTTCACGCACGGGCTGATGCCGAGCACCGTCCCGGCGCTGATGGCTGGCTTCTGCGAGGACTGGGCCGAGCGCGGCGTCGACGCCTGGAACCGCGTGCCCGACCGCTGGGACCTCGGCCACGACACGGGCTGGTGGGCGCTGCCCGAGAGCCTGGCCGACCGCTGGGTGGCCCCGCTGCTGGCGGCCGCGCCCGGCACGTGCATCTTGCAGCCCAACGTCCACTGGACGGTCCAGGCGCTGCTGTCGTGTGACGAGCCGTTCGCGGGCAACCGGACGGAGGTCGTGGTGACGGAGGGCGAGTTCCCGTCGGTCCGCCACTCGGTCCAGCGCTGGGCCGGCCTGCGCGACCTCCGGCCGGTCGAGGTCGCCGCCGGGCCGGGCGGGTCCGTGGACGTGGACGCCGTCTGCGACGCCATCACCGACCAAACGGCCTGGGTCATCGTCTCCCACGTCGGCTTCTCCACCGGCGAGGTGATCACCGACGACGCCCTGCGCGCCATCGGCGACGCGGCCCGCCAGCACGGCGCCCGGTTCGCTGTCGACGGCTACCACGCCACGGCCTCGGTCGTGGTCGATGCGGGGGCCATCGGCGCCGACGTCTACTTCGGCGGCCTGCTCAAAGAGGCCTCCGGCTCCAGCGGCAACACCTACCTGTGGGTGCGCCCCGGCCTCGACCTCCGCCCCCGGCTCGCGGGCTGGTTCGCCGACGCCGACCCGTTCGGGTTCCGGCCTGTTCCTCAAGACCACCCCGACGTGCGGCGCCGGTTCCTGGCCGGCACGACGGCCGTGGCCTCGATGTACCACGCCGTCGAGGGGCTGCGGGTGCTCCTGGAGGCCGGCATCCCGGCCGTCCGCGCCGACACGCTGGCCAAGGGCGCCCACGCGCTCGGCCGCGCCGACGCGCTCGGCCTCGCCGTCCGATCGCCCCGCGACGACGCCCGCCGCGGCGCCATGATCGTGCTGGAGGTGGACCGCGCCGACGCGATGGTGCGCTGGCTCAAGACCCAGGACCTCTACGTCGACGCGCGGCGCGGCGAGGTGGTGCGGCTGGCGCCCTGGGTCTGGAACACCACCGGCCAGGTCGACCGGCTGTTCGACGCGATCGGCCAGGCGCTGGACTCGGGCGAGCACCTCGCGCTGGCGGGCGTCGACGAAGGCGGGCCCGTGACTTGACGGGCATCGGGGAAAGCCTCAGGGAGAGCGCCCGATTCTACCGAGGCCGTTACGAATCCGTACCCGCCGGCTGGCTTGATTGAGCCGGCGGCGGCGACGGCCGACAGGACACTGGGGGAGGCCACCGGGCGCCTGACGCGCCACAGGTGCCGCGCGCGTTCCCGATCGCGCTGGTAATGGGGGCCCGGCCGGCGCAGGCCGAGCCGCATCCGGGCGCGGGGCCGACGCTGGCACCGGGCTTGCGGAAGGGGACGGCAGACCTGTTCTCCTCCATGTCCGACCGGACCCTCCGCCCTGCCGCCGCGCCCCGCCCGACCGTTGGGACGGGCTCGTCGCCCGCGACGCAGGCGGGGCCCTCGGTGGCCGTCGCGGCTCTCGGGCCAGCCGTCGCCACCGGGTCCGGCGCCCCCGCGCCGCCCAGCCTTCCCTCCCCATGACCTCTTCCCTCCAGGACGCCGTCGAGCGCTACGTCGCCGAGCGCGACGCCGACGGCCCCCGACTCGACGAGTACTCCCGCGCCGTCGCCGTGGCCGCGCTGCCGCTCGTGCGCTCGCTCGCCCGCCGGATCACGCTCCCGGACCACCCGCTGGCCTCCTACCGGGACCTCGAGAACGCGGGGATGCTGGGGATGCTCCAGGCGCTCGGCAGCTACGACCCGTCGCGGGGGACGCCGTTCGCGTCGTTCGCGTTCGGGCGCATCCGAGGCGCGCTCGTGGACTTTCTCCGCACCATCGACTGCCTCAGCCGCGACCGCCGCCGGCGCGTCGCCGAGGCCAACCGCACGGCCCAGACGTTGCAGCAGGAGTTGGGCGACGAGCCCCGCGCGGCCCAGGTCGCCGACCGGCTGGGGGTCTCGGTCCGCGACTACCACCGGCTGTGCAACGACGCCCAGCAGCGGTTCGCGCTGTCGCTGTTCAACGGCCACCAGGACGACGGCCCGGCCCCGATCGACCTCCTGCCCGCGCCCGGCGTCGAGCACGCCGACGCCGACACCGAGCGCCAGTCGCTCTACGGCTTCGTGGGCGCGCTGCTGGAGCGGCTGTCCGACCGCGAGCAGCGGATCGTCCAGCTCTACTTTTTCGAGGGCCTGACGCTGCGCGAGATCGCCGGCGAGTTCCACCTGACCGAGGCCCGGATCTCGCAGATCCTGTCCAAGACGCTCCGGACCCTGCGCGGCCGGATGCAGGACCACCGAGTCGCCGCCTGACCCGCTGCACGCCCCGCTGGCGGTCGCCGCCAGCGCGGAGGAGGGAGCGCCTGCGGGAGCGCCTGCGGGAGCGCCTGCGGGAGCGCCTGCGGCGCCGCGATCAGTCCGCCCCGTAGCGTACGGAGACGACGGTGAGGGGGCGCGGGCCGCCGGGCGTGTCCAGCACCGCCGCGTCGCCAGCCGCCTTGCCCGTCACGGCGCGCGCGATGGGCGACGTGAACGCGACCGAGCCCTCGCCCGTCGCCTGGTCGACGCCGACGATCTGGAACGTCCGCTCGGCCCCGTCGTCCTGGCGGACCGTGACGGTGGCCCCGAACCGGGCCTCGGGCCGGTCCACCGTGGCCGGGTCCACGACCTGGGAGCGGGCGATGCGCTCGACCAGGTCCCGGAGGCGGCCGGTCAGGATCTCGCGCTCCCGGCCCGCGTCGGGGTCGGTGTCGTCGAGCGCCGCTCGCGCGGCCTCGATCTCGGACTTCTCGGCGCGTAGCGCCGCCAGCCCCTGGGGCGTGACGTAGTTCGCCACGCCCGCTGGGAGCGGGGGGCGCGGCGGGATGACGACGGGCACCTCGGGGGCGCCCTCCTTGACGAAGGCTCGGCTCATGGCGTCTCTACGCGCGAGCGCCGCCGGAGTCCCCGCCCGCTGGCGGGGCCCGCCAGCGGGGCGCACAAACGGAAGCGCCCCCCGGGAAACCCGAGGGGCGCTCCAGTGAAAGCGGCCAGGGGCGCTTACATGTCCAGCGTGGACTCGTAGACGCCGTACTCGGTGTCGTTGAGGTACCCGTCGCCGTCGGTGTCGTACGTCTCGAAGGCGCCGTCGCCGACGCCGGCATCGTACTCGACCAGCGAGAGGCGGCCGTCCGCGTCGGTGTCGTAGCCGCCGTACATGGTGTCGTCCATCAGGACGTTGCCCTCGGGCTCACCGGGCTCGTCGATGATCTCGCCGTCGCCGATGACGTCCTCGCGGTCGCCGATGGGGGCGCCCTCCTCGTAAGCCTCCTCCGTGGCGGAGTCGGCGCAGGCGGCGAGGCCGAGCGGGAGGGTCAGGGCGAGGGTCAGGATAAATGCGCGCATAGGTGTGTGCGGGTTGGGTGATGAAAACGAAACGGACAGCCCGCGCGAGCGATGGTGCGAGAGCCGCCGGATCCAGCCAAGAAGCTGGCTTAGTCAGGTCTACGTCACGTCGGAGCCAAAAAGTTCCGACGCGACGGGCGGCCTACTGGCCGAGGGCGTCCGCGTCCGGCTCGCCGGGCTCGTCGATGATCTCGCCGTCGCCGATCACGTCGGCGCGGTCGCCGACGGGGGCGCCGTCCTCGATCTGCTCGTCGACGATCTCGGCCTGCTCGTCGTAGGCGTCCTCGATGGCGTCGCCCTGGTCTTCGATGGCGTCGGCCTGCTCAGACTGGCAGCCGACGAGGGCGAGGGGCGCCGCGAGGGCGAGCGAAAGGATGAACGTGCGCATGGGCTGTCGGGGGGGTGAGCCGCGAACCTACGCCGGCAGCGGCGGGTTAGCCTAGTCCCCTCGCGCGGTCTTCACGCGGCCCGACGTCTACCGCTGGGCCGTCTTTTTGAGGTCCGCCAGGGCCATGAGCGCCTCGATGGGCGTCATCCGGTCGGGCTCCAGCTCCGCTAGCCGGTCGAGGACCTCGGTCGCGATGGGGTCCGGGGCCGCCAGCGCGACTGGCATCTCGGGCGGCTCGGGCAGCGCGCCGACCGCCGGCCGCGCCGTCGCCGGCATCCCGTCGCCGGACGGCTGGCGGTCGGCGTGGGCGGGCGCGTCGCCGGCGACGCCGACCTCGGCGGCCACATCGCCCGCCTCCAGGTGGCGGAGCACGTCCTTGGCCCGGGCCACGACCTCGGGCGGCAGGCCGGCCATCCGCGCCACCTCGATGCCGTAGCTGTGATCCGCGCCGCCGGGCACGAGCGTGCGCAAGAACACGACGCGCCCTTCGTGCTCGCGCACGCGCACGCTGAAGCTTTTGACGCGGTCGAGCCGGGCCGAGAGCGCGTCGAGCTCGTGGTAGTGCGTCGCGAACAGCGTCCGCGCCGCCACCTGCGCGTTTTCGTGCAGGTGCTCCACGATGGCCCACGCCAGGCTCAGCCCGTCGAAGGTGCTGGTCCCCCGCCCCACCTCGTCCAAGAGAATCAGCGACCGGGCCGTCGCGTTGTTCAGGATGTTGGCCGTCTCGTTCATCTCGACCAGGAACGTCGACTCGCCGGCGGCTAGGTTGTCTGAGGCGCCGACGCGCGTAAACAGCGCGTCCACGACGCCGACGCGGGCGCTGGCGGCCGGCACGAACGAGCCGACCTGGGCCAGCAGCACGACGAGCGCCGTCTGGCGCAGCACCACGCTCTTGCCGGCCATGTTGGGCCCGGTGATGAGCAGGACTTGGCCGGCTTGGGCCGCGACCTCGGCCTCCTCGCCCACGGGCGCCGCCAGCCGGACGGAGTTGGGGATGAACGCCTCGCCGGCCGGCAGCACCTGCTCCACGACCGGGTGCCGCCCGTCGACGACGTCGAGCACGGCCGAGTCGTCGACCGCGGGGCGGACGTAGCCGTTGCGCTCGGCGACCTCGGCGAAGCCGGCCAGCACGTCCAGCGTCGCGAGCGCGCGGGCATTCGTTTGGATCGGCGCCACCGCCTCGGCCACCGACTGGCGGAGGGCCTCGACGAGCGTGCTCTCGATCTCCAGGATCTTGTCCTGGGCCGTCAGGATGGTCTCCTCGTACTCCTTGAGCTCGGGCGTGATGTAGCGCTCGGCGTTGACGAGCGTCTGCTTGCGGATCCACGCGTCGGGCGCCTTGCCCTTGTGCGCGTTCGACACTTCGAGGTAGTACCCGAACACCTTGTTGTAGCCGACCTTGAGGCTCGGGATGCCGGTCTTTTGGGACTCACGCGCCTGGAGCTCGGTGAGGTACTCCTTGCCGCTGCCGGCGACCTCCCGCAGGCGGTCCAGCTCGGCGTCGTGGCCCGGGCGGATCGTCCCGCCAGCGGAGAGCTGGGCCGGCGGCTCGTCGGCGAGGGCCGAGGCGATGGCGTCGGCCGTGTCGTCGCAGGGCGCCAGCTTGTCGCGCAGGCGGCCCAGGAGCCCGTCGTGTCCCTCCAGCAGCGCCTGGACGGGCGGGATGCGGCGCAGCGTCGTCCCCAGCGCCACCAGGTCGCGCGGCGTGGCGCGGCCGGTGCAGACCTTGCCGCACAGCCGCTCCAGGTCGCCCACGTGCCGCAACTCCCCGCGCACGGCCCGGCGCAGCCGGAGGTCGCCCAGCGCGCCGACAGCGTCCAGCCTGGACGTGATCCGCCCGACGTCGCGGAGCGGGCGCACCAACCACTGGCGCAGCATCCGCCCGCCCATCGGCGTCTGGGTCGCGTCCATCACGCCCACGAGGGACCCGTCCTTCCGGCCGTCCTGCATCGACCCGACCAGTTCCAGGTTGCGCTTGGTGGCCGGGTCGAGCGCGATGTGGTCGTCGGCGCGGTAGCGTTGCAGGCGGCGCACGTGGGGGATCCGCCCCTTCTGGGTCTCGCCCAAGTAGTACAGCGCCGCGCCCGCCGCGACCACGCCCGTCGCCAGCCCGTCGACGCCGAAGCCCTTCAAGCTGTGCGTCTGGAAGTGGCGGAGGAGGGTCTCGGTCGCGAAGTCGAGCCCGAACACCCAGTCCTCCTGCTTGGTGACCGCGAACGGGAGCGCGCCGCCCTGGACGGCGGCCATCGACTGGCGGAGCCGGTCGACGAGGCGCTTGTCGACCAGGACCTCGGCCGGGGCGATGGTCTGCAACAGCGACCCCAGCCGGTCCTGCGCGGCCTCGGTGACGTAGAACTCGCCCGTCGAGGCGTCCGCGAAGGCCACGCCGACCGTGTCTTTGTGCTTCCCCTCGCCCCACGCCACGGCCGCCAGATACGTGGACCGGCGCGCGTCCAAGAGCGGGTCCCGGAACGCCACGCCGGGCGTGACCACCTCCACCACGCCGCGCTTGACGATCTTGCGCGCGTACTTCGGGTCCTCCAGCTGCTCGCACACGGCCACCCGGTGGCCGGCCCGGACCAGCTTGGGCAGGTGCTGGTCCAGCGCGCCGTGCGGGAAGCCCGCCAGCGGGATCTCCTCGGCGGCCCCGTTGCCACGCTTGGTCAGCGTGATGCCGAGCACGTCGGCGACCGTTACGGCGTCCTCCTCGAACGTCTCGTAGAAGTCGCCCATGCGGAAGAGCAGGAGCGCGCCGGGGTGGCGGTCCTTGATCTTCCAGTACTGCCGCATGAGCGGCGTCTGGCGCTGGCGCTTCCGCTCGGAGTCGCTGAGGAAGAGGTCGTTCTGATCGGCCACGGTGCCCGGAGTGTTCGCCCGTCCCAAACTAGCAACCGCGTTGTGACGGCACTGTGACTCAGGGGTGGCGCCCCTCCACCCTTTGTTGACGGCCCACCTCCCTGCTTCCCAATGACCTCAGACGCCGCCGTCCTCACGCCCGACCAACTCCTCGACCACTGGCAGGGCCACCGCCGCCTGACCCGCCGCGTCATCGGCGCCTTCCCCGACGACGAGTCTTTCGCCACGTTCTCCATCGGCGAGATGCGGCCGTTTGCCGAGATGGTCGCCGAGCTCCTGCAGATGGCCGCCCCCGTCCTGCGCGGCGTCGCGACGGGCGAGTGGGCGTGGGCCGAGGTCGAGACCCCGGCGACGCGGGACGAGGCGCTCCGCCTGTGGGACCAGGCGACGGCCGAGATCGACGCGCTGTGGCCCCGGGTCCCGCCGGCTCGCTTCCAGGAGGTCGCCGTGGCCTTTGGCCAGTGGGAAGGCCCGGGTCACTGGCAGGTCCTGTACGTCGTCGACAACGAGGTCCACCACCGGGGCCAGGGCTACGTCTACCTCCGCGCCCTGGGCGTCGAGCCGCCGCCCTTCTACGACCGGAGAGCCGGGACGGCATGACCCACCCTGTGCCGCTGGCGCCCACCGCCAGCGGCGCGATCTGGCCGCCGGCCGCGACCCGGGCGCCCCGCCCGTCCAGCGCGGCGCTCGGGGCGCGTCACGCCGTCGGGTCACTCGTCTCGGCCTCGGGCAGCGGGAACTGCTCGAACACGTCGTCCTCGGCGCGGTCGATGGGGAGCGTACCGAGCCGGCCATACCGGCGGGCGTCGATCCAGCGGTGGCCCTCGGCGTAGAGCTCGTAGCGCCGCTGGCGGAGGACCTCGTCGATAAGGGCGGCCGTGTCGGTCGGGCCGGCGTAGGGGTCGAGCCCGGCCGCGGTGCGGATCACGTCGAGGTCGGCGACCGCGGCGGCGGCGTTGCCGAGCTGGGCGTTGGCCTCGGCCCGGAGGAGCAAGAGCTCGGCGTTGCGGACGACGGGGACGGGCGACGTCGGCGTCTCGTACACGTCGACGTCGAAGGCCGACGTCAGGTCGTCGAACGTCCGCGGCTCGGTGCGCGCCTCGACCTTGCCGATCCGCTCGTCGCCTGGGGCGATGTCGGCCACGAACGAGGGGTGGGCCAGGACGCCGTCGCCGCCTCCGTCGAGGGGGAAGAAGAACGGGTTCTGGATGTCGCCGGCGGCCGTCGAGAACACGTGGTACGCGCCGACCGTGAGCGGAGCGGCGGCGCCGACGAACGAGTCGTCGAGCGCGTCGAGCACGCCCTGCCAGTCTTCGCGGTACGCGTCGACGCGGGCGGCGAGCGCCCGGTTGATCTGGCCGTAGTCCACCGGCGCTGCCGGGACGTCCCGCACGAGCGACGTCGGGAAAAAGAACGTGCCCCCGTTAAGGTCCGAGGCCGCTTGGTCGAGGAGCGCGGCGATCCGGTCGAGCGACTCGCCGTAGCCCACGATGGGCCCGGCCGCGTCGTCGCCGGGCTCGATAAACCGGAGGCCGTTCTCGAACGTGAGGTTGAGGTTGAGGAGGTACTGGTAGGCGATCCACGTCCGGGCGAACCCGCGCCCGCCGGCCTTCTCGGCGTCCGACAGCGTCTGGTTGGCGTCGAGCCCCAGCAGCAGCGTGTTCGCGTTCCGGATGGTCCCGTAGCGGGCCGCCCACGGCGTCGTGATGTAGAACGTGTTGTCGTTGAGCGTGGCCTCAGACTTGCCCAGCAGGTCGGTCGTGAACCGGGGCTCCGACGGGCTCACCCGCCAGTACTCGCGGCCGATCACGCCGACGCTGACGAGGTAGGTCCCGAGCCCGGTCCGGGCCGAGGTTTCGACGCCCACCGCGGCGTTCGACAAGCGAGCCTCCGACGGGTCGGCCAGGATCTCCTCGAGCGAGAGCCCGTTGGGGTTCGGGTCGTCGTCGAGCCCGACGAGGTCGCAGCCGGACGCGAGGACGGCCAGGGCCAACGCCGCGACCCCGATCAGGGACGACGGGCTCAGGGCCACGCGAGGGAGGGTCGGTGTCATCGGAGGGGAGGCTCAGGGGCAGAGGGCGCGCGGCCTAGAGGCCGAGGCGGAGGTGGACGTTGAACGCGCGCGACGACGGGAACGGCGCCACCTCGACCCCGGACGCCACGGCCTGGTTGCCGAAGTTGCTCACCTCGGGGTCGTAGCTCTTGTAGGGCGTGATCGTAAACAGGTTGTTGGCCGAGACCCCGACGCGGAGCGTCCGCAGGCTGCCCGAGAGCGGGCCGAAGAGCGACGGGGCCACGTCGTAGTACAGCCCGACCTCGCGGAGCTTGAAGTACGACGCGGCCTGGACGAACGGCCGCGCCGTCACGCCGAGCTGGCCGAGCCGCTGCGGGCCGTCGGGCGTCCCGTCGCCGTCGTTGTCCTCGTCGAAGTCGGCGCTCGTCCGCGACAAGTCCGACAGGAGCTCGGTCAGGTTGATGACCTCCCCGCCCTTTTTCCAGTGCCCAAAGACGGTGAGCCGGAGGCGGCGCGCGATCGACACGTCGTTGAAGAACGACATCTGGAAGTCCGGCGACACGTCGCCCAGCGCGAACACGCCGTCGGACCTCCCGTCGCCGTCGGTGTCGTCGACGCCCACGATCTGGGTCGGGCTCTTGCCCTCCTCGATCCGGATCGAGCCCAGCGTGTTGCCGAACCCGCCGCCGGTCGCCTGGAACGCGGGGACGTCGAGCTGGGTGACCTCGGCGCGGTTGGTCCAGAAGCTGGTCCGCGAGATCCACTGGACGAGGTCGGTGCTCACCGGGATCAGGCTCAGGCCGAGCTCGACCCCGTTGTTCCGGAGCTGGCCGCCGTTCAAGGTCTCGACCGTGAACCCGGTCGAGAACGGGACCTGCCGGTTGAGGAGCAGGTTGTCGATGGACTTGGCATAGGCCGTCGCTTCGAGGTTCACGCGGCCGTTGAACAGCGTGAGGTCCACGCCGCCCTCGAACTCGGTGGCCCGCTCGGGCTCGATGTCGGCGAACCCGCGCTGGGCGCCCAGGTCGAGCCCGATGTTCCCGGCGATCGTGGCCGTCCCGAACGTCGTGAACTTGGACCCGAACGGGGCCGTGTTCCCCGTCTGTCCGAACGCCACGCGGAGCTTGAGGAGGTCGACCGCGTCGCTCTCGAGGAGGCCGAGGTTGGTGAGGTTCACCGCCAGCCCGGCCTTGGGGTAGGCGTAGTACCGGCCCACGTCGCCGTTGGCCGACGAGCGCTCAATGCGGACCCCGCCCGAGACGATCACGGCGTCGGCGTAGTTGACTTCCTCCTGGGCAAAGAGCGCCCGGTCGTTCTGGAAAAAGCGGGTCTGCGTGGTCTGGATCGACGAGCCCTGGTCCAGGTTCTGCTGGTCCGAGATCAGCCCGTTCGTCACGCTGAACACGTTGTTGTAGTCCTGGTCGAACGCCGTGAGCCCGAGCTGGGTCGTGAACGAGAGCTGGCGGCCCTCGGGGGCGTAGGCGTGGACGGCCAGGGCCTGGATGTTCGTGTTGAGGTTGGTCGTCCGGCCCAAGACCGACGTCCCGGGCAGGCCGCTGGCCTCCTCGAACTGGAGGTCGACCGGGAACACGCTGGGCTGGTCGAGCGCGTAGTAGTCGACGCCGCCGATGCCGATAAGCTGGAGCGACTGGGTCGCGCTCGTGAACACGTTGGCGGTCAGCCGGCCGTTTCCGAGGAACCGGTTGTTCGTCTCGCGGATGTCGGCGAGGTCGCGGGTCTCGAGAAAGTTGGCCGAGTTGAACGGGTTGTCCGGGTAGACGCCGTCCGCGCCCGGCCGGAGGTCGATAAACGACGGCGTGGAGACGAGCCCGACGCCGAACGTGGTGCCCGAGTTGTCGTTGCCCGTCAGCCCGCGCCGGGCGACCGAGCGGATGTAGTTGGCGCCGGCGTCGACCTCGAAGACCCGGCTCAGGCGGTGAGTCAGGTTCACGCGGCCCGATTGCTTTTCGTAGCCCGTCCCCTCGACGATCCCCTCGTCGTCCTTGACGATGCCCGAGACGAAAAACTGGGTGCGGTCGGTGCCGCCCGAGATCGAGAGGTTGCTGGTCAGCAGGAGGCCCTCGTTGCCGTAGATCTGCTCTTCGAGGTCGAAGGTCTGGCCGCCGTTGGCGTCGAACGCCGCCAGGCCCGACGCGCCAAACTCCTCCTCGGCCAGCGCGGCCGTAAACGCACGCGACCCCCGTTTCCGGGAGATCGTCGCGACCCCGACCGTCTGCTCGAACCCGACCTCCGTGGTGCCCGCCGCGCCCCGCTTGGTGCGGATCACCACGACGCCGTTGGCGGCACGGGCGCCGTAGATGGCCGCGGCCGACGGCCCCTTCAGGATCTCGATCGACTCGATGTCCTCGGGCGGGAGGTCGGCGATCCGGTTGGCGGGGTTGTCCTGGCTCGACGCGTTCCCGCCGCCAGCCGCCGCCGTGACGGCGTTGACCCCGTTCGAGACCGCGTCGTTGGAGAGGATGAGCCCGTCGAGGACGTAGAGCGGCTGGCTGTTGCCGTTGATCGTCGTGATCCCACGCAGCCGGATGTTGATGCCGCCGCCCGGCGCGCCCGAGTTCGAGTTCACGACGGCCCCGGTGACCTTGCCGTTGAGCGCGCCGTCCAACGTCTGCGGCGTCGTCACCTCGGCGAGCTCGCGAGCCGAGATGGTCTCGACCGAGAGCGCCGAGTTCTCGCGCTTGACCGACGTTCCGAGCCCGGTCACCACGACCTCGTCGAGCCCCAGGAGGTCCTCCTCAAGCGCCACGTCCACGACCGTCTGGCCCTCGGGCACGGTCACGTCTTGGGTCCGGAACCCGACGAACGAGAACTGGAGCCGCCGCTGGCCCGGGGGGAGCTCGATCTCGTACGCTCCGTCGACGTCGGTACGGACGCCGATCGTCGTGGCGGGGACGGACACGGCGACGCCGGGGACCGGGTCTCCACCGTCCGCGTTGGTGACCGTGCCCCGGACGGTCTGGGCCGAGGCGAGAGCGGGGAGCACGAGGAGGGCGGCCACGAGGGCGTGCCGAATCGGAGAGGCGGCCATGTAGATTCGGTGCGTGTGGTATGAACCGGCCTCGAACCTAAGCTATCCCGCTAAACCGCCGTCTTCTTTTCCCCTACGTCTCCCCGTGCGGTCCAAATCGGCAGCCGAACCGTCGGTCAGGCCCGCCCAACCGTCGCACGCCCCCGTCCCCACGTGCGGGTCTCGTCCTTTCCGGGTCATGGGTGCGCGAGCGCCGGGCCGGCTCTAGGTGAGCAGGAAGCCGCTCCGTGACGGCCTGGTCTCCTGGCCTGGGCCACGAGAAAACGCCCGCCGCCCGCGTCGTGGCAGCGGGCGCCGGTGCCCGATCGCTCTGGCTGGCGGCCCGTCTGGGCGGACCGCCAGCGGTGCGGTCAGTAGCCCGAGTCGACGGCCGTCGAGATCACGCCGCAGGCGACCCGGTCGCCCGACATGCCACCGGGGTCGCTCTCCAGGTCGTCGCGGTTGGCGTGGACCATGACGGCGCGGTTCTGGACCGGGCGCGTGCCGCTCAGCGACACGACGTCCGTGGTGAACGTCGCCCTCGCGATCCCGCTGGCGTCGGCGGTGACGTTGCCGAAGTCGCCGGCGTGCTTGTCGTCCTCGTCGTCGTCACGATCGCCGTGGTCATTGGTGTTGTACGGGTCGTAGTGGCCCCCAGCGGCGCCGGCGACCTCCTCGAAGCCGTCGTCGTCGTGGTCGCCGCGCTCGCAGCTGCCGACCTCGTGGATGTGGAAGCCGTGGATGCTGTTGGGTGCTAGGCCGTTCACGGTCACGTCCATTCGGAGGTCGTCGCCGTCCTGGGTGAACAGGACGGTGCCGGTGACGCCCGTCGTGGTGTCGTCGGGCGCCGTGAGCGTCGCCGTCGCCGACTGGCGGATGTCGTCGTCGTTGCTGTCGCACGCGGCGACGGCGCAAAACCCGAGCGCCCGCCCGCACCGCCCCGAGGCGGCGCAGACGGGCGGAAGCGCGGTGAGACGGCGGGCTAGCGCCCCTCGATCACGCCGCAGCCGACCGGCGTCCCCGAGTCGCCGCTGGGATCGGTCGTCAAGTCGTCGGCCCCGCTGTGCACCACGACGGCGTGTCCCGCCATCGCGTACCGGTCGGCCACGTTGGCTACCGTGACCGTGGTCTCTACGGTCCCGTCGGCCCCGACCGTCACGTTGCCGAAGTCGCCGACGTGCTTGGCCTCCAGCGGGTCGTTGGGCGCGCCGTGGTCCATGGTGCTGAGCGGGTCCCAGTGCCCGCCGGCGGCGCCAGCGGAATCGGGCTGGCCGTCGCCGTCGGAGTCGGCCGGGCCGCACGACGGGTTCCCGTGGACGTGGAGGCCGTGCTCGCCAGGCGTCAGGCCCTGGAGGCTGACGGCCACCACCAGCCCGTCGCCGCTCTCGCGGAAACGGACCGTGCCCTGGGCGCTGGCGCCGGACGCCGAGGTCGGGCGGACGAGCGCGACGGCGGTCGCGTCGGGGTCGTCGGTGAAGACGTCTCCGGCCGTGTCGTAGACGGTGCCCGCCGCGTCGGCGACCGCGCCGGCCACGTCGACGGCGACGCTGGCCACGGCCTCGGCGCCGTCTTCGATGCCCTCGGCGGCAGTGTCGGCGACGCGCTCGGTGGTCTCGCACGCGGTCAGCGAGGCGAGGGCCGTCAGGAGGGCGAGAGAGCGGATGGGGAAACGGGGCATGATGACAGAGACGAGAGGAGATGAGCCGCCCCTTCCACGCCCCGCCCCGCCTCCTGATCGCGTGCGCAGGACAATCAGGGAACGCTTGAGCCTCGTCGTGCGGCCTACTGGAGCGTGATCACGCCGCAGCCGACGCGCGAGCCGGCGTCGCCGCTCGGCTGGCTGGTCAGGTCGTCGCGGCCGCTGTGCACCATCATCGTGTGCCCGATCAGGCCCGTCGCGCCGTCGAAGGTCAGCACGCGGTCCTCGCGGCCCCCGACCGCCAGCCCGTCGGCGTCGGCGGTGATGTTGCCGAGGTCGCCAGCGTGGCGGGCGTCGGGCTCGGCCGAGGGGGCGCCGTGGGGGCTGCCGAGCGGGTCGAAGTGGCCGCCGGCCGCTCCGCCCGCTTCCGGCGTGCCGTCGCCGTCGGTGTCCGCGGCGGCGCACGAAGCGCCCTCGTGGACGTGGAACCCGTGCTCGCCGGGGTCGAGGCCGGTGATCTCGTAGCTGAGGTAGACGCCGCCCTCGATCTCGGTAAACCGGACGGTTCCCGAGACGCCCGTCGAGGCGCCGCCGGGCGACGAGAGTTGGGCGGTGGCCGAGCGGGCCTGGTCGCCCAAGCCGGGGTCGCCGCCGCCGGACAGGGCGCCGCACGCAGACAGGGACACGACGGCGAGGGCGGAGACGGCCAGGCGGCCGGGGAGTAGAAGCTTGGACATGGGTAAAAGGTGTGAGTTAGAGAGACACGGAGTCGGCGGGCGGGCCGCCAGCGGGCGGCGGGTCGGCCGGGTTGCGGATCACGCCGCACCCGACGCGGGCGCCCGAGTTGCCGGCGGGCTGGGTGGCCAGGTCGTCCTCCCTGGCGTGGACGATCACGGCCTTGCCCAAGACGGACGTCGGCCCCTTAAAGGCGAGCACGGAGTCCACCACGACGCCCACGGCCTGGCCGCCCTCGGCCAAGACGTTGCCCAGGTCGCCCGCGTGCCGCTTGGCCGCCGACGAGTCCGGCGCGCTGTGCGGGCTGGAGAGCGGGTTCAGGTGGCCGCCCGCCGCGCCGGCCGGCGTGCCCGTCGAGTCCGGCCCGCAGTCGCCCGCCTGGTGGATGTGGAAGCCGTGCTTCCCCGCCGAGAGCCCGGACAGGTTGTAGCGGACCTCGATGGAGTCCCCGAGGCTGGTGATCTCGACGCGGCCCGACACGCCGGAGCCGTCCACCTCCGCGATGTCGGCCACCGCCCGCTCGGGCCCCGACGGGGCCAGGATGCCCGGCGCGGGCGGCGTGGCTGGCGCCTCGTCGGGCGTGTCGGCACAGGCGGCGAGGGCGAGCAGCGCCGCGGAGAAGAGCAGAGAGCGCATGGACAAACGGTTGGGGGCTGCGTCCACAACGCCCACGCGTCCGGACTGTTCGCGCCGTCAGCCGCCGACCTCGGCCCGGAGCCGCGCCGGCAGGCCGGTCGCGACGAGGGCGTAGGAGTCCCCGACCCACTGGCGGATGGCCTCGGCGGGCAGGTCGCCGCGGAGGCCGGCCGTGTTCCAGTGCCGCTCGTTGGCTTCGCCTTCCCTACGGGGCCATAAGGGCTCGCGCCTCACCGCTTCCAGAAGCTCGGCGTGAACAGGAGCAACACCGTAAAAATCTCCAGGCGGCCGGCCATCATCAGGATCGACAGGATCCACTTGCCGGCCGTCGGGACGTGGGTGTAGTTCTCCGTCGGCCCCATCGCCCCGAACGCCGGGCCGACGTTGCCGACGCACGAGAACGTGGCGCTAAAGGCGCTCCAGATGTCGAGGCCCAGGAAGCCCATCATCAGCGTGCCCGCCCCGATGAGCCCGATGTAGAGCACGATAAACGAGAGCACGTTGCGGATGATGCCCTCGGGCACGACGCGGTGGTCGAGCCGGATGGGCAGGATGGCCTGGGGGTGGACCAGCTGGCGGAGCTCGCGGAACGAGTTCTTCAAGATGAGCAGCACCCGGACCACCTTGACGCCGCCGCCCGTCGAGCCGGCCATGCCGCCGACGAAGAACAGCGCGAACAGGATCACCAGCGCTAAGGGCGGCCACACCTCGTAGTCGGCCGTGCCGAAGCCGGTCGTGGTGATGATCGACGCGGCCTGGAAGGCGCCGTAGCGGAGCGCGTTCGGGAACGAGTCGTAGCGGACGACGGTCCGGCCCCGCTCGGCGCGGTCCGCCAGCGCCTCGGCCCGGTCGGCCTCCTGGGCGCCGCCGCCGATGTCCTCGCCGCCGACCCGCGTGGCGTCCTCGGTCTGGACCTCGTCCACGACGGCGCCCTCGGCCGTCACCTCGTCCACGACTTGCTGGGTCACGATCTCGCCGTCCAGCGTGACCGGCGCCGGGAGCAGGTCGCCGGTGGGCGTCCACAGCACCAACGTCAGGAAGACCGTGGCGCCGGCGATGATCGAGAAGTAGACCTTGAGCTCCTCGTTGTTGGTCGCCGCCCAGTCGCGGTGGAGCAGCCGGTAGTGGAGCGCGAAGTTCATGCCCGCCAACACCATAAAGACGGTGACCACCCAGTCGATGTAGGCCGACTCGTACTGGCCCACCGACCCGTTCTCGGTCGAGAACCCGCCCGTCGCCAGCGTCGCCATGGCGTGGTTGACGGCGTCGAAGAACGACATGGCCGGCAGGAGCGCCAGGGTCTGGAGCGCCGTCAGGGCCACGTAGATGGCCCACAGCCGCTTGGCCGTCTCGGTCACGCGCGGCGTCAGCTTGTCGGCCGACGGGCCGGGGACCTCGGCCTTGAACAGCTGCATCCCGCCCACGCCCAGCATCGGCAGGACCGCGATGGTGAGCACGATGATGCCCATGCCGCCCAGCCAGTGCGTGAGCGAGCGCCACAGCAGGAACGCGTTGGGGACGGCCTCGATCTGGGGCGTGTCGGCGCCGCCCAGGATCGTGGCGCCGGTCGTGGTGAACCCGCTCATGACCTCGAAAAAGGCGTCCGCGAACTGGTCCAGCGTGCCCGTCATCACCCACGGCAGCGCGCCGACGAGCGAGAGCACGAGCCACGCCAGCGCCACGATGGCGAACCCCTCGCGGACGCGGATCTCGTCCTGGGGCCGGAACAGCTTCCACAGCGCGGCGCCGCCGACCAGCGACCCGCTGGCGGTCGCGGCGAACGCCCACCACTCGGCCTCGCCGTAGGCCAGGCCCACCAGCGCCGGGACCACCAGCGCCGCGCCCAGCGCCACCAGCAGCACGCCCATGATGCCCGTGATGGCCTTCCAGTCGATGATCATGCTGCGGGTTCGGGACTCGTGGTGCGCGGGGGGAGCCGGGGCCGGCCGCGGCGGGCGGCCAGGGGGCCACGCGCCACCGGCCGCGGGTCAGGCGGAGAACAGCGGCTCGACGTCGCCGACGCGCTCGGGCGTGGCGAACACCACGGCCCGCTGGCCGGGGCGGATGTGGGTGCGGCCCGTGGCGATCTCGACGCGGTCGCCCACGACGGCGCCCAGGAGCACGCCCTTGGGCAGCCTCTGCTGGGCCAGGGGCGCGCGCGTGATCGGCGAGCCGACGTCGGCGACCAGCTCCAGGATCTCGGCGTCCAGGCCGTGGACCGTCGCCACGGAGCGCACGTGGGAGCCGCGCAGGAACCGGAGCACCTCGCGCGAGACCGCCAGCTTCTGGCTCACCGCCGCGTCGAGCCCGATGGACTGGCTGATGGGGATGTAGGCGCTCTTGGACAGCAGCGCGACCGTCTTGCGCACCTCCAGGTGCTTGGCCATCAGGCACGAGACCAGGTTCGACTCCTCGTCGGCGGTGAGCGCCACCAGCGCGTCGGTCTCGGCCAGGCCCTCGCGCACCAGCAGGTCGATGTCGGCCGGGTCGCCGTGGATCACGAGCGCGCCCTCGACGGTCTCGGCCAGGTACTCGGCGCGGGCGCGGGCGGCCTCGACGATCTTGACCTCCATGCCGCCCTCCTTGCGGCTGCGGCCCACCAGCCCGGCGGCCACGCGCTCGCCGACGTTGGTCCCGCCCAGGATCATGACGTGGCGGAGCCGGCCGGCCTCCTTGCCCAGCACGCGCGCCACCTCGGCCACGCGGCCGCTCTCGACCAGCACGAACACCTGGTCGCCGCCCTGGACCGTGGCGTCGCCCGAGGGCACGATGGTGCGCACGCCGCGCGAGATGCCCATGATGCGGAACGGGAGCGCGCTCATCCGCGAGATCTCGACCAGCGTCCGCCCCACGACCGAGGCCTCGGGGTCGACGCGGATGCCGACCAGCTGGAGGCGCCCCCCGACAAACTCGATCACGTCGGTGGCCGCGGCCCGCCGGAGCAGCGAGACCACCTCGTTGGCCGTCGACTGCTCCGGGTGGATGATGTGGTCGATGCCGAAGTCGTCCAGCCGCAGCACCGAGTCGGGGCCGGTAAACTCGTCGCCCCGCACGCGCGCGATGGTCGTGGTGTGCGCCGAGCTCTTGCCGACGCGCTCGGCCAGCATCGACGCGATCAGGTTGACCTCGTCGATGTCGGTGACGGCCACCATCAGGTCGGCCTCCTCGATGCGCGCCTCGCGCAGCGCCGCCGCGCTCGTCCCCGAGCCGACCACGGCCAGCACGTCCAGCGTGTCGCGGACGTGGTCGATCTTCTCGGGGTCGGTGTCGACGACGGTGACGTCGTGGCGCTGGAGGGACAGGAGCCGGGCGACGTCGTAGCCGACGTCTCCGGCGCCGACGACGATCGCGCGCATGGGCCAGACACAAGGGGAAGAGCCGGCCAAGGTAGCGCTCCCCCGACCGCCCAACGCCCCCCGCTCGCGGACGCGGCGGGCGCCCGGGACCGGCGCCCGCCGGCGGCCCGCCGCGCCGCCAGCGGGGCGGGCTGAGACTTCCGAGGCCGTTGGCGCGTCTAGTGGGGAGTCCCCTCCCCCGTCGCCCATGCGCCTCGTCCTCGCCGCGCTGGCGGTGCTCGCCATGCCCGCCCTCGCCCAATCGCCCGTCGTCTCCACGCCCGAAACCCGCGAGGCCGTCTCGCTGACGGTCTACAACGGCGGCTTCGCCGTCGTCCGCGAGGTCCGCCCGCTGACGCTCCAGCGCGGCGTGACGCGGCTGCGGTTCGAGGGCGTGCCGGCCCAGATCGACCCGACCAGCCTGTCGCTGGTCTCGCTGAGCGAGCCGGGCGGCCTGTCGGTGCTGGAGCAGAACTACCAGGCCCACCTGATCGGGACGCAGTCGGTGCTGGACGCCGCCGTGGGCCAGCGCGTCCGGCTGGTGCGCCCCTTGGGCGAGGCGGTCGTGGTCGAGGAGGGCGTGCTGCTGAGCCAGCCCCGCCAGGGCCGCATCATCCGCCTGGACGACGGGCGCGTGCTGGTCGACCCCGAGGGCACCATCGAGCTGCTCTCGACGCCGGACGGCCTCCTGAGCCGCCCGTCGCTGCTGTGGACGCTGGCCTCGGAAAACGGCGGGGCCCACCGCGTCGAGGCCCGCTACCTCACCGACGGCCTGGGCTGGAAGGCCGACTACGTGGCCGTCGTGGACGAGACCGAGACGATGGTAGACCTGACCGGCTGGGTGACGCTGACCAACACCTCGGGCGCGAGCTACCCCGAGGCCGGCCTCCAGCTGATCGCCGGCGACGTGCGCCGTGTCCAACCCCAAGCGGTGCTGAGGGGGCGCACGGACGGGATGAGACTGGAGGCCGCCCAGGCGCCTGCGGCTTTGCCGTCCCAGGAGGCCTTTTTCGAGTACCACCTCTACACGTTCCCCAACCCCACCACCATCGAGGAGCAGGAGACCAAGCAGCTCGAGCTGCTCTCGGCCGCCGGCGTGGGCACCCAGCGCCGGCTGGTCGTGGACGCCTCGGGCCAGTACTTCCCCTTCTACCGGCGGCCCCGGCCCGGCGCGGGCGGCGCCACCAACGAGGCCAGCGCCGCGGTCGTGCTGGAGGTCGAGAACGCCGGGTCCAACCGCATGGGGATGCCGCTGCCGGCCGGCACCGTCCGCGTCTACAAGGCCGACCGGGGCGGCAACCTGCAGTTTTTGGGCGAGGACCGCATCGAGCACACGCCGCAGGGCGAGACCGTCCGCCTCTACATCGGCGACGCGTTCGACGTGGTGGCGACCCGGCGCGAGGTCTCGAACCGGCGGGTCTCCGACACCGAGCGCGAGGTCACCGTCGAGGTCGAGGTCCGCAACCGCAAGGAGGTGCCGGCCGAGGTGGACGTGGTCGAGCGCGTGTTCTGGGGCGACTGGGAGGTCGTGCAGTCCAGCCACCCCCACGAGCGGCTGGACAGCCGGACGGCCCAGTTCACCGTCCGGCTGGCGGCCGACGCCGCCGAGACGGTCCGCTACACCGCGCGGATGCGGTAGGCGAGCCTCGACCGCCGTGGGGGCGTGTTGCAAGCCGCCCCTACCAGAACAAGAACACTGTTTGCCAACAACGCTTCGCCAACGATGACGCTCTCGATCCTGCTCGTTCTGCTCGCTCTCCCCACCGCCGTCGGCGGGACGTCCCCACGTCTCGCCGCGGCCACGCCCGCCGCCAGCGCGGCGGTTCAGACGGGCGCCCAGCGGCTGGTGGCCCAGCGGTTCCGCCCGCTCGACGGGATGCGCGTCGGACTCGTCACCAACCCCACCGCCCGCGTCGACACCGCCGACGGCGGGCCGGCCCACCTGATCGACCGGCTCCACGACGCGCCGAACGTGATCGTGGGCGCGCTGTTCGGGCCGGAGCACGGCATCCGGGGCGACGCCGAGGCCGGCGCCGGCGTCTCGGGCGGGCGCGACGGCACGACGGGCGCCCCGGTCTACAGCCTCTACGGCCGGATCAAGAAGCCCACGCCGGCCCAGCTCCGCGGCCTCGACGCGCTGGTGTTCGACATGCAGGACGTCGGCGCGCGGTTCTACACCTACATCTCGACGATGGGCTACGCCATGCAAGCCGCCGCCCAGGCCGGTGTCCCGTTCGTGGTGCTGGACCGGCCCAACCCCATCGGCGACCGCGTCGAGGGCTGGGTTCTGGAGCCGGCGCACGAATCGTTCGTCGGCCTGTACCCGGTCCCCGTCACGCACGGGCTTACCGTCGGCGAGCTCGCGCGGATGATTCAGGGCGAGGCCTGGTTGCCCGGCCTCGAATCGCTCGACCTGCGCGTGGTCGAGATGACGGGCTACCGGCGCGGGATGCCGTGGGAAGAGACTGGCCTGTCCTGGATCCCGCCCTCGCCCAACGTCCCCGACGTCGAGACGGCGCGCGTCTACCCCGGCACGGGGCTCTTCGAGGGCACGACCGCCAGCGAGGGCCGAGGCATCCGGGCGCCGTTCCTCCACGTCGGCGCGCCCTGGGCCGATGCCGAGTCGCTCGCCGCCGATCTCGGCGCGGCCGGCTTGCCGGGCGTGCGGTTCGAGCCGGCCACGTTCGTGCCCGCCGACCTGCCGGGGCAGGCGACCAACCCCAAGTGGGAGGGCGAGACCGTCCGGGGCGTCCGGCTGGTCGTGACCGACCCGGCCGCGTTCCGCCCGGTGGCGACGGGCGTGTACGCCGTCGAGGCCGTGTACCGACAGGCGCCGCGCGGCGCCCACCGGAGCTATCTCAAGGCCGACTGGCTGGCGAAGCTGGCCGGCACCGACCGTTTAGGCCGGGCCGTCAGCAGTGGGCTAGCTCCTGCGGCCATCGTGGCTGGCTGGCAGGAAGAGGCCGAGGCGTTTGAGGCTCGGGCAGAGCCGTATCGGCTGTATGGAAGAGGGGCGGATCGCTGAGTTGGGGGGCGTCGATCTGGTCCGCGACGTGGTGGGCCAGGGCCGCGAGGGCGTGGTCGCCCTCGTGGTGGAGACGTTCTGCCAACTCATGGATCCGCTCGGCGCTGGGCACGAGCTTCTCGGAAGGATCTGAGAACCTCGTGACCTGATGTGGTGGGATGTAGGGCACGGGTTGGACCGATGAGGTATGCCCACGATACAAACCACGCCGTTAAAAAAACACCCCGGTGATTTGCCGTTTCGCGCCCAGGGAATCCCCTAGTCCCCGGCCTCAGCGGAAAAACGGACCAGCCGGTAGGCGCCACCAGCCACGTCGAACCGCAGCGTCACGATGGCCTCGGCGACGGCCTCGTCCTGGGCCACCACTCGGCCGTCGGCGTCGTACCCCACGACCACCGTGGCCTCGCGGGCCGTCCCGTCGCGCCGGAAGTCGCGCGGCGTGAGCGCCAGCACGCCGTCGCGGAACGGCTCGGCCAGCGCGACCGCGAGCGCCCGGTCGAACGCCTCCCGAGGCATCGTGTCGGAAAACGCCGCCAGCGCGGCGGCGGACGGTGGGCCGGCGCGGGCCGCGTCGCGGAACCGGGGCCAGAAGGCGCGGAAGTCGGGGGCCGGCGTCTCCGGAGCCGAGGGCGCGGCCGGGTCGCGGCGGAGCGAGTCGCGCCGGAGCGAGTCCTGGCGCACGCTGTCGAGCCGCTGGCGGTCCGGGCCGGCCCAGAGGCCCGAGTCGGCGTAGACGGTGTCGACGGCGGCCGCGCGGCGCGGGCCCGGCGGGGGCAGCGCCGAGTCGCCCGCCTCGGTCACCTCGACGCCTCGGGGCGTCTCCCCGCCGCACGCGCCCAGCACGAGCGCCAGCGCCAGCGCCCCGAGCGGCCGCCACACGGCTAGGCCCGCTCGGCCGCGCCCTCCGGCTCGGCCCCGTTGGGACCGGGCGAGGACGCGTCGGTCGGCGCGCCCCAGATCACGGCCCCGGCCACGCCGAGGTAGCCGGCGAGCAGCAGCAGCGGCGCCACGACCAGCGACAGCGCGCTGTCGACGGGGTCGGGGTTGACGGCGTTGTCCACCAGCATCACCGCGTAGCCCAGCACGATCAGGCCCACGGCGCCCAACAGCAGCCGGTAGTTCTGGCGGTCGAACGGCATCGTCGCCGCGCCGCGCGTGGCGGCGGTCGGGGTGGGTCGGGCCTTGGAGCGGCGGGCCATGCGGGTGGAGGCGGGTGCGCCCGTAAAGATACCCGGCGGCCGACGCCTGGGCACGCACCACCGCTAGCTTCGCGGCGTTCGCCCCGGCCCCCCACGCTCCCCCGCCCAATGTCCTGGATCCCGCTCGCGGGGCTCCGCGCCTGGCCCGCCGCCGCCCTCTCTCTCCTGCTCACCCTGGGCGCCGCCCTGTGGACCGCCCCGCCCTCCCAGGCCGACGGCGACGGCACCGAGGCCCGGCTGGCGGCGGCCGTCGACGAGATCCTGGCCGACCCCGACCTGCCGTCGGCCATCTGGGGCCTCGTCGTCCAGGACGCGCGGACGGGGCGCGTGGTCCTGAGCCGGAACGCGGACAAGAACCTCCTGCCGGCCTCCAACCTCAAGCTGTTCACGACCGCCGCCGCGCTCGACGCCCTCGGCCCGACCTTCCGCTACACCACGCGCCTCTACCACCTCGGCGACGTCTCGGCCGACGGCACGCTCAGCGGCGACCTGGTGATCCGCGGCTCCGGCGACCCCACCTTCGGGAGCTCGGGCCAGGGCGACCCGCTGGACGACTGGGCGGAGGCGCTGGCGGAGGCCGGCGTCCGGCGCGTCGACGGCCGCATCGTCGGCGACGACGACGTGTTCGAGGACGCGCGCTACGGCGAGGGCTGGGACGTGACCCACATCGCGACCGAGGCCTACGCGCCGCCCGCGGGCGGCCTGGTCTGGGGCGACAACCTGGTCTCGATCCAGATCCGCGCCGCCGCGGTCGGCCAGCGGCCCAGCTTCGAGTCCGACCCGGCCGGCTTCGCCACCGTCACCGGCGACGTCACGACGCGCTCGGGCGGGGGCCGCCTGGACATCGAGCGGACGCTGGGCACGGACACGTTCGTGCTCCGCGGCGGCGTGCCGGCCGGCTACCGCGGCACGCTCCGGGTGCCCGTCGCCAACCCGACGCTGTTCGCCGTCCACGCCTTTGCCCGGGCCCTCGAGGAGGCCGGCATCGACGTGGCCCGCGCCGAGCGCGTCGACGTGGACGACACCGAGCGCAAGCCGAGCTACGACGGCGCCGAGCCGCTCCGGGCCTACGTCTCGCCCACGCTGGACGAGATCGTGGAGCGCACCAACATCGAGAGCGACAACTTGTACGCCGAGCAGCTTTTCCGCACGCTGGGCGGCGGCACCGTCGACCGCGCCGCCGACCGCGTCGAGGCCTTCGTGAGTGGGGCCGGCGCCGACGCCGACGGCCTGTCCATCGTCGACGGCTCGGGGCTGTCGCGCAAGGACCTGGTCACGCCGGCCTCACTGGCGGCCGTGCTCCGCGCGATGCGGGCGCACCCCGCCAGCGGGTCGTTCCTCCGGTCGCTGCCCGAGGGCGGCGGGTCGGGCTCGACGCTCCGCAACCGGTTGTCGGGCGTCCCGGTCCGCGCCAAGACCGGCTCGCTGATGGCCGTCCGCTGCCTGGCCGGCTACGTCGACGGGCCGGACGGCACGCCCTACGTGTTCGTGCTGATGGCCAACAACTACACCGGCCGCGGCGGGCAGATCGCGGGCGCCCAGGACGACATCGTGCGCGCGCTGGCGGCCGGCCGCCGCGTGCCGGCGGACGAGTAGGCGCGGGGGCGCCGGAACGCAGGCGACGGGGCGGAGGCGACGGCCAACGCCCCCCGGCCCCTCCCGCGCGCGTCCACACCTCCGGCGAGCCGGCGTAGCTTGGCGCCCCCTCCCCCCGTCCCGTCGTATGCCGTACGTCCTCCGCCAGATCGCCGTCGGTCTGGCCGTGGTCTTGCTCCAGTGGCTCCTGAGCAACCTCGAGCTGTGGGACGTCTGGCCCGACGTGGTCCTGCTCTACGTGGCCTACGTGGCCCTCCGGCGCGGGCGCGTGGCCGGCGCGACGGCCGGCTTCGTCTCGGGCCTGGCGATGGACCTGCTGGTCATGCCCACCTTCCTCGGCCTGAACGCGGTCCTCAAGACGCTGATGGGCTTCGTGATCGGCCTGTTCCGGTCGGAGCAGGGCGACAACCTCCGCCTGACGCCGGTCCAGGCCTTCGTCGGCGCGCTCGTGATCGCCGTGGTCCACAACGGGCTGATGACCATCGTCCTGGCGCTCGACCAGGGCACGCGGACGCCGTTCCTGATCTTCGGCCTGTGGCTCGGGGCCGCGCTCTACACGGCCGTCGTCGCGCTCGCCGGCGCCCTGTTCCGCACTCGGGGCTAGCCAGCGCCCCGCTGGCGGAGCCCGTCCGCCAGCGCGAGGCGCGCTACCGGAGCGCGTCCTCCAGCGTCGTCGAGGCGTCGGTCGAGGCGTCGCGGTACTTGACGATGCACGGGGCCGAGAGGCTCAGGCCGTGGGCGCGGCCAAAGTCGGAGTCGACGGCGCGGGCGCCGGGCACGACCACGGCGCCGGCGGGGATCTCCAGCGGCGCGTCGGCGCTGGACCGGAGGACGGTCTGCCGGGCCAGGTCGTAGACGCGCGTCGAGCGCGTCAGGATCACGCCGGCCGCCAGCACCGCGCGCTCCCGGACGACGGTCCCCTCGTAGACGCCGCAGCCGCCGCCGACGAACACGTCGTCCTCGATCACCACCGGCGCCGCGCCGATGGGCTCCAAGACGCCGCCGACCTGGGCGGCGGCTGACAGGTGGACCCGCTCGCCGATCTGGCCGCAGCTGCCCACGAGCGCGTGGCTGTCCACCATCGTCCCCGCGCCCACGTAGGCCCCGACGTTGACGTACATCGGCGGCATGCACACCACGCCCGGCGCGAGGTACGAGCCGCGGCGGACCGTCGACCCGCCCGGCACGACGCGAACGCCGCGGTCGGCGCCGAAGCGCTGGATCGGGTAGGTGTCCTTGTCGAAAAAGGCGAACTCGTCGCCCGACAAGTCCACGATCTCGCCCAGGCGGAAGCCGAGCAGGATGCCGCGCTTGACCCAGGCGTTGGCGCGCCAGACGCCGTCGGCGCCGCGCTCGGCCGCGCGCACGGCGCCGGCCTCCAGCGCGTCGAGCAACTGCTCGAACGACTGGCGGGCGCCGTCGCCGGGCGACTCGGCGTGGCGCTCGATGGCGGACTGGAGGGCGGCGAGGTCGGTCATGGGATGCGAGATGCGAGATGCGGGAAACTGCCGCCGGCGGAGCGCTGCCGCCAGCCGTTCACCGAATCCACCCGATCGCACCGCGCTCGCGGACGGCCTCCGCCAGCGGACGGCGGGCCGACGCGTCGCGTGCCCCCTACCCGTCCACGAAGTCCACGACCTCGACCAGCCGCACGTCGCGGTCGAGCGTCGCCACCAGCAGACCGGTCGCCGTGGGGCCGCTCGCGTCGCGGAGCTGCCACGGCACCCGGATCCACTCGTGGTGGCCGTCGGCCGGGCCGGTAAACGCGAACGCCTGGCCGACGGTCTCGTGGAACAGCCCCATAAACGCCACCAGGGCCGCCTGGCCGCAGACCGGCTTCTCCGAGCCCGGGTCGACGTAGCGCACGCCCGACGCGGCGCAGGCGTGGACGAGCGCCCACCGCTCGTCGGGGTCGGGCGTGTTCCAGGCGTGCGCGTAGCGGTCGAGCGTCGTCTGGAGGTCGGGGCGGAAGGCCATGCGGTCGGCGGGCGGTCGGGGCCGGGGTATCGGCCGGCCGCCGCCCACCTCAACCGGCGCTCACGCCGCCTGCCGCGAGCCGGCCTCGACGAGGGCCCGGTAGGCGTCGGCGACGCGCCCGCTGGCGGACGCCGTGAGCGGCGCGAGCGGCAGGCGCACGGCCGGCTCCATCCGCCCCTGGGCCGCCAGGACGGCCTTGACGGGTCCGGGGTTGGCCTCGAAAAAGCTGGCCCGCATGGCGCCCAGGAGGGCGTAGTGGAGCGCGCGCGCGCCGGACACGTCGCCCGCCCCAGCCCGGCGGATCATCTCGGAGACCGGGCCGGGCGCGGCGTTGGCGATCACCGAGACCAGCCCGTCGCCGCCCAGCATCACGGTCGGGAACGCGAGGTCGTCGTCGCCCGAGTAGACCGCGACGCCGTCGGGCACCCCCGCGATCAGGTCGGCGATCTGGTTGAGGTCGCCCGAGGCCTCCTTGACGCCGACCACGCTCGGCACCTCGTCGGTCACCCGGAGCGTGGTCGGGGCCGTCAGGTTGGAGCCCGTCCGGCCGGGCACGTTGTAGAGCATGATCGGGCAGTCGGTCGCGTCGGCGATGGCGGCCACGTGGGCCGCGACGCCGTCGGGCGTCGGCTTGTTGTAGTACGGCCCCACGACCAGCAGCCCGTCGGCGCCGGCGCGCGCGGCCTCGACCGAGAACTGGACGCTCTGGGCGGTGCTGTTGGTCCCCGTCCCCACGACCACCGGCACGCGGCCGGCGGTGTGCTCCAGCGCCACGTCGACCAGCTGGCGGCGCTCGGCGAGCGTGACGGTCGGGTTCTCGCCCGTCGTGCCGAGCACCACCAGCGCGTCGACGCCGGCGTAGCGCTGGCCCTCGAACGGGCTCCCCTCGATCTGGAAGTCGATCAGGTCGCGGAAGGCGGCCTCGTCGATCCGGTCGTCGGTCGTGAACGGGGTGACGAGGGCAGGAGCGGTGCCGCGGAAGATCGGCTGGCGGTCGGGACCCATGAGCGGAGAGGGATGTGGGATCGGGAGTGCGGGATACGCAGAACGAGGCGGGAAGGCTCCGTACAGAACCGTCCAGCCGAGGTCCCACCCCTCATCCCGCGTCCCCCACCCCTCCGTCGATCATGTCGTCCAGCGTGAACAGGCCCTGGCGGCCGCGCACCCACTCGGCGGCGCGGACGGCGCCCAGGGCGAACGCGCGCCGGCTCTTGGCCGTGTGGACGATCTGGATCTGGTCCACCTCGCTGTCCAGCGTCACGGTGTGCTCGCCGAGCACGTGGCCGAGCCGCTGGCTGGTGACGTGGAGCGCGTTCGCCTCGATGGCGCCGTGCTGGGTCTCGGTCTCGACGTGGGCCTTCCGGCCGAGCCCCTCGACCAGCGCCTCCGCCAGCCGCAGCGCCGTGCCGGAGGGGCTGTCGAGCTTGCCGGTGTGGTGCGCCTCGTGGACGGCCACGTCGTACTCGTCGAGCCGGTCGAGCAGCGGGAGCGCGCCGCCGAGGGCCCGGAGCACGAGCGCCAGCCCGAGCGAGAAGTTGGGCGCCCACAAGAGCCCGCTCTGCCCCTCCTCGACCCACCCGCGCACCTTGTCGAGCGAGTCGGTCCACCCGGTCGTGCCGACGACGGCGTCGACGCCCCAGAAGGCGTAGCGGTGGATCTGGTCGAGGGCGACGGCGGGGACCGAAAAGTCGACGACGACGTCGGCGCCCTCCAGGGCCGAGTCGTCGCGGGCGTCGAGGAGCGGCGTGTCGGCGTCGAAGCGGGCCACGACGCGGTGGCCGCGCTCGGCGGCGACGGCCTCGACGGCCCGGCCCATCCGGCCGGTCCCGACGAGGGCGAGGGCGAGTTCAGACATGGAACGAGGGGGAGACTGCAAGCTACCGGCCTCGCCCCGCTGGCGGAGGCCGTCTGCCAGCGGGGCGCAGGATCTGGCCGCGGGGGAAGCAGGCGAAACGCCGGTGCCGTAGGACACACCGGAACGGGCGGAGCACCGGACGGCGCCCCACGGGGCGTCTCTACGGGGCCGCGATCTTTAGGCACCTCGACAGTTGACCCGGTCCATTCCCCATTCACCGCATGGCTTCGGCGGCGCGCACGACGTCCGCCAGCACGACGGCGGCGGTGACGTCGGCCGTCGCGCCCGGCCCGCGCAGCGAGACGGGGACCGCGCCGGTCCGCTCGGTGTGGACCACGACGGCGATCTCGGAGCCGCGCAAGCCGCACAGCGCCGGCTCGCCCTCGCCGACGGCCTCCACGGCGGCGCGGATCGAGCCGTCGGCGGCCAGCCGGGCCACGTACTGGAGCTGGCCGCCCGGCTGGCGGAGCCGCTCGGCCCAGGCGGCGTCGGCCTCGGGGAGCCGGTCCCAGAACGCCTCCAGCGGGAGCCCGGCCAGGTCGGGCGGCACCAGGCTCTCGACCGCCACCCCGTCGGCCTCGATGCCGACCTCGCGCGCCAGGAGCGCCAGCTTGCGCGCCACGTCGCGGCCCGAGAGGTCGTCGCGGGCGTCGGGCTCGGTCAGGCCGGCGTCACGAGCTTGGGCGACGGCGTGGGAAAACCGTGCGCCGTCGCGCATCCGGTTCATCACGAACGAGAGCGTGCCCGAGAGCACGCCCTCGACGCCGACGACGCGGTCGCCGGTGCGCACCAGGTCGTGGAGCCGGCCGACCACGCCCAGCCCGGCGCCCACGGCCGACTCGTAGAGGTAGGGCGTCTCGGCGGCGCGCGCGGCGGCCTGGGCCTCCGTCCAGCCCGCTCCGCGCCCGGTCGCTTGTTTGTTGGGCGTGACCACCGCGACGCCGGCCCGGAGCCACTCGGGGTGGCGGGCGGCCACGGCGGCGCTGGGCGTGGCGTCCACCACGATCAGGCGTTCCAGCCGGGCGCTCGTCAGGCGGGCGGTGAGCGCGTCCAGGTCCGCCGGCTCGGCCGCCGCCGAGGGGCGGAGCGCGTCGGCGGGGTCGAGGCCGCTGGGGCTCCAGGCCAGGCGCCGGCTGTCCGCGACGCCGGCCAGGACCAGGTGGAGTCCGTCGGCGCGGAGCCGCCCGGCCTGGCCCGCCAGCAGCGCGAGCACGCGCCGGCCCAGCGCCCCGACGCCGACCACGACCACGTGCGCCCGCAGCCGCCGCAGCGCGAACGCCTCGTGCAGCGCGCCGACGGCCTGGGCCGCCTCGGCGTCCGCCACGACGGCCGAGACCGTGTGGTCGCCGCCGCCCTGGGCCATCGCCCAGGCGTTGACGTGGGCGCGCGCCAGCGTCGCGAAAAAGCGGCCCGCCAGGCCGGCCTCGCCGTGCATCCCCGAGCCTACGGCCGCGACGACGGCCCCGCCCGGCTCGGCGCGGACCCCGCCCACGTCGCCGCGTTCGATCTCGCGCGCGAGCGACTGGCGGAGCCGGCCGGCGGCCCGGTCGGCGTCGGCGCCGCGGACGGCGACCCCGAAGCTGCCCTCGGCCGAGGCCTGGGCGACGAGGAAGACCGGCACGCCGGCGTCGGCGAGCGCCCCCAGCGCGCGGCGGCCCAGCTCGGCCGTCTCCAGCACCGCCTGGCCCTCCACGCGGACGAGCGCCACGTCGCGGACGGCCGTCACGGCCCGGATGGCGGCCCCGGTCGCAGCGCGCGCCGGGCCGATCTCCGTCCCCCGCGCGTCGGGCCGCAGCGTGTTCTTGATCCACAGCGGGATGCCGGCCTCCACCAGCGGGCGCATGGTGCGCGGGTGGAGCACCTTGGCGCCGAAGTGGGCCAGCTCGGCCGCCTCCTGGTAGCTCAGGTGGGGCAGCGAGAACGCCTCCGGGACCACGCGCGGGTCGGCCGAGAGCACGCCGTCGACGTCGGTCCAGATGGTGCACGAGCCCGCGCCGAGCGCGCCGGCCAGGATCGTGGCCGTGTAGTCGGAGCCCGAGCGGCCCAGCGTCGTCGTGACGCCGTCGGCCGTCGAGGCCACGAAGCCGGTCACGACGGCGACCGACTCGGCCGGCACCTCGGCCAGCGCCGCGCGCGCCTGGCGCCGGGTGGCCTCGAAGTCGACGGCCGCCTCGCCCCAGGTGTCGTCCGTGCGGACGAACGCCGTCGCGTCCAGCGCCACTGCGGCGTGCCCGGCCTGGCGGAACGCGGCCGCCACCACGGGCACCGACGCCCGCTCGCCCGCCGACACGATGGCGTCCCTAAAGCGGGGCGTGCACTCGCGCAGCAGGTACACGCCGTAGAGCAGCTCGCCGACCTCGGCGAACAGCGCGTCGAGCACGCCGCCCACGGCGTCGCGCTCGGCCGGGGCCGCCAGCTGGTCGAGGGCGTCGGCGTGGCGCTGGCGGATCTCGGCCAGGATGGCGCGGTGCTCGCCCGTCCGCCCGACGGCCGCCGCGATGGCGTCGAGCAGCCGGTCGGTGACGCCCCCGAAGGCCGACGACACCACGACGCGCCGCCGCTCCCCCCCGCTCGTCGCCAGCGCCACCACGGCGCGGACCCGCCCGGGCGTCCCGACGGACGTGCCGCCGAACTTGGCGACGTGGAACGGGCGGACGGGCACGGCGGCGGGGGGAGGTCGGGGCCGCCAAGCTACCCGGGCGCTCGGGCCGCGGGCGGGCGGGCGGTTGCGTCTTCGCGTCGCCTCCATTGACCGCCTCCGCCGGGCCCGCCTATCTTGACCGCCAGTCGGGGCCTTAGCTCAGTTGGTAGAGCGCTTCAATGGCATTGAAGAGGTCAGCGGTTCGATTCCGCTAGGCTCCACCCCGCTGCCGCGGCGGTCTCTCGGGAGGCCGCCGCGGCTTTTTTTGCGGTCAGCACGGGAGCGGCTCTCCGGCCCAGGCGTCGCTCCCCCACGCCGCCCGAGCCGCGTGGTACTCGACGGGCGGCTCCGCCAGCCGGTCGAGCGGGCTCTTGACGCCGAGCCCGTTGAGGCCGGCCACGTGGGTGTAGATCTGGGTCGTGGCGACGCGGGCGTGGCCCAGGAGCTCCTGCACCGTGCGGATGTCGCTGCCGTCTTCGAGCAGGTGGGTCGCGAACGAGTGCCGGAGCGTGTGGCACGTCGCCCGCTTGTCGATGCCCGCGCGGCGCGCCGCCTCGCGCACCGCCCTCTGCGTCGCGGACGGCGCGAGGTGGTGCCGGTGCATGAGCCCCGTCCGCGGGTCGGTCGAGATCCGCGTGGCCGGGAACACGAACTGCCACCCCAGCGCCCGGGCCGCGCCGGGGTGCTTCCGGCCGTACGCGTTGGGCAAGCGGGCGTCGCCGTAGCCCGCCGCCAGGTCGGCCGCGTGGAGGGCACGGACGGCCTCGACCTGGTCCACGAGTGGCTGGACGAGCGCGTCGGGCAAGATGCCGGGCCGGTCCTTGTCCCCCTTCCCCCGGCGGACGGTCAGCTGGCGGCGCTCGACGTCGAGGTCCTTTACGCGGAGACGGAGCGCGCCGCTAAGCCGGAGCCCCGCGCCGTAGAGCAGCTTTGCGATGAGCGCGTGCACGCCGCGGAGCTCGGACAGCAGGGCCGCCACCTCGTCCCGGGTCAAGACCGTGGGTAGCCGGGCGGCCTTCTTGACGCGCACGAGGCCCTCCATGTGGCCGAGGGGCCGGCCGAGCACGGCGTCGTAGAGGAAGAGGAGGGCCGAGAGCGCCTGCGTCTGGGTGCTGGCCGCGACCTCGCGGTCGTTGGCGAGGTAGTTGAGGAAGCCCTGGACGTGACTCTCGTCGAGGTCCCGGGGGTGCCGCCAGCGGCCCGACGCGCGGGCGGAGTGGCGCACGAAGCGTTCGATCCAGCGCAGGTACGTACGCTCGGTGTGGTAACTGAGGTGCCGGACGCGAGCGGCTTCCCGCGCGGTGTCGAGGAGGGCGGACATATTGCGGCGTGAGTCTTCGTCCTGATATGTACGCACCCGACGGCTTCTGCGCCCCGGCCGGTCTCTATATTTACCGGAGCCCCCTCTTCTGCGACCTCCCGCGCCGCAGAAGTCCTAGTTAGGCAGACTCGGGTAGCGCAGAGGCGAACCGAGCCAAAAACCGTCGCCATGTCCGGTCGCTTGCCGTTCTGCGCGGCACCCTCACGTGGTAGCCCAAACGGACAATCGCGGCGCGACCATGTACAGGGCAGGCGCCTCGGACGATCTTGCGACAGTCAGTGCAGAGGAGCTTGGGCATCGTCCGGTGCCATCCGTCACAGCATGGGCACAGTCTAGTGTGGCGCGTCGCGCGCGCGAGGTCGTCGCGCGCCTGCTGATCCATCTTGGCGTTCAGTCGCCGTTTTGCGAAGCTCTCAGCTCTCTTGCTCATGGTGGTTGGTTGCTCGGTCTGCCTAACCCCACGCTGCACGCCGACCCCACTTCGTGGGGCGGGTGAGCGTGCGTCTGTTCTGCCTCCCTTCTGCTCGGCCCATGGATCGAAGAGTCTTCCGGGAGCCGGCCATGCAGATGCCACTCGGCGTCCTGGCCTTTCTCGTCGTAGTCGCCGTCGTCTACACGTTTAGCTGCGCGTCGGACGACGCATCCGGGGGTTGGGCGCAAGAGTTGCTGTCCGTGGCGCTGGCGACAGCGTTCGCCCTGGTCTTTGCCCTGTATATCTATCTGAAGCAGGGCTTGGATGAGCGGGACAGAACTAGGCGGCATGTTCGCCAGTACCTCATCTACTTGACCGATCAGATCCACCCGGATCCAACCCCCAGAGGCATCCAATTCCGCCGCCCTGGATACAACATTCTGGACCAAGCTTTAACGTCGGGACACGTTGATGACGTGTTTGTCAAGCTGGTCCGGTTACAAGACTGCGTGAGCCGATACCAGATGTTCTGTGACGAGGCTCTGCGCAAATTCGGCAACACCGAAAGCCCCACGCCTCTATACGTGAAGCAAGATGTTGATCGGGCAGCCGTGATTGTGAGAGAAGAAGCGGAGCGGTGCCTCCGTATTATGAATGGGGAGGCAGTTGCCGACTCAGAAGGCCAGTTGGAAGAGGTAGGCCAAAGTACCGGGATGCAGAACCTGCCGCTGCAGGCCGACACAGAGCGTCAGCGTTCTTGACTTCGAGCGGGGCGTCGGCATCTCCATGGCTTCGACTCACCACCCCGCCCTCAGCCCTGTGCGGCTGAGCGTCCATCTGTTCTACCGCCTCGGGGTCTAGTAGCTGTCGTCGTACGGATCGTACTTGCCGGTGCAGTAGCATTCGAGGGTGTCCTCGCCACAGTTCTTGCACTCGATCCCATCGTATGCGCTGTTCCCGGTATACCAGGCGGTGTCCACTCCGTCGTCCGGGGCGTTTCGCTCGGGGGCGGTAGAACCCGCCGCTGCAAGCCGACCCCCGGCAGTGGTCGTCTCAGTCGTTTTGCTCATAGTCGTGTTGGTCTCGTTGGTCTAGGTTCGGCGTCCGGGGGCCGGTGAACGGCCATTTGTTCTACAGCTAGCCTCACACTCCCCCAACCATGCAGTTCTTCAAAGTCGAATCCGGCTGGATCAACCTTGATCACATCGTGAAGGTGGAGGAGGACCAAGGCTCGCTTGTCTTGTACCTCGTCGTCGGGTCTCCCGAGGTCATTACCGACGAAGGGGACATCAACAGGCTCCGCCAGGGGCTCCCGCTCCGCGTCAAGAACGAGTTCCTGTGAGCTTCTGCGCCACCTCCTCCATCGTCTCGTAGACACGGTAAAACCCGTACCGGGCGTGAGTGAGGAGGTACCCGTTCTCCGCCACGGCAATCTCGATCTTGTCCCCTGGCGCTGGCGGTAAGCCGTAGAACTCGCCAGTGCAGGCGGAACCGGGGCGGTGGTCGTTTGCAATCTCAGTGCTCATGTCGGTAGCGCTGTGCGCTGGTGGTTGTTCTTCGCACCCCGGTCCGCTGACCGGCTATCTGTTACCCCGCCTTCAGCAGAGTGCCACGCAAGCGCTGGCCGAGCCGCTGGCGCTTCGAGTTGGCGAGGTCGGCGCTCCGGCCTTCTCCAGCGCCGCCGCCAGTCGAGCGGGACGTCGGCGCTTCGCCGCTCGTGGCCGTCTCGGTGCCAGCTCTACCGTCGGCGCTCCGGTCCGCTGGCCGAGCGCCGCGCCATCCGGGCGGCTGGTCCTACCTCTTTCTGTCTCGCGCCCGTGGCGTCGGGAGTCGTGGGCGGGGTAACTCACCGCTGCAGGCCGACCTTCGGCGCCAGCGTTCTTGGCTCTGGTGGGGCGCCGGCGCTACTTTCGGTCGTCTGAACCTCCGTGCCCTCAGCCAAAGGCGGCTGAGCGGTCAACTGTTCTACGGCGCTCGCTCGATTTGCTTTCGCGCCCACGCTACGCTCTCGGCGCTCGGCTTGCGGAGAAGTAGCTTCCCGCTCCATCGCAAGGGCATCCAGCGGTAGAGTCGGCGTCGGAGCACGAACGAGCGCAGGCGCCGTAGAACCCGGCGTTGCAGGCCGACGATGGGCGCCAGCGTTTTGAGCCGGTTGAGAAGCCGTCGCATCTTGCGCTCTGGTTTGAGTTTGCAGCCTCAGCCCTTCGCGGCTGAACGCCAATCCGTTCTACGGCGCCTCTCCAGGTGACGTGCGGCACAAGCGGCTAGCCTCGCGCGGAAGTCTCTCCGGGCTGGCGGTTG
>CANLSR010000006.1 GCA_947493945.1 uncultured bacterium | reverse complement strand
AGAGCGGGAGAGCGGGAGAGCGGGAGAGCGGGAGAGCGGGAGAGCGGGAGAGCGGGAGAGCGGGAGAGCGGGAGAGCAACCTGACCGACTGGCGGCCTCCGCGCAAGGCTCTTCTAGCTCTACCTGCTTTCCTAGCTCTACTGAGCTCTACCTGCTCTTCCCACTCCCCGCCCATCAGAAGCGCCAGCGGGGCCGGCGGGCACGCGCCTCCCTCCGCGCTCACGCGCGCTCAGCTGGCTCGGGGACGAACAGCGTGTCGTGGCGCTGGGCCGGGTCCGTCTCGGGGTAATCCGCCATCCAGTGCAGGCCGCGGCTCTCGTGGCGCTGCTGGGCGCAGCTGACGATCAGGTGGGCCACGGCGGCCAGGTTGCGCAGCTCGCACAGCTCGGCCGAGAGCCGGGTCCGCTGGTAGAACTCCTCCGTCTCGCGGTGGATCAGGTCCACGCGGCGGGCGGCGCGGCGCAGGCGGAGCTCCGAGCGCACGATGCCGACGTAGGACTGCATCACGCGGCGAAGCTCCTCGCGGTTGTGCGACACGAGCACCCACTCCCTGGGGTGCTCGGCGTTGGACTCGTCCCAGTCCGGCACCCCCTCGTTCCACGCGGATGTCGCGGCGTGCTCGCGCGCCGGCCCGACGGCGTTGTGGGCGTAGACGAGCGCCTCCAGGAGCGAGTTCGACGCCAGCCGGTTGGCGCCGTGCAGGCCGGAGCACGTCACCTCGCCACACGCGAACAGGCCAGCGATGGACGTCCGCCCCTCACGGTCCACCACGACGCCGCCGCACGTGTAGTGCGCCGCCGGGACGACCGGGATCGGGCCGCGCGTCATGTCGAGGCCGTGGGCGAGCAGCGTCTCCTGGATGTTGGGGAAGTGGGCCAGCACCGCCTCGGCCGGCTGGTGGCTGATGTCGAGCCAGACGTGGTCCTCCCCCCTCTTCTTCATCTGGTCGTCGATGGCGCGGGCCACGACGTCGCGCGGCGCCAGCTCCAGGCGGTCGTCGTAGGCGGACATGAATCGCTCGCCGCCCAGGTTGGTGAGCAATCCGCCATCTCCCCTTACCGCCTCGGTGATCAGGAACGAGCGCCCGCCAAAGTCGACGCCGGGGAGGTAGAGGCTGGTCGGGTGGAACTGGACGAACTCCATGTTGGCCACGACCGCACGCGCCCGGTACGCCATCGCGATGCCGTCGCCGGTGGCCACCTGGGGGTTCGTGGTGTGCTGGTAGACCTGGCCCGCGCCGCCGGCCGCCAGCAGCGTGGCCCGGGCCAGGACGGTCTCGACCCGGCCCGACACGCTGTCGAGCACGTAGGCCCCGAAGCAGTGGAGCCCGTCGCCGGCCGACGTGTCACGGCCCAGCTGGTGCTCCGTGAGCAGGTTGACGGCGTAGTGGTATTCGAGGACCGTGATGTTCGCGCTGCGGCGAACCGCCGCCAGCAGCGCGCGCTCGATCTCGCGCCCGGTCATGTCTTCGGCGTGGACGATCCGGTAGGCCGAGTGGCCGCCCTCGCGGCCCAGGTGGAGGTCGCCGTCGGGGTCGCGGCTAAACTGCGCGCCCAGGTCGATCAGGTCGCGCACTCGCTCCGGCCCCTCCTCGATCACCATCCGCACCACGTCGGGGTGGCACAGCCCGGCTCCCGCGACGAGCGTGTCTTCGATGTGGTGCTCGGTATCGTCGTCCGGGTCCATGACGGCCGCGATGCCGCCCTGGGCGTAGTTCGTGTTGCTCTCGGCCGACTCCTTTTTGGTGACCACGCAGACCGTGCCGTGCTCGGCGGCGCGCAGGGCGAACGAGAGGCCGGCCACGCCGGAGCCGATCACGAGATAGTCGAAGCGAGAGCGCATGGGGCCAGGAGCGTGTCCCCAAGGTTAACGCCGCTATCGGTCGCCCTGGGCCACGCACTGGCCGTCATTGAGCATGACCGGCGGCTCGATCAGCGCCATGCAGGTCGAGACGTAGTTGAACTGCGCGTTGGCCTTGGCGCTCAACGCCGTCACGCGCTCCGCCAGTTGCCGGACCTGAAGCGTGTCGGACGTCTCGGCCGAGAACACGACCCAGTCGGTCGGCCCGCCGCAGGCCTGGTCGCCGTACAAGAGCACTCGGCAGGCGTCGGCGGACTCCGCGCCGGTCGAGGCCGCCGCGTCCAGCGCCTCGACGGCCTGGGTGCGCAGGAGGCGGTACTCGTCCTCGGACGCGAACGGCTCGTCGGAGACGGGCGGAAGCTCCGGGGTGGCGACGGGCGGAGTGGCGCCAGCCGCTGGCGGATCGGGAGCTGGCGCGCAGGCCGCAACCGCCAGCGCGGCGAGGACGAGGAAGCCAAGACGAGCGCGCATCGGTCTGTGGGTGGACTCTCTCACGTTACGCACACATTCCCATCCAGGGCTACCGGCCTCCGAGCTGGCACGCCCCATCCTCGAACACGACCGGCGGCTCGGCGACCACCTCGCACGTAGAGACAAGCCCGAACCGCTCATTGGCCGTGCGGTCCAGCTCGGCGATCTCGGCCGCCAGCGCGTCGACGTCGGCGGCGCCCTCGCCGGTGGCGGAGTACGCCCGGTACGCGTGCGGCCCGCCGCAGGGCTTGACGCCGACCGGGATCACGCGGCAGGCCGAGGCCGACGGCGCGAGGGCGTCGCCGATGGCCGCGTCGAGCGACTTGACCATCTCGGCCCGCATCGCGGTGTAGGCCTCGACGGTCTCCGGGTCGACGGCCAGGTTCGAAGCCTCCGACTGGTCGAACGCGGAGCAGCCGGCGAGCGCGACGAGGGACACCAGGGAAAGCAGGAGGCAGCGCATGAGATAGAGAGGCATGTAGAGCCCCAGGGTACAGACTCGGGCGCTGCGATGAAAGGCACGCGCCCAACCCTCAGCCCATCCTCAGAGTGCGCGGGCCGCTGGCGCCCGCTCCGCTCGCGACGGTCCCGCTGGCGACGGCCGCCAGCGCGAGGCTACGAGCCCTCCCCCACGCTCCCGCCCGTCTCCTGGAGCAGGTACGCCTTGATAAACTCGTCCAGGTCGCCGTCCATCACGCCCTGGACGTTGGGGTCCTTGACCTCCGTCCGGTGGTCGTTGACCATCGTGTAGGGCTGGAACACGTAGCTCCGGATCTGGCTGCCCCACTCGATCTTTTTCTTGCCCGCCTCCTCGGCGTCCTTGGCCGCCTCGCGGATGGCCTGCTCCAGCGCGTAGATCTTGGACTTAAGCATCTGCATCGAGCGGTCGCGGTTCTGCATCTGGCTCCGCTGCTCCGTCGACTCCGCCACGACGCGCTCTTCCTGGCCGTTCGACAGCGTGCCGGTCCAGATGTAGCGCGCACCCGTCTCGACCTTGTTGACGTTCTGGCCGCCCTTTCCGCCCGAGCGGAACGTCTGGAGTTCCAGGTCGGCCGGGTTAACGTCGACCTCGATGGCGTCGTCGATCTCGGGGTAGACGAACACGGACGCGAACGACGTCTGGCGCTTGTCGCCGGACCCGAACGGGCTCATCCGCACCAGCCGGTGGACGCCCGACTCGGCGCGCAAGTAGCCGAAGGCGTAGCGGCCCTCGACGCGCAGCGAGGCGCTCTTGATGCCGGCTTCCTCGGCCTCCTGATATTCCAGGAGCGTCGGCGCGTAGCCGTGGCGCTCGGCGTAGCGCGTGTACATGCGGAGCAGCATCTCGGCCCAGTCCTGGGCGTCCGTCCCGCCCGCGCCGCTGTTGATGGTCAGGATGGCCGTGCGGTGGTCGTCGGGGCCGGAGAGCATCCCGCGCAGCTCCAGCGCGTCGAGCGCCTTGGTGAGGCCCGCCTCCTCGCGCTCGATCTCGGCGCCCAGGTCGGCGTCGTCCACCTCGGCCTGCATCTCGCGCAGCGTCTCAAGGTCGTCCCGGCGTCGCAGGACGGCGTCGAACGTGTCCACCCAGTCCTTCTCGCCGGAGATGTCCTGCTCGACGCCGGCGGCCGTCTCGGGATCGTCCCAGAAGCCGGGCTCCAGCCGCCTGGCCTGGAGCGCCGCCAGCCGCTGGCGGCGGCCGTCGACGTCGAGGTAGCGGCCCAAGGTGTCGACGCGGTCGGAAAGGCTGGACATCGTTCAGGATCGTGGGGGCGCGCAAGCTAGGCCCGCCAGCGCCCGCACATGGCGCCAGCGGCTGGCGGCGTCGGGTAGCGGATCGAGGTATCGTCGCAGTCGGAAGGACTGGACGCGGGGGCGGCCGCCTCGTCCTCTGGATTTGCCTTCTACTGGCGGGGCGGAGCGGTCACGGAGTCGCCCGCGTCGGCGGACGCGGCGTGCGAGCGGGTCCAGATCAGGATGGCCCCGCACGGACTCATCGTGCCGCCGTATTGGGCGGGGATGCCACCGTGGGCGTAGGCCTCAATGGCCTCGACATCGTCGATGCGGAGCGCGGCGTCGAGGTTGAACAGAGGGGCGGTCGGCAACCCACCTGCGGCTCCACCTTCCACCGCGTCTCCGAATGAGCGGAGGACAGTGCCGTCGACGACGATCGTTGGGCGGCAGTTGACGTTGCGCGTGATCGAGTTGATGGAGTTGAGGCGCACGTCGCCCTCTTGGACGATGGGGACGAACCCGGGCAGATTCATGAACAGGTCCGTCAGCACGCGAGGCCGGCGGGTCTCGATCATCGCCCGGTCGAAGAACCGTCCCAACCCCTGGCTCCGCCGCTCGTAAAACCTGGCCTGGTCGAGCCTGTCGACGGCCCTCTCCGCCTCCACGGCAACGCCGCCCAGGTCGCCCACGGCCAGACGGAGCTCGACGTCGACCACCTGCGCCGCATCCGCCGCTAGCGCAAACGGGTCGCCCTCGGCCGTCCCGTATCCGACGGCCGTCACAATGAGCCGGTACCGCCCCGCCCCGGGCGCGCGGACGAGGAAACGGCCGTCGTCGTCGGCCGCCGTGGCGGCCACTGTATCGGCGCCCGCCACGAGCCGGACCGTCGCGCGGGGGACTGGCGCGTCGGCGTCGGTGGCGACGCGCCCGGCCACGCGCTGGGCCGAGGCGCCAGCGGCCGGGAGGAGCAGGGCGCAGAGGGCGAGCCCGCGAAGCGTGGCGGGCCGTGGTTTAGAGGTCGCGCGCGCCGTAGGCCCGCGTCCAGATCACAATGGCGCCGCACGGGCTCATCGTCCCGCCGTACTGCGCCGGCACGTTGCTGCGGACGTAGGCCTCGATGGCCTCAACATCGTCGACACGTACGGTCGAGTCGAGGTTGTAGGTGAGGCGGGTTTCTTCCATCGCCGGAGTGGTCTCGGCATCGTACGGCCCTGGAGCCCCAGGGGGGCGGGGACGGTGATCGCCGAGGTCGCCGCGCTGGAAGTTGTTGGAGAGTGGCCGCGCCCGGTCTCCACCATAGGACCGGACGACGATGTCGTCGACCACGAGCGTCGGCCGGCACCCCACGCCGCCGGACCGAGTTGTGAGGCCCTGCTGTCCGCTCCCGAGCGCGGCCCGCACGTCGCCCTCTTCCTGTATCGCCGCGAAGCCTGGGATCACTGTAAAGAGATCGGTCAGGACGCCAGGCTGGCGCTCCTCGATCTCGGCACGGTCGATAAACCGACCCACGGCCCGGTCGCGACGGTCGTAGAACCCGGTCCGCGCGAGCGGATCCCGGGCCTCGGACGCCGCCGCGACGGCCACGTCGGGCAGCTCGCTCACGCTGGTCTTCATCTCGATGTCGATGACCTGGGCGCCGTCGCCGCGCAACTCGTACGGTCCGCCGTCGACCCTCATGAACCCGACGGCCATCGCGACCAGTCGGTAGGAGCCGGGTCCCGGCGTGCGGAGCAGGTACTGCCCGTGGGCGTCCGCCGAGGTCGAGCGGACGGCCTCCTCCCCGGCCACCAGTTGGACCGTCGCGCCGGGGACGGGGGCGCCGCTCGCGTCGACGACCCGGCCGGCGACGCGCTGCGCGTGGGCATCTGCGGACACGAGGACGAGGCCGACAAGCAGAACGGCAAGGGAACGCATAGGTCGAGGGGGAGTGTGGGCAAGGGGCAGAGTCTATGCCGCTGCCCCGCGCGGTGGGGTAACGCGGGGCAACCCGGCCGGTCAGCCGTCGGGGCGGTAGTCGGCAGGCAGCCAGTGGGCGGCGCGCTCGTCCCAGGCCCAGTAGCCGCTGATGAGGAGCGGGCGGACGCCGGCACCGCCGTCGAGCTGGCCCGCGCGCAGGTCCACGCGGACGCCGCCCTCGGGCGTCTCGACCCAGGAGACTTGGCGGTCGGGCTCGCGCGCGAACCGGGCGTCGACGGCGGCGTCATCACGGCCGTAGCCGCGCTCCTCGCGCTCGCCCGTGTAGTCGACCCGGAGGTAGAGCGCCGGGTCGGCCGTGATCAGACCCGCGTTCTCACCGTCGACCCGGCGGAGCACGCTGGAGGCGCTCTCGATGCCGAGCAGCCGGTGCTCGCCGCGTGCCTGCGCCGGCTTCATCCGGTGGCGAGTGTTGGCGCGGTAGATGCGGAACTTGCTCCGCCCCAGCGCGCCGTCGGCGAGCGTGTGGACAAAGTGGGCGAACGAGCCCTCATAGGCCCGCTGCCGCGCGCGCGCCCACCGTCGGCGCTGGCGGTCGTCGTCGGGCGCGAGCGGCTCGAAGCGGGCGTGGCCCCAGAAGGCGACCGCATCGCCCAAGAGCTCGAACTGCATCAGATCGTACTCGACGAGGTAGCCCAGCGAGCGGTTCTCCATCCTCAGCGGCCCCTCCCCGACGGCCCGGAGCAGCCCATCCTCCTCCTCGTCGAAGGCGATGACCTCGGGGTTGAGCAGGCGCACCCCCCGAGCGTCCCGCGTCGTCCCCACGAGCGCGCGCTGGAAGGCGTCGAGGTAGTGGGACCACCGCGAGCGGTCGGCCTCGACGGTGACGCCGCTCAGGTGAGTCGAGCGGGGCTGGAGACGAAAACCGACGCTCTGCGCGCCGCCCTGGACGCTGGCGACACCGGGTTCGTAGCCGAGAAACGAGGCCACGAGCTCGTGCGGGCCGTCGGGCACGCCGGCGAGCGTGTAGCGGCCGTCGAGGTCGGTCGTAGTCCCGGTAGCGGTGCCGCTGAGGTACACGTGGACGCTGGGGAGCGGGTCTCCGGTCTCGGCGTCGGTCACCCGCCCGGTGACGGTCGTCTGCCCCACTGCCGTGCCAGCGATGAGGATACCTGCGAGGACGGCGAGGGCGCGCAGAGGCATGGTCGGCGGAGCAGAACCTCTCCATACCTACGCACGCACCCGGCCGTCTGGCAAGGCCACGGGGCGCCTCCACGAGCGCCGCCGCCCACCCCTCACCGCCAGCCGCTAGCGGCCGTCGTCGATGAGGGGTGGGGACGCCGGTGCGCTCGATCTAGCGGCGACCGAGCCCGCGGGTGATCCCGGCGGACACGCCCACGGTCACGACATCGTCACCGCCACGCGTCCAGGCCGCGGAGGGCATCGGGACAGCGCGCGTGGGTCCTCGGCCAAACACCAGCCCGACGTTGCCCGTGACGACGCCGAGCACGCCTGTCCCTCCGTCGAGCGGCACCGCCAGCCCGACGGCGGCGCCGGGGACGACGGCGAATCCCCCGGTCCCCAACGCGCGTTGGGCGTGCGAGATCGAGGGCGTCAGATAGGTCGGACCGTTTTCGAGGAGTTGAAGCGACGCACCGACCGTCGTGGTCAGCAAGGCGCCCGGGTTGCGAGCCAGGTGGAGCCCCGCTGCGAGGTCGACGTTGGTCTCGTTCTCGTAGAACGCCAGCCCCGCACCGAGGCTGAGTCGGCCGTACGTGACGTCGAGCTAGGCTCCGGGCGCGCGTAGCCCATCGAGGCTGTGGCCGCTGGAGTTGGAGACGGCGCCCGCATACGAGCCGCTGGCGCCCAGCGCGAACGCCGAGCCAGAAAGGTCCGACTGCGCCTGGGCGGGCACGCCGAGGAGGGCCGCCAGCGCGGCCAAGAGGAGCGGACGAACTATGGGGTGGCGCGCGAGTGAGCGGGTGCGCCGGAAGCCGCTGACGATACGCCATTCCAGCCGCGCGCCTACCGTTGGCGCGCGGCAACCTCTCAATTCACAGGGAGGTCAGTCCCCGTTCCGCACGCGGTCGGCGAAGCGGGTGATGCGCTTGACGGCCTCCTCGATCTGCTCCAGCGCCGTGGCGTAGGAGCAGCGCAGGTAGCCCTCGCCGCTCGGGCCGAAGGCGCTGCCTGGCACGCACGCCACGTGCTCCTCCTGGAGCAGCCGCTGGGCAAAGTCCTCCGACGAGAGCCCGGTCGAGGTGATGTCGGGGAAGGCGTAGAAGGCGCCCTCGGGCTCGAAGGTCGGCAGGCCGGCCGCGTTGAGGCCGTCCACGATCACGCGGCGTCGTTCGTCGTAGGCCTGGCGCATGGCCTCGACATCGTCCTGGGCGTCGCGGATGCCGGCCAGCGCGCCGATCTGGGCCATCGTCGGGGCGGACATCACGATGTACTGGTGGGCCTTGTACATCTGGTCCATGATGGGCTTGGGCGCGCACGCGTAGCCGATCCGCCAGCCCGTCATGGCGTAGCCCTTGGAAAAGCCGCCGACCAGGACCGTCCGCTCGTAGAGGCCTGGCAGCGTCGGGACGGACACGTGGCCGCGCTCGTAGGCCTCGCCGTAGACCAGGCGGTCGTAGATCTCGTCCGAGAGCACGAACAGGTCGTGCTCGACCACCACCTGGGCGATCTCCTCCAACGTGTCGCGGCGGAGCACGGCGCCGGTCGGGTTGTTGGGGTAGCCCAGGAAGAGCAGCTTGGTCTTGTCCGTGATCCGCTCGCGGATGTCGTCGGCGGTGACCTGGAAGTCGTTTTCGGCGCGCGTGGGCACCCAGACGACTTTGGCGCCGCAGAACTCGGCGATGGGACCATAGCACACGAAGCACGGCTCGGGGATCAGCACCTCGTCGCCCGGTCCCACCAGCGTCAGCAGCGCGATGGTCATGGCCTCCGACGCGCCGACGGTGACGATCACCTCGTTGTCGGGCGCGTACTCCAGCCCGTAGAGCCGGTCGAGCTCGCCCGCGATGGCCACGCGGAGGTCGGCCAGGCCCAGGTTGGCCGTGTAGCCCGTCCGCCCGGCGTCCAGGCCCGCCTTGGCGGCGTCGATGATGGGCTGGGGCGAGACGAAGTCGGGCTCGCCGATGCCGAGCGAGATCACGTCGTCCATGGTGGCGGCGATCTCGAAAAAGCGCCGGATGCCGGACGGCGGAACGGACAGGATGCGGTCGCTGAGGCGGCCGGCCAGGCGCTCGGCCTCGCTGGCGGTGTCGGTCGTGTTCATCGGGAGGGCAGATGGGGGCGGGAAGGTAGCCCGGTCTGCGAGCGCCCCGCCCGACTGGCGGCGCGTCCTCCACCCCGCGAACCCGCCGGGGAGAATCGCCAGCGGGCCGGGCCGAGCGCGCGCGCCAGTAGCTTAGGGCCTTTCCTCATCGACTCCCGCCCCATGCCCGACACTCCCACCTTCCAGAACTACATCGGCGGCCAGTGGGTCGACGCCGCCTCGGGCCAGACCTTCGAGAGCCGAAACCCGGCCAAGCAGTCGGACTTGGTCGGCCACTTCCCGCAGTCCGGGGCGGAGGACGTGGCGCGCGCCGTGGAGGCGGCGGAAAAGGCGTTCGACGCCTGGCGGCTGACGCCGGCGCCCAAGCGCGGCGAGATCCTCAAGCGCGTCGGCGACATCATGACCGAGCGGAAGTCCGAGATCGCGCACGCGATGACGCGCGAGATGGGCAAGCCCCACTTTGAGACCAAGGGCGACGTCCAGGAGGCCATCGACACGGCCTACTACGCCATGACGATGGGCCGCCAGCTGTTCGGCCACACGGTCCCGTCGGAGATGACGAACAAGTTCAACATGACCGTCCGCCGGCCCATCGGCGTGTGCGGGCTGATCACGGCCTGGAACTTCCCCGTGGCCGTCCCGACCTGGAAGATGTTCCCCGCCATCCTGAGCGGCAACACGGTCGTGTTCAAGCCGTCCGAGGACGCGCCCCACTCGGGCATGCTCTTGGTCCAGGTGATGGAGGACGCCGGCGTGCCGCCGGGCGTCGTCAACCTGATCCAGGGCGCGGGCGCCGCCGGCCAGGCGATCGTGGACCACCCGGACGTGGCGGCCCTGTCGTTTACCGGCTCGTCGGAGACCGGCGCCAAGATCGCGGGCGACGCGGCCCGGCGTCACGCGCGGATCAGCCTGGAGATGGGCGGCAAGAACCCGGCGATCGTGATGGAGGACGCCGACCTGGACCTGGCCATGGAGGGCCTGATCTGGGGCGCCTACGGCACGACGGGCCAGCGCTGCACGGCGACGTCGCGCCTGATCGTCCACGAGGACGTCCACGACGAGCTGGTGGAGCGCGTCCAGGCCAAGGCGGCCGAGCTGCGGCTGGGCTACGGCAACGACGCCGGCGTGGACGTGGGCCCGCTCATCAACCAGAAGGCGCTCGACAAGGTGTCGGGCTACATGGACGTGGCCCGTGAGGACGGCGCGACGATCGCGATGGGCGGCGAGCGCGCGACGGGCGACGGCCTGGACGACGGCTTCTTTTTCCAGCCGACGCTGCTGACCGGCGTCACGCGCGACATGCGCGTCGCGCGCGAGGAGATCTTCGGGCCCGTCCTGTCGGTGATCAAGATCAAGAGCTTCGACGAGGCCATCGAGGTCGCCAACGACGTCCAGTACGGGCTGTCGTCGGCCCTCTACACCGCCGACATCAGCCGCGCCTTCCGGGCGCTCCGCGACGTCGACGCGGGCATCACCTACATCAACGGGCCCACGATCGGCGCCGAGGCGCACATGTCGTTCGGCGGAGTCAAGGCGACGGGCAACGGCCACCGCGAGGGCGGCTGGGAGGTCTACGACTTCTACACCGAGACCAAGACCTGCTACATCGACTTCTCGGGCGGGCTCCAGCGCGCCCAGATCGACAACTACGACGACTAGCGGACCAACGGCGGACGCCTCCCCTCCCGCCCCGCTGGCGCTCGCCGCCAGCGGGGCGGCCCTTGTGCGTTTGCTGCGCTGCCGGACTAGTTTGGTGGACCTCTCCCCTCCTGTCCGATGGCACGCCTGCTTCTCCTCTCGCCTCTCGTGTTGCTGATGGCGGCGTGCGCGGGGTCGGGGACGACAACGGACACAGCGTCCGGGTACCCTCCCCTCGAATCGTCACAGGTCACCGTCTACAACTCGGAGAAAGACGTTCCGGGCGAGTTCGAGGTCGTCTCGTTCCTGCAGCCGCCTCAGCAGACGGGGTACTCGGCGTCGTCGAGCCAGACCGAGGAGATGCGCAGACAAGCGGCACGGCTTGGCGCCAACGGCCTGCTCCTGATCGACGAGAACAGCGAGGTGGCCGACGCGCGCATCTCGGCGGCGCTTTCCCAGCGTGGTTCGTACAACCGTACCCAATACGTCGCCATCTTCGTGGGTGAGACGCCCGCCGAGCCCGCTCGTTGACCCTGGCGCGGTGCTACCGGCGCACCCGAGGGCCCGCCGGCCACCGCGGTCACCTCTCGGCCGTGGCCCGTGCTCCGCTGGCGGCGGTCGCCAGCGGGGCGGCCAGCGCTAGATTGCGCCGTCCCCCGCACGCCGTTATGTCCAAGCGTCTCCGTCGCCGCGCCCTGTGGGTCGGCCTCGTCGGGCTGGCCCTCTGGGTCGCCTTCTTCGACAGCCACAGCATCCTGCGGCGCGTGGGCTACGCGCGCGAGCTGGACCGGCTGGCGGCCGAGAACGAGCGGCTGGCGGCCGAGAACGAGCGGCTGGCGGCCGAGGTCGGCAGCGGGCTCGACGACGAGACGCTGGAGCGCGTCGCCCGCGAGGAGTACGGGATGCGCCGCCCCGGTGAGCGGGTCTACCGCCTCGAAGCCGCGCCCCAGGCCGACTAGATGCCCACCACGACTGACTACGCCGTCGGGGTCGATCTCGGCGGCACCAACCTCAAGGTGGCGCTCGTCGAGCGCGAGGGCGGCATCGTGCGCCAGACCAAGCGGCCGTCGGGGGCGGACCGCGGGCCGGAGCACGTGCTGGACCAGATCGCCCACGGCGTCCGCCAGGTGGTCGGCGACGACGCCTTCGCCGGCGTCGGGATCGGGGCGCCGGGCGCGGTCTCGCTCGACCGCACGACGGTGGTCAAGCCGCCCAACTTCCCGGGCTGGGACACCGTCCACCTGCCCGACGAGATCCGCCGGCGGCTGGCGGACCTGGACGTCGCGGGGCCGATCCTGGTCGAGAACGACGCCAACGCGGCCGGGCTCGGCTCGGCGTTCTACGGCGCCGGCGCGCCCTTCGACTCGTTCGTGATGGTGACGCTGGGGACCGGCGTCGGCGGGGCGATCGTCATCGACAACCGGCTGTTCCGGGGCACGACGGGCGCCGCGGGCGAGATCGGCCACGTGTCCATCGACTACGAGGGGCCGTACAGCCGCGCCGGCGTGGCGGGCGCGGCCGAGGCGTACCTCGGCCAGAAGTTCCTGTCGCGCCACGCGCGTTACCAGCTGCTGGCCCGCGACACGCACCTCCACCAGACCTCGGGCCACGACCTGTGCGACGTGACGCCGGAGCGGCTCCACACGTCGGCCGTGGCCGGCGACCCGGCGGCCCAGGAGCTGCTGGCGTGGGCCGGGCACAAGCTGGGCGTGCTGATGGGCTCGGTCGTCAACCTGCTCGACATCCGCACGTTCGTGGTCGGCGGCGGGGTGTCGAACGCCGGCCCGTGGCTGCTGGACCCGGCGCGGAAGGCGCTCCAGCGGGCCGTGATGCCGTCGATGGCGGAGGGCGTCCGGGTCGTGCGCGAGACGCGGGGCAACGACGTGGCGCTCCTGGGCGCGGCGCGCCTGGTGTTCGAGCACCTGGACGACGCGGAGTAGCGGACGCACGATCCGCCCCCGCGCCCCGTTCGAGCCCCGTCTCCGCGCCGCCGTGCCCCGTCGCTTCTCGCTCCTGCTCCTCACCCTGCTGGCGGGCCTGGCCTCGGCCGCCCAGGCCCAGGTCGCGGACTCGCTGGACGTCCCGCTCGCGGCCGACTCCCTGACCGCGGACTCCCTGGACGCCCCGCCGGCCCTCCCGGGCACGCCGCCAGCGGCTGGCGCTCCCATCCGGCTGCCGGTGCCGGCGGCGCCCGCCGCGCCGGGCGGGCTGGAGCGGCCGGTGGCGTACACGGCGCGCGACTCGCTCCGCATCGTGATCGCGCCGCGCGACTCGACCGGCGGGCCGGGCGACGTGGTGTCGCTCTACGGCGACGTCGAGACCGACTACGAGGGGTCCACCATCACGGCCGGCCGGGTCGACTACGAGTCGCGGAACCAGGCCCTGCGCGCCTCGGCGCTGGCCGGCGACACGTCCGGCGTGCCCCGGTACCGAGGCGAGGAGGGCGAGTTCACGGGCCAGGGCTTCGTCTACAACCTGCGCACCCAGCGCGGGCGGATCACCGGCGCGCGGACCGCCATCGAGCAGGGGTTCCTACTGGGCGGCATCATCAAGCAGCAGGACGCGCACGTGATCTACGCCGAGGACGCCGCCTACACCACCTGTGACCTGGACCACCCCCACTACGCGCTGGAGGCGGGCCGCATCAAGATCGTGGACGGCAAGCGGGTCTACACCGGGCCGGTCCAGCTCAAGCTGCTCGGCATCCCGATGCCGCTGGCCCTCCCGTTCGGCTACTTCCCGGCGGCCCAAGGCCGGCGCAGCGGCCCGCTGGCGGTCGACTACGGGCAGGACACGAGCTACGGGCTGTTCCTGGGCAACGTGGGGTGGTACTGGGCCATCAGCGACTACCTCGACGCCCAGGTGGCGGCCAAGGTGGGCACGGCCGGCTCCTTCTCGCTCTCCAGCGCCGTCCGGTACAGCCGGCGCTACGCCTACACGGGCGGGCTCCGCCTCGACGTCGGGCGGCTCCGCACCGGCGAGTCGACGGACCCCGGGTTTGCGCCCCGGATCCCGCTCGGGCTGGGGTGGACCCACAACCAGACGTTCCCCGGCGGCCAGCGGCTCACCGCGTCCGTCGACCTCCAGTCGGTCAGCCAGCGGCAGGCGGCCGAGGAGGTGAGCAACCAGATCCAGTCCACCACCTCGTCGTCGGTGACGTACAACCAGCAGTGGCCGTCGGTGGGCCGCTCGCTGACGGTCTCCGGCCGGGTGTCGCAGGACTTCGCCAACGACCGGACGCAGGCCCAGCTTCCTCAGATCGCGTTTAGCCAGCAGCGGCTGTTCCCCTTTCGGAGCGGGCGGGACGACCGCTGGTACGAGAAGATCAACCTGAAGTATGACGCCAACGTCCAGAACGGGTTCACCTACCGCGCCGTCGGCGACACGACGGTGGGCGTGCTGGAGGCGCTGACGAGCGCCGACGCGTTCCGGCGCGGCGCCTGCCCCGCCGACGACCCGGCGTGCGACCTCCAGCAGTTCGACTACCAGGTGGTCCAGCGCGTGCCCATCAACGCCACGTTCTCGATCCCGAGCCTCAACCTCAACCTCAGCCCCAACCTGGCCTACACCGAGACGTGGGCGGGCCAGTCCCTCGTCCAGACGTACGACCCGCTGACAGGCAGCGCCGTCCCGTCGACGGAGCCCGGCTTCACGGCGGTCCGCCAGGCGGTGGCGAGTCTGTCGGCCAGCACCGAGTTTTACGGCACGTTCCCGATCCGCATCGGCCGGCTGGACGGCCTGCGCCACACGGTCTCGCCCCAGGTCTCGCTCAACGTCCAGCCCGACTACCAAGCGTTCGGGTTCGTCCGCGAGGTCCAGACCGACTCGCTGGGCACGACGCGGCGCTACGCCATCCACCCGTCGATCCCCGTCACGCCCACGCGGTCGCTGTCGTTCGGCGTCCAGAACGCGTTCGTGGCGCGGACGGTCCAGACCGACTCGACCGGCGCCGAGCAGCGGACGACGCGCCAGGTGCTGGCGGTCTCGGTCAACGGCGGCTACAACTTCGCCGACGACCGGACGCCCATCAACGACCTCTCGGCCACGTTCCGCACGGAGGTCTACGGCTTCAACGCCAGCGGGTCGGCGCAGCTCTCGGCCTACGCCCCGGACACGGCCGGCACGGCGCTCCCGCCGCTGACGTACTTCGGTGCCACGGGCCGCCCGCTGCGGGTGACGAGGGCCGGTTTCCAGGTCACGCGGTCCTTCAGCTCCGGCCGGGCCACCGGCCCGTCGGACGTGCGGCCGGTGGCGGACCGGTCGCTCAACCTCCCCGACTACGACCCGACCATGGGCGCGCCCCGGAGCGCGGCCATCGGCTTCATCGACTACTCGGCGCCGTGGTCGTTCTCGGCCGGCCTGTCGGTCAACACCACCCCGGGCAACGGGTTCTCGGAGGGCACGACCACGGCGGCCATCGACGTGAACCAGTTCCGCGCCCAGCTCACGCCCAAGTGGTCGGTCACGGGCAGCACCGGCCTGGACCTCAAGGCGATGGAGGTCACCCAGACGCGGCTGTCGCTGGTGCGCGACCTGCACTGCTGGGAGATGTCGGTCAACTGGCAGCCCATCGGGCAGACCAAGCTGTTCGCGGTCTCGCTCTACGTCAAGGGCGGCTTCCTGCGCGACCTGCTGCGGCTCGACGTGCCCAACTCGACGGTCCGCTCCCAAGGCTTCGGGCGCCGGCTGGGCGGCCTGGCCGGCGGCCTGAGCCGGTAGCGCTTGCCCACGGCCGGCGCCAGCGGCTGGCGGGGCGTGTGGCACGCCGCTTGCTGGCCTCCGGCGTCCCCCCTTCGGCTCGTGTCCATTCGCTCCCGGATCCTCGGCCTCCCTCCCGCCCTCCGCGTGCGGGTCGGGCGTCACCAGACGCTCCGCGCGCGGACGGCCTCCGACCGGTCCCTGGCTCTCCGGCTGCGCGACGGCGTCCGCCGGTCGGGCGCGGCCGTGTCGGGGCTGGCGTTCTACGTCCACGACGGCGTGGTCTCGGTCTACGGCGTCGCGGCCGACGCGGCCGCGCGCGGGGTCGTGGTCTCGCTCGCGAGCGGGCTGCCGGGCGTGCGCCGGGTCGTGGACCACCTCCAGATCGGCGGCGCCTGAGCGGGGCCGAGGCCCGGGCGGGCGGCGCGCGCTTGGCGAGGGCGTAGCGCGACACGCGCGGTGGCGGGTCCGGGCGCGCGACCGCTACCCGATCAGCGTGTCGAGACGGGCGAGCGCGTCGCTCAGGTCGCGCGTGACCGCGGTCGAGGGAGCCACGGCGCCGTCGCCGATGCCGACGCTCCTCCAGACGTCGAACTCGGAGCGCGCCAGGACGTCGGCGCGCAGCGTGATCCCGTGGCGCTCCAGGATCGGCCCCACCTCGTCGGCGCGGTCGCGGAGCTGCGTCAGCGTCGAGCGGTAGGCGTGGGCCACGACCTCCTTGCGGGCAGAGAACGAGAACACGTTGGTAAAGAACATCAGGAAGTCGTCCTTGGGCGGCTCGAACAAGACCAGGTCGGCGTTCTCGTAGCGCCCGCGGTAGGACGCCATGCCGGTGCCCATCCGGCTGTGGATCAGCGTGCGGAACGTCTGGCTCATCACGCCCGGCATCCCGCGGTCGGTCAGGCGCCCGCGCTCCATCACCCCGTCGGCGACGGCGCTGGCGGTGTCGACGGGGACGATGGGGTTGACGCAGATCACCAGCCCGGCCCCCTCCTCGAAGGCCACCGACGCGTGGACGGTCTTGTTGAGCACGCCGTCGACGTAGGACCGGCCCCCGATCTCGACCGGCGGGTAGAGCCCCGGCAGCGCCGTCGAGGCCTGGACCGCCAGCGAGATCGGGACGTCGTCGTGGCCCGGCGACCCGAACACGACGGTCTGGCTGGAGTCCAGGTCCGTCGCCACCACGAACAGCCTGTTCCGCAGGAGGCGGAAGTCGTTGGTCCGGTCCCGGACCGCGAACACGCGCTCCAGGTACTCGCGCAGCGGCCGGTTGTCGAAGACGCCGACCGGCACCGCCCGGCCCAGACGGTTCACCAGCTCGGCGACCAGGCCGCCCGACGCCCGGTCGCTCACGGCCGACCGGAGCGCGTCCGCGATCAGGCCCGGGACGCGCATCCCGCGGCGCACGTACTCGCCAAAGGCGGGCGACATGAACATCTCGGGCTGGAACGGGTGCTCGGCCGACGCCTCCCCCACCACCGACCGCACCAGCTGGGCCGTTGTGATGCCGTTGGCGAGCGAGGCGCCCAGAAACGCGCCGGCCGAGACGCCTACCGTCACCGGGATGTCGTTGAGGTCGAGGCCGTCGAGCGCGTCGTCGAGCGCGCGCAGCACGCCGATCTCGTAGATGGCGCCCTCGGGGCCGCCGCCGGCGAGGGCGAGGCCGACCGAGCCTGTGCGGTGGAAGTCTGCGAGCTGCATAACGGGAGATGAGTGGGGGGACGACAAGGGAGCCGGACACAGGTCGGGCGGACACGATCACCGCGTCCGCCCGACGGCCGGCTCCACGATGGAGCAAAGCGAGTGCCGAGCGTCTAGCCGCGCTGCTCCTGGACGCGGATGAGCGCCTTCTCGGCCTCCTCCTTGCCCTGGATCTTCTCGACCACCACGTCGCCGATCTTGACCTCGTACCAGCCGCCGCCGACAGACTCCAGGGTCAGCTCCGCCTGCGACGCGCGCTGCCCCTTCAACGTCTCGATGTTGACGGTCAGGCGCTCGACGCTGGCGGTCAGCTCCGAGATCTCCTTGCGGGTGGGCACGCCCAGCCGCGTCATCACGGTCTTGACGGTCTCCTGGATCCGGTCCTCGGCCTTGTCGGCCGTCTGGTCGGCGACGTACTTCGCGTCGTTGACGCGGCCCTTGACCGCGTCCGCGGCCTCGTCGGCGCGGCCCTCGATCTGGTCGCGGATGGCCTTGACGCGCTCCATCCCGAGCCCAGGCAGCTCCACCTTCTTGCCCTTCTTGACGAGCTTCTTGAAGGTCTTGGACCCCTCCTCCTCGGCGACCGCCAGCGCGCCCAGCCCGGCCAGGAACACCTTGCCGACGGCGTCCTTGACGTCGCCGGCGGCCTCGGTCAGGTCGCGCTGGACCGAGTCGACGGTCGTCTTGGCCGTCGAGATCGCGTCGTCGGTGGTCTTGGTGAGCTCCTTCTGGAGGTTCTCGGTGGTCGTGGGCTTTTTCTTGGTCGTGATCGCCATGGGATTGGGGGTCGGAGTGTGGGTGTGCAGAGCGGGGCCGGAGCCCCAGAGTTAGTCGGCCGGTTCCTGGTCCAGGGTCTCCAGGGTGCGTTCGAGCCCTTCGAGCCGGGCGCGCAGGCGCTCCATCTCGTCGCGGACCTCGCCGATGGGTCCGCCGGGCCGGATGCGGTCGACGGCGCGGCGCGCCAGGTCGTCGACGCCGCGGCGGGCCTGGCTGATGCCGGTCTCGACGACGCCCTCGCCCGCCTTGATGGCACGCTCGCCGACGCGGAGCAGGTCGTGGAGGAAGCCGGCCGAGAGCAGGCCCTGGCCGTTGCGGCCCTCCTCGGAGATGATCTGGGTCAGGACGGCCGCCGTCGCGTCGGCGCCGGACTTGTTGTCGATCACCTGGACCTGTTCACCGTCGCGGACGAAGCCGGCGACCTCGTCGAGGCTCACGTAGCGGCTCTCGGAGGTGTCGTAGAGCTTTCGACTGCCGTAGCGTTTGATCAGACGGGCCATAAAGGAAGAGGTGATTCGCCTCCTTTGACGCAGTGCGGCATCGGATGTTTCCGCACTGCGGCATCGCTCCTCCTGTCACGCCTTCTTAACAGTCCAAGCACAGGCCGACGCCGGGCGCCAGCGGGCGGCGCCCCTCCACCCAACGCGCTGGCGGATCTCGCGAGCCAGGCGACCGAACGGATCTGCTTGGAGCAGCCTCTCCCCACTTTCCGTCCGCCATGTCACGGCCGGTCCTCTGCGGAGCGCCCCACCGTTCCAGGGTTGCGATCTTCCAGAAATACGCCGCAGCGCGTCATCCCCCTCCCGCTGGCGGCCCTTGCGAGCCGGCGCTACAGCAGGCCGCGCGTGACCTCCAGGTAGAGCGCGATCACGGGCACGGCGACGATCGTTGCGTCGATGCGGTCGAGCAGGCCGCCGTGCCCCGGCAGCCAGGTGGCGGAGTCCTTGACGCCTACGGAGCGCTTGAACAGGCTCTCGGTCAAGTCGCCGAACGGGCTCAGGATGCCGCACGCGACCGCGATCACGAGCACGTCGGGCCAGCTCAGCACGCTGCCCACGATGGCCAGCTTAAAGGCCGCCGCCAGCCCGAACGCGCCCACCACCCCGCCCACGGCGCCTTCCCAGGTTTTCTTGGGCGACACGCGCTCGAACAGCGGCGTCCGGCCGAACGAGCGGCCGGCGAGGTAGGCGAACGAGTCGGCGCCCCAGATGCAGAACAGGACCGTCACGGTGACCCAGAAGGCACCGGCGGCGCCCAGCCACGGGGCGTCGGACAGGCGCAGGATCAAGACGCTGCTGGCCAGCCCGGCCGGGTAGAACACGCCGAACACGGTGCCGGCGATGTCCAGCAGCGGCGTCTCGCGGCGCAGGAACAGCACGGCGGGCAAGAGCGCCAGCAGGCCGCCGGCGAGCACCAGGCCCGCGCCGGGGATCCAGGGCCACAGCACGGCGACGGCGCCCAGCACCAGCCCCAGCCCCACCAGCGGACGCGTCCCGGCGGCGGCCAGCAGCCGGTACAGCTCGACCTGGGCCGCCAGCGCGGCGGCGGTGATGAGCACGGCGAACACCCACCCGCCCAGCCACACAGCCGCCACGACCACCGCCGCGCCGACCAGGGCCGTCAGGACACGCTGGGCAAAGTTCGACACCTAGGCGTCGTCTCCGTCCAGGTCGTCGTCCTCGGGCACGTCGAGGCTGATCTCCTCGATCCCGGAGTCGAGCGCGGCCTCGGCCGAGGGGCTGTAGGCGTCGGGCGCCATCACGTCCGCGGCCATGGCGGCCTTTTCGAGGTCCTCGTCCGACAAGGGCGCGCGGTCCAGGATGCCGCGGGCCTCGGCCTCCTCCTCGGGGCGGACCATCACGTGGACCGGCGCCAGGTCGCCCACGTTGAGGTTGAACGAGTGGTCGCGCTGGGTCAGCACGACGGCGGCGACGCCCTCCTCGTCGAGCCGGTCGCGGACCAGGTCGGCCTCGAAGTCGGTCGAGCACTCGAAGACCGAGACCCAGCCCTCGTAGGTGCGGGAGGCGCGGCCGGAGGCGCTGTCGTCGAGGGGCGTGCTGGATGGCTCTTTCATGTCGGGAGCGGGACGGAGGAGGGGGGCGAGACGGGGACCGGGCGCGAGTCCGGCTCGGGCCCGGCGATGCCGAGGCGGCGGGTGATCATGACGCGCGCGAGCACGGCCACGACCAGGAGCCCGAGCACGCCAAAGTACCACGGCACGCCGGCCGCCTCGATGGCCTCCAGGTCGACCTCGGGCGACTGGCGGGCCGCGGCCGCGGCGGCGACGGCGAGCCCGTTGTTGAGCAGGTGCACCAGCACGCCGGCCCACAAGCTCCCCGTGGCCCAGACCACGAACCCGAGGTAGACGCCCAAGAGCGACAGCGGGATCGCCTGGCTCAGCCGGAGGTGGTAGAGCCCGAACAGGACGCCCACGAGCACGATGCTGGCGACGGTCCCCATCCCCCGCTCCACCTGGCGCTGGAGGTAGCCCCGGAACAACAGCTCCTCGCAGATGGCGGGCGTGAGCGCGAGGGCCACGAACAGGAAGAACGCGTTGAGCTCGTTGCCCAGCAGGAGCCCCTCGATCAGGTCCACCTGGGTCTGCTCCAGCACGCGGACCGACTCCGGCAGCGGGATCGACGCGTTGAGCTGGCCCGTCCAGAGCACCGCCGGGTAGAGGGCCACCCAGCCGAGCGCCGCCAGCCCGAGCCCCGCCGCGTCCGGCCGGCGGACGCGCAGGAACTCGCCTGCCCGCGACGTGTGGAGCCGGGCCACCGCCCACGCCAGCAGCCCGAACCCGACCACTTGGCCGACGGTGTTGGCCGTCATCAGCAGCGGCAGGTTGCTCGTCAGCTGCTCCATGATGTCGGCCGGCGTGGGCGCCGTGGTCTGGCCGCTCCCCATCATGTCCAGGACCACGCCCACGCCGATCACCAGCGGCGCGATGACGGCCTGGAACAGGACGAAGGCGAGCACGAACACCAGCAGCGCCGCCAGCAGCGGGTGGAACCGGTTGCGCTCCATCCACCCGACCAGCGGCATCACGCGGGCGGCGGGCCACGCGTCGGCCAGGGCCTCGGGGCGGTCGGGGGCGGGGGCCGGCGGCCGGGAGAGAGTCGGGTCGGTCACGGGTCGGGGGCGAGCGTGGGGCCTCAACGTCCGGCCGAGGGGCGGGGATTCAGACCGCGCCTCCGCGCTGGCGGTCTCTGCCGACCGGGGCGCCGCGGCGCCGGCGGCGACGCCTCCGGGCCCAGGTCACATCGGGCGAAAGCGGCGTTCGATCTCGTCGCTCGACATCCGGGTCATGGTCGGCCGGCCGGCCGGGTCCGAGAACGGGTCGTCACAGGCGAACAGCTGGTCGACGAGCGAGCGCGCCTCGACCGGGCCGAGCGGGTGGCCGGGGCGGATGGCGCTGCGCGAGGCCATGCTGCGGGCCAGGTTGTCGCGCGCGCCGAGGTGGAGCGCGTCGCGGTTCTGGCGGTACTGGTCGAGCAGGTCGTCCAGGACGTCGCGCTCGTGGCCCAGCGTCACGTCGGCGGGGACGCCGCGCACCAGGACGGGCCTGCCCTCGGGCGCCTCCATGTCGAAGCCCAGCGCCCGGAGGTCGGGCAGGATCTCGGCCAGCAGCGCCCGGTCGCCGGCGCCCAGCGTCACGGTGAACGGGAACAGCAGCTGCTGGCTCGGCGCCATGCCGCCCTCCATCGACGCCAGCGCGCGTTCGTAGAGGATCCGCTCGTGCGCCGCGCGCTGGTCCACCACCAACAGGCCCGAGCGGACGGGCGAGAGGAGCCAGCGGCCGTGGAGCTGCCACAGCGTCCGGTCCGGGCCGGGGTCGAGGTCGTCGGTCGAGGCCGGGGCGGGGCCCAGGCCCGACGGGATCGGGCCGGACGGGGCCGGCTCGGGCGCCGCGCTGGCGGCCGGCGCCGGCGGGGCCCCCAGCGGCCGGGCGGACGGCCGGTCGGGCATGGCGCCGGCGCCCGAGCCGGCCTCCAGCCGGACCGTCGGCGGCGGGCCGTCCCCCCGCCCGCTCGGCGTCGCGCTCGTGGGCGGCGGCGCGGCGGGCGGCGGCGCGAACGGCGGCGCGAACCCGGAGCCGTCGCCCATCGGCAGGTCCGGCGACTCCTCCAGCACCGAGCTGGCCGAGGCCGGAGGGCCCGTCCGCGGGGCCACGCGCGGCGCGTCCGGCTGGAACGCCACCCCGACGCCGTCCTGCGCCAGGGACCGCTTGACGACGGCCTTGAGGAAGCTGTAGACGCCGCGGTCGTCGTCGAACTTGACCTCGGTCTTGGTCGGGTGCACGTTGACGTCGACGTGGCGCGGGTCGACCTCCAGGAACAGCGCGTAGAGCGCGTGGTGGCGCTCGGGCAGGAGCGCCCCGAAGGCGCCCGCGACGGCGTGGTCGAGCTGGCGGCTCCGGACGTAGCGGCCGTTGACGAACAGGTACTGCTCGCCCCGGCTCCGGCGCGCGCGCGCGGGCCGGGCCACCAGCCCGCGCACCGACAGGTAGCTCGTGGACTCCTCGACGGCCACCGTCTGGCCGTCGAGCCCGCCGCCCGCCAGCGCGTCCAGCCGGAGCGCCAGCGCGTCGGCGTCGGCGCCCGCCAGCCGCCACACCTCGGTGTCGTCGTGGACGAGCGAGAAGGCGACCCCGGGGTGCGAGAGCGCCAAGGACTGGAACGTCTCGACCAAGTGCTTGAACTCGGTCGCCGCGCTCTTGAGGAAGGCGCGCCGCGCGGGCACGTTGTAGAACAGGTTGCGGACCGAGATCGTGGTGCCCTCCGGCGCCGCGCACGGCCCGGACGCCGCCACCTCCCCGCCCTCGACGCGGACGCGCGTGGCCACCTCGTCGCCCTGGCGGCGCGTGGTGAGCTCCACCTGGGCCACCGACGCGACCGACGCCAGCGCCTCGCCGCGGAACCCGAGCGTGCGCAGGCGCTCCAGGTCCTCGAACCGGCGGATCTTGCTCGTCGCGTGCCGCCCGAAGGCGGCGAGCGCGTCGGCCGGGCCCATGCCGCAGCCGTCGTCGGCGACCTGGATCAGCTCGCTGCCGGCCTTCTTGAGCGTCACGTCCAGGCGGCTGGCCCCGGCGTCGAGCGCGTTCTCCATCAGCTCCTTGAGCGCGTTGGCGGGGCGCTGGACCACCTCGCCCGCCGCGATCTTGCTCGCGAGCGTGTCCGGGAGGGCCCGGATCAGCCCGTCGGTGGCCCCGCTCTCGCCGGGCTGGCGGTCTGGCGTGGCCATGGGTTATCCGCCGAAAAACCAGCCGCCGAAGGCCGTCACGCGCTCGACGATGCCCTCGATGTTGAGGAACAGGTAGAAGGCCAGCACCAGCCCGAGCCCGACGGCGACGAACTGGGGCTGCTTGGTCGTGCGCTGCCGGCGCTCGCTGGGGCGGACGAACGCGAGCTGGCGCTTGCGCCGGTCCTCGGCGTCGGGGTCGTAAAAGCGGGGCTCGTAGCCGAAGCCGCGCGGCTTGGGCGTGTGGCCGGATCGGAGTCCTAACATGGGATCGAGGGCTGGACTCCAAGGTAACGACGGGCCTGTGACATCTCGCGCCCGGCCGCGCGGGGCCGGGGCCGACCGAGGCCCGCGGGCGTGTCTCGGCCCCCCAACGCGCCACGCGGCACCGCGAGGATTCGGCGAGCCCGCCGGGCCGCGCTAGGCCTCGACCGGCTCCAACCGGTCGCGCCGCCGCGCGGGCGCCGCCGCGCGCGGGGCGCGACCGGTCCGGGCCGGGGCGGCGCCCGCGCCGCCCGCCAGCCGGAAGTAGGACGCGCGGTAGGCGTCGAGCATCCGCCCGACCCCGAACGCCTCCACGGCCCGCTGGCGGCCGCGCCGGCCCAGGGCGGAGCGGCGGCCGGGGTCCAGGAGCAGGTCCGCCAGCCCGTCGCCCAACGCCTCGAACCCGCGCGGCGGCACCACGACGCCGACGCCGCCCGCCAGCGCCTCCCCGACGCCGCCCACGTCGGTGGCCACGACGGGCCGGCCGCACGCCATCGCCTCGATCACCGAGAACGGGAAGCCCTCGGAGATGGACGAGAGCGCGAACACGTCGCCCTCGTGGTACAGCTCCGACGGCGTGTCGTGGTGGCCGGCGAACGTGAAGTGGCCGCGCACGCCGAGCGCGTCCACGAGCGCCTGGCAGCGGGCGGTGTAGGGCTCGTCCACCCCGTGGTCGCCGTGGACGACGACGTGGACGTCGGGCACGCGGCGGCGCGCCACGTCGCAGGCCCGGATCAGCGTCTCGATGTCCTTGAGCGGGAACACGCGGGCGGCCGCCACGACGGTCGGGCGGCGGCGCTGGGGTTCGGTCTCGGGCGGCCGGAAACGGTCGGTGTCGATCCCGTTGTAGATGGTCTCGATCCGGTCGTCGGAGACGCCCATCCGCCGCTCCCAGCGGGTGTTGTGGTGGCACACCGGCGACACCTGGTCGGCGGCGACGTAGCACACGCGGCTGACGAGGTGCACCAGGCGCAGCAGGAACCGCTTGAGGAAGAACGAGTCGGCCGCGCCCGACATCGCGATGTAGCGCTCGCGGAGGTAGATGCCGTGGTCGGTGACCAAGAGCGGCGTGCCGCGCTCGAGCTTGGCGACCACGCCCGCCAGCCCGGCGAAGCCGGCCAGCGTCGCGTGCGTGAGGTCGGCCTGGGGCACCGGCATCGTGATCGGCAGCAGGAAGCTGTAGAGCCAGCGGAGGGCCTGGACCAAGTCGCCCAGGGTGACCCCGACGTCGGAGCCGGCCTCCTGGGCCAGGACCGTGTCGCGGAAGGCGCGCCAGGTGCCCTCGGAGCGGAACGAGGCCCGGTGGTCGAACCGGACGAAGTAGCGGTTGAGGTCGCGGATCAGCTCGGCCTCGGCCCAGCCGGCTTGCTCGGGCCGCTCTAGCGCCTCCAGCAGCCGGCTCAGCAGCGGCACGAACCGCCGCTCGACGACGCTCGGCACCGTCCGCGCGCGGCGCAGCACCGTGCTGGCGAACGGCTCGCCCCAGCGCGTGAACTCGGTCGGCTCGGCGGCCCCGAACAGCGGCACGGCCTGCACGGAGCGGACGTGCGGCGGGAGCTCCTTTTGGAGTCGGAGCGTCGTCGAGCCCGTCACCGCGAGCAGGTGCACGTCGACCTCGGGCAGGCCCCGGAGCACGGTGTCGGCCCACGAGGTCACGCCGCCGCCCTCGAACGGGTACGTGCCCTCGGTGGTGAGCAGGACGGACAGGCGGCGGGCAGCGATGGCGAGAGCGGGAGGTCCGCCCCCGGTATCGGCCGGGCGGCGGCCGCCTTCTGCCGCACCGGCCCGGCCCGCGTATGGCCCGCCGTTTCGGAACGTCGCGGTTCCGCCTCGCGGGCCTGGGCCGTGGGCCGCGGCGCCCGCCGTGCCCTACCCCGACCGCGCCGGCGCGGCGGGGGCCGCCACGCCCAGCCGTTGGTACAGCGCCCCATACTGCCGGGCGACGGCCTCGACCGACCGCGACGCCGCGCGCTGGCGGCCGGCGCCGCCGAGCCGGGCGCGGAGCGGCGGCGAGGCCGCGAGCCGGCCGAGCGCGTCCGCCAGCGGCGGGGCGAGGTCGGGTGCGGCGTCCAGCACGACCCCGGCCGGCGGGCCGCCGCCGCCGGCGACGAGCGCGCGGACGCCGCCCACGTCGGGGGCCACGACGGGCACGCCGGCGGCCATGGCCTCCAAGAGCGCCAGCGGCTCGGCCTCGCTGCGGCTCGCGAGCGCCACCGCGTCGAGGTGGCGCAGCCACAGGCCCACCGGCTGGACGCCGGTCAGGTGGACGCGGTCGGCCACGCCCAGCCGCTCCGCCAGCGCGCGGCAGCTCTGGGCGTACTCGGGGTCGTCGGTGGGGCCGATCAGGTGCAGGCGCGCGCCGGGCGCCGGCAGCCGGGCCACGGCGCGCACCACCGCGTGCACGTCCTTGAGCGGCGTCACGCGGCCCACGAACCCCACGCGGAAGTCGGCCGCCAGACGAGCCGACGGGTCGAGGCGAGCCAGCTCGTCCGCGCCGAGCGGCCCCTCCCCCAGCGGCCGGCGGACGCCGTTGGGGATGACGATGGCATCATCGAATCCAACAACGGACTGCAAGGCGCGGTTGGCCTCCGTCACCGTCGTCACCACGTCGGCGGCGGCGTAGGCGGCGCGCGCGTAGTCCTGGAACCGGGCCACCCAGCCGGCCCGGCTGGCGCACGGGTTGCCGCCGGACACGTCGGCGCCCAGCACCCTCAGGCCCGTCTCCAGCTCCGGCGCGCCCCTGTCGATCTCGTGCCAGTAGACGCCGTGCTCGGTCACCACCAGCGGCACGCCCCGCTGGCGCCGGGCCTCGGCGCCGACCAGGCCGGCGAAGCCGGTCGAGAGCGCGTGGACCAGGCCGGCCTCGGGCATCGCCGCCGCCAGCGCGCCAGGGTCGACCGCGGCCAGGTCGTCGGGCAGGCCCAGGTCGCGGCGCCAGACCACGTTCTCGGGGACCGCCAGCCGGGCGGGGCCGGGCGCGTCGCCGGCGTACAGGTGCGCCACGCCGAACCGGACGCCCGGCAGCCCGCGGACCAGCCCGTCGACCCAGGTCGAGACGCCGCCGATGGCGTAGGGCCAGGTGCCCTCCAGCACCAGCGCCACGTCGGCGCGCGGCGCGCTAGCGGCCGTCACTGGCGGCCGGGAGGTCGGCCAGGGCGGTCGTGCTGACGAAGACGGGGATCTGGGCACGGCGGGCGGACGAGCGGATGTGGGCGCGGAGCCCGGGGGTGTCGGCGTAGTCGATCACGAAGGTCGCGCCTCCGGTGGCGTCGCGGAACGCGCCCAGGGCCGAGAGCAGATGGTCCCTCTCGTCGTCGGGCGTGCGGATGTAGCGGCCGGAGGCGAAGTCGAGGCGGCCCCAGGCGCCCTCCACCAGCAGGCCGTCGAGGTCCGGCCCCACCCTGTCCAGCAAGAACAGGCCGCGGTTGAGGACCAGCAGGTGCGTCGGGTACGCCTGGCGGAGCGCGCGGATCAAGGCCACGACGCCGCCGGCGGTCTCGGGGAACAGGCTGGGCGCGGCCACGTCGGCCATGTCCAGGAACAGCCCGTCGAACTCTTTCCCCACGACCCCGGCCGCGACTTCGTCCACCACCAGCGCCCGCCACCCGGGCTGGCGGGCGTCGACGAAGCGGTGGCCGGGCCAGTTGGGGTTCTCGCCCAGCACCCAGGCCGGGTCCACGCGGCCGGCAAAGCGCCGCCAGTCCTCCAGCTCGCCCACGTTGACGTAGCCCAGCGTCTGGACGCCGCCGGCGCGGAGCGCGGCCAGGTCGGCGGCTTGGTAGGCGTCGGGGTCCAGGATCACCAGGTCGTAGGCGGCCAGGCTGTCGAGCGCGGCGCGGCGCGACAGCACCGTAGCGAACGTCTGGGCGCGCGTGAGCGCCGCCCGCCGCGCCGCGCGGTCGACGGCCGCGTCGTAGTCGGGCGGCGGCGGCGCGCAGGCGGCGAGCGTGGCGAGCAGAATCAGAGCGGAGAGAAAGCGGGTCATGGCAGGCGGAACCGGACCGTCAGCCCGACGACGTCGGCCGAGTACGCCGAGGAGCCGGTGCGGCGGACCTCCAGGCGGACCGCCTGCGGCCCGCGGTCAAACGCGGCGACCGCGCCGTAGGCCAGCGACGTCGCCCCGGCCGACTGGCGGGCGACGCCCACCGTGCCGTCCAGGCGCAGGCCCGGCGCCGGCGCGACGCGGACGGCCAGCCCGGCCGACGTGGTGAGCAGGCCGTCGGGCGTGTAGTACGGCCGGGCGTCGGGGTAGACCGTCTGGGCGTCCTCGTAGACGCCGCCCACGGCGAGGCCGGCCGACGCCACCGGCGCCCCCCCGTCGCGGCGGCCGGCCGAGACCGGCAGCCAGCGCGCGGCGAGCGAGGCCTGGACGCGGCGGTTGCCGTCGGAATAGGCCAGCCCGCCCAGCAGCCCGTTCAACACGAGCGACGCCGACGGCTCGGCGTAGCCCTCGGCCGTCAGGCTCGTCCGGCGCAGGCCGAGGCCGAGCGCGTCGACGGCCTCGGTGGCCTGCTGGGTGGCCGCCGTCAGCCGGGCGAGCGCGAACCCGCGCCGGGTCCAGACGCGCTGGCCCGAGACGCGGGCGTGGAGCGCCGCCCCGGCCCCGCCTGCCAGCCCCGCCACCGCCTCGGCCTGGAACGCGGGCGAGGGGCGGAAGACCACGAGCGGCGCGACGGCCAGCCCCGTCGCGCTGGCGGTCGCGTCCTGGATCCGGTGGCCCACGAGTTCGGCGCCGACCGTCCACCGGCCGTTGAGGGGCACCGACACGCGGCCCGGCGTCTCGACGCGGGTAACGCCGTTGGAGTCGCTCGTGCGGACGGCCGTCGTGGTGACGGTCGCCGCCGAGACCTCGCCGACGCTCGCCTGCAGCGTTTGCACGCGGGCCCGCTGCGGGTCGGTGAGCGGCTGGCGGAGCGCGCGGCGCAGGCGCCGCTGGGCCCGTCGCCAGTCGCCCTGCCAGCGCTCCAGGGCGGCGCCCTCGACCAAGAGGCCGGCGTCGTCGGGGGCCAGCGCCAGCGCGCGCGTGGTCTGGGCGCGGGCGCGGTCGTCGTCGGCGGCGATCAGGGCAAAGGCCAGGGCCCGGTGCAGGCGCGCGTCGTCGGGGTGCGCGTCGGCGACGGGCGCCAGCAGGGCCACGGCGCGGTCGGCGCCGCCGTCCCAGGTGACGATCTCGGCGATCTGGACGCGCGCCTCGACGTCGGCCGGGTCGAGGGCGACGACCTCGGCCAGCACCCGGGCGGCCCGGGCCGGCTGGTCGGACCACAGCAGCGTCTGGGCGAGCCTCCGGTGGAGCGCCAGGTCGCGCGGGGCGTGGTCGGACAGCCACGCCAGGTGCGGCACGGCCGCGGCGGGCTGGCCCTGGGCGACGAGCAGGTCCGAGAGCGCCCGGCGCGCCTGGGCGTCGCCGGGGGCCTGGGCCAGCTGGGCCTCCAGCGTGTCCCGAGGGGTTTGCGCATGGGCCGAGGCTACGATCCCCAACAGGCTGAGGGACAACAGGATGCGGGTCATGGGTTCAGGCGGAGTTAAACGTCAGCGTCACGCGCGGGCCGTCTGCCCGGACCACGTATTGAGACAGCAGCGGGCCGCGCCACACGTCCACCACGCGGCCGCCCTCGACGGAGGCGAGCGCCTCGCCCGGGGAGGCCCAGGTGAGGAACGTCTGGCCCGAGCGGCTGGCCGAGACCGCCAGCTGGCGGCGGCCGCCGGCGCGCGACGAGGCCCACCCGACCCGGAGCGTGTCGAAGGCCCGCATCCGCTGCGCGGCGTCGTGGGCGGTCAGGCCGTCGAGCCACGGGTAGTGGGCCTCGGCGAACGCGACCCAGCGCCGGAACGACGGCAGCAGGCTGTCGCGGGTCTCGTCCCAGCCCAGCGCCGTGGGCGACGGGAGCCCGGCCTGGCGGTAGTTGGCCTCGCGGTCGGCGTTGGGGTAGACCTCGTCGGGGTGCACAAAGTGGTTCCAGGCGCCGACGGTGTGGAGCACCGAGAGCATCTTGAGGCGCTCGGCGTCGGTCAGCACGAAGCCGGCCGTGTTGCGGGGCAGGGCGTAGAGCCCGGGCGCCCACGGCTCCGGCCCGAACTCGCGGCCCCCGCCCGACTCGGGGTCGTCGGTGTAGACGCTGGCGACGGTCGTGACCTCCGGGAACACGTCGCGGAGCGCCGCCAGCCCGACCGAGTCGACCCGGTTCATGGGCGGCACGTAGGTCCGGGGCAGCGGCGCGACGCCCTCGACGACCCAGCGCCGACGCGCGGCGGCGAGCGCCTGCCGCATCGGCTCGGGGCCGCCCCAGACCGACGTCATGAGCGGCTGGTGGTTGTAGCCGTGGAGCGCCATCTCGGAGCGCCGCGCATCGACGCTCATGATCCAGGGCGAGTACGGCACGGCCCCTCTCCCCTCGCGGACGCGGCCCGCCAGCCACTCGGCCACGGGGAAGGGCGGGCGCGTGCGCCCGTTGTAGGCGTAGATCGCCGTGCTGGTGTAGACCAGGCCCGCCTCCCGGGCGAGCGCGACCATGTCGGGGTACCAGCGGCGGGCGTAGAACTCGGCGGGCGTCTGGCCGTGCCGCCGCCAGGGCGAGCCGATCTCGGCGTTGGAGGCGGGCGCCGGGAAGTCGTCCAGGAAGACGGTGGCCCAGGCGGCCAGCGGCCGCGCGTGGGCCGGGTGCAGGAGGGCCAGCGTCTGGAGGATGTGGCCCCGGTAGACCTTGGACGTGAACGCGACGTGGTTCCAGAACACCACGCGGCCGGCGCCGCGCGCGCACGTCCAGCCGGCGGGGCCGCGGACGACCCCGCCGGCCACGCGGTCGGCGAGCGAGCGGCAGTCCGGCCGGGGCCTAGCGTCGAACGCGAACGACGGCCCCGTTTGCAGCACCAGGCCGTCCTCGCCGGGCATCAGCGGGGTCGCGGTCCGCAGGGTCTCGGGGAGGGCCGAGAACGGCGGGGCCGCCGGGCCGGCGAACCCGAGCAGGTCCGCCAGCGCCGGCGACCAGCCGCGGTAGAGCACGCCCAGCCCGCCGCCGCCGTCGACGAACGCCGCCAGCCGGGCGGCGTCGGGGGCCGCGACCTCGTCCAGGCGCTCGGCCGCCGTCAGCACGGCGGCGTAGGGGCCGAGCGGGGGGAGCGGCGCCGGCCCGGCCAGGTCGTGCTCGGCCACCGGCACCCGGGCGCGGGCGAGCGCGAACCGGGCCTGCGCGGCGACGGCCGACGCGTAGGGGTCGGCCGAGTCGACGACCAGCAGCACCTCGGGCGCCATCGGCGCGACGTCGTGGGCCGCCTCGTCCTGGGCGTCCCCCGGCCACACGGTCGCCATGACGGCCGTCAGGACTCCGACCAGGAGCGCGGCGCCGAGAGCAGAAGAGAGGGGGGTGCGCACCGTTACGAGCCGGTGGGGAGACGGCGGGCGGAGGACGCCGCGCTGCGTTTGGCGAAGAGCCCGGCCCCTTCTCCGGGAGCGAGCCCCGCGTCGAGGTCCAGCAGCGTGGGGGCCGGACGGCCGATCCGGTACACCGCCACCCGGTCGTCCTGATAAAAGACGCTCAGCGACGGGGCCTGGTCGGGCCGCCGGCGGTAGACCTCGACCCAGCGCCTGAGGCGGGCGGGCAGGTCGGCGCCGGCGGGCATCAGCTCCGGGGCGACGCCGGACGGGCCGCCGGCGCGCTCGACGAACAGGAACACGTCGGGCGTGGGGATCTGGCCGGCGCCGCCGTGGTCGTAGGTGGCCGGGTCGTAGCGGCCCAGGAAATACTCGTAGTCCATGAACCGGCCGTGGTGGGCGACCAGCGTCCGGGTGCCGCCGTGGCCGACGGCCGTCCAGGCGTAGGGCAGCGACTGGCGGTCGACGTCGAGGTAGGCCTCGACGAACCCCTCCGGTTCGACGGTCGGCCCGGGCGTGGGCACCGACCAGCCGGTGGCGATCACGGCCACGCCGGCCGCGAGCGCCCCGGCCGCAGCCGACCACGGCGGCACGGCCAGGTGCCACCGCTCCGGCCACGCCGCAGCGAGCCGCACCTTGACCTCGGTCGCGATCAGCGCCAGGTCCACCCCGACGGCCGCCATCAGCAGCACCGCCGCGGCGCCCGAGAGGCCGTCGTAGCCCGCGCCCGTCGCCAGCCACAGCGCCAGCATGGCCAGCGTCTGGCCGCCGGTCCTCAGGAGGGCCCCGGGGCGGGGCAGCACGTCGGCGAACCGGTCGCGGCCGGGCACGGCCGGCGCCAGCAGCACCAGCCCGCCCAGCACGCCCGCCACGGCGACGGGCACCGGGTCCAGCCGGACCGCTCGGGCCAGGTCGAAGTAGGCGAACGAGCCCGTCCCGCTGGCGGCGGCCACTAGCCGGACGTAGGCCAGGCCCAGGCCGGCCAGCACGCCGCCGCCGACGGCCAGCGCGGTCATGCGCCGCCACAGCCCCCGGTCGCGGTAGCGCGACGAGCCCGGACCGTCGCGCCGGGTCCGCCACGCCACCTGGAGGCCGATCGTGCCCACGTAGACGGCCACGATGGCGGCGAGCAGCGCCCCCACCGCCGGGTACACCAGCCCCGACGCCACCAGGCCGGCGGCGCCGACGGTCAGCCCGCGCCGCTCGCCCGAGCCGATGTAGGCCGCGAGGTGCGGGAACACGGGCAGCGCGAGGGCCGCGGCCAGCATCAGCGGCTCGGCGCCGGCCTGGCGCTCCAGCGGGAGCGGGAGCAGCGGCCCGCCCGCGGCGACGAAGAGGGCTCCCAGGAACGCGCCCGCCCGCCCGCCCCAGTAGAAGCGGGCCGTCTGGTACACGCCGTAGGTCACGGCCGCCGCCGACGCCGCGCCGATGCCGCGGAGCACCAGCGCCGGGTCCACGCGCGCCATCTCGCCCAGCGCGAGCGCCAGCGCGTGCAGGCCCCAGCCCTCGGCCGAGCCCACCGGCTGGCCCACGCGCAGCCCCTTCAACGTCTCCAGGTGGGCGTAGTAGCGGATCGTGAACGGGGCCGCCTGGGCGAACGTCGGCACCAAGCGCACGCCGGCCGCCAGCACCGAGGCCAGCCCCAGGGCCACCCACCACCCGGCCTGCGGCGTCAGCCAGGGCCGGTCGCGCGGGCCGCCCTCGCCGGCCTCAGGCGCCGGACCGGGGGTGAGGCCGCCGAGCCCGTCGGCGACGGGGCCGGGGGGCAGGACGCGCTCGACCCAGCGCAGCAGGTCGGCGTAGCGGTGCAGCAGCGTGCGGCGCCACAGCCTCCGGTAGCGCAGCACCGCGCCGCCCGCCAGCGCGAGGGCCAGCGTGGTCGCCAGTGAGGCCGTGTCGAACCACCCCAGCAGGCCCAGCACCGACGCCGCGATGACGGTCGCGGAGACGCCCAGCACGGCGTCGCCCCAGCCCCGCCCCTCCCACGACGACCGCCCCGACGTGCCGGGCAGCGCGACGCGCGTGAGCACCAGGAACGAGACGCAGGCGACGAGCCCGACGCGCGCGAGCCCGATCAGCAGCGTCCACGAGTACGGAAGGTCGAGCGTCACAGGGGAACGGCGTGGGGCGGGCCCGGGGTATCGGCCGGCGTCGCCGCCGCGATAGCCCGCCACCGGAGCTTCACCGGCTCGTCCCGCTGGCGGCCGGCCCCGACGCGGCTGGCCCCGATGAGGCCGCCTCCGCAGTCAGTAGGCCGCGTAGGCGAAGTAGTCGGCGCGGCGGAGCATCCGCAGGGCGTGGCGCGTGGTGACGGCGGCGAACAGGGCGGAGCCGGCGAGCAGCCCCCACCCAGCGTGCTCGTAGCCCCAGCCCCGCGTCGCGGCGAAGCCCACGGCCAGGTCCACCGCCAGCGCCCAGGCCAGCGGCTGGAGCACGCGCCCGGTCTGGCCCTGGGCCAGGAACACGAGCCCGTTCATGAGCCCGACGCTGAAGAAGAAGTAGCCCACCGCCGCCACGGCGAACACGGTGCGCGTCACGCCGGGCTCGAAGATGGGGCCGAGCAGCGCCGGCCCGTGGGCGCCCACCCAGAGCCCGCCCCACCAGACGGCGCCCACCGCCGCCACGCCGATGCCGACCAGCGCGGCCAGGTGGCGGAGGTACTGGCGCCGCATGTGGGCCGAGGCCTCCGCCGGGTCGGCGACGTGGGCCAGTTCGTGGATCTGGCCCGACATCCGCCGCACCGAGAACGGGACGGCGGCCAGCATGGCGAAGATGACCGCCAGCGCCCAGTCCATGCCCAGCTCGTAGTCGGTCCGGAACCAGAGCGGGTACGCCAACGGGTCGTCGCCGGAGGCGGACCAGCTGACGACGCGGTCGGCGAACAAGACCGAAAAGTAGAGGACCCCGTACGCCACGTACGGGAGCGTGGTGTGGACCACCGTCGAGGCCCGGGGCAGCGGCGGCGGCGGGCCGGCCCTCTCGCGGCGCCCGGCCCTCTCGCGGCGCCCGGCGCTCGCGCCCAAGCGCCAGGCGGCCCAGGCCAGCGCGACCGCGATCGCGACCACCAGCCCCAGCGCGTGCGCCGTGTGGATGCCCCACCCGAGCCCAGCGACGGCGCCCCAGACGGGCAGGATGCCCAGCGTCGTCGCCGCGCCGACGGCCCACAGCCGCTCCTCGGCGTAGAGCAGCGCCAGCGCCAGCCACAGCCACCCCAGCAGCACGTAGTACGTCGTCCCGACGGCCGCCAGCTCGACGGGGTAGAACGGGACCACCAGGTTGACGGCGAACCCCAGCGCCCCGGTCGCGGCGACGGCCGCGGCGCCCAGGCCCGCGATCCGAAACGCCATCCGGCGCGCCTGCCCGCCCAACCCGTGCCCGAGCAGCCGCGACGTCTCGTGCGCCAGGGCCTGGACGAACCCGGCCGTGACGATAAAGCTCGCGATCGTGCCCATCGCGATCATGGTCGCGCCGCCCTCGGTCAGGCGCACCGACGCCCACAGCGAGTAGCCGAGCCACACCAGCGCCGCGATCTGGCCCGCCACCGGCAGCGCGTAGAGCAGCCCGCGCCCGTAGCTGGCGCCGAACCCGACCGCCAGCCGGGCGGCCGACTCCCGGTCGTCGTCGTGCCCGGCGTCGGCGCCGAGGTGGCCCGCCTCGACCTGGCAGGCCGGGAACAGGTCCTCGCCCAGGCCGAACAGGTCCTCGCGTCCAAACCGCTCCCGGGCGTCGACGTCGCGCCAGCCCTCGCTTTCGAGCGCGGCCACGACGGCCCACGAGTCGACCGGCCGGCCGATCCGAAACGCCACCGCGGCGGCCAGTTCGTGCTCCGCCCCGACGGCCTGGGGCGCAATGGGCGGGATGGGGAGGGGTTGAGCCATGGGGGGCCGCCCGCGCAAGGGCCGTGCCGCCGAACCCCGCCGCTCGGTGGCCGTTGGCCCGTCCCTCTCCCCCAGGCTCATGCTCACGCTCGGCATCGACACCTCCGGCGACGTCTGCGCCGTCGCCCTGCTGGACGGCGACGACCCCGAGCGGGCGGCGGTCCGGTTCCAGGCCGAGATCGCCGTGCCCAGGGCGCACGGCCGGCGGCTGGCGCCGCTCGTTGGGCAGGCGTTCGAGCACGTCGGACGTGGGGTGGGCGAGCTCGCGTTGGTGGCCGTCGCGGCCGGGCCGGGCTCCTACACCGGGCTCCGCATCGGGATGAGCACCGCCAAGGGGCTGGCGCTCGCCACCGGCTGCGCCCTGGCGGCCGTCCCGACGCTCCAGGCGCTCGCCGCCACGGCCCGCCAGCCGGGCGTGGTGGTCGCGGTGCTGCCGTCGCGGCGGGGCGAGGTCTACGCCGCTGCCTATTGCAATAACGGATCAGCTGTGCCCGACGAAACCCTCCCCCCCGCCCCGCTGGCGGTCGGCGCCGTCGCGGACTGGATGCCGGCCGGCGCCGCCGTCGGCGGCCCGGGCGCGGCCGCCCTGGAGCTGGACGCGCCGCGCGCCGAGATGCGCGCCTCGGGCGTGGCCGTGGCCCGGATCGGGATCGCGCGCTGGCGCGCGACCGGCGGCGACGACCCGGCCACGTCCGAGCCGCTCTACCTCAAGCCCGTGGCCGTGACTCGGCCCCGCGGTATCTTGGGCGCCTAGCATCCCGGACGGCGACCCCACCCAAGCGTATGGCCTGGTTTAAACGGCAGTCGGCAGGCATCAAGACCGACCAGCGTGACCGCAACGAGACGCCCGAGGGCTACTGGCTCAAGTGCCCCTCGTGCGGCACCATCACGAGCCAGCACGAGCTCGAAGAAAACCTCCTGGTGTGCCCCTCGTGCGGCCACCACTACCCGATGTCGGGCCTGGGCTACCTCCAGCTGCTCTTCGACCAGGGCGCGTACACGCGTTGGGACGCGAACCTCCACTCGGTCGACCCGCTCGACTTCGTCGACCGCAAGCCCTACCCCGAGCGCATCGAGGCGGCGGACCTCAAGACGGGGCTCAACGACGCCGCCGTGAGCGGCACCGGGCTGGTCGGCGGCCACCCGGCGTCCATCGCCGCGATGGACTTTACCTACATCGGCGGCTCGATGGGCTCGGTCGTGGGCGAGACCATCGCCCGGGCCGTGCGCCGGGCCGTCGACGAGGACCGCGCCTGCGTCATCATCAGCCAGTCGGGCGGCGCGCGGATGATGGAGGGCGCGCTGTCGCTGATGCAGATGGCCAAGACCAGCGCCAACCTGGCCGTGCTCGCCGAGCGCGGGCTGCCGTTCGTGTCGCTCATGACGCACCCCACGACCGGCGGCGTCACGGCCTCGTTCGCCATGCTGGGCGACCTCAACCTGGCCGAGCCGGGCGCCCTGATCGGGTTCGCCGGCCCGCGCGTGATCCGCGAGACCATCGGCCGCGACCTGCCGCCGGACTTCCAGACGGCCGAGTTCCTGGTGGAGCAGGGGTTCGTGGACCGGATCGTGCCGCGCGGCGAGCTGCGCGACACGCTCTCGCACCTGTTCGACCTGCTGCTCGAAGGCGACATGGCCGCGCCCGCGGCCGCCCTGCCGGGACCGGAGGCCGCCGAGGCGGAGGACTAGGTGCGAGCGCTCCGCCTCGCCGCGCTGGCGGTCGGCCTGGCCGCCGCGCCCGCTGCGCTGGCCCAGTCCGAAGGCCTCCTCCAGCCCGAGGACGACGTCCACCACTTTTTAGAGCGCCAGCGGGTGCTGGGCGCGCTCTCCGACCCCGAGCTGGGCGCCCAGCCGCTCTCGACCTACCGCGCCCACGCGCTGCTCGACTCGCTGGCGGCCCGCGACTCGCTGGCCCGGCTCGCCGGCGCCGGCCGTCCCCGGGCGCTCCTCTCCCCCCTCGACCGCCAGCGGCTCGCGCGCTACCGCGGCGCGGTCGTCGGCGGCGTGTTCGGGCCGACCGTCACCGCGCGGACGGCGCTCTACCGCGACGGCCGCGCCTTTGCCCGCGCCGCGGGCAGGGTCGAGGGGACGACGTTCGCGCTCGAAGTCGAGCCGCTGCTGTTTTTGGAGGCTGGCCCGGGCCGCCAGACCGAGGCCGACGGCGCCGACCCGTCGCCGTTCGTGTACTCGGCCGCGCGCGGCGTGCGGGCGGCGGGCCGGCTGGGGCGGCTGTTTTTCGACGGGCGCGTCGAGGAGACCCAGCGGCGCGTCCCCCTCGGCGAGACCGACGGTCGCACCGCGCCGCGCCTGGGCGCCGTCGCCTTCCCGGAGGGACGGGGGCCGGCCCCGGTCTACGACTACCTCAACACGACGGGCGTGATCGGGTACACGGGGCCCGGCGCCGAGGTCCGGTTCGGGCGCGACCGGAACCGCTGGGGCGTCGGGCGCGGGTCGGCCCTGCTCAGCAACTACGCGGCGCCGTACGACCAGCTCCAGCTCCGCTTCCGGGTGTGGCGGGTCGCGTTCCAGAGCCTGTTCGCCCGGTCGGTCGACGTGCCCGAGAGCGACGGGTTCGCGCCCCAGCACTACGTCGCCGCCCACCGGCTGGCGGTGGACGTGGGCGCCGGCGTCGAGGTCGAGCTGTTCGAGACGGTCGCCTTCGCCACCGACACCAGCGCCCAGGGCCGGCGCGGCGGCTTCGAGCTGGCCTACCTCAACCCGTTCCAGTTCTACCGCGGCACCGAGCGCGACATCGGCAGCCCAGACAACGTGCTGCTGGGCGCCGGCGTCGCGTGGCGGCCCGTCGCCGGCGCGCGCCTCTACGCACAAGGCGTCCTGGACGAGTTGGTGGCCTCGGCCTTTTTCGACGACGACTGGCGCAGCAAGTGGGGGGTCGTCCTGGGCGCCGACGTGTCGGACCCCGGCGTGCCCGGCCTGGGCCGCGTGCGTGGGCTCGACCTGGGCGTCGAGTACGCCCGGCTCCGCCCCTACCTCTACTCCCACCGGACGCTCCAGACCAGCTACACGCACCAGCGCGACGGCCTGGGCCACCCGGCCGGCCCCAACGCGAGCGACCTGACGGTGTCGGCGCGCTACCGCCCGGTCCCGGACGTCGAGGGGTCCATCGACATCGTCCGGACGGTGCGGGGCCGCAACACGGCCGAGCTCAACTACGGCGCCGACCCGTCACGGCCCTACACCGACCGCGTGGGCGACACGGGCATCACGACGCTCCAGGGCGTCCGCCAGGTCGAGTGGCTGGTCGAGGCCCAGGCCGGCGTGCGCCTCTTGCCCGACGTGACGGCCGGGCTGGCCGTCCGCGCCCGCTCCATCGACGACGCACTCGACGGGCGCCGGCGCTACGCCGCCCCGCTGGTGTTTCTGCGCTGGGGCCGGCCCTACCTCAGCGCCCGGTTCTAGGCCCCGCCTCGACGCCCCGCTGGCGGGCGGCCCCGCTGGCGGGCGGCCCCGCTGGCGGGCGGCGCCAGCGGCTCAGCGCGCGTGGACCTCGGGGACGGGGTGCGTGGCCGACCCGTCACCGGAGCCGGGCTGGGACGGGAGGTCGTTCTCGCGAGCGGCCCGGTAGGCCGCGCTCCGCCGAGCGCGCGCTCGGCGCCAGAACCGGAGCCGCACCGCTCGGGCCACGTCCTGCACGCGGACGTAGCCCAGCCGCCGGACGACGGCGTACGCGAACGTGAACGTGACGCCCAAGATCGCGAGCTGGAGCTCGGGCTCTCCCGCGGCCAGCCGGAGCGCCACCGCCAGCGCGCCGAACACGGCCGCCGTGCCGTGGAGCTTGCGCACCGCCACCTGGACCGTCGGGCTGCGGTCGTAGGCCCGGTGGTGGAGGTGGTCGCGGTCGGGCAGGAACGGGCTGTTGCCCTCCGACAGCCGGCGCACCATCTGGGTCAGCGTGTCCAGCACCGGCAGGCCCAACGCCACCACGGGCAGGATCAGCAACCCGCCCGAGGGCATCGACCCCACGCCGCGGACGCCGGCCATCGCCAGCAGGAACCCGAGCAACGTGCTCCCACCGTCGCCCATGAACACGGACGCGGGCGGCCGGTTGTACGCCAGGAACCCGGCGGTGCCCGCCGCGCCCAGCGCGCACAGCGTCAGCAGCACCGTGTCACCGCCGGGGAGGAACGCGAGCGCGAGCGCGCCGAACCCGATCAGCGCCGTCCCGCCGGCCAGCGAGTCCAGCCCGTCCAGCAGGTTCATCGCGTTGATGATGCCGACCGTCCAGACGACGGTGAGCGGAACGGCAATCGCGGCCTGCTCCGTCGCCCCCAGGGCTTCGATCAGAGGCACGTTGGACAGGTCGATCCGCCAGCCGGCCAGCGCCATCGCCCACGCGACGCCGGCCTGGATCAGGAACCGCCACTTGAACCCGAGCCCCACCAGGTCGTCGGTGAGCCCCAGCGCGAACACCACCGTCGCACCCACGATCACGGGCAGGACGTCGAGGGCAGGGATGTGCACGCCCAGCGCGGCGGAGCCCACCGTGAGCATCACGACCCCGGCCCCGATCCCGAGCGCGATCCCGAGGCCGCCGACGCGGGGGACGGCGTGGGCGTGGACCTTCCGCTCGTCGGGGTGGTCGAGGTGCCCCAGCCGGACGGCCAGGTCGCGGGCGCTCCGCGTGGTCAGCAGGCTTGCCACCACCGCGACGGTGCAAGCGAGGAGGAGGGGCAGAAGCAAGGGCAACGGGGAAAGCGAGACCGTCTCGGGCACGACTCTCCGCTGAAGCGGAGACAGACGCCGCACAGGCAAGAAACCTGCCATGTCGCTAACGGCCTCTCTAGAGACAGTTCCTGTAGATTCTGCGAACCCGCCGTCCTACCGGGAGCTCAAAGGAGGCCCCCGAGACGTCGTGGCCCAGCCCATTCCCGACCGAGGCCCACCGCCGCGCTCGATTCCGGAGACCACCACCGGGCGTCGCCTCTAGGCACCAGCGGGCGCTCGCCGAGTCCGAGCAAGCCGCTGGCGTGCTGGAATGGAGTGTCGGGCCGCAGGCGGCGAGCCGCAGACGCCCCCACGACAACGGGCTACCCCGCCGGGCGCGTCCGTCAGCGCCAGGACGGCCATCACGACCTCGGCCGAGCCCGACCTGGAGGGCCCAGTCCAGCCATGCTCCCGCTGGCGGACGTCGCCAGCCTCTACGCGACCGCCCACCTTAGGGGCTGCGCGGCGCCTCGGGCGGCTCGACGGTCTGTCCTCCGTGTCCGCTTTTCTGACCAGGTAAGTGAACGCCGGCCGCAGCCCGTCGCTTCTCACACCCCCCGGCGAGGTGCTTGGTGAGCCTGGCCCTGCCAGCGGCGCACCCGACTTGCTGAGGCCAGAGAACGGCGTGGCGTCACGCTTCTGGGGAGGGAGGGGCGCTCGCTCTCCTTTACCGTTCTCTCTCCGACAAGAAAGGCAGGCTGGGGCCGGCCCCGTCCCCCGACAGGCCCATCGGTCGGGGCAAGGCCTCGCCGAGTTGGTGGGAGGGGATGAGGTTCCGGAACGCCTCCAGGATCCGCTCCCGGTCTTGGGCCTCCGCCGCTGCCACGAGCTCGCGGAGCTGGCGCTCGAACGGGCCGACCGAGAACGGGGACTTCCGGGCCACGAAGATCTTGTCGTGCGGCGACGCCACCACGCCCTCCTCGGACGTCAGCAACTCCTCGAACAGCTTCTCACCGGGCCGCGCGCCGCTGTACTCGATAGCGATGTCCGCCCCAGGCTCGAGCCCCGAGAGCAAGATGAGGTCACGGGCGAGGTCCACGATCCGGACGGGCTCCCCCATGTCCAACACGTAGACCTGGCCGTTTTCCCCCTGGACCCCCGCCTGGAGTACGAGCTGGCTGGCCTCCGGGATGGTCATGAAGTACCGGACCATGTCGGGGTGGGTGACGGTGATGGGGCCGCCGCGCGCGATCTGCTCCTTGAACAGGGGGACCACGCTGCCCCGGCTGCCCAGCACGTTGCCGAACCGGACCGACACGAACGCCTGGCCGGGCGCGCACCGCCGGGACACCGCCAGGACGACCTGCTCGGCGACCCGCTTCGAGGCCCCCATCACCGACGTCGGGTTGACGGCCTTGTCGGTCGAGATGTTGACCAGCCGGGCCGCCCCGAAGTCGCGCGCCAGTTGGGCCACGTTCCTCGTCCCGAGGACGTTGTTGAACACGGCCTGCTCCGGGTTCGCCTCCATGAGCGGGACGTGCTTGTGCGCCCCGGCGTGGTAGACGGCCTCGGGCCGGTGCTCCTCGAACACGCGCCGGAGGGAGTCCCGATCGCGGACGTCGCAGATCACCGGCGGGGTGTCGATGTCGGGCCACCGCCGACGCATCTCGCGGTGGATCGTATAGACGGAGTTCTCGCCCCGGCCCAGCAGGACGATCTTGCTCGGCCCGAACATGGCCACCTGGCGCACGATCTCGGACCCGATCGACCCGCCAGCGCCCGTCACCAGCACCCGCTTGCCGCGGAGCCCGGCCTCGACGCGCTGGACGTCCAACCGCACCGGCTCGCGCCGGAGCAGGTCTTCCAGCTTGACGGGGTGAGTTTGCGAGATCGAGACCGAGCCGTTGATGAGTTCGAAGAGCGCCGGGATCGATCGGTGCTCGACTCGGGCTTCGCGCGCGAGCTCGAGTACCCGTCGCACCACCCGGCTCGGAGCCGCTGGGATGGCGAGCAGGACCTCGTCGATGTCGTGGGCGGCGACGACCTCGACGAGGTCCTCGATGCGGCCCAAGACCGGGAGCCCCCCGAACCGCTGGCGGCGCTTGAGCGGGTCGTCGTCGAGGTACCCCACGGGGATTCGGCCCGACACCGTGTGGCGGGAGAGCTCGCGCGTCAGCATAGACCCGGCGTCGCCGGCCCCCACCACGAGCACCCGGCGGTCATCGTTGCGACCGCGCGCGCGCACGATCCCCTGACGTTCGTACAGGAGGCGCGTAGCTACCCGGGCGTTGCTCATCAGGATGAGCGCGACCATCGCCTCGATGAATGGAACGCTGCGAGGCACAGCCACTCCAGGAACCCCCATCGCCACGACGGCCAACGCCAACGTGACGATTCCAATTCCCATGCTTAGGTAGAACAGGTCATGCATCCCCAGCCGGTGCCAGGACCGGCGCTGGAAGCCAAGCAGCCCCATGGTCAGCGCCTTGATGGGGATCCCTACTGCCAGCATCACCAGCATTCCTTCGGCGAACCCGGTGACCCCATCCTCCAGGCGGAGGAGGAAGGCGAGCGGCGTTGCGAGTGTCCAGAGCGCGAGATCGATCGAGAACTTGGCGTATGTGCGCGTCATAGGTGGAGGGACGGACGACCAGAAGCTAGGATCTTGTGTGTGAACCTACTGAGCAGACGTGGTCCCATCCCCGTGCCCCATCATCGCCGTACGGGCCGCCCGCTACGCTCCCAAACTGGATACGACGCCCAGGTGGCATTGGCCAATCGTCGTACGCGCAACGCTACCCATGACGGTGAACGGGCTTGTCGCGCGTACAACGCGTTGACCTGCTACGGGGTCCGTCAAGCGATCGCCCTTTTTCTGACAGAGGTGGTGGCGTCACCTAGATCGCTGCTGTATGAACCGCCCCGGGATCTCCGGAGGCTCCATCCCTTGAGAGATTGGAGCCATGAGCAGATCCAACCGCCACTCCCCCGAGGTCCGCGAGCGGGCCGTCCGCCTCGTCTTCGACCACAGCACTCCTCCCAGTGGGCCGCCATCCGGTCCGTCGCCGAGAAGATCGGCTGCACCGCCGAGACCCTCCGCAACTGGATCAGGCAAGCCGAGCGTGACCACGGCCGGCGCGCTGGACCCACCACCGACGAGCGAGCTCGGATCAAGGAGCTCGAACGGGAGAACCGCGAGCTCCGGCGCGCCAACGAGATCCTCCGGAAGGCGTCGGCCTATTCCGCCCAGGCGGAGCTCGACCGCCCACTGAGGCGATGATGGTGTTCATCGACGACCACGCGAGGCCTACGGAGTCGAGCCGATCTGCGCCGTGCTGCCGATCGCTCCGTCGACCTACTACGCTGCCAAGGCCCGTGAGGCCGACCCGTCACTGCGACCTCCGCGTGCACGCCGCGACGAGGAGTTGCGTGCGGAGGTCCGACACGTGTGGGAGGAGAACCGCCGGGTCTACGGCGTCCGAAAGGTCTGGCGGCAGTTGAACCGCCAGGGGGTTCAAGGTCGCCCGGTGCACGGTCGCCCGCCTCATGCGCGAGGTGGGGCTCCGAGGCGCCGTTCGGGGCCGCCGCGTCCGGACAACCGTTCCTGCGGATCAGGCCGATCGTCCGCTGGACCTCGTCGAGCGCGACTTCTCGGCCGACCGGCCGAACCAGCTGTGGGTCTCCGACCTCACCTACGTCGCGACGTGGCGGGGCTTCGTCTACGTCGCCTTTGTCATCGACGTCTTCTCGCGACGGATCGTCGGGTGGCGCGTGTCGAACTCGCTCCGGACCGACCTCGCGCTGGACGCCCTCGAACAGGCTCTCTACGAGCGGGACACCGAAGGCGCACTGACCCACCACAGCGACCGGGGCGTCCAGTACCTCTCGATCCGATATATCGAACGGCTGGCCGAGGCCGGGATCGAGCCTTCGGTCGGGAGTCGTGGCGATTCCTACGACAATGCGCTCGCCGAATCGGTCATCGGGCTCTACAAGACCGAGGTCATCCGGCAAGACGGGCCGTGGCGTGGGCTCGAGGACGTCGAGCTTGCCACGCTCGAGTGGGTCTGGTGGTTCAACGAGCGGCGCCTGCTGGAGCCGCTCGGCTACCTTCCACCCGCCGAGTACGAAGACGCTTTCTACCGCCGCCAGGAGGCTCAGGCCACCGAGGCGGCACTCACGTAAACCGGCCTCCGGCAAACCCGGGGCGGTTCAGGGTAGGCACTCGTCACCTTCACGCTTCGCTGATGGCACACATCAACGGTTACTTTCGCTCTGACAAATTCAGCCGATTAGTACTGCTGGTAACATTTTATCGCTTTTGGTCTTGGATCCTTACCGACTCAGCCGAACGCGACGCTGGCCTCGTCTTAGAATCAGATGTATTACCGAAGGCTTGTAACGGTCTCACAGTCCGTCAAGCCGAGGGTTTCCAGCATGCTCTCCTACGAGGTGTAGAGCAACTGACTGGGAACCCACCCCTGGTTTCACGGCAGTGACCAGTCTTTTCCTCATCTGACGGTTGTTGACCTGTCGCGTTGCCATGTTCAGGCGAGCTAGCTACTGCTCGCTGGTACGAGCACGGCGTTAGTTCTTGCCCCGCTGGCGCCCACCGCCAGCGGGGCGAGACTACCCGTCGGTCACGCGGAGGATGTCTTTCCTCTCTTCCCCCCCCCGTCGTTCCCGCGCACGCGGGACCGCGCAGCGACGGCGCAGCCAATCCAGAGTCCGGGCGCTATGCTGCCCCCATGGCCGCCAAGACCGGCACCGTCTATCTCCTCGCCAGTGAGCGCAACGGGACGCTGTACCTCGGCGTGACGGGCGACCTCGTGGGCCGCATCAGCAAGCACAAGGAGGGCGCGACTCGGGGGTTCTCGAAACGCTACGGCGTCGACCGGCTGGTGTGGTTGGAGGAGCACCCTCGCATCGCGGACGCCATCGTCAGGGAGAAGCAGATCAAGACGTGGCGGCGGGCGTGGAAGCTGGAGTTGATCGAGGCGTCAAACCCGGGATGGCTGGACTTGTACGAGCGTGTGGTGCATGGCGGGTGAGGCTGTGCCACCACTCTGGATTGGCTGCGCCGTCGCTACGCGGTCCCGCGTGCGCGGGAACGACGGCTTGGGACTAGGAGGCTGCATGTAGATCTTGGGCGTCCGCGGCTTGAGGACGACGCGCTCTCGCATTCCGTAGCCCGTGGCGCCTCCGCCCGCCCCGCTGGCGGCCGGCGCCAGCGGGAGCGAGGGTTGCCAGAGACGGAGGCCGCGTCCGCTTCTGCCGGCCGGGCGTGGGCCGCGAGACCGGACCCGCGAGACCGGACCCGCGAGACCGGACCCGCGAGACCGGGTCACGCGTCGATCCGCACCGCGGCGCCCGTCTCGGCGGCGCGGTAGATGGCCTGCATGACGCGGACGTCGCGGAGGCCCTCGGCGCCCGGCGTCTTCGGCTCCCGGTCCTCGCGCACCGCGAGCGCCATCTCGTCCAGCATCCGGGCAAACTGGTTGGCCCGGGGGATCGTGATCTGGCGCCTGCCCGCGTCGGTCTCCACGAACAGGTTGCGGACGTAGTAGTCCGTCGCCGGGTCCAGCGTCACCCCGCCCTCAGCGCCCTGGACGTGGATGCGCTTGTTGTCCGACACGCGGTAGCTCGACGAGCAGTTGGCGACGACCCCCGACGGGAACGCCATCGTCCACTCGATGCCCTCCTCCACGTTCACCTCGTCCCGGCCAGACGGCTCGCGGAGCCGCGCCGTGACCTCCGTCGGCTCCTCTCCGATCAGGTAGCGGGCGCCGTTGAGCGAGTAGATGCCGATGTCGTAGAGCGAGCCGCCGCTGGCCAGTTCCTTGCGGGCGCGCCACTGGTCGCGGAGCTCCGAGAGGTCCAGGATGCGCCCGTGGTCGGCCACGACCAAGCGCGGGGCGCCGATGGTGCCGGCCCGGATTTCCTCGATCGCGCGGAGGTTGTAGGGGTCGTACTGGGCGCGGTAGCCGATCATCAGCCGCTTGCCGGCGGCCCGACCCGCCTGGATCATGGCCCGGCAGTCCTCGACGGTCGCCGCCATCGGCTTCTCGCACAGGACGTGCTTGCCGGCCGCGAACGCCCGCTCGGTCCAGGCCCGGTGGAAGGCGTTGGGCAGGATTACGTAGACCACGTCCACCGCCGGGTCGTCCGCGACCCGGTCGAAGGTGTCGTACGAGTAGACGTGGGCGCGGCCCAGGCCGTAGGCGTCGGCGACGGCGCGGGCCTTGTCGGGGTTGCCGCTCACGACGGCCGCCAGCCGGGCGTGCTGGGTGCTGGCCAGGTTGGGCGCGATCTGCTCGAGCGCGTACGCGCCGAGCCCGACGAGCGCGAACCCGACGCGGCGGTCGGGCGGGTCGGGCAGCGGCCGCTCCAACTCGGGCGTCGGCCGCCCGGTGAGCTCGGGGTCTGGAAGGTTGCTCGGCGACGGATCAAGGGACGGGTCGGGGGCCATGGGAAGGGTCGTCGCGGACGGGGAAAACGGGAGGCCGGCGCCTGAGGCGTGGGGCGAGAAGCACGGACGCCCGGTGGTCGGGGGAGTCCGTGGCCTTACCTGGGCGCGCGTGCTCCTGTTTCTAGGGGCCGCCTGGCCGGTGGCGCCGGCCTCTCCCCTCCCGCTGGCGGCCGGCGCCAGCGGGGCGGCGGCGAGTCTCCGCCTTTTCGCGCGCGCCGCCCCTCGCGTCGGCCGCGGGGCCGACCTGCCGCCTGCACAAGGCCCCGGGGCCAGCCGGACGGACAAGAGGGTGGAGCTCTGGCTGTGACACAGAGGTGACACCGCCGATTACGAGGTTGACCCCGAACCCCCGCCGACTCCCATGTCTGCCTCCTCCGTTCTCGTCCGCGCGCTCCAGGCACACGCCGAGGCCCCCGCCTCCCGCTCGGCCTCGCACCTGGCCGGCTACTCGTTCCGGTTCGACACCTCGGCACCGGTCGCCCCGGCGCTCCCCGCCGACGCCGGCGAGTGGACGCTGGCCCAGACGCTCGCCGAGCTCCGGCGGCGTCGGACGACCGTCGAGCGCACCTCGCGCGGCTTGCACGTGCGCCACGCCCACCGCGTGCCCCAGCTGGCGGAGGCCGTCGGCCGGCACGAGCGCGGCGTGGGCGCCTGGCTCGACCTGGGCGGGCCGACGGCGCCGCCGCTCGGCTGGGACGACGAGACCGACCTGCTGGTCCGCTGGCTCGACGCCCAGCCGGCCCCCGACGGCCCAGTCACGCTCCGGCCGGGCGTCTCCGTGACCGACTGGCCGCGGTTCGTGGAGTCGGCCGCGGGGCGGTTTGCCGAGGGCCCCCACGCGCCCTGCGCCGACGGGCTCCGGCGCGACCTCCGCGACCTGTTCGGCCACGCGGAGCCGGTCCGGGTCCGCCCCCTCCGCCGGGCGGCCCGCGCGCGGGCGGCCTAGCGCGGACCCGGCGTGGCGTAGTTTGCCTCCCCTCTCTCGACGCCCATGTCCGACACCCCCGCCCTCGACCTGTCCTCCCTCACCGAAGACCAGCGCCTGTCGTTCTACGGCGCGCTGTTCGCCATGTCGGCCGCCGACCGCGACATGGACGAGAGCGAGGACGACCGCATCTTTGAGTCGCTCGACCTGGGCGGACTGTCCGGCGACGCGCGCAAGTCGGTGTTCCGGCTGGCCATCCAGCCGCCGCCGCTGGAGCGGTGCCTGCTGGAGTTCCAGAAGGCCGACCCCGAGATCCGCCGCGGGCTCATGCTCAACCTGATCGACGTGGTGCTGGCGGACGGCGTCATCGAGCCGGCCGAGCACGTGGGCTTGCACGAGGCCCGCGAGGTCCTGGGCCTGGACCGCGACGACGTGGCGGCGCTCCACGACCAGGCGTTCAAGATCCAGCAGATGGAGGTCAAGCGGCCCGTGCGCCCCGTCGCCCGCGCGACGAGCTAGCGCCGCGCCGGCGGCCGGCGCGGCGTCCGTGCCGTCAGTACGGCGCCGGGTCCCGAGGCTTCATGCTGACCGGGACCTCGTCGCCGCCGCCGTTGTCGTCGTCGCCGTCGACCATCGGGTCCTCCTCGATGCCGGCGCCCATCTGGGCCGCCCACGCCTGGGTAAACTCGGCGCCCACGAGCACGATCAGCGCCGAGTAGTAGATCCAGACCAGCAGCAGCGCCAGCGACCCGGCCGCGCCGAACGCCGAGCCCGGGTCGGCCGTGCCGAGGTAGACGCCGATGGCCGTCTTGCCGATCGTGAACAGGACGGCCGTGACGGCGGCCCCGACGGCCACGTCGCGCCACGCGACCTCGGCGTCGGGGAGGTACTTGAACAGGACGGCGAACAGGCCCGCCGTGACGCCCAGGCTCACGACGAAATTGAGGACCTGGACCCCGGCCCCGGCCACGCCGTCCCCGGCCACCGACGCCGCCGCGTCGCCGACGTAGGACAGCGCGCCGCTGACGACCATCGAGACCAGCAGGAAGAACGCGATGGTGAGCACCATCCCGAACGAGAGCAGGCGCTTGAGGAGGACCGCCTTGATCCCGCCGCCGTCCGTCGACTCCTCGACCTCCCAGGCGCGGTCGAGCGCCTTCTGGAGCTGGGCGAACGCGCCCGTCGCCCCGAACAGCAGGGCGGCGAGGCCCGCCAGCTTCCCGCCGATCCCGGACCCGAGCCCGCTCGCGTTCTCGATCATCGTCTGGACGGCCTGCTTCCCCTCGTCCCCGACGGCCGAGCCGACCTGGGCCGTGATGGCGTCGGCGACTTCCTGCGGCCCGAACACGGCGCCGGCCACGGCGACCAAGATCACCAGCAGCGGCGGCAGTGAGAACACGGTGTAGTACGCGATGGCCGCAGCCAGCGTGGGGACGTCGTCGTCGGAGAGCTCCTTGAACGTGGTGACGACGAGGGACTTGACGTGAGACCAGGACGGAATCAATCGAACGCGGGGAGGGTGTGCACCTGGAACGCCACGGACGCCTCCCCGTTCGCCGGTCTCTCAATTTGGACCGCCATGCCCCGCCCGCGGCTCGACGACGACGGCCAGTCGGTGACGCTCGACCTCCACGGCGCCCGCGTCGCGGAGGCGCTGGGGCTGGCGCACGCCGCCGCCGAGGAGTCCGCCCGGCGCGGCCGGCGCACGCTCCGCCTGGTACACGGGCTCTCGACGACCGAGGCCGGCGCCCGCCGCACGATCAAGACGGAGCTGGCGGACGCGTGGGAGGCCGGCGACTTTGACCGCTGGGCCACGGGCGCCGTCCGGATGGAGGGCGTGCTGATCTTGAGCCTCGCCCCCGCGTCGTCGCCGCTGGCGGGCCGCCTGGGCCTGGCGGATCTCTTTTGACCTCGCTGGGCGCGTTCCCCATCGGGCCCAGCCGGAGCGGACCCTTGGTGCGTAGTCCCGCACCCGATAGACTCCACACTACAAACAACGACCTAACCATGACCCGACCAAGGATCGGCATTACGACCTCGCTCAACGCCACCGAGCGCGGCGGCCGGGAGCAACGCCTGGACCTGGCCTATGTCCGCGCCGTCGAGCGCGCCGGCGGGCTGCCGCTCATTGTGCCGATGGTGGCGACCGACGAGGCCGCCGACGCCTTCGCGTCGCTGCTCGACGGGCTGGTCGTGACCGGCGGGCCGGCCGTCACGCGCGGGCTGGTGGGCGACCTGCCCGACGACATCGACGACACCGACCCCGACCGCGTCGCCTCGGACACGCGCGTCCTGAGCGCGTTCCTGGTCGCCCGCCGGCCGGCCTTGGGCATCTGCTACGGGATGCAGCTGGCCAACGCGCTCCGCGGCGGCACCCTCTACGCCGACGTCGAGCGCCAGCGGGACGCCGACGTCCACAGCTCGGGGCGCGGCGGTACCACGCATGCCGTCGAGGCCGTCCCCGGCACCCGGTTCGCCCGGCTGGCGGGCGCCCTCGAGGTCAACACGCGCCACGTCCAGGCCGTCGAGACCGTCGGCGACGGGCTGGTGGTCTCGGCGCACGCGCCCGACGGCGTGATCGAGGCCATCGAGACCGCCGACGGCAGCTTCGTCGGCGTCCAGTTCCACCCCGAGGCGATGGAGCCTCCGCTGGACGCGCTGTTCCGAGACTTGGTCGCGCGCGCGCGCGAGGCGGGCTAGGCGGAACTCTCGGAGCGAGGTCCGGTTTTTGCAGGACTGGTTCTAGCTACGTTCATCGTTTCGACCGACTCACACACATGTCCGCCCCCGACCCTCAGCCCTTCCGCCCCCTCCCTGATCCCGTCGACGCCGACCCGGTGGACGCCTTTGGCGAGCCGCTGCAGCCCGAGGACGACCAGTCGGCCGAGGGCGCGCGCGGCCGGCGGGCGTTCCGAGAGGCCGCGCGCGTGCCGCTGGCGGCGCTGGGCGTGATGGCGGCCGTCGCGCTGGTGGTGGTGGGGCTGCGCGGCGGCGAGCTCCACGCCGAGTCCCAGACCGGCCCCGAGACCGGGACGGAGCAGGCGGCGCCCATCGTGCCGTTCAGCCCCGACGACCCGTACACGTTCAAGGGCCTCGACATCCACCCGGACCGGCTCTACGGCCAGTACTTCGCCGGCGCCTTCGCCTCGCTGGCGGCCGACGCCGACGCGTCCCAGAACCACCTCGCCGACTTCCGCTGGCGGCTGGAGATGTACCGGAAGGCCTACGGCGTCGACGACAACTTCACGATCCGCGTGCTGGACGACCGGACCGGCAAGACGCTGGAGGTGCATCAGCTCCGGAGCCTCAAGGACCGCTTCGACGGCGGCGGGCAGGTGTCGTGGGACGAGGTCAACCGCGAGCGGCGCACGGCCACGCGCACGCTGCGAGACAAGTGGCAGGCCTACGGGATCCCCAAAAAGAACATCACGGTCCGCTGGGGCTACGCCGACCAGACGCGGGAGGCGCGCGGCCGCGACGCCCGCTACATCACCTACGAGGTGAACCTGGCGCGGCGGCTGGGCCTGAGCGTGCTCGCGACCGAGATCGGGACCGTCGAGACGTTCAACCAAGACCAGCTGGTGTCGTCGGCCGGCGCGCGGAGCCGGTTCCAGATGATGCCCGACATCTTGAACATGTTCGACGTCGAGACCTACTCGCTGCCGGTCGCCTCGGGCGGGACGGTCCGGGTGCGCGAGGAGCTGCACCCGCTGCTGGCCATGGAGCCGTCGCTGATGCTCGTCCGCGCCTACGCCAACAGCGTCGGCCACGAGCTGCCGGGCATCTCGGCCTACCACACCGGGCCGGGCAACATCTTCAAGCTCTACCGCGAGTTCCTCCGCGCCCACCCGGGGATGAGGCAGGCCAGCGGCACGCACGTCTCGGACGCCTACATGTGGGGCGTCACCGACGGGTTCGAGCGCGTCGACGCGGTCTCGTCGTTCGGCAACCAGTCGCGGGTCTACGTGCTCAAGGCGTACGGCTCGCTGCGGGCGACCGAGGACCAGCTGGTCAACCCGGTCGAGACCATCCACGCCGAGCGCGTCCGCGTCCGGCCGGGCGCCTCGCCGCGGCTGTCTCAGATCCTGACGGCGCTGGAGCCCCACGGCCGGCGCCTCAACTGGGGGCCGGTCGAGGGCGCCTCGGTGTACGAGAAGTTCCGCGACCTGAACCCCCACATCGACCTGCCCCGCGGCTCGGGCGCCGGCGTGCCGGCCTCCGGCGACGTGCGGCTGAGCGCCAGCGCGGGCGGCGAGCCGGTCCGCTTCTTCCTCCCCGACGGCGCCGCGGCCGTGCTGCGGGCGGTCGGGCTGGACGTGATCGGCGACGTGGAAACGTTCGACGAGCGCACGTTCCTGCTGGAGGAGTCGGAGCGGACCCAGACCGACCGCGACTACGACCGGCTGGTGGCTGACACGGGCCAGTTCGGCTTTACGCGCTCGGCGCAGCGCCGGATGGACCGGATCCACGACCGCCTGCAGGAGCTGGCCGCCGAGAACCCGGACAGCCGCTACCGCCAGACGCAGGCCAAGATCGCCCGGATCCACCGCTCGGTCTGGCGCACGCGCAACTTCCGCGATTTGGTGGCCACGACGGAGACGCTGCTGTCTCTCGACCCCCGCGTGAACATGGGCCGCCAGCCGGTGGCGGACGCCGAGGCCGCGCCGCCGGCGCTGCGCCGGCGCGACTCGATGGAGGCGCTCCCGCCGCTGCCGCCGCGCGTTGAGGACGGGATCCAGTAGTAGAGTCGATGCCTTAGAACTACTGGTTCTATCGTCTTCCTCGTCTCTGAGTCGCCGGGAGGGGCTTTGAGGCCCGCGCCCTCGGTCACTCGGTCTACACTGAAGCCGACGCGTCGAGCGAGTTGCGCGACATGGTCCGTGACGCTGTCGCCGTTCATTTTGACGAGGACGAGCGGGCAGAGGTGATCCGGCTCCACTCCGTCCGCGAGGAGGTGCTGGCGGTCGTTCCGGTCGCGCGTTCCGCCAGCTACGGCGCCGTCGAGACCAGCGTGCCCTGCATGGTGGCCCAGTGGCCGGGGAAGGTGCAGACGAACGGGTACTCCCCCGCCGGCGGCATCGTGAACACCACTGCCGACCGCTGGCCGGGCCGCGTCAGCGGCGTGTAGAACAGGACCGCCGGGTCGTCCGGGATGTTGTCGGCCTCGGCCGCCGCCGCCAGCCCGACGCGCTCGATGGCGCCGGGGTCGGAGAGCACTACGACGTTGTGGATCATGGCCGGGCTGGTGGTCTCGGTGTTGTCCATCACCAAGCGGACCGTCGCGCCGGCGGGCGCCTCGACGCGCTCGGTCTGGTAACGCATCGCGTTCTTGACGGCCGGCACCACCAGCTCCACGTCGACCGGCTGCTCGAACAGCGCGACCTGCTCGGGCGAGGGGCCGGGCGGCTCGGCGCAGCCGCCGGCGGCGAGCGCCAGCGTGGCGAGGAAGAGGCAGAGCAGCGGTCGGGTCATGTGTAGAGCGGCGCTCGGGGCGACGGCGGCCGGGCCGCCACTCACTGCGAGCGGTGGGAAAGGGAGCTGGGAAATTAGCCACCTCCCGTCTGGATCGAGGCGGGTCGCCCAAACGGAGGCGAGGCTCCGGGCGTGCCGGCTCGCTGGGCACGTCTGCCGCTGTGCCCGTCGCCCCGGCAACGTCTCGCTCGCCCGAGGAGCGACGGCCGGAGCCGACAGTTGGTCCTCTGCTCCGCTCGTGAGCAAACGGCACGTGGCATCGGGCGGCCGCCCGCGCCACCGACTCGGACGTCCGCCGGCGCCGCTCATCCGCTGGCGGCCCGCGTCAGCGGGCGGTCAGGACGGCCTCGGCCTGGGCGAGCATCTCGGGTGTGTCCACGTCCTGCCACCACCCGTCGCCGATGTCGAGCGCCCGCATCCGCCCCGCCTGGGCCAGCTGGCGGACGCCGTCGGACAGCGACGCGTCGCCGGTCTCGGCCTCGACGGCCGCCAGCGCGTCGAGCAGGGCGTCGGTGCAGACAAAAACGCCGGTGTCGACGGCGTCGAACGCGTCTAGCTCTTTGCCGATGGCTACGATCCGGCCGCTCTCGACGCGAGCCTTGGTGGCGTCGTCCATGTCGAAGATCGTCGCCAGCTTGGCGTCCACGAGCAGCGTCGCGCCGTCCGGGTCCGGCGTGTGGACACGCGCCAGGTCCATGACCTCGTCGCCGATCACGTGGTCGGCCATCGTCAGCACGAACGGGCCGGCCGCCCCGCCGTCCGGGGCGAGGTGCTCGCGCGCGGCCAGCACCGACACGCCGTTGCTCAGCTCGTAGCGCTCGTTGACGACGAACACCAGGTCCAACGGACCGTCGTACGCCGCCTCGATGCCGTCGCGCATGGCGTCGGGCTGATAGCCCAGTACGACCACGACGCGGTCGCATCCGGCACGCTCCAGGCCCTCCAGCGTCCGCACGATGAGCGGCCGGCCGGCGACCGGCGTCAGCGGCTTCAGGTCCGTCTCGTCGACGACGCCCGCCAGCCGGGAGCCGAAGCCGGCCGCCAGCACCACGCCCGTCCGGGCCGGGCCGCTGGCGGCGCGCGCGGGCGAGCCGGGGGCCTCGGCCGTCACTCGACCTCGACGTGGACGTGCTCCTCGTCGTCCTCCGACAGGTGCGTCAGCGGCTCCTCGCCCATGATCACACGCAGCGTGTTTTTGAGGCGCACGTGCTGGATAAACAGGTCGTGCTCCGGCACGTGGCCCTCCTCGACGTGGGGGCTCTTAAAGTAGAACGAGAGCCACTCCTGGACGCCGGAGCGCCCGGCACGCGAGGCCAGGTCCAGGAACAGCGCCAGGTCCAGGACGATGGGCGCGGCCAGGATCGAGTCCCGGCACAGGAAGTCGACCTTGATCTGCATCTTGTAGCCCAGCCAGCCGAAGATGTCGATGTTGTCCCAGCCCTCCTTGGCGTCGCCGCGCGGCGGGTAGTAGTTGATGCGGACCTTGTGGTAGAGGTCCTCATACAGGTCCGGGTAGGTCTCCGGCTGCAGGATCGCGTCCAGCACGCCGGTCTTGGTGACCTCCTTGGCCTTGAAGCTGTCGGCGTCGTCCAGGATCTCGCCGTCGCGGTTGCCCAGGATGTTGGTCGAGAACCAGCCGCCGACGCCCAGCATCCGCGCCTTGAAGCCGGGCGCGAGCATCGTCTTCATGAGCGTCTGGCCCGTCTTGAAGTCCTTGCCGGCCAGGGGCACGCCCTTCTGCTCGGCGAGCTGCTCCAGCGCCGGCACGTCGGCCGACAGGTTGGGGGCGCCGTTGGCGTAGGGCACGCCCTCCATGATGGCCGCGTAGGCGTAGAGCTGGGACGGCGCGATGGCCGGGTCGTCGTCGGCCAGCCCTTGCTCGAAGGCCTCGATGGACGCGTGGCACGCCGACGGGCGGAGGTAGACCTCCGTCGAGCCGCACCACACCATGACCGCCCGGCTCGCGCCGGTCTCGGCCATGCGGTCGCGGATGTCCTGGCGCAGCGCTTCGGCCAGGTCCTTTTTGGTCCCGCCCTCCTTGACGTTCGGCCCGCTCAGGCGCTTGACGTAGGCCTGGTCGAAGGCGGCCGTCATCGGCTGGATGGTGCGCAGAAAGTCCTCGGCCGGCGCCAGCTCGTGCGCGTCGATCACGCCGGCGTGGACCGCGGCGTCGTAGGCGTCGGCCTCGTGGACGTCCCAGCCGCCGAACTCCAGGTCCGCCAGCGGGGCGATGTCGCAGAAGTCGCGGATGAGCGGCGTCCGGTTCTCGGAGCGCGCGCCCAGCCGGATCGTCTGCATCTGGGACAGCGAGCCGATGGGCTTGGCGCCGCCGCGCCGGATCAGCTCGACGCCGGCCATGAAGGTGGTCGAGACGGCCCCCATTCCGGGCGTGAGCACGAGGAGCTTTCCGTCGTGAGGGGTGACGGCGGGACCGGGCATAGTGTGGACCTGAGAGCGGTTGCGGGACCGTTAACCTACGCTGGGGACGCCGCCGGGAGACCGGGCGGTTCGGGGAGATCCTGAGAGCACCGGCGGCGCGGCTCCCGTCCCGGCCTAGGCGGCCCTCGCGTCGCCCACGTCTACCGCCGGCCCGTCCAGGCGGGCCAGCAGCGCCCGGTCGTTGCGGCGGGTCATCCCGAGGAGCGCCACGAACGCGAGGTTGAGGACCACGGCCTCGAAGGCGAAAAAGTAGACCGGACTCCCCGCCAGGCACGCCACCGCGATGGCGACCGTCCGGACGTTGGAGCTGAGCACGTTCCAGCGGCGGACGCCGGCGAGGTGGGTGGCGCGGTACGCCGCCGCCACGAACGCCCGGCCCCGCTGGCGGGCCGCCTCCGCCAGCGCGTCGTGGACGGGGCCGGCGCCGGCGCCGGTGCGGTCCTGGACGGTGAGGTAGAGGAGCTGGAGCTGGCCCAGGGCCCACGCGGCGCCCGTCGCACCGGACGCCTCGGCCCGGAACTCGTCCGGCGTCAGCACCCGGCCGGACTCCTTCCCCTGCGCCCAGTAGTCGTAGGCGTAGCGCTGGGCCTCGTACGTGCTGGCCTGGACGGCGTGGCTGAGGCCGGCGGCGACGGCCCAGATCCACACCCAGCTTCCCTCGGCCTGGGCCGCCGCGACGGCCAGCGCGAGGTAGACCAGCACGAACGTGCCGTGGTCGGCCAGCCCGTCGAGCGCCTTGCCGATCTCGGACGTCCGGCCCGTCAGCCGCGCCAACTGGCCGTCGGCGCCGTCCATCACGTGCCAGCCGACCATGAGCACGAAGCCCAACAGCACCATCGGCCACTGGGCGTAGTCGAGGTAGGCCAGCGCCGCGCCGGCCCCCAGCGCCAGCCCGGCGAGCGAGACGGCGTTGGGCGAGACGCCCCGCCGCGCGAGCACCGTCACCAGCGCCCGGCTGATGGGGTGGATGACCAAGCGGTTGGACACCTCCTCGATCTCGCTCGTCCGCTTGACGGACTCGGTCGGTTTAGTCATGCGCGCGGGCGACGGGCCGCTGGCGGAGGTGGCGGGCGACGAGCCCGGCGCCAGCGGCGATGAAGGCGTAGAAGCTCAGCAGGCGCCACACGAGCAGCGTCGGCGCGACCAAGGCCTGGGGCTGGAGCGGCGGCCCCAAGAACAGAACGTACAGCGCCTCGACGCCGCCGGCGCCGCCCGGCGTCGGGACGGCGAGCGCGCCCAGTTGCATCGCCGCCGAGCGGGCGAACACGAGCGCGGCGTCGAGGTCGGGGACCACGCTGGCCAGCACGCACACGACGAGCCCGTAGCGGCACAGCCACGGCACGAGCGAGATCGCGGCGCCCTTGACGTAGAACCGCGCCGGTTGGGACCGGAGCACGCGCGAGCGGCCCTCCATCTCCCCCATCGTCTGGACCGCCTTGTCTCGGAACCGCCGCAGCAACGGCAGGCGGAACGTCCACCCGACGACGGCGGCGAGCCGGTCGGGCCGCACCAGCGTCCCGTACGCCAGCGCCAGGACCCAAACGAGGTAGCCGCCCAGGAACGCCGCCAGCGCCCCGGTGCCCAAGGCGCCCAGCGACTCGGGGAACACGTCGAGCCAGTGGGCCGAGGCCCACAGCACGGGCACCGTCGCGGCAAACCACAGCTGGTCGACGAGCATCGCGAACAGCACCACCGACGTGGCCTCGCCCAGCGGGAGCTGGCGGTCCCGGGCGATAAAGACGGGCAGGATCGGCCCGCCGCCCACCGTCGACGGCGTGACGTAGGCGAAAAAGTCCCACACGACCTGGTCCTTGAGCCCGTCGCGCCACCCGATCTGGCCGCCCGAAAAGTGACGCAGCCGCCACGCCCCGAACACCACGCGGCCGGCGACGGTGGCGAGCGCCGCCACCAACCACCCCGGCCGCACGTCGCGCGCGAAGGCCGCCAGCGCGGCGGGGTCGTAGGTCCAGACGCCGATCCCGACCATCACCGCCAGGCTCAGCACGACCGAGAGCACGGCCGGGCCTCGGGACACCCGCAGGCTCTCGCCGCTGGCGACCGGCGCCGGCGCGGCGGGGGCCGCGAGGACCGGCGGCGGGGTCGTGGAGAGCGGCGGGGGGGCGGGCACGGGCGGCACCGGGGGCCGGGGTCGGACGCCGGAAGCTAGCCCCGCGCGGTCAGTGCCCGCCGGCCACCGCCAGCGCGTCCGACTTGTCGTGGACGGCCACGCGGTCCACCAGCGCCTCGGTGTGCCGGTTCATCCCGACCACCTCCATCTCGACGCCGCGCTGGCGGTAGCGGAGCACGGCCTTGTCGATGGCGCCGACGGCCGAGGCGTCCCAGACGTGGGCGCGGCTGAGGTCCAGGACCACCCGGTCCACGTCGTCGCTAAAGTCGAAGTGGTCGAGGAAGCCGGTGACGGTCACGAAAAACAGGTTGCCCTTGACGGTGTAGGTCCGCGTCCGGCCGTCGTCCGAGAGCGTGTCCTGCATCGAGGCCACGTCGGCCACCTGGCGGGCGAACAAGAGCGCCGAGAGCACGATGCCGACCGAGACGCCCAAGGCCAGGTTGTGCGTAAACACGACCGTCCCGACGGTCACGACCATCACCAGCGTCTCGGTCACCGGCATCGTCCGCATGTCCGAGATCGACGACCAATCGAAGGTGCCGATCGACACCATGAACATGACGGCCACGAGCGCGCCCATCGGGATCAGCACCAGCCAGTCGGCCAGGACCAGGATGAAGAACAACAGGAAGGCGCCGGCGGCGAACGTGGACAGTCGCCCGCGCCCGCCCGAGGTCACGTTGATCACCGACTGCCCGATCATGGCGCAGCCAGCCATTCCGCCGAACATCCCCGACACGATGTTGGCGATGCCCTGGCCGCGGCTCTCGCGGTCCTTGTCGGACGTCGTGTCCGTCATCTCGTCCACGATGGACGCCGTCAGCAGCGACTCGATCAGCCCGACCATCGCGAGCGCCAGCGCCACGGGCAGGATGATCTGAAACGTCTCCAGGTTCAGCGGCACCGACGGCAGCCCGAACGGCGGCAGCGCCGTCGGCAACTCGCCCATGTCGCCGACGCGCATCAGCCCGCCGCCGGTGAACAGCGTCACGACGGTCAGCCCGACGATGGCCACCAGGGGCGACGGCACGACGTTGGTCACGCGCGGCAGGAGGTAGATCACCGCCAGCGCGGCCGCGACGACGGCGTACATCTCCCAGCCGGCGCCCACGAACAGCGGCAGTTGAGCCATGAAGATCAGGATGGCGAGCGCGTTCACGAACCCGGTCATCACCGAGCGCGGCACGAACTTCATGTAGCGGCCCAGGCGGAACAGCCCGAACACGATCTGGATGACGCCGGTGAGCAGCGTCGCCGCGAACAGGTAGTCCAGCCCGTGGTCGCGCACGAGCGTGATCATGACGAGGGCCATGGCGCCCGTCGCCGCCGAGATCATGCCCGGCCGGCCGCCCACGAACGCCGTCGTGACGGCGATGGAGAACGAGGCGTAGAGGCCCACCTTAGGGTCGACGCCGGCGATGATCGAGAACGCGATGGCCTCGGGGATCAGCGCCAGCGCGACCACGACGCCCGCCAGCAGGTCGGCGCGGACGTTGGAGAACCACTCCTCCTTGAAGGTGCGGGCGGACGGCAGGGAGATGCCGTAGCGGCGGTCTCCGAAGATGGAGCTGATGTTCAAGCGGTCGGCGGCTGGCGGTCGGGGGCCACGGCGCGGTCAGGCGCGGGCGTAGGGAGGCCCCGGCCTCGGCCTGGGCCCTCTGCGGGTCCGGTCGGGGCAGGGGCGCACGGTGGCGCTGGGCCCGACCGGGGGAAGCTAGAGGTTCAGACGGTGGCGCCCGGCGCGTTCGCACCTTCCCGAGCACCGGAAGCGCTTCTCTTGGCCGAATCCTGACGGCCCCCGCCCCTCCCGTTCACGCGCCGCCGCCCCGCTGGCGACGGTTGCCGGCGAGCGCGGGGCGCGCTAGGCCGGGGCCGCGTCGGCCAGGCCCTCGACCAGGCCGCCCCAGTCGCCGTCGAACACCACCACGTCCACGCCGCCCAGCGCCGCACTCAGGTCGCCGGGCGTCATCTGGCCGGGGCGGTTGTCCAGGAACAGGCCCTCGAAGTTGACCGAGTCCGGGGGCAGCACCACCAGGTCGCCCAGCGTGCCGGCCTCGGCCATCGGCCGGAGCCGGGCCAGGAAGCTCTTGAAGTTGAGGAGCCCGCTCACCGTCACGACCTCGCCGAAGAGCAGGTTGGGGCACGCCACCACGTCCACCGCCAGCCCGCCGACGCGCTCCAGCACCGGCTTGACGCGGGACTCCAGCAGCGGCGTCGTCAGCTCACCCGAGACGAAGGTGACGCGCGTCGGGGCCGCCAGCGCGTCGGGGAACTCCTCGGCCTGGAAGGCCAGCTCGTCCAGGAAGTCGCGGCTCATCCCGACCCCGTTCTCCATCAGCGGGTAGCCGTCGTAGGCCTCCTCGTCGGGGAAGTCGAGGCCGGCCAGCAGGTACACCTCGTCGGACAGGTAGACGAACCCGCGGCCGATGGTCTCGCGGAAGAACGACTGCCACCGGGCCACCTGGCGCGTCAGCTGGCGGGCCTCGCTGGGCGAGACCGGGCGCAAGTCGTGGAGCGACTGGCGGTGCGCGGTGAGCCCGACCGGCACGATGGAGACCGAGTAGAGCTGCTCGTGCAAGTCGTAGAGGTCCAGGATGGTCTGGACCAGCTGGGCGCCGTCGTTGAGGCCGGGCACGAGCACGATCTGGGCGTGGAGCTCGATGCCGTGGTCGGCGAAGTAGCGCAGCTTCTCGCCCTGGCGGTCGCGCAGCGTCCGGTGGCCCATCATCTGGGCGCGGACGTCGTCGTCGGTGCAGTGGACGGAGACGTAGAGCGGGCTCAGCCGCTGCTCCACGATCCGGTCGAGGTCGCGGTCGCGGAGGTTGGTGACGGTGATGTAGTTGCCGTAGAGGAACGACATCCGGAAGTCGCCGTCGCGGAAGTACAGCGTGTCGCGGAGGCCGGTCGGGTTCTGGTCCACGAAGCAGAACACGCAGTCGTCGCCGCAGGTCTTGATCCGGAACTCCTCCAGGTCCACGCCCAGCGGCTCGTCGGCCTCCTTCTCGATGGCCTCCTCGACCAGCGACCCGCCCTTGCGCACCTTGAGCGCCAGGGCCTCCTCGGACGTCTTGAACCGGAAGTCGAGCTCGTCCTCGACCGGCTCGTCGTTGACGGCCAGGATCTGGTCGCCGGGCGCCCAGCCGAGCTCGGCGGCGAGCGATCCAGGGCGGACGGACGAGATGCGGACGGGCACAGGCGGCGGCGGAGCGTGGGCCCCAAGAACGGACGCGCACGCGAACCCACCGTGCCGCCGATGTGAAGCCTCCGGGCGTTTCGGCCACCGGCCGGCCCTGACCGCCAGCGGGGCGGGCGTGGGCCGGCCGCGGCGAGCCGGCGCGGCGTTCACGTGCTCTTGAGAGACCGGCCCGGCCGGAGCCGCCGTATCTTGCTGAGCACGCGCCCGTAGCTCAGCTGGATAGAGCGTTGGTTTCCGGTACCAAAGGTCAGAGGTTCGAATCCTCTCGGGCGTACCTAGCAGGACGGCCGGCCCCCACCGAGGGGCCGGCCGTCTCTGTTTCGGCCTTCTTGCCGGCGAGAAGCCACAAAAGGCCGCTCGGGATGGCGGTTCGAAAGGCCCCCTCCGAAAACACGGCCCCGTCGGGGTAGATCGAACCGGCCAGCGCGGCCTGCGCGTCGGCCCCCTCCTCGCCCGCCTCGCCGGCCCGGTCCCAGATCTCGCGGAGGTCCGTCATGAGGGCCGTGGCCTGGCGCACGCGCTCCATCTCGGCGCCCGCGTCGTGGCCGCGGAGCCCGCCGACCTCGGCCTCCAGCCGCTCGACCTCGACCTCGCACCGGGCCGACATCCGCGTGAACACGTCGGCCGGGAGGTCCCCGCCGGCGAACGAGTCCTCGGCGCGGTCGCGGCGCTCGAAGGCGTCGACGAGGGCGGACTCGGCGAGGACGGGCTGGCGGCGGCGCTCGGCGCGGCTGGCCCTCTCCTCCTCGCCCGGAAGTCCTGACCACGCCGCCGAACCTCCGCATCGTCGCTATTGTTCTGGAGACGAACCAGAAGCTCTAGCCCCACGGGCTCCCTACTCTCACCGACAGGCTCACACCATGTCAGAACCGAACCGGGCCGGGACGCAGTCTCCGGCCCCACCCCCCTGCGCCGATGCCGGCGCGGCCGTCGACGTCCTCTGGACCGGCGGCTGGGACTCTACCTACCGCGTGCTCGACCTCGTGTTCAACCACGGACACCCGGTCCAGCCGCACTACGTCATCGCGCCGGTCCGTGAGGGCTCCCCCTACGAAGTCGCCGCCATGGAGGCGATCCGCGAGGGGGTCGAGCGGAGGGGGCGCGGCGCGCTCCTTGCCCCGGTGCGCCAGTCGTCGGAGGACGACCTCGACCCCGACCCGGTCTCCATGCGACAGATCCGGCAACTCCGCTCCCAGGGTCGCATGGGGCTCCAGTACGAGTACCTCTCAGGCTACGCCCGGCAGCGACTCGGGGGCCGGCCGCTCGACCTCTCCATCGAGAAGGCCGTCCACCCCGGCGCGTTCGATTTCCTCGGCGGGCACGTCGTGCCGGCCCCCGACTCCGTAGGTGGTGGCTACACCCTGCCGCCTGACGTAGAGGGCCCACTGGGCCTGTTCCTCCCCTTCCGGTTCCCCCTCCTCGACCTCACCAAGCAGGACATGGAGGAGGCCGCCCGTCAGGCCGGGTTCGTAGACCTCATGGCCCTCACGTGGTTTTGCCACACCCCCCACCGTGGCCAGCCGTGCGGGCAGTGCTCGCCGTGCCGGGACGTCGTGACCGAGGGGCTGGGGTGGCGCCTGTCGAAGCGGGCCCACGTCCGCCGGCTCTTGCTCCCGGCCCACCGCGCCGTCGCCGGGGCGCGCCGCAGGCTGGGCGCTGCCCGCCGCCGCGCGACGGGCGCAATTGGCGAAGCGGCTTCGCCCTTAGGGTGACGGCCCGGATCGCGCGGCCTACCGAGTCCGACCGCCCGCCCCTGCCGACGTCGTACCGGACCCGCTCGCGCGCGACTGGGACCGCCAGCCGCCGCCCGAGCGGACGGTTGGCGAAGCCCCTTCGCCACTCGGCCTCCGCGCGCATTTCCTTTGGGGCGTCGCGGTCGGGCCGCTGGCAGTGGTCGCGGCGCAGGCGTGATGGGCCGTGCTCTTCGGGTAGGGGCGGGCAGGGTTAGGGTAGGCCGAACAAGCGCCGCCCGTCGAGCCCCCGCCCTGCTGGCGCCTTTCGCCTGCGCCCTCTCGCCGCCGAGCTTCCGCCCGGTGTCCTCCGCCAGCGGGCCGGCTACCGCACGACGGCCAGCGGGACCACCAGGGGTGCCGTGCCGCCCAGCACCTGGACAAAGTAGACGCCCGGGGCCAGCGCCGCGCCGTCCACGACCACGTCCCACGACTGGCCGGCGACCAGCACCCGGCGGCCCAGCGTGGCGACGCGGCGCCCGAGCACGTCCACCAGCCGGGCCTCCAGCGACGCCGCCGGCTGGGCGGTGAGCCGGAGCGTCGTTTGGCCGGCGAACGGGTTGGGACCGCGCCGCTCCACCGCCAGGCCGGTTTCGAGCTCGGCGAGCGCGCCGACGCGGCGGGCGCAGTCTCCGGCCAGCGTCCAGCCGATGTCGGCGAGCATCGCGCAGACGGCCGTTCCGGGCTCGGTGATCTGCTCGTCGCGCGCGATGAACGGCGTCATCAGGCCGTCGGGCGTCGAGGGCGGGTAGGCCTCCTCGTCGAGGTGCGAGAACGAGGCGCCCGGGACCCAGCGCTCCGGCGCGAACAGCCTCAGCGGGGCGCCGACGGCCTGCCGGGTCGCGCGGCCGTCGAACAGGACCTCCGCCTGGAGCGCCGCCGCCAGCGCGGCGGAGCCGTCCGGGAAGGCGGCCGGGTCCAGCAGCGGCGTCCCGCTGGCGGTCTGGGCGAACAGGTCGTAGCTGAAGGGGCCTCCTTCTTCCGGCCCGACCGTGCCGACGCCGTCCACGACCTTGAGCGAGCCCACCAGCCCCAGGCCGTGGCCCAACTCGTGGAGCACCACGGTGGTCAGGTCGTAGGTGCCCTCGGGGGGCCGGCCGGCGCCGGTGTGCCAGCTCGCGAAGTCGCTGTTGAAGACGGCCTCGACGTCCGCGTCGCCGTCGCCCAGGTCGCGGCCGGCGAGCTCGTCGGCGAGGGCGGCGGGGTACCAGACGTCGCGCGCCGGGGCGCCCCGGAAGTTGCGGAACAGGACCGGGCCGGCCGTGCCCAACGTGCCCGACTCCAGCGGCGCCCAGGTCGCCGAGACGCGGATGGGCTGGGCCGAGCGCACGCGGCACGCCCACACGTCGACGGCCTCCTGGAACGAGGCCTCGGCGCCGTCGGGGAAGCCGGTGTAGGTCACCTCGAACCGGGCGCCCTCCGTCGCAGGGTCGCAGGTAGCGGCGGAGCGCGCGGCCCGTGCCTGGGGCGCCACGCCGGCGGCGGACCGGGCCAGGCCGGCGTCTTCGGGCAGGGCCGGGAGCCGGCACACCGCCGCGGCCTCCCCCCGCTCGACCTGGGCGCTGGCGGTGGCCGCCAGCAGGAGGCCCAGGACGGCGGCGCGCCTCACCGGACGACGGTGAAGGCCACGCCCGTCTCGTCGGTGGGCGTCTGGATCATCAGCCGGTACACGCCCGCCGCCAGCCCCCGGGCCTGGACGGTGACCCGCTCGGCCAGGCCAGCCGGGCCGTCGAACAGGACGCCGACGCGGCGACCCAGGGCGTCGTAGAGCGTGACGCGCATCGGGCCCTCTTGAGGGAGCAGGACCCGGTAGGCGGTCTCCTCGGAAAAGGGGTTCGGACCCCGCCGCTCGACCGTGAGCACGTCCGTGAGCGGCTCCTGCGGCGCCCCGAGCAGCTCGGCGCACCCGGCGCCGAGGGGCCAGCCAAAGTCCTCGAACAGCGCGCAGGTGATGTCGCCGGGGTCCTGGTACGCCTCGCCCGGCGCCAACCTGGGCGTCATCAGCGCGGCCGAGGACTCCTGGATCACCCCTTCGTCCCAGTGCGAGAACGAGGAGCCCCGCTCGAACTCGGCCGGCGCCCAGACCGGGGCCCGGCTTCCGTAGACGCGCACCACGCCGGGGGCGTCCATGAACAGCGCCTCGCTCTCGAGCAGGTCGCCGAGCGCGAAGGAGTTGTCGGGGTAGACGGACTCGTCGAGGAGGTCCCGGTCGGAGGCGTCGACGAGGTAGCGGTCGAAGACCAGCGGGGAGACCAAGTCGTCGGAGCCCTCCACGCCGACGCACCCGATCCCCGCGACGCCGGTGCACTCGACCTCCTCGGCCCCGTCGTCGACGTCGCCGGAGCCGACGAAGCCCAGGCCGTGGCCCAGCTCGTGCAGCACCACCGTCACGAAGTCGATCTGGTCGGGTGCCGGGTTGCCGTCCAGCCCGAAATAGAACCGTTCGAAGCTGCTGCTGAACGTGGCCTCGATGTCGTAGTCGTCGGCGCCGGGCGCGACGTCTCTCCCGCCGATGGCGTCGGCGAGCGCGAACGGGAACCAGGTGCCATCCGGCCCGCCCCCCGCCCTCCGGGCGAGGCGGGGGCCGGCCTGGCCCAGAACGTTCTCCTCCAGCGCGTCGAAGTCGGCCCGGATGCGGATCGGAACCGACGAGGTCAGGTGCTCGCCCCAGACGTCGACCGCGCGCTGGAAGGCGGCTTGGGCCTGGGGCGTAAAGCCGGCCGAGTAGTCAACCACGAACGTGGCCTGGCGCTGCCGGCTCACGACGCGGCTGTACATGACACCGCGCCGCGCGGTCTCGACGGCCGAGAGGTTGAGGACCGGCCCGGGCGCGACCACGCCTCCGTAGTCGTAGAGCGCGCACACGTAGGTGACGTCCTCCGCGGTCTCGGGGAACCCTGCTTGGGCGCTGGCGGTGGCCGCCAGCAGGAGGCCCAGGGCGACGGCGCGCCTCACCGGACGACCGTCACGGACCGCGTCACCGTGCCGATCTCGGTCTGGGCGACGACGTGGTAGACGCCGGGCGCGAGCCCTGAGGCGTCCAGCGCAATCGGCTCCTCGGTCCGGGCTGCGCCGTCGAGCAGCACCGCCAGCCGACGGCCCAGCGCGTCGTGCAGCGTCACGCGGACGGCGCCGGGCGCGGGAAGGCGCAGGAGGAACGCCGTCGACTGGCGGGTGGGATTGGGGCCGTCGGGGTCGAGGCGCAGGCCGGCCGCCGCCAGCGCAGGCTCGTTGGCGACGGCGAGCAATTGGCAGCCGGGACCGAGAGGCCAACCCATGTCCAGGAAAAAGGCGCAGGTGATGTCGCCGGGGTCTTGGTAGGCCTCGCCTCGCCCCAACACCGGCGTCATCAGAGCGGCCGATGTGCTATCGATCTTGCCCTCGTCCCAGTGCGAAAACGACGACCCCAGTTCAAACCTGGCTGGTGCCCAGATAGGCGTTTGGTCCCCGTAGATACGGACGACATTGGGAGCATCTACGAACAGCGCTTGGCTCTGAAGCAGGCCACCAAGAGCAGAAGACGGGTTGGGGAACACGCTCGCATCGAGGATAGACCGACTCTGCCCATCCAAAAGAAACGTATCGAAGATGTACGGATACGTAACGCCCTCACTAGCGCGACCAAGGCATCCAACCCCCAACACTCCGTTGCACTCGTCGTTTTCAGTACCATCGTCGAATCTACCCGAGCCTAAAAAACCTAGCCCGTGGGCCAACTCGTGAAGCACTACAGTTACAAAGTCGATCTGGCCAGGCAGACCAGGTCGGCTGGGCCGAGGGTTCCCGTCGAGCCCGAAGTAGAAATCATCGAACGCGCTGCTGAAAACAGCCTCAATGTCGTAGAGCTCTTCTCCGGGGTTGTCGTCTCTCCCTTCAAAAGCATCGATGAGGGCAAGTGGGTAGTATTTACCTGCCCGTGGTCCGGTAATGTATCTATTGATCCGAGGCCCGGCTTGACCTAGCACGAGGTCAGGAAGTGGGTCAAAATCTGCCTTGACCCGGATCGGCACTGACGAAGTGAGGTGCGCGCTCCAGATGTCCACGGCGCGCTGAAAGGCCGCTTTCGCCTCGGGCGTGAACGTGTCCGCGTAGTCCACCTGGAACGTGGCGGCGGCTCCCCCGCCGCTCACCACGCGGCTGTACGTGACGCCCCGCCGCGCCGACTCGACAGCCGACAAGTCCAGGATCGGGCTTGGCGCCACCACGTCGCCGTGGTCGTAGAGCGCGCACACGTAGGCCACCCCCCCTGCCGTCTCCGCGAGATCGGCGGAAGCCGCCTGGGCGCTGGCGGGCGCCGCCAGCAGGACGGGCGCGAGCAGCAGGGCGGCGAGGAGAGGCTTCATGGCGTCGGAGGGAATGGAGTCAGCGGCCGATCCGTTCGAGGGCGGCGCGGGTGCGCTGCTCCAGGGACTTCGAGTAGTCGAACTCGTCCTCGTTTTCGAGGACTGCCCGGTAGCGGTTTGCCGCTTGGTCCAGGTCGCCCATCGCCTCGTAGACCTCGCCGGCGTGGTACACCGACCACGGCCCCCACTTGGCGAGCGGGTCGCCGGGGCGGTCGCTGGCTAGGCGGAAGTGGCGCAGGGCGTCGGGCCAATTTTCCTGGGCTTGGCGGGCGCGGCCGGTGCGGTAGGCCGCTTCGGCACGCGCGATCTCGGGCAGGTCGGAGTCGGTCACGACGGGCTGCAAGATTCGTACCGCCTGGTCGTAGTCGCCCGCGTCGTAGGCGGCCCCGCCGCTCACGAGCGCGCGCTCGGCCTCGGTCATCGGCGCCGCCAGCCGGCGCTCGGCCTCGCGCTCGGCGGCCAGGTCGGAGTCGTAGTCGCGCGTGGCGCGGACCCGGCGGTACAGGCGCTCGGCGTGGGCGCGGTCGCCGGCCATCTCGTAGGCCAGCCCGGCGTCCAGCGTCGACTGGGCGACCAGCGAGCGGCCCCGGAAGCTGCGGGCAAAGCTCTCCAGCATCGCCGCCGCCTCGGCCCAGCGCCGCTGGCGGAAGAGCGCCTGGCCCAGGTGCGCCTCGACGAACGGGACCGCCGAGACGCCCGGCGCCGACTGCGCCGCCCCCGCCCGCCGGAGCTCGGCCTCGGCCTCGGCCGCGCGGCGGTCCAACAGCAGGTGCGTGCCGGCGAGGTAGGCCAGGACCGGCGAGTCGGGGTGGCCCTTGGCCAGCGCCACCAGCCGGTCCACGGAGCCGGCGCGGCGCTCGTTCAGGGTGGCGTCGGAGACGGCCAGGCCCACGGCGGCGTCGACCGCCAGCGCGCCGCCGGCCGTGCTGGCGGCGTCCAGGCGCGTCAGCCCGCCCGCCACGGTGCCGCGGAAGCCGAACAGCCGCGCCAGCCAGCGGTACTTGCGCGGGACGGCGCCGGCGGCCACCTCGCACACGCCCTGGCCAAACTGGGCGTCCGGCCCGTCCAGGCCGCGGAACGCGCCGCAGGCGTCCTTGAAGGCGTTGCCGGCGCGCGCGTAGCGCTCCTGCCGGCCAAACGCGAGCGCCCGGTGCAGCAGGCCCGTCGCGGCGACCAGGCGGGCGCCCGGCGCGTCGGCCAGCCGGCCCGTCACGGTGGCGAGCGAGTCGTTGAGCGCGTAGAACCGGTCGAAGTCCTCGTCGTCGTCGCTCATCAGGACCTCCCACAGCGCCGCGCTTTCGAGCCCGTAGACCGCCGCCGGCCCGGGCTCGACGGCCGCCAGCTGGCGGAACCCGTCGCGGGCGTCGTCCAACCGGAACGCGAGGGCGTCGGCGTAGGCCTGGGCGTAGAGGGCCGCCCCGGCGTCGGTCTGGATCCCCAGCGCCTGGCGGGCGGCCGGAGCCAGCCCAGGGCGGGCCGACGCGGCGGCCCCGACGTCGGGCGACGCCGGGGCGCCCGTCTGGGCCTCCGCCCCCGGGGCGGACAGCAGCGAGAAACCGGCGAGCAGAGCGAGAAAACGGGTCATGCGGCCACCACCAAGCGGTCGGAGTCGGGAGAAAGGTCGGGCGTGCCCAGCTGGCCCTCGCTGGCCGCGACGATGGTCGCCACGGTCGCGTCTCCGGTAACGTTGGTCACGGTGCGACACATGTCCAAGATGCGGTCGACTCCCAGAATCAGGGCGATCCCCTCGGCCGGCACGTTGACCGACTGCAGGATGATGACCAGCATGATGATGCCGGCGCCCGGCACCGCCGCCGTCCCGATGGACGCCAGCACGGCCGTGAGCACGATCGTCAGCTGGGCGGCGATGCTCAGGTCCATGCCCAGCGCCTGCGCGATGAACACGGCCGCGACGGCCTGGTAGAGCGCCGTCCCGTCCATGTTGATGGTCGCGCCCAGCGGGAGCACGAAGCTCGACACCTCCTCGCTCACGCCCAGCTTCTCCTCGCACCGCTCCATCGTCACCGGCAGCGTCGCGCCGGACGACGAGGTCGAGAACGCGACCAGCTGGGCCGGCCCCATGCCCGAGAAGAAGGTCTTGAGGCCCATCGGCGTAAACAGCTTGAGCATCGTCGGGTACACGACCAGCGTCTGGAGCGCCAGCCCCACCACGACGGCGATGCAGTAGTAGCCCAAGGCGCCGAGCAGCGCCAGGATCCGCCCCACGTCGTCGCCGGCCAGCGTGGTGATGGTGCCGGCGATGAGCGCGAACACGCCGACGGGCGCCATCAGCATGATGATGTCCACCAGCTTGATCACGACGTCGTTGAGGCTCTCGAAAAAGGACAGCAGCGGCCGCGCGGCCTCCTTGGGCACCTGGATCAGCCCGATGCCCAAGAGCAGCGCCAGGAACACGACCTGGAGCGTGCTCGCGCCGTTCGAGAACCCGTCGCCGCCGTACAAGCCGGTGCCGGCGGTCAGGGCGGCGAAAAAGTTGTCCGGCACCAGGTCCACCAACACCTGGAGCGGGCCGCGCGCCTCGGCGTTGGCCGCGGTCGCCAGGCTGCCGGCCGCGTCGCCGGCGTACTCGGCCGCCAGCTCGGCGCGCATCGTCTCGGGGACGGCCGTGCCGGGCTGGAGCAGGTTCACGATCAGCAGCCCCGCCGTGACCGCCACGGCCGTGGTCGCGACGTAGATGCCGATGGTCTTGCCGCCGATCCGCGACAGCTTCCTCAAGTCCGACAGGCTCGCCACGCCGGTGACCAGCGAGGCCAGGATCAGGGGGACCGCGATCAGCTTGAGGCCGTTGATAAAGATGGTGCCGAACGGCGCCACCCAGTCGGCCACGAAGCCGCCCCAGCCCTGGACGGCGGCGACGCCGCCGTAGGCGGTGCCGAGCACCAGGCCGAGGATGATCTGCCAGTGGAGCTTGCGGTACCAGGCCATGCGCGGGGTGTGGGGTGTCGGGGCAAGCTAGCGCCGTCGCCTGGCCCTCCGGAAACGGCGCGGATCGGGCAGCGCCCCCGCCCCGCTGGCGGCCGATCTCAGCAGTCGCACGTGGACCGGCGCGCTGGCCGGCTCTCCCCGTCCGACCGCGCATCGCTCCACTCAACGAGCGGTCCGACTGTCCCCCTCACTCGTAAGCAGGGCTGTTATGCCCTGGCTCCAAATGTCCCCAACACGTCATCCTGAGCTTGCGAAGGATCTCAACGCCGACGCTCCAGGCCGTCGGAACTGGTGCCGACGTGCTGGGAGTCCGAGTCGAGATCCTTCACTTCGTTCAGGATGACAAGGGGCCCAACAGCCCTGCTCACTCGTGAGGGAGACGGCCCATCGCCCCTGAGATGGGCGATTGGCGGGGGGCGCCCGCCGCCTGTCGATCTAGCGCGGGATGTTGAGCAGGAGCGAGAACCGGAGCTGGTCCGCCAGCGGCGAGTTCTCCTGGAGCGCGTAGATGTACGAGATGTCCACGCCGACCAGGCTGTAGCGGAGGCCCGTGCCGAAGGTCAGGAACTGGCGGTTGCCGTTGGCGGGGTCCTCGTAGAAGTAGCCCGCCCGGAGCGCGAACAGGTCGTTGTACCAGTACTCCGCGCCCACGCCCAGCGTCACCGAGCGGAAGCCCGAGACCTCCTCGCAGTCGTTGTCCGGGTTGTCGTCGGCGCCGAGGTCGCCGCAGGTCTTGCCCGCCTCGCGGACCGTCTTGATCGTCCGCGTCTGCCACGACGAGAACAGCGCCTTGTAGAACGGGTCGTACTCGGTCTCGAAGACCGGGTCGCCCGTCCTGGGGTCCAGCAGCGGGTTCCCGTCCTCGTCGAACTGCTGGACCCGCCGCGGCCGCACGACCACCTTGTTGACGTCGAGCGCCAGCAGCACGCGGCTAAAGTCGTCGATCTGGGTGTTGAGCGCCGTGCCCAGCCGCAGCGTCGTCGGGATGGCGTCGGGGAACTCGTTGAGCTCGGTGTAGGAGATGCCCGGCCCGATGTTGGCCAGGTTCAACGCGATCGTCGGCGTGGACGACTGGCCCAGGCCCAGGTCCGGGAGCTCGTACTTGGCACCCAGGTCGACGCCGAACGTCACGCCGGCCGAGCTCTCCAGCCCGGGCGTGTCGAAGCCGCCGGTCAGGTTCGAGTACACCAGCCGCGCGCCCGTGCCCACGGCCAGCTTCTCGGTGACGGGGTACCCGTAGCTGACGCCCAGCGCCAGGTCGTAGCTGGAGAAGTTGCCGAGCGGGTTCCCCAGTTCGTCGGTGGCCACCTGCTCCCCGAGGTCGAAGTAGGTAAAGTGGCCGCCCACCGTGCCGGCCTTGCCCAGGCCGTGCTTGCCCGAGATGTGGTTGTAGCTCAGGTTGGCGCCCAGCGCCGGCAGCCAGGGCGCGTAGGTGAACGAGACCTCGGTGCCCTCCTGGCCCGCCAGCCCGGCGGGGTTCCAGAACGGCGCGTAGGCGTTGTCGGCCACGGCGACGCCGGTCATGCCCATGCCCGAGGCCCGGCTGTCGGGCTCGATCTGGAGGAACGGGACGGAGGTCGTGAGCACCAGCTCCCCGTCGCCGGGGTCAACCTGGGCCTGGGCGGGCAGCGCCGCCAGCGCGGCGAGCGCGCACAGCATCGAGAGAGGGCGGGTCATGGCAGGGTCGGGGTGGAGCGAATGAGGAGGGACGGACGGGGCGGCTCGGGGCGCCCCCGGAGGCGGGCCAGGCGCTGAGCCGGGCGCCCGGGTCGGAGCCTGTTGATTCTACTGCGGGTCGCGGCCGGCCGAGCGCGCGGTGTCTGACGGGGCCTGTCGGGGTTCATCGGGCGCCGCGCTAGCGGATGATGGCGAGCCGGTCGACGCGCTCGGCCACGCGCGTGCCGCCGGCGGGGTCCGAGACCTCCATCCGCAAGCGGACGAGGTAGACGCCGGAGCCCAGGCGGTCGTCGTCGTCGTCGCGGCCGTCCCAGGCGATCTGGAACTGGTGCGACGGCAGGAACCCGTCCGGCAGCGCCTCCGCCCCTTCGATGGTGCGGATGGGCCGGCCGGCCAGCGTGTAGATCCGGAGCTGGACGCTGGCCGAGGTCCCGACGGGCTGGTTGTGGTCCACGAAGAAACGCGCCGGGCCGGCCGTCGGGTTGGGGTACGGCAGCACGCTCCGCACCAGCACGCCCTCGTCCACCACCACAAAGCGCACCGTCGCCGTGGACGCGTTGTTGAGGGCGTCCCAGGCCGTCAGCGTCGCCGTGTGCTCGCCGGGCGCCAGCCGGGGCAGCGGCACGCGCACCGTCCCGGAGCGGTAGGTGTCCAGGTCGCCGGTGTAGAAGCGGCCCACGTCGATGGCCGACCGGGCGTCGCCGTCGATGGTCAGCAGCAGTTCGTGGCCCACGCCCGCGCCGACGGTGTTGATGCCGCTCTCGTCCTGGAGCCGGGCGATCAGCACGTCCTCGGGCTGCGCCGTGCCCCCGTCGACGAACGTGGAGTCGCCGAGGAAGAGCGAGATCGTGGGGCCGGCCTGGTCGTTGGGCCGCGCGCCGGCCTCGGCCGAGACCATGGCCTCGGTCGTCTCGCCTGCCCCGTCGGGTCCGTCCGGCGCTGAGGCGTAGGCCACGACGCGCGCCGGCAGGCCGGAGTACGACACGTCCTGGGGCACCAGAAACGTGGTGCTGAACCGGCCGCCGTCGACGGACGCCCGGCCTGAGTAGATCCGGTCGGTGCGGTCGAGGTACTGGCCGTCGGTGTAGCAGCACGCGCCCTCGGGCAGCTCGACCACGCGCTGGGCGTCGAACACCGTCACGTCTACCTCGCCGCGGTAGGTCGGGTCGGGCTGGCCGTCGAGGCCGAGCACCTGGCCGGTGACGGTGGCCTCGGAAAACGCCTGGAGCGAGGCCGGCGCGGTCACCGCCAGCCCGCGCTCGGGCAGGCCGAGTCGCATCGCCGGGTCGCCCAGCAGGTTGAACTTGCGGTTGTTGGTGCTCGCGCCGACGGCCGTGTTCTTGGTCCGGTAGAGCGCGTCGCCCAGCCGCGACGGGCGGCCGGCGTCGTCGCGGACCAGCATCTGCTCGGTGAGCTCGATGTTGAGCCCGAAGTTGTTGCCGCTGTCGGGCGACGAGGAGGTGTAGACCAGCCGGACGGTCGTCAGCATGGCCACGCCGCCGCCGCCGGCGCGCAGCAGCAGGCGCTCGGCCAGGCTCTGGAAGTCGGCGATGTCGAACTTGCCGAACGAGCACGTGGCGGTGACCCAGACCGGGAGCCGGTCGGCGTTGTCGAGCGACGCCACCAGGTCCTCGGTGAGGTACTCCTCGTCGCCCAGGCCGGTCGGGCCGCCGTGGCCGCTGTAGTTCCAGACCAGCGTGCCCTCCTCGACCGACTGGCGGACGGCCTCGGTGGCCTGGGGGCGCAGCCGCCCGCGCGCGGTCACGACGGACGGGTACGACGGGGCGTAGACCTTCTGGAGCGTCACCGACGGGTCGGCCGTCTGGGCGCGCTCGGCGGTCACGTCGGCGTTGAGCACGTGGAGGTCGTCGTCCCACGAGTTGGGAAACTGGTCGTCGGCGACGAACGTGAACCGCGTGCGCCAGTCGCCGTGTGTGGCGGGGCTCTCGTAGCGGACGATCTTCTCGACGACCGTCGCCGCGTCGGCGGTGGTGCGGGCCGGGATGCGGCCGATGCCGAGGTCGACGCGCTCGCGGGTGCCCTCGAACGAGAACGGCCAGACGCCCTCGTCGTCGCCCAGGAGCCCGAAGTAGTCGTCGGACGTGTAGCTCGCCGTCCGGCTGAACATGTCCTCCGACTCGTAGACCGGGACGTAGCTCTGGGCCGTCGTCTTGATCTGGCGGTAGTCGTAGTGGCCGTCGCCGAACAGCAGGAGGTACTGCGGGAGCTGGCCGGCCGGCGCGCGGTCGTAGAGGAACTTCATAAAGTCGCGGACGGCGCGCATGTCGCCCGTGCCGCCGGCGAACTCGTTGAACACCTGGTCGGTGGTGACCACGAGCGGCGCCAGCCCGTCCGACTGGCGGTGGGCGGCGAGGCGCTCGGCCTGGGCGCGGAAGTCGGGGTGCGTCACCACGACGTAGCTGGGGAAGCCGGCGAGCCCGTGCAGGTTCTGGTTGGCCACCAACGTGCCCGCGCCGGGCGTCAGGACGTGCGCCCCGGCCGGGTCGAAGGCCACGACCTCGCGCGGCCGGTCCGGGTCGAAGGCCTCTAGCTGGACCCGCCAGCGGCCGGCGTCGGCGCGGACGCCCAGGCGACGGACCGCGTCGGCGTCGGTCACGTCCCAGACTTGGGGCTCGGCGGCGAACCCGTCGATCCCGATCTCGAACCGCCCGGCCTGGCCGCCCGGCGTCGGGAACGACGCGTACCCGTCGGGGCTGGCCGTGGCCGGGTGCTGGATGACGGCCTCCGCCCAGTCCAGCCACGCCTCGGCGCCCGCGCCGCCGCCCTGGGCGCGGAACGACAGCCCGAGCCCGCTGCCCAGCGTGGTCTCGGCGGCGAGGAACGCGTCGTTTGCCAGGTTGCCGGTGTTCGAGCCGCCCGTGGAGACCGCCCGTGGCGAGGCCGAGTCCAGCACCGGGCCGGACTCGTTCGACACTGTGACCGTGACCGCCGGGAGGGCCTGGGCGGCCACCCGGGCCCGGACCGACACGGGCGACGCTGGGACTGCGCCCGCCACGGTCTCTCGGAGGACCGTCAGCGGCCCTCCGCCCGGCGCCAGCCTCGGCCCGAGCCAGTCGAGGCCGGAGCCGCTCCCGTCGCGCTCGATGTTGACCAGGTCGACCTCGTAGAACCGGCGGTCCGCGACGGCCGCCAGCGGCGCGGCGTCGGCCCAGTCGGGGAACGCGGCGGCGCCCAGCCGGGCCGGGGCCGGCGCGTCGACGCGGAGGAAGTAGTGGCTGACGGTCGAGAACGGGCTGATGTCGTGGCTCCAGCGCGGGCTGGCGCTGCCCTCGGGCGTGGTCCAGTCCCACCACTGCGGCCCTTGGGCGTAGAACAGCAGCCCGTCGCCCACGACCAGGGAGGCGACCGGGTCAAGGTCGGCCGGGCGCGGCGCGCGGTTGAGCGCCGGCAGGACGCGCCCGCCGATGCCGTAGACGGCGACCGACGCCAGCGCGGGCGGCGTGGCGATGCCGAGCGAGTCGCGCAGGAACGCCTGGTCGATGCGGTAGACGCCGCTCTCCCGGATCGGGACCTTGTACCACGTGCCGTCGGCCAGCGCGCTGCGCTCGACGGCCAGGTGCGGGTTCCCGTCGCCGCGCGCCGCCAGCCGGGCGGCGACGGGCGGTCGGGGCACGCGCACCACGACCCGCCGCACGCGCACCAGCCGGTCGCCCTCGACGCGCAGCGTGCGGATGGACAGGCTGCCCACCAGCTCGCGCCGCCGCTCGCCCACGGACACCACCGAGGCGGCCGGCCCCGCCAGCGCGCCGAACGCATCGACCTGGGCCGGCGTCAGCGCGACCTCGTCGGCCTCGACGGCCAGGACCTGGACGGCGGGCGGCACGGCGGCGGACAGCCCGATCTCGTGCGACACGACGGGCCGGCCGGCGACGCCCAGCGCCACCAGCGCGTCCACCAGGCCGTCGCTCTGGGTCGCGGCCTGCGCCAGCGGCATCCGCCAGCGGGCGACCACCTCGACGGTGACGGCCTCGCGCGAGGTCTCGGTCACGCGCAGCGTCGGCCCCTGGGCCTCGGCCTGCCCGAACTCGACCTGGGCCGCGGCCGCCCCGCACCAGAGCGCGAGGAGGGCCAGCGTGCAGACGGATGCGAGGCGCGACATGGCGTGCGTACGGGCCCCTGGAGGGGAGGAACCTGGGGGCGCGCAGCGGGCTGCGCGAGGCGTACACAAGCTCTAGATAGGCGCGGCGCGACGGGGAGCGGGCCAAGATACGTGGCGCCCCCGACACCAACAAGGCGGCGGCGGATGCCCCGCGGCCCGCCTACGCTGGCGGCTCCGACCGGCCCGCTGGCGGCGCGTGCCGTCGCGCTGGGGGCGCGCTGGGGGCGCGCTCCGCCAGCGCGGCGGTGCGTTCCGCCAGCGGGGCGCGGAGGTCGGGCGCGGCGTTGGGAGGCGTGGCGGGACGCCGGGAGACGCTCACCGAGGCGTCTCTACGGGATCGGGCGTCGGGCGCGGCTTGGTGCGGCGCCAGGCTGACCTCTCGTCCCTTTAACTGTTGATGTTCCGGTGGATGGCCTGGCGCGTCAGGCCGATCCGCTCGCCCAGCTGGCTCCGGTTGTCGATGCCCGGGATGCCGACGAAGCCGTTGACCAGGCTCGTGAGGTACTCCTGGCGGAGCCGGTTGATCGGGATCGGGCCCAAGATCTTGGCGATGTCCAGCTCCGCGAGCTCGCGGTGTGCCAGCGCGGCGTCCTCGTCGATCCGCTCCAGCACCGACGGCCACACGGGCACCGCCTCGAACGTGGCCCGGGCGTGCTGGTAGTACTCCAGCGCCAGGCCGTAGAACTTGAAGTCGTAGTGGTAGACCTGCGCCAGCTGGTGCAGCGCCAGCGCCTGCTCGGCGACGAGGTCGTTGCGCGTGGCCAGCTCGTGCGCCTTCTGGAGCGACTCCTCGCCGGCGTGGTGCTTGCCCAGCTTGACCTGGGCGAACCCCTTCACCATCAGCGCCTTCGGAATGTACTCCACGAACCCGTTGCGGCGGCTCAGGTTGTAGACCCGCATGCACACCTCGACGGCCTGCTCGTAGGAGCCCTGGGCCATCAGCGCCGTCGCCTTCTCCAGCAACGCCGCGATCTCCCAGGCGCGGCTCCCCAGCCGGCGCGCCTCCTCGCGCACGCGGTCGTAGTACTGGAGCGCCGCGGTGACGCTCATCAGCCGGTGGCGCATGAGCCAGCCCAGGCGGTAGTCCAGCACGACGGTCTGGTAGGCGTCCTGGGGGTCGATCAGCGCCAGCTCGTTCTTGGACCGCTCGACTGGCGCGTCGCGCAGGCAGCGGACGGCCTGGAGTTGGACGTGCGTCTGGAGCACCGGCCCCAACGGCGCCTTGAGCAGCTCGTTGAACTCGAGGTAGGCGTCGTAGACGCGGGCTCCGCGGAGGTGGTCCAGCGCCCGGTCCCAGCGCTGGCGGGTCACGTCCGGCTGGGCCTCGAGGGCGTCGGTCACGCGCTCGATGTGTTCGAGCTCATGGGCCGGGATCATCGGGGCAGACGGCATCGGAAGGGTCGGGGGTGGGGAAGGCGGCGCACGTGCCGGACGCCCCTGTTATCGGCACGCCTCTTGGCCCCTTAAACGGACCGGGCGACAACCAACGGTTCCCCGGGGCGGCACGAGATCACGCGGCCGTGCCCGGGCAACTCCCTATCGCACAACGGACTCGCGCGCTCGCCTCGGCCCTTCCGCGCGCCGGCGCCGGCGGCCCGGGGCCGGGGACGTGGGGCACCGGCCTCCTCTCCACAAGAGAGGCCCCCGGCCCTGCGCTAGCGGAGTCCCCCCTCGCCCGCCGTCCGGTCCACGAGCGCCCGGAGGGCGGCGACCTCGCTGAACAACGCCTCCAGCTCCGCCGACGCGGCCTGGATGCTCTGGAGCACCTCCACCAGCGCCTCGTCGGTGCCGAGCGCGCCGGCCAGCTCCAGCCCCAGCTGGGCGTTGCCGGCGATCACCGCGAGCGGGTTGTTGAGCGCGTGGGCGACCCGGCCCAGCTCGTCGCGCACGTGGCCGAGCCCCGCGCCCGCCCCGCTGGCGGCGGCCGTCGGCGCAGCGGCGGGCGGCGCCGTGCCCAGGCGCCGGGCCACCGCGGCCCCGTCGGCGACGGTCTCGACCGTCGTCGACAGCCCGAGCACGTCGCGCAGGGCCGCGATGGCCTCGGCGCCCTCGACGCCCTCGCCGACGAGCACCAGGTCGAAGGCCGTGCCGGCCAGGTAGGCCCGCGCCGCCTGGGCCGTCTCGGCGGTGGTCACGTCGGCGTCCAGATCCAACGAGTCGGTCCAACCGTCGGCGTCGGGGTGGACCAGCAGGACGGCGCGCCTCGCGGGCGGGGTCGAAGACATGACAGATCGTGGTGGGGAGCGCCGGCTACGCGGTGCCCAGCCACGGGATCCTGCGCGCGGGCTCCGACGCCAGCTTCCCGCCGATGATCTCCGCCAGCGGCGCGTTCGTCAGGCCTCGGCGGGCACCGCGCCGGCCTGCCCGTCCCCGGCCGCCCCGTCGCCCGCCCACTCGACGGAGGCCGGGACCTCCACGCCCACCAGCGTCCTCAAGTCCGAGCGCCCGCCCACGTCGGCGTCGACGCGCTGCCAGAGGAACGTGCGGACGCGCGGGCCGCCGGGGCCGCCGACGCCGTGCTCGCCCATGAACGGGGCGTGCGTCGGGCTCCAGAACCACTGGGTAAACGCCGTCCGCTCGGCCGGGCTGAGGCCCAGCGCCGACGTGGCGGCGGCGAAGTGCCCGGCCTGGGCGATGGTGCGCCCGGTGAGCACCTCGGCGGCGCCGCTCCACCGGCTGGTGCTGCCGCCGGCGTCGAACGACGCGATCACGACGCCGGCCGCGTCGAGCACGCGGCGGAGCGTCTGCTGGCCCGCCGAGAGCTGGTGGACGCGCTGGTCCACCATCAGGTCGAGCGTGTCAGCGAAGGCGGCCACGCGCCGTTCGAGCTGCTTTTGGTGCGCCTGGTCGGTCGCCTGGAACAGGACCATCGGGCGGCCCTCCAGCGTGAACCCGCGCAGCGACACCTCGACCGGCCGCGTGTGGTCGTCGCGGTCGATGATGGCGTACTCGAGGCCCGAGATGGCGCTGCCCTCGCGGAGCGACCGCTGGGCCAGCTCCATCAGCGGCTCGACGGGGAACGTCTGGCGCAGCGCCTCGACGCGCCCGCCGCGGACGGCCTCGGCCGGCAGGCCGGTGGCGGCGTAGAACGCCGGGTTGGCCTCTATGATCTCGCCGTCCTGGCTGCACAGCAGCACGTAGTGCGGGTTGATCTGGTAGAGCGCCGCCAGGTGCGCCCGGACGTCCGCGTCGTGGGCGCCGAGCGCGCGCAGGCGCGCGACGACGGGCTGGAAGGCGTCCGCCAGCGGGCCGAGCTGGAGTCGGGCCCGGCGGATCCGCGCCTGGCCGTCGGCGTCGCCCTGGGCCACGCGCTCGCCCAGGAGCGCGAGCTGGCCGGCCGCCCGGGGCCCGGCGTACCACGCCATCCCGACGAGCACGCCCGCGAGCAGGCCCCACAGCGACGCCGCGACGGCCGCGGCCTCCAGGACCACGCCGTCGGGTAGGCCGTCGGGCGCGGGCAGGAGCCCCACCACGGCGCCTCCGCCGCTCGTCGCCGCCGAGGCGACCGCGTACCGGACCCCGCGCGCGGTCACGAACGGCTCATCCGCAGAACGCCCGGCCCACGCCTTCCGCCAGCCGGCGGCGCGGGCCAGCTCGGGCGCGCTGGCGGCGACGAGCCGGCCGGCGGCGTCGTAGACCACCGTCTCGGCGCCCGGCGGCCGGGCGAGACCGGCCAGCTGGCGGCGCGCGTCGGCGGGGCCGAGGCCGTCCAGCGCCGTCGCGGTGACGGCGACCTGGGCGCCGAGCACGGCCGCCGCGCGGCGCTGGGCCGCGTCCTCGACCGAGCCCAGGTGCAGCCCGGCGCCCACTACGGCGACGGCCGTGGCGGCGATCAAGCCCAAGATGGCGGCGCGGACGGCCGGCGTCGGCGAGAGCATGGCGGGGCGGCCTGGGGCGCGGGGGCGCCCTCGCGGATCGGGGGCACGCCGGGCGGGTATCGGCCGGTCGCGGGCCGGCTAAACCTCCGGCAGCCCGGGGCGCTCGTCGCGCGTGGCGAACCCGCGCTCGGTCTCCACCACGCCCGCCGTGGCCACCTCGGCGTCGTGCTCGAACGCCAGCGTCCACCCCTCCTGCGCTGCCCGGCGCAGCAGGCGCTCTTTCTCGGCGATGGTCTCCAGCGGCTCCACGTCGTAGGCCATCACCCAGAGCAGCGGGACGTGGGCCGCGGTCGGCACCAGGTCGGCGGCGTGGAGCAGCGACCGCTCGCCGTCGTGGACCCGGACCAGCTGCTGGGCCCGGGTGTGGCCGTTGACGACGTGGAGCGAGACGCCGGGGAACGGCGCGTCGTCGCCGTCGCGCATCGCCAGCTGGCCCGAGGCCTCCAGCGGGTCCAAGTTCTCGGGCAGGAACGACGCGCCCTCGCGCGGGCTCTCGTGCGCCCAGGCCCAGTGCTCGCGCTGGACGTGGTGCGTGGCGTTGGCGAAGGTCAGCGCCAGGCCGCCGTCGTCGGTGCGCCGGGTGGCGCCGCCGGCGTGGTCAAAGTGGAGGTGGGTCAGGACCACGTCGGTCACGTCGTCGGGCGCCACGCCGACGGCCGCCAGCGAGCCCAGCAGCGTCGAGTGCTCGTCGTCGACGCCGTAGATCTCCCGGAACTTGGCGTCGGACTTGTGGCCCACGCCGGTGTCCACCAGGACCGTGCGGTCGTGGCCGCGCAGCAGCAGGCACCGCATGGCGAGCGGGATCCGGTTGCGGTCGTCGGGCGCGATCCGGCGCTCCCAGAGCGGCTTGGGGACGATGCCGAACATGGCGCCGCCGTCGAGCCAGACGCGGCCGGCCTCGATCAGGTCTATCTGGTAACCGGCGAGTGTCATGGGTTCGGGGATCGGGGGTCGGGATCGGGGAAGGTCCAACTCGCCGGCCGCTGGCGCCAGCCGTGGGCGGGGCGTCGGCCGGGGCGTTCGTCGGGGCGCGCCTCCGTGCTCAGGCGTCGCCGTCGATCTCCGGGAAGCCCTCGGCGTGTCCGTCGCCGCGGGCGAGGTCCCGGAACTCGCGGGCCTTCTTGAGCCGCACCAGCAGCTTGCCCAGGTGCCGGGCGAGGTAGCGGATGCGGTCGGCCTCGCGGGGCATCTCCAAGAGCGCCTGCTTGTCGTCCAGGTCGAGGCCGGCGTTGCGGCCGATCACGTACGACACCGGCAGGTCGTCCTCGTACTGCTGCGGGTCGGGGTCCTCGCCCGCCATTTCGAGCAGCTTGAGGTGGCGGGCGATGGCCGTGCGCCGCGCCCGGGCGTCATCGGCCGGGTCCTCGTCCTCGACCGGGTGCACGTCGGCCGAGAGGAACTCGAGGTCCCGGTGGATCTCGTCCACCACGAACCGCGACTCGCCGACGGCGATGATGTCGAGCCGGCCGTCCTCGTAGCGGGCCGCCACGCGCTCGATGCGCGCCGTGCAGCCGACGCCGGCCAGCCGCGACTCCGAGGCGTAGACGATCCCGAACGGCCGGTCGCCGTCGATGCACAGGCGCACCATCTCCTTGTAGCGCGGCTCGAAGATGTGCAGCGGCACCGGCTCTCCCGGCAGCAGCACCAGCCCGAGGGGGAACAGAGGGAGTCGGTCGTCGGACATAGGCACGAGATGTAGGGCCCGTACCCGATCTCCCGTGGGAGGTTCTGCCCGGCGGAGTAGCTTCGGCCCGTCCCCCCTGCTCCTGTGCGCCTCTTCTCAGCCCTGCTCCTTTTCTTCGCCGCCGCGGCGGTGCCCGCGTCGGCCCAGCCGGTCGCCTTCGGGTCGGCCGACGACCTGGCGGAGCTGGGGAGCGGGACCCGCCCCCGAGACCGGGCCTCGGCGGCCCTGTACCTCGGCCCCGCCTATCTGCCCGACGACTGGCGCGCCGCCGCTCGCGCCGAGGCGCAGGCGCTGCGCGGGCGCTGGAGCGCCGGGCTGGGCGCGACGGTCCACAGCGGCGACGGCGGCCTGTACGGGCCGGAGGCCGACGAGTGGTACGACTTGGCGCGCGCCGTCCGCTACGTCCGCTACAACGCGACCACGGGGGACCGGGCCTACGCCCGGCTGGGGCCGCCGGAGCACGTGTCGCTGGGCGCCGGCGCCCTGGTCCGCCAGTTCCGCACGACGACGGCCTGGGACGAGCGGACGGTCGGCCTGGAGGCCGCCGCCGAGGGGCGGACCGTCCGCGCGGCCGGCTTCGCCAGCGACGTGCTCCGGCTGGACGGCGTCGTGGGCGGCGAGCTGGCGGTCCAGACGGCGGCCGGGCTGGGCCCGGTGCGCGGGTTGGGGCTGACGCTGGCGGCCGTCCACGACCTCGACCGGCCCGGGCTCAGCGGCGACTCGTCGCTGACGGGCGTCGAGGTCACCGTCCGGGGCGACTTCCGCGGCGCCGGGCCGCTCTCGCTCCGGCCCTTCGCCACGCACGCGCGCTACCTCGGCCGCGGCAGCACGTGGGGCGGCGGCCTAGAGGTCGGCTCCGACAACCTGGCGGACGCCCTCCGCGCTCGGGCGTCGCTGGCCGTGTTCGCCTCCACGAGCGGGTTCGTGCCCGGCCACGTCGGCCCGTTCTACGCCCTCAACAACGGCCAGGAGCGGATCGTGGACGACGCCTCGTTCTACGCCGACGGCGAGCCCGAGCTGGCCGGCACGCCGCTCGACAGCCTGTCGTCGGGGGTCGACGTGGTGCTGGACGTCCGGCTGCTCGCGTTCGGGCGCGTCGAGGTGTCGCAGTACCTCCGCCGGCACGTCGGCGACCAGCGCGCGAGCGGCTACGGGCTGCGGCTGGCGGGCCGCCTGCCCGGCGACGGCCGGCTCGAGTTCGCCGTCGAGCGACAGGACTTCGGGGGCGTGCTGGACCTGTTCCGCGACCTGGGCCAGCTCAACTCGCTCGTGCTCGACGTCCAGGTCCCCGTCGGGCGCTACGGCGCCGCGTTCGTCCGCTCGCGCTACGGCTACCGCCGGCTCACCGACGACGACGGCCCGGCCTACGCCGGCGGCCCGGCCCGCTTCCTCGTCGAGCGCCGGTTCGAGCCGATGGCGGGCCTGCGCGTGTCGATGTAGCGGTCAGCGCCCCCCTCGGCCGCCGAGGCAGGGCGCCAGCGGCTGGCGGCCTGTGCCGTCTGGGCCTACGCGCCGGCCGCGGCGTCGGAGGCGGCGTCGGGGGCGACGCCGCCCTCGGCCTTGACGTAGACCGTCCGGCGCGGGAACGGGATCTCGACGCCGCGCTCGTCGAACCGGGCCTTGATGAGCCGGCGCAGGTCGCGCTCGACCGCGAATTGCTCGCCGGGCCGCACCTGCACGATCACGCGCGCGGTGACGCCGGAGTCGCCCAGCGCCAAGAACGCCTGCACCTGGGGCGCCTCCTCGACGATCACGTCCCGGGCGTGGTCGCTGGCGGCCCACTCGCGCGCCACGTCCTCCAGCACCGTCAGCGCCAGGCCGGCGTCCTGCTCGTAGCTCAGGCTCACCTCGACGATGGCGCGGGCGTAGCCCACCGACTTGTTGCCGAACGTGCGCAGCTCGCCCGCCGGCACCATCAGGAGCTCGCCGTCGAACTTGCGCACCTTGATCAGCCGCAGCCCCACGTACTCCACCGTGCCCGTGTCCGTGCCGATCCGGATCAGGTCGCCGTTGCCCAGCGTGTCGTCGAAGAGCAGGAAAAAGCCCGAGATCACGTCCTTGACGAACGTCTGCGCGCCGAACCCGATGGCCAGCCCGGCGATCCCGGCGCCGGCCAGGAGCGGGCCGATGGGCAGCCCGATGGCGTCGAGCACCATCACCGCGGCGACGGTCCAGACGAGGTAGCGGGCGACCGAGCCCAGCAGGTCGGCGACGGTCAGCACCCGCTGGCGGCGCTTGTCCAGCGTCGGCGCCTTCATGGCGCTCGCCACCCAGCTGCGCTTGACGCGCTTGACCACGGCGAGCGCCGCCAGCGCCAGCGCCACGATCACGGCCACCTTGACGGCCGTCCACCCCGCGCCGAGCCAGAACGACCGGCTAAACAGCGCCTCGCTCACGCCGCCCAGCGACTGGAGCGTCTGCCGGAGCGAGTCCGTCGGGGCGACGTCCGTGGGCGGGCGGAGGGGGAACGGCTGCATCGGGTCGGGGCGCCCCCGGGTTAGTCGCCGATGGCGGCCAGGCCCGGCAGCGTCTGGCCCTCCATGAACTCCAGCATCGCCCCGCCGCCGGTCGAGACGTGGGTGACGGACTTGGCCAGGCCGGCCTGGGTGACCGCCGCCACGGAGTCGCCGCCGCCGACGACGGTCAGCGCGTCGTGGTCGCGCGTGGCCTGGGCCAGCGCCTCGGCCACGGCCAGCGTGCCGGCCGCGAACGGGACCATCTCGAACACGCCCATCGGGCCGTTCCAGATCGCCGTCTGGGCCCGCTCGACGATGTGGGCGTACTGCTCGCGCGTCTGGGGGCCGATGTCGAGGCCCATCATGCCGTCCGGGATCTCGCCCGACACGATCCGGGTCTTGGCGTCGGCCGCGAACCGGTCGGCCACGACGTGGTCCTGGGGCAGGCGGATGGTGTCGCCAAAGCGCTCCATCAGTCGGAACGCGTCGTCGACGCGGTCGGCCTCGACCATCGAGCTGCCCGTCGAGTGGCCCATGCCGGCCAGGAACGTGTAGGCCATCGCGCCGCCGATGAGCATGGTGTCCACCTGGGGCGCCAGCGCCTCGATGACGCCGATCTTGTCGGACACCTTGGCGCCGCCGAGCACGGCCACGAACGGCCGCTTGGGGTCGTCCAGCGCGCGCGTCATAAACGCGACCTCGCGCTCCAAAAGCCGGCCGGCCGCGCTCGGGAGCAGCGTCGCCACGCCGGCCGTCGAGGCGTGGGCGCGGTGGACCGAGCCGAAGGCGTCGGACACGAACACGTCGCCCAGCGCCGCGAGCTGGCGGGCCGTCTCGGCGTCGTTGGTGGTCTCGCCGGGCAGGAACCGCGTGTTCTCCAGCAGGACCACCGCGCCGCTCGGCGCGCCGTCGATGCACGACCGGGCCGCGTCGCCGACGGTCTCCGGGCAGAACACGACCGGCGCGTCGATCAGCCCGTCGAGGTGCTCGGCCACGGGCCGGAGCGAAAGCTCGGGGTCCGGCGCGCCCTTGGGCCGCCCCAGGTGGGACAGCAGGACCGGCGTGCCGCCCGCGCCCAGGATCGCGCGGATCGTCGGCAGCGCGGCCCGGACGCGGGTGTCGTCGCCCACGGCGCCGTCGGCCATCGGCACGTTGAAGTCGACGCGCATCAGGACGCGCTTGCCGCCGAGGTCGAGGTCGGAGAGGGTGTTCATCGGGGGGAGGGGTGCGGGACGAGGGACACGGGGCGAGGGCCGGACATCTTCCACCCCGCGCCCCCGATCCCTCGCGGCTAGGCCATCAGCTTCTGCACGAGGTCGACGGTGCGGCTGGCGTAGCCCCACTCGTTGTCGTACCAGCCGACCACCTTGACCATCGTCCCGTCGGCCATCGTGGACGGCGCGTCGAACACGTTCGAGTGCGGGTTGCCGACGATGTCGACGGACACCAGCGGCGCCGTGCTGTACTCCAGGATGCCCTTGAGGGCCCCGGCGGCGGCGGTCTCGAAGGCGGCGTTGACCTGGTCGACGGTGGCCTCGGTCTTCAGGATCGCCGTCAGGTCGGTCAGCGACCCGTCGGGCGTGGGCACGCGGACGGCGAACCCGTCGAGCTTGCCCGCCAGCTCGGGCAGCACCAGCCCGACGGCCTTGGCGGCGCCGGTCGTCGTCGGGATCATCGACAGCGCTGCGGCGCGGGCGCGGCGCAAGTCCTTGTGCGGCGCGTCCTGGATCCGCTGGTCGGACGTGTAGGCGTGGATCGTGGTCATGAACCCCTTCTCGACGCCGAACGCGTCGTCCAGGACCTTGACCATCGGGGCCAGGCAGTTGGTGGTGCAGCTCGCGTTCGAGACGATCTGCTCGTCGCCCGTCAGCGTGTCGTCGTTGACGCCCAGCACGACCGTAGCGTCCACCTCGCCCGAGGCCGGGGCCGAGATCACGACCTTCTTGGCGCCGGCCTTGAGGTGCAGCCCGGCCTTCTCGCGCGTCCGGAACACGCCGGTCGACTCCACGACCACGTCGCAGTCCAGGTCGCCCCACGGCAGGTTCTCGGGGTCGCGCTCGGAGAACACCTTGAAGCGGTCGCCGCCGATCACCAGTTCGTCGCCCTCGGCGGTCACCTCGCCGGGGTAGATGCCGTGGACCGAGTCGTACTTGAACAGGTGCGCCAGCGTCTCGGCGTCGGTGAGGTCGTTGACGCCGACGACGTCGAAGGCGCCGTCGCCGCGCTGGAGGATGGAGCGGAACACGAGGCGGCCGATCCGGCCGAACCCGTTGATGCCAACTTTGATGGCCATGGAGGAGAGGGGGAGCGTGAAGAGACGGGCGGAGCCCGGGGCTAGGCTAGGGGCACCGCGACGTGCCCACACGTTTCGTTCGGTGAAATCGGCCGAAAGAGGGACGCCGGGCGCCGGGCGCCGCCGCTTTCGCCGGGCTCTTCATTGCCGTCCGGCCGGCGCGGCGCCTACCTTTGGTGGTTCCGGGCCTTCGCCCCCGCTTCACGCCGACCCTCTCCGCCCCCGATGGCCCAGATCAACCCGCCCCGGACCCTTTCCGAGTCGCGCCCGCCCGTTGTCCGTGACGACGGCACGATGGTGGCGCCCGAGACCAACGCCGCCGACTTTTTCGAGGACCACCGGTCGGCCATCCTGGCGGCCATCATCGGCCTGGTGGTGCTGGCGTTGGCGGTCGTCGCGTGGCGGGCGTGGCAGGCCAACCGCTCCGAGGAGGGCCAGCGCCTGCTGGGCGCCATCCTGACCGAGTACGAGGCCGGCAACTGGCAGGCCGCCCTGGACGGTACCGACACGGCGCCCGGGCTCTTGGAGATCGCCGACGACTACGGCTCGACGGCGACGGGCGAGCAGGCCACGTTCTTCGCCGCCGACGCCTACTACCAGCTGGGCGACACCGACCGCGCGCTCGAGATGTTCGAGGAGTACGACGGCGACGGCCTGCTGGCCGCCAGCGCGCTCGCCGGCCAGGCCGCCATCATCGAGCCCACCGACGCCGCCCGCGCGGCCGGCCTCTACGAGCAGGCCGCCGCCGAGTACGAGTCGCCGGCCTCGACGCCGGGCTACCTCCTCGACGCCGCACGCGCCCACCTGGCCGCCGGCGACACCGAGGCCGCCCAGGGCGCGCTCCGGTCGGTGATCGACGACTGGGCGCAGACGCCGGAGGCCCAGCGCGCCCAGGTGGAGATGGGCCTGGCCGAGGCCCGCGCCACCGCCACCGGCCAGCCGACGGGCGGCGTCCGCGCCGCGCCGGCCGCGCCCGACTCGTCCGCCGGCGCCCAGCCCACGGCGCCGGTCCAGCTGACCCTGCCGGGCCAGTAACCGGCGACGACGCGGACGACGCGCCCCCGGTGGCGCCCCGCCGCGCCCCGCTGGCGGGGGCGCCCGGCGAGGCGCGGAGGCCGGAGTCGGCGCCGCCGGCGCCGGCGCCAGTGGGGCGAGGCGTGGCCGGGGCCCCGTCCGGGCGGGGGCGCGCCGGCCGCGGCCGTAGATTCGCCGCGCACGTCTCCCCCGCCCTCTTCTATGTCGACCATCCTCATCGCCGACGACGAGCCGGCCATCCGGCGCACGCTCCGCGAGATCCTCGAGTTCGAGGGCCACACGGTCCAGGAGGCCGCCGACGGCGACGAGGCGTTCGACAAGGCCCGCGCCGGCGGCATCGACCTGCTGCTCCTGGACATCAAGATGCCCAAGCGCGACGGCATGGACGTGCTCCAGGGCCTGCACGACGCCGAGTCGACGGTGCCCGTCGTCATGATCTCGGGCCACGGGACGGTCGAGACGGCCGTCGAGGCGACCCAGCTCGGCGCCGTCGACTTCCTGGAAAAGCCGCCCGACCTCAACCGCCTGCTGGTCACCGTCCGCGGCGCGCTGGACCGGGGCCAGCTCCAGGTCGAGAACAAGCGGCTCAAGCAGGTCGTCCGCGACGCCGGCACGTCGGACCTGACGCCCATCGTGGGCGACAGCCCGGCCATCGCCCGCATCCAGCAGACCATCGGCCGGGTGGCGCCGTCGGAGGCGCGCGTGCTCATCACCGGCGAGCCGGGCACGGGCAAGGAGCTGGTGGCCCGCCACGTCCACGCCCAGTCCGGCCGGGCCGACGGGCCGCTCGTCGAGGTCAACTGCGCCGCGATCCCGTCGGAGCTCATCGAGTCGGAGCTGTTCGGCCACGAGAAGGGCTCGTTCACCGGCGCCACCAAGCAGCGGATCGGCAAGTTCGAGCAGGCCGACGGCGGGACGCTCTTCTTGGACGAGATCGGGGACATGAGCCTGGACGCCCAAGCCAAGGTCCTCCGGGCGCTCCAGGAGAGCCGGATCACGCGCGTCGGCGGCGACCGCTCGATCTCGGTCGACGTCCGCGTGGTGGCCGCCACCAACCGCGACCTGCTGGCCCAGGTGGACGAGCGGCGGTTCCGGGAGGACCTCTACCACCGGCTCTCGGTCATCCTCATCCACGTGCCGCCGCTGCGCGAGCGCCGGGGCGACATCTCCGAGATCGCCCGGTTCATCCTGGGCCAGGTCATGCGCCGCAACGGGATGGAGGACAAGTCGTTCGCGCCCGACGCCCTCGACCGGCTGGGCCGGCTGGACTGGCGCGGCAACGTGCGAGAGCTGCGCAACGTGGTCGAGCGGCTGCTCATCCTGTCCGACGCCGACGAGATCAGCGCGGCCGACGTCGACCGCTACGTGGTGCCCGGCGGCGGCCGCGACGGCGCGACGGGCCTGATCGACCGGTTCGACTCGCTGTTCGAGTTCCGCGACGAGGCCGAAAAGCGGTTTATCGAGCGCAAGCTGGAGGAAAACGACTGGAACGTCTCCGCCACGGCCGAGCTCATCGGCATCCAGCGCTCGCACCTGTACAACAAGCTGAAGGACCTGCAGATCGAGAGGCCCGAGTAAGGTGTCAGGCACGAGGAACCAGGAACCAGCAGGCACGGACGGCGGGCCGGAGGCGCCCGCTGCGGCGGCGCCCCCACGTCTCGACCCTCCCCCGATGAGCACGCCGATCGAGGCAGCCCCCGCTGCCGGCCCCTCTCCCCCGGCCCCCGACTCCCCCGCCCGCGGAGCGATCCTGGTAGGCCGCGGCCTGGGCAAGAGCTACCCGACGGCGACGGGCGAGCTGAGCGTGCTCCGCGGCCTCGACCTGGACGTGTACCCCGGCCAGCTGGTGGCCGTGGTCGGCGAGAGCGGGACGGGCAAGAGCACGCTGCTGCACCTGCTGGGCGCGCTCGACCGGCCGACCGAGGGCACGCTCGCGTTCCGCGGCGAGGACGTGTTCGCCAAGGGCGACGAGGCGCTGGCGGCGTTCCGCAATCGGTCGATCGGGTTCGTGTTCCAGTTCCACCACCTGCTCCCCGAGTTCAGCGCGCTCGAGAACGTGGCGATGCCGGCCCTGATCGCCGGCGGCACCTTCGAGACCGCCGACGGCCGGGCCCGCCAGTTGCTCACCGGCCTGGGGCTGGGCGCGCGGATGGGCCACCGCCCCAGCCAGCTCTCCGGCGGCGAGCAGCAGCGTGTGGCCGTGGCACGGGCGCTGATGAACGAGCCGGGCCTGGTGCTCATGGACGAGCCGTCGGGCAACCTCGACACCGCGACCGCCCAGAAGCTCCACGACGAGCTCCTGCGCCTGAGCCGCGACGCCGACCAGGCGTTCGTCGTCGTTACCCACAACCCGACGCTGGCGGCCCTCGCCGACCGCGTGCTGAGCCTGGACGGCGGGCGCCTGGTCGACGTGACGGCGAGCTACCGCGCGTCCGCGCCAGCCGCTGGCGCCTCCGCCCTGCCCTCTCCTCCAGTCGGCCCCCATCTCGCGGCCGACGGCGACCGCCAGCCGGCCGCGCCCGAACCCTCAGACCGGCCGCGTTCGTAGGTCACGCTCCGCTGCGAGGACCGGCCGCTGCGAGGACCGGAACCGATCTTGGCCTGCAACCGGCCATCGCCTCGGCGGACGCCGGCATGGATCTCTCGGGCGCGTGATCTATCTTGGTGACTTACGCCTTCCGGCGACTATGAGCCAGCCTGCTGCCCGCTTAGGAGACATGACCGCCCACGGCGGCGTGATCACCTCCGGCAACCCGACCGTGCTCATCAACGGCCAGCCGGCGGCCACGATGGGCGACCTGCACGTCTGCCCCATGTGCAGCCCCGGCCCCCATGTCGGCGGCCCGGTCATGGCCGGCGCCCCGACGGTGCTCATCGGCGGCAAGCCAGCGGCGCGGTCGGGCGATATGTGTACGTGCTCGGCCCCGGCCCCGGACGCGATCGTGCAGGGCAGCCCGAACGTGCTCATCGGCGGCGCTAGCGCGGCGGCGAGTCCAGGCGCGGCGGCGGCGGCGGCCTCGGCGCACGGGGCAACGGCGAGCCCGGGCACGCCGGGCCTGGGGGTGACGGCGCGGCCCCTAAGCCCGTGGGTGGGCGTGGGCTACCAGGACAAGGCCGGCCGGCCGGTGGCCGGCTGGCGTTACCACGCCGAGGCGGGGAGTGACGTCCGTGACGGCCAACTCGGCTCGGGCGGCCAGGTGTGGGCCGACGCGCTAGCGGAGTCGGGCGGCGTGACGGTGGGGCTGGTGGGCGTAACCGGGTGCCGGTGGTCGAAGAGCGAGGCACGCGTGGGCGACGAGGTCAAGCTGTCGGCGCGGTGCGTGGGGATCGCGGACGGCGAGCTGGCGCTGTTCGAGGTGTGGCGGGAAACGGCCTCGGCGGATGGTGCCGCCAGTCGGGACAAGGTGTGGGAGGTGATGGGCGAGGTCAAAGGTGGGCGTGTCGAAGCGGCGGCGCCGTTTGCCTATGCCGCGCTCGCGCCGAGCGCGGACGCCGCCGACGCAGAGGCGCCGCCGCCGACTGTGGCCGACGATGTCCCGCCGCCTCAGCGAAGCCGCCGTCCTGAACACGGCGCTGGAGTAGGCCACGCTGCGCTGCTCGAACGCCCGCCCACCTATGCGTTCTCCTGCACCGTGGAGTACGTCCACACCGCGGAGAGCGGGCTGCTTCGGTATCAAGATTGGGTCGAGTTTCGGCTGCTGGACAAGGACCGGGCGCCGCTCGCGCGTGCGGACTACGAGGTCCAGCTGGCCACTGGCGAGATCCGCCGAGGCACGTCGGACGGGAGCGCGGTGGTCCGGCTGGAGAGCGTGCCGCCTGGTCCGCTCCGGGTGACGACCGTTCAACGACGCCCTCGCCGATAGCCATGCAAACCACCGTCATCTTTTCTGAGGCCAATGGGGCGACCGTGTGGAGCGGGGAGCCGACCGACGTCGTCGTCACCGACGCCTCGTACGGCCAGGTCTGGATTTGGGCGCCGAAGAGCCTCCAGGAGGCGCCGGACTGCCTGGTCCTGAGGGGACGACCGGCCTCATCGGGCGCCGAGCCGGCAGAGCCGGTGTACCAGAAAGTAGTAGGCATGGCAGACCGCGACGCCGACGCCTGCCCGTATTCGTTCACGTTCCGCTTGGACGACAACGACCTCGGCTCGGCCCTTAGCAGCATTGAGGCCCAGGCGCTTACGTACTCGCTCGTCCACTACCCCGGCGGCGGGGACGAGCACGGCGTCGTGCTGTTCGAGGGCTGGGGGGCCGGCGACGTGTTCCGGTCGGACGGCACCTACGGCACGTCGATGGCCAACCTGGTGGCGATCCATGCCTACCTCAGCGACGAGGTACGAATCACGGCTGAGGCCGCAGGCGAACTTGGGGTCGGGGGCGACCTCTCCCTCGACCCGCCGGCGTCGTTGGCCGGCGACCCGCTGGGCGTGCCGTTTCTCGCTCCCAACGTGCCCATCACGACCGTCGCGGATGAGCGTCGGGCCTGGATAGCCGGCGGGCTGGCGGCCGACACGGTCGGCGTGCCGCAAGCGACGCGCGACGCCATCGACCAAGCCGAGACCTGGATCCACGTCGCCCGGCGTTCACGTATGGAGGAGACGACCGGCGAGGGCGCCTTCGAAGCGTCCCACGTGGGCGCCTGGCGAGTCGAGGACGATGGGCGCTACCAGTTCCACGTCTACGCCGACGACGCAGCGCCAGAGGACACCCCGCAACTGGTCGGGACGCCGAGCCCATACGTTCTGCTCTCCGCAGAATGGGTCATCGACCGTGAGTCGAGCCTCTACGCCCACGTGGCACCCTACGCCCTCCCCTCGGCTCGGCGGGCCGTCTTCGTGGAGGAGCTGGGCCGGGGCGTTGAGCCAGGCTTGACGCCGTTGGGGTTCGACGAGAGCTCGGCGGTCACGAAGACAGATCCCGACGACACCGTTCCGTACGAGCTCCACACGCCACACGCCCGGTGGGTGTCGGAGGATCGGGTCTGGCGGTGGTTCCTCCCGGACCCTCTGCGCGTCACGGCCCGGTTGGCGGCCCAGGCGAGGATCGCGGCCGAGCAGTACGGGGCCTGGGTGCAGGCTGCCGGCCCGGCGCTCCAGAACGCGGGCTTGCTCTCGGCGATGTGCTTCGACTCCGACCATCACCGCAGCCACCTGTGTGAGCGGCTGGGCGAGGCCGGCGGGTTCGATATGGACGAGGCTTGGAGCGGCGGCGCCAGCGGAGAGCGGCGACCGACGACCTCGACCACGCTCGACCACTTCCGATACGGGGTGGAGCAGCAGGGCGCCTTTCTCAAGCGCCGCACCGGGGTGGCCGGCTCCCGGCTGGAGGCGTGGCTCGCCACCCGGCACATCCATGAGTTGTCCATCGACCTCGTCGCGGGAACGCTGGGCAGCGTCCCGACCGAGACCACCGAGGCACTCACGGAAGTGGTGTTCGATGGATTGCTCGCGGCGACCCAGGCCGGATCGGGAGGGCGCCTGTTCGCGTGGGCGCTCCAGCAGGTCCAACCCAACATCGAGTCGTTCGAGGACCTTGAGGCGGCGTTGGACACGTTCGTCGTGCCTGACGAGGCCACAGCTGAGGAAAAGCTAGGCGGCTCGACCTTCAAGTTCTGGTTCACGGCCGCACGGAGCGGCGCCAAGCTCCGGGCCAAGCTGTTCGCGTTCTCGGCCTCGGCGGTGGTCGGGCTTCAGAGGCTTAGCGACCCGGTCGCTCTCCGCGGCCTGGACGCCTCGGCCCGCGCGACGGCGCTGTTTGCAGAGTCCATTTTCGGACACGCTCCGGCTGGCGGCCCGCCCCCTCCGTCTGCCGATCCCTTCGACCGCACGCGGCCGCTCACGACTTGGGAGGCGGGCGACAAGGTCCAGACGTACAAGGCCGGTCCCGTGCGCCTGGTCCGCAAAAACTACGTGGCCTCGCACAAGACCACGTATGCTGGCTGGGAGGTCTGGGAAGTCACGTACGACCGCGCCGTGGACCTGGACGTGTGGCAGGGGGCCGGCACGCTGCTAAACATGATGAACGCGGGGCTGATGGGCATCTCGATCCACGAGGCCATCCGGGCCGGCGACGTGGGGGCCCAAGAGGGCCTGGACGCGGCCAAGATCGGCGTCGAGATCGGCCGGCTGGTGGAGGCCTTTGGGACGGCGCGCGACAGCCCGATGGTGCGGCTCTCGGCCGTGATCCGGTGGGCCGGTCCCGCGCTCGATGTGGCAGCCGGCGTGCTCGCGTTTCAGGCCGAGGTGGCGGAGATTCGCCGGGTCGGGGCGCAGCGCTACGCCGACCGGGACGAGGTTGGGATGGTGGGGACGGCGTGCCTCGTCGTGGGTGGAGCGTTGGGCGTCGGGGCCGTCGTCGCCAGCGGGCCGGTCGCGGGGGTCCTGGTGGCCCTCGGGGTGATGGCGCATGCGTTCGGCTCGCTGATCCTGTGGCGCCGCAACGCCCAGCTCCTCGCCGAGCAGTTGTCCGATGACCCGCTGGCGCCGTGGGTCCGCGACGTGAGCGTGTGGGGGGCGGCCGGCGACGTGCCGAGCGGGGTACTGGACCTGGCCCGCCCTGGGTGGGAGGCCCGGCGGTCGGTGCCGCGGGCCGAGGGCCTGTTCCTGGAGGCGAAAGCGGCCGACGGGCGCGGCGGCGGCCAGACCGGCGCCATGGTCCGCACGGCGTACACGTTCCCCGTCCGCGTGGCCGTGGTGGAAGTGGGCGGCGCGCTCCGGGTGGTGCTCTACGTCCGCCCGGAGTACGTGCCCGAGGCCGGAACCATCGCCGTCTCGGGCTCCATAGCGAACTTGACGTTCGCCGGTGTCACTGCAGACATTCGTTGCGTAGTCCACTTCGCCGAGCGCTCCGGCAGCGGCTTCGGCTACACCGTCCGGCCCGAGGGTCAGCCGCTGCCCCCCAACGCCGACCCGCGAGCGCTGGCTGCTGGCTGGGCCCCGTCGACGGCCACCGGCCCGACCGACCGCGGCGGCGCCGCCCACGAGCTGCCCGTCTACCTTGGCGACGAATGGCCGACGACGCCGGTGGTCCCGGCCGGCCTCGGAGCCTCGGGGCCAGCCCTGTCGTCGCCGGCCGCGCCGGTGCCGGCGCTGCCCTCGGTGGCCGACGCCGTCGGGCGGGTGGCCGGGCGGGAGTGGGCCGCGCGGGTCGCGGCGCACCGTTCGGAGCTGGGGCTCGGCGAGGCGGTGGTGTGGCCGGGCACGCGGCTCGACGTCGACGGGCTGGACGCGGCGCTCGGCGGCGGGCGGTTCTCCGTCACCGGGTTCGCCGCCTTCGACCCGGCCGTGCCCTTCGACCCGGCCCCGGTCGTCCCGGATGCCCGGCCTAGAACCGAGGACTTCATCGCCACCCAGGACATCCACGGTCGCCCCGAGGGCTACCGCCATCCCCAGGACGCCCGATGAGCCGCCTCTCCCTCGTCGCCGCCGTGCTGGCTGGGCTCGCTGGGCTCGCCGCCTGCGGCCCCGACGGCGCCTCGGCCCACCCTGACGCCTCAGCCCGAGGCACCGCCCTGTGCGACTTGGCGGGAGAGTACGCCGTCGGCGGCGTGCGGGACGACGTGATCGGGGACGTCCGCATGCTGGCGAACGGGCTGCCCGTGTGGAAGGGCTACGGGTTCATCGCCCAGAACGCGCTCGGCGGGAGCCTTGGCACCACGCTGACGCCGGCGCTGGTGTCGGGGGAGAACACGGCGGCCGTCGAGGTGGTCCCGGCCGTCTCCGAGGCTGGAACCGGCCCGGCGGTCGGGCCGGTCCGGCTGCGGCTGTGGGTCTGCGCCCCCGACGGCGCGGTCGTGCCGGGGACCGAGCGCTCGGCGGCCCACGTCGACTCGGTGGTGGCCGCGTGGACGGCGGAGTTGGAGAGCCGGTGGGCGGCGTGGGGCGCGGCGGCGGCCGACTCGGCGCGGGCGTGGGCCGAGGCCCACCCGGTCCGGGTCGAGACGAGCTTCACCCGTCCCGCTGGCGCCGACGGCCGGCCGGCCGACGGGGAGCCGGCCTTCGACGCCGTGGTCCGGGAGGCGCCGGTGATCGGGGGCACCCCGGCCGACTCGGCGCGGCTGAGGGCCTACGCCGTCGAGCTCCTGCGGATGAGCGTCGAGCGCGACACAGTCGCACTGTGGCGAGCGTTCGAACCGGCAATCAGTGACAACTGGGAAGTGCTTGGCGGCGTTTTCGGGGCAGGAATGTCTTGGGATGATTATGAAGTGGGAAACCGTGAAGCTGTGGTCTTTGAGCAGCCGACGCCGTTTGATGCTTCCGACGTCCAGTTGCAGTCGTGGGCAGGTGGCCGGGTGTGGGAGCTCTACCGGAATGAGGCTGGGGGATTGATCCAGAACGAGGGACGGGGGCTCTACCAAGAGATCTACGTGGGCGAGGTCGACGGTGAGCTCCGGGTCGTTCGAGTGGGCCTGTGACGCGAGCCGCCAGTGGGGCACGGTCTCTCGGCTGGGCGCCGTCGACGGCCACCGGCCCGACCGACCGCGGCGGCGACGCCCACGAGTTGCCCGTCTACCCAGGCCACGGGTGGCTCGTGCTCCCGGCCGCCCTCGCCACCACCGCCCGCGACGGGCTCCGGGCCGGCGCCTGCCAGGCGGCCGGCCGCTTCCCGAGCGCCGACGAGGCGGTCGGGGCCGTCGACGAGCTCTCGGGCGGGCTCGCCGTCTACCGGGCGTCGGTCGGCGTCGACGGCGTCGAGGTGTGGCCGGGCACGCGGCTGGAGCTCGACGGGCTGGCGGCGGCGCTCCGCGGCGGGCGGTTCTCGGTCACCGGCTTCGCCGCCTTCGACCCGGCCGTGCCCTTCGACCCCGCCCCGGTCGTTCCTGACACTCGCCCCACCGACAAGGACCTCGTCGCCATAGAAGACTTCGGCTCCGCCGCCCCTGACCGATGACGTTCCGCGTTCTAACCGCCGTCTGCGCTTTGGCGCTCGTCGCTTGCCACGACGGGGACGCTCATGCGACCGACGCCCCCCCCGTCTCCGCCTGCAACAGCGGCCGGGCGTCTCCAGCCGGCGTCACCTTCGAGAACGGTCGAGCCGTCACGCCGGCGGAGTACGCCCTCGACGGCGAACTGCTCAACGTCGTCGGCCGGCTCAGCGTGCTCGCCAACGGGCTCCCCCTCCACCGCGACCCGGTCTTCGGGTACCGCCGTCCTGGGGCCTCGCCGAAGACGTTCCTGACGCCGGCGTTGGTGTCGGGCGAGAACACGGCGGCCGTCGAGGTGGTCCCGGCCGTCTCCGAGGCTGGAACCGGCCCGGCAGTCGGCCCGGTCCGGCTGCGGCTGTGGGTCTGCGCCCCCGACGGCGCGGTCGTGCCGGGGACCGAGCGCGACGCGGCCCACGTCGACTCGGTGGTGGCCGCGTGGACGACAGATCTCCAGGCGCGGTGGGATGATTGGGGGCCGGCGGCGGCCGACTCGGCGCGGGCGTGGGCCGAGGGCCACCCGGTCCGGGTCGAGACGAGCTTTACCCGTCCCGCTGGCGCCGACGGCCGGCCGGCCGACGGGGAGCCGGCCTTCGATGCGGTGGTCCGGGAGGCGCCGGTGATCGGGGGCACCCCAGCCGACTCGGCGCGGCTCAGGGCCTACGCCGTCGAGCTCCGTGATATGGCAGCAGCCCGCGACACCACGCTTCGGAAGGAGGTGCGCCAGTCGATCAACGACGCTTACGCTCTAGCAGGTATTCCACCTCCGACCCGTTCCGTCTCCGACTCGGCGTGGACGGCGGCGGCGACAGATCGAACAGGCTGGTTTGAATGGGAACCGGGCACCGTTCCATTTGAGGCTTCTGACGTTCGACTGCGTTCGTGGGCTGGGGGTCGGGTGTGGGAACTGTACCGAGACGGGGCCGACGGCCTGTTCCAAGGGCCGGCGCGCGGGCCATACCAGGAGATCTACGTGGGTTTAGGACCCGACGGTGAACTCCGTGTGGTCCGAACGAACCTGTGACCGGCACCGCCAGCGGGGCGAGTTCCCCCAGTTGGGCGCCGTCGACGCCGACCGGCCCGACCGACCGCGGCCGCGACATCGCCCACGAGTTGCCGGTCTACCTCGGCGACGGGTGGCCCGTGCTCCCAGCCGCCCTCGCCACCACCGCCCGCGACGGGCTCCGGGCCGGCGCCCGCCAGGTGGCCGGCCGCTTCCCGAGCGCCGACGAGGCGGTCGGGGCCGTCGACGAGCTCTCGGGCGGGCTCGCCGTCTACCGGGCGTCGGTCGGCGTCGACGGCGTCGAGGTGTGGCCGGGCACGCGGCTGGAGCTCGACGGGCTGGCGGCGGCGCTCCGCGGCGGGCGGTTCTCGGTCACCGGCTTCGCCGCCTTCGACCCGGCCGTGCCCTTCGACCCAGCCCCGGTTGTTCCTGACGCCCTGCCCCGGGACGAGGACTTCACCGCCGTCCAATTCGTCCACGGCCGGCCCGAGGGCTACACCCACCCCGACGACGCCCCGTGACTCGCTCCGCCCCCGCGCTCCTCGTCGCCGCCGTGCTCGTCGCGCTCGCCGCCTGCGGCCCCGACCGCGCCTCGGCCCACCCCGACGTCCCCGATGGCCCGTGCGACTTGGCCGGGGCGTACGCGCTCGGCGGCGCGCTCGACGACGTGATCGGGGACGCCCGCGTGCTCGCGAACGGGCTGCCCGTGTGGAAGGGGCTCGGGTTCACCGCCCAGATCGCCCTCGGCACCGGGCTCGGGACGCGGCTAACGCCGGCGCTCGTGTCGGGCCGGAACGAGGTGGCCGTCGAGGTGGTCCCGACCGTCTCCGACACCGGCGACGGGCCGGCGGTCGGCCCAGCGCGCCTGCGGCTGTGGGTCTGCGCCCCCGACGGCTCGGTTGTGCCGGGGACCGAGCGCTCGGCGGCCCACGTCGACTCGGTGGTGGCCGCGTGGACGACAGATCTCCAGGCGCGGTGGGATGAGTGGGGGCCGGCGGCGGTCGACTCGGCGCGGGCGTGGGCCGAGGCCCACCCGGTCCGGGTCGCGACCTCGTTCGAGCGTCCCGCTGGCGCCGACGGCCGGCCGGCCGACGGGGAGCCGGCCTTCGACGCCGTGGTCCGGGAGGCGCCGGTGATCGCCGGCACGCCGGCCGACTCGGCGCGGCTGAGGGCCTACGCCGTTGAGCTGCTGCGGCTCAACGCCGAGCGCGACACGATGGCATTGTGGGGGGCCTTCGAGCCTTCCCGGGAAGACCGCTACCAGACATCTCGGCATCACATGTCCCGAGAGGAGTATGAGGAGGGAAACTGGGACTCTGTCGTCCTCGATGATCCAGTTTTATTCCAGGCGTCGGATGTCAAGTTGCGCTCGTGGGCTGACGGTCGAGTGTGGGAGTTGTACCGGGACGACGCAGAAGGTCTCCTTCAGAAGCCCGAGCGCGGACCGTTCCGTGGGGTGTATGTGGGGCAGGTGGACGGCGAGCTTCGCGTGGTCCGGACGAACCTGTGACGGGGACCGCCAGCGCGGCGGCGAGCGAGTCTCGATGGGAGGCCCGGCGGTCGGTGCCGCGGGCCGAGGGCCTGTTCCTGGAGGCGAAAGCGGCCGACGGGCGCGGCGGCGGCCAGACCGCCGCCATGGTCCGCACGGCGTACACGTTCCCCGTCCGCGTGGCCGTGGTCGAGGTCGATGGCGCGCTCCGGGTGGTCCTCTACGTCCGCCCGGAGTACGTCCCCGAGGCCGGAACCATCGCCGTCTCGGGGGCCATCCAAAACGCCGCTGTACTGGGCTTGGCTGGTCGTGCAGACATTCGTTGCGCGGTCCATTTCGCCGAGGTCGCCGACGGCGGTTTCGCCTACACTGTCCGGCGTGAGGGCGAGCCGCTTCCCTCCGACGCCGACCCGCGGGCGCTGGCCGCCAGCTGGGCGCCGTCGACGCCGACCGGTCCGACCGACCGCAGCGGCCGCCCCGCCCACGAGCTGCCCGTCTACCTCGGCGACGGGTGGCTCGTGCTCCCGGCCGCCCTCGCCACCACCGCCCGCGACGAGCTCGCCGCCGGGGCGCGCCAGCCGCTGGCGCCTCCACCCCGCCCTCTCTTCCAGTTGGCCCCCACCTCGCGTCCGACGGCGACCGCCACCCCGCCAGGGACAACCAACAGGCCGGCGGAGCCAGCGCCAGCTAGCCGGCCGCGCCCGAATCCCCAGACCTGCCGCGTTCGTAGGCCACGCTCCACCGCCCCCGCTGCGATGACCGAGACCCTGACCCTGCCCACGCTCGACCCGGCCGCCATCGCCCGACTCGGGTTCGTCCACGACGAGGTGGACCCGACGCTGGACCTGTTCGACGAGATCGACCGGCTCAAAGAGGAGAAAAACGCCGTCATTTTGGCCCACTACTACCAGGAGCCCGACATCCAGGACGTGGCCGACTACATCGGCGACAGCCTGGGGCTGGCGCGCGAGGCCCAGGAGACCGACGCCGACACCATCGTGTTCGCCGGCGTCCACTTTATGGCGGAGACGGCCAAGATCCTGAACCCGACCAAGACGGTCCTGCTGCCGGACTTGCACGCCGGCTGCTCCCTCGCCGACTCGTGCCCGCCCGACGAGTTCGCGGCCTTCCGCGCCCAGCATCCGGACCACATCGTCATCAGCTACATCAACTGCTCGGCGGCGATCAAGGCCCAGACGGACATCATCTGCACCTCGTCCAACGCCGAGCACATCGTCCGCCAGGTCCCGGCCGACCAGCCCATCATCTTCGCGCCGGACCGCAACTTGGGCCGCTGGCTGATCGGGCAGACCGGCCGCGACATGGTGCTGTGGCAGGGGGCCTGCATCGTCCACGAGATCTTTTCGGAGCAGAAGCTGGCGCGCCTCAAGGGCCGCTACCCGGGCGCGCCGGTCCTGGCCCACCCCGAGTGCGAGGAGCCGGTGCTGCGGCTGGCGGACCACGTGGGCAGCACGTCGTCGATCCGCCGGTTCGCGGCCGAGTCGACGGCCGACACGTTTATCGTGGCGACCGAGTCGGGCATCCTGCACCAGATGCAGAAGGACAACCCGGGCAAGACGTTCGTGGCTGCGCCGCCCGACAACGGCTGCGCCTGCAACGACTGCCCGCACATGAAGCTCAACACGCTGGAAAAGCTATACCTGTGCCTCAAGCACGGCCAGCCGGAGCTGACCATGGACGAGGAGATCCGCCAGCGGGCGCGCCTGCCCATCGACCGGATGCTGGAGATGAGCGCGGGCGTGAGCTAGCGCCGGCCGGCTCGGCGGCGGCCGCCAGCGGGGGCGGCGGGTGCAACCTTGGGCGCTGCGGATCGTCCAGCGGCCACGCCTCCTGCGCCTATGCCCGACCTCGCGATCCAGACCTCCGCCCTCGCCAAGACCTACGGCGGGCGGCCGCCGGTCCACGCGCTCCGGCCGCTCGACCTCCAGATCGCGGCCGGCGAGACGTTCGGGCTCCTCGGCCCCAACGGCGCTGGCAAGACGACGCTGGTCAAGCTGCTCCTGGGCCTGGCGCACCCCACCGAGGGCACGGCGGCGCTGTTCGGCCGGCCCGTTACCGAGCCCCAAGCCCGCCAGCCGGTCGGGTATCTGCCCGAAGGGCACCGGTTCCCCACGTTCCTGTCGGCGCGGGAGACGTTGCGGCTGTTTGCCCAGATGTCGGGCGTGGCCCCGGCCGAGCGCGACACGCGGGCGACCGAGCTGCTGGCGCTCGTCCGGCTGGCGGGCGCGGGCGAGCGCAAGGTCGGGACGTTCTCCAAGGGGATGTTGCAGCGGCTCGGCATCGCGCAGGCGCTGATGAGCCGGCCCCGGCTGGTGATCTTGGACGAGCCGACCGACGGCGTCGACCCGGTCGGCCGGCGCGAGATCCGGACGCTGATCGAGGCGCTCCGCGACGACGGCGTGACGGTGTTCCTCAACTCGCACCTGCTGAGCGAGGTCGAGCGCGTCTGCACGCGCGTGGCCATCCTGCGCGACGGCGTGCTGGTGCGCGACGGGTCGGTGGCCGACCTGACGCGCCAGGGCCGGGCCTGGCACCTGACCTCGACGCCGTTCCCGCCCGAGACCGCCGCCGCGCTGGCGGAGGCCGTCGCGCCGGAGCGGGCCGCCGGCACGACCGCCGGCGCGACCGACGGGCTCGTCCGCTCGCTCGTCACGCTCCCGGACCGGCCCGCGCTCAACGCCGTCCTGGACCGGCTCCGCGCCGACGGCGTCGAGGTCGAGGCCGTCGAGCCGGTCCGCCAGTCGCTCGAGGACCTGTTCGTCGAGGTGGTGGGCGAGAGCGACCAGGGATGAGGAATCAGGAATCGGCAGTCGGACGGCCCGCCGTCACGGCTCTGCCGCCCCGCCTCAAACCATGCTTCTACCCCCGCATTTCCTGACTCCTGATCCCTAGCTATCCATGACCGGACTGTTTCTCCTGACGCTGCGCGAGCTGAGCGCCCGCAAGGTCGTCGTCGGCCTGTTCGTCGTCGCGACGATTGTCTGGGTGGCGATGGCGTTCGCGCTCCAGCTCGACGTGGTCGACGGGTCGCTGGCCGGCGCCCGGCTGTTCGGCCAGGAGACGACCGACGGGCCGAGCGACCTCGACGCACCGGTGCTCGACGCCGACGGCCAGCCGGTCTTGGACGAGAACGGCCAGCCCATAACCGAGGCGGATCAGCTTCCGTTCGAGAGCCGGTCGCTGCTGGAAAGCGTCGTGTTCGGCGCCCAGGCGTTTGTGGCCGGCGCCGGCTACTGGATCGGGATCGTCCTGGCGCTGTTCGCGACGGGCGGGCTGGTGGCGGCGCTGAGCGAACGCGGCCAGGTGGACGTGATCCTGACCAAGCCCATCTCGCGCTCCGCCGTCTTGGCCGGCCGGCTGCTGGCAGTGATGGCCGTGATGCTGGCCCTGACCACGTATCTGTTCGGCGCCGTCTGGCTGGTCATGTCCATCAAGTCAGGCTTGTGGAATCCGAGGTTTTTGCTCGCCATCGGCGCCGTGTTCGGCATGTTCGCGGTCGTGTACGGCGTGGTGACGCTGGTGGGGGTCTGGAGCGGGAGCGGGCCGCTGTCGTTTATCGTGACGCTGGGCGTGCTGTTCGTGAGCCTGATCCTGGCCATCCCGACGCTGCAAGAGCAGGTCTCGGCTGTCTGGCGGCCGGTCGTCTGGGGCGGCTACCACGTGCTGCCCAAGTTCGGCAGCGTCGGCACAACGCTGGTGCCGCAACTCGCCACGGGAGGCGCCGTAGGGTCGCTCTATCCGCTCCTGTCGTCGTTCGCGTTCGGCGCGGTCTGCTACGCGCTCGCGTTCGTCCTCTTCTCCCGCAAAGACTTCTAATCCCATGACCCGCTCCCTCGCGCTCGTCCCCGCGCTCGCCTTGCTGGCGCTCGCCGCCAGCGGCTGCGACGACTCGCTCACGGCGCCCGGCGTCGGGGCCTCGGCCCAGACCACCGACGCGCTGGCGCTCCTGCCCGCCGACGCCACCGTCTACGGCATGACCGACCTGGCGGCCGCCCGCGCCAGCGACGCGCTCGACACCGCGCTGGGCGGGACCGGGCTGGGGATGGTCAGCGGCCGCGGGTCGGCCGACTTCGACGCGTTCGTGCGGATGACCGGCTTCGACCCGTCCCAGGACCTCGACCGGATCTACGTCGCCGGCCGCGCCGACGCCTCGGGCCAGGCCGAGCGCATGGCCATCGTAGCCTACGGCCGCTTCGACCGCGACCGGATCGAGCAGTACCTCGCCACCCAGAGCGAGGCCGACTTCCAAGCGTCCGAGGCCGACGGGATCCCGCTCTACCTCGCCACCGGCGACGACGGCCAGCGCGGCGGGTTCGCGCTCGCGAGCGGCCAGATGGTGCTGGGCGGCGACGAGGCCACGCTGCGCGCCATGGTCTCCCGCCTGGGCACCTCGGCCGCCGCGCCCGACGCCGAGCTCCAGGCGCTGTTCGACCGCGTGGTCTACCCGGACGGTGCCTGGTTCGTCGCCCGCAACCTGGGCGATGCCGGGCTGGCGATGTCGGGCGACGCGCCGCTCCCGGCCCAGGCCGCCGACGGCATGGTGGTCTCGATGGCGTTCCGCAGCGACGGCGTGCCCGTCCGCGGCTTCCTCGCCACCAAGCCCGAGGCCAGCACCGACGACGTGGCGGACGTGATCCGCGGCGGCATCGCGGCGGCCCGCGTGGGGATGAAGGACGAGCCGGCCACCCTCGACGTGCTCGACGCCGTCAAGGTCAAGGCCCAGGACACGGGCGTCCAGGTCGACGGATTCCTGACCCCGGCCTTCCTCGCCACCAGCCGCTAGGGCCGGCGGGCCGTGGCCGCCGGCTGGCGGGCGCGCTGGGCGAGGTCCCGCGGGGCGAGGTCCCGCGGGACCGGACGCGGTAGATTCTCGGCTCATCCCCCGCCGCCATGTCCCCCGACACCGTCCTCGACGTCACCGCCCTCCCCGCCATCCCGCGGCCGGGGCGCGTCCTGATGACCTCGCCCGACCACTTCGAGGTCGCCTACGTGATCAACCCGCACATGGCGGGCAACGTCGGCGAGGTGGACCGCCAGCGGGCGCGCGGCCAGTGGGAAGCGCTCCGCGAGACGTACGAGCGGCTGGGCGTCGAGACGGCGGTCGTGGCCGGGGCGACGGGCCTGCCCGACATGGTGTTCTGCGCCAACCAGACGCTCCCCTACCAGACGCCCGGCGGCGAGCGCGGCGTGGTGCTGAGCCGGATGCACGCCGCCCAGCGCAAGCCCGAGGTGGACCACTACGAGCGCTTTTTCCAGGGCGAGGGCTACGAGACCCACGGCCTCGACCCGGACCTGCCGGGCGATTTCGAGGGCATGGGCGACGCCATCTGGCACCCCGGCCGGTACCTGCTCTGGGGCGGCTACGGCTACCGCACCGACCCCCAGGTCTACACGCGCCTGGGCGACAAGCTGGGCTTCCCGGTGCGCACGCTGTCGCTCACCGACCCCGACTTCTACCACCTCGACACCTGCTTCTGCCCGCTCGACGAGGAGACGGCGCTGATCTACCCCGGCGCCTTCGACGCCGACGGGCTGGCGACCATCCGCGCCCACTTCCGCCGCACCATCGAGGCGCCGGAGAGCGAGGCGCGGACGCTGTTCGCCTGCAACGCCCACTCGCCCGACGGCGAGCACGTGATCATCCAGCGCGGCTGCACCGAGACGGCGGCGCTGCTCCAGGCCGGCGGCTACCAGCCGGTCGAGGTCGACACCGACGAGTTCCTCAAGTCCGGCGGCTCGGTGTTCTGCATGAAGCTGATGTACTGGTAGCCGCTCGCGGGCGGCGAGCGCCAGCGGCTGGCGGCTAGCTTGCGCCCCGTCCCGACCGTCTCACTCTGTCTCCTCTGGCCTCAGCGTCTCCGCGTATGATCAGCGTCGTCGTCCCGGCGCTCAACGAGGCGGATGGAATCGCGGCGTGCCTGGCGAGCGTGGCGGGTCAGGACGGGCCGTGGGACGTGGTCGTGGCCGATGGCGGGTCGAGCGACGGCACCGCCGAGGCGGCTCGGCAGGCGATGCCCGAAGCTCAAGTGATCTCGGCACAGCGCGGCCGAGCGCGACAGATGAACGCCGGCGCTGAGGCCGCGACGGGCGACGTGCTCCTGTTCCTCCACGCCGACACCCGGCTGCCGGACGGCGCGCTGGCCGACATCCGCGCCGCGCTGGCGGATCCTGCCGTCGTGGGCGGATGCTTTCGGACTCGGTTCGCCAGCGAGCCTAAGAACGAGTTTGGTCGGCTCGGACAGGCACTGATGCGGGCGTGGCAAGCGCGGCTGTGGATGCGCTGGCACCGGCTCGCGTTCGGCGACCGCGGCCTGTTCGTGCGCCGCGACATGTTCGACGCCGTCGGCGGCTTCCCCGACCAGCCGCTGTTCGAGGACCTCGACCTCGTCGGCACGCTCCGCCAGCGGGGCGGCTTCGCGTTCTTGGACGCTAGCGTCGAGACCTCGGCGCGGCGGTTCGCGCGGCACGGCGCGCTCCGCCAACAGCTCCGCAACCTGGCGCTGTGGCTGGGCTGGAACGCGGGCGTGCCGCCGGCTCGCCTCAAGCGGTTCTACAGCAACCGCGACCGTGGGTAGACCATCAGCGGCGGGGGCGTGCCCTCGCTACGCGCTGAGCCTGGGCGCCAGCGGGGCGCGGTGCTTATGCGCCGAAGTAGACGCGCATAACGCGGAGCTACGCCTTGCAGATTTCCAGCCGGGCACTGCCTTAAAACGTAGAACAGAGGATCGACAAACGACCCACGGTTGGGGGCACAACGGTGGATGCTACGGATGCGCCAACGCGGACGCCGTGGGTCCGCCTGTAGTGGAGGACTCTACAGCGCCAGCGGCGCCCCTCAGTTAACTGAGAATGGAAATGCCGGAACGAGCCGCCCATCCACGGCTGCGTAGACGTGCCCCCCGCTCGATATTGCATCCCCGAACTCTAGTGCGAACGCGGCCGATCCAACCTTGGCCAGGCCCACAGCGTACCCCTGCTCCTCCTCGCTCGGGACGCGGAGGTGGACCGTGTGCCTCGTCCTGTAGCTACCCTCGGGCCACACCAGTTCTACGTCTACCTCCTCCGCGAATGGAGCCGCCTCGCACTGGAAGCCGCTAGGCTCCGAGAGGCACCACGCGAGCCAGAGGCTACCGTCCCGCTCGCCGATGACAGCCGCGTCGCCCGTGCCGTCGGCGTTGAAGTCACCCTCGACCCGGTATGGGTCATCGACTAACTCGCCGTGGAAAGCGAGCGCCCGGACTCCATCGTCGTGGAGCGGACGGATGTCGTGATTGTCGAGAAACGTCGCCGCGCTTTCAGCCTCTGCTCGGACCGTGTCCGAGACGGCTACGGGCGTCGGGCTGGCGGCGGAGGTGAGGAGACAGACGACGAAGCCAATCATTCGGCGATGGAGTTGGGAGCGCGGCAGAACCCAAATTATGCGGCCGGGCGGCTACCCCTCCTCTTCCAAAACGTAGATCGCGCGGAGGTTGCGCGCCAGCTGGCCGTAGTCGAGGCCGTAGCCGATCACGAACAGGTTGTCGATGTCGAACCCGACGTAGTCCACCTCGACATCGACCTTGGCGGCGTCGGGCTTGCGGAGGAGCGTCGCGGCGCGCAGCGAGGCCGGGTTGCGCGTCGCGATCTGGTCCAGGACGTAGCGCATCGACAGGCCGGTGTCGACGATGTCCTCCACGACGATCACGTGGCGCCCTTCGAGCTTGGCGTCCACGTCCTTGAGTTCCGTCACCTGGCCGCTGGACGTCTTGGCGTCGCCGTAGCTAGAGAGCTTGTAGAAGTCGACCTCGCAGTCGCCGGGGATGGCGCGCATCAGGTCGGCCGTGAACATGAACGCGCCGTTCAGGACGCCGATCAGAATGGGCGGGCCGAGCTCGGCGTAGTCGGCCTCGATCTGCTGGCCGAGCTCCAGGATCCGGGCCTGGATCGTGTCCTCGTCGAGGTAGAGCTGGAACCGCTCGCCGCGGCAGGTGACGGTGTCGGGGGCGGCAACGGCGGGCATCGGGTCGGGGCGGGTGGAGTCCCAAGCTACCCCGGCCGGCCGGCCGCGTGCCACGACCACCGCACTGCCCGCGTCGTCCCCGGCCCCACGGCGACCGACGCCGCCAGCCGGTGGCCGACGACCCACAAGACCTCCGCGCCGCGCACCACGACGGGCACGGCGGCGCGGTCGGCCAGGGCCACGCCGCGCTGGCGGAGCAGGTCGGAGACGAGTTGGCTGCCATCCAACCCCAACGGGCGGATTCGGTCGCCGTCACGCCAGAGCCGAACGCGGATGTCGGCGGCGCGGTCGGCGTCGACCGTCTCGGACCACGGGTCGCGGTCGAAGGCGTCGGGCACGGACGGGAGCGGCGTCACGACGAGCGCCCCGACCACGCCGGAGGCGGGCTCGTCGGCAAACCGGAGCGTGTCGCGCTGGCGCCACACCCGGAGGCCGCCGCTGTCGACGCACGCCCCGACCGGCGCCTCGACGAGGGCCGCCAGCCGGGCGACGAGCGCCTGGGAGCGCGGCGCCCCGGGCGCCCAGCGCGCGGCGGCTTCGGCCAGCACCGCGCGGCGCGCGTCGTCCGCCAGCGGCACCAGGCCGGCCAGGGCCAGCTGGCGGTCGGCGACGGCGAGTGCGTCCAGTTGGCTGGCGACTACGCCCAAGCCGGACCGTGCGTGGGCTGCGGCGGCGGCCATCCGCCGGTCCGTTCCTTCGCCTCCTTCTTTACGGAGCGCATTCATCGCGTTGCGGCGCAGCCGGTTGCGCCTGAACACCTCTCGTTGGTTCGAGGCGTCTTCTCGCCATTCCACGCCACGCCAATTGGCATACGCCTCGACCTCGGCCCGGGAAACATCTAGCAGTGGACGGACCAGGTCGACGCCCTCCGCCAGCGGGCGGTGGCTCGGCATTCCGGCTAATCCCCGCAGGCCCGCGCCTCGCACCAGCGCTATCAGAATGGTCTCGGCCTGGTCGGTGGCCGTGTGGCCCGTCGCCACGGCCGAGCACTTGTGCTGGCGGGCCGCGTCGGCGAGCGCGGCGTAGCGGGCGGAGCGCGCTCGGTCCTGCACGTTGCCCGCCTCCACCGTCGCCGCCAGCCGGACGCAGGGAACGCCTAGCCGCTGGCATGCGGCGTCCACCACCTCGCCGTCGGCCGCCGAGTCGGGCCGAAGGCCGTGGTCGACATGGGCCGCGACCACGGGTTGGCCGGCCTCAGCGAGTAGGTGGAGCAGCACCATCGAGTCCACGCCGCCGCTGACGGCGGCGAGCAGTCGGTCGGCCGCCCCGACGCCGCAGGCCGCCAGTCCGCGGCGGAGACGGCCTGCCAGGTCAGAGGGCTCGGGCAGAGGCATGGAGTAACTCGTCTGTGAGCCCGGAAGGTCGGGGTGAGGGTGGCGTTCGGTCCTGCTCGGAGACCACGACTCAGCAGCGCGAGAACGCGGGTGCCCTTCGTCGGCCTACAGCGGTGGGCTACACGGCCCGTAGTCAGTCCCTCGGCCCGCGGGCACCGAGCTCCTCGCGGAGCGACCGGGTTGCAATCAGCGCCTCAGCATAGAACGGCACCGTGCCGAGCAGGCCCCCGAACCCGAGCATCGCAACGGCGAGAGCCGAGCCTGTCACAACCGCGAAGGCCCCCACACCGATGAGCCAGGTCGCTCCGAACGCTGCAACGAACGGGTGGACTGTCATCCGTAAAAGGACGAGGGTGTCTGACGCTCTTTCGTCGATCTGGCCGCGAACGATGGGCAGGAACGAGTTCCTGTAGCCGGTGTCCCTCTGGATCTTGAACGTCACATCGGAAAGCACGCCCTCAAGTGGGCAGCGCTCGGAGTCCGCTCTTCCAAACGGCGACGCCCACACGGAGCGTTGCGGACCGACAATGGCGGCCAGCCTCTTGCGAACCTCAGACGAGGAGTACGAGGTCTCGATAGTGGCCTTGTAGTAAGCCAGCTGATATAAGTCTTTGCAACAATAGATTCTACAGCGATCCGCGGAGCTCCTCGGCCGAGACCACGCGCCCGATGGCGAGCGCGAAGGCGGCCTCGCGCATGGACGCGTCGAGCGCCTTCATCTTGGCCGCCACGTCGTGGTAGGCCTTGAGCAGGATCCGCTCCAGGCGCTCGTTCACGTCGGCCTCGCTCCAGCGGTACTGCTGGAAGTTCTGGCTCCACTCGAAGTAGCTCACGATCACGCCGCCGGCGTTGGCCAGGATGTCCGGGACCACGAGCACGCCGCGCTCGTCGAGCTGGCGGTCGGCCTCGGGCGTGACGGGCAGGTTGGCGCCCTCGACCACCAGCCGGGCCTGGACCGAGGCGACGTTGTCTTTGTGGATGGCGCCCTCGATGGCCGCCGGGATCAGGACGTCGCAGTCGACGCCCATAAAGTCGTCCGCGCCGACGGGCTCGGCGCCGGGGTAGCCGGCCAGCGTCCCGTCGCCGTCGTCGCGCGTGACGTAGGCCGCGAGCTCGGCCACGTCCAGGCCGCCGGGGTTGTGGAACCCGCCGGTGTGGTCGCTGACGGCGACCACGGTGGCGCCGGCCTCCGCCAGCAGCAGCGCCGCGTTCATGCCCACGTTCCCGAAGCCCTGCACGGCCACGCGCAGGTCGGCCGGCGCCTTGCCCAGGTGGTCGCGCGCCGCCGCGAGCGCGATCAGCATCACGCCCCGGCCCGTCGCCTGGGCGCGGCCGGGGCTCCCGCCCAGCTCCAGCGGCTTGCCCGTGACCACGGCCGGGCTGTAGCCGTGCTGGCGGCCGTACTGGTCCACGATCCAGGCCATCGTCTGGGCGTTGGTGCCCATGTCGGGCGCCGGCACGTCGCGGTTGGGGCCCAGGATCAGGTGGATGCGGCTGACGTAGCGCCGCGTCACGTGCTCCAGCTCGCGCTGGGTCAGGTCGCGCGGGTCCACGTTGACGCCGCCCTTGCCGCCGCCGAACGGGATGTCGACGAGCGCCGTCTTGTAGGTCATGGTCTCGGCGAGCGCCTTGACCTCCTGCTCGCCCACGTGCGGCGAAAAGCGGATGCCGCCCTTGAACGGCCCGCGCGCGCCGTTGTGCTGCACGCGGTAGCCGATGAAGGTCGTGAACGAGCCGTCGTCGCGGTAGAGCGGCACCTCGACCTTCATCTCGCGGAACGGCGTCCGGATCATCGTCCGCCACTCGGGCGACAGATCGAGCAGGTCGGCGGCGCGGTCGAAGTTGACCGTGGCGATCTCGTAGGCGGTGACGGTGGGCTGGTCAGACATGGGGCGGGGCGGAGGGAGCGCCCAAGATCGGAAGCGCTACCGGAGCCGGCCACCACCCCGCGCAGTTTCTTCCGCCCCCCCCGCTGCACGTCCCCGCTGGCGGTCCCCGGTGGCGGTCCCCGGTGGCGGTCCCCGGTGGCAGCGTGCCGGCCCTCGCGCTCCGCCGGCGCGCCGGTTTCTCGTCGAGGGCGTGGCGGCCCACCCCGCACTAGCTCCCTCCTGCCTCGCCCTCGCCTGCGCGGGGATGACACGTGGGCGAATCCGCACCGGTCGGACTCCGGCGTCAGTCGCGGACGTAGACCTGGACGCCTTTTGGTGCCACCTCGACAAACGGCCGGTGCGTCTCGTGCGGGATGTCACCGCCCAGGTCGACGCTGCCCGCCGTCTCGTCCGAGTTGGCGACCAGCCGCCAGCCGTCCGTGGCGACGCTGAACGTCGTGTCCTGGTCGCCTGAGTTGACCAACACCAGGACGCGGTCGCCCACGACGTAGCCCAAAGCCTCGTCGTCTCCGCCCACGACCTCCCGCACCCAGCCCTCCGGCACCGGCCCGGCGACGCGGAACGCCCCGCCGGCCTCGCTCCGCCGCAGCGCGATGAGCCCGCGCCACCAGTCCAACATCGCGGCCGCGTCGACCGGGTCGGTTTGGTCGACGCTTTCCCACCGGAAAGCGTTGGCGGCCCGGAGGTTGTAGGTGTCGCCTCGCCCTTTGATGTAGATCGGCGCGAGCGCCATCTCGGTCTTGACCAGCTGGCCGCCGATCTCGCCGGGCAGCGGCGCGAGCCCCTTGGACCGCGCGATCTCGGTCCCGCCGTGGATCACCACCGGGCCGAGGCCGGTCAGCAGCAGCGCCGCCGCGATCCGCATCTCGGCCGCGCGCACGCCGGCCCGGCCGTCCCAGGCGCAGTCGCCGGCCTGGCACGCGGCGAAGCGGTCCGCCAGCGCCCAGTTGTCGTGGATGTCGAGGTAGTTGATGCCCGCGTTCGGGGTCGGCTCCTCGGGGTAGTCGTTGGCGACGGCGCGGAGGGCGGCGTCTCGGGCGCCGGGGTCTCCGCCGGCGAAGCCACGGCTGGCGGGGGCCGGCGTCGGGTCGGCGGTGGCGCCCTTGAAGGCGTTGCGGGCGTCGTCCTGGAAAAAGGTGATCGGGCTGTCGGCCTTGTACCAGTCCCAGCTTTGGTTGGCCTCGTAGTCGGGGTCGTTGGAGCCGATCCAGGGCTCGCCGTAGACCAGCACGTCCGGCCCCAGCTCGGCCTGAAGCCAGCGGAGCGTCTGCTCGTCGGTCTGGCCGGCCAGGTCGATACGGAAGCCGTCGACGCCGAACACGTCGACGAGCTGGCGGAGCTGGTCCAGGAGCCAGCGCTGGGTCATCGGCCGGTTCTCGCTTTTGACCTCGTTGCCGAACGCGCCGATGTGGCCGCCGTCGTCGTCGAGGCGGTAGTAGTACCACTTGTCGACCCCGTTGAAGGTCAGGAGCTGCTCTTCCCCCTCCATGTTCTCGCCGGTGTGGTTGAACACCACGTCCACGACCACGGCCATGCCGCGCCGGTGCAGCGTGTCGACGAGCGCCGCCAGCCGCTCGCGCTCGCGCCCGGGCTCGTCGCCGGCCGACCGGAACCGGCTCTCGACGGCGAGCGCGTGCGTGGTCCGGTAGCCCCACTGGTAGTTCTCGGCCGCGACGCCCTGCGCCTGCATAAACGGGTCGTCGGCGAAGGCGGCCCGCCACTCCGCATCGGGGTAGTGCAAAAACTCCTGGACGGGCATCAGGTGGACCGTGTTGACGCCCAGCGCGCTCAGGTAGTCCAGCCCGATGGCCTCTCCCCTCCCGTTGGTCAGCCCCGACACCGCGAACCCTTCGAGCGGGCCGACGCCGTCCGCTAGCGGCAGCCTGTCGGTAAAGTCCTGGAGGTGGACCTCGTAGGCCACCACGTCCTCCATCGCCGGCCGGCCCCCGGCGACGGGCCGAGGCGTGGGGAACGCGTCTCGCCAGATGCGCGCGCGTCCCCACGAGTCGTCGCTGACGAGCGCGTACGGGTCGGAGACCGTCTCGCCGGTCTGGCCCGTGAACGCCGAGCCGGGGCCGCCCGGCCCGTAGACCGAGAGGTCGTACCACAGGCCCTCCAGCTCCGGCCCGCCACGCGCGGCCCAGGTCCCGCCCGGCTCCGGCGCCAGCGGCTGGCGCCGGGCCTCGGGTCCGGTCCGGTCGCGGTAGTAGTGGACGACCACCGAGTCGGCGCGGGGCGCGAACAGGCGGACCGTCACGGCGCCGTCGCCGACGGTGGCGCCCAGCGGGGCCGCGCTGGCCAGGTCGCGCCACAGGCCGTCGAAGCGGGCGCGGGCGCGCAGCGTCTCGCCGCCCACGTCGGCGGTGACGTAGTGGACCTGGGCCGGGTCGAGCGGATCCGCCAGCGTCAGGAGCGCCGTGTCGGCTTGGCGTGGCACGGTGACCGCGACCCCGGTCGGCGCGCCGTCCCACCGCTCGACGCGGTACGCGGAGGCCAGGAGCGGACGTGGGCCGCCCTCGACACGCACCCAGATCGCCGTCGGCCCGCGCAACTCGGCCACCAGCCGGGCGGGCGCCTCGCCAACCCGGAAGACCAGGTCGCCGCCCTCGACGTTGGGCGCGTCGGCCGGCGGGTCGAGCCAGCGCCCGCCGTCGACGCGGAACTTGAACGGCGTGCCCGGCCCCGGCCCCCGGGCGGCGTCGACGGCCAGCGTCCAGACGTCGCCGGCGCGCGCGAGCGCCCACGCGTGCTCGTCCATGTCGTCGCTCCAACCGCGGAAGGCGCCCGTGACCACGACGCGCTCGGGCCCGGCGCCGTCGGCGAACCCGTAGCGCGCCGGGTCGAACACGAACACGGTCTGGCCGTCGCGCTTGGCCCAGCCCCGGGCGCGCTCGGCATCGCCGGGCACCTGGGCCGACGCGGTGGCAGCGAGCGCCAGCAGCGCGGCGGCGAGCAGGAATCGAGGCATGGCGCGGAGCGGGAGGACAAAGCCAAAGTAAGCGCTTTCATCGCCGCCCCAACGCCGCGCCCGCGCCCCGCTGGCGGCCGTCGCCAGCGGGGCGGCTGGAGACACGCCGAGCGCCAGAACGTGGACGGGGCGCCGAAAACTGCCTCAGTACAGCACCCGGGCGCGGATGGTGCCGCCGATCTGGCGGAGCGCGTCCAGCGCCTGCCGCGACTGGTGGCCGTCGAGGTCGGCGACGACGTAGCCCAGCTCGCCGCGCGTCTGGAGAAACTGGGCGGCGACGTTGGCGCCCATCGCCGAGAACGCCCCGTTGATGGCCGCCAGCACGCCGGGCACGTTGCGGTGGATGTGGAGCAGCCGGTGGCCGCCGTGCGCCGGAAGCACGACCTCGGGGAAGTTGACCGACGTCTCCGTCGTGCCGGTGTCGCTGTAGCGGACCAGCTTGCCCGCCACCTCCGCGCCGATGTTCTCCTGGGCCTCGACCGTCGAGCCGCCCACGTGGGGCGTCAGGAGCGCCCGGTCGATGCCCTGGAGCGGCGTCTCGAACGGGTCGTCGTTGGAGCGCGGCTCGGTCGGGTACACGTCGACGGCGGCGCCGGCCAGGTGGCCCTCGCGGAGCGCCGCCGCCAGCGCGTCGAGGTCCACGACGGTCCCGCGCGAGGCGTTGACCAGCACGGCGTCGGGCTTCATGGCCGCGATCTCGTCGGCGCCGATCAGCCCCCGCGTGGCCGGCGCGTCGGGCACGTGCAGCGTCACCACGTCGGCCTCGCGGAGCACGTCGGCCAGGCCGGGTGTCGGACGCGCGTTGCCCAGCGGGAGCACGTCGGACGTGTCGTGGAACACGACGCGCATCCCCAGGCCCTCCGCCAGCACCGACAGCTGCTTGCCGATGTTGCCGTAGCCGACGATCCCCAGCGTCTTGCCCCGGATCTCGCGGCTCGTCCCGACGCTCTTGGCCCACTCGCCGCGCTGGGCCTGGGCGTTCTTCTCCGGCACGCCGCGCAGCAGCAGGATGGCCTCGGCGAGCACCAGCTCCGCGACCGACCGCGTGTTCGAGAACGGCGCGTTGAACACGGCCACGCCCCGCTGGCTGGCCGCGTCGAGGTCGATCTGGTTGGTGCCGATGCAGAAGGCGCCGACGGCGATCAGCTTGCCGGCCGCCCCGATCACGTCGGCCGTCAGCTGCGTCCGCGAGCGGATGCCCAGGATGTGGACGTCGCGGACCAGCTCGGGCAGCTCCTCCTCGGGCACGGCGGCCGTCCGCCGCTCGATGTGGGAGTAGCCCGCCGCCCGGAACGCCTCGGCGGCGTTGCCGTGGATGCCCTCCAGCAGCAGGATCTTGATTTTGTCTTTGTCGAGCGAGGTGGCGGACATTCGGAGTCGGAGGGAGAGGCGTAGAGACACGGCCGGTCGCGCCCGAGTTCGCGCCGCTGGCGCCCGCCGTCAGCGGCGGGGACGCACCGGGCGACTGCGGTGGAGCGAGGGCGCGCCACCGGCGTGCCCCTAGGATCGAAGGTGCCCCTTTCGATCACCGGCTGGCAGCCACCGCCAGCGGCTAGCCGACGACCTGGAGCTTGGCGTAGGCCAGCTTGAGCTTTTTCATGCCCACCGTCTTGAAGCTGACCGTCGCCGAGGCCCGGTCGCCGTCGCCCTCGACCGAGATCACCTTGCCGTTGCCGAACGAGCGGTGGTGGACCTTCATGCCGGGCGCGATCTCGCCCTCGCCGCTCGCCTCCATCGCCGCCTCGCGCGCGGCGATGGCCTCGCGCCGCGACAGGCGCGGCGCCTCGTCCTGGCGCAGCGACGACTTCCAGTAGTTCGGGTCCATCGCGCCGTAGCGGCCCGTGCCGCCCTCGGTCGGTTCGAAGCGACCGCCGCGCCGCTCGAACCGCCCGCCGGACTCCGTCCGCAGCAGGTCGTCGCCGTCCAGCTCGTCCAGGAACCGGCTGCGGACCGACTGCTGCTGGTCGCCGTAGCGGTAGCGGCTCCGGGCGTAGCTCAGGAACAGCGCCTCTTCGGCCCGCGTGACGCCGACGTAGAGCAGCCGCCGCTCTTCCTCCAGCTCGGCCGGGTCCTGGGCCGCCTTCGCCAGCGGGAAGAGGCCCTCTTCCAGGCCGGTCACGAACACGACCTTGAACTCCAGGCCCTTGGAGGCGTGGAGCGTCATCAGCGTGACCCGGTTCTCATCGTCCGACAGCCGGTCCACGTCGGCCACGAGTGAGACCTCTTGCAAGAACTCCGACAGCGTGCGGGGCTCGCCGGACGGGTCGCCGTGCGTGTACTCGGCCACGGCGTTCATCAGCTCGTGGACGTTCTCCAGACGCATCAGCGCCTCGGGCGTATTCATGTCCCGCAACGACTTGAGCAGGCCCGTCTCCTGGATCAGCTCACGGGCCAGCTCGTCGGCCGGCGCCGTGGTGGCCTTGCTCGCGAAGCGCGAGACCAGGAACCCGAAGCCCTCGACGGCCTTGGCCGCGCGCGGCGACAGGCCGGCGCCCTGGGGGTCCTGGACGGCCTGCCACAGCGCCACGCGGTGCTCCGTCGCGTAGAGGCGGAGCTGCTCGACGGTCTTGCCGCCGATGCCGCGCGTGGGCACGTTCAAGACGCGCAGGATGGACGCCTCGTCCGAGGGGTTGACCGCCAGCCGGAGGTAGGCCAGGGCGTCCTTGATCTCCTTGCGCTGGTAGAAGCTGGTCCCGCCGACCATCCGGTACGGGATGCCGCCGCGCCGGAGCGCCTCCTCGATGGAGCGGCTCTGGGCGTTGGTCCGGTACAGGACGGCCACGTCGGACCACGACATGCCCGTCCGGGAGCGGATGTCGCGGATCGTGCGCTCGACCTTCTGGGCCTCGTCGCGCTCCGAGAGCGCCTCCATCAGCACGACCGGGTCGCCCTCGTCGTTGTCGGTCCACAGCGTCTTGTCCAGCTGGGCCGAGTTCCCCTTGATGACCGCGTCCGCCAGCCGGACGATCTTCTGGGTGGAGCGGTAGTTCTGCTCCAGGCGGAAGGTCTTGGCCTCGGGGTAGTCCTTCTGGAAGGACAGGATGTTCTGGATGTCGGCGCCGCGGAAGGCGTAGATCGACTGGGCGTCGTCGCCCACGACGCACACGTTGTGGTGCTGGGCGGCGAGCAGCTTGGCCAGGACGTACTGGGTCCGGTTGGTGTCCTGGTACTCGTCGATGTGGATGTGCGTCCAGCGCCGCTGGTACTCCTTGAGCACGTCCGGGTGCTGCTCGAACAGGCGGATGGGCCAGCCCAGCAGGTCGTCGAAGTCCATCGCGTTGGCCTTGCGGAGCGCGGCGGTGTAGGGCGCGTACAGCCGGGCGACGTTCTCGGTAAACGGGTCGCCGGCGAGCCGGGCGTACTCCTCCGGCCCCACCATCGCGTTCTTGGCGCTCGAAATGGCGTTGCGCACCGACCGCGGCGTGGTCGTCTTGGGGTCGACGTGGTGGCGCCGCATGAGCTCCTTGATCAGCCGCTCGGAGTCGTCGGAGTCGTAGATCGTGAAGTCGCGGCTGAAGCCGATCTTGTCGGCCTCGCGGCGTAGCACGCGGCTGAAGACCGAGTGGAAGGTGCCGATCCACATGCCCTTGGCCTCGTCGCCCACCAGGTCCACGACGCGGGCGCGCATCTCGCGGGCGGCCTTGTTGGTAAAGGTCAGGGCCAGGATCTGGCTCGGCCACGCCTTTTTGGCGGCCAGCAGGTAGGCGATCCGGTGCGTCAGCGTGCGCGTCTTGCCCGAGCCGGGGCCGGCGATGATCATGACCGGACCGTCGGTGGTGCGGGCGGCGTCGGCCTGGACCGGGTTGAGGCCGTCCATCAGCTCCTCGGCCGCCTGGCGGTCGGCGTCGGTGGCGGCCCGACCTGCCGAGGCGGGGTCGGCGGCCGGGCGCTCGGGGTCGGGGCGGAGCGTGAACGATTTCATCTCGGAGCGGTCGGTACAGAGGGGGCCCGAACCTAGCACGGGCCGGCGGCGTCCGGTTCGGCCCCGGCCGTCTCCGCGCTGGCGGCGCGGGCCCACGGGCGACCGGCGGCGTCCGCCAGCGGCCCGGCCAGTCCGTGACACGCCGGCCCGCCGCGACCGCTCGGCGGGCCGCGGCGGCGCGCGGCAAAGCTAGAAAGAGAGGGCGAGGCCGACCAGGACGTGGCGACCGGCGGCGGGCTCGGCGTAGCGCCCGCCGAACGCGTTGACGACGACGGAGCCGGTGTAGGCCGTGTCGAAGGCGTTGCGGACCGAGACGAAGGGGCGCGCCGTGGCCGGCCCGAGGCGGAGGGCGGTGGCGAGGCGGGCGTGGACGACGGCGTAGGCATCGGTCTGGGCCTCGTTCGCGCTGTCGGCGGCGTAGCCGCTCGCGGCCTCGCCCGAGACGCCGACCGTGAGCGGGAGCGCCCGGGCGGTCCACGAGAGCGACGCGGTCGCGAGGTGCTCGGGCACGCCCGGGACCCTGTTCCCGTCGACGGTGAGGTCGCCGGCGGAGGCCGTGAAGCGGGCGCGCGTCCAGGCGTAGGCCAGGCCGCCGTCGAGCGTGCCGCCCCCCGCGCCGAGCCCGCTCGGCTGGACCGCCAGCTCGACGCCCGCGTGGCGCGTGCGCCCCTCGTTGCGGTAGAACGTGACGTCGTCGACCTCGAACGGCACCAGCAGGTCGCGGACGGTCGCGGTAAAGACGGCCACGTCGAGGCCGACCGTGCCGCTGGCGGCGGCGATCGTCAGGCGCGCGCCCGCCTCGGCGCCCCACGTCCGCTCGGGGTCCAGCGACGGGTCGAAGCCCGGCGCGCCGTCGGGCCGGTTGCCCAGCTCGGTCGTCGTCGGCGCGTCGAGGGCGCCGGCCGCGTTCGCGTAGACCGTGGCCGCCAGGCGCGGCGACGTCGGCAGGCGGTAGGCCAGGCCCAGCGACGGCGAGACGGCGCCCAGGGTGCGGGCGTCGGCCGGGGCGCTGGCGGGATCGGCGCGGTAGCGCAGGAGGTCGCCTCGGGCCGCGGCCGAGGCCGTCAGGCGGGGCGCGAGCGGGACCTCGACGCGCGCGAACAGCGCGCCCGACGTGACCGTCTCGACCTGGTCGGTCTGGACGGCCCCCGGTGCCCCGTCGACGTTTTCGGATTCCAGCCGGTCGTCGCGCTGGAGCTCGCCCTCGGCGCCGGCCGCCCAGCGCAGGCGCCCGCCGCCCTCGGCCGTCAGGCGGAGCCCGCCGGTCCGCCGGTCGAGCTCGATGTAGCGGGGCACGATGGGGTTGTCGAGCGTGCGCAGGCCGCCGTGGGCCACCGCGCGGAGCCGGACGCCCCCGACGGGGCGGACGACCGAGACGCCCAGGTGGCCCTGGGTAAGCGCCTTGCTCGCGTCGCGGGCGACAGTGACGTCGCGCGTCTGGCGGGGGTCGGCGGCGGCCTCGTCAAACGTGATGCCGCCGGGCGACTCGGCGCGGGGGACGTGGGCGAGCAGGCCCACGACGGACACCTCCCCCCCGCCCCACGCCGACGCCGCCGACACGCCCGCTCGGGCCATCCGGGCCGCGCCATGATCGCGGTAGCCGTCCTCGTCGAGGTACGAGCCCCAGGCCGTCAGGCGGCGTCCCGGGCCGAGGTCGGGGCGGGCCGAGACCGAGCCCGCCGCCGTCCCGTAGCCGCCGCCCAAGGCGCGGGCCTGGACGCGGGGTCCGTCCGGCGCGTCGGTCGAGAGCGCGACGACGCCGCCGGCGCCGGAGCCCCAGAACGTCGAAGCCGGCCCGCGGACGACTTCGGCGCGCGCGACCAGGGCCGGGTCGACGACGTTGAGCTGGGTCTGGCCGTCGGCGAGCGTGAGCGGCACGCCGTCCAGGATCACGTGCGTGCCCCGGACGCCGAAGGCGGCCCGCCAGCCCAGCCCCCGGACCAAGAGCCGCTCGCCCTGGGCGCGGCTCTCGCGGTTCGAGACCCAGACGCCGGGCAGGCCCGCGAGCGCGGCGTCGAGCCCCAGCGCCGGCTCGGTCGCCCGCTCGGCCGCCGGGCGCGTGCGGGCGCTCAGCGCGAGCGGCGCCGTGTCCGACCGGAGCACGTAGGGCGCCGCGGCGGTGACCTCGACGGCGCCCAACGTGTCGCGGGGTGCTTCCTGGGCGACGACGCCCGAGGGGACGAGCACGCCGAAGAGCGCGGCGAGACGGAACGATCGGGTCATGCTGTCGAGGAGGATGGGTTGGAGCCGTAGGGGACTGACGGAGCGCGAGACCGGCGGCGAGGACGCCGAGCGCGTGCCCGCCGGACGCCCCCGCGCGCCCGCGGGCGGCGCTTGCCAGCGCGCGACCGACGCCGACCGCCAGCGGCAGCGGTCTAGGACTCGGTCACGGCCTCGACGTCGAGCACGATCTGGACCCGGTTGCCGACGGCGGGGACGCCGCCCGGCATCTCGCGGCCCCAGGTGACCCCGAAGTCGCGGCGGTCGATGGTCGTCGTGGCGTGGAACCCGGCGCGCTGGCCGTTCTCGATGGGGATCGGCCCGGCGGCCATCACGTCGAAGACCACCTCCTTCGTGACCCCCTTCATGGTGAGGTCGCCGGCCAGGCGGAACGTGTTCTGGCCGGTCGGCTGCGCCGAGGTCGAGACGAACGTCATGGTCGGGAAGGCCTCGACCTCGAAAAAGTCCTCCGAGCGGAGGTGGTTGTCCCGGGCCTCGACGTCGGTGTCGATGCTGGCCATCTGGACGGTCACGTCGGCACGCGTGGCGCCGACGTCGGCGGGGTCGAACGTGATGGCGCCCTCGAAGTCGTCGAACTCGCCCTCGACGAAGGCGATGCCCATGTGGCGGATGCGGAAGCCGACGTTGGTGTGGGCCGGGTCGATCTGGTAGGTCGCGGCATCGGCTGTCGCCTGCGCCGTGGCAGACGCGGCTGGGGCTGGGTCCGGGGCGGCAACAAAGCCAAGGGCAGCGACGAGGGCGAGGGCGGTGAGGGTCGTCTTCATGTCGGGAGAGGATTGAATGAGCGCAGCAGCACGGGCCGGGCTCTAGGCCGCGGGCGTGGCCGTTTCGGTGAGCGAACGGACGGTGGAGATCATAGCCTCGGCGGAGGCCAGCCCGACGGCGACCGTGTGGACGTCGTCGCCGTCGCGGAGCAGGACGGTCGGGAAGGCGCGGGCGCCCAGGCGGCGCGCCCGCGCCATCTCGGCGCGCGTGGCCTCGCGCGCCTCGTCGGACTCGAACCGCTGGCGGAACGCGTCGGCGTCGAGGCCGTGGGCACGGCAGACGGCGCCGTAGAACCCGGGCTGGGTGGGGTCGTGGTTTTCGGCGTAGAACCGCCGCTGGACCGAGGCGAAAAACGGGTACACGTCGTCCAGCATCTGGCCGGCCGCGACCACGGCGCGGCACGCCGGCTCCGTGTCGTAGTCGAAGGCGTCCCGGTCGAGGAACGCGGTATCGAAGGGCTGGCCGGTCCGCGCGGCCAGCGTCTCCCACTCGTGGCGGAGAAACCCGCGGAAGTCGGCCGTCCAGGCGTCGCCGCCGCCGGGGCGCAGGCCGCCCACCAGGACGGTAAACGGGAGGCCGCGCTTGCCGGCCCACGCCTTGAGCTCGGCCAGCTCGGGCGCGATGCCCCAGCACGCCGAGCACATCGGGTCGCCGACGTAGATCAGCTCCTGATCCGCGGTCGGCGCCTGACCGGTGGCGGCCACCGCCAGCGGGGCCGGAGTGCAGACGCCGGTCACGGGATCGCAGGTCGGGTCGGAGGTCATGGGGGTCGAGGAAAGCGAGGCAGTGAACGGGCGCCGTGGGTTGACTCCGCGTCTCGCCTGAACATTACGCAGACGTCCCGCCTGGGTCGAGCCCCAGCCGACGGGCGAACTCGTCGCGGCGCGACCGGCTCAGGCTCAGCCGCGTCCCGTCCCGGAGCCGGACGGCGTAGTCCCCGCCCGGGGCCGTCAGGATCGACTCGACCCGGTCGATCTGGACGATGGTCGAGCGGTGGACGCGGAAAAACCGGCCGGGGTCGAGCCGGGCCTCCAGCGACTGCATGGTCTCCCGGATCACGTGCGTCTGGTCGGCCACGTGGACCTCGGCGTAGGGCCCGTCGGAGGCGAGGTAGTCGACGTCCTCGACGGGGACGAGCCGGACCTGCCCCCGGCCCTCGACGGCGATCCGCTCCAGGTAGGCGGGGGCGGACGGCCGCTCCGCCGGCGCCGCTCGGGCGCCGAGCAGCGCCGCCAGCCGGCCCCGGAGCGCGTCGACCTCGCGGAGCCGGACCGACTGGCGGGCGCGGTCGAGCGACTGGCGGAAGCGGTCGTCGTCGAACGGCTTGAGGAGGTAGTCGACCGCGGCCACGTCGAACGCGGCCAGGGCGTGCTGGTCGTAGGCCGTCACGAACACGGTCACGGGCATGGCCTCCGGCCCGACCTCGCCCACCACGCCGAGCCCGCTCAGCCCCGGCATCTGGACGTCGAGGAACACGAGGTCGACGGGCGCGCCGGCCCGGCGGCGCTCGGCGATCGCGGCGACGGCCCGGCGCCCGGTCCCGACCACGCCGGCCACCTCGACGTCGGGCTCGGCGTCGAGCAGGTCGAGGACGCGTTGGCGCGCGAGCGGCTCGTCGTCCACGACGAGCACGCGCAACGGCGGGGCGGCCGGCTCAGCCACGTCCGGCCTCGGCCCGCTCGGCCGCCGCGACCGCGCCGTCGCCCTCCGCCAGCGGGTCGTCCGGCAGCGGGTCGTCCGGCAGCGGGTCGTCCGGCGACGGGGCGGTCTGGAACGGGACCGTGACGCGGGCCGCGACGCCTCCGCCGGGGCGCGGCTCCAGGTCCAGCCGGCCGTCCGCCCCGAACAGGGCGTCCAGCCGCGCCCGCGTGTTGGCCAGGCCGACGCCGTCCGGCCCCGGCGGGCCCGCCCCGTCCAGGCCCGGCCCGTTGTCCTCGACCGTGAGCACGAGCCGGCCGCCCTCGCGCCGCGCCCCCACGCGGATCACGCCGACACCGTCCTCGATCCGGCCCACGCCGTGGCCCACGGCGTTCTCGACGAGTGGCTGGAGCACGAGCGGCGGCACGAGCGCGTCCAGCGTGTCCGGCGCCCACGCCTCCTCGACCGCGAGCCGGTCCTGGAACCGGACCCGCTGGACGTCGAGGTAGTCGCGCAAGAACGCGGCCTCCTCGCTGAGCGGGACCCGGTCGGACGGGGTGTCGAGCACGCGCCGGAGCAGCGACGAGAGCCGGGCGATCAGGGTCCGCACGCCGGCCGGGTCCCGCTCGACGAGCGCCGAGACGGCGTGCAACGTGTTGAACAGGAAGTGGGGGTGGAGCTGCATCTGGAGCGCCGAGAGCCGGGCCTGGGCGAGCTGGGCCTCCAGCCGCGCCCGCTCGGCCGCGTGCCGCTCGGCCTCGGCCCGGCGCTCGTGGACCTGGAACAAGGCCGCGCGGGCGTACCCCGCCGCGAGCACGGCTAGGTAGACGACGAGCTCGTCGAGGAACCGGAGCCGGACGAACGTGCCCCCCAGCGTCCAGCCGCGGCCGGCCGCGAGCGGGCCGGTCAGGAGCGGGCGGAACACGCCCCGCGTCGCGAACTCCACCACGACCGCGACGGCGACGCCCAGCGCCAGCTGGCCCGCCAGCCGCCCGGCCCACGCGCCGCGCTCGGCGGGGAAGCGGCGGACGGTCCAGAACACGGCCGGCGTGAGCATGGCCCACAACCCGACCTCGGCAAAGGTCTCGGCCACCTCGCCCCAGTCGACCGGCTGGTCGGCCCACGTCCGCGAGGCTTGGCGGACGGCCATGAGCAGGCCGAGGGCGAGCCAGAACGCGACCGTCGCGACGCCCTCCGCGCGGCGGGACCAGGGGCGGGGCGGGTCGAGGGACGCACTCATGCCCCCAATCTAGCCGGCCCGGGCCGGATGTCCGACGGGCTCGGGCGCCGCCTGGTGCCGCTCGTGACACGTAGGTGCGCCTGGTGCCGGGGGCCGAATCCTGGGCGGCCCGGCGCCATACGCATCTCCAACCCCTCCCCTCGTCCCGATGGCCCACCGTCTCTTCGTGCTCCTCGCCGCCCTCGCGCTGGCCGCGTCCGCCCCGACCGGCGCCGCGCAGACGGGCGCCGTGACCGGGACCGTGGTCGACGCCGAGACCGGCCGGCCGCTGCCCACGGCGACCGTCGCCCTGTGGCAGATCGCCGGCGCCGACTCCACGCTGGCCGGCGGCACCACGGCCACCGTCGACGGCGCGTTCCGGGTGGCCGGCGTGGCCCCGGGCACCTACGACGTCGTGGTCAGCTTTATCGGCTACGACGACAACCGCCAGCCCGGCGTGGAGGTCGGGGCGAGCGGCGTGGACCTGGGCACCGTCCGGCTGGCGGTCCAGGCCGCGGCGCTGGCCGAGGTGCGCGTGACCGGCGAGCGGCCCCGGGTCCAGGCCCGCATCGACCGGACGGTCTACGACACCGCCGACGACCCGGTCGCCGAGGGCGGCTCGGCGACCGACGTGCTCTCGACCATCCCGTCGGTCGACGTCGACATCGACGGGAACGTCTCGCTCCGGGGCGCCGGCAACGTGGCCGTGTTCGTCAACGGACGCCCGGCGCCGGTCTCGGGCGAGTTCGTGGCGTCCTACCTCGCGAGCCTGCCCGCCGGCTCCATCGAGCGCGTCGAGGTGATCCCCAACCCGTCGGCCGCCTTCGAGCCCGATGGGGTCGGCGGCGTGCTCAACATCGTCCTGAAGAAGAACACGGACCCCGGCCTGGGCGGCACGCTCACCGCCGGCACCGACAGCCAGGGCGGCTACGACGGGACGGCGGCGGTGACGTACGGGCGCGGGCCGTGGTCGCTCGCCGCCACCTACGGCTACCGCAACAGCGCGCGCGCGGGCTCGGGGACCCGCTTCCGGATCAACCGCTACGAGGCCGCCGACCCCTCGGGCGCCGGTCCGACCACGCTCGACCAGGCCGAGGACGAGGACCGGACGCGGACGAGCCACCTCGTCAACCTCTCCGCCGACTACTCGCTCTCGCGCGCGACGACGGTCACGAGCCAGTTCCAGGTCGGCACGCGCGGCGGCGAGGAGACCGAGTTGAACACGACGCTGCGGGCGTCCTCGGCCGGCGACCCCATCCTCGAAGTCGAGCGGCTCTCGGAGGAGCTGGACGACGGGCTCTCGGGCGACGCGCGGCTCGGGCTCCGCCAGTCGTTCGGCGAGGACCACACGCTGACGCTCGAAGGCCGCGCCCAGGCCTCGGAGGAGACCGAGAACCAGACCTACGCCGAGACCCTGCTCGCCGGCGCGGGCGACCTCGACCGGCCCCAGCGCGTGGACGAGGACGAGTCCGAGCGCGAGCTCTCGCTCACGGCCGACTACACCCGGCCGCTCGCCGGCTTCCAAGTCGACCTGGGCTACAAGGGCGAGTGGGAGCGCCAGTCGACCGCGATCAAGTCGGAGTCGCTGGACGCCGCGACGGGCGCCTACCTGCCCGACGCCGACGTCGGCAACGCGTTCGACTTTGACCAGTCGGTCCAGGCCCTCTACGCCCAGGCCGCGCGCGAGTGGGGGCCGGTCGGGCTCCAGCTCGGCCTGCGCGCCGAGCTGGCCCGGACCACGTTCGACCTCCTGACGACCGGCGAGAGCTTCGACAACGACTACGCGAGCCTCTTCCCCAGCGCCTACCTCTCGTTCAAGCCGACCGACGCCCTGACGCTCCGCGGCGGGTACAGCCGCCGGATCAACCGGCCGCGGACGCGCGAGCTCAACCCGTTCCCGTCGTTCGACGACCCGCTCAACGTCCGCCAGGGCAACCCGGCGCTCCGGCCCGAGTACGTCGACGCCTTCGAGGTCTCGGTGGCGCAGGTGACGGGCTGGGGCTCGGTCTCGCTCACGCCCTACTACCGCCACACGACCGACGTCATCCGGCGCCTGTCGGCCGTCACGAGCGACGGCGTGACGGTCCGGACGGTGGGCAACCTCGACACGGCCGACGCCTGGGGCGCCGAGGGCGTGGTCTCGTTCGAGAACCTGGCGGGGCTCTCGGGCTACCTCAGCCTGGAAGGGTACCGGCTCCAGACCGAGGGGGCCACGGCCGACGCCGCGCTCTCGAACGACGCGTTCGGGTGGGGCGGGCGGCTCAACGCGAACTACGGGCTCGGCGACCGCTTCGGGTGGGGCGCCCTCGACCTCCAGGCGACGGCCCGCTACTCGGCGCCCATCGACACCGAGCAGGGCCGGATCGGCGCGCGCACCTTCGTCGACCTCGCGCTGCGGCAGAAGCTGTTCGGCGACCGGGCCTCGCTGACGCTCCAGGCGCGCGACCCGCTGGGGCTGGCCGGCTTCTCGTACACGTTGGACCAGGCCGACCTCTACCAGACGTTCGAGCGCGACTGGGGCGCCCAGCAGGTCGGGCTCACGTTCTCGTACACACTCGGCCAGCAGACGCGCCGCGGGGACCGCCAGCGGGGCGAGCGGGACGGGGACGACCTCGGCGGCGACGAGTTCTAGCGGTCCGCCGCGCCGCTGGCGGCCGCGGCGGGCCGAGCGCGGGTAGCCGTGAGAGGGGCAATGGGCCCAGGCGGTGTCTGGGCGTGGAGACGGCGCCGATCAGCTAGAGCTTGATGGACCTGAGCAGTCTGCACAGAGCGGGAACGCCGGTTCTGACATCGGCACCCCCCAGCACCGTCATTCCCGGCCCTGACCGAGAATCCAGCGGGCGGACCGCCGCCGCGCTCTCGACCGTTGGATTCCCGCGTGCGCGGGAATGACGGCAGTGTTGGAGTCGGGGAGGGCGTAGCGGACGGGTTCCTGGCAAGCCCTAGAGAGCGTTGCCCTAATCGCGACCGCGTACGCGCTACCGAGCGGAGGCCGCGCCGTCCTGCGCTAGACTCCGGCCCCCCCAGCTCCGTCATGCGCCGTCTCCCCGTCCTGCTCGCCTTGCTCGCCGCCGGCTGCTCTGGTCCGGCGCCCTCCCCCGCCCCGCCGACGGTGGCCGCCCCCCCCGCGCCGCGCGACCCGCTGGCGGCCGTCGCGCCCGTGCTCCGGGTGGTGGTGGGGCGGCCGGACACGGTGCTCGTGGCCGACCTGCTCGGGACGGACGCGCCCGTCGAGGTGCCCACGGCCGACGGCGCGGCCCAAGCCCGCCTGATCCGCGGCGGCCGCCTGGTGGTGATGGCGGCGGAGCCGGGCCTGTACACGATTCCAATAACGGTCGACGGGACGCCGCTCGTGCTGCCCGCCGAGGCCACCGTCGAGCCCACGGTCACGTTCCGCTTCGAGCCCGACCGCGCGCCGGCGCCCCAAGTGTTCGTGATCGGCGGCTTCAACGACTGGAGCCGGACCGCCACGCCGCTCGTGCCGCAGCCCGGCGGCTCGCTCGCCGCCACCGTCCCCGTTTCGCCGGGCCGCTACGAGTACAAGCTGACCGTCGACGGGGCCGAGACGCTGGACCCGGCCTCGCGCGACTCGGTCGCCAACCCGTTCGGCGCCTTCAACAACGTGCTCGTGGTGCCGCCGGCCGTCGAGGGCGGGCTGATCGCGCGCGTGGTCGGCACCGAGCCCGGCGACGAGACGCAGCTGCGGCTGGCGGTCCGCGTGGTCGACGCCGGCGGCCGGGAGTCGCTGCCGGCGGCGTTGGACGACGAGACCAGCGTGGTCGCCCTGGACGGCAACCGGCTATTGGACGACAACGCGGTCTACTTCGACCCCGACTCGGGCGAGCTGATGATCGACCTGGACGCCCTGGACGGCGGCTTGAGGCGGCTGCGGCTGGCGGTCCGCGACGGCGCGCGCGTCAGCCGGTGGGTCGAGGTGCCCGTCTGGGACCACCGTCCGCTCTCCCAGGCGGGCGCGGAGGCGCCGTTCACCTGGAACGACGCCGTGGTCTACCAGATCGTCGTCGACCGGTTTTTCGACGGCGAGCACGCCAACACGCGCCCCGTCGGCGCGCCGGGCCTGGACCGCCGCGCCGACTACCAGGGCGGCGACCTGGCCGGCGTGCTCCGCCAGCTGCGCGCGGGCACGTTCGACTCGCTGGGCGTCAACGCGCTGTGGCTCTCGCCCGTCATCGACAACCCGGACCGGGCGTACCCCGAGCTCCCCGAGCCCCACCACCTCACGACCGGCTACCACGGCTATTGGCCCGTCCGCCCGCGCGCGGTCGAGGAGCGGTTCGGGACGATGGACGACCTCCGGGCCGTCGTCCAGGAAGCGCACGGCCGGGGCATCTACGTCCTGCTCGACTTCGTGGCCAACCACGTCCACCAGGACCACCCGTACGTGGCCGAGCACCCCGACTGGTTCGGGACGCTGGAGTTGCCCGACGGCTCGCTCAACCTGCGCCGCTGGGACGACCACCGCCTGACGACCTGGTTCGAGCCGTTCCTGCCCAGCTTCGACTACGCCGCCGCGCCCGACGCCGTCCGCCAGCTGACCGACGACGCGGCGTGGTGGCTCCGGGAGAGCGGCGCCGACGGGTTCCGCCACGACGCCGTCAAGCACATCCCGAACACGTTCTGGCGGGCCATGACCCGGCGCGTGCGCGCGGTCGAGCGGCCGGCCGGCGCGCCGCCGCTGTTCCAGATCGGCGAGACGTTCGGCTCCTACGATCTGGTGTCGAGCTATGTGGTGCCGGGCCAGCTCGACGCCCAGTTCAACTTCAACCTGTACGACGCGGCCACGGCGGCGCTCGCCCGGGGCGGCTCGATGGCCGCGCTGGCGGACGAGCTCGGCGCGTCGCTCGCGGTCTACGGTCCGCTCCACTGGATGGGCAACCCCATCGACAGCCACGACAAGCCGCGCTTCCTGGCCCTCGTCGAGGGCGACCCGACCGGCGACGGCTCGGGCTGGGGGTCCGAGTTGCCCCAGGTGGACGACCCGGCCAGCTACCGCCGCCAGGCGCTGGCGCTGGCCTACACCCTGACCACGCCCGGCGTGCCCGTCGTCTACTACGGCGACGAGATCGGGATGACGGGCGCCAACGACCCCGACAACCGCCGGTTTATGGAGTGGGACGGGCTCGCGCCCGAGCAGACCGCGCTTCGCGCCGAGGTGTCGCGGCTGGTCCGGCTGAGGCGCGAGACGCCGGCGCTGCGCGTCGGCACGTTCGAGACGCTGTTCGCCGACGACGAGGTCTGGGTCTACCGCCGGACGGCGCCGGGCTCCGACGTGGTGGTGGCACTCAACGCCGGCCCGGCCGCTCGGACGCTGACGGCGGCCGACGTCCCCGCGCTGGCGGACGTCGCCGGCGACCTGCTCCGTCCGTCCGCGCCGGCCGCCACCCCGCTAGGGACAGCGCCAGCTAGTGGGTCGCTCCGGGTGCCGGCCGGCGGCTACCGAATCGTCGGGCGGTAGCGGCCGGGCCGCATCAGGGGGATTCGGAAGAAGCGTGAGGAACCGTTGGGCACGGATCTGTGCCCCGGCCGCTCGGGTTAACTCCATCCCCATCTCCTCCATTCCCATGGCTACCAACAAGACCGCACGCACCCCCTACTCCACCCGGATCGGCATCGGCGAGGACACGCGCCACAAGCTGGTGGCCCTGCTCAACCAGACGCTGGCCGACACCTCCGACCTGTACTCCCAGACCAAGCAGGCCCATTGGAACGTCAAGGGCAAGGACTTCTACCAGCTCCACCTGCTCTACGACGAGCTGGCGGAAAAGCTGGAGGAGCCGCTCGACCTGGTCGCCGAGCGCGTCGTGCTCCTGGGCGGCTACGCCTTCGGGACCGTCCGCATGGCCGCCCAGAGCAGCCGGATCTCGCCGTTCCCCGGGGCCGACCAGAAGGGCGACACGGATGCGATGAACGACCCCTCGTTCCTGACCACGCTGGCCGACCGCTGGGCCGAGTACGCCAAGGCCATCCGCGAGGACAACAAGACGGCCGACGACCTGGGCGACCCGGGCACGACGGACCTCTACGACCAGATCACGCACATCGCCGACCGCGGCACCTGGTTTGTCGAGGCGCACCTCCAGCGCTACGAGGGCGGCCTCCCGAACGACGGGCAGGACCCCAAGTAGGGATCGGGGGACAGGGGTCGGCGTGCGTCACTGCACCGGCTGATTCCTGCCCCCTCCGGCCTGACTCCTCTCAGTCGTCCTCGCCCTCGACGTCGCTCGCGCCGAGGAGCTTGCTCAAGAGGCCAGCGAAGCCCGAGAGCCCGATGCCCTCCTGGCGCTTGAGCAGGTCCGCCAGCTCGGAGCGCCGGACGGTCTCGGACTCGAAGGCGACGGTTTCCAGGCTGTCGAGCGGCAGCAGGTTGCGGCCGGTGCGGAAGATCTCGTAGCCGGCGTAGACGCCTCTCGGGTTGAGGTAGCGCCGGCCCAGGCCGGCCGCCTCGCCCCGGGCGCCGGGCGCCACCAGGTCCAGGACCGTGGTCTGCCGGAAGCGGACGCGCGGCACGCGGTTGCCCGGCAGGTTGACCGCCAGCTGCCCCTCGCGGTCGAACCGCTTGGGCAGCCACACCGAGTCGGCGAGGGCCTCGTTGGTCCAGACCGGGCCGTAGGTCCAGCGGTAGCTCGCGTCGAAGTCGTCGACGGGGCCGCCGCGCGGGCCGGAGTCGGCGCGGAGGTCAGCCTCGGTGATGACCAGCAGCGAGTCCGCGATGCGGATGCGGCCGGAGAGCAGGCCCGCGCGGCGCGGGATCACGGCCAGGTCGAGGTAGCGCCGGCCGTCGGCCTCGATGGTCTCGCCCAGGCGGAAGGCGTAGTTCTGGAGCGCGTCGGCGCGCGTGGGCGACGGGTAGGCGCGGCCGTCGAGGAACAGCGTGTCCTCGAAGTAGAGGTCGGTCAGCGGGCCGATCCGCGCCCACTTGAACGGGCCGCCGTCGGGCCGCCGGCGCCGGGCGACCACCTCCTCACGGAGCCCGCCGCCGGCCGTCCACGACAGGTTGGAGACGGCCTCGGTGAGCAGGACCGGGACCGGCCGCACGTCGGTGGCGCCGTCGCGGACGAGCAGGAACCGCGCGTAGCCCTCAGCGGCGTAGGCCCCCACCCCGGCCGCCAGCCGCTGGCGGCGGGCGAGCACGCGGCGCCACAGGCGCTCGCCGGGCGGCTCGCCGGTGACCGTCACCTCGCCCAACACATAAGGCGCTGGGGACAAACGGATGTCACGTTGGGCGATGCCGTCGCGGAGGTCGGCGGCCGTGACGATCACCTGGGCACCGGCGTAGCCGATAAACCGCACCACCACGGTGTCGGGCACCGACGGGAGGTCGAGAGACAGCCGGCCGTCGCGGTCGGCCGTCGCGCCGCCGACCTGTCCCAGCACCTGGCCCGTCGCGCCGGGCAGCGGCTCGCCCGTGTCGGCGTCGCGGACGGTCGCCTCCAGCCGCCCCGGCACCCTGGGAGCTTCAGGCGGAGGCGGCGCGGGCGTCTCGCCCCGTTGGCGGGCCGTGGTCGGCTGGGCGTTCGCTGGCGCGACGGAGGCGGCGAGCAGGAGAACGAGGCAGGCGAGCCGCACGGCAGCGTGGAAGGACCGATCCCCAACGACGCACCGCCCAGGCTGGTGCCCTCGGCCCGGACCGCCAGCGGGGCGCGCGTCAAAAAAGCCGCGCCAGCCCAAACCCGAACACCACGCCAGGATCGTCGGTCAGCCGGTAGGTCACGTCCAGCCGGACCGGCAGCGTGTAGCCCACGCCCAGCGACGCGCCGACCTCGTGGTGCGCTAGCGACGGCTCCACGGAGAGCGCGCCCACCGCCCGGTCGGCCCAGGCGTGGGCGCCGTGGACCTGGAGCGAGACGCCCAGCGGCGCCGCGCCGCGCCAGCCGAGCGCCTCGAACGGGACCGAGCGGAAGTCGTGCTCCCACGCGACGAGCGCGTACCGCCGCGCCAGCGTCAGCCGGCCCGTCCGCGCCCGGAGCGCGCCGAAGGCCGAGAGGCCGGCGAGCTGGCCGTCGATGCCGAAGGCGCGCTGGGTGGGCAGCCCGCCGCTGGCGGTGCCGGCCGCCAGCCGCACGTGGAGCGCCGGCGGGAGCAGGCGCCGGCGCAGGACGGTCGGCTGGCTCCAGCGGACCTCGCCCTCGACGCGGCCGTAGCGGACGGCGGCGAGCGAGGCGTACTGCCGGCCGTCCACAAACTGTCCGTCGGTCGACGGCTGGCGGCCCGCCTCCAGCCAGACCGTGGCGCTGCGGCGGCCGGCGACGGAGCCCGCCAGCCCGCCGGGACCTCCGCCCAGCCGGAGGCGCACGCCGGCGGTCGCGAGCGGCCGGTCGGTGACGAACGCGTTGTCGGCCGGGAGCGGGCGCTCGAACAGCGTGTAGCGCGTCTCGACAGCCGCCGGCCGGTAGTCGTCGTAGCTGGCCTGGAGCCGGACCGACGGCTGAAGCCCCTCTCCGCGTCCCCAGTATCCCTAGGCGGCGGCGCCCTGGCGCCGGGCGTAGTCGAAGTAGTCCTCGCCCGCGGCCAGCGCCGCGACGCTGTTGACCGCCGTCCCGACGTAGAACGACTCCGCCAGCGGCACGGTCTCGCGCCGGGCCTCCGCGCCGACGGTCACACCCCGCCCCACGGGCGCCCACGCCGAGGCCCGCGCCGTCACGGTGCCGGGGCCAGTCTGGTAGCCCGCCTCCACCGCCCCGCTGGCGGTGGGGCTGGACACGCCCGCTTTGGCGCCCAGGCGGAAGGCCTCGGCGCGGTTGTAGGCCACCACCGGAGCGTACGAGAACGAGACGCCGGCCGAGCGCGCCGTGGCGGGCGCGTCGGCGGAGCTGCTGAGGTCGAAAAAGCGCGCCAGCGGGCCGGACGGACGGAACGCCTCGGCCAGCGACCGGGTGGAGTCGATCTCGGCGAGCGCGCGCTCCTCCTCCGCCGAGAGCGGCACGACGCCCGCCGCCGTCAGCCCGCCCGCGATGGCGACCGAGTCGACGGTGGCCCCGTTGCGCTGGTAGACCGAGTCCGGCACGGCCACGTTGACGGCGTAGTCGGTCAGCCGGCTGCTGACCTCGAACCGGATGCGGGGAAAGCGCAGGAGCACGTTGCCCGGCTTGGCCTGGGCGTCCATCCGGAAGTCGGCCGGCAGCCACACCGCCTCGCCGCCGGCGGCCTGCCCGAACGACGAAAACTGCTGCTCCATCGTCAGCTCGAAGGCGTTCACGAGCGGGAACTGGACGGCGCCGCTGGGGCGGACCGCCACCGAGAGCAGCGCGTCGGCGCCGGCGAGCACCGCCAGCGTGCCGGCCAGGCCGGGCTGGAGCGGGTTCGAGGGGCGGAACGACAGGTCGTAGACCAGCTGGTCGCCCAGCGCGCGCCGGCCGTCGAGGGTGGATGTGTAGAAGCCCAGCGCGCGGGCGTTGGTGGGCCCCATCAGGTCGAACCCGCCGAACTCGACCTCGTCGTCGTAGAAGTTGAGCGTCTGGTCGGCGGCGGTAAAGACCTCGGTCGGGAGCGCGCCCAGGTTGCCCGTCCGCCGCGTGCCGGTGACGACCTCGCGCAAGCCGCGCTCGCGGTCCCAGAACGCCGTCGTCTGGCCCTCGACCACGGCCACGACCTCGCCGTCGGAGCGGTACGTCTGGCGCGAGTACGCCTGGGCGCGCCACGTCTGGAGCCCGGCCCGCCAGCGCGCCTTGCGCGCGATCACGCGCCGCATGATGCGGTCGGCCGGGTTGCCCGCTGTCACGACGGCCTCGCCCAGCGCGGCCACGGCGGGCGCCAGCGCCACGTCCAGCCGCCCGCTGGCGGGCACGGCCCGCGTGGCCGTCGCGTAGCCGATAAACCGGACCACCAGAGAGTCGGCCGCCCCGCCCGGCAGCCGGATCTCGTAGTCGCCGGCGCGGTTGGTGACGGTGCCCCGGCTGGTCCCGGCCACCTGGACCGTCGCCGCCGCCAGCCCCCCGCCCGTCTCGGCGTCCGTCACGCGCCCCTGGACGACGGTCTGGGCCCGGGCCGTGGAGAGCAGGGCGACCAGCAGGAGCAGTCCGCGCATACCATTGGCCGGGGAGAGGGCAGCTAGGACGCGCGCTCGCGGCGCGCGGTGACGGTCAGCGGCGCCAGCCCCGTCCCGGTCGCGTGCAGCCGCTCGCCGTCGCGGACCGGTCCGACGCCCTCGGGCGTGCCGGTGTAGATCAGGTCGCCGGGCTCCAGGGTGAACACGGACGACAGGAACGACACGATGCGGGCGACGGAAAAGACCATGTGGTCGGTCGTGCCCCGCTGGCGCTCGTGGCCGTCGATGGCGAGTGCGATCTCGAGCGCCTGGGGGTCCGGGACCTCGGCGGCGTCCGTGAGCGGCCCGAGCGGCGCGAACGTGTCGAAGCCCTTGGCGATGCTCCACGGCCCCTTTTTAGACTTGGCCTGGGCCTGAACGTCGCGAGCCGTCAGGTCCAGGCCCAGCGCGTAGGCGGCGACGTGGCCGAGCGCGCTCGCCTCGTCGATGTGCCGGCCCGGGGTGCCGACCACCGCCACCAGCTCCAGCTCGTGGTGCACGTCCTCGGACTGGCGCGGCAGCACGACCTCGCCGCCGTCGGCCACGAGGGCCGTGGTGGGCTTGAGGAACACGACGGGCTCGGCCTCGGAGACGTCGCCCATCTCGGCCACGTGGGCGGCGTAGTTGCGGCCGATGCACAGAATCTTGCCGGGCCGGACGTCGCGGCCGTCGGGAAGGGTGAGGGTCATGAGGGTTGGACGGTGGGGGAGGTCCGGGAAGATCGCCCGCCCGGTGCCCGGGCCGCTGGCGGAAGCCGGCCGCCAGCGGGGCGAGGAACACGGGGCAGGGCCGGAGCGGGTGGCCGGGCGCCTTCCCAGCCGCGGCCGGCCCCCGCTACGCCGCGAACAAGTACGGCTTCCACGCCTCCTCCGAGGTCCCGATCAGGTCGCGCATGTACATCACGTGGCTGGGCCGGAAGGGCCGCTTCGACAGCTTCATGCCCGCCTCCTCGGGCGTCCGGTTGCCCTTGCGGTTGTTGCAGGGCGTGCACGCCGAGACCAGGTTTTCCCAGGCGTCCGGCCCGCCGCGCGACTTCGGGACCACGTGGTCCAGGGTCAGCCGCTCGCCGGCGCCGCAGTAGACGCAGCGGTGGCCGTCGCGCCGGAGCACGTTGCGGCGCGTGAGCAGCACCTTCCGGTACGGCACGCGGACGTAGCGCCTCAGGCGGACCACGCTGGGCCAGGGGAACGTCGCCCGCGTCGAGTGCAGGGCGCGGTCGGCCCGGGCCTCCACCATCTCGGCCTTGTCGAGCCACACCAGCCCCACGGCCCGCTCGACGCTGCACACCGAGAGCGCCTGGTAGTCGGCGTTCAAGACCAGGACGTGTCCGGCGAGCGCGCTCACGCCCGTCCCGCTGCGCGGGGGCGTGAGGGGGAGCGGCCGGTGGGGGGCGACGTGGAGAAAGCGGCGCGGCGGCTGGCGGGGGGCTCCAGTGCCCCCCGCAGACCCGAACATACGACCCGCCCCCCGGCCGCAGGACACGGCCGGGGGGCGGGTCGACGTCCACTCGGGCGACCGAGCGCCGGCCGGACTAGTTGCAGTTCGAGGCGGCGGCGCGCTGCCACGTCTGCGAGCGCCCGAGCGCCCGGATGCCGATGTAGCCGCGCAGGTAGAGCCGGTCGCTGTTGCCCTCGACCAGGTTCATGATCGCGCTGTAGGTGCGGCCCGACTTGGGGTCGATGATCGAGCCGTTCTTGTAACGGCCGCCGTCGAGCGTGAAGCCGCTCATGATCCGCTCGTTGCGCAGCACGCGGCCGTCGTAGCGGTCGGCGCAGTCCTCACAGCGGCCGCCGTCGACGGCCAGCTTGGCGATGTCGCCGACCAACGTGTTGCCACTCTGGTACACCTTGACGTACGACTTGACGCTCCCGTCCCCGTCGTCGACGGTGGCCCAGCAGCCGACCGGCGACTGCGCGAAGGCGGGGGCGGCGAGGGCGAAGAAACAGAGCGCGGCGAGGGCGCGGAAAAAGGGGCGGGACATGGAGTTCTGGAAGGTGGGGTGTGAGCCGGGGCAGCCGGCGGCATTCAAGGGGTGTGCCAACGCGGGCCCACAGGTGAACTGTGAACGTGCCGTGGAAGCGCTTCAGTGTACAGCGTTCACCCACCCCGAAGCAACCGGGGCCCGGCCCCGCGCCTCGGCCCGCGCTCAGGCGTACCCGACGGCCACGGCGAGCGCCAGCGCGGCGAGCCCGAGCGCGAACAGCGCCGCCTGGAGCGGCCACAGCCAGCGCGCCCACGTGGGCCAGGAGATCCCCGAGAGGGACAGCACGCCCAGCAGGACCGCACTCGTGGGGACGATCATGTTGGTGAACCCGTCGCCCATTTGGAAGGCGAGCACGGTCGTCTGGCGGCTCACGCCGACGAGGTCGGCCAGGGGCGCCATGAGCGGCATCATCAGGGCCGCCTGGCCGCTGCCCGAGGGCACGAAAAAGTTGATCGCCGTCTGGGCCGCGAACATGGCGCCGGCGGCGGCCGTCGTGCCGGCGTCGCCCAGCCCGGAGGCCAGGGCGTAGAGGATCGTGTCCACCACCTGGCCGTCTTCGAGGACGATCAGGATGCCCCGCGCCAGCCCGATCACCAGGGCCGTCGGGGCCAGGTCGCGGACGCCCTCCATAAACGCCCGCGCGGTCTCGTTGCCGCCCATCCCGCCGACGGCGCCCAGCGCCACGAACAGCGCCGCGATCTCGACGATGTACCAGCCGGCGGTCAGCACGCCGGCGATCAGCGCCGCCATGGCCAGCCCGAACGCGACCAGCACGGCGCCGTGCCGGCCGGTAAACGACTCGCCGGGCCCGCCGCCGGCCGCGCCGCGTCGGCGTGGCGGACGGGGCTCAGCGACGGGTCGCGGCGGACGCGCCGCGCGTGCCACACCACGAACCCGGTCACGACCGCCGTCACCACCGCCCACAGCCCGACCCCGAAGCCGGCGCCGCTGAACAGCGCCACGCCGGCGATCCCCTAGGCCACGCCGACGGTGAACGGGTTCAGGAACGCCGACGCGAAGCCGGCCGCCGAGCCCAGGAACGGGATCGCGGCGCCGGTCAGCGAGTCGTAGCCCAGCGCGAGCGCGAGCGGCACGAAGATGAGCACGAACGGGATCACCTCCTCCGACATCCCGAACACGGCGCCGCCCAGCGAGAACAGCGCCATGAACAGCGGGATCAGCACCACGTCGAGCGCTCGGGACTGGCCGGCCGCCTGGACCACGCGCCTCAGCGCCGCGTCGATGGCGCCCGTCCGGGCCAGCACCGCGAACGCCCCGCCGACGAGCAGCACGAACGCGATGATGGGCGCCGCGTCGGCGTCGACGAACCCCAGGATCGGCGCCTGGAACACCATCGCGACGGTGTGCGCCAGCCGGGCGCCTACGCCCGCGCCGCCGCGCTCGACGTGCTCGTACGAGCCCGGCACCACCACCTCGCGCGCGCCCACGCCCTCGACCTCGATCTCGGTGCGGGCGAACGCGCCCGGCGGCACGACCCACGTCAGGACGGCCGCCAGCACGATCATGCCGAAGATGATGAGCGTGGTGTCGGGCGTGCGGAAGCGCGGCCGGTCGGCGGGGTCGGTCATGGGCGCGGGGGCGAGAAGCCCTTAAGCCAGGCGGGTTGCCCGTCCGCAACGCGCCGGCACACACGCCGACGGGGCCGTCGCGCACTCTCTAAAGACGTCGCCTTTGGCCGAGGACGCGGCGGCCCCGCACACGCCGAGGCAGGCGGCCGCCGTTGGTCCGGCTCGTGCGATCTTGCGCCATGCCTCCGCCTCCCCCAGCCCCCCGACTCCTCGCCGCCGCCCTGCTGGCGGTGTGGGCGGGCGGGGCGTCGGCCCAGGCCAGCGACGCGGCGCAGGCGAAGGCCGAGGGCCGGTTCGTCCGCGCGCTGACGGCCCAGGCGCTGGGCGACGGGCCGGCCGCGGCCGACGTGCTGGACGAGATCCTGGCGGCCACGCCCGGCGACCCGACGGTCCTGCTGCTCCGCGCCGAGGTCGCGGCCACGCCCGCCGACGCCGTCTACTACGCCCGCCGGTCGGCCGACGCGGCGCCCGGCCGGGCCGACGTGTGGCTGGGGCTGGCCCGTTCGCTCCGAGGGGCCGGGCAACCGGCCGCCGCCGCCGACGCCCTCGGCACGGCCCAGCGGCTGGCGCCGGACGACGTCGACGTGCTGCTGGCCGTCGTCGAGCTGGCGGCCGAGCAGCGCGACGACGCTCGGGAGCGGGACGCGCTCCAGCGGCTGGTGCAGATCGGCGACACCGCCGGCGCCCGGCTGCGGCTCTCGGCGCTGGCCCAGGCCGCCGGCGATCTCGACCAGGCGCTCGGCCACGCCCGCGCCGCGGCGCGGCTGGCGCCCTCGGATCCCGCCGTCGGCCGCCGGCTAGCGGAGCTGGAGCGGCCGGCGACCGGCACGCCGGTCGCCGCTGCGCCGACGCCCGCTCCTCCCCCGTCCACCGACCCGCCGGCGCCGGCCGCCAGCGGGACCGATGGAGCCGCGCTGTTCGCGGCCGGCCAGTACGCCCAAGCTGCCGACGCGCTGCTGGCGGAGCTGGACGACGACCCGCGCCGGGTCGGCACGTGGGCGCTCGCGCTCCAGGCCCTGGCCCGGACCGCCGACCCGCGCGCCGGCGCCACCGCCGACGACGCGCTGCTGCTGTTCTCGTCCGTCCCGGCCGTCGTCGTGGGCGCGGCGGAGGCCTACGCGGCGGCCGGCCGGGACGGCGACGCCCGCGACACGGCCCAGCGCGGGCTCGACGCCCTCGACCGGTTGGGAGACGCCGTGCCCGACGCCCCCGCCCTCCGCGCCCGGCTGGACGCCCTCCTCTCCCGTTGATCCCGTGACCCGTCGCGTTGCTCTCGTGCTCGCCCTGGCCTTGGGCGGCTGCCTCCCCCGACCGCTCGTCACCGACGCGCCGGCGGGGGAGGTGCCCGCCGGCTACCCGGACCACTCGGTGGGCGCGGTGATCGGGGCCGTCGAGGCGTCGGTGGCGCCGGTCCAGAGCATAGCGGCCGACGGCGCCCTGTCGTTCACGAGCCCGACCGAGAGCCAGAGCGCCACGTTCAGCCTCCGCGCCCGGCTGGCGGACAGCGTGGTCGTGACGGTCCGCGGGCCGCTGGGGATCGAGGGCGGGCGGGCGCTGCTCACGGCCGACTCGGCGTTCGTCATCAACAAGATCCAGCGGCAGTTCCTGCTGGGGCCGCTCTCGGCCGCCGACGCCGTCGTGCCCGGCGCCAGCGTCGACGGGCGGATCGCGCGCGCGGCGCTGGGCCTGCTCGTCCCCGAGCGCGACGTCGACTGGTCGCTCGCCGCCGCCGACGGGCGGTACCAGCTGACCGGGCGCTTGCCCGGCGGCGTCGGGAGCCGGGCCTACACCGTCGACCCGTCGGTGTGGCGCGTGGTGCGCGTGGTCGAGTTCGACGCCGACGGCCGCCAGGTGGGCGAGCAGACCGTCGAGGCGTTCGACACCGTCGACGGCGTCGTGCTGCCGCGGCGCGTCCGGCTGGCGGGCGCCGGAACGACGGTCAGCCTGGAGCACCGGCGGCTGGTGGTCAACCCCGACGACCTGCGCCTACGCTTTGTGCGCCCGGCGGACTACGAGACCATCGAGACGCGCTGATCGGAGCCGCCGCGCCCGTCCTTACCTTTTGGGCCCGGGCCGCCGACACTCCCCCTATGCGCCGCATCGTCTTTCTCGTCGCCCTGGTCGCGGTCCCGAGCCTGGCTCAGGACCGGGCGGCCACGCAACGCCGCCTGACGTCGCTGCAGAGCCAGATCACATCGGTCGAGCGCCAGGTCCGGCAGGCGCGTGGCCGGGAGGCGACGGCGGTGGAGGCCGTTCGCGGCATGGACGCCGAGATCCAGCTGCGCGAGGAGCTGGTGTCAGGCTACCGGACCCAGATCGGCACCATCCAGGGCGAGACCGAGACGCTGCGGAAGTCCATCGGCCGGCTCGAAAACGAGATCCGCGAGGCCAAAGAGTCGTACCGGCGCCGCGCGCGCCACGCCTACATGCACGGCCGCCGCAACAGCCTGGCGCTGATCCTGGCCGCCGGCTCGGTCAACCAGATGGTCGTCCGCGCGCGCTACCTCCAGCAGTTTGCCCAGCGGCGGCGGGGCCAGGTGGACCGGATCGCGCAGAAGACGGGCGAGCTCCGAGGGCGCGAGCAGGCCGTCCGCACGTCGCTGGAGGAGACGCAGCGGCTGCTCCAGCAGGGCCAGGCCGAGCAGCAGCGGCTGGCGACGAGCCGCCGCGAGCGCGAGGCGCTGGTGACGGAGCTCCGCGGGCGGCGCGGGCGCCTGGAGCGCGACCTCCAGCAGCGCAAGACCGACGCGCAGCAGCTGGCGAGCGTGGTCCAGGAGCTGGTGGCCCAGGAGCGGCGCCGCGCCGAGCAGGAGCGCCAGCAGCGCGAGGCCGCCGCCCGCGCCGCCGCCCAGGCCGAAGCCGCGCGCCAGGCGGAGGCCGCGCGTGTGGCGGAGGCCGCCCGGCAAGCCGAGGCCGCTCGCCAAGCCGAATCCGCCCGGCGGGCGGAGGCGGCGCGCGCGGCCGAGACGCAGCGCCGTGCCGATGAGGCCGCTCGGGTGGCTCGGGACGCCGAGCGCCGCCGCAACGCGCCGACGCCGCGGACCGAGTCTCCGCCCATCGCGGAGGCCCGACCGGAGCCTCGGCCGGCTCCCGTCGAGGCCGCGCCGGCCCCACGGCCCGCCCCCCGACCGGCCGCGCGGCCCGCGCCCGAGCCGGTGCGCACGGCGCCGCCCCGTCCGGCGCCAGCGCGTCCTGCCCCCGCGCCGGCCGCCGACCGCTCGGCCGACCTGACGGGCTCGTTCAGCCAGAACCGCGGCCGCCTGCCCTGGCCCGTCGACGGGACGGTGACGGGCCGCTTTGGCACGCGCACGGACCCGGTGCACAACACTCAGACGTCGTCGCCAGGCATCGACATCTCCGCCAGCGCGGGCGCGCCGGCCCGGTCCGTCTTCGAGGGCGTCGTCCAGCGCGTCGGCACGATCCCGACGTACGGGACCTACGTCATGGTAACGCACGGCGAGTTCGTGACGCTCTACGGCAACCTGTCCCAGGTGGTGGTAAGCCAGGGCCAGCGCGTCCAGGCCGGCCAGGTGGTCGGCCGCGCCGGGACCGCCAGCGAGCGGCGCGGCGCCCAGCTGTTCTTCGCGCTCTACCAGGGCGGCAACGCCGTCGACCCGGTCCGCTGGCTGCGCGGTCGGTAGACTCTCGTCACCGCCAGTCCTAGCTTCGCCCGACCATCTCGCCCCAGCCTCGTGCGGCTGAGCGTTCAGCCCGCTGACTCTCTAGGGACCTACACGGAAACTCGCAAAGACCGTCACCCTGAGCGAAGCGAAGGACCGGCAGCGACGGCGCAGCCATCTCAGCTCAGAGTCGGTCGGCCGTAGGAACCAGATTCGAGGGCCCGGTGCATCGGCGTCGAAACCCTTCGCTAGCTCCCAGGATGACGAGGTCCCGCGCAGAACCTAGGGCCTACGTCGCTGGGCTCGCTCCCCCGCGCCGTCGTTCCCGCGCACGCGGGAATCCAGCGGGTGGAGCGCCGCCGGCACCGGTACTCGGAGTTGGCCGCCCGCTGGCGGCACCGCTCGGCGACGCGCCCAAACCGACCGCCAGCGGGCGGCGCTAGCTGGACGGCTCGCGGTCGAGCACGAGCGCGGCGGAGTTGACGCAGTAGCGCAGGCCGCCCCGGTCGCGCGGGCCGTCGTCGAACAAGTGGCCCAGGTGCCCGCCGCACGACGCGCAGACGGCCTCGATGCGCCGCATCTTGTGCGACAGGTCGTCGCGCAACGTCACGTTCTGGCCGACGGCCTCGGCGAAGCTGGGCCAGCCGCTGCCGGAGTCGAACTTGGCGCGGCTGCTGAACAGCGCGGCGCCGCAGCCGGCGCACCGGTAGAGGCCGTCCGCCTTCTCGTCGTGGTAGGCACCGGTAAACGCGCGCTCGGTGCCGCCCTCGCGGAGCACGCGGTGCTGCTCGGGCGTGAGCCGCTGGCGCCCGTCGCCGGCGGCGCGGGGCGGGCCGTCGCCGGACTGGCGGCCGGCGTGGGCCTTGTCGTCGGTCGTCTCGTCGGGGGGCATCGGCTTAGGGGGATCTCGTTGGGGAGGCCGCCGGCTCGCCCGGTCGGCTCGCAGCGGACGCGGTCATCCGACGATGAGGACGGCTGCTACGACTGCCAGGACGACGAGGAGCAGCGCCCACAGGAGCACCTTCCGGGACGGCCCGTCTGCAGCGGCCGGCGTCTCTTCCGCCACGGCAGGCGTGGGGGCGGGCGGGCGGTCGAGGGCGCGCGTCTCCTTCGGACGCGCCCGGGGCTCAGGGTCGGGCGAGACCGGCTCCGGGGCCGACCGCTCGGCGGGCTCTACCGCCCGCTCGTCGGGCGATTCGGCGGCCGGCTCCGCGATCGGGACTGGCTCCGCGATCGGGGCTGGCGCGGGCTCGTCGGCGGGTTCCGCGGCTGGCGTGAGCGGGGCCGGCGCCGCGGCCGGAGCGGGTGCGGAGTCGACCTCGTCCGGGACCGGGCCGGCGGGCGGCGCCTCGGCTTCGCGGCGCTCGCGCTCGCGCAGAGCTTGCTCGGCCTGCTCGCGGCGCTCGCGCTCCTCGCGCTCCGCGTCGTTCTCGCGGAGCGAGTACCGGAGCAGCGCGGCCACCCCGCCGACCTCGGACAGCGCGTCGAACGGGTCCGCGAAGTCGACCTCGGCGCTGGTGCGGGCGGCCTGCTCCGTCATGGCCTCCACCAGGTCTAGGCGGAACACGTCGGACGAGCCGCAGACGCCGCACGTGTCGGGCGTGCCGTGGGCCACCGTCCCGCACGTGCGGCACTTGGTGCCGTCGAGGGCCAGCTCGCGGTCCACCAAGACCGCCTCGACGCGGTGCTCGCGCAGGCCCTCCATCACCGACGTGGCGCCGAAAGCGGCCAGGCCCGGGCCCATCCCCTGCTCTCGGATCTCGGCCCACAGCTCGCGCTCGGCGTCGCGCTCGCCCTGCTCGGCCAGCTCGGCGGCCACCTCCAGCGCCTCCTCCGGGGACGCGTTCCCATCGAGCGAGTCCGTCCCGACCAGCAGGTCGGCGAGGTCAGTGCGTAGCGCGGCCGTGACGGCCTGGACCGGTTCGTCGGAGCCGACCAGCACCAGGCGGGCGTACGAGCGCTCCTCGGCCAGCGCCGCCAGCCCGTCGGCGACCTCGGTGGCGTAGGCCTCGATCTGCTTGTCGCGGCGGCGGGCGTAGCGCTTCTGGCTCCACCCGCCCTTTTTGACGCGGTTCTTGACGTCGCCGCGCACGCGGCCGGCCTCGTCCACCTCGTCCGGCTCCACGAGGTAGATCCGGGCGCTCGTGTTGTCCAGGACCGCGACGGCGTAGGGCTCGTGCTCGTCCAGCATCTCGTAGGCCGGCCGGACGTAGGGCGCGTCGCCCATCCAGACGCGAGAGCCGACGGGCTCGGGGAGCGTGTACGCCTTGCCCAGCCCCGCCGCCCAAGAGGCGAACACCGCCAGCGAGCCGTCCGCCGGCGCCGAGTTCTCGTCGAGCAAGCGGCGGACGGTGGCCAGGCTCTCTTCGAAGTGCTCGGCCTCGACGGGCTGGTCGGACAGGAGCGCGCGGATCCGGTCGAGGTCGGCCTCCAGCACCGAGGCGTCGTCGGCGTCGTCGAGGTAGACGGTCAGGAAGGCGCGCTCGGGGCCGACGAGGTCGGACAGGGTGCGGAGCGTGGGGGCGTCGATCATGGGCCGGGGAGAGAGGACGGGTCCAACGCACGCGCCCGCGCGCGGCTCCGCCCCACTGGTGGTCGCCGCCGCCGAGAGCAACCGCTCGAGAACGACCGCCAGCGGGACGGGCACAAAAGAGCGGCGGCCTCCGGAGAAGCCGCCGCCCTGGTCCTTGTCCGAGCCGGAGGGTTACTCCTTGGCGTCGTCCAGGTCGCCCTGGATGTCGGCCGAGGCCTTGCCCAGCTCGGTGTCCGCCGTCTCGTCGGCGCCCTCGCCCTGCAGCGCCTCCTCGACGACCTGGCCGGCCGGCTTGGAGAGCACGTCGGGCGTCTTGACGTCGGCCGGCGTCTCCACGTTCGGCCCCTCGTAGTCGGCGCCGGTGGTCACGTCGGTCGTCGGCGTCTCCTCGCCGACGGCGGTGTCGACCGCCGAGGCGAGCGAGCCCTCCTCGGGCGTCGAGGGCGACTCGAAGGCCGCCTGCGAGCTGGTCGACGGCGGCACGTTGCCGGTCTCCTCGACGCGCTGGCGGGTCTCCTCGGCGGAGCCGCGCGGCACGTCGGGTTGCGGGGCGCTCGTGCCCTTGCCGACCTGGCCCTCGACGTCGGTCGAGGCGCCGGCCACCGTCACCGGCGGCTCGTTGGTGTCCTCGGTGGACACCGCCTTGGCCTCGGCGTCGGCCATCTGCTCGCGCAGCGCGGCCAGCCCGGAGAGCTCGCCCAGCGTGGCCGGGCCACTCTGGTTGCGGCCGTAGGACTCGACCTGCTTCCGCTCCTGCTTGAACTCCTGCTGCTTGGCCTGGCGCTCGTTGAAGCGCTCGGCGCGCTCCGAGGCCCGGGCCTTGGCCGTCTCCGACATCACCAGCTCGCGGTCGTCGCGGTCCATCCGGATCGTCTGGAGCTCGAGCTCGTCGCCGATCTGGTAGGCGTCCATCGGACGGCCGCCGCGCTGCAGGTGCGACGCCGGCACGAAGGCCTCGACGTCCAACGGGAGGTCGACCACCAGGCCGCCGTCGTTGATCTCGGACACGATGCCGGTGGCGTCGGCGCCCTCGGCGTAGACCTCGGCCACCTTCGACCACGGGTCGGTCGAGACCTGCTTGTGGCCCAGCGAGATCCGCCGCTGCGCGATGTCGATGTCCAGGACGATCACGTCGAGCTCCATGCCCTTCTTGACCACCTCGGACGGGTGCTTGACGCGGCGCGTCCACGACAGGTCGGACACGTGGACGAGTCCGTCGATACCCTGCTCGATCTCGACGAAGGCGCCGAACGTGGTGATGTTGCGGACCTTGCCGCGCGTGATCGTGCCGACCGGGAAGCGCGCCAGCAGGCCCTCCCACGGGTCGGGCTCGAGCTGCTTCATGCCGAGCGAGATCTTTTTGGTGTCCTCGTCCACCTTGAGCACCTTGACCTGGACGTCCTGGCCCAGCTGCACGCGCTGCGTGGGGTGCTTGACGTGCTCCGTCCACGACATCTCCGAGATGTGGACCAGGCCTTCGATGCCGGGCTCGATCTCGACGAACGCGCCGTAGTCGGTGATCGAGACCACGCGGCCTTCGAGCGTCATGCCCTCGACCAGGCGCTCGGCCAGGTTCTCCCACGGGTGCTCCTGGAGCTGCTTGTAGCCCAGCGAGATCCGCTGGCGCTCCTTGTCGTAGTCCAGGACGACGATGTTGATCTTCTGGTCCAGCTCCAGCACCTCGGACGGGTGGCCGACGCGGCCCCACGAGAGGTCGGTGATGTGGAGCAGGCCGTCGACGCCGCCCAGGTCGACGAAGGCGCCGAAGTTGACGATGTTCTTGACCTGTCCCTCGAGCACCTGACCGACTTCGAGCGAGTCCAGGATGTGCTTGCGCTGCTCCTGGAGGTCCTTCTCGATCAGCGCCTTGTGGCTGATCACGACGTTCCCGTTGCCCGGGTTGGTCTTGACCACCTTGAACTCCATCATCTTGCCGATGTAGACGTCGAAGTCGCGCACCGGGCGGACGTCGACCTGGCTACCGGGCAGGAAGGCCTCGGAACCCAACAGGTTCACGATCATGCCGCCCTTGATCCGCTTGACGATCTCGCCCTCGATCACGGCGCCCGTGTCGAGCGCCTCGTCGATGATGTTCCACCGGAGCTTGTCGATGGCCATCTCGTAGCTCAGCGTCAGCTGGCCGCGGCGGTCCTCCAGGCGCTCGACGTAGACGTCGATCTGGTCGCCCAGCACGGGCGTCTCGCCAAACTCGTTCTTGGCGACGACGCCGTCGGACTTGAAGCCGATGTCGACCACGACCTCCTTGTCGGTCAGCCCGACGACGGTGCCGGTCACGATCTGGTCGGCCTCGACCTCGCTCAGCGAGCGCGAGTAGAGGTCGGTCATCTCGTCCGGCGCCTGGCCGCGGTCCATGACCTGGCTGGAGGCGCCGATGCCGGAGACGCCGGCGTTTTTCTCGTCGACCTCGTTAAGCTCGTCGATCGAGATGGTCCGGCCGATGTTCTTGCCGGTGTAGCCCAACGTGGCGGCCGTCGAGGCGCCGTCGCCCGAGGGCAAAGCGTCGGCGACGGGCTGAGGAACCGTCTCGGTGACGGTCTCGCGTGCGTCCGACACGACATCGGCCACGGTGCCAGCGACAGACTTGACGGCGTCGGCGACGTCTTCGACCACGTGTTCGACCGCCTCAACGGCGTCGCTCGCGGCGTGGCGGACTTTGTCGAGCAAGCCCTCCTCGGCCTCCGGCGCGTCCGCGCTGGCGGTCTCGGTGGAGGCTTCGGAGACCGTGTCGGTGTTGCCTGCGTCGGGTGCCGAGGCGGCGCCGGTCGGGTCGGTGGCGGCGGGCTGGGGTGCGCCCGTGGACCCGTCGCCCGTGGGGGCGTCGGTCTCGGTCGCGGGGGCGCCGTCCTGCGGCGCGTTCTGGGGGTTGTCTGCCATAAAGAGAGTGTCGGCGCCCGGCCACCCATGAGGGTGAGAGGTGAGGACGGGCGCCGCGGGGGTTTTGAGTCGAGAGAAACGACCGGGGCGCCTCCTCTCAGGAGCGCCGCCAGCCGGAAGCGAAGGTCAGCCGGGCGAGGCCGTCCGGACGGCGTCCAGGACGTGCTCGACCTGCTGGTCGATGGTGAGGCCGGTCGTGTCGAGCACGACGGCGTCGGGCGCGGCCTTGAGCGGGGCGATGGCCCGGCTCTGGTCGCGCTGGTCGCGGTCGGCCAGGGCCGACCGGACCGTTTGGAACGCCGCGAGGCCGCCGTCGGATCCGCGCGCCTGCGCGCCGCCCGATTGGGCGAGGCGCCGAGACGCGCGGGTGTCGAGGTCCGCGATCAGAAAGAACTTGACCTCGGCGCCGGGGAAGACCACGGTGCCGATGTCGCGCCCCTCCACCACCACGTCCTGCCCGTCTGCCACGCGCCGCTGCAGAGCGACCATGGCTTGGCGGACGGGCCCGAGCTTGCTGACCTGCGAGGCGTCGTCGGCCGCCTGCGCCGTCCGGATCCCGTCCGTCACGTCGTGGCCGTCCAAGGTCACGCGCGTTCCGTCGGGGTGGGGGTGGAGGCGGACGTCGAGGCCGGGGAGCAGCGTGCGGGCGGCGGCGTCGGTGAACGGGAGGCCCTGCGCCCGGAAGGCGAGCCCGACGGCCCGGTACATGGCGCCGGTGTCGAGGTAGAGCCACCCGAGCCGGTCGGCCACCGCGCGCGCCGTCGTGCTTTTCCCGGACCCGGCGGGTCCGTCGATGGCGACGATCACAGTGGCAGGCTTAGCAGGTGGAAGGCTCAGGGAAGCCCCTCAGTATAGGCCGCAGCCGTCTCAGAACCGGCGCAGGCGGTGTGAGAAAGCGGTGAGGCGCGGGTCGCCCCCCGCTGGCGGCGGCCGCCAGCGGGGCGTCGGGCCGGGGTTAGGTTCTGCGACTCACGCCCTGGAACGCCATGCGCCGACGGATCGCCCTCGCCGCCCTGCTCTCGGCGTGCTCCGGCGAGCCTGCGCCGGCGGAGCCGGAGCTGACGACCACGCCCTCGTCGTCCGCCGAGCCGCTGGCGCTCGCCGCCGTGCCCACGTTCAACCAGCCCGGCGGCAGCCCCGTGGGCTTCACCTCCGACGACGACGTGGACGCGTTCCGCCAGAGGGCTGAGGAGATGCGGGACGCCGTGCCTCTGCTGATCGAACTCAAGGGCGCGATGTCGAACGCGACCGACTGGCGGGTTGCGGAGAGCACTGCCGATCGGTTGGTGCCGGTCCTGCCGGAGCGGATGCGCTTGAGCGCTCGGCGAGACTCCGAACAGCAGTTGGTGTACCGACTCAACTCCCTGCCCACCCTCGACCCGGACGCCCTGGGCGCGCTCACGGAGCACGCGCAGTCGCTGGCCAGGCTCGGAAGCGGCGAGGGCGACGACATCCTGCGCGCGCTCATCCGGCTCGACGGCCACATCGACGAGAGCCTGCGCGCCGACATCGCCGAGACGGCGGCCCGGCACCTCGGCGCCGCCTTTACGGCTCGGGCCGAGTGCGTCGGCTGCACCGTCGAGGAGGCGCTCGACGGCATGTGGCCGGCCACCCGGGCCTCGATGGACCCGCTGCTCTACGACATGCAGACCGTCCACCGCGAACTGGTCCGCATCTCACGCGACGGCACGCCGATGCCCTGATTCGCCCCCCGCTGGCGGCCGTCGCCCGCGGGGCGCGGGGCTAGCGCTGGGCCGTGAGCGGCTGGTCGGCCAGGCTCTCGGCGAGGTAGCGCGTGAGCATCGTGAACAGGTGCATCCGCGTGTTGCCGCCGTAGATGCCGTGGTTGCGGCCGGGGTAGATCATCATGTCGAACGGCTTGTTCTCGGCCTGGAGCGCGTCCACCATCGCCATCGTGTTCTGGACGTGGACGTTGTCGTCGGCGTCGCCGTGGACGATCAGCAAGTCCTGGGTGTCGGCCAGGTTGGCCGCGTAGGTCGTGGGGCTGCCGAGGTCGTAGCCCTCGGGGTTCTTCTGGGGCGTCGAGAGGTAGCGCTCGGTATAGATCGTGTCGTACTGGCGCCAGCTGGTCACGGGCGCCACGGCGATCCCGGTGTGGAAGGTCTGGGGCCCACCGTCGTAGGTCATCGCCAGCAGCGTGAGGTAGCCGCCGTAGCTCCAGCCCCAGATGCCGAGCCGGTCGGCGTCGACGAACGGCATGGCGCCAAAGTGCTGGCCGGCCGCGATCTGGTCCTCGGCCTCCAGGATCCCCAGCCGGTTCTGGGTCGCCGTCTTGAACGCCTTGCCGCGCCCGCCCGTCCCGCGGTTGTCGACGCCGGCGACCAAGATGCCGTAGGTCTCGGCGAGGTAGTGGTGCCACAGCCGCTCGGTCCCGCCCCAGCGGTCGGTGACCTCCTGGCTGCCCGGGCCGCCGTAGGTGTGGATCAGGAGCGGGTACTGGCGGGTCGGGTCGAAGTCGCGCGGCTTGACGAGGTAGGCGTTGAGCGCCGTCCCGTCGGCGCCGGGCACGGTCATAAACTCGGGGGACGGCAGGTCGTACGCCGCCAGCCGATCGCGGAGGGCCTGGTTGTCGACCAGCGTCTTGACCTTCTCGCCCGTCGTCCGGTACAGCGCCGTCGTGGTCGGCACGGTGGCCGTCGAGTAGCTGTCGACGAAGTAGTCGAAGTCGCGGCTCAGGTCGACCGAGTGCCAACCGGCGCCGGCGGTCACCTGCTCGGGCGCGCCGCCCGCCAGCGGGACGCGGTACAGCTGGCGCTCCATCGGGCCGGCGGCCGTGGTCGTGACCCAGACCGTGCCCGTCGCCTCGTCGACGCCGTGGAAGTCGGTCACGTCGAAGTCGCCGGTGGTCACCTGGCGGACAAAGTCGCCGTCGTTCTCGTAGAGGTAGAGGTGGCCGTAGCCGTCGCGGTCGGAGCGCCACACGAAGTGGTCGCCGTCGGCGAGGTAGGTGACGGTGCCGGTGGCGACGTCCGAGAAGCCGGTCTCGACCTCGATGTAGCTGTCGTTCTGCTCGTCCAGGATCTCGTCCACGTCGGCGGTCTGGGGGTCGCCGTAGAGCAGGTCCACGTGGTTCTGGTCGCGGTTGAGGCGCAGCATCCAGACGTCCGACTGGCCGTCCGCCAGCGCCGGCGTCCAGCCCATGCCGGCGATGTACTCGGTGTCGTCGCCGCCCTCGAACCAGGTGTCGGTATCGAAAAAGCGCGTCTCGCCGGTCGCCACGTCCACCACGCCCACGCGGATCTCGGCGTTGGCCTCGCCCGCCTTGGGGTAGCGGAACTCGGTGGTCTCGGGGTAGAGCGTCCGGAAGTCGGTCATCTGGAAGTCGCGCGTGCCCGTCTCGTCGAGCTGGTAGAACGCGATGTAGCGGCCGTCGGGGCTCCAGCGGAAGCCGTCGCGCAGGCCGAACTCCTCCTCGTAGACCCAGTCGAACGTGCCGTTGATGACGCCGCCGGCGCTGCCGTTGGTGGTCAGGGCCCGCTCGGCGCCCGTCTCCACGTCCACGACGTACAAGTTGCGGTCGCGCACGAAGGCGACCTGCTCGGCGGCCGGGTCGAACTTGGCGAACATCTGGAAGCCGTCGGCGCGGTCGGCGACCGGCTCGACGGTGCCGTCCTCCAGGTCGTAGACGTAGTAGTAGCCCTTGGTGTTGAGGCGCCAGACGGGCTCCGAGTCGGTGTAGAGCAGGGCCCGGGTGCCGTCGGCGGAGTAGGCGTAGTCCTCGATCTGGACCAGGCCGTCGGCGTCGGTCCGCGCCAGGCTGGCGCCGTCGATGAGCGTGCGCTCGGCGTCGGTGGTGAGGTCGAGCTCGACCAGGCTGGAGGTGCCGGCGTCGCGGTCGGTCTCGACGTAGAGCAGCTTGGCGCCTTGGTCGGCCCACTGGCCGCCCTGGAAGCCCTCGCCGTAGAACTCGGGGCTGGCGAACAGGGCCTCCAGCGTCAGCCGCTTGGGCGCGTCGGCCTCGGCCTGCGGGGAGGCCGGGCTCGCGGCCCGGGGCCCGGCCGGCGCGTCGGCGGCCTGGGTGGCCACGCACCCGCCGACAAGCGGGGCCGCCAGCAGGGCGAGGGCGTAGATCGAGAGGCGGAGTCGCATGGGGTGCACGGGGTCGGGGCGGTGGGGCGGCCCAACGGCTGGACCGTGCCCCAAAGTACGATTGGCCCGCTGGGACGAGCCGCGGACCTGGGCGCCGGCCGTGCCGCTAGCGGAGCACGCCGGCGGGCCCGCGCCAGGTTGAGGTCGCCGGCCGTGACGACCGCCGGCCGCGCGACGGGCGCTACTTGTAGACCGCGTCGGCGTCGAACACGGGCGTCCCAACGGCCTCCAGCGCCCCGTCCTCGACGCGGCGGTAGAAGCAGCTCCGGTGGCCGGTGTGGCACGCCGCGTCGCCGACCTGGTTGACGCGGAACAGGAGCGCGTCGCCGTCGCAGTCCACGAACGCTTGGACGACGTTCTGGACGTTCCCCGACGTCTCGCCCTTGACCCAGACCTTCTGGCGCGAGCGGCTCCAGTACGTCATCACGCCCGTCTCCAACGTCTGGCGGAGCGTGTCGCGGTTCATGTAGGCCAGCATCAGCACGTCGCCGGTGGCGTCGTCCTGGGCGATGGCGGCGACCAGGCCGTCGTCGTTGAAGGTGGCGGCGTCGAGGAGGGGCTGGAGGTCCATGTTGGGGGGGAATAGGAGCCCGCAAGGTGACGCCATTGGGCACCATCGGCCGAGGAAAACCGGGGAAGGCGGCACGGACGGGCGCGCCGGCCGTAGGCTCCGAGGTCCCCCGCGCGGCCGCCCCTCCCCACACCCCCGAAGCCCACGATGCCGCTTGCGACGACCCCGCGCGTGAGGCGCTCGCCCCGCGCCCTCTTGCTCACCGGCGCCGCCAGCCTGGCGCTCGGTGCGTGCCAGCCCGACGCGCCCCCCGAGACGCCCGCCGACGACGTCCCGACGGTCACCGGGCGCCTCGTCCTGGTCGACGACGGCGCCGACGACCCGTCGTTCTCGGCCTTCCGCGACTCGCTCCGCGACGTCGTCGCCGCCCGCGACACGGCCGCGCTGCTGGCGGTGGTGGCGCCCGGCGCCCGGCTCTCGTTCGGCGACGAGCCCGGAGGGCCGGAGGGCCTGCGCCGGATGTGGCTCGACGGTACTCCGCCGGACGGCCGCGCCCTGTGGGACGTGCTGGACAGGATCCTGGACGGCGGCAGCGTCGACGAGGACGGCGCCGTGACCGTCCCCTCCGTGGCGGCGCTGTGGCCCAACGACCTCGACCCGTTCGCGCACGTGGCCGTGCCCAGCCAGGACGTGCCGGCCCTCGACGCCCCCGGCGGCACTGTGCTGGCGCGGCTGACCGAGACCGTGCTCCCGATCGACGCGCCGGCGGCCGACGGCTGGCAGCCGGTCCGGCTCCCCGACGGCCGCGCGGCGGTGGTGGCGGAGCGCGAGACGATGAGCCCCGTCGGCTACCGCGCCACGTTCTGGGTCGACGGCGGCGGCTGGCGGCTGCAATCTTTCCTCTCGGGCGACTAAAGCCGGCCCGCCCGTGGTTCGGTGCGTCCGCGGGCGGGCCCAGGCACCCCGCGCGGCGCCGCCCGAAAGCCGCCGCGCCGCAGACCCGCGCCGCCAGCCGCTGGCGGCCGATCCGGCCGAGACGCCTTCCCCTTCGCCCTATGCCCCGACTCGCCCTGCTCGTTCTGGCCGCGCTGCTCGGGGCCTGCGCCACGCCCGTCGCGCCGTCCGGCGGCCCCGTCGACGCCACGCCGCCGACGCTGGTCTCGTCCCAGCCCGAGACGGCGGCCACCGGCGTCGCCAGCCCGACGATCACGCTGACGTTCTCCGAACGCCTCGACCCGGCGGCGCGCGCCGCCGTCTCCGTCGCGCCCGTGGGCGACACGCCGCCGGAGGTCTCCGTCCGGGGCCGCGACGTCACGGTCACGCTGCCGGCCCTCCGCCCGGCGACGACCTATGTCGTCACCGTCGGGACGACGCTCAAGGACAGCCGCGGCGTCGCACTCCGGGCGCCGGTCACGTTCGCGTTCGCCACCGGCGACACCATCGACCGGGCCCGGATCGCGGGCGTCGTGCGCTCGCCCGAGACCGGGGCCGGCGTCCCGCTGGCGGTCTGGGCCTACGCCCTGGCCGACTCCGCCTCGACGCCGGCCACCGGCGGCGCGCCGGACTACCGCACCGAGACCGGCGCCGACGGCGCGTTCGCGCTGGAGTACCTCCGGCCGGGCCCCTACGCCGTCGTCGCCGTCCGAGACCCCAACCGAAACCTGCGCGCCGACCCGGGCGAGGCGTTTGCGGCGTCGCCGCGCCGGGTGCTCCGCGCCGACACGGCCCGGGCGGAGCCGCTCGCGTTCTGGACCACTACGCTCGACTCGATCCCGCCCCGTGCCCAGCGCGTCCGGCCGGTCTCCGACCGCCGTTTCTCGGTCCGCTTCGACGAGCCCGTCCGGCTCCGCGACGTGTCGGCGGACGCGTGGACGGTCGCGGATTCGGCGTCGGGCCGCCGGGCCGAGGTCGCCGTGTACCAACCCCGCGACGCGCCGTTCGAGGTGTTCGTCGAGGCGGAGGCGGGTCTGCCGCCCGTCCCCCACCGCGTCTCGTACCGGCCCGCGTCCCCGCCCGCGCTGGCGGACTCGGCCGGCCGCGCCGCCGCGCCGTTCGACCTGTCGTTCACGCCGCCGGCCAGGCCGGACACGGTCCAGGCCCGGTTTCTCGGGTTCGCACCCGGCACGCCGCGCGACACCGTGACCGTACTGCGGCCCGGCGCGCGTCCGAGCGTTCGGTTTAGCGCGCCGCTGGCGCCGGCCGACCAAGCGGCGCGCATCGTGGTCACGACCGACGGCCAGCGCCTGGACACGACGTTCCGTACCGACGACGGCGTGAGCTACGAGCCGGTGCGCCCCGACTCCGCCGCGCTGCCGGCGACGTTCGAGATCTCCGTCCAGGCCCCCGACTCCACCTACCGCCGGCGGTTCGCGGTCGCGGGCGAGCGCGAGACCGGCGGGCTGGTGGGCCGCATCGAGCGCTCGCCCGTCCGAGCCGCCAGCGGCGCGCCGGTCTGGGTCGAGGCGCGGCCGGCGTCGGGCGACCCCGTCACCGCGCGCGCCCAGGACGACGGCGCGTTCGCCATCCAGGGCCTGCTGCCGGGTCCGTACACCCTGCGCGCCTGGGCCGACCTCGACGGCGACGGCCGGTGGAGCGGCGGCGCGGTCGCGCCGTACCAGGCGCCCGAGCCGCTGGCGCTCGCCCTCGACCCGCTCCAGGTCCGGGCGCGCTGGGACACCGAAGTGCCGCCGATCACGCTATGACCGCCCCCCTGACCCCTCTGCTGGGCGCCGACGCCATGCGCGCCGCCGACCAGGCCACCATCCGCGACTGGAACGTGCCGGGGCGCGTGCTGATGGAGACGGCCGGCCGCGCGGCCGCGCGCGAGATCCAGGCGCGCTGGCCGGGCCTCGGCGCGGCGACCGTGCTCGTAGGGACGGGCAACAACGGCGGCGACGGGCTGGTGGTGGCGCGCGTGCTGGCGGCCGGGGGCGTCCGCGTGCGCGCCGTGGTGCTGCCCGGCGACGGCACGCCCGACCGCCAAGCGAACCTCGACCTGCTCCGCCAGCACGCCGAGGCCGAGGCTCCGGTCGAGGTGGTCGTGTTCGACGACGTCCGCCAGGCGGCCAACGCGCCGGCGGACCTGGTGGTGGACGCGCTGCTGGGCATCGGCGCGCACGGCGCGTTGCGCGAGCCCGTCGCGGCGCTGTGCGGGTGGACGTCGCGCCAGAGCGCGCCCGTCGTGGCGCTCGACGTGCCCTCGGGCCTGGACGCGACCACGGGCGCCGCCGCGGAAGGGACGCCTCGGGCCGCCTTGACCGTCGCGTTCGGCGCGCTCAAGCCCGGCCTGCGCCTGGGCGACGGCCCCACACACGCCGGCGAGACCGTCACGGTCGAGATCGGCATTCCCCCCGCCCTCCTCCGCCAGCACGCGACGGCCTGGCACGCCGGCGCGGCGTGGGCCGGCGCGCACCTGCCCCGGCGTGCGCCCGACGCCCACAAGTACTCGGCCGGCCGGGTGCTGGCGGTCGTCGGCAGCCGGGCGTTCACGGGGGCGGCCGTGCTCTCGACGGCCTCGGCGTACCGCGCCGGAGCCGGCGCCGTGGTCGCGTGCGTGCCCGCCAGCGCGCGCGACGTCCTCGACGCGCGGAACGCCGAGGTGATGGCCGACGCCCAACCCGAGACCGGCGCCGGCACGCTGGCGGTCGCCGCCCGCGACGCCGTCCTCGAACGCGCCCAAAAGGCCGACGCCGTGCTGGTCGGCTGCGGCCTGGGCCGCGACGACGAGACCGACGACCTGGTCCGCCAGCTGGTGGCCGGGGTCGGGGCGCCCGTCGTGCTGGACGCCGACGGGCTGGGCGCGTTCGCCGGCCACGCCGGCCGCCTGGCCGAGCGGGCCGCGCCGCTCGTCCTGACGCCCCACCTGGGCGAGCTCCGCCGCCTCGTCGGCGACCCCGACTTCGACCCCGACGACCGCGCCGGGGCCGTGCGCGAGCTGGCCGCCCGCTGGCGGGCGACGGTGGTGTTCAAGGGGATGCCCAGCGTCGTCGGCACACCAGACGGCCGCGTGATCGTCGGGCCGCCCGGCGTGCCGGCCCTCGCCACCGCCGGCACCGGCGACGTCTTGGCCGGCACCGTCGCGGGCCTGCTGGCCCAAGGCCTGGCGCCCGACGTCGCCGCCGTCTGCGGCCTGTGGCTCGGCGCCGAGGCCGCCCGCCAGTGGGGCGAGGCCCACGGCCCCGCCGGCCTGATCGCCTCCGACCTCACCGACCGATTGCCCGCCGCCGCCCGCGCCCTCCGCCCGTGACCCCGACCCGCCTCGCCGTCCTGTGGACGGTCGCCATCCTGATCGCGTGCTCGGTTCCCGGGCCGGCGCTGCCCGAGACGCCCCAGCTGTCGCTCTCGATCGACAAGTGGATTCATGTGGCCATGTTTATAGGATTTGGCGGCCTATGGTCGCTGGCCGCTCCCGGCCGAGGCTGGGCGGTGTTCGCGGCCGGCGTGGCGTACGCGGTCGGCATCGAGCTGTGGCAGGGCGCGCTCCCGATCGGGCGCTCGCCCGACCCCTTCGACGCGCTCGCCGACGTGGTCGGGCTGGTGGCCGGGGTCGGGCTGGCGGCGCTCGCCCGGCGGCGGAGGCCGAGCAACGATCCCAGGAGCGGCGTGTCTCGGTAGGGCGCCCCTCCCTCCCCGACCATGCCCGTCGACAAGACCCCCGCCGCCGATCTCCGCCGCCGCTACCCGCTCTACGCCGAGGCCGGGCTGGCGCTCGCCTTGGGCGCGACCGTGCTGGCGTTTACGATCCCGTCGCCGCCGTCCAAGGCCGCGCCCCTCGCCGCCCCAGCCGAGGTCGCGGTCGAGCTGATCGACGTCCCGGTGACGGACCACGCCCCGCCGCCTCCGCCGCCGCCAGCGGCGCCGCCCCCGCCCCAGGAGGTGCCCGACCACGTCGAGGTAGACGAGGTGGTCGAGGCGATCGAGCTTTCCCTGGGCGACGCCGTGATCCCGCCCGCGCCCCCTGTTTCGCCGCCGGCTCCCGTCGTGGAGCCGACGCCGGAGGTCGCGCCTCCGCCGCCGCCACCCGCGCCGCCAGTCGTGGAGACGACCGAGCCGGAGATCTTCGACGTGGCCGAGGTGCAGCCCGAGCTCATCGGCGGTCTCGGGGCGCTCCAAGCCGCGGTCGAGTACCCCGAGTTCGCCCGCCGGGCCGGCGTCGAGGGCACGGTGACGATCCAGTTCGTGGTCGACGAGCGCGGCAACGTGGTCGACCCGGTCGTGGTCCGCTCGCCCAACGACTTGCTCTCCGAGGCGGCGCTCGACGCCGTGCGGAAGGTGAAGTTCACGCCGGGCCAGCAGCGCGGTCGGCCAGTCAAGGTCCGGTTCGCCGCGCCCGTCACCTTCCGCCTCCGCTAGCAACTCCCGTGCGCGTTCGGTGTCTCAACCGCACAGGCACGACCAGCGCCCGTCTCCCGTTTTGTTGGCCGAGGCGTGCCATTACCGCCCAGACGGTCCTACCTTTGGCGGCAGAGCCACCCCGGCTGTCCCCTCCTTACATCCCATGGCCCTTTACAAGACGCCCAAAGCCGACATCAAACGGCAATACCCGATTGCGCTTCAAATCGGGATGCTCCTGTCGCTCGGTCTCGTCATCGCCGCGTTTGCCGTCCCCATGTCCCAGGGGGAGACGGTGGTGATGACCGACGACTCGCAGGAGATCATCGAGCTCGAGGACATCGAGCAGACGCAGCAGATCCAGCCCCCACCGCCTCCGCCGCCCGCGCCGCCGCCGCCCCAGGAGGTGCCCGACGACATCGAGATCGAGGAGGAGGTGATCGAGGACATCGAGCTCGACCTGACCGACACGCCGCCGCCGCCGCCGGCCCCGCCGCCGGCCCCGAAGGCCCCGCCGCCGCCGCCGACGCCGAACGCGCCGCCCCCGCCGCCCCCGCCGCCGCCGGAGCCCGCTCCCACGGAGCCGGAGATCTTCGACGTGGCCGAGGTGCAGCCCGAGCTCATCGGCGGTCTCGGGGCGCTCCAAGCCGCGGTCGAGTACCCCGAGTTCGCCCGCCGGGCCGGCGTCGAGGGCACGGTGACGATCCAGTTCGTGGTCGACGAGCGCGGCAACGTGGTCGACCCGGTCGTGGTCCGCTCGCCCAACGACTTGCTCTCCGAGGCGGCGCTCGACGCCGTGCGGAAGGTGAAGTTCACGCCGGGCCAGCAGCGCGGTCGGCCAGTCAAGGTCCGGTTCGCCGTGCCGGTGACCTTCCGCCTCCGCTAGTCCGCACGCCGGATTTCAGAACGCGCCCCGTCAGCTCAGGCTGGCGGGGCGTTTTTTGGTTCGCCCCGCTGCGCTGGCGGTCGTCGCCAGCGGCCGGCGCTAGTCGCGCGCGCAGTCGAGGTGCTCGATGCCCCCGCCGGCCGTCCCCACCAGGACGTCGGTGGCTAGGCCCACGAACAGGCCGTGCCCGAGCACGCCGGGCAGGCCGTCGATGGCGGCCCCGAGCGCGGCCGGGTCGTCGACGCCGTCGAAGCGGGCGTCCAGGACCCACAGCCCTTGGTCGGTGACGACGGGGCCGTCCTTGCGCTCGCCCATGCGGAGCACCGGGTCGGCGCCGAGTGCGCGGAGCGACCGCGCGACGGCGGGCTCGGCAAACGGCAGCACCTCGACCGGGACTGGCTGCGCCGTCCCCAGCCGCTCGACGCGCTTGCTCGCGTCCACCAGCACGACGAAGCGCGCCGCCAGCGCGGCGACCACCTTCTCGCGGACGTGGGCCGCGCCCCGCCCTTTGATCAGGTCGCCGGCCGGGCTCACCTCGTCGGCGCCGTCGAGCGCGAGGTCGAGCGGGTGCGGGCCGGCCGCCGGATCGTCCAGGCCGAGCCCGTCGAGGGAGACGACGGGCACGCCGGCGGCGCGCGCGAGCCTCTCGGCCGCGAACGACGTCGGCACGCCGACCACGCGCAGCCCCTCGCGCACCCGCTGGCCGATGGCCTCGATGGCGAACGCGGTCGTGGAGCCGGTGCCGAGCCCCAGCCGCATCCCGTCCTCGACGAGCGCCGCGGCGGCGTGTCCGGTGGCGCGCTTGGCCTCGGTCTGGGAGTCTGCGGCTGGCGGTGGCATCGGGCGGGTCGGCGGTGGAGGAGGAAAGCTAGTCGGACGCGGTCGCGCTCGCCCCGGCCCGGCGGCGCGCCATCCGGGCCGCCAGCCGGACGGCGGCGAGCATCGACGACGGGTCGGCGACGCCCCGGCCAGCGACATCGAACGCCGTCCCGTGGTCCGGGCTCGTGCGGACGACGGGCAGGCCCAGCGTCACGTTGACGCCGGCGCCCTGGGCGAGCGCCTTGAACGGGGCCAGCCCTTGGTCGTGGTACATCGCCACGACGGCGTCGGCGCGGCGCCAAGCGGCCCGGCCGAAAAAGGCGTCGGCGGGGAACGGGCCGTCGACCGCGAGGCCGCCTGCGCGCAGCGCGTCGAGGGCCGGGGCGATCACGTCGACCTCTTGGCGCCCGATCACGCCGCCGTCGCCCGCGTGCGGGTTGAGGCCGAGGACGGCGAGCCGGGGCTCGGCGATGCCGAGGTCGGCGCGGAGCGCTTCCGCCAGCGTCCGGCACACCCGCCCGACGCGCTCGGCCGTGACGAGCCCGGCGACGGCGGCGACGGGCACGTGGATCGTCACCAGCGCGACCCGGAGCGGGCCCGCGGGCAGCTCGGCCGCCAGCACCATCACGACCGTTGGGGCGCCGGTCCGGGCCTGTAGAAACTCGGTGTGGCCCGGGACGTCGTAGCCGGCGAGCTGGATCGCCTCCTTGGAGATGGGCGCCGTCACCAGTCCGTCCACGTCGCCCGAGAGCGCGAGGTCGCAGGCGAGGGCCACGGCGCGCATGGCCTGCCGACCGCCCTCGGCCGTGGTCCGGCCCCACTCGAACCCAGGGCCCGCATCGGTGTCCAAGACCGCCAGCCCCTCCCCCGCCCCGCTGGCGGCGACGGTCGGCACGACGCGGACGGGACCCAGGCCCAGCGCCTGGGCCTGCGCCTGGAGCACGACCGCGCTGCCGACGGCCACCAGGTCCACGTCGCGGGCTCGGCGTGCGGCGCGGAGCGTCACCTCCGGCCCGATCCCGTTGGGGTCGCCGATGCTGACCGCCAGTCGCGGGCGCGTCATCGGGCGTCGGCCGAGTCGGGCGCGGCGTCGGGGACGCTGCCGGCCGAGACCGGGGCCTCGGCGGGCGTCGTCACGGCGGGGTTGGTGGTGCCGGCGGCGTGCTCGTCGGTCGAGCAGGCCGCGACGGGGAGCAAGAGCAGGAGCCAGAGCGCTCTCATGGGATCGGTAGGATGGACGGGCCCAGCCTACGCCCCGCCGGCCTCGTCCGCCAGCAGGTCGAGGAGCAGGCGCACGCCGAAGCCGCTGCCGCCCTTGGGCCGGTAGCCGTAGGCCGAGTCCAGGAACGCCGGGCGCGCGAGGTCGACGTGGACCCAGGGATACGCCGGCTGGCCCTCCTCGTCTGGGCCGCCGTCGGCGTGGGTAAAGTGCTCCAGGAAGGCGGCCGCCGTGATGGTGCCGGCCATCGAGCCGCCGACGTTGCTGAGATCCGCGACGTCGCTCTTGAGCTGGTCGCGGTAGTGTGGGTAGAGGGGCAGCGGCCACGCCAGGTCGCCGGTGCTCTCGCCCGACTGGTGGACGCGCTCGGCGAGGTCCTGGTCGCCCGGCCGGGCGACGACGGCGGCGACGCGCTCGCCCAAGGCCACGCCCTGGGCGCCGGTCAAGGTGGCGGCGTCGAGCACCCAGCGCGGCGAGAACGAGCGGGCGAGGCTGAGGCCGTCGGCCAAGAGGAGCCGGCCCTCGGCGTCGGTGTTCATCACCTCGACCGTCGCGCCCGAGTGCATCGTGAGCACGTCGCCCGGCGCGTACGCCCGGCCGCCGGGCCGGTTGTCGGACATCGGCAGGAGCCCGACCACGCGCACCGCCAGCCCCAGGCGTGCCGCGCCCCACAGCGCGCCCGCCACGGCGGCGCCGCCGGCCATGTCGGCCTTCATCTTGTCCATCGAGTCCTTGGTCGGCTTGAGCGACAGGCCGCCGGTGTCGTAGGTCACCGTCTTGCCGACGAGCACGACCGGCGCGTCGCCCTCGGTGCCCGCCGGCGCCCACTCCAGGACCACGAACCGCGGCGGGTCCAGGCTCCCACGGTTGACGCCCAGCAGCCCGCCCATCTTCTCCTGTTCGATGCGCGCCTTGTCCCAGACCTCGACGCGCAGGCCGGCGTCGCTGGCGTGGGCCTCGATGCGGTCCGCGAGGTCGGCGGGCATCTTGGCGTCGGGCGGCAGGTTGACCAGGTCGCGCGCCCAGGCCGTCGCCTGGGCCCGGATCTCGGCGGCCTCGACCAAGGGGCGGAGCGCGTCGTCGGGCGCGGACTCGGTGTGGACCGAGAGCGCGGCCGGCGTCGGCGTCTTGCCCGTCCGGTGGGCGTCGTAGCGGTAGGCGCCCAGCAGGAAGCCCTCCACGAGCGCCGCGGCCGTCTCGGCGCCCTCGCCCGGCGGCACCGCGAGCGTGACGCGCTCGGCCTCGACCCGACCGGCCTCGCCCGCCGCCGCCGCCGCCGCCCACCGCCAGCGCTCGGCGCCGGGCTGGTCGCCGACCGCCACCACCGCCAGCCGCCCGCCGTCGGGTCGGATCACGACGGCGGGCTTTTTGGAGGTCTGGGCGTCTTGGAGCGCCGTGGCGTAGGCCGGCCCGAGCGACCCGCGCCACGCGTCGGGGCCGTCGCCGTCGACGGGGAGCACGACGAGGTCGGTGTCGAGGGCAGACAGGTCGCCGGCGGCAAAGTCAATCATGAAGCTTTCGATGGGTTATAAAGTGAGACGATATCGTGATGACTGACCTTGCTCGGTAGGGGCGTATCGCAAGACGCCCGCACGACGTGACTGCGCGGCATCACGCCACGCCTAGTTACGCTTTTACAGCGAGCCTTTAAACTGCGCCAGGAGCGCCAGGTCCTCGGGCGAGATCTCGTCCGATACCGGCGCCGAGGGGTCGGCCGCGATGTGAGGCGGGGCCACATCCACCACGTCTTTCATCGCCCGCGCCAGCTGCCCGTTCTTGATGTAGGCGCCCGAGGCGTTGGCGTGGCCGCCGCCGCCGAACTTGGCCGCCCACTTGTTGATCGGGCAGTCGCCCTTGGAGCGGAACGAGAGCTTGACGCCCGAGGGCAGCTCCAGGAAGATCACCGCCGCCAGCACGCCGTCGAGCGAGAGCGCGTAGTTGATGAGCCCCTCGGTCTCGTCGAAGAACGCGCCCGACTGGCGGACCATGTCCTGGGTCACGAACAGCGTGGCCAGCCGGCCGCCGTAGTGGGTCGTGATGGTGGCCAGCGCCGCGCTCAGCAGCGCCAGCCCCTCGCGGCTCTTGCCGTCGAACAGCGCCACGTGGATGGGCTCCGGGCGCAGGTCGCCGCGCTCGAGCACGTCGCTCACGATGGCGTGCGTGCGCGGCGTGGTGGCGCCGTAGCGGAACGAGCCGGTGTCGGTCATGATGCCGACGTAGAGCGCCGTCGCGACCGCGCGGTCGATCAGCCCCGGGTCGATGCCGGCGATCAGGTCGTAGGCGATCTCGGCCGCCGCCGACGCGTCGGTGCGCACGCACGCCACGTCGAACCAGTCCTCGGGGTCCGGGTGGTGGTCCAGCAGCAGGACTGGCTTGCCCGACTGGCGGAACACGGCGCCGACGTCCCCCAGGCGGTGGGCGGCGTTGGCGTCCACCACCAGCAGCACGTCGGCCTCGGCGACGGCGCGGGCTTGGTCGAGGTCGCCGGACTCGTAGGTGAGCAGCAGGCTGTCGGGCTGCTCCTCGGCCAGCCAGTCGAGGTTGCGCGGCGGCGCGTCGGCGTTGATCAGCGTGACCGTCTTGCCAAGCGCCTGGAGCGCGCGCGCGATCGCGATCTCGGTGCCCAGGGCGTCGCCGTCGGGCCGGAGGTGGGTGGTCATCGCCACGCGGTCGGCCGCGACGAGGGCGGCGCGGACGGCAGCGAGGTCGGCGGAGTCGTGGACGTCAGGCATGGTCCAAGCTACGGCCGGCCTCCGCTCCACCCGGCCGCGTCGGCGGGCGCGGCCTTGCCGGCCAGGTCGGAGTCGTGCGATCCCCCCTCGGCGCCCTGCTCGGTCGGCGCCGTCGCCAGCGCCGGCCGGCCCCCGCCCTCCCCGCGCTCGGCGGTCAGGATCAGGCGCGGGCCGCGGTCGAAGGTGACGTAGCTGTAGAACCAGGTCCAGAACACCGCGATCCGGTTGCGGAAGCCGACGAGCTTGACGATGTGGACGGCCATCCAGCCGAGCCAGGCCAGGAAGCCGGTCAGCTTGATCCCGCCCGGCGTCTGGAGCACGGCGGCGTTGCGGCCGATGGTGGCCATCTGGCCCAGGTCGTGGTACTCGAACGGCGCGTCGGCCGCGCCGGACGCGTCGCCCGACGCCATCGCCTCGATCAGCCGTGCGGCGTGCCGCCCCTGCTGGATGGCCACCTGGGCCACCTGGGGGTGCAGGTCGCCGTCCGCGTCTTGAGAGCCGGCCGCGTCGCCAACCACGAACACCGAGCGATAGCCCGGCACGCGCAGCGTGCGGTCCACGACCACGCGGCCGCCCCGGGTCTGCTCCAGCCCCAGCGCGTCCGCGAGCGGGTTGGCGCGGACGCCGGCGGCCCAGACGGTCGTACGGGCGTTGATCCGCGTGCCGTCGGCCAGCGTCACGCCGTCGGGGTCGACGCTCTTGACGTCGACGCCGAGCCGGGTCTCAGCGCCCCGGCGCTCTAGCTCGTCGCGGGCGTACTGGCGGAGGCCGCCGTCGTAGCCGCCCAGCGGCAGCGGCTGGCCGTCGACCAGCACCACGCGCGCGCGGCCCACGTCGACCCGCGGGAAGTCCTTGGCCAGCACCGCAACCAGCTCGCGCAGCGCGCCCGCCATCTCGACGCCCGTCGGCCCGCCGCCCACCACGACGGTCGTGAGCGCGCCATGCTCCACGGCCTCCGGGTCGCGCGCGGCGGCCTCAAACCGGCTCAGCACGTGGCTCCGGAGCGCGACGGCACCGGCCACGTTCTTCATCGGGTAGCCGTGCTCGAAGGCGCCCTCGACGCCGAAGTAGGCCACCAAGGCACCCGGGGCGAGCACGAGCGCGTCCCACGGGATCGTCTCGCCGGTGTCGAGCGCCAGCGTCTGGCGGTCGAGGTCGGCGCCGACCACCAGGCCCAGCGCCACGTCCACGTTGCCGTGGCGGCGCACGATGTGGCGGATCGGCTGCGTGATGTCGTCCACGTCCAGGCCGGCCGTGGCGACCTGGTAGAGCAGCGGCTGAAACTTGTGGTAGTTGTTCCGGTCCACCAACAGCACGTCGACGGCGGCCGGCGCCAGCGCCTCGACGCACTCGAGCCCGCCGTGGCCCGCGCCCACCCCCACGACTCAGGGGCGCTCACCGGTGGTCTGGAAGGGAGTCGGCGGACCCATGGGACTGTGGCGAGGGGACGGGTATACGCCGCCGCCGCCGCCGGGCTGGCGTCCCAGATGAACCAGATGAAGCCGCGGCTCGCCCTCGGACAAGGGGCGGCCGACAACCGGTGACCATTGCGTGAGGCCGGAACGCTTGCCGCAGCGCGGCATAACTCACCAGCCCCCTAGACCCCTGAGACATGTCGCCCCGTACTCTGACCGCGACCGCGGTCTCCCTCGCGACCCTGCCCCTCGCCCTGACCGCGCTGGTCTGGCACGGCCTCCAAGTCCGCCGCCAGTTCTGGGTCGAGATCGACCCGTTCGACATCGACCTCCAGCTCCACGACCGCAACGACGACTAGAGTTGGCGGCAGGGCGCGTCGCGCCGGGCGGCCGGTCCGGCTCTGCTCGGAACGGACCTCGGGTGCCCCTAGGTCGGGCGCCGGCGGAGGGGACCGCGCCCGCCTCCAAGGACCGCTCTTCAGTGCGGCGACGCGCTAGAGGATGTCGCGGAGGGCGCGCTCGGCCTCGGTCAGCGTGGCCGCCGTCGCCTCGGCCAGGGTACGGCCGTCAGTCAGCAGGCGGACGGTGGACGCGCTCGAATCGCGCTGGACGGGCCTCCCGTCGAGTCGGTCGACGCCGGGCGCCAGCGCCCAGCCGTGCCCCATCATCTCGGCCATCTCGATGGTCCCGAAGTCGGTGAGCGAGAGCGTGACCACGGCCGGGTCGCCGTAGGTCGCGGTGGCGCGCGTCACCTCGGCGCCCAGGGCCCCGTCGGTGGTCACGTCGAGCGACTGGCGGCCGAGGCCGTCCACCGAAGGGGGCAGCCGCTCGGCGAGCGCGCCCGTCGACGTGCGGGGCGGGGCGGGCACCGAAGGCGCGGCGCCGGCCGGGGCGGAGTCCTCGGCCGGGGCGCAGGCCGGGACCGCCAGCAGGACCATCAGGAAAGCGAAGAGGCGCATCAGAAGCCTTGGGGTTGGGTGAGGAGAGGCCGCCAGGTGCCGCTCGCGTCCCGCGCCAGCGTCACGACGGTCAGTTCGGACACGCCGGCGGGGACCGTCGGCGACCGCATGACGACGTGGAGCCGGCCCCCGTCGGGGACCTCTCCGACGACCTCGCGGAAGGCGACGGGCGCCCCCCACACGCCGAGCGCGTCGAGCGCGGCAAGGTAGAGGACCGCCACGTCTTCGTCCCCCAGGTCCGCCAGTCGACTGGACCGGGGCGCGCCTCCGAGCGCGTCGGCGGCGGCGAACGAGACCTCCCCGGTCCCGTCCTCCACCCTGACCGCGCCGCCGTCGAGCCGCAAGAGGCCGGGGGCGTTGAGGCGGACCGACCGGAGCGCGTCGGGGTGGAGCGACCGGGCGACCGTGCGCCAGTCGCGCCGGGCGACGGCGCCCACGAACCCCTGCGCCGCGCCGCTGGCGGCTGACGTGGGGGCGGGCGACGCCGGGGCCGGCCCTGTCGGGGCGGACGTCGCAGGCGCAGGAGCGGCCGGCTCGTAGGCCGAGGAGCCGAGGCCCGGTGGCGGGTCGAGGCGGAGCGGCGGCCGGGACGGGACGCCCGACCCCGGAACCGGGGTCCGCGACGGCTGGCCGGTCGGGCCGGAGGCCGGCCCCCAGTCTTCCGGCTCGGGCGCGCCCCCAGCGCGCGCCTGCGGGTCCTCCGTCGCCCGGCGGAGCGCGTCCGCCAGCCGCTCGGCCTCGGCGGCCTCCAGGCCCGTGACCATCACCATCCCGTTGGGGATGGCCGACTCGACGACCGCCGCCGCCAGCACCTGGCCGTCCCACACCACCGCTAGCGCGCGCCCGACCGAGGCCGCGGTCAGGGCCTCGAACTCGGCGCCGGCCCGGTCCGAGAGCCACACCGACAGCGCGGCGGTGCCGTCACGGTCGAGCTCGAGCCCGACCGTGCGGATGCTCGACGGCGCCAGGTCCATCACCACCGGCCCCACCCAGACCTCGCGGTCGGGCGCCGTGGCCACCGACTCGCGGCGCATCCCGGCCGTGTCGCCGGCCGCGTCCGGCGTGACGGCGGCGCGGATCTGGAGCCGGCTCTGGGCCAACGCCGGAGCGGCGGGCCACGCCGAGACGGCGAGACAGAGCAGCAGCGAGACGGCCGGGGCAACGCGCACGCGGATCGGGGGGAGACGACGGGTCAACGGAGCGCGCGGTCAGATCGCACCTACGGCCTCGGCTCCGCGTCGGGCCCCTCGGTCGGCGCGTGCCCGTGGTGGTCGCCGTGCTCCTTGACGTAGCGGCGGTTGTACTCGGCCGGGTACTCGGCCTCGATGGCCTTCGCGTCCTGGACCCGGTCGAAGGCGGGGTTGCTGGGGTCGAGGTGGGTGTCCGGCTCGGTCGCCTCTACGAACAGGCCCATCGCCTGGGGCGCCTCGCCCTCGGACACCTCCGGATCGGTCTCGAAGGTCTCGGGCCGGTCGGCCGCGTCGTCGGGAGTCGGGTTGTCGGGGGTCATGGGCTCGGGCGTGGGGAGCGGCTTGAATGACCGCCGGCCCGAAACGTTCACCTCCCGCTGGCGGAGCGGCCCCACGCTGTGCCGCAGACCGGGACCGTCCACGTCCCGCTGGCGGTCGGCGCCAGCGGGGCGAGAACCGGAATCGGCTACCGCGACAGGTACAGGTTGCGCATCTCGTACGGCTTCGAGATGTGGTCGTCGGTGATGTCGTCCACGAAGGCGATGGCCTCGCCGGTCGACTTCATCTCCGGCCCGAGCTCCTTGGTCACCTCCGGGAACTTGTCCCACGAGAACACGGGCTCCTTGACCGCGAACCCGACCAGCGACGACTCGAGCGCGCCCGACTGGCGGAAGCTCTCCAGCTTGGCGCCCAGCATCAGCTTGGCGCCGATGCGGGCGATGGGCACGCCCGTCGCCTTGGCCACGAACGGGACCGTCCGGCTGGCGCGCGGGTTGGCCTCGATCACGTAGACGTGGTCCTCGCCGTCCTTCGTCTGGACCGCCAGCTGGGTGTTCATCAGGCCCACCACGCCCAGGCGCGTCGCGATCCGGCGCACGGTCTCCTTGATCGTCTCGACGGTCTCGTCCGCCAGCGAGAACGGCGGGATCACGGCCGTCGAGTCGCCCGAGTGGACGCCGGCCGGCTCGATGTGCTGCATCACGCCCGCGATCCAGACCTCGTCGCCGTCCGACAGGCAGTCGACGTCCACCTCGATGGCGTTCTCCAGGAAAAGGTCCAGCAACACCTCGTTGTCGGGGAAGAGTTGGAGCACGTTCGCGACGTAGTCCGCCACCTCGTCCTTGTTGATGGCGATGCGCATGCCCTGTCCCCCAAGGACATAGCTCGGCCTGACCAAGATCGGGTATCCGATGGATTCCGCCACCTCGACCGCTTCCTCCACCGAACGCGCCATCCCATAGGGCGGGAACGGGATGTCCAGCTCTTCCAGCACGGCCGAGAACTTGCCCCGGTCCTCGGCCAGGTCCATGTTCTCGAACGGCGTCCCGAACAGCGGCACGCCGGCCGCCAGCAGGTTGCGCGCCAGCTTGAGCGCCGTCTGCCCGCCCAGCTGGACCATCACGCCGGCCGGCCCTTCCAGGTCAATCACGTCCTGGACGCGCTCCCAGAACACCGGCTCGAAGTAGAGCTTGTCCGCCACGTCGAAGTCGGTCGAGACCGTCTCCGGGTTGCAGTTGATGAGGACGGCCTCGTAGCCCATCTCCTGGGCCGCGAGCACGCCGTGGACGCACGAGTAGTCGAACTCGATGCCCTGCCCGATCCGGTTGGGACCCGAGCCCAGGATCAGCACCTTGTCCCGGTCGCTCCGCACCGACTCGTTCTCGCCCTGGTCGTACGTCGAGTAGAAGTACGGCGTCTGCGCCTCGAACTCGCCGGCACACGTGTCGACCACGCGGAACGTGGGCGCTAGACCGAGCGACTGGCGGACCTCGCGGACGGCGTCGGGCTCGGACTCGGTGAGCCAGCCAACCTGGACGTCCGAAAACCCGTGCTGCTTCAGCGTCAGCAGGCGCTCGCGGCCGAGCTCCGCCAGCGGCGTGCCCTCGGTCTCGCGCTCCAGCGCCACCAGGTCCTGGACCTGGTGCAGAAACCACGGGTCGACTTTCGTCACGTCGTGGATCTCGGCGACCGAGGCGCCCAGCCGGAAGGCGTTGCGGATGTGCAGCAGCCGGTCCCAGTAGGGCGTCGCCAGCCGGTCGCGGACGAGCTGGCGGTCGGGCAACTCGCGGTCGGCACCCAGGCCGGCGAAGCCCTGCTCCAGGCTCTGGAAGGCCTTCTGGATGGACTCGGTGAACGTGCGGCCAATCGCCATCACCTCGCCGACGGCCTTCATCTGGGTCGTCAGGGCCTCGTCGACGCCCTCGAACTTGTCGAAATTCCAGCGCGGGATCTTGGTCACCACGTAGTCCAGCGCCGGCTCGAAGCAGGCTGAGGTGCCCGTGATCTCGTTGGGCAACTCGTCCAGCGTGTAGCCCACCGCCAGCCGGGCGGCGACCTTGGCAATCGGGTAGCCGGTCGCCTTGGACGCCAGCGCCGAAGACCGGCTCACGCGCGGGTTGATCTCGATCACCACCAGCCGTCCTGTCTTGGGGTCCACGGCGAACTGGATGTTGCAGCCGCCCGCGAACGTCCCGATGGAGCGCATCGCCCGAATCGCGGCGTCGCGCATGCCTTGGTACTGCGGGTCCGTCAGCGTCTGTTGGGGCGCCACGGTCACGCTGTCGCCGGTGTGGACGCCCATCGGGTCCAGGTTCTCGATGGAGCACACGATCACCACGTTGTCGTTGGCGTCGCGCAAGAGCTCCAGCTCGAACTCTTTCCACCCGAACAGGCACTCCTCGACCAGCACCTCGTGGACCGGCGACAGCTCCAGCCCGCGCGAGACCATCCGGTCAAAGTCGTCGGCCTTCCAGATGATGCCGCCGCCGGCGCCGCCCATCGTAAAGCTCGGCCGGAGCACGACGGGCCGGAAGCCCTGTCCATCCGCCAGCTCCTGGGCGATCTCTTTGGCTTCCAAGAGCGACTTGGCGACTCGGCTGCGCGCCTGGTCCAACCCGATGGACTCCATCAGGTCCCGAAACGCCTGGCGGTCCTCGGTGATGTGGATCGCGTCGATGTCGACGCCGATCACGTCGATCCCCTCGCGCTCCCAGTAGCCCTGCTGGTGGAGCGTGTCGGCGAGGTTGAGGGCCGTCTGGCCACCCATCGTCGGGAGCACGGCGTCGGGCCGCTCCTTGGCGACGATCTCCTTGATGGAGGCCGGCGTGAGCTCCTGGAGGTAGACCGCGTCCGCCATCATAGGGTCGGTCATGATGGTGGCCGGGTTGGAGTTGACCAGGACCACGCGGTAGCCCTCGGCGCGGAGCGCGCGCGCGGCCTGGGTGCCGGAGTAGTCGAACTCACACGCCTGCCCGATCACGATGGGGCCGGAGCCGATGAGCAGGATGGTCTCGATGTCGGTGCGCTTGGGCATTCGGGATGTTGAACGTGAAAGGTTCGGCGTGGAAGGCTCGGGATGGGTCAGGTGGCGCGGCGCGGGAGGCTGCGTCCGCACGCCGCACAGCCGACCCCGCGCGTTCAACCGGTACCGAATCCGGCGGTGGCCTTCTTTTCCTGACGTTCGACCACGACGAGCGCGGCGAACTGGGCCGGGCCGTCCGTGCCGCCGGCGCCGCCCATGGCCGTCGTCGAGACGATCCGCCAGTCGTCGTTGAGCAGGTCGGTGAGCGCGTCGGCTGCGCCGCTGGCGGTGTCGCCGGGCGTGTGGGTGACGACGAGGGCTTTGCGTTCGAGGGGCATGGCGTTACGGAGAAGAGGGATCAGGAGGGAGACCGGCCAGGATCGCGCGCAGAGCCGCGGCGTCCGCCTGGTCGGAGGTTGGCCTCGCTACCGGGGGTATCCGGCGTAGGCGACGGCCAGCCCGCCGACCACGATGGCGTCGACGTCAGCGCGGGCGAGGGCGACCAACACACTTTCGGACATGGTCGGAGGGGAGGTGGACGGGGAGCCCAAGCGCGCGGTGCCGCCCCTGGAGCCTGCGGGCGATTTCGAGCGGCGTCCGCTGGCGGTCGCGGCCGACGGTCTTGCGGATCACGTCGCGCGGGTCGGGTGGCGGCGTCTCAGGCATCGACCGGCTGGCTGACGCCTTCCCTTGCGGGCTGGCGGTGGCGCTCGGCGGGCGCGGCGTCCATCATCTCGAAAAACTGGTCGAACAGGTAGCGGCTGTCGTGCGGGCCGGGGCAGGCCTCGGGGTGGTACTGGACCGAGAAGCCGGGGAAGCGGAGGTAGCGCAGGCCCTCGACGGTGTCGTCGTTGAGGTTCCGGTGCTCCACCTCGGCCACGCCCGCCAGCCCGTCCTCGCGCACGGCGAAGCCGTGGTTCTGGGTCGAGATCTCGACGCGGCCCGTGGTCAGGTTCAGGACCGGGTGGTTGGCGCCTCGGTGGCCGACCTTCATCTTGTACACCTCCAGGCCCTCAGCGAGTGCCAGCAGCTGGTGCCCCAGGCAGATCCCGAACAGCGGCAGGCCGGACTGGATCGCCTCCCGCGCCGTCCCGATGGCTCCCGGCATGGCGCGCGGGTCGCCCGGCCCATTCGAAAAGAACACGCCGTCGGGCTCCCACGCCAGCACGTCCGCGAACGGCATCCCGGCGGGGAACACGCGGACGGCGGCGCCCAGCGCCGACAGCGACTGCAAGATGTGGCGCTTGACGCCGTAGTCGTAGACCGCCACGCGCCGCTCGCCCGCCTCCGAGAAGTCGTATGCCTCGGCCACGCCGACGCCGCTCGCCAGCTCCAGCCCGGCCATGCTCGGCACGGCCTTCGCCTTGGCCACCAGCGACGCGTCGTCCAAGTCCTGCGACGAGATCACGCAGTTCATCACGCCCCGCTGGCGGATGTGGCGCACGAGCCGGCGCGTGTCGACGCCCGAGATGCCGACCAGCCCGTGCCGCGCTAGGTAGGCGTCCAGCGTCTCCTCCATGTCATGGTTGGAGGGATCGACGGACAGCTGGCGGACCACCAGGCCGGCCACGTGCGGCCGGTCGGCCTCGGTCGCCGCCTCGAAGGCGCCGTAGTTGCCGATGTGCGGGTACGTCATCAACATCACCTGGCCGGCATAGCTCGGGTCGGTCAGGATCTCCTGGTAGCCGCTCATCGACGTGTTGAAGCACAGCTCACCGGTCGTCTCGCCGGGCGCGCCGACGGCGTAGCCCGCGACGACGGTGCCGTCTTCGAGCGCGAGCTTGGCGGGGCGGGGTTCAGTCATGGGTGGCGGAACAGGCAGGCATAAAAAAAGCCTCCCAAACGGAAGGCTGGACGGCCACGGGGCCGGGGGTCGGAGCGGAGGGGATCGCTGGCAGGATCCAGGGGGCGTGGCCCGCTGTCGAAGTCGTAGGCATGGCGTCCGGCGGTTGGGGCAAGCTACGGCCCGCCGCGCCCGGCCGGCCCGGGGCGCCCGGCGGATTCACACGTCGTTGGCCGAAGGCGGACCGCTGGCGGAGCGCGCCGGCGAGGGCCGCCGCCAGCGGGGCGGTCTAGAATGCCAGCTGCATGGTGCGCGGCGGGTTGAAGTAGGCCGTCCCCCCGCGGACGTTGCCGATCTGGCGGACCAGCTCGTCGAACGTGGCCCGCTCCCCCACGAAGTCGATCCGCGAGGCGTCGACGATGAGCAGAGGGCTCTTGGTGTAGTGGAAAAAGTAGCGGTCGTAGGCGTCCACCAGCTCGGTGAGGTAGGCCGGGTCCATGTCGGCCTCGTAGCTCCGCCCGCGGAGGGCCACGTTGTGGAGCAGCCGGTCCACCGACGAGCGGAGGTACACCACCAGGTCGGGGACGGGCGCCGAGGGCTCCATGATGCCGAACAGCGTCTCGTAGAGCTGGACCTCGTCGCCCGAGAGCGTGACATGGGCGAAGATCCGGTCCTTGTCGAACGTGTAGTCCGCCACGACGTGGCGGTGGAACAGGTCGCGGGCGGCGAGCGCCTTCTGCTGCTTAAAGCGGCTCGCCAGGAACGCGAGCTGGGTCTGGAACGCCCAACGGTCGCGGTCCTGGTAGAACGTGCCCAGGAACGGGTTCTCCTCGAACTCCTCCAGCACCAGCCGCCCGCCGGCGCGGGCGGCCAGCATCTGCGCCAGCGTCGACTTGCCGGCGCCGATGACGCCCTCGACGACGACGTACCCCAGGTGATCGGGCAGGGTCGGGTCGGGCATGGCGGGCGGCGGAGTCGGGGGAGGGCCGTAAGATCGCGCGCGCGGGCGGACGGGTGGGGCTTCTCTCTCGCCCCTCGCGGGCGAACTGTAGGCGGGCCCGGTCCCGACCGATACCCGTATCCTGAGTCCGCTCCACCCGCTTTTCCGTGTCCGTCCCCGCCTCCCTCCCCACCGGCTGGTACCACCCGAGCGACCGGGTGCCACGCCAGGGCCAAGACGTCCGCGTCTGGACGCACCGCGGCGTCGACCGCGTGGCCCGCTTCTCGGTGTCGCACACCGACCGCTGGCCGTCCGGCGCGTCGTGGGTGATCGACCAGGGGCGGGAGTCGCTCGCGTTCGAGGACGTCGAGGCGTGGTCCCCCGACCTCCACACGCCGTTCCCCGCCTCCCAGCCGGCCGTGCCCGAGCCGGCCGTGCCCGAGCCCACCCCAGAGCCCGTGGCCCAGCCCGAGCCGCCGTCGCAGCCGGCGGTGTTGCGCGAGGTGGTGGTGGAGGTGGGCCAGACGGGCGACGTGCTGCGCCTGCTCCCGTCGGCCTCGCTCGACTGGTCGCCGCACCCGTCGATCCCGTCGCTCCGCACGCTGTCGCTCCGCCTGGTCCGGCTGGTGGCGCGGATCGAGTGGATCCTGGACCTGGACAGCGTCGAGATGGCCTTCGAGCCCGACCTCCCCAACTTTGCCGACCCCGACGAGATCATCGCCACGTTCAAGGCCAACGCCGAGTCGGTCGAGGGCCTGATCGGCACGCTGACCCCCGACGACCTGCGGGCGCCGTGGACGCTGGAGCGCAACGGCCAGGTGGTCACCCAGGTCCCGCGCGGCGACGCGCTCCGCCAGTTCGGGCTGACGCCGCTCGTGTACCACCGCGGCGAGGCGGCGCTGCTCATGAAGGCCCTGGGCGCGTTCGTCCCAGACCCATGCCCGCTGTGGTCCTTTAGCAAGGGCCTGGCGTGGACGCCGGCCTCGTGAGCGCCAGCGCCGTGCGGGCGACGCGCGAGCGGTCCGGCGTGGCGGCGAGCATGTCGGCGACGGTCCGGCCGGTGCCCGGGACCACCAAGCCGGGCGCGAGGTCGGCCAGGGGGCGGAGCACGAACCGGCGCTCGGCGAGGCCAGGGTGCGGCACCGTCAGCGCCGGCGTGGCCAGCTGGCGGGCGCCGTAGACGAGCACGTCGAGGTCGAGCGGGCGGGCCGACCAGCGCGGGGCCGTGTGGTCGCGGCCGGCGGCGCGCTCGACGGCGCGGAGCGCGCGGAGCAACGCCAGCGGCGTGAGCGCGGTGTCGAGCGCCAAGACGGCGTTGAGGTGGTCCGGCTGGGGCTCGGCGCCGGGCGGCACCAGCGCCTCGGTCTCGTAGACCGGGCTCGCGGCGGCGACCGACGTGTCCGCGCGGGAGCCCAGCGCCGCCGCCGCGCCGCGGAGCGCCGCCAGCCGGTCGCCGACGTTGGCGCCCAGCCCGACGTAGACGCGCGTCACGGCGCCCAACGCACCACCACCTCGGCCCGGTCGCACGGCCCGCCGACGGGCGGGTTGGGCTTGCGCACGTGGACCTCGACGCCCTCCAGCGTCGGGTACGCCTCGGCCACGGCCTGGGCGATCCGCCAGCCCAGCCGCTCGATCAGGAACGACGAGTTGCCGGTCACGACCTCGCGCACCAAGGCGTAGACGCGCTCGTAGTCGACGGTCTGGGTCAGGTCGTCGGCCTCCGCCGCCCCGCGCACGTCCAGCGTCATCGCGACGTCGACCTCGTAGCGGCCCCCGATCCGGTGCTCCTCCTCCAGCACGCCGTGGTGGGCGTAGAACACGGCGTTGACGAGCCGGACGGTGGCGGGGAGCATCACGGGCGCGGGGGGAGGCGGGGCGCCAAGATGCGCACGGTCCGCGCCCCGGACCGCGAAAGGCGCGTGCCGCTGGCGGTGGCCGCTGGCGGTGGCCGCTGGCGGTGGCCGCTGGCGGTGGCCGCTGGCGGTGGCCGCTGGCCAGGGCGCTGGCGGTGGCCGCTGGCCAGGGCGCAGACCGGGCGCCGGACGGGCGCCGGACGGGCGGCTCCGCGCTGGCCAGGCACGGAGGTTGCGCCCCCTGGCCTCGACGCGCCCCCGCCCCCGACTCCCCCTCCCCCGCCCGTGGCGATTACCGATCTACTCGGCCGCGTTCCGTTCCCGACCCCCGAGCGCCCCGGCCCGGACGCGGGGCGTGCGGGCCGGACGTTCGAGATCGAGCTCCCCCGCGCCGGGCGCATCGGCCCGCCGCTCCCGCACCGTCCACCAGCGGCGCCATCCCGGGGCGCCGCCGAGCCGCTGGCGGACCCGCCCGGCGACACGGACGGCGAGCCCCGGACGCGCCCGGCCGAACCGCCAGCTGCGCCGGGGCGCCCGCCCCTGTCCAGCCGCGCCGTGGCCCTGACCGGCGGGCTGACGCTGCTCAGCCTCGCGCTGGCGGTGGCGCTCGGGGCAGCTAGCGGCGACGCCCATCCGGCGCCGGCGGTCGGGCCGGCGGTGGCCTCACTGGGCCCGCCCGCCCGGCCGATGAGCGCCTTCTCCCAGGCGCCCCCCAGCGCCGACCCCGTGCCCATCCCCGTCGACCTGCTGACACGTCTGGAAGAAGCCGACCGGAAACCCCTCGACGTCGAGTTGGGGCGCCTGCTGGACGCCGTTCAGTACGGCTTCGGCACGCGCAGCGCCCAGCTCGAGCCCACGCTCCGGTCCTACGCGTACCGCACGTCGAGCCGCCTGGCGTGGACCCCCGACACGTTCCGGGTGGCCGTGACCGCGCCCGACCCCGCCCTCGCGGCCGCGCGCGGCGCGCGGCTCGCCCGTCTCTTCGAGGACGCCACGGCCACCGGCCAGCTCCAGGTCGGCACCGGCGCCGGCGCCCACGCTCTCACCCTCGTCTCTGAGTAGCCCGATGCAGTACCTCCCCCTCCTCTCCGCGATCCTCGTCGGCTCCCTCGTCGTCGGCGGGTTTGGCCTCTTGTTCCTGCGTGCCCGCGCCCGCGAGCGACTTGAGCCGGGGCCCGCGGCCTCGCCGTCGGTCGCCCAGGAGGTCCAGGCCATCGGCCGCCAGATCGAGCAGTCGATGGCCGAGCAGCGGCTCCAGGGCGAGACCCAACGCCAGCTGCTGGCCCAGAAGCTCGACAGCGTCCGCCAGTCGGTCGACTCGCAGCGCTCGCACGTCGACGGGTTGCAGAACGAGCTCCGCCACGAGGTCCGCCGGCGGGACGCCGAGATGGAGGAGATCCGCAGCCAGCTCGGGTCCCTCCAGTCGGCCGTCGCGCTCCCGCCGGCCGGCCGGCCCCTCGCGCTTCCGCCCGCCCTCCCGGACGCTCCGCCCAGCACGGCCGAGGTCTGGTCCGAGGCGCCCGCCGACGGGCTGCAGCTCGTGCCTGAGCCGCCCGAGCCGGCGCGCCCGGCCGAGCCCGACGCGCCAGAGGTCGCCGTGACGTCCGAGTTTCAGCCGCGTACCGAGGAGTCCGGCCCTGCCCCCCGCGCCTTCGACCTCGTTCTGGGCGGGCCGAGCCCGTCCCTGGACCCGTTCGCGCAGGCCCCCTCCGGCGACTCCGCCCCGACGGACCACGCCCCGTCGCTCGCCGCCGCCGACGCGCCCGGTGCGCAAGACCCGGCCGAGCCGAACGACGCCGAGGCACACGCCGTGCCAGGCCAAGGCGAGCCGGGTGCCGAGGCGCCCGACGCGACCGGGCCGGGCGATTCCGAGGAAGAGGCTCCGCCCGCTGGATGGCACCCTGAGGATCCAGAGACCGTCGACGCTCCCCCCGCGCCCGCCGCCAGCGGCCCGTCGCCCGACGAGCTCCCCTCCGGTGACGAGATGCCCGACGCTGCCGCGCCCGGCGACGTCGCCCAAGAGGGCCCGTCGGCCGACGACGCGCTCTCGGAGGACTACGCCCCCGCCTTTAAGGCCTTCTCGCCCGCGGAGCTCGTCTCGGAGGCCCCGCCTTCCGAAGCGCCTCGCGCGGGCGGGCCTCCAGCCGAGCGCGACCAGCCGGAGCTCCCGCCGTTCGAGGCCCCCGCCCTCGACTCGCAGACGGAGCCCGCCAGCTCGGCGCCCGCCCCGCTGGCGGAGCCGGCGGCCGAGGAGCCCGCAGCCACGCCGGCCCCGTCCCTCTTTGAAGACGTCTCGTTCGAGGAGGTCTCGTTCGACGACCTGTCGTTCGGCGGCCGAGCGTCCTGGGCCTCCACGTTCGAGGGCCGCGCCGAGCCGGCCGCGGACGGCCCCTCCCAAGGGTCGCCCGGCGACGCGCCTTGGATCGCCCGCCCCGACCGGCCGTCGGCGCCGGGCCCGTTTGGCCCGCCGCCCGTTTTGGAGATCCCGGGAGACCAGCCGCCCACCGCTCCAGAACACGCAGCGGGCACCCACGAAGCGCCGGCCTGGTCGCCCGCCGAGGGAGAGGCGCCGCCCGCAGTCCCCGAGGACGCCGACGACCTGACCGTGATCCGCTCCATCGACGGCGACGTCCAGCGCCGCCTCTACGCCCAGGGCGTGACCTCGCTGGAGGAGATCGCCCAGTGGAACCCGACGCGCGCGCGGCAGATCGCCACGCAGGTCCAGGTCTCCGAGGAGGCGATCATGAACCAGTGGGTGTTCGAGGCGCAGGCCGCCCTGTTCAACCGGTTCGTGGGCCAGGCCGGCGCCTAGCCGGCCAGCGCCTGGACCCGCGGCCCGCCGGCCGGCGCTCTAGACCGGGAGGATCTGGGGCACCGCCGAGAGCCGGCGGAAGGCCTCGACGCGCGCGTCCAGGTCCTCTGGCCGCACGTCGAGCAGGCGCTCCGGCCCGAACGCCTCGACCACGAACGACGCCAGCGCGCTGCCGACCACCACGGCCTGGCGCATCGTCTCCGGGTCGCGCGCGCCGCACCGCGACAGGTGGCCGGCGAAGCCGCCCAGGAACGTGTCGCCGGCGCCGGTCGGGTCCACGACGTCTTCCAGCGGGTAGGCCGGCGCCGAGAACACGGCGTCGCCGCAGAACAGCAGCGCGCCGTGCTCGCCCTTTTTGATGACCACCGTCTCGGGCCCCATCGCGCGGACGGCGCGGGCGGCGCGGACCAGGTTGGACTCGCCGGACAGCTGGCGGGCCTCCTCGTCGTTGACCACCAGCACGTCGACGCGGGCCAGCGTCTCGCGGAGCGCGTCGGGCGTGCTGTCGATCCAGAAATTCATCGTGTCGGCGATCACCAGCGGCGCGCCCCCCGACGCCTGGTCGATCACCGACGCCTGGACGGCCGGGTCGAGGTTGCCCAGGCACACGATCTCGGGCCGGCGGTAGGACGCCGGCAGGTCGGGCTCGAAGGTGGCCAGCACGTTGAGGTGCGTCGCCAGCGTGTCGCGCGTGCCCAGGTCGTAGTGGTAGCGCCCGGCCCAGAAGAACGTCTCGCCGCCGGCGTCGCGCACCAGCCCCTCGACGTCGACCCCGCGCGAGCGCAGCGCCTGGACGTGGGCGTCGGGGAAGTCGCCACCGACGACGGCGTTGAGCATCACCGGTGCGCCGACGACGCGGGCCGCCAGCGAGGCGTAGGTGGCGGAGCCGCCCAAGATCCGCTCGGCGCGGCCGAACGGGGTTTCGACGGTGTCGAACGCGACGGTGCCGACGACGAGGATGCTCATGGCGTGCAGAGGGTACCGAACAAGGTACCGGACGCGCCGCGCCGTCTGCCCGGGGCGCGTCGAACATCCCGTGCAGTCGTCCCCGCTGGCGGAGCCCGTCCGCCAGCGCGGCGGGCGCGAGGCGGCGGCCTAGGAGATGGAGCCCGGCGGGTAGTCGGCCGGGTCGAACGCGGGCGGGGGGTACTGGGGGTCCATCGCCTCCAGCGTGTCGAGCAGGATCTGGCTCACCACCAGGTTCCGGTACCAGCGCGTCTCGGCGGGCACCACGAACCAAGGCGCGGCCTCGGTGCTGGTCTCCTCGAGCGCGACCTCGAACGCGCGCTCGTAGTCGGCCCAGAGCTCGCGTTCCTCCAGGTCCTCGGGGTTGAACTTCCAGTGCTTGTCGGGCCGCTCCAGCCGGCGCCGGAAGCGCTCGAGCTGGTAGTCCTTCGAGATGTGGAGCATGACCTTGACGACGGCCGTCCCGGCGTCGGCCAGCAGCTCCTCGAAGTGGCGGATGTGCCCGTAGCGGCGCCCGATCACGTCCGGCGGCGCCCAGCCGTGCACCTTGACGATGAGCACGTCCTCGTAGTGCGAGCGGTTGAACACTCGGATCATGCCCTGGTTGGGCGCCTTCTGGTGGACCCGCCACAGAAAGTCGTGCTCCAGCTCCTTGGTGGTCGGCTTCTTGAAGCTGGCCACGCGCACGCCCTGGGGGTTGAGCGGCCCCACCACGTGCTCGATGGTGGAGTCCTTGCCGCCGGCGTCCATCGCCTGGAGCACCAGGAGCACCGACCGCTGGCCCTCGGCGTAGAGCCGCTCCTGGAGCTCGCGCAGCCGGTCGATGTTCTCGTCCAGCCGGCCTTTGCCGGCGCCCTTGGTCAGGCCGCCGTCGTCGTCGGTGGCCCGCTCCGCCAGCCGGACGGTGGCGCCGGGGCGGATGCGGTAGGGGTCGGTCATACGGGGGTGGGGGTGCCGGCCGGAGGCCAGGAGGTCACGTTCGGGGTCGGGGCTACGGTTTGGGGAGCGGGGCCCGCTCCAACTCCCCGCGCCGACTCTGACACCGGGGCAACGAGTCAGGCGAGTCCGCCTGTCGGGGGGCGAGCCGTGACCGCCCCCGTTCCCGCTAGCGACCGAACAGCGCCTTGCCAGCCTGCGCGATCAGGTCGTCCTGCATGGACCCGTCGCCGTCTCGGTCGAGGAAGCCCGAGAGCGCCCCGAGCACGCCCGACGGCGCCGCCTGGCGGGCGCGCATGGAGTCCTGACCCAGGATCCCCGACAGGCCGGCCCCGTCGAGCCCCGACTGGCGCTTCCGCTTGCCGAGCGCCGCCATCACGATGGGCGCCAGGATGGGCAGCAGCCGCGCGACCTGGCCCATGTCCAGGCCCGAGGCCCGAGCGACGCCCTGCTCGACCTCGCGCTGCTGGCCGCCCAACACGTGGCCCAGGATCCCGCCGCCGTCGGCCTGCTTGCCCCGGACCTGGCCACCCAGGAACCCGCCCAGCTGGTCCAGCAGCGACCCGTCGTGGTCGCGGTCGAGCGCCTGGGACAGGCCCTGGGCGCCGGCAGCGGTGTTGGTCTGGCGGTTGAGCGCGGTCAAGAGCGCCGGCAGCGCCGCTGAGACGGCCGTCTGGGTCTGCTGGGGCTGGGCGCCAATGGCGCTGGCGATCTGGCCCATGTTGTCGCCGCCGATCCGGTCGGCGAGGAGGTCGAGGATGCTGTTCATCGGTCGGGGTCGGATGGAGGGGAGGCTCCTGTACCCCGAACCGGCCCGGAGGGTCCAGCGCCCACCCCGCTGGCGGAGGGCGAGCGCCAGCGGCCGGCGACTCGCTAGCCGACGAGCCGGACCGGCATCCAGCCGCGGAGGGCGTTGGACAGGAACACCGCGCGGGCACGGCGGAGGTCGGCGGGAGTGAGCAGCCGTTCGCCCGCCTCGGGAGTCGTCGCGAGGACGTGGGCGCGGTAGACGCCCGGGAGCCCGCCGGCCGCGAGCGGCGGCGTCCACAGCCGGCCGTCGACCTCGGCCCAGACGTTGGTCCGCGTGCCCTCGGTGACGAGGCCTTGGGCGTTGACCAGGATCGCCTCGTCGGCGCCGTGGCCGCGGGCCCGGTCCCAGCGGCGGCGGTAGTGGTCGCGGTCAGTCGTCTTGTAGACGCACAGCGGCGTGCCCGCCTCCGCCAACGGCTCCGGGTCGACCCAGGCCGACCGCATCGGCTCGTCGGCCACCGCCCACGTGCCGACCTCCGCGTCGCCCCCGACGCCGACCGTCAGGCGGACGCCCCGGGCCCCGGCGCCCGCCGCCGCGCGCTCGACCCGCTGGCGGACGGCGTCGGCGTCGAGGCCATAGCCCAGCGCGGCGGCGGCGGCCGCCAGCCGGGCGAGGTGGCGGTCGAGGAGCGCGACCCGGCCGCCGTCGGCGCGCATGGTCTCGAGCAGGCGCGGCGTCACTGGGCCAGGTCGGTCAGCACGCGCGCTTTGAGCAGGCACTCGGCGTACTCGGCCTCCGGGACGCTGTCCCAGACGATCCCGCTGCCCACGTCGTAGCGGACCTCCGCCCCGCGCACGACGGCCGTTCGGATGGGCACGCTGAACGCGGCCTGGAAGCCGCCCGCCCCCGGCGACGCCGAGCCGATGGCGCCGCAGTAGACGCCCCGGGCCTCGGCCTCGACCCCGCGGATCACCGACATGGCGCGGAGCTTGGGCGCGCCCGTCACCGAGCCGCACGGGAACAGCGCGCGCACCGTCTCCGCCAGCCCCACGCCGGGGCGGAGCTCGGCGGTCACGGTCGAGGTCATCTGGGTCACGGTCTGGTACCGCTCGGTCTCGAACAGCGCCGGCACGCGCACCGAGCCCGGCCGGGCGACGCGTGCGAGGTCGTTGCGCAGCAGGTCCACGATCATCAGGTTCTCGGCCCGGTCCTTGGGGCTGGCGCGGAGCGCGTCCGCCAGCGCGTCGTCGTGGGCCGCCGTGTCGCCCCGGCCGGTCGTCCCCTTCATGGGCCGCGCCCTCACGGTGCCGCCGTCGACGCGGAAGAACAGCTCGGGCGAGACCGAGGCCACCGCGAGGCCGCCCAGCCGGACGAAGGCGCCGTAGGCGACCCGCTGGCGGCGGCGGAGCGCGGCCCAGAGCGCCAGCGCGTCGGCGTCGGTCGAGGCCCTCAAGGCGGCCGTGCGGTTGACTTGGTACACGTCGCCGGCCCGGATGTGGGCGCGGACGCGGGCCACCGACCGGAGGTACTCGCCCTCGGACACCGCCAGCCGGGGCGCCCCCACACGGACGGGGCCGGACGGCAGCGCCGCCTCGACCGCTGCCGGGGGCACCTCGGCGGGCGCGTCGTAGACGCCGAACCAGCCCAGCGGCACGCCCGAGCTGGGGGCGGGCGGGTCCGGGAAAACGCCCGGTTCCAGCGCGTAGCCGGCCTCGTAGCTCAGGAACCCGGCCACGTGGCGGCCGGCCGCCAGCGCCGCGTCGAGCGCCGCCAGCAGCGGGCCGACCTCCGCGTAGCCGTCGGCCCGGAGCGTCTGGGCCGGCTCGGTAAACAACAGCGCGCCCCGGCGCCCGGAGTCGGGGTCGAGGCGCGGGCCGTCGAGCAGGACGGTGCCGGGACGGCGGAGGGCGGCAGCGAGCACGGGCGCGGGGCAGAGCGCCCGGTACGCCGCCGCCGCGCCTCCGATCCGGACCCCGCGCCGGCGTGCGCCGCCAGCGACTGGCGGGCGGGATGGGCGCGCGTGCCGCCCCGGGCCCGGCCGGCCGCCGGAACTCGTCGAGGGCGGCGCTAGCGGTTGAGCATCACGTCGGTGTCCTCCGGCCCCAGGTCGGTGCCGGTCAGGTTGGCGAGCGCCGGGCCGAGGGCGGCGCGGAACTCCTGCGCCCGCATCCGCTCCAGCACGTCGCCGCGGCCGGCGCAGTAGCCCAGGAGCGCGTGGGGCCGCTGCATGTGCTGGAGCCCCTCGCGCACCACCCAGGTGTGCCACGACCGGAGGTCGCGGTCGAACGGCCCGATCAGCCGGGCGTAGAGGCGGTTGGCGGCGCGCTCCAGGTCGCTCTCGGACGTCAGCTCGCCCATCTCCAGCAGGCGCTCCAGGCCGCCCCAGATGTAGCCCGCCAGAAAGTCGTGCTGTCCGTCGGTGAGGTCGAGGCCGGAGGCCGGCCCGGTGTAGCCGAGGTCGGCGAGCGGCGTCCGGATGCAGGCCTCGACGTGGACCACGGCTTCGCGGATCATGGCCTCGACGTAGGCAGGAGACTTAGAGGGCTGGGACGAGCGAGACATGGGCGTAGGGGAAGAGATGGCCTGCTCCGACCGCCGTTGCAAACGAGACGGCCACATCCGGCACCGCATAAACAGACGGCTGACTTGTCATTTTAATGCTTCATTTTTTGGACCTGCACCCTCCCCCCGTGCAGGAGAGCGGAAGTGAGACGGCACCCGAGACCTGCCCCGCCACGGACGAGACGGCCCCAGAGAAGCGACACGCCGAACGCCCAGACTCGCCTCGCTATTGCAGACCACCCGGCGCGTCGCGGGACGCCGTCCACGGAGGCGCCGTCTCCGCCGCGCGCTGGCGACTCCCGCCAGCGTGGCGGGCCGACGCCGAGGGAGATGTTGGACAGAGGACCCGGCTGCCCTACATTGACCGCCGGTCATTCTCTAAACGCCGGTCAATGTCGCGCGTCTCCCCCGCCTCCGCCCGACGCACTCGTGCCCGCCGAACGCGGCAGGCGTCCCTCGTCGTCGCCGCCGAGGCGGTCTTTGCCGAGTGCGGCCTCGGCGCCGCCTCGATGGACGCCGTCGCCACCCGCGCCGAGGTCAGCAAGGGGCTGGCCTACGCCTACTTCGCCGACAAAGGCGACCTGTGCGACGCCGTGGCGGTCCGTGCGCTCCGCCGGTTGCGCGCCGCGCTGGCGGAAGCCGTCCGCCAGCCCGCGCCCGACGCATTCGGCCGGCTGACGGCTCTGGGCCAAGCCTACGCCGCGTTCGCGACCGACCGCCCCGCTGACTTCGCCCTCTTCGAGTACCGCGTCGGCCAGGCGCCGCCGTACGCCGCCGGCTCCCACGCCGCCGCGTGCCACCGCGTCACGCTGGGACTGTTTTCGACGGCTCGCCAGACGCTCCGGGCCGGCCTGGCCGACGGCTCAGTCCGCCCCGACCTCGACCCGGACCGCGCGGCGCTGGCGCTGTGGAGCGGCCTGCACGGGTTCGTGGCCGTGGCCCTCCGCTCCGACGTCCAGGCGTGGTACGGCGTCGAGCGCGCGGTGCTCTTGGCCGACGGGCTCCGCCTGCTCTTGGACGGCGTCCGCCCCTGCTCTCCTTCCCGCTAGCCCCATGGAGATCTTTTTCAACGCCCCCAACCTGATCCTGTGGGCCATCCCCGCCTTCGTCCTGCTCCTCATCGCCGAGGCCGTGTTCTCGGCCATCGACCAGCGCGAGCTGTACGAGACGCGCGACACGGCCGCCAGCCTGGCGATGGGCCTGGGCAACGTGGTGATGAACCTGGCCGGCAAGGCGCTCGCGCTCGCCGTGTTCTGGGTGCTTTACCGCTGGACCGGGTTTTTCAAGGACGAGCTGAGCCCGCTCGTCTGGTGGAGCTGGCCGCTCCTGTTCGTGGCCGATGACTTCGCGTACTACTGGTTCCACCGGATCAGCCACGGGTGCCGGTTTTTCTGGGCGAGCCACGTCGTCCACCACTCGTCGGAGCACTACAACTTCTCGACGGCGCTGCGCCAGACGTGGACGGGGACCGTCACCGGCACGTTCGCCTTCTGGCTGTGGCTCCCGATCCTGGGCTTCCACCCCATCGCCGTCCTGACGATGCAGTCGATCAGCTTGATCTACCAGTTCTTTATCCACACCGAGACGGTCCGCCAGCTGCCGCGGCCGGTCGAGTGGCTGTTCAACACGCCGTCGCACCACCGCGTCCACCACGGCTCGGACGTGGACTACCTCGACACCAACCACGGCGGCATCCTGATCGTCTGGGACCGCCTGTTCGGCACGTTCACGCCCGAGCGCCAGCACCCGACCTACGGCCTGGTGACGCCGCTGGAGACCTACCACCCGGTCCGCATCGCCTTCCACGAGTGGGCGGACCTGGCGCGCGACGTGCGCGCGGCGCCCGACTGGCGGTCGCGGCTGGGCTACCTGTTCGGCCCACCGGGCTGGAGCCACGACGGGTCGCGGCTGACCACCAAACAGTACCGCGCCGGGCTGGAGGCCGAGCAGGCCGGCGCGGCGGGGAGCGCCCCACGCCCCGAGCCGGACGAGGTCCGCTAGTTCTCGGAGTCGTCGAGGGCGAGCGCGTAGAGATCGGCGAGCAGCAGGTCGAGGTCGAGCGCGTCGGAGCGCAGGGCACCCTCTAAGCTCGTCGTCGCCCGCATCCGCCAGTCGCTGGCGTCGTCGGGGCGGACGTACTGGATCACGAGCGGCCGGCTCGGGTCGGCGATCCAGACCTCCCGGACGCTCTCCAGCGCCGTGTAGGTCGCCAGCTTCGGCCCCAGATCGGCGTCGCTCGTGGACGGCGACAGCACCTCGACGGCCAGGTCCGGGTTGAGCAGCCGCCGGGGCCGGCTGGCGTCGTACTGGGGCTGGCAGGCCACGACCACGTCGGGATAGACGTACCGGCCGCCGGCGACCGCGACCCGCTGGTCCGACGAGAGCACGCGGCACCCGCGCGGCGTGAGCGCAGCGCGCAAGGCTGCCTCGATGTTGCCCTTGAGCTGGTTGTGCTCCGGCTCGGCGCCGGCGGGGCGGCCCTGGTCGTCGTAGCCGTGGACCGGGCGCACCTCGCCATCCCAGTACTCGTACCGCTCGCCGTCGCCGGCGGCGGCCTCGACGGCGACGTACTCCTCCCAGGTGTAGCGACGGCGTTGCTCGACGGCGGCGGACATGGCTGAGGCGGTGGATCGGTGCCAACGTACGGCGCGCGGCCCGAGCTACCCACCCGGCTGGCGGGACGCCTCCGCCAGCCGGTCAGGGTCTACATGTTGCGCCGGTACTGGCCGCCGACCTCGAACAGCGCCGCCGTGATCTGACCGAGAGACGCCACGCGCACGGCGTCCAGCAGCGACTCGAACGTGTTCTCGCCCGCTCGCGCCACGCGCTGAAGCTCCGCCAGCGCGGCCGCGCTCTCGTCCTCGTGGCGGCGGTGAAAGCGGGCCACGCCGTCCAGCTGGCGCTGCTTCTCGGCCTCCGTCCCGCGCATCAGCTCCACCTCCTGGGGCGGCGCGTCGCCGTCGGCCAGGAACGTGTTGACGCCCACGACGGGCAGCTCGCCGCTGTGCTTGCGGTGCTCGTAGAGCATCGACTCCTGCTGGATCTTGCCGCGCTGGTACATCGACTCCATCGCGCCGAGGACGCCGCCGCGGTCCGAGATCCGCTCGAACTCCTGGAGCACGGCCTCCTCCACCAGGTCCGTCAGCTCGTCGATGACGTAGGCGCCCTGGATCGGGTTCTCGTTCTGGGCCAGCCCCAGCTCGCGGTTGATGATGAGCTGGATCGCCATCGCGCGCCGCACGCTTTCTTCCGTGGGCGTCGTGATGGCCTCGTCGTAGGCGTTGGTGTGCAGCGAGTTGCAGTTGTCGTAGATCGCGAGCAGCGCCTGCAGCGTCGTGCGGATGTCGTTGAACTGGATCTCCTGGGCGTGCAGGCTCCGGCCGGACGTCTGGATGTGGTACTTCAGCTTCTGCGCCCTCTCGGACGCGCCGTAGCGCTCCTTCATCGCCACGCTCCAGATCCGCCGCGCGACCCTTCCAATAACGGCGTATTCGGCGTCCATGCCGTTCGAGAAGAAGAACGACAGGTTGGGCGCGAACGCGTCGATGTCCATTCCGCGCGCGAGGTAGGCCTCGACGTAGGTGAACCCGTTGGCCAGCGTGAACGCCAGCTGGGAGATCGGGTTGGCGCCGGCCTCGGCGATGTGGTAGCCCGAGATCGAGACCGAGTAGAAGTTGCGGACGCCCTCGTCGATAAACGCTTGCTGCACGTCGGCCATGCAGCGGAGCGAGAACTCGGTCGAGAAGATGCAGGTGTTCTGCGCCTGGTCCTCCTTCAAGATGTCGGCCTGGACGGTCCCGCGCACCGACTGCAGCGCGCGCTGGCGGATCTCGTCGAACTCGTCTTGGGACAGCAGATCCCAGCCGACCAACTCCTGACCGGACGTGCCCAGGAGGCCGAGGCCGGCGCCGTCGTGACCTTCAGGTAGGCCGTCGCTCTCATAGGGCACGTAGCGCGGCCGGTCGTCGCCCAGCTGGCGGTCGATCTCGGCGGCGGCATCGTCCCAGCGGCCCTCGGCCTTGAGGAACTGCTCGACCTGCTGGTCGATGGCCGTGTTCATGAACATGGCCAGGATGGCCGGCGCCGGGCCGTTGATGGTCATCGAGACCGAGGTCGTTGGGGCGCACAGGTCGAAGCCCGAGTAGAGCTTCTTCATGTCGTCCAGCGTCGCAATCGACACGCCGGACGTGCCGACCTTGCCCCACACGTCGGGGCGCGCGGCGGGGTCGCGGCCGTAGAGCGTGACGCTGTCGAAGGCCGTCGACAGGCGCTTGGCGGGGAGTCCTAGGCTGACGAGGTGGAACCGCTTGTTGGTCCGCTCCGGCGTGCCCTCGCCGGCGAACATCCGCGTCGGGTCCTCGCCCTCGCGCTTGAGCGGGAACACGCCGGCCGTAAAGGGGAAGCGGCCCGGCAGGTTCTCCAAGAGCGCGTAGTGCAGGCGCTCGCCGGGGTCCTGGGCGCGCGGGATGGCCACGCGCGGCACCTTCGTTCCCGACAGCGTCTCGCGCGTCAGCGGCTGGCGGATGTCCCGGCCGCGGACGGAGTAGACCAGCTCGTCGGCGCGGTACTGCGCCGCGAGCGCGTCCCAGTTTTCCAGAACCGAGCGCGACCGAGGGTCGAGCCGGTCCCACCAGTGCCCCGCCATCTCGTCCAGGCGGCCCGCCAGCTGGTCGCGGTCGTCGGGCGCCCACGCCTCGACCTGGGCGCGTGCGCCGACGGCCTGGCCCCACTTGCGCGCGGTCTCGACCTCGGCCTCGGCCCACTGGCGGTAGGTCCGGGCGGTGTCGGCGATCTCGGCGAGGTAGCGCTGGCGCGCCGGCGGCACGACCGCCAGCTGGGCGGGGTCGAGGTCGGGCAGCGTCTCGGCGTCGAACAGCGTCGAGGTGCGGTCCCATCCGTGCTCGCCTAGCTGGTCCAGGAGCGCGAGGTAGAGCCGGCTCACGCCCGGGTCGTTGAACTGAGCGGCCATCGTCGGGTAAACGGGCATCGAGTCGGGCGACTCGGAAAAGGCGCCCCGGTTGCGCTGGACCTGCTTTTTGACGTCGCGCAGGGCGTCCTGGGCGCCGCGCTTCTCGAACTTGTTGAGGGCCACCAGATCCGCCGCGTCCAGCATCCCGATCTTTTCGAGCTGGGTCGGCGCGCCGAAGTCGCTCGTCATGACGTAGAGCGACACGTCGACCAGCTCCGCGACCTCGGTGTCGCTCTGGCCGATGCCGGCCGTCTCGACGATCACCAGGTCGAAGCCGGCCGCCTGGCACACGCCGATTGCCTCCGCCAGCGCGCCGGACGTGGCGCGGTGGGCTTGGCGCGTGGCGAACGAGCGCATAAAGGCCCGGTCGGCGTGCTCGCCGTAGAGCGAGTTCATGCGGATCCGGTCGCCCAAGAGCGCCCCGCCCGTCCGCCGCCGCGTCGGGTCGACGGATAGCACAGCCACCTGGACGTCGCCGAAGTCGTTGAGGAAGCGGCGCACCAGCTCGTCGGTCAGCGTCGACTTGCCGGCCCCGCCCGTCCCGGTGATGCCGACGACGGGGGCCGGGCGCGGGGTGGCGGGGGTCGGGGGCTGGGGAGCCAGGGACGGGGCGCCGTCGCCGCTGGGGGCGCCGGCGCGCTGCTCGACGGCCGTCAGTGCCCGGGCCACGCTCTTGGGCTGGGTCGCCGTCGCACTGACCGCGTCGGCCTGGCGGCTGGCGGTCGCCGTCGCCGCGCCGACATCGGCCGCCAGCGGCTCGGTGCGAGGTTCGTCCACCGCCAGCGGGTCGAAGTCCGCCTCTCGCACCATCGACTCGATCATGCCCTCCAGGCCCATCCGCATCCCGTCCTCGGGCGAGAAGATCTTGGCGACGCCGTAGGCCTCCAGCTCGGCGATCTCGGCCGGCACGATCACGCCGCCGCCGCCGCCGAACACGCGGACGTGGCCCGCGCCGCGCTCGCGGAGCAGGTCCACCATGTACTTGAAGTACTCCACGTGGCCGCCCTGGTACGACGAGATCGCGATGCCCTGGGCGTCCTCCTCGATGGCCGTCGTGACCACGTCGTCGACCGAGCGGTCGTGGCCGAGGTGGATCACCTCGACGCCCTGCGCCTGCAGGATCCGGCGCATGATGTTGATGGCCGCGTCGTGGCCGTCGAACAGCGCGGCGGCGGTGACGAAGCGGACGGGGTGGCTGGGCGTGTAGGGCATGGGATCTCGTTGGAGCGCTTCGACAAGCTAGGCGACAGGTCGAACGCTCCAACGCTTGAGGCGTTCGCCCATCCCTGTGCCGTTACCTCCCAGGCCGATGGCGCGGCCTGCCTCGTTCACCGCGCCAGCGCACCATGCTCCGCCTCTCGCTTTTCCCCACCGTCCTGGCAGCGGTCCTCGCCGGATGCGCGTCGTCGGCCCCCGACGATGTCCTCCGCCACAGCAGCGAGCCTGCCGAGCTCGCTCAATCCCAGGCCGAGGTCACCAACTGGTTCATAGACAACGGCTACGTAGTCCGAGAGTGCGCCCAGGGACCGATATTCGAGGGCGTCCGTGGCACTCAGGTGTGCCTGCGCGGTCCCACCACCGATGTCATCACGCTCTGGACGTATGAGTCCGAGGCTCAGGCTCGCCGAGCGCTAGGACGGATCAGGACGCACTACGAGTTCAGGGTCCCCGAAGCCTCTTTGTCCGTGCGGAGGAGCGTGCACCAGAGCGGCCCGCTCGTCGTCTACTTCAGGGGCGACAACACGGACCTGACGATTCAGCGGGACCTGACCCAGATCGTCGGGCCGCCCCAATAGGCACGAGCCGCCGCGGCGGACTTCCCGACACGAGGTCCGGTCAAACCAGGCGCGCCACGGTCCGCCTTTCGCCTCGGCTCTGGCTGCCGCGTCCGCCAGGCGCGGCGACCTGACCGGAGGCAGTCTATGCCCGCCGGCGGTCGGCGCGGAGAGCGGCGGCGGCCTTGCGGCCGCGCGCGGCGATCGTCTTGTAGAGCCGGACCGCCAGCCTGGGCGCGGCGCCGATCAGCTTGATGGAGGCGGCGCTGGGCAGGCACGACTCGACGGGCCTCGTCTTCAGCACTTTTTGCAACCGTGCCGAGACCTCGGCCGGCGTCAGCGGGTCGCCGGTCGTGAAGGTCACCGCGGCCTCGTCGCGGCCCAGCTGGTCGTCCAACATCCGGGTCTCGACCACACCTGGGCAGACGACGCTGACGGCGACGCCGTGCTCCCTGAGCTCGCACGCAATGGAGACCGAGAACCCGCGGACGGCGTGCTTGGTGGCGCCGTAGAGCGCGTTGCCGGGCGTGTAGCCGATCCCCGCCAGCGACGACATGTTGACGATGTGGCCGCTCCGCTGGCGGACCATCTGCTCGGCGGCCACCTTGGAGCCGTAGATCACGCCCTTGACGTTGACGTCGACGTGGAGGTCGATCTGGCGGTCGTCCACCTCCCAGATCCAGCCGGGCGTGAGCACGCCGGCGATGTTGCACACCGCGTCCAAGCGGCCGTGCTCGGCCACCACGCGCCCGACGAGGTCGCGCCAGGCGACGAGGTCGGCCACGTCCAGGCGTTCGAGCTGGGCCGAGGTGTCGCCGAAGGCCGCCTCCAGCCCGTCCCGGTCCAGGTCGCACAGGATCAGCCGGTGACTGCCGGTCGCGAGCAAGTCCGCCGCCAGCTGGCGGCCGATGCCGCTGGCGGCGCCGGTGATCAGCGTCACCGAAGGACCGGAGGATGGTTGTGGCATAGGGGTAGCCGAAACTCACATCGGGTTTATGCAGAGACGCCGCGGTGTAGCGCCTCCGCCCAACGCGCCGCGCCAGACCACCGCATCATGCCGCTCGCCGCCGGGCGACCACCGCGCCGACGCCGGCCGCCAGCGCGGCGGCACCGAGGGCCAGTGTCGGGACGGCCGACGCCGACGACTTGTCCAGCCGGTTCGTCAACGCCTTGCGCAGCGTGAAGATGTAGGGCCAGTAATCCACCTGGACCGTGTGGCGCTCCGAGCGCGTGAACCGTGCGCGCATGGCGGCCTGATCCTCCTCAATCACCTGGTCCATCGTGGCCCGGTCGGGGAGTTGGAGGCGGCCGGTAATCAGGCCCGCGACCCACCGGGACTGGAGCTCGGCGATGGGCATCATGGCGCCGACGACCTGGAAGAGCCCCACGAAGTACAGGTTGGGGATGCCGGGCACGACCACCCGGCGGTACATCGCGATCCGGTTGCCGTCGGCGGACAGGAACTCGGGGTCGAAAAACGGGAACTCGATGTCGTAGCCCGTCGCGTAGACGATCGCGTCGACGGCCTCCTCGGTCCCGTCCACGAACGCCACGCGGTCGCCCCGGAGCTCGGCCACATTGGGCTTGACGACGACCTCGCCGTGCGCCGCCCGCTCCAAGAGCGCTGACGACATCGTCGGGTGCTCGCCCAACAGCTTGTGCTCGGGCTTGCGGACTCCGTACGTCTCCTGGTCGCCGACCGAAAGCCGGATCAGCCCGTGGTAGACGGCCCGCCGGAGCCAGATCGGGATGCCGGCCGCCGACGGCATGTCCCAGTGGTCGGACGGGCGGCCCAGGATAAAGCGCGGCAGGATCCAGGCGCTCCGCCGAGTCGACAGGAACGTCTGCTCGGTGACGTGCGAGACCTCGGCGGCCACGTCGACGCCCGAGTTGCCGATCCCGACCACCATCACGCGCTTGCCGCGGTACGGCTCGGGCGTGTCGTACTCGAACGAGTGGATCTCGTCGCCGTCGAAGGTGCCGGGAAAGTCGGGCCGCTTGGGGCTCCAGTGGTGCCCGTTGCACACGACGACGGCCCGGTAGCGCTCCGTGCGCGTGCCGCTGGCGGTCGGGCTCGGCGCGCCATCGCCGCCAGCGGCGCCGCCCAGGTCGGTCACCGTCACGTCGAAGCCGCCAGCGCCACCGTCGACCGGCTCGACGTGGTCGACGCGCGTGCGGAACGTGATCGGCTCGCGCAACCCGAACCGGTCGGCGTAGTCGTTGAAGTAGCTCAGGACCTGGCGGTGGCTCGGGTACTCGGGCCAGTCCTCGGGCATCGGGTGGTCCGAGAACTCCATCATCTTCTTGGACGTGTTGATGTGGAGACCTTGGTAGGCCGCTGTGTGGCCGCCGTCGGTCCCGTGGCGCCAGAGCCCGCCCAGGTCGGAGGCCTGCTCGAAGCAGTCGAACGGGACGCCCTCCGCGAGGAGGGCCTTGACGGCGGTGAGGCCGGCCGCGCCGGCGCCGATCACACAAACCTTGGACGTCATAGGGTCGGAATGGAAGTGATTCCGAAGAGTATAACATGGCCTCTGGTTCGTGCTTTCTCTCCCGACTGCTTTAGGCCGATGCCGACCTCGACCGTGCCGCTCGGGACGACCGCCAGTGGCTCTTGTCACCCCTGACCCTCAGCACGTCAGTAAGCCGGCCACTGGTGACGGCGTCCCCTCCCACTCCCCCCTCGCCATGCGCTTCACACTCCTCCCGGCCCTGCTCGTCGCCTTGACTGCCGCGGCCGGCTGTGGCGGACCCGACGCTTCAGACGACGCACCGACCGCTGCGCTAGCGACTGGCGACTCGGCCGAGGTCTCCGCCAGCGCGGAGATGGCCGTTGGGGGCGCGCTCGGCGTCGGCGACCGGGCGCCCGACTTCGAGCTGCCCGACATCGACGGCGGCACGGTGCAGCTCAGCGATCTGCTGGCGAACGGGCCGGTCGTGCTGACCTTTTACCGGGGCGCGTGGTGCCCGTACTGCAACTCGAGCTTGCAGGGGTTCCAGGCCGAGCTGGGCGACATCATGGACGCCGGCGGCTACCTCGTGGCCGTCTCGCCCCAGACCGAGATCGGGTCCCAAGAGATGGCCTCGTCCAACGCGCTCTCGTTCCCGGTCCTGTCGGACGCTGGCAACCGCGTCTCGCGCGCCTTTGGGTTGGTGTTCAAGGTGGACCAAGACACTCAGGCGCAGTACGAGTTGGTCGGCATCGACTTGGCTGCCGTCAACGGCAGCGACGCCTGGGAGCTCCCCGTGCCGGCGACCTACGTGATCGACACCGACGGGACCATCCGGGCCGCGTTCGTGGAGGCGGACTACACCCAGCGCGCCGACCCGCGCGACGTGATCGCGGCGCTGGAGCAGCTCACCTAGCGCCCCCGGGCTCGCCCGACTGGCGGGCGCCGGCAGCGGGCGCCAGCGGCGCAGGCGGCTGCGGCACCAGGGCCGCTCCGCTTCTCCTCGGCCTCGGCCGTCGGTGGAGAATGGGCGGAGCCCGAACCGGGCACGGCCCAGGCAGTTGTTCCGACAATTACCTCCCCCAACATGCTCCTCTCCCCGTTCGACCTCGGCCCGCTCGCGCTCCCCAACCGCGTGGTGCTGGCGCCGCTCACGCGCAGCCGCCACCAGGACCAGGTCCCGACCGACCTCGCGCCAACCTACTACGCCCAGCGCGCGTCGGCCGGCCTGCTGATCGCGGAGGCGTCCCAGATCTCGGGCATGGGCCAGGGCTACCCGGCCACGCCGGGGATCTACACCGAGGACCAGGCCGAGGCCTGGGACCGCGTGACCGGCCTGGTCCACGCCGTCGGCGGACGGATCGTGCTCCAGCTGTGGCACGTCGGGCGCGTGTCGCACTCGGCGTTCCACGACGGCGCGCCGCCCGTCGCCCCGTCGGCCATCGCCGCCAGCGGCCAGGCGATGACCCCGGATTTCCAGATGGTCCCGTTCGAGACGCCCCACGCGCTGACGACCGACGAGATCGCGGCGACGGTCCGGGACTACCGGCACGCGGCCCGGCTGGCGCGGCAGGCGGGCTTCGACGGCGTCGAGATCCACGCAGCCAACGGCTACCTCGTCGAGCAGTTCTTGTCGTCCGGCTCCAACCAGCGCACCGACGCCTACGGCGGCTCGCTCGACAACCGGATGCGGTTCCTGGACGAGGTCACCGAGGCGGTGCTGGCGGAGTGGCCGGCCGAGCGCGTCGGGGCGCGGCTGTCGTTCGGCGCCGGCACCAACGGCGTGGTGGACGAGAAGCCCCAAGAGACGTTCGGGGCCGTCGCCGAGCGGCTGGGCCAAGCGGGGCTGGTCTACCTCCACGGCATCCGCCCCAACGAGCAGATGGGCTCGGCCGGGTCCAACGCCGGCCTCGACGCCATCCAGCTGATGCGGGACCACTTTGGGGGCGCCGTGATCGCCAACGCCGAGATCGACCGGGCCGAGGGCGAGGCGCTCCTGACCGCCGGCACGGCCGACCTGGTCGCCTACGGCCGCCCGTTCCTGGCCAACCCCGACCTGCCCCTCCGCTTCGCGGCCCAGGAGGCCGGGCTGGGCGCGCCGCTCAACGAGCCCAACCCGAGCACGTTCTACGGCGGCGGCGCCGAGGGCTACACCGACTACCCGATCTGGGACGGCCTCGCCTCGGACTGACGACGTGCCTCGCCCCGCTGGCGGTCGCCACCAGCGGGGCGAGCGACCGGCCGGGTTTACAGCCGGCGCTCGGGCGTGGCCCGGTCGCGCACCGTCGCGCCCACGACCAGCCCGGCCGTGATGAGCACGATGTTCTTGACGATGTACTGGCCCTCCATCGTCAGCGCGAACACGTCCCACGGCGCCGTAAACGGCCAGTGCGTAAAGCACACCTCGGGCAGCACCACGAACGGGAGGAACGTGCCGGGCATCTGGAGCGCCAGCAGCAGCAGCGCCGCCCGGACCGTCGGCCGGAACAGAAGCAGCGCGCCGATCAGGATCTCCCAGACGGCGAGGACCGGGTAGAACAGGTCCGCGTCGACAAACGGCACGGTGGCCTTGACGAGCGCCTCGGCCGGGCTCAGGCCGGGCACCAGCTTTAGGGCCCCGAACCAGACGAACACCACGCCGACGGCGTAGCGCAACAGGCGGACGCCGTGCCGGGCCATCCAGGCCGTGATGCGGGTGTCGAGTCGGTCGAGCGCGGAGTGGGGGAGCCGGGCGGTGTCCATGACGGCGGAGGAGGTCGGTGAGCGTCGGCTACGCCGGCCGGGCGACGGCGCCGCCAACGGCCCGCCAAGAGCGCGCGGACGCGGGGTGAACCGCGCGCCCCGCGCTCTCCGGCACGGTCCGCCAGCGGCCGGCGGTGGGCGGCGGGAGGACCGCGCCGTATCCTACGCACGCCTGCGGCGTGGGCCAGAACTCGCACCTTGCTCCCTCCCCTCATGACGACTCTCTCACTCAGACCGCGACTCGCCGTCTTGCTCGCCCTCGCCGCCCTGGCGGGCTGCGCCGCGTCTGGCGACGCGGCGGCCGACGACGCCGAGACCGCCGGGGTGGTGGAGGAAGAGTCGCTGCTGGCTTTCCTGGCCGACCAAGGCCACCTGCTGACTTCCGACGGGCTGGCGCGGGTCTCCGTCCCCACGAAAACGTCGCGTCAGTACCGGCTGGAAGGTGCCGCGGGAGACGGGCGGATCGCCGTCTACGAGTTCGCGAGCGACGCCGACGCCAGGCGGGGCCTCCAGGTGCTTCGGAGGGAGGCTCGCGCCGACGCCGACCGCTCGCTGTTCGTACGCGGGCGTCTGATGGTGCTTTACCAAGGCAACGACCCCGGCCTGCGGTTCTCGCTCCGGCGCGCCCTCGGAGCCCCAAACTCGCTGTAGCGGCGCTGCACATCCGCCGGCGGCTGGAGACGCTGGGGAGGCGGGCTGGACTGGTACGTCTGCACCACGCGCGCCGAGGCGGCCGCGGCGATCATGACGCCCCGTCGCCCCTCTTGCCGTGCGCAGGCTGTCGCTCGCCGCCGTCCTCGTCCTCGCCGCGCTGGCGGCCCCCGCCGCCAGCGGGCAGCCGGCGGCTCTCGACAGCGTACCGCCCCGGCCGTCGTTCAGCGTTCCGGTGACCGGCGACTTTGCGCCGCCCCAGACCTCGGCGGCGCGCGCCTACCTCTATTCGGCTGCTGCGACCGCCGTGCCGGTTGCCGCCGGCGTCTTGTTGCTCCAGGCGAGCGGGCCGTCCGGCACCGCGGGCCAGGTCACCCCGGGCGACGTCGGGATCGTGCTGGTGATCGCCGGCGCGTGGCTCGGGCCGGCTGCCGGCAACCTGTCGCTGGGAGCCGGCGCGGACGTCCGGCGCGGCGCAGTGTTGACGGCCGGCGGGTTCTTGACGGGTGCCGTGCTGGCCGGCGGCGCCGTGGCGGTCGCCGGCGTCTGCGTCGTGGGAGACCTCGCTCAGGGCCGGCTCGGCGGTGAGGGCTGTACGTTGGGGCCGCTCGCGGCGGGCCTGCTCATCGCGGGCGGCGTGGCAGCGGCCGTGGGCACCGTGGCCGGCACGGCGTACAACATGGGCACCATCCCGCGCAACGCGGCTCGTGCCCAGCGCTACCGTCGGGCCTACTCCCGGGTCTCCGTCACGCCCCGCTGGCGGTCGGGCGAGCCGGCGCTGAGCGTCCGCGTCGGGCTCTAGCCCTGGTACTCGCCCCAGACCTCGCGCAGCCGGCCGGCGATCTCGCCGACGGTGGCGCTGGCCTCGACGGCCGCCAACACGTGCGGGACCACGTTCTCGTCGCCTCGGGCGGCGGTCTCGACCGCGTCCATCGCCGTGGTCCACCGTGCCGCGTCGCGCGACTGGCGGAGCGCCTGGAGCCGCTCGGTCTGCTGATCGCGGATGGCGTCCGACACGCGCAACAGGTCGATCTCCGCCCGCTCGTCGGTCTCGAACCGGTTGACGCCCACCACCACGTCGTCGCCCGACTCGATCGCCAGCTGGGCGCGGTACGCCGACTGGGCGATGCGGTCCTGGTAGAAGCCGTCCTCGATGGCGGCCACGGCGCCGCCCAGCGCGTCCACCTCCTCGATGAGCCGGGTCGCGGCCGCCTCGATCTCGGCCGTCAGCCGCTCCACGTAGTAGGAGCCGGCCAGCGGGTCCACGGTCTCCGTCACGCCGGACTCGAACCCGATCACCTGCTGGGTGCGGAGCGCCAAGGTCGCCGCGGCCTCGGTGGGCAGCGCCAGCGCCTCGTCGAAGCCGTTGGTGTGGAGCGACTGCGTCCCGCCGAGCACCGCCGCCAGCGCCTGGAGCGTCACGCGCGGCACGTTGACCAGCGGTTGCTGGGCCGCCAGCGTCGAGCCGGCCGTCTGCGTGTGGAACCGCAGCATCTGGGCCTTGGGGGCCGTCGCGCCGAAGCGGTCGCGCATGATCTCCGCCCACATCTTGCGCGCGGCCCGGAACTTGGCGACCTCCTCGAAAAAGTCGTTGTGCGCGTTGAAGAAGAAGCTCAGCCGGGCGCCGAACGTGTCCACGTCGAGCCCGGCGTCCAGGGCCGCCTGGACGTAGGCGATGCCGTCGGCCAGGGTAAACGCCAGCTCCTCGGCGGCCGTCGCGCCGGCCTCGCGGATGTGGTAGCCGCTGATGGAAATGGTGTTCCAGCGCGGCGTGTGCTCGGCGCACCACGCGAACGTGTCGGTGATAAAGCGCATCGACGGGCGCGGCGGGTAGATGTAGGTCCCGCGCGCGGCGTACTCCTTCAGGATGTCGTTCTGGATCGTCCCGCCCAGCCGGGTCAGGTCCGCCCCCTGCTCTTTGGCCACGGCCACGTACAGCGCCAGCAGGATGGGCGCGGTCGCGTTGATGGTCATCGACGTCGTGACCTTCTCCAGCTCGATGCCCTGGAACAGCCGGCGCATGTCCTCGATGGAGGCGATCGAGACGCCCACCTTGCCCACCTCGCCCTCGGCCATCGGGTCGTCCGGGTCGTAGCCGATCTGGGTCGGCAGGTCGAACGCCACCGAGAGCCCGCGCGCTCCGGCCGCCAGCAGCGCGTGGTAGCGCTCGTTGGACGCCTCGGCGGTCGAGAAGCCGGCGTACTGGCGCATCGTCCACAGCCGCTGGCGGTACATCTCGGGGTAGACGCCGCGCGTGAACGGGAACTGGCCCGGCTCGCCCAGCCGCTCCGCCAGCGCGTCGGGGAGGTCGGCCGGCTCGGCGACGGGTGGGATCTCGATGCCGGAGGTGGTGGCGTGGGCGTCGGTGTCGGTCATCGGCGTGGGGTCGGGCGGTCCCGCTGGCGGTCGGCGTCGCCAGCGGGACGGGGGCGGGCTCGGGTCTAGGCGCCCGTCGGGTCGTCGGCGGTGCGCTGGACGGGCTCCTGGCCCTCGGGGAAAAACTCCAGGGCGGCCGAGTTCATGCAGTAGCGCTGGCCGGTCGGGCGCGGGCCGTCGGGGAAGACGTGGCCCAGGTGGCCGTCGCACCGCGCGCACCGGGTCTCGATGCGGGTCATCCCGAGGCTCCGGTCGGTGATCTCGGTCACGTGGTCGGGCGAGACGGGCTGGAAAAAGCTGGGCCAGCCGGTGCCGGACTCGAACTTGGAGCCGGACTCGAAGAGCGGCAGCCCGCACAGGTGGCAGGCGTAGGTGCCCGTCTCCTTGGTGTGGAGCAGGAGCCCGCAGCCGGGGCGCTCGGTCCCGTGGTCCAGGAGGATCCGGCGCTCCTCGCTGGTCAGGCCGGCCGCGTCGGCGGCCTGGTCGCGGGCGCCGTCGCGGAGCGGGGCGAGGTCGTAGCCCAAGGCGGAGGTCGTTTCTGTCATGAGATCGAAAGAGAATGTGTGCCGGTGCTAGCCGCAGCGGCTAGGTTCGTTCCGCCGCCGACGCATCTCCCCCGCGCTTTGACGCCGCCGCCAACCAGCCTCGCCCCCGACGACCGGCTCCGCCACGAAGGCACGGCGCTGCTCCGCGGCGCCCAGGCCCACGTCGACGCGCACGCGGCGCTCGGCGGCATCCCGCCCGACCGCGTCAACGACCGGGCCGACGGCTGGGAGCACTCGCTCTGGGACCTGATGGAGCACCTCCGGTTTGCCCAGGCCGACATCCTGGAGTTCGTCCGCGGCGACTACCACGACAAAGACTGGCCGGCCGACTACTGGCCCGAGCGCGACGCCTCCGCCGACGACTGGCGCCAGTCGCGGGCGGGCTTCTTCCGCGACCTGGACGCGCTCGTCGACCTGGTCCAGACCGCCGACCTCACCGCCGAGCTCCCTCACGCGCCCGGCTACACCGTGCTCCGCCAGGTCCTGCTCGCGGCCGACCACAACGCCTACCACCTGGGCCAGATCGTCGCGTTGCGGCGGCTTTTGGGCCTGTGGCCACCGCCGGAGCGCTAGCCCCGTCGGGCTGGCGGAGGTCGGCGCGGGGCGCTCCCCCCCGTCTGAGCGCCCGTCGTCCGGCTGCGCCGTCACTCCGTGGCCGCTCAGCGGGCGCTCGACGACTACACCCCCTCGTCCCCCAGGTCCGTAAGAAACCGGACGAGGCCCGTCCGCACGTCGTACATCGCGCCCACGACGCCCAGCTTGCCGTCGTCCACGAGCCCGCGGATCACGGCGCTGCGTCCCAGCACCTCGTCGACCATGCGGAGCACGTGGACTCGGGCGACGGCGTCCACGAAGGCCGCGTTCTGGGACGAGCGGTCGCCGCCGCCGGGCGTGGCCTCGACGGCCGGCCGGACCTTGCCCAGCAGCCCCGACAGGTGGCCCAGCCGGACGCCGTCGCAGGCGCCCTTGATGGCCCCGCAGTTGGTGTGGCCCAGGACCACCGCCAGCCGGACGCCGGCGACGGCCGCGGCGAACTCCAGGCTCCCCAGCACGTCGCCGCCGATGACGTGGCCGGCCACGCGCGCGCTGAACGCCTGGCCGATGGTGAGGTCGAACACGGTCTCGACCGGAACGCGGCTGTCGATGCAGCTGATCATGGCCGCGTAGGGCCGCTGGCGCTCGGCCGTCGCGTGGACCGTGTCCATCGCGTGGCGCTCGGCCGGCGTGCCGGCCACGAACCGGGCGTTCCCCTCGCGGAGGCGGTGGAGGGCGGCGGCGGGTGTGGGCATCGCGGGCGGGGCTCTCGGCGGCTAGGCCCCTTGGTTGTGGGGCGCGTACTTGCTGCCCCGCAGCACCTCGACGTCCTGGAGGTAGACGATCACCGAGTGGTGCGCGAAGTAGCGCTCGGCCACGTGCGCCGCGATCTGCTCGGCGACGGGCCGGGTCACGACGGCCTCGATCTTGACGCTCGGCCCGCCCCGGACGGCCCGCCCGCCGCGCGAGCCCTCGCCCTGGACGTCCGAGATCGTGTGCCCCGTCGCGCCCAGCTGGTGGACGGCGTCCAGCAGCCGGTCGCGGACCCCGCGTTCGGCGATGATCGTGACCAGTCGGTGCGGAACGGTCTGCATGGCGGGGAGCGGGAGATGAAGCTCGCCGGCTGGCGGCGCCAGCGCGCGGCGGCGCTCGGGCGAGGGGTCAGGCCAGCCAGCCCGACAACGTGAGGTAGAGCGGGATGCCCAGCGTGAGGTTGAACGGGAAGGTGATGCCGAGCGACGCCGTGAGGTAGTACGCCGGGTTGGCCTCGGGGAGCCCGACGCGGATGGCCGCCGGCGCCGCGATGTAGGACGCGCTCGACACCATCGCGCCCAGCACCGCCGCGCCGCCGGTCGAGAGCCCCACCCCGTGCCCCACCCAGACGCCCAGCGCCCCGTGCACGATGGGCATCACGATGCCGAAGGCGACCAGGAACGGCCCGACGGCCCTCAGGTCGCGCAGCCGCCGCGCCGCCGTCATGCCCATGTCGAGCAGGAACAGCATCAGTGCGCCCTGGAAGCCGGCCACGAAAAACGGCGAGATCGGCGCCGTCCCCTCCGCCCCCGCGACCCAGCCGATGGCCATCCCGCCGACCAGCAGCACGATGCTCCGGCCCGTCACGACCTCGCGCAGCGCCTCCTGCCACGACCCGGCCCGGTCGCCGCGCGCGTAGGCGATCATCAGCCCGACGATGATCGCCGGCACCTCCAGCACGGCCACCAGCGCCGGCAGGAAGCCCTCCGACGGCGTGCCCGCGAACGCCGCGACCGACTGGGCCGCGATGAACGTGACCGCCGAGACGGAGCCGTAGTGGGCCGCCAGCGCCGCCGCGTTCGTGCGGTCCATCCGGCCGAGCTTTCGGAGCACGGCGTAGGCCGTCAGCGGCGTCAGCACGCCCAGCGCGAACGTGCCCATCACCGGGCCGGCCACCTCGGCCAGCGGCGTCTTGCTCAGCGCCACGCCGCCCTTGAGCCCGATCGCCAGCAGGAGGTAGATCGAGAGCGTCTGGTACAGCGGCTCCGGGATCTCGAGGTCGCTCTTGACGGCCACCGCCAGCGCCCCCAGCACGAACGCCAGCACGACCGGGGACAGCAGGCTGGCGAGCAGGATCTCGAGCATAGGCGGGGGCGGGCGTGCGCCCAAGCTACCGCGCCTCGGCACGGGCCGCCCCGCTGGCGGTGGATGCCGGCGGCGGACGACGCCCGGGGATCACCCGTAGGGGCACGCCGGTGGCATGCCCCTACAGTCGGCTATCCGCCCTGGGTCGGCTATTCGCCCTGAGCCAGCGAGTAGGCGCGCTCGCCGTCGAACGTGTACAGGTTCTCCGTCTTGATCACGTCGAACCCGGCCTCGACCAGCCGGCCCTGGAGCGCGACCACCTGGGCCGCCGCCGCCGTCTCGTCGGTGGCCACGAAGCGGCACCGCCAGTGGTCGGTCCAGAACGTCTCCGGCAGCCCGTCGGGGTAGACCTTGACGCCGCGGTTGGTGATCAGCTTGAGGCGCAGGCCGTCGCCGTCCTGCTCCGCCAGCCGGCCGCCCAGCACGTCCGGCTGGCGGCCGCTCTCGTCCCAGTCCAAGAACACGTCGACGCCGACGAGCGCCTTGTCGACGCGGGCCGACGGCTGGACCTCGACCGAGACGCCGGCGCCGGTGTACTCGACCGGCTTCAGGTGCCGGGGCGTCTCGCCAAGCCGCTCGATCACGGCGTCGGTGAACTGCTCCGTCGAGACCTGGCGCTCGCTGACCTTGGGCCGGTAGATGTCGGGCGTGTGGAGGCCGGCCTCCAGCGTCGCCAGCCAGGCGTTCTTGATCGTCGCGGCAACGTGGGGCTGGCCGAGGTGGACCAGCATCATGGCCGCCCCGTTGAGCAGGCCCGACGGGTTGGCCACGCCGCGCCCGGCGATGTCGGGCGCCGAGCCGTGGATGGCCTCGAACATGGCGAACTCCGAGCCCACGTTGGCCGAGCCGGCCACGCCGACCGAGCCCGACACCTCGGCGGCGATGTCGGAGATGATGTCCCCGTAGAGGTTGGGCGCCACGACCACGTCCAGGACCTCGGGCCGGGCGGCCACGATCGCCGCGCCGATGTCGATGATCCGGTGCTCGGCCTCGATCTCGGGGTACTCCGCTGCGATCTCGTCGAACACCTTGTGGAACAGGCCGTCGGTCAGCTTCATGATGTTGTCCTTCGACATGCACGTCACCTTGCGCCGGCCGTGCGCCCGGGCGTACTCGAAGGCGTAGCGGACGATGGCCTCCGAGCCGGGCCGCGTGATGAGCTTCAGGGTCTGGTAGACCTCGGTCGTCTGGCGGTGCTCGATGCCGGCGTAGGTGTCCTCCTCGTTCTCCCGGATGATGACCAGGTTCATGTTCGGCTGCGCGCTCGCCACGAACGGGGCGTAGCTCTTGTTCGGCCGGACGTTGGCGAACATGCCGAGCGACTTCCTCAGCGTCACGTTCAGGCTCTTGTAGCCGCCGCCCTGGGGCGTCGTGATCGGCCCCTTCAAGAGCACGCGGTGCCGGCGGATCGCGTCCCAGGTCTCGGGCGCGATGCCCGACGTGTGGCCGTTGAGGTAGGCCGCCTCGCCCACCTCGATGGTGTCGTACCGGAGAGGCGCGCCGGCCGCCTCCAAGACCCGGAGCGTGGACTCCATGATCTCCGGCCCGATCCCGTCGCCGTAGGCCACGGCGATCGGAATGGGCTCGGTGCGAGCGGACGAGTCGGGACGTTCAGCGGGAGAGGTCATCGGGGAGGCGGGTTGAGTGGAGGGTGGAGCGCGGCGCCGGGCCGCGGCGCGCCGGTTGCGAGCCGGCCGGCCGGACCGCCAGCGGACGGCTCTAGAAGATGATCTGGCCCTGGAGCACCGTCAGGTGGCCCAGGTCGCCCGACGGGTCCCGACGGACGGTGTACGCCAGCGTCAGGCGGGCGTCGCGGTAGTCGCGTCCGAACGCGGCGCTGGGGCTGTAGCTCAGGCCCGCCGTGCCGAACGTCGTCCCTTGCGCGTCGACGTCGGCCCAGTAGTGCTCGGCGCGGGCGAACGCCTCGCCGTGACCCAGCACGCGCGCCGCGCCCAAGAGCGCCACGCCCGCCGCCCGCTGGCGGACGTCGCCGACGGACTCGTAGGCCGTTCCGACGGCGTCCAGCTTGACACGGACCGGCTGGCTCCCCGGCCGCTCGCCCCAGTAGAGGTGGCCGCCGGCGGTCGCGTAGCCGCGCTCGGCCTCGCCCAGCGCCGTCCGCTCGTTGCCCCTCGCGCTGGCGCTGGCGAAGCCCCCGAACGAGACGCCCGAGCCGGCCTCGTGGTGCGCCGAGCCGCTGACGGCCAGCGCCGCCCGGTCGGTGCCGCGCGTCACGGACGGGGCCGAGTTGCTCTCGCGGAAGTTGTCGACCTCGCGAGAGAACCCGCCGGTCCCGTTGTGGACCGTGAGCGCCAGCTCCGTCCGCCCTAGCAGCGCCGTCACGTCCACGCCTAGATCGCGGCCGGCCGAGCCGATCGTCCCGTCGGCCCAGCGCTCGGCGACGGCGGCCCGGTCGACGGCGTCGATGCGGCTGTAGGACGTCGGCGCGAAGGCGCGGGGCTGGGCCGGCGGCAGGCGGCCGGCGCGGAGTTGGACGCGGTCGCCCAGGTCGGCGAACGCGAACAGGTCGACGCTCCGGACGTCGCCCGGCGTCGCGTCCAGGTCGTACTCCAACCCGAACCGGTCCCGGAGCGCGACCCGGAACTGGAGCCGCGCGCGGCGGAGCCCGAACCCGAGCCGCTGGGTGTCGTCGGTTTCTTCGACGCCCAAGCTCACGCGGGGCTGGACGCCGCCGCTCAGCGCGAGCGTGACGTCGGGGCCGAGGCGGAGCGGCTGGGCGTGCGCCGAAGACGCGCCCACGGCGAGCGCCAGCGCGGCGGCGGTCAGGAGCGTACGGGCAGACATAGGCGGCGCGAGGCGGAGCCGAAGACTACACGCGCTGGGACCCCGCCGCACCCCGGACGCCCCCTCAGTCCGCGAGGTTGTGATGGAAACACGCCCCGACCCCACGCCGCCGTCCACCGCCAGCTGAGCGAGAGCCCGTAAACCCAAAACGGCCCGGGGCCTCGCGTGGAGCGCCCCGGGCCGCTGGCGGACGGCGCGCGCGTCTAGTCGCCGATGGTCTCGGCCGAGACCATCGAGTCGTCGAAGAACTCGACCTCGCCCGTGGCCACGTTGTGCATGGCGCCGATCACGATCAGGCTGCCCGCCTCGACCAGGTCGTGCATCACCGGGCTCCGCTCGACCACGTTGCGGACGGTCATCTCGACGTTCTCGTGCGCCACGGCCTGGACGTAGTCCTTGTTCTGGGACGACCGCTCGCCCGGCACGGCGTCGCCCACGGCGTAGACGGCCGGGGCGATGTTGGACAGCGTCGCCGTTAGGTTCCCCAGCTCGACGTGGTCACAAGCGCCCTTGACGGCCCCGCACTCGGTGTGCCCCAGGACCACGATCACTTTGGAGCCGGCCACGGCCGTCGCGAACTCCAGCGAGCCCAGGATGTCGGTGTTGACGAAGTTGCCGGCCACGCGCGCCGAGAAGATGTCGCCGACGCCCTTGTCGAAGACGATCTCGTGGGGCACACGGCTGTCGATGCAGCCCAGGACGGTAGCCATCGGGTACTGGCCACCGGCCGTCTCGCGGACTTGGCTCAGAAAGTCGCGCGAGACCGCCTGGCCGGCGACGAACCGCTGGTTGCCGTCTTTCAGGCGTTGGACGACCTCCATCGGCGTGAGCGCGGCTTGAGTCTCGGCCGTCAGCGCGACGGTCGGGTCGTAGGCCTGGGCTTGAACGGCCGTGCCGCTGGCGGCAACGAGGGCACAGAGGAGGATGAGTCGGGGGGTGTTCATGTCAAAAGAGAGTGCGCCGGACGGATCCGGCAGAGGGACGGAGCCCAACCATCTGGACTCCACAAACCACAGGGGATCGCGCTCGCCGGCCGAGCGCGGAGGCGGCCACCACGGGCCGCTACGAAACCAGGGGCCGGAGCCCAGCTAGCGCCGAGGCGGGCGCGTCAACGGCGGGGCGGACGGGCTCAAGGCCGTCGCCAGGTGGTCCGCCAGCGGGGGACGCGGGGTCGCGTCCTGAAGAGATGGGGCCTCACCGAGCGCGGCCTCTTCCTCCTCCGCGATCTCCTCCGAGCCACTGGCAGGACTGGGCAACGTCGCGTGCTCGCCGTCTGGGACGCGGGATTGGGCCGCCACTACCGAGGCCGTGCTCCCGAACGAGAGCAGCACACCCAGGAGCAGGAACGTCCAGCGAAGCATGGGCCAGGTATCGAGGGGCCGGGGTCCCTGTTCCCTCGGCCGTCTCGGACCCTTTCAGTTCACACAACCCGAATGGGAGCGTGCGGATGGAGTCAGGCAAACGACGGAGCGCCGCAGGTGGCAGCGGCGCTAGGTTTCGGCCCCCCTCCCCCTCGTCCTGTGCGCCTTCGCTCCGCCGTCCGTCCTGGCCTTGTCCGCCCTGCCCTGCTCGCCCTCGCCGCGCTGGCGGCGGCCGCCAGCGGCTCGGCCCAGCCCCAAGTCCCGCTCGCCACGCCGTACGCCATCGACGGGACCACGTCCTACGACCCGGCGGTCCCGACGCCCCAGCAGGTGCTCGGCTACACGGTCGGCGAGCGTCACACGCGGCCCGAGGAGGTGGTCCGCTACGTCGAGGCCGTGGCCGCGGCGTCGCCGCGCGTGGCGCTCGGGTTCCACGGCGAGACGTACGAGGGGCGGCGGCTGGTCCACGCCGTCGTGACCTCGCCCCAGAACCAGGCCCGGCTGGACCAGATCCGGGCCGCCAACCTCCGGCTGAGCGAGTCGGCCGGCGGCGTGTCGGACGCCGAGCTGGCGGCGATGCCGGCCGTGGTCTACCAGGGCTACTCGGTCCACGGCAACGAGGCCTCGGGGACCGAGGCGTCCCTCGTCTGGCTCTACCACCTCGCCGCGGCCCAGGGCGCCGAGGTCGAGCGCCAGCTGGACCAGGCCGTCGTCTTGATCGACCCGCTGCTCAACCCCGACGGCCGGGACCGGTTCGTGGACTGGGTCAACGGCTGGCGCGGGGCGGCGCCCGTCGCCGACCCGGCGGGCCGCGAGCACCGCGAGGCGTGGCCCGCCGGCCGGACCAACCACTACCTGTTCGACCTCAACCGCGACTGGCTGCCGACCGAGCTCCAGGAGAGCCGGGGGCGGATGGCGTGGTGGCACAGCTGGCGGCCCCAGGTCACGACCGACCACCACGAGATGGGGCCGGAGGCGACGTTCTTTTTCCAGCCCGGCATCCCGTCGCGCAACAACCCCAACACGCCGGCCCAGACGTTCGAGCTGACCGGCGCCATCGCGACCTACCACGCCGCCGAGCTGGACCGGATCGGCCAGCTCTACTACAGCGAGGAGAGCTTCGACGACTTCTACTACGGCAAGGGGTCGACCTACCCGGACATCAACGGCGGCGTCGGCATCCTGTTCGAGCAGGCGTCGAGCCGGGCGCTGATCCGGGACACGGACCAGAACGGGCGGCTGGACTACGCCGTGACCGTCCGCAACCAACTGGCCACGTCGGTCTCGACGCTGCGCGCGGCCGTCGACCTGCGCGAGCGGCTGCTCCGGCACGCCCGCGACTTCTACGCCGAGCGCCCCGGCCGGGGCGCGTGGCTGATCGCCCTCGACAGCCGGCGCACGCGCGGCCAGGCCCTCGCCCAGGCGCTCGCGCGGAGCCGGGTCCAGATGTTCGAGCTGGCGGAGGACGTGGACGCGGACGGTCGCCGGTTCCGCGCCGGCCAGGCCTACGTGGTCCCGCTCGACCAGCCCCAGGGCCGGCTCGTCCAGGCGGCGATGGAGCGGACGCTGGCCTACACCGACAGCCTGTTCTACGACGTCTCGGCGTGGACCTTCCCGCTGGCGTACGGCGCGGAGGCGGCCGAGGTGGACCGCCCGCCGAGCATGGGCGCCGCCGTCGACCCGGCGTTCGACGGCGGGCGGCTGGTCGGCGGCCGGGCGCGCGTGGCCTACCTCGTGCCCTGGACCCGCTACTTCGCGCCGCGCGCGCTGCGGCGGCTCCAGGAGGCCGGCGTCCGCGTGCGGATGGCCCAGTCGCCGTTCGAGGCCGTCGCCGGCGGCGCCCGCCAGTCGTTCGAGCGCGGGACGCTGGTGGTCCCGGTCCAGAACGCCGGCGCCCCGGCCGACTCGGTCCACGCCATCGTCGCCCGCGCCGTGGCCCAGGACCACGTCGAGGCGTTCGCGCTCGCGTCCGGGCTCACGCCCTCCGGCGCGGACCTCGGCAGCCGGTCGTGGCCCGTGCTGGAGGCGCCCCGCGTCGCGCTGCTGGCGGGCGAGGGCACCGACCCCAACGGCGTCGGCGAGGTGTGGCACCTGCTGAGCGAGCGGTTCGGCCAGCCCGTGTCGCTGCTCGACGCCTCGTCCCTCCCCGACCTCGACGCCTACACGACGCTCGTGCTGGCCAACGGCTGGTACAGCGGCCTCGACTCGACGGCGACGGCGCGCGTCCGCTCCTGGGTCCGCGGCGGCGGCGTGCTGGTCGGGGTCGAGGGCGGCGCGCGCTGGGCCGCCCGGTCGGGGTTGGTCGAGGCCCCGCTCCGCCCCGCCCCCGCCGACTCGACGGCCCGCCCCTACGCCGACCGCGACGCGGCGGCCGGCGCCCAGGCCATCGGCGGCTCCATCTTCCAGGTGGACCTCGACCCGACGCACCCGCTCGGGTACGGCTACCCGGCGCAGGTCGCCGTGTTCAAGAGCGGCTCGGCCCTGTTCGAGCCGGCCGCCAGCGGGAGCGGCCTCAACGTGGGCGTCTACGCCCAGGAGCCCGTCCTGAGCGGCTACGCCTCGGCCCAGAACCGCGAGCGGCTGCCCGGCGCCGCGGCCCTCAAGGCCGCCCAGGTGGGCCGGGGCCGCTTGGTGCTGATGGACTTCAACCCGGCCTTCCGCGCCTTCTGGCGGGGGACCGACGGGCTGCTGCTCAACGCGGTCTACCTCGGCCAGACGTTCTAGCCGCTGGCGGACCGCCGCCGCCAGCGGCTAGAGCATCGGCTCGCCGCTGGCCCCGTCGCCCGAGGCGCTCTCGGGCTCGGCGGCGAAGTCGAGGAGGCGCAGCGTCGGCTCCGACAGCCCCTCGTCCATCCGCGCCAGCGCGTCGCGGACGTCGGCCGCGGAGTCGCCGCAGGGCCGGGCCGGCGCCCGCGCGATCCCCAGCAGCCCCTCGCGCGCGTCGTAGTACGTCTCGTGGACGAAGTGGGAGCCGTCGGGGTGGAGCACCAGCCGGTAGCCCCAGTACGCGATGGCCGCCAGCCCGCTTGCGCTGGCGACGGTGGTGGTCGAGAGGTCGAAGCCGCAGGGCGGCGTAAAGGCGTTGCGGAGCATGGGGAGGCCAGGGTGTCAGGGGAAGGTCGCCCACGCGCAGCTTCCCCGCCCGCCGAGGCGCTCCGCCCGCCGGGCGCGGCCCCCTCGGAGAGCCGGAGGCCCCCGACGCGTCCCGCTCGGCGGTGGGGCCCCGAGTCCAAGGCCACCCTGCTGGAGGAAACGGACGGCGCCGAGCGCGTCCGTGGGCGCGTGGACACCCGCGGGGTCGACCTCAGCGTCCGCCCGGTGTGGGCAGCGTGGTGCAACAGCTTGCCGGTCCGTGGCCACGCGGCGACGGACCGTAGACCGAACGAACCGACCGAGGACGCTTTCCACGACAACGTAGGAATCGGCCCGCGAATGTTGTCACGCGTCGCGAAACGAACGGGCCTGACGCCAAACGACCTCTGATCTGAGGTACCAACTCCCAGATCAGACGTCCGCCGCCAGCGCCTCGGCCCGCTGGCGGACGCGGGCGAGCACGGCGAACGCGTCCTCGGTGGCGTCGGCGTGGGGCACGGCCTCGGCGACGCGGCGGCGGATCTCGGGCTCGGGCAGGCGCGGGTCGGGCGAGAGGTAGCCGCCGTCGGCGAGGTGGGCTTCCAGACGCTCGACCTGGCGGTCCTGGAAGCGGACCACCTCGCCGCGCTCCAGGCACTCCAGGAGCTCCTGAGCGTCGCCGCCGCTGTCGCCGCACACCGCGTCTAGCTCGTCGATGAACGCATGAGTGACGGCGCCGGCCGCCTCCAACGCGGCCCGGTCGACGCGGCGGCCGCGGCCCTGGCGCCAGGCCTGCTGCCACGCCCCGACCGCGGCGGCGCGGCGCTGGACGCGGTCCCAGTCCTCGACCGGAACGGGCTTGCCGCGCTCGGCGGCCGAGGCGAGCTGGCCCCAGGTGGCGTAGCCGCGGCGCAGGCACGCGCGGACCTCCTCAGGGGTGTCGAGCAGGTACCAGACGTGGAGCGACGCGAGGGCGTCCCAGCCCGTCCACGGCGGCACGCCGACGGCGCCGGCGTAGGCGTCCATCGACCGGCCGTCGACGTCGGGCACGCGGCGCGTGGTCTCGCTGGCGGGCGTGGTTTCTAGGTCGACGGCGACCAAGGCGTCGGCGTTGGGGAGGCCGACAAAGCGGCACTCGACGTCGGGGTGCTGGTCGGCCAGGCGGCGCCACTTGGCGACTTCCTCGGCCTGGGCCGTAAAGTAGAACACCTGGCGGCCCTGGCGGCACAGCCGGAGCACGGCCTCCACGATGGCCCCGGCGCGCTCGTCGTCGGAGTTGGCGAGCGCCTCGTCGAGCAGGATGGGCAGCCGCACGCCCACCTCCTGCTGCTCCGCGAACGCCAGCCGGACGGCCAGCAGCAACTGAAGCCGCGTGCCGGACGACAGCTCGTCCAGCCCGTACACGCGGCCTCGGACGGCGTCGAAGGCCTGGAACGTGCCCTCGTCCTCGTCGAAGTCGAGCCGGAAGCGGTCGTCGGTGATCTCCGCCAGCACCTCGCGGGCGCGCTTGAACACGACGGGCAGGTGCTGGTCGCGCGTCTCCTCTTCCACGTAGTCTGCCAGCGCGTGGCCGACGAGCGCGTCGGCCTGGCTGTGGTAGCGGTCTTCGAGCGCGTCGAGGGCCCGGGCGTGCTCGGCGTGCGCTGCCGCGAGCGCCGAGGCGCGGCGGGCCTCGCCGACGAGCGCTTGGATCTGTGCCTTCTCCTCCAGCCACTCGTCGCGGCGGGCGGCCCGAGCCTGGGCGACCGACCGGGCGGCGGTTAGGGCCGGCCGGTCCAGGGCGCCAGCGGCGTCGGTGTAGCGGCTGTGGGAGCGGGCGCGCGTGGTGGCTTCCTCGGCGACGGCGCGGGCGCGGGCGGCCTCCTCGACGGCGGCCGTGTAGGTTGGATGTTCGGCCACGAGTGCCGCGATGCCCTCGTCGGCCGGCTCCGCCAGCCCCAGCCGGGACAGGAACGCGTCGCGCGCACGCTCGGCCTCGCGCACTTGCTCCCCGGCCTGACCAGCGCTCTGGTCCAGCCGGGCCACCTCGGCGCGGAGCCGGTCGCGCTCGGTCGCCTCGCGCGCCAGGCGAGCCACGACGCCCGCCGCGCTGGCGGCGTCGGTCGCGTGCTCGACGGGGAGGCCGTCTAGGGCGTGGTTGAACCGGTCGAGCGATGCTTGGAGCGCGTCCCGAGCCTGATCGCGGGCGGCGTCGGCGACGCCCAGGTCGCGGGCGGCGCTCTGCCAGGCCAGGATGGAGCGCGCGAGCAGGTGGAGCGTCTCGGGCGAGTCCGGCGTGTCGACGCCGAGGGCGTCGCTGATGCGGGCCGCCTCGGCGTCGAGCGGCTGGCGGTCGGCGTCGACGGCGGCCAGGTTCCGCTCGATCTCGTCGATGGAGGCCCGCCACATCTCGCGCTCCTTCTGGTCGAGCATCTGGCGCTCGATGGCGTCCAGCTTTTTCTGGACCTCGGCCGGCGTCCACTCAGTCGGGCCCGGCACGGGCAGGGCGTCGAACGCCTGCCGAGCGTCGGCGGCGGGGGTCTCGGTGGCCTCGGCCGTCCGGTCCAGCGCGGCGGCCACGGCCGCCAGCGCGGCGGCGCCCAGCAGCAGCCACCACGCGCCCGGCGCCAGCCAGACGCCCAGCGCGGCCGCGGCGGCCGCCAGCACGGCGGCGCCGATCCAGACGGGCAGCGGCTGCAATCCCACCGGACGGTTCTCGGCCTCGACGGTGTGCGCCAGCCAGCGGCGCAGCTGATCGGCGGCGCGGCCCAGCTCGCCTGCGTCGTGGAAGCGGACGGCGTTGATGCGAGACTTTGCGGCCAGCAGACGGGCCTCCAGCTCGGTCCGGCGCCCGCGAAGCGTGCCGGCCTGGCGGACGAACGCGGCCACGTCACCGAGGGCTCCGATGTCGACCGTCGGCGCCACGTCGATGTGGCCGCCCAGCGCCTCGCGCGCCTGGCGCTCGCGCTCGGCGGCGGCGGCGCGCGTCCGCTCGGCGTCCTCCAGGGCGCGTGTCGCGGCCTCGATCTCTCTCGCGCGTGACTCGACCTCGGCCGTCTCGGGCAGAGCCACCTCGTCCCAGCCCTGGGCCGCCAGCTCGGCGCGCGCGTGGGACCGCGCGGCCTCGGCGGCGCTGCGCCGCGCGTCGGCCCGGCGGACGGCGATGGCGTGCTCGTCGTAGCGCCCCTGCGTGTCGGCGGCGACGGCCGCCAGCGCGGGCGCGAAGCCGGCCACGACGCGGTCGGCGGCGTCGGCGGCCTCGGTGCGGTCGTGGGCCTCGTCGAGCAGCCGGTACAGCTCGGCCAGTTCGGCGGAGTCGGTGGCCTCGGCGGCGCGGTCGGCGATCTCGCCCAGCGACTGCTCCCGAGCGCGGAGGGCGCCGAGCTGGTGCTGGCGGCGCTGGACGCCGCGCGCCGCTTCCTCGGCCTCGGTGGTGACCTTGAGCCGCTGGCTGGGCGCGGCCTTAAAACCCAGCCGGTTCCGTGCCTGGTCCAGGTCGACGCCCCCGACGGCGTCGCGGCGGACGACCTCGGCAAAGGCGTCGCCGTCGGCCAGCAGCAGGTCGCGCAGCGACAGCTCGTAGCGGTCGCGGTAGCTCGCGTCGGGCAGCGGGAGCCGGTCGGCCGGTTCCGACCCGCGCCGGTAGCGCGGCACGCCGGCGTCGAACTCGACCTGCCAGTCGTCCCCGGCGACGTGGAACGCGGCCGCGTACGTCGGCCGGGCGTCCGCGACCGTCTCCGGCCACAGGGCGCCGTGGAGCGCGCGCGCCAGCGTGGTCTTGCCCTGCCCGTTCGGCCCGTACACCACGTTGACGCCCGGCCCCAGGCCGTCGGCCGCGAGCCCCGGCATCGGCTGGCCGTAGAACGTCTTGACGGCGACGGCGGAAAAGTCCAAGCGGTCCATGTCGGGGGGAGGAGTCGGGAGCGGTGGCGGCGGTCGGCCGTCAAGCGTCCGTGTGGCCGTTCGTCGGCGGGCTGGCGGACGCCGTCAGCCCAGGGTCGAGGGCGCCGGGGCCGCCCGGTGCGTCACGTTCGCCAGCTGGCGGGCCGGTCGCAGACGCGTCCTGGGGCACGGCGTGGTCCGAGGGCTGCTGGGTCAGGGCCTCGTCGAGCAGGCGGTAGGCCTGGCGGCGCAGGCGCGTCACGGCCTCGGCCTGGAGGTCCGGCTCCAGCCGGCCGTGTCGGGCCAGCGGCTCGAACACGCGCGCCCGCCGGGCCTGCTGGAGCGCCTCCACGCCGCTGCGGATCAGCCCCAGGTCGCCTGCCGAGGGCGCCCCGCTCTCCAGCCGCTGCGCCAGCCCGGCCAGCGTCGCCACCGGCCCGCTGCCTTCCGCCAGCCGGGCGAGGTCGAGCGCCGGCCGCGCCCGGTCCTCGGCGCGGTCGACGGTCACGGTCAGGCCGCCGGCGGTCGTCTCCCCGGCGGCCTCCAGCTCCCCGATCACGGCCTCGACGGCGCGGTAGGCCGGCGTCCGGCCCTTGAGCGTCAGCCGGACCACGGCGCGGCGCAGCGCCGGCGAGCCCGCGCGCAGCGCCGCCGCGTAGTCGCGCAGGCCCGTGACGACCCGCTCGCGGATGGCGTCGGCGTCGGCGGTCCCGTCCAGGTCCACCGCGACGGCGTCGTAGCGGACGGTCGCGAGGGGCAGCGCCTCCGCGGTCGCCGTGCCGTCGGTGGCGACCTCGACGATCCAGGCCCCGTGCGCGCCGCTCTGGCCCGGGCCGAGCGGCTGCGGCGGGCCGGGGCCGAGCACCAGCGGCCCGCCGGCGGCCTCGACGAGCGAGGCGTGGGCGGAGCCGACCAGCCAGGCCGAGGCGCCCGACGCCTGCAGGTCCGCCAGGGCAACGGGCGCGTAGGCGCTGGCCGCCGCCCCCAGGTCCCCGTGGAGCACGCCGACGGTCGGGACCTCGCCCCCGGCGCCGGGCCAGCTGTCCAGCGGCGACGTGTGGACGTGGGGCCCGGCAAAGGACCACCCGACCAGCCGGACCCGGTCCTCGCCGCCCTTGTGGAGCGTGGCCGCCTCCCACGCCTGGCCTCGGCCCAACACCCGGACGCCCGGGCCGACGGCGTCGGCGATGGCGCCGAGCACGTCGTGGTCGTGGTCGCCGGCGACGGCGTAGACCGGGACCCCGGCGTCGACCAGGCGGTGCAGCGCGCGCTCCAGGATGCCGAAGGCCTCGAAGTACTTGTTGCTCTCGTCGGCCAGGTTGCCCGTGAGCACGACCGCGTCGACGGACCGCTCGATGGCCTGGTCGACGAGCGAGCGCAGGACGGCCTCGACCGCCAGCGCGGGGTCGCCGGGCGGCACCCGGCTGGGGTAGCGGCCCAGGTGAAGGTCGCCGCTGACGAGAAGGCGGGCGCGCGGTCCAGGCATCGGATGTCGGGGGGACGTAGGAATCTAGCGACCGGAGGGTACGCCTCGACGGGGGCACCGGCCGGCCGGGCAAAAATGCGGCGGCGCCCGACCGCCGCCCCGCTGGCGCTCGTCGTCGGCCCCGTCCGAGGCCGACACGTTCCGCGTTGGCGAAGCCGGTGGCGGGCGGCAAGGGCCGTCCTGTTCCGCAAGCCTCCGCGCAGGGACCGGCCGTGCCTCGGCCCTTATCGAAACAGAGCCCGGCCGTCAGATCTCAGCACAATTTAGATTTGGGACCGCCGTTATATCCTTAATGTCTTGCATGGCTGGTCGGATCCGATCGGCCTACCGTACACACCTCCCTCTTCCTAAGCATTCCCATGCGTTTCTCTCTTCCCCTCTTGTTCGCCATCGCTGCCGCCGGCTGCGCCTCGCCCGAGAACGACGCGGTCGTCTCGACGGAGCCGGCCGTCGTCGCTGACGAGCCGGCCGTGGTCTCGACGGAGCCCGCCGTCGATCCGTCCGCCCAGGTCGTGTACCAGTGCGAGAGCGGGCAGACGGTCCAGGCCTCCTACCCGACGAACGACACGGCCACCGTGGAGTACGACGGCCAGACGCTTCCGATGACCATCGCGGTGTCGGGCAGCGGCGCCCGCTACGTGGGCGACGAGTTGGAGTGGTGGACGAAGGGGAGCGGGCCGGGCTCGGAGGGCACGCTCTTCCGCCACAACGGCGACGACACGACCGGAGACCTGGTCGAGCAGTGCGAGCAGTCGGCCTGAGCCGACGCGCCAACCTGCCTTAAGAGGCCGGCCCGAGCAACGCGCTTGGGCCGGCCTCTTGCATCTGGTCGGCCGCGCCGGCGCGAGCGGTCGGCCGGGGCCGCCAGCGCCACGAGCTGGCGCCCGCAAGGCGCGGTCGGAGGAGCCCTTGCGGCCAGGCGCCCCCCGCCGGGCCTTGCCGACGACCTGGGTCCAGCGAGCGTGTCGTCGGTGCCCTGCCAGTCGCCCCGGGACGGCGCCAGGCGGTGTCGGCGGGCGTCGGGTCGGTCATGACGACGGCGCAGTGCGCGCGCAGGTCGGTGCCCTCGGCGCTCAGGCCCTTCTCGGACCTACGGTACCACGCCACTACGCCACTGGGAGCGCGCGCGCTCCCACGCCTCCGCGTACCCGCGGTCACGGACCAGCGTCAGGACGCCGAACGGCCCGGCCCCTCCCGGCCGGCCGGCCGTGCGCTCGAAGGTCACGGTGGCCGGCGCGCCGCTGTCGCCGTCGTAGGTCCAGCGTTCGCCGTCGGCCCTCGGCTCGACGTAGCTGGGCGGGCCGAACAGGACGTAGATCATGCCCGGGTCGGTTTTCCAGCCGTCCTTGTAGGTCGCGAACAGCCGGTTGGCTTGCTCGACGCGCTCGTAGAACACCCGCACGGTGGCCGCCGCCAGCCGGCGGTCGTCCATGCGCTCGCCCCAGAACCGGTCGAAGGCCCGGCGGCGGGCCGAGGGCGACTCGGCCCCCAGGATCTGCTCCACCTCGCGGCGGTCGGCGAGGTAGACCAGCGGCTCGGCCAAGTCGCCCAGGCGCGTCAGGGCGGGGTAGTCCGGTCGGCGCACCACCACGACGCGGTCGGCGGTGTCGAGCGGCGTCCCGTCGGGCGCCTCCAGGTCCAGACGGACGACGTAGACGCCCGGCACGAGGCCCGGCAGCGGCACCCCCACGTCGAGCACGTCGCCGGCCGCCACGGGCTGGCGGACCGACTGGACGGTGTCGACCTGGGACGGGTCCACGCCACGGCGCGCCAGCGAGCCCGGGGCCGCGTCCGTCGGCGGCGCCGCCGGGGCCGCGTCGGCGCGTAGCCGGACGACCGTCAACGCCGCCGCCGCGCCGTCGGGGACGGCCGTCGCCTGGACGACGGCGCGCAGCGAGTCGGCGGCGGCCGAGACCGCGCCGGGGTCGACCGGCGTCGCCTCCCCCCCGTCGCCCGCGCTCTCCAGCCGGATCTCGCCCAGCGCCGGCCGGCGGTCGACGGCGAACACGTCCACGTCGGCCTCGCGCTCGGCCGTCCGCTCGCTGGTCGGGTCCTCCAGCACCACGCGGACGCGGTAGCGGCCCGGCGGCGCGTCGATGCGGACGCGCCGCCACACCGGCTCCGGCTGGCGGACGGCGGCGGCGGAAACCTCGCGCAGGGTGTCGACGGGGGCCCGAGTGTCCACCGCGGCGCCGCCGCGTTCCAGCGTCACCCGCCACCGGGCGACGGCCTCCAGCGCGTCGCCGGCGGGGCGGAACGCGAGCGACGAGCGCGGCACGCCGAGGTAGACGTCCACGCCGGTTCCGCCGTCTCGGACCGTGCCCAAGACCTGGACCACGAACGCCGGCTCATCGGCGCGGTAGCTCAGCGCGGCGGCGTCGAGCGCGGCGGTGCGACGCGCGCCCCCTGAGCAGCCGCCGGCCAGCGCCGCCAGCGCGACGCCCAGAAGCGCGACGCTACAGAGACGCACGGGCCGCCGCCACGATGGCCGCGAACGCGTCGGCGTCCAGGCTGGCGCCGCCTACCAGCGCCCCGTCGAGGTCGGGCTGGGCGAACAGCTCGGCCGCGTTGCCCGGCTTGACGCTGCCGCCGTACAAGATCTCGATCTTTTCGCCCCCGCCGAACCGCTCCGCCAGCGCGGCGCGGACCGCGGCGTGCATCGTCTGCGCCTGGTCGGGCGTGGCCGTGCGTCCAGTGCCGATGGCCCAGACGGGCTCGTAGGCCACCACCAGCCCGGCCGGGTCGTCCAGGGCCACGCCGTCGAGCGACTCCGCTAGTTGGCCCAGGACCACGGCCTCGGCGTCGCCGCCCTCGCGCTCGTCCAGCGTCTCGCCGACGCACAGGATCGGGGCCATGCCGGCCGCCAGCACCGCGCGCGCCTTCTCGGCCACGAACGCGCTCGACTCGCCGAACAGCTGGCGGCGCTCGCTGTGGCCCACGATCACGTAGCGCGCGCCGACCTCGCGGAGCATCGGCGGCGCCACCTCGCCGGTGAACGCGCCCGACGCCTCCGGGTGGACGTCCTGGGCCCCCAGCGCTACGCCGCTCGTCCGCACGCGCTCGGCGACGGCCTCCAGCCAGATCGTCGGCGGGCACACGGCCACGGTCACGGCCCGGGCGTCGTCGGCCGTCTCGCGGGCCACGTCGGAGGCCAGGCGGACCGCGTCGGCCAAGCCCAGGTTCATCTTCCAGTTACCGGCGACCATCATGGGGACAATGCGTTGGGAGAGAAAGAGATGGGGCCGCGGCCTTGGGAGCGTGAGACGCGGCGCCCACGGGGGTCGTCAACCTAGCGGAGCCCGGCCTAGACGGCCAGCTTCTCCAGACGGTCCAGGATCTCCTGGGCGTGGCGGTCCGTCTTGGGCCGCTTGAACACGTGCAGGACCACGCCGTCCGGCCCGATCAGGAACGTCGTCCGCTTGACGCCGACGCTCGTACGTCCGTAGAGCGTCTTCTCGCCCCAGGCGCCGTACGCCTCTAGGATCTCGCGCTCGGGGTCGGCCAGCAGTGGGAACGGGAGGTCGTGGGCCGCCGCGAACTGCTCGTGGCTCTCGACCGGGTCCGGCGAGACGCCGACCACGGCGACGCCGGCCGCGTCCAGGCTGGCGGTGTGGTCGCGCAGGTTGCACGCCTGCTTGGTGCAGCCCGGCGTCTCGTCCTTGGGGTAGATGTAGAGCGCCACCGTCTGGCCGGCAAAGTCCGCCAGCCGGACGGTGCGGCCGGTCTGGTCGGGGGCGGAAAAGTCGGGCGCGCGGTCGCCCGCGGCAGGCATGTCAGACATGGGTCTCGGAGGTGAGGGCGCGGACGGCGTCGAGGTGGTCGTAGGCCGTCAGGTCGAGGTGGAGCGGCGTCACGGAGACGAAGCCGTCGGCGAGCGCCGCCAGGTCGGTGTCGGTGCCGCCGTCGAGGTCCACGAACCGGCCGCCGAGCCAGTAGTACGGCCGGTCCATCGGGTCGCGGCGCTCCTCGAACTCCTCCTCCCACCGCGCCCGCGCCTGGCGCGTCACGCGGACGCCCAGGATCTCGTCGTGGGCTCGGTTGGGGACGTTGACGTTGAGGAGCACGCCCGGCGGCAGGCCGTCGGCGAGCACGCGCGCGGCCAGGTCGGCGGCGACGCGGCCGGCCGGCTCGAAGTCGTCGGGCCGCCACGCGGCGTGCGAGACGGCGAGCGACGGGACGCCCAGGATCGCGGCCTCGGTCGCCGCGCTCACCGTGCCCGAGTACAGCACGTTGACGGCCGTGTTGGGGCCGTGGTTGATGCCCGAGACCACCAGGTCCGGCGGGCGCGGCAGCAGCTTCTGGACCGCGATCTTGACGCAGTCGGCCGGGGTGCCCGTCACGGCGCGCGCCCACATCGGCCCGCGCGGCCCCTCGAACGGCCACTCGTGGACCCGCATCGGGTCGCGCACGGTGATCGCGTGGCCGACCGCGCTCTGCTCCTCGAACGGCGCCACGACGGCCACCGTCCCCAGCCCGTCGAGCGCCGCCGCCAGCGCGGCGATGCCCGCCGCGTCGATGCCGTCGTCGTTGGCGACCAGGATGAGCGGCCGGTCGGCCGGGGCGTCGAGGGGGGGGGGGCGGGTCACGGTCTTGGGGGGGCGGGCCGCAAGATCGCACGCCCGGGCCCCAGGCGGACGGAGACGACGCGAGGTTCAGCGGCGTCTGCGTGAGGAACGACCCGCCCCGCTGGCGCCCCGCGTGGGCGGAGGGCTCTGGCTTGGCGACCCGACCCGAGCAGCGGCCCGGCCAAGCCGCCAGCGGCGCGGACGGTGCGCTGGCTCGGCCAGCGCCGGACCCGCGCGCTAGCCCTCGTGCTCGACCTGGAGGTAGTCCAGCTCCAGCGGCGTCTTGCGGCCGAAGATGGAGACCATCACGCGCACCTTCATCTTGTCGGGGTAGACCTCCTCCACGAACCCGGTGAACGTGTTGAACGGGCCGTCGACCACCTTGACCGGGTCGCCGGTCTTGAACGGGATCTCGGGCTGCTCGCCCTTCTCCTCGTCCATCATGCCCAGGATCCGGTTGACCTCGTCGGGCCGGAGCGGGACGGGCTCGCCGTTGGCGCCCAAGAACCCGATGGTGGACGGGGCGCCGGAGATGACCTCCTGGAGGTAGGGGTCCACCAGCGCTTCGAGCAGGATGTAGCCCGGGAACGACGTCTTCTCGCGCGTTTTCTTTTTGCCGGCGCGCATCTCGAAGACCGTCTCGGTCGGGATCACGACCTGGGTCAGCTTGTCCTCGTAGCCCAGCCGCTCGACTTCGCCCTCGAGGTATTCCTTGACCTTCTTCTCGTGGCCGGAGAACGTCCGGAGGACGTACCACTTGCGAATCGACTTGCGGACGGCGGGCATAGGATCGGGAGGAGGCGCGCGTGGGGGGAGGTCGGTCTAGCTTTGGTAGATCAGCCGGAGCGCCCAGCTGATGACCTGGTCGGCGCCGAAGATGAACAGCGAGATCACCAGCGCCGAGACCAGCGTCAGGACGGTGTTGCTGATCAGCTCCTTGCGCTTGGGCCAGTTGACCTTCCGCATCTCCTTGCGGACCTCCACGAGGTAGTTGCCGGCCGCGCCGCCGGGGGCCGTCTGGGTCTGGGTCGCCATGTCGTGTGGAGGTTGGTTCGGGAGGCCAGAGCACGGGCGGCAGGACTCGAACCTGCAACCGTCGGTTTTGGAGACCGATGCGCTACCAATTGCGCCACGCCCGTGAAGCGTGACCGCCGGCACCCCGAGAGGCACCGGCGGTCGTCCAATCTACGAACCGCACCGGGCGCGGTTCAGAATCGTCGGTGGAGACCGGCTGGCGGCGCCCGCCAGCGGCCCCGGGCCGGATCAGTCGAGGATCTTGGAGACGACGCCGGCGCCGACCGTCCGGCCCCCCTCGCGGATCGCGAACCGGAGCCCCTCCTCCATCGCCACCGGCTGGATGAGGTCGACCGTGAACTGCGTGTTGTCCCCCGG
>CANLSR010000005.1 GCA_947493945.1 uncultured bacterium | reverse complement strand
GTTCGAGGTTCGAGGTTCGAGGTTCGAGGTTCGAGGTTCGAGGTTCGAGGTTCGAGGTTCGAGGTTCGAGGTTCGAGGTTCGAGACGCCGGGCCGCCGAGGTTCCCCGCGGCCGCGGTCCCGTAGAGACGCCCCGCGCGTCGTCTTCCGGCGCACGTCCCGCCAATCCCGTCGCGCCCGACTGGCGGCGCCCGTCGCCAACGCGCATTTTCCTTTCGCCGTTCGCCGTTCGCCGTTCGCCGTTCGCCGTTCGCCGTTCGCCGTTCGCCGTTCGCGGAGCCGTTCCGCCAGCGGGCGGCGGCGGTCCGCTAGAGGGCCGCCTGGAACATGGCGTACTCCTTGTCGCGCGTGCAGCCCAGCTTTTCCAGCGCGTTGATGAGCGGCTTGTTGGCGTCCAGGACCCAGCTCAGCTCGGCGGCCTGGTAGCCGTCCCGCCGCCCGTTGACGATGGTGTGGTGGATCAGGAACGCGTCCAGCCCCGAGCCGCGGTGCTCCGGCAGGATCCCCATCAGCGCCATGCGGACCTCGTAGACGCCGCCCAGCTTCCACGCGCCCAGCACCTTCGGGAGCGACAGCGACGTCAGCCGGCCGCGCGGGAGGAAGCGGAGCGCCTGGTTGAGGTTGGGGATGGACGCCGAGAACGCGACGGGCTCGCCGTCGAGCTCGGCGAACAGGAACAGCTCGGGCTCGATGATGGGCTTGAGGTCGGCCGCGAGGTGGAGCGCCTCGTGCTCGGTGTAGGGCACGTGGCCCCAGTTGTTGGCCCACGCGCGGTTGTAGATCCGCATGGCCGCGGCCACGTCCTCCTCGAACCGCTCGGGGTCCAGAGAGCGGACGGTGATGCCGGGGTTGCGCCTCTCCACGATCGCCGCGCCCCGCGCCATCCGCTCCTTGTTGATGTAGGCCTCGTGGACGTAGAACGCCCACATCGTCATGGCCCGCTCGAACCCCCAGCGCTCCAGGAAGCCCTCGTAGTACGGGTAGTTGTACGGCAGCAGGATGGCCGGCGGCCGGTCGAACCCGTCCACGAGCAGCCCCGGCACGTCGTTCATGGTCGGGTTGGCCGGGCCGCGCACGCCCGTGAGCCCGCGCTGGCGGAGCCAGTCGGCGGCGGCGTCGAGCAGCGCGTGGGCCACCGCGTAGTCGTCCACCACGTCGAAGAAGCCGAAGAAGCCGTTGCCGTCGGCGTACTTGGCCAGGTGCTGGCCGTTCTCGATGGCCGCCACCCGACCGACGACCTGGCCGTCGCGCTCGGCGAGGAACATCTGGAGCGCGCCGTGCTCGAAAAACGGGTTCTTCTTGGGGTCGAGCACCTTCTTCTGGTCCATCCGCAGCGGCGGGACGAAGTACGGCGAGTCGGCGTAGAGCGCGTACGGGAAGTCGAGGAACGCCGTCCGGTCGCCGGAGGAGCGGACGGGGCGGACGGTGAGCGTGGGCATGCGGCGTCGGGAGGCGTGGGCCAAGCTACCCCCGGCCCGCCCGCCGCTCCTCCCGGCCGCCTGCTCCCCGCCGAGCGCGGCCGCCAGTCGCGGGCGGCGTATCCTCGCCGGCTCCGCTCTGCCGCCCCGTGCTCGCCCTCGCCGTCTCGCTCCCGCTCCGCGACCCGGTCGCCGTGTTCACGGTCGTGCTGCTGGTGCTGCTGGCGGCGCCGCTGGTGGCCCGGCGCGGCGTCCCGTCGTCGGTGCTGCTGCTGGCGGCCGGCGTGGCGCTGGGGCCGAACGCGCTGGGCGTGCTCGACCGCGACGCGACGATGGTGCTCCTCGGCACGGTCGGGCTGCTCTACATCATGTTCCTGGCCGGGCTCGAGATCGACCTCCACGAGTTCGCCCGGCACCGCCGCCGCAGCCTGGTCTTCGGCGCGCTGACGTTCGCGCTGCCCCAACTGGTGGGCCTGGCCGTCGGGCGGCTGGCGTTCGGGCTGGGGTGGCCGGCGTCGGTGCTCTTGGGCAGTGTGTTCGCCAGCCACACGCTCCTGGCCTACCCCGCCGCCGCCCGGCTGGGGCTGGCCAAGGAGAACGCCGTCACGACGGCCGTCGGCGCCACGATCCTGACCGACACCCTAGCGCTGCTGGTGCTGGCGGTGGTCGCCACCGGGGCGCGGGCCGGGACCGGCCTCGACGGCTGGGTGCTGGTGCGCGTGGCCGGCTCGCTGGCGGCGTTCGGCGGGCTGGTGCTGTGGGGCGTGCCCCGGCTGGGCGCGTGGTTCCTGCGCCGGGCGGCCCAGGACGCGACGGTCGAGTTCGTGTTCGTGCTGGCGGTCGTCTTCGCGTGCGCCCTGGCCGTCGAGGGGCTGGGCGTCGAGCCCATCATCGGCGCGTTCCTGGCTGGGCTGGCACTCAACCGGCTGGTGCCCGAGGGTGGGGCGCTGGCCAACCGGATCGGCTTTTTCGGCAACGCCATGTTCGTGCCGTTCTTCCTGCTCTCGACCGGGATGCTGGTGGACCTGGCCGCCTTTGCCGGAGGGCCCGGGGCGGCCCGGTCGTGGGGTGTCGCCGCGACGATGGCGGCGGTCCTGCTCGTGACCAAGGGCGCCGCCGCCTGGGCCACGCGCCCCGCGTTCGGCTACTCCGCCGACGAGGTCCGCCTGGTGTACGGCCTGACCGTGCCCCAGGCGGCGGCCACACTCGCGGCCGTGCTCGTCGGCGTCGAGGTGGGCCTGTTCGGCCCGGCGGTCTTGAACGGGACGATCGCGATGGTGCTGGTGACGTGCCTGGTGGGCCCGTGGCTGGTGGAGACCGCCGGCCGCCGGCTGGCCGCCGCGGCCGAGGCCGGGCGCGCGGCGCCGGCCCGGTCGCGCCTGCTGGTCTCGCTCTCGAACCCGGCCACCGTGGCCGACATCGTGGACCTGGCGCTGCTGGCGCGCGACGACAACTCCGAGGCCCCCCTGGTGGCCGTGACCGTGGTCGGCGGCGGGCCGGACCCGGACCAGAGCGTCGCCCGGGGCGAGCGGCTGCTGTCGGTCGCCGTCGTCCACGCGGCGGGCGCGTCGGTGCCCGTGTTGCCGCTCGTCCGCTCCGAGAGCAACGTGGCCCGGGCGCTTGCCCGCGCTGCCGCTGAGACCCGCACCACGACGGTCGTGATGGGCTGGGACGGCAGCGCGGCGGCCGAGCGGGTCCTGTTCGGGAGCGTCCCCGACCGCGTGCTCGGCGAGACCACGGCGGCGGTCGTGATCGCCCACGCCCCGCGCGGGCTGGCGACGGCCCGCCGGCTGGTCGTGGCCGTGCCGCCCCTGGCCGACCTGGAGCCCGGGTTCACGACCAGCGCCCGGCTGCTGGCCCGGCTGGCGGCGCGCGCCGGCGCCGACCTCGCCATCGTGTCCGTCAGCGGGGCGGCGGCCAGCGCCGCCGCCTTCGCGAGCCGCGGCGGGCCGACGCCCAAGCCCCTCGCCCTCGACTCGTGGGCCGACCTCGACACGACCCTCGGCCACGTCTTGCTCCCCACCGACGCCCTGGCCGTGGTCTCGGCCCGGCGGGGTTCGGTGGCGTGGCGGGCGTCGCTGGACCGGCTGCCGCGCAGCCTCGCCGGCCGCTTTCCCGACCGACCGCTCTTGGTGGTCTACCCCGGCCAAGTGCCCGCCTCCGCGATCCTGCCGGCGGGCCTGACGAGCAGCGAGCGGGGCTTTTTGAGCCGGTTCGTGCCGGAGCACGTCCGCCTGGGGCTCCGGCCCGGCACGGCCGTCGAGCTGGCGGCGCAGGTGGTGGGGGGCTCGCTCGCCGAGCCGGCCCGGTTCGCCCTGCTGGGCGCCATCGGGGCGGAGGGCGTCACCGAGATCCGCCCCGGCGTCGGGCTCGTCCACGCCCGGCCCGACACGTCGGGAGGCTCGTTCCTCGGCGTCGGCGTGAGCCGAGAGGGCTTGGCCGGCGGCTCGGCGCCGCTCCACGTGGTCGCGGTGCTGGCGGCCCCGGCGCGCGTGCCGTCGGCGACCTACCTGCGGTGGCTGGCGCTGGTGGCCCGGATGCTACGCGACGACGCCACCGTCGAGGCCGTCCGCCAGGCGGAGACGCCGGGGCAGGCGCGGGCCGCGCTGCTGGCGGCGCTCCAGGACGGGGCGGCCTAGGCGCTCCGCGCCGCGAACCGGCGGCCGGCCGTCCGGGGGCGGGCCGCCCCGGGCGCACCGCGGGCCGGCCTGTCCGCCGACCCTAGCCGGCCCCGTTCTGGGCCATCGCTGGGCCGACGACGCCGCCCGGGGCGATGATCCCGTGCCGCAGCCCGACGGTCTCGAAGGCCTCCAGCACCCGGTCGAGCTCGTCGTCGGAGTGGGTGGCCATGTAGCTCGTCCGCATGAGCGACTGGCCGGTCGGGACGGCCGGCGGGACGACGGCGTTGGTGAACACGCCCTCTTCCAGCAGGTCCTTCCAGAACTCGAAGCACAAGTACATCTCGCCGATGACGACCGGGATGATGGGCGTCTGGGAGGCCCACACGTTGAACCCGAGCGACCGGAAGCCCTCGCGCATCCGGTCGGAGATCTGGGCCAGCCGTTCGAGCCGCTCGGGCTCGGCCTCCAGGATGTCGAGGCACGCTAGCACCGTCGCCACGGCCGGCGGCGGCATCGACGCGCTGAAGATGTGGGTGCTCGCGGTGTGGCGGACGTACTCGATCACCGTCTCGTCGCCCACGGCGAACCCGCCCAGGCTGGAGAAGCTCTTGGAGAACGTGCCCGTGACCACGTCCACGCGGTCCTCCAGGCCGAACACCGACGCCGAGCCGCGCCCGCCGTCGCCGATCACGCCCACCGCGTGGGCGTCGTCCAGCATCAGCGCCGCGCCGAACTCCTCCGCCAGCTTGACCAGCTCGGGCACCTTGGCCAGCGTGCCCGACATCGAGAACACGCCGTCGGTGGCGATCAGCTTGCCCGCGTCGGGGCGCTCGGTCGAGATCCGCTCCAGGAACGTCCGGAGGTGCGCCATGTCGTTGTGGCGGTACCGGACCGTCTCGGCGGCCGAGACCTGCTGGCCGGCCAGGATGCAGGCGTGGTTGTCCTTGTCGGAGAAGATGACGTCGCCGCGCCCGGCCAGGCTCTGCAAGATCCCCTGGTTGGTCATGTAGCCGGTCGAGAACAGCACGCACGCCTCCTTGCGCATAAAGCGCGCCAGCCGCTCCTCCAGCTCCAGGTGCAGGTCGAGGGTGCCGTTGAGGAAGCGGCTCCCGGTGCAGCCGGTGCCGTACTTGTCGATCGCCGCCCGGGCCGCCGCCCGGACGCGCGGGTCCGAGGTCAGGCCGAGGTAGTTGTTGGACCCGGCCATGATGGTCTCGCGGCCGTCCATGATGGCCGTCGTGCCCTCGTTGACCTCGATGGCCCGGAAAAACGGGTACAGCCCCGCGTCGTGGACCTTCTGGTAGTCGCCGTCGGGGGCGAAAAAGGCCGTGGTCTTGTCGAAGATCGACGCGTCGGGCCGCGCGTGGGGGTCGGGCGTGGCGCCCGTGGGCTGCTGGCCGAGGAAGTCGGGGACGGTCATAGGGCCTGGGGACGAACCGTCTAAGATAACCGGCCGGCCGGACGGGCCGCCGCAATAGCTGGTGAAGGGCGCGACGTCGGCGTCCGTCCTACGTCCCGGCGCCCGCCAGCGGTCAGGCGGCGCGGCGCGCCCGGCGCCCGCACAGCGCCCCCTCGATCACGTCGGCGGCCCGCTCGCGCCCTGCGGCCCCGTCGGTCGCGGCCGGCTGGCGGTAGGCGCCAGCGCGGGCGAGGAAGCCGGCGACGTGAGCCCGGCCGACCCGGCGGCCCAGGACCGCCTCGCCGCGCCCTGACTCGCGGAGGGCCAACGCGTTGACGGTCTGCTCGAAAAAGCCCCGGTTGGGGAGCGCCAGCACGGGCTTGCCCAGGTAGAGCGCCTCGCTCAGCAGCGTGAAGCCGGCCGTCGCGACGACGGCGCGGGCGGCGGCGAGGTCCTCCAGGAACCCGGCGCGCGACGGGGCCTTGAGCCGGACGCCCGCCGGCGCCGGCCCGGCCCGGCCCAGCCCGTAGACATCGGCCGGGACGCCGGCGAGCGCGTCCAGGAGCGGGGCCATCCCATCGCCCTCGTTGACGTAGACCAGCACGCGGCCGCCGTCGGTGGCGCGCGCCGCCAGCACGTCGTCGCGCAGGATCGGCGGGACGAGGACGGCCTGGGAGCCGGCGCGGCGCGGGGGGAAGAAAAACGACGGCACGACGGCGGCGGCTGGCCGGCGGGGCGCGAGCACGCCGACCCCCAGCGACGTGCCCAGCCAGGACGCCGCGTAGCGCAGCGGCACGCGGGGCCGCGTCTCGGTCAGGATCAGCTGGTGGCTCAGCGCCACCACCGGCACGCCGGCTCGGACGGCCGCCCGGGCCACGAACGGCTCGTGGTCGGCCACGACCACGTCGGCGCCGGCCTCCGCCAGCCAGGCGGCCGCGTCGGCGATGATCTCGGGGCTGCGCCAGGTCAGGTCCAGGTTGACGCGGGCGGTGGGCCACAGCCGGGCGCGGTTGCCGCGCACGACTTGGCGCAGGCCGGGCACGGCGTAGGCCACCTCCAGGTCCGCGGCGGGGTCGGCAGCGAACGACACGCGGTGGCCCCGCTGGCGGAGCGCCTGGGCGACGGCGAGCGCACGCGACGAGTGGCCGCGGCCGTGGCCGCAGAGGGCGTAGACGATGTGGGCCAGCGCAGTCGGGCTCGTGGGCCCCCGTCTACCGGCCGTCGTTGGCGCCGTTCCTCGGCGGGGCCCGTCCGGGACCCGGGACGGGCCGGCGCGTACACTCCGCAGATGACCGAGACCGCCGACCTGTCCGAACCTGCCGGCGACCTCGTGGTCGGCGCGCTGCCGGACGGCCCCGTGGCCCGGCTGCTGGCCGAGGCGGCGGCCCACATCCCCGACCAACCCGACCGCGTCCTGGCGCTCGCGACCGAGGCGCTGGCGCTCGCCGACGGCGACGCGCTGGCCCAGGCGTTCGCCCACTCGTACCAGGGCTACGCGCACTACCTCCGGTCCGACCACGACCGGGCGCTGGACCTGCTCACGCACGCGCTCGCCGCGATGGAGCCGCTGGGCGACCTGGCGGGCCGGTCGTGGGCGCTAGACGCGCTGACGTCCGTCCACGTCAGCCTGGGACACTACGACCAGGCGCTGGAGCTGGCCGCCGAGAACCTGCGCGCCGCCCGCGTCCTGGGCGACGTCGAGCGCGAGGCGTGGGTCCGGGCCACCATCGGCAACACCTACGTCGAGCTGGGGCAGCCGGAGCTGGCCGTCGAGCACGGCGACGCCGCCCTCCGCCTGTTCGCGGGCCTCGGCCACGGCGCCGGGCAGGCCCGGGCCCACATCGTGATGGGCGGCGCGCTCACCGACCTCGGCCGCGCCGACGAGGCCCAGGCGCACCTGCGGGCGGCGCTGCGGCTGGCGCGCGGGCAGGGGGTGATCTTGACCGAGGCCCGCGCCCTGAGCGACCTCGGCCGGCTGGCGCACCTGCGCGGCGAGGGCGAGGCCGCGCTGGCGTTCCACCGCGACGCGCTCCGCCTGCGCGCCGCCGTCGGCAACCGCCAGTCGCAGGCGACGAGCCTGATCGCCATCGGCCGGACGCTGGTCGGGATGGGCCAGCCCGACGACGCCCGCGTGGTGCTGGAGGAGGCGCTGGAGGTCGCGCGCGAGGTCGGCGCCGAGCCGCGGCAGGCCCAGGCCTACGCCGCCCTGGCCGACGCCTGCCAGGCGGCCGGCGACCTGGGGGCGGCCATCGGGCACCTCCGCGCCTACCACACGCTCCACGAGCGGCTCCTCTCGGCCCAGGCCCGGAGCCGCATCCAGACGGCCGAGGTCCGCGCCGAGGCGGACCGCGCCCAGCGAGAGGCCGAGGTGGCCCGGCTGCGGACCGAGGAACTGGGCGCGGCCAACGCCGAGCTGTCGGCCACGCTGGAGGCGCTGCGCTCGGCCCAGCGCCAGCTGGTGCAGTCGGAGAAGCTGGCCTCGCTGGGGCGGCTCTCGGCCGGGCTGGCGCACGAGATCCAGAACCCGCTGAACTTCGTCGCCGGCTTCGCCGACCTCAACGCGGAGCTGACCGACCACCTGCTCGACACGCTCCGCCAGTCGCGCGACGGCGGCGACGTGCCCGACATCGACGAGGTCGAGGCCGACCTGACGGCCATCGCCGACAACACGCGCCGCGTGCGCGACCACGCCCGCCGCGCCGACAGCATCGTGCGCAGCCTGATGGGCCACGTCCGCGACGTGGGCGGCGACCACCGGCCGGCCGACCTCCACGAGCTCCTCGACCAGGCGGTGGCGACCACCCTGGACCTGAGCGCCGTCACGGTCGAGCGCGACTACGGCGACCTGGGGCCCGTCCGCGTCGCGCCGGGCTCGCTCCAGCGCGTGTTCGTGAACCTGCTCGACAACGCGCGGTGGGCCGTCGAGCGCCGCGCCGAGGCCGGCGGGCCGCCGCCGGTGGTCCGCTTGGAAACCGAGGCGTTCGAGGGCGGCGTCGAGGTCCGCGTCGTCGACAACGGCGTCGGGATCCCGGTCGCGGACTGCGCGCGCGTGTTCGAGCCGTTCTTCACCACGCGTCCGCCCGGCTCGGGCACGGGCCTGGGCCTGTCGCTGGCCTACGACATCGTGACCGAGGGCCACGGCGGCACGCTGGCGGCCTACAGCCGCGAGGGCGAGGGCGCCACGTTCGTGGTCACGCTGCCGCACGGCGACGACGAGGCGTAGCGCGGCGTCAGTGGTCGTGCCCCGACAGCTCGCCGCGCTGGCGGAAGCTCTTGAGCGCGAACACGCCGCGCGTCACGACGCGCTCGCCGGCCGCCAGCCCCGACGCGACCTCGACGCGGTCGCCGGTCGCCTGGCCGAGCATGACCGGGCGGCGGGCGTAGGTCCGCGGCTCGGCGGCGGGGACGTAGACGAACGCCTCGGCGCCGTCGCGCTCGACGGCCTCGGCCGGCACCGTGATCGCCGTCGGAGCGCCGGCGTCCCTGGGCCCGACGTCGAGCAGGGCGGTCACGAACGTCGCGGGGCGGAGCTCGGCCGTCGCGTTCTCGACGCGGATGCGGACCGTCGCGGTGCGCGTCTCGCCTGCCACCTCGGCGCCGACGAACTGGACGGTGCCCCGGTAGCGCCGGCCGCCGGGGGCCTCGACGGTCACCGGCGTCCCGCGTGCGACCGACCCGGCGACCTCGGGCGCCACGTCGGCGTCGGCGTAGACCTGGCCCGGAGCGACGACCTCGTAGAGCGGGGCGCCCGCCGAGACGAAGGCGCCTAGCTCGGCCTGGCGCCCCGAGACGACGCCCGAGATGGGCGACGAGACGGTCACGCGGCCCGTCACGCCACCCGGACTCGATGGCGCGGCGCCTCCGTGGGCGCGGATCTCGCCCGCCAGCGCGGCGGCCTGGGCCTCCGTCGCGCGCGCGTCGGCGACGGCCTGCTCCAGGAGCGTCGTCGAGATCAGGTCCTCGGCCGCGAGCTGGCGGCTGCGACCCAACTGTTGCTCGGCCTGGACCCCGCGCGCCCGAGCCTGGAGGTACTCGCCCTGGAGACGCGCCACCTCGGGGCTCTCGATGGCCGCCAGCGTGGCGCCGCGGCGGACCGACTGGCCCTCGGCCACCAACAGCCGTACGACCCGGCCGTCGACCAAGGCGCCGACCTGGGCGCGGCCCGTCTCGGTCGGGACGATCTGGGCCGGCACGCGCAGCTCGGCCGCCAGCGGCGCCTCTCGAACGACCGCCGTCTCGATTCGCGCCGCGTCGGCCTGGGCCTCCGTCAGCGCGACCTCGTCGCCGTGATCTCCGTCGTCGTCGTGGCCGTCCTCGGCGTGGGCGTCATCGGCGTGGGCGTCCTCGGCGGCGCCGGGGCCGCAGCCTGTCAGCGGGGCGAGGGCGAGCAGGAGGGAGGAGAGGAAAAGCGTCTTCATCGGAGTCGGGGCGGCCCGCCGGGGCGGGCGCGGATCTAAAAGTCGGGGTTGAGGAGCGCGTCGATCTCGGTCTGGAGGCGGACGGCGTCGAGGCGCGCGTCGAGGGCCGCGGCGCGCACTTGGAGAAGCGACGTCTGGGCCTGGAGCACTTCCAGGTAGGTCGCGGCGCCCTCGCGGCGCAGGCGCAGCGCGATGGCGTAGGCCCGCTGGGCCTGGGGCACCAGCCGATCGGCGTAGAGGCGGACTTGGGCGAGGTCGGCGCGGAGCGCCGCGGCCCGCTGGCGGAGGTCGGCGGCGAGGCCGATCAGGAGCCGGTCGCTCTCCCGAGCGGCGACGTCGACGGCGGCCCGGGCGGCGCGGTCGGGCGCGTCGGTCGCCAGCCGGGCGAGCGGGACGGCCACGGCCACGCGGCCGGCCAGGAAGCCGACGGCGCCGCCCTCGGTCTGGAGTGCGGCCTCAGCCCCGAACGACGGCAGCTTTTGGACGGCCACGGCCTGAGCCTCGGCCTCGGCCACCCGAACGGCGGCCTGGGACGACTGGAGGCGCGGGTTGGCGGCGATCAGGAGCGAGTCGAGGGCCGTGCCCGCCAGCGCGTCGAGGTCGGGCAGGGCGCGTCCGGCGTCGGGCGACGTCTCGCCAAACAGGCGGTCGGTGAGCACCAGGTTCTCGCGCACGCCGAGGTAGACCGCCAGCGCGGCGCGGGCGGCTTGGGCCTGGCCGGCGGCCTGGGCGCGCGCGCGCTCGGCCTGGGCCAACGCCACCTCGGCCTGGAGCGGTTCGAGCGCCCCGGCCGCGCCCAGCTCCTGGCGCCGGCCCGAGGCGCGGGCAAACGTGCGGGCGACGGCCACCGACGAGTCGGCGAGCGCCAAGCGGGCGTCGGCGGCGACGGCCTCGACGTAGGCGAGTGCGGCGCGCAACCGGACGCCTCGGCGCAGCGCCTGGCGCTCGACCGTCGCCTGGTCCAGAAGCGCGTCGGCCGCGCCGCGCTGGGCGCGGTAGAACGCGGGAAGCCCGAACGACTGGGCCGCACCAATCGCCGTCTCAGTCCCGCCGAACCCGCCGTCGATGGTCGGCACGCGGTCGACGCCGAAGAAGAACTCCGTCGCGGGCAGGATGCCGGCGCTCTCGCGCCGCGCCGCCGCGCGGAGCATCGCGGCCGTCGCGCCCGCCAGCTCGGGCGCGACCGCCTCGGCCTGGTCGAGCGCTTGGGTCATCGTCAGCGCCGATCCGCCCGGTGGTCCTGCGTCCTGCGCCTGCGCCGTTCCTGCGCCCAACACGAGGACCAGGCCGAGCACGGGGCCGAGGCCGGGACGAGGAATCCGCCCCGTGCCGTCGCCCGAACTCGCGTCCCGCTGGCGGTCGATGTCGGGGAGGAGTTCATCGTCGGTTGGCTCGGGCGTGTGGCCGGAGCCGAACCAGACGTAGACGGTCGGGAGCACGAAGAGCGTCAGGACGGTGCTCGTCACCAAGCCGCCGATGACGACGGCCGCCAGCGGGCGCTGGACCTCGGAGCCGGCGCCGCTGCCCAACAGCATCGGTAGGAACCCGACGCCGGCGAGTGTGGCCGTGGTCACGACGGCGCGCAACCGCTGGTCGGCGCCCGCCAGCACGGCCTGGCGCGTGGGCAGGCCGCTGGCCTCGAACGCGCGGATCGCGCCCACCATCACCAACCCGTTCAGCACCGCGATTCCGAACAAGGCGATAAAGCCGACGCCGGCTGAGATCGAAAACGGCAACCCCAACAAGGCCAGCATCGCCACGCCGCCGACGACCGACAGCGGCACGCACAGGTAGATCATCGCCGCCAGGCGCCAGGAGCCGAACGTCTGGAACAGCAGCATAAAGATGAGCGCGAGCGCGAGCGGCACCACCAAGGCCAGCCGCCGGGTGGCCGCTTCCAGGTTCTCGAACTGGCCGCCGTAGGCGACGCGCGTGCCGGGTAGCAGGTCCACCTCGGCCGCGACGCGGGCCTGGACCTCTTCGACGAACGACGCCAGGTCGCGGCCGGTCACGTTGCCCTGGACCGACACGAAGCGGCTGCCGTCCTCGCGCGAGACGGCCACCGGCCCGGACTCGACGGCGACGGACGCCAGCGCCGAGAGCGGTACGCGCGCGCCCGTCGGCGTCACGACCGGCAGCGACTCGATGGCGGCCGGGCTCGACCGCGTGGCTTCTTGGAAGCGGACCACCAGGCTGAACCGCCGCTCGCCCTCGTAGACCTCGCCCGCGGCGGCCCCGCCCACGGCCGTCTCGACGATCCGGTTGAGGGCGGCGACGGTCAGCCCGTAGCGCGCGAGCGCGGCGCGGTCGGGGCGGATGACCAGCTGGGGCGAGCCCTCGGTCTGGTCGCGCGAGACGTCGGTGGCGCCCGGCGTCTCCCGGAGGATGGCCTCGACCTGCTCCGCCAGCGGGCCGAGGTCGTCGTAGCTCTCGCCAAACACCTTGACCACCACGTCGCCGCGCGCGCCGGCGACCAGCTCGTTGGTCCGCATCTCGATGGGCTGGTAGAACTGGACGCCCGCCGGCACGTGCTCGACGGCCTCCTGCATGGCCGCCACCAGCTGGGCCTTGCTCCTGGGGCGGCCGTCGACGGCGGGCCACTCGCGCCGGGGCTTGAGGATGACGTAGACGTCGGTGATCTCGACGCCCATCGGGTCGGTCGAGATCTCGGGCCGGCCCGTGTTGCCGACGGCGGTCTCGACCTCGGGGAACGCCATCAGCTGGCGCTCGACGTCGCCGGTGATCTTCAGCGACTCGCTCAGTGAGACCGACGGCAAGCGGATAATCTGGACGGCGATGTCGCCCTCGTCCAGGCGCGGCACGAACTCGGCGCCCAGCCCGGAGAACCCGAACACGGCGACGGCGAACAGCATGGCCGATCCGCCCACGACGACCGCTCGCATCGCTAGCGCGCGGTCCAGGAGGGGCCGGTAGATGCGGTGCAGCCACTCGACGATGGGCGAGTGCTTGACGGGTTTGTCGGGGTCGAAGACGAGCGAGCACATCACCGGCACGTAGGTGATGGACAGGATCACGGCGCCGATCAGGGCGAACGAGACCGTGATCGCCATCGGCGCGAACAGCTTGCCCTCGATGCCCCGCAGAAACAGGATGGGCAGGTAGACGACCAGGATGATGAGCTCGCCAAACTGGGCCACTTTGCGCACCTCCAGCGTCCCCTCCTGCACCAGATCGCGGAAGCCCTGCTTGGTGAGCCGCCGGCCCTCGCCCTGGACCACGCCGATCCGGCGGAGCACGTTTTCGACGATGATGAGCGAGCCGTCGACCACCAGGCCAAAGTCGAGGGCGCCCAGGCTCATCAGGTTGGCGCTCTGGCCGGTCAGCCACATCCCGATAAAGGCGACCATCATGGCCAGCGGGATCACGCTCGCCAGCACCAGCCCGGCGCGGAGGTTCACCAACAGAACCAGCAGCACCAGGATCACCAGAAGTGCGCCCTCGGTCAGGTGCTTAGCCACGGTCCGAATGGTCCGGTCCACCAACGCCGTCCGGTCGTAGTACGGCTCGATCACGACGCCGTCGGGCAGCGCCGCCTGGATCTCCTCGATCCGGTCCTTGACCGCCGAGACCACCACGCGAGCGTTGGCGCCCTTGAGCTGGAGCGCGAACCCGGTCACGACCTCGCCCTGGCCGTCCTGGGTCGCCGCGCCAAACCGGACGGCCGCGCCGTCGCGAACCTCGGCCACGTCACCCAGCGTCACCGCCGTGCCGCCGCGCGTGGCCACGACCGACTGGCGCAGGTCGTCGGCGGACTGGACGAGCCCGTCGGTGCGGACCGCCAGCTGCTCGGGGCCGGTCTCGATGGTGGCCGCGCCCGCGTTGCCGCTGGCCTCGGCGGCCGCGTCGAACACCTCGCGGAGCGTGAGCCCGTAGCCCGCCAGCCGGTCGGGGTCGACCAGCACCTGGACCTGCCTCAGCTCGCCGCCGATGGAGTTGACCTCGGCCAATCCGGGCACGCCCAGGAGCTGGCGCCGGACGATCCAGTCCTGGATCGTGCGCAGCTCCATCGGCGAGTACCGGCCCGTCGTGTCGCGCAGCGTGTACCGGAACACCTCGCCCAGGCCGGTCGAGACCGGCCCCAGCTCGGGCGTCTCGGCGCCGGGCGGGAGCTCGTCGCCCACGCCGCGCAGCGCCTCCAGGATCAGCTGGCGCCCAAAGTAGGTGTCGACGTTGTCCTCGAAGACGACCGTCACGACCGAGATGCCCTGGCGCGACAGCGACCGTAGCTCGACCAGGTCGGGCAGCGACTTGAGGGCCAGCTCGACGGGGACGGTCACGAACCGCTCCACCTCCAGCGGCGACAGCGCCGGCGCCCCGGTCAGGACCTGGACCTGGTTGTTGGTGACGTCGGGGACGGCGTCGACCGGGAGCTGGGTGGCGGCGTAGAGGCCGGCCGCGACCAGGGCGGCGGTGGCGAACAGGACGAGCGCTCGCTGGCGGAGCGAGAACGCGACGATGCGATCGAACATGGAGGACCAAAAACCGGGGGACGGGTCCCGCCCAGCGCGCGTCCACCGACGGCGCCAGCGGGGCGCGCGTGGGGCACGGGCAGGGCGGGCGCGAGGCCGCACCTCCGAAAGGCGCGGCGGTCCACACGGGGCGGCGCTGGGCTAGGGCCTAGGCGCGCGCCGGGTCAGGCGTGCGGACGGTCCTCAGGCGAGGGGCACGTGGTCGAGCCCCAACGGCTCGACCTCCGGGATCGCGGTAAAGGCGCCGGCGAGCTCTCGCGGCTCCAGGGCCGGTCGGGCGCCTAGGGCCGGGGCGCTGGCGGTCGGCGTGAACACGACGTGGCACAGGCAGTCCGGCGCGGCCGGCTCGTGGTCGTGGTGAGAGTCGCCCAGCACGGGCGTGGGGTGGCCGGCCCGAGCGGCCACGTCGGCGTAGCTCTCGCCGTGCTCGGTCGCCTGCGCCTCGTCGGCGCACGCCACCAGGTCCACCGTCTGGACGCCGACGACCACGGCCAGCAGGGCGGCGAGGGTGGGCAGGGTGCGGCGGAGCGTGCGCATACGGGGCCAAGCTACGGCCGCGGGCTGGGCGCGTCCGGGGGCCGAGGCCGGTTCGCCGGAGGCTTCACGAACCGCCACGCCCACGGACGCCGCCAGCGGGGCGGAGGCGCGGCGTGCCGGCGAGTCTGCAAAGTGATCGTCCTCGGCGGAACGACCCAAGCCGCACACATCTACCAATCCACCGACCTACCGGTTCACCGACTCGCCGGCGGGCATCGCGATGCCGTCGAACAGGAGCGCGGTGAGGTAGTCGGCCACCTCGTCGGCCGGGACCGGCGGCGCGTCGGGGCACCCGTCGACGGTCCGGATCAGGGTCCCGATCAGCGTGCCGAAGGCGACGTGGGCCGTCAGCAGCGCGGGGACCTCGCGGAGCTCGCCCTTCGCGATGGCCCGCTCAATGGGCGGCACCAGAGCCTCGACCAACCCGTCGCGGCGCTGGCGGAGCGCCTCGGCCTGCTCGCCCTCGCTGCCCGCCGCGAGCAGCTGGGGCACCTCGCGCAGGTGGACGCGGAGCATGTCGCGGTGGGCCTCGAAGTAGGCCACCACGTCCGCCACGAACGCGCGGTAGCGCTCCCGAAGCGGGCCGTCGCCGCCCAGCTGGCGCTCGGCCAAGGCGTGGAGTTCGTCGAAGTGCTCGCCCAGGACGGCCACGAACAGGCCCGCCTTGCCGCCCTCGACGTGGTTGTAGATCGTCCCCTTGCCCACCTCGGCGCGGGCGGCGATCTCGTCCACGGTCGCGCCGAGGTAGCCGCGCTCGGCGAACGTGGCGCGGGCGGCGTCCAGGATGGCTCCGCGGAGCATCTCCTGGGCGCGCTCCTTCCAGCTGGGGATGGGCTTGTCGATGGTCATGACGTGGGCGGAGTGTCGGCGCGGAGCCACTGGAGCGCGCCCTGCCAGTCGTCTCCGAACCGGCGCACGGTGGGGCCGCCAGCGGGGCGGTCGGCGGGTGGCGAGGGGGCGTCGTCGCCGGCCAGGGCGATCCGGTCGAGCGCGCCCGCCAGCGGCGGACGGCGGAGCGCCGCGCCCAGACGGCTCTCGCCGCTGGTCAGGCTCTCGTCCACGACCAACGTTTCCTCGGCAAAGAGCAAGAGCCGGAACGGCCCGCCCTCGGCCCACCGACCGAGATCGGCCAGCAACGCCTCACGGTGCTCCTCGCCGACGGCGCCGACGAAGAACGCGGAGAAGATGCGCGGGCCGTCGGGCGAGGCGTCTTCGGAGGTCGAGACGTACACGGATGGGGTTGGGTAGAGGCTCGGTGAGTGGTTGGCTAGCGCCTTTGCTTCGCGGTCGTGATGCGTGATCTTTTTCGCGACGAGAGTCACGCATCACGCACCCTCGCTGACGCAGCGCTAGTCGACGGCCGGGACGGGCGCCAGGGCCGGCGTCGGCCGCTCGGTCGCCTGGGGCTCGGTGGTGGCGTCGCCGTGGGAGTCCTTGCGGCGGAGCTTGCCCCGGACCCAGGCGCCCAGGTCGTCGAAGTAGGTGTAGGCGACGGGCACCACGATCAGCGTCAGGATCGTGGACGTGATCAGGCCGCCGATCACCGCTCGGGACATCGGCGCGCGGAAGCCGCCGCCCTCGCCGAGTGCGAGCGCGCTCGGCAGCATGCCCGCGATCATCGCCAGCGTCGTCATCACGATGGGCCGGAGGCGCACCTGCCCGGCCTCGGCCAAGGCCTTGAACCGCTCCACGCCCTCGCGCCGCCGCTCGTTGGCGTTGTCGACCAGCAGGATCGCGTTCTTGACCACCAGGCCAAAGAGCAGGATCACGCCGATCATCGACATCATGTTCAGCGTGTCGTCGGTGAGCAAGAGCGCGACGAACACGCCGATGAGCGACAGCGGCAGCGACATCATGATCGCGAACGGCTGGGTGATCGACTCGAACTGGGACGCCAGGATCAGGAAGATCAGGATGATGGCCAGCAGGATCGCCTGGATCACGTAGCCGCCCGTCTCCGCCAGCTGCTCGGTCTCGCCGCCGAAGCCGACCGTGTAGCCGGCCGGGATGTCCATCTGGTCCAGGCGCGCCTGGATGGCGGCCGTCGCTTCGGAGACCGACAGGCCGGGCGCGGGGCTGCCCGAGATCGTGGCGGTCCGCTGGAGGTTGGTGCGGTCGATCTGGGACGGCGCCGTGCCCTCCTCGATGGTCGCGATCTGGTTCAGCGGGACCGAGGCGCCCTGGGGCGTCGCGATCGGGATCTGGGCGATGTCGCGGACCGACTGGCGGAGCTCGGGCGCGACCTGAACGACCACGTCGCGCTCCTCGCCCGTCGGGTCCTGCCAGGTGGTCACCTCCTGGCCGGCCAGCACGGGCCGGACCGTCCCGGCCACGCCGCCGACCGTCAGGCCGAGCTCGTTGGCGATGTCGCGGTTGACGTCGATGCGGAACTCGGGGCGCGGCTGGCCCAGCGAGTTCTGGACATCCACCACGTCGGGAAGCTCGGCCACCTCGGCCTCGACGGCCTGGGCGAGCTCCTGGAGCCCGTCCACGTCCGGCCCGCGCACCTCGACCGCCAGCGGGGCGACGGCCCCGCCCAGGCCGCCGGCGTCCAGCACCGACGTGGTCACGCCGAAGATGGGCGTCAGCGCCTGGCGCGCCGCCGCCTGGATGTCCTGCTGCGAGGCGTCGCGCTCACCGGTCCCGACCAACGACACGAACACCTCGCCCGCGGTCACGGTGCCGGTCTGGCCCGCGCCGACGGTCGTGTAGGTGTAGTCCACGCCGTCCAGCTGGAGGATCTGCTCGGAGATCTGCTCCGCCTTCTCGCGCGTGTAGCTCAGGCTCGACCCGTCGGGCGTCTCGAACTGGACCACGAACTGGCTCTGGTCCTGGGGCGGCAGGAAGCTGCCGCCGATCAGCGGGAACAGGAACAGGCTGCCGACGAACAGCGCGAAGGCGCCCAGGACGGTCGTCTTGCGGTGGCGCAGCGCCCACTCGATGATGCTGCTGTAGCGCATCGTCGCGCGGTCGAACCAGCGGTTAAAGGCCGAGATGCCGCGCTTGAGCGGGTTCTTGGACGGCGCGCCGTGGCCGCCCTCGACGTGCGGGTCCACGCCCCAGTGCGCCGCCATCATCGGCGTGAGCGTAAAGGCGACGAACAGCGAGACCAGGACCGCGAAAGCGACCGTCAGGCCGAACTGGTAGAAGAACCGGCCCACGATGCCGCCCATGAACGCGACGGGCACGAACACCGCCACGATCGACAGCGTGGTCGCCATGACGGCCAGGAAGATCTCCCGGGTCCCGTCGGCGGCCGCCTCGAAGTAGCCCTTGCCCATCTCGCGGTGCCGCACGATGTTCTCGATCACCACGATGGCGTCGTCGATCAGGATGCCGATGGACAGCGACAGCGCCAGCAGCGAGATGATGTTGAGCGTGAAGCCCAGCGCGCCCATCAGGATGAACGCCGCGATGACCGAAACCGGCAGCGCGAGCGCGGTGATGATCGTCGCCTTGCCGTCGTTCAAGAACAGCATCACGATCACGACCGTTAGGATGGCGCCCAAGACCAGCTCGAACAGCGTGTCCTCCACCGAGTGGCGGATCGAGACCGAGTTGTCGCGGATGACCTGGAGCTCGGTCCCGGCCGGCAGCCCGTCCTGGATCTCGGCCACGGCCTCGATCACGCCCTCGGCCACGCCGACCGTGTTGGCGCCCGACACCTTGAGGATGTTCAGCGCCACGGCCCGCTGGCCGTCCACGAGCGCGACCGACCGCTCCTCCTCGGTGGCGTCCGAGACCGTCGCCACGTCGCCCAGCCGGATCGGCGTGCCGCCGCGGTTGGCGACCACCAGTCCCTCGAACTGCTCGGGATCCTCGATGCGGCCGACCACGCGGACCAGCTGCTCGGCCGTTCCGCGCTCGACGCGGCCGGCCGGCACCTCCAGGTTCTGGGCCTGGAGCGCGCCGATCACCTCGTTCACGCTCACGCCCTGCGCCTGAAGCCGCGCCGGGTCCACGTCGACGCGGATCTCGCGCGCCAGCCCGCCCGCCAGCTGCACCTCGCCCACGCCCGGCACGGCCTCCAGCGTGCGCCGGATATCCTCGTCGGCGAGCGACGTGAGCTCCTGGATGGGCAGCACGTCCGACGAGACCGCCAGCGCCACGATGGGCTGGGCGGCCGGGTCGAACGTCTGCACCAACGGCTCCTCGATGTCGGCCGGGAGGTCGGCGCGGACGGTCGCGATCTTGGAGCGGACATCGTTGGCCGCGTCGTCGGAGCTGCGGTCGAGGTCGAACTCGATGATGATCTGGGAGACGCTCTCCAGCGAGATCGACGTGATCTTGTCGACGCCCTCGACCGGGTTGAACGCCTGCTCCAGCCGCTCGGCCACCTCGCGCTCGATGGTCTCGGGGCTGGCGCCGGGGTAGACCGTGGTCACGGACACGACCGGGATCTCGACGTCAGGGAACTGGTCGATGGGCAGGTTCCGCAGCGCGAACAGCCCGAGCACGATCAGCCCGACCATGATCATCGACGTGAACACGGGCCGGCGGATCGAGACGCCGCTCAGGCCCGAGTAGCGCTCGGTGTCGTCCAGGTCCGGCTCGGCGGCCGGGTCGGGGACCTCGGCGGCGTGGAATCCGGACTCGTCCGTCACGCCGTCGTGGCCGTTCTTCGTGGAGTCAGTCATCAGAGGAGAAGTCGAATTCTGTGGAGGCGGGTCTGCTGGGCGTTCGGTCTACTGGCCGCGTGCGCGGAGGGCCGCCGTGGGGCGGTCGTCGCCGGCCGGGCCGGGGCCGCTGGCGGAGGCGTCGCCGGAGGAGCCACCGCCCGTGGAGGAGCTGCCGGCCGCGCCCGCCAGCCGGACGCGGGCGCCGTCGACGGTGTCGGTGGTGGGGGCGACCACCACGCGGTCGCCGGCCTGGATCTCGCCCTGGACCGCGATCACGCCGCGCGACGGGTCGCGCTGGACGATCCCGACGGGCTGCTGGCGGAGCTGGTCGCCGCGGACGACGAGCACCGTGGCCGCCTGGCCGTTCTCGGTCTCGCGCGTGCGGACGGCGCTCTCGGGCACCAGCAGCGCGTCGTCTAAGGTCTCCGACACGACGGTGCCGGTCGCGAACAGGCCGCCGACCAGCCCGCTGGGGTTCTGGAGGCGGAGGAAGACGCCCACCTGGCGCGAGGCCGGGTCGGCGGTCGGGGTGATCCGCGAGACCGACCCGCGGAAGGTCTGGCCCGGGTAGCCGTCGATCTGGAACACGACCGGGTCGCCCACGCGGACGCGCCGGGCCTCCTCGACGCCCACCTGGCCGCGCAGCTCCAGCGCGCTCGTGCTGACGACGGTGTACAGCGTTTGGCCCGGGGCTACGGCCTCGCCGGGCTCGGCCTGGCGGGCGCTCACCGAACCCGACAGCGGCGACCGGACGGTCGTCCGCGCGGCCTGCTCGCCGGCGGCCGTCGCCTGGGACTGGGCGTTCGCCACCTGGCCCCGCGCCGCCGCCACCTGGCCGCGCGCGGCGGTCAGGCCGGCACGCGCCGAGGCGAGCTGGGCCTGGGCGGCCTCGACCTGGGCCTGGGCCGCCCGGTAGTCCAGCCGCGACATGGCGCCCTCGTTGTAGAGGAGCTGGGCGCTCTCGGCCCGCTCGCGCGCCAGGGCCAGCTGGGCCTGGGCGGCCTCGATCTGGGCCTGGGCGTTCGCCACGCTCGCCTGGGCCGTCGTCACGCCGGCCTGGGCGCTCCCGACGCCGGCGCGCGTGGCCGAGGCCTGGCTCTGGACGCCCTCCGCCGTGATCGTGGCCATGACGGAGCCCCGGCCCACGCGGTCGCCCTCCTGGTAGCGGAGGCTCCCCAGCGTGCCCGGCACCTGGGCCTTGACCTCGGCCTGGTCGGCGGGCTCCAGCGTCCCGGTAATCTGGATGCCGGTCTGGATCTCGCCGCGCTCGACGGTGGCCACGTCGGTGGAGGCCAGGACGAGCGGGGCCGCCTCGGTCTCGGTGGGTTCGGGAGCCTCGTCGCCGCCGCACGCGGCCAGGACGAGGAGGAACGGGAGGGCGAGGAGCGCCCGGCGGGGAGCCGCCCGGAAGGGAGTCGGGGTCATCACAGTCGGAGACAAAAGAGCGGGGTGGAGAGGGCTATCCGTCGGACGGAACCGGAGCGTTGCCGCCAGTCGGCGTCGAGCCGTCGGTGGGCGCGCCCGTGGGCACGCCCGGGGCGGGCGGCGCCGTGTCGACGGGCTCCGCCAGCGGCTGGCCGGTGCCCATCGAGAAGGCGGACGGCGTGCCGGTCGCGTCGGTGATCGACCGCGCGAGGTCGGTGTCGGCCGTGTAGAAGTTGGCGAGCGCCTGGACCAGGTTGCTCCGCGCCTGGAGCAGACCCAGGCGGGCGTTGGAGACTTCGAGCTGGGTCGCGAGCCCCTCGCGGTACTGGAGCTCGGTGAGCCGGTAGACGCGCGCGGCTTGGTCCACGGTCGTCTGCCGGGCGGCGATCAGGGCGGCGGCGCGGCGCTTTTCGCGCAGCGCCTGCTCGACCTGGAGCTGGACGGCCTCGACCAGCTGGTCGCGCTGGAGCTCGGCCTGGGACAGCTCGACGCGCGCCTGCGCCACCTGGGCGCGGCGGCGGAAGCCGTCGAAGATGGGGACCTGGACGCCGACCGAGACGGTCCAGTCGGTGCGCAGGTCGGTGTCGAAGGCGAACGCCGAGGTCGGGAAGAGCGTCCGGCCGTAGCTGGTCTGCAAGGCGACCGACGGGAGGTAGGCGGCCTTCTGGAGCCGGACCTGCTGCTCCCGGATGCCCACCTGGGCCTGAGCGGCCAGGATCGCGGCGCGCTGCGAGGTCGAGGCGGCGGCGTCGAGCTCGACGTCCGCCAGCGCGTCGGGCGCGGGCAGCGTCAGCTCGGTGGTCAGGGTGACGGGCTGGTCGTAGGCGACGTTGGCGAGCCGCTTAAGGTTGAGCAGCGCCAGATCGGCCGCGTTCTGGGCCTGGACCTGCTGGGGGCGCAGGTTCTCGAGCTCGACCTCGGCCCGGAGCACTTCGAGCTCGGACGCCCGCCCGGCGCGCAACCGGAGCTGCTCGTCGTCCAGGAACGCCTGGGCCTGGACGATGGCGGCCTGGGAGATGTCGACCAGCTCGCGCGCCACGAGGGCTTGGATGTAGGCCTGCTCGGTCTGGAGGCGCACGTCGGCCACGTCCTCGACGGCGCCGTAGGACACCGCCTCGCGCACGCCCTTGGCGATCCGGGTGCCGACGAGCGCCTGGGCCGAGAACAGCGTCTGGGAGCCGGTCAGGGTCGCCGAGTAGGCGTTCTCCCGGCCGAACGGCAGGCTGCCGAACACGCCGCCGAGCGCGCCCGCGGCCGCGAGCGGGACGTTCTGCTCCAGGTACTCCACGCGCTCCTCCAGGGGCGCCGTCGGGTCGGGGCGGAACTGGAGCGAGTCGGGGGCCTCGACGGGGTCGGTGTCGAACTGGGACGCCAGCGTGCGCTGGTAGCCCAGGTTGGCGTTGATCTGGGGGTAGAGGTTCGCGTAGGCCGCGTCGACCTGGGTCTCGGCCAGATCGACCTGGGCACGAGCCAGCGCGACCTCCTCGCTCTCGCTCAGCGCGCGCGCCACGGCGGCCTGGAGGCTGAGCGGGACCGCCGGGCCACTGGGCTCGGGCGGGTTGATCGGGACGACGGTCACGGAGTCGGCGTCGAGGACAACGGTCGCCGTGGAGTCGGGGACGGGGACGTCCTGGGCGCTGGCGGCGCCGGTGGCGCAGGCGAGGGCGAGCCCGAGGGGAACGAGACGGCGCATAGGGAGCGGCTGGGTCATTTGGTTCAGCACTTACTGAACTTATTGACCAGACGTCCACTGTCCGACCGATGTTGCATGAAGTGGGGGCCAAGTCGTGGTGTGGAGGAGTCTCCACCCCACGGTCGTGCGGGCGGGCTGGGAGGCCCCGCGCCGGTCGGGTCCAATTGAGCGGGGCGCCTCGGCCTCGCCAGCGCCCCGTTTCCGCCGGTCCTGCCGGCTGGCGGCGCGTACCGCCAGCGCCTCGCCGGGCGGCTAGGTGCCGCGCCGGGCCCCCTCGAACGCCGCCGCTATCTCGGGCAGCTGGCGAGCGGCGATGCGGTAGAGGTCGCGCATTTCACGGAGCCGCCACGAGTCCGCGTCGGGCGAGCGGGCGCTGACCAGGTCCAGGCCCCGCTGGGCGGCGTCGTGCATCCGCCGGACGCGGTCGGTGGTCCACGAGAGCACGCGCGTCCAGGCGTCGGGCGCCATGCGGAAGTAGGTCTGGCGGTCGCCCGGCAGCGCGACGCGCTCGATGAGGCCCCCTTCGAGCAGCAGCCGCGTCATGCTGGACACCGAGCCCTTGCTGACGCCCAGCACCTCGACCAAGTCGGCAAACGACAGGTGGGGCGGCTCGCAGATCAAGAGCAGGCCCAGGATGCGCCCGGCGATCCGCGGCCGCCCCTGGTCCTCCAGGATCCCGCCGATGTCCTCGACAAACCGCGCCTCCTCGTCGGACAGGGTCGTCGGCATGGGCGAGGCGGAGGGGGGCGAGGCGAGCGGCCAAGCTACCGCCCCCCGGCCGGCCGGCCGGCCCGTCCCGGCGGCCTACCGCGCCGGCCGGTAGGCGAACCGAGCCAGCACGGCCGGGCCGTCGCCGCCCTCGCTGGACACGAACGCGTCGCCGTTGGGGAGGAACGCCAGCCCCTCGGGCTGCTCGAACTCGGCGGGGCGGAGGTCCCACACCTCCACCACGGCGCCCGACCCGTCGAGCGACACCAACGCCTCGCGCTTGGACGACAGCACAACGGTGTGGCCGGTGACCGGGTGGACCGCCAGCGCCGACGGCCGGAGCTTTTTGTCGCCCGGCACGGCGTCGCGATTCAGCGCGACGGCGGGCTCCGGCACGAGCGTGTTCGAGGCCAGGTCGAAGGCGTAGACGCGGTTGAGGTCGTCGTCGTCTTCCCTCTTGCAGGCGATCAGCAAGCGGTCGCCGTCGGTGCCGAGGCCCTCGGCGTCGCATGCCTTGGCGCCCAGGCCGGTCTCGTGGGTCTGGACGCGGGCCCGGCCTCTGGTCCACCCCTCCAGCTCCAGGACCGCGCCGTCGGCGCGGAGCACGAACAGGCGGTCGCCCACGCGCTCGACGCCTTCGTAGTCCCCCGGCGGGCCAAAGGGGATCACGGCGGTCACGCGGCCGGTCTCGGTGGACAGGACGTAGAGGTCGCCGTCCTCGTCCTGGACGGCGCCCAGGTGGTCGGCGTCCAGGACGGTCAGGCCGGAGATCTCGAACAGCTCGTCGGGAAGCTCGAAGCGGGCGACGGGCCGGTCGAAGCGGTAGGGCAGGGACTCGGCGTCAGCGGCTGGCGGTGTTTGGGCGGCGGGCGGAGCCGGGGCCGGAGTCGTCAACGCGGAGTCGGCCGGGGCGTCGCCGCAGGCCGAGGCGGCCAGCGCGAGGCACGCCGCCAGCGGGGCATGGAGGAGGGTCATGGGCGGGAAGGTGGGGCTTTGGAGAGCCGTTGGTGGGCCGGGGCCGGCGCAGATGCGCAACCGCGTCGGGCGAGAGGGGCCGTTGTGCGTCCGCTCCAGCCCCACCCGCGGTGTCGCACGCCAACGCGCGTCAGCCGCGCTCGGTGCACAGCACCAAGCTCGTCGCAGGCGGCGTACCCCCTGGACGAGACGAGCGCCAGCGCCGCGAGGACCACGAGCAGGCGAATGGTGAGAAGAGGCGGTGGCTCAGCGGGCCCGTGGCGGGTTGCCGTGCAACGGCGGTGCGCGGTGGGAGCGTATCGCGGTACGCCGGGACAGCGCTCGTCGAGGCCGTGAGCGGCCGGTCCAACGTCGTCCGCCACCAGGCCCAGGCCGATGGGGAGCCGGGGGGGCGGCGTAGCTTTCCGGCCCCTCCACCCTGCGACCATGACCCCGAGCGACACCGACCACCTGCGCCGTTGCGTCGAACTGGCTGAGGAGGCCCTGGACGCGGGCGACCAACCGTTCGGCTCCGTGCTGGTCGGGCCGGACGGCGACGTGCTCCGCGAGGCCCGCAACCGCGCCGTCACCGGCGACCCGACGCAGCACCCGGAGCTCGAACTGGCGCAGTGGGCCGCCGCCAACCAAGACCCCGACGCGCGCGCGGCGTCGACGGTCTACACCTCGGGCGAGCACTGCCCGATGTGCTCGGCGGCGCACGGCTGGGCCGGGCTCGGCCGCATCGTCTACGCCAGCTCGTCCGCCCAGCTGGCGGACTGGCTCGACGCGTTCGGCGCGCCGCCGCTGCCCGTCCGGTCGTTCCCGATTCGAGAGGTCGCCCCTGGCGTCCCGGTGGAGGGGCCCAAGCCCGAGCTCGCGGCGCGCGTCCGCGAACTGCACCGGCGCTCTCACGGGTCCGACTGAAGGCACCGACAGGATCCGCCCGCCGCGCGTGTCCATCCAGACCGGCTGGTCGTCGTGGGCCCAGTCCAGGAGGTACTCGTAGCCGGCCTCCGCGAGCAGGTCGGGCGTCGCCTTGGACTCCGAGATGTGGGGCGCGAGCCAGCCCAGCGGCCGCTCGCCGCCGTCGGTGAGCGCGTCCGTCGCGTCGGCGATCAGACGGGCCTCGTCGCGCTCGGCGAACGCGCCCGGTTTTTCGGCGTTGGTCCGGCCGTGCGCCACGACCTCGCCGCCGCGCTGGCGGGACGCCTCGACCACGCCCGGCGCCTGCCCGATCATCTGGCTGTTGGCGAGCCCGACGGCCGGGATCTCCAGGTCGTCCAGGACCTCCAGGATCCGCCACACGCCGACGCGGTTGCCGTAGTCGCGCCAGGCGTAGTTCATGACGTCCGGCGACGCCTTCGGCCCGCCGAGCTCCGGCCCCTCGCCCTCGCCGAACGAGAACACCTCCAGGTTGACGCCGACGTAGAACGCCAGCCGCCGGCCGCCGGGCCAGTCGTACGGCTCGCGGTCCGGGATGGCGGAGTAGTCGTAGCGTCCGTGGGACGCGAGGAGAGGGGAGGGCATGGGGGCGGCAGAGGGGACGGGGGAGGCCACGTCCAGGACGCGGCGGGCGAGGTGCGGCGGGCTAGATGAAGAGGAGGAGGGCGGCGTAGCCGATGGCCCCGATCAGCAGCGCGCTAAAGCGGCTTTTCCGTTCTTCGGGCAGCTCCTCCTTGAGCACGTTCAGGATCACGCCGCCGCCCAGGAACGCCGTCACCCCGGCGACCGCCATCTCCGAGACCTCGACGGTCGCGCCCAGCGCCCACCCCGCCAGCACGGCGGCCACGAGCGCCCACCGGCCGATCCGCTCCCACGACTGCTTGTAGTCGGTCCGGAGCCCGTAGTCGGTCACGACGAAGTGGAGCGCCATGGCGACGGCGAACGCGGCCAGCCCCACCGCTCCGGGCTCCTCGCGGTGGACCAGGAGGTAGCCGATGATCACGTTGTAAACGCCGAACGACGCCAGGTGAACCCAGAACGCCGCCGAGCTCGACGTCTCGCCGTCCGCCTGGTGCTTGAGCTCGCCCGACGACTTCGCCAGCCGCTCGGCGCCGTAGAACACCAGCAGCCCGGCGAGTGCGAGCAGGTACACCTCGCGCTCGACGGCCCCGAACGCCCCGCTCCGCACGGCCGACGCCGTGGCCTGGCCGTCCGCCAGCTCGGGCAGCAGGTGCACGAACACGTAGGCGACCGAGACGCCGCCGGCGCCGCTGAGCCAGCGGCTCCGGGGCACGCCGTCGAGGAAGCGGAGCCGGGCGGCAAAGACGTGGACGGCCGCCAGCCCGAGTGCGGCGACGAGGGCGGCGACGGTCATGGGTCGGGGGAGGATAAGGGCGCGCGGCGCGGCGCGGCCTCGGTAAACACGCGGCTGACGACGGGGAAGGCGTCCCGGGCGGCCGCCTCGATGCGCACGCTGGCCTCGGCGACGTCGCCTGCCGACAGGCCGTCGTGGAACACGAGCTCGACGTTGACCAGCACGTCGCCCGGCCCGAGCTGCATCGTGAGCGGGACCGCGGCGCGCTCGACGGCCGGGTCGGCCTCGGCCAGCTGGCGCACGCCCTCGACGATCTCGGCCGAGGCCGAGCGGCCGGTCAGCAGGCTGCGGCCGGTCCGCGCCAGCCCGAGCGAGATGCCCGCCAGCAGCAGGCCGATGGCGATGGAGGCCAGCCCGTCCCACATCGGGTCGCCCGTCGCGTGGCCCAGCGCGATGCCGGCCGCCGCGAGCAGGATGCCCACCAGGTCGGCGGTGTCCTCGGCCAAGACCGTGTAGACGGCCGGGTCGGCGCTCTCGCGGTAGGCCCGCCACGGCCCCACGCCGGGGTTGGCGCGGCGCAGCTCGCGGAGCGCGAGCAGCCACGAGCCGCCGTCCAGCGCGAAGGCGACCGCCAGCACGGCGTAGTTCCAGCCCGGCGACCCGACCGGCGACGGGTGCTGGAGGTGGGAGACGCCCTCGTAGAACGCCAGCCCGCCGCCGATCCCGAACAGGGCCACGGCCACGAACAGGCCCCAGACGTAGAGCTCCGAGGCGTGCCCGAACGGGTGCCGCGCGTCGGCCGGCCGCCGGCTCCGGTGCACGCCGACGAGCAGGAGCCCCTGGTTGGCCGTGTCCACCAAGGAGTGGATGCCCTCGGACAGCATCGCCGACGAGCCCGTGACCGCGGCGGCGGCGAACTTGGTCGCGGCGATGGCGAGGTTGGCGACGAGGGCGCCGTAGACGGCGATCGGCTTGTGGGGCACGGCGAGGCGGTAGGGCCGGTAGAGAACGCGGCGTTTGCCCTCGGGTCCCCCGCCGCCCGCTGGCGGAGGCCGGGGGCGGCGCGCCCGGGGCCCCGGGGCGCGGCCCCAGCGGCCGTCCCGGTCAGCGCGCCCGGCGGACCTGGCGGTCGCGCGCCGCCGGGAGCCCGACGGCCACCTTGGCGAGCAGGACCGCCACGAGCGACAGGAGCGGCACGGTCCAGCCGCCCGTCGCGTCGTGGAGCGCCCCGAACAGCGCCGGGCCCACCGCGGCGACGAGGTAGCCCACCGACTGCGCCATGCCGGACAGCTCGGCGGCGGTCTCCGGCGTGTCGGCGCGGATGGCGAGGAACAGGAGCGAGAGCCCGAACGCGCCGCCCAGCACGAACCCGAGCAGCGTGACCCAGACGGCGGCCAGGGCGCCGCTCGGCATCAGCAGCCCGCCCAGGGCGACCGCTTCGAGCACGGCGAGCACCCAGATGATGCGGCGCTGGTCGCCTGAGCGGCCGGCCCAGAGCGGCGCCACGGCCGAGCCCGCGATGCCCGCCGCCTGCGACAGCGCGAGCATCCACCCGGCCTGGGCCGGGTCGAGGCCTCGGCTCTGGAGCAGGTCGGGCAGCCACGCCAGCACGACGTAGAACGCGAGCGACTGGAGGCCCATGTAGAGCGCCACGGACCACGCCAGACGCGAGCGGCCCAGGTCGCGGAGCGAGTCCAGCACCGTGCCGCGCGGCGGCGTGAGCACCCGGCGGCGCATCTGGGGGACCCACACCGCTAGCGCCAGCCCAGCGAGCACGGCCCACGCGCCCAGCGAGCCGCGCCACCCCAGCGCCGCCGCCAGCGGCACGCTCGCCCCGGCGGCGAGCGTCGCGCCCAGCCCCATCGCGCTCGAGTACAGGCTCGTCATCGGCCCGGAGCGGTCGGCGAAGTCGCGCTTGACCAGCGCCGGCAGGAGCACGTTGCCCAGCGCGATCCCGACGCCCAGCACGGCCGTCCCGGCGAACAGGAACGCCACGGCCGGCGCCGACCGGACCGCCACGCCGGTGCCGATCATCGCCAGCGCCAGGCCCAGGGCGCCCTCGATCCCCAGCCGCCGCGTCACGACGGGCGTGAACGCCGAGACGACGCCGAAGGCCAGCAGCGGCAGCGTGGTCAGGAGCCCCAGTGCCGCGTTCGACAGGCCCGTGGCCGTGCGGACGTCGGCCACCAGCGGCCCGACGCCGGCCAGCGCCGGGCGCAGGTTGAGCGCCACCAGCACGATGCCGACGACCAGCACGCCGCGCTGTGGCAGCCGCGAGGGCGCGTCCGGGGGGGCGGGCGAGACGGGAGCGGTCGGGGACATCGGGGAGGGGTCGTTCGGGGCGGGCGCTCGCCCAGTGAGACGTCTGGCGGGTCGGGCTCGCTGGGAGAGTGGGGTGCGGAAGGTCGGGAAGGGCGGGGGCGCCCGGCGGGCCTCGGCCCCTTCGCACCCCTTCTCCTCAGCGGCCGCCCGCGCCCGGCTGGCGGCCGTCCCCGGGGGCCGGGTGCGGGACGTCGGCGGGGCGGGGGAGGCGCAGGCCGCGCCAGATCGCGATCAAGCGGAGGCCGGTGGCGACCCCGGCGGCCGCGGCGAGCCCGGCGGCCGGCCGGGCGTCGAGGGCCACGGCCCCCACGTAGATGGCGCCGCCCACGAGCGCCGCCGTCGCGTAAAACCCCTGGCGCAGCACCGACGGCACCTCGCGCACCAGCACGTCCCGGATCACGCCGCCGCCGGTCGCCGTCAGCGCGCCCATGAGCACGATGCCGATGGGGCCGAGCCCGAACGCCGCGCCTTTCGCGGCGCCCATCGCCGCGAACACGCCCAGCCCGATCGCGTCCGCCAGCTGGACGGCAGGGCGGAGCCGGTCGAGCGTCTCGGCGGCGGCGGCGGCGAGCGCGGCGCCGGCGAGGCAGACCACGAGGTACCGCTCGTCGGCCAGCGCGGCCGGCGGCGTGGCCCCCAGCAGCACGTCGCGGATCAGCCCGCCCCCGACGCCGGTCGTCACCGCCAGCACGGCGACGCCCAGCAGGTCGAGCCGGTGCTGGACGCCCCGGAGCGCCCCCGAGGCCGCGAACACGAACGTGCCGGCAAAGTCGAGGGCGGTGAGCATGGGGGACGGTCGAACGGGAAGTGAGAGGCCGCACGGGCCCGAGGCTGTGACGTCGGCGGGTGGGGCCCGAACCGCGGGGGCCGCGTGTCCAAACCGGCCGAGGCCGCCTGGATCCCGCATCGGCGAGACGGGTGCGGGGCGCCGGTCGTCAGGGCAGTCTAGCCGGCCTCGATGGGGTTCGGGCGACGCTCCCGGCAAATTCAGGTGAGGCGCCCGCGGCGCCGGCAGTTGCGGCGCCGGCGGTTGCGGCAGACGGCCTCGGCACGTCCTGCGGGCTGGGCCGGCCCCGCTCTCCCCGCCCGTACCGGCCCGGCGGTCGTCCCGCCGCTTTCCCGCGTCGTCCGGCCGCGTCGCTCCGGGCCGGATCCGCGCTCTACGGGGACTGCCAGTCGGAGTCGGGCTCAAAGTGGTCCCACAGGATCCGAGAGACCGCGCGCGTGAGCGCGTCGCCCTCGTTGTCGGGCCGGGCGCTCTCGTCCTGCTGGTCCTTGGTCATCACGCAGAAGACGTAGTCGCCGTGGGGGGCGTTGACCAGGACGACCTCGGCGCGGGACCGGTCCACCCAGCCCTGCTTGGAGGCCGCCTGCACGGTGGGCGGAATCTGGGAGAGGGCGCCGTCGTCCCAGTAGCTCCGGGTGAGCGCCCGGTACATCGTGGCGCTGGCGGCCGGGCCGACGGCCTCTCCGCGGCGGATGCGCACCAGCATCTCGGCCATCTCGGCCGGCGTCGCCTGGCCCCAGCCGTAGCGCTCGTAAGCCCCCCTGCGCCCCGGCACGCCCGAGTTGACGCGCGTTTTGGCAAAGCCGTGGGCCTCAAGCCAGTCGTTGATGGCAACTCCGCCCCGGCCCCACCGCCGCCAGTAGTCGCCCCGCTCGGTGACCGCCCCGCCCACCAACTGCTGGAGCCAGAGCGACGCCGTGTTGTCGCTGACGGTCAGCATGAGCAGGACGAGCTCGCTCAGGTCGATCTCGGCGCCGTCTTGGAACCAGGCCAGCAGGTCCTCGGGCTCTGGGGAGCCGAGGCGGAGGGAGTCGCGGAAGACGAGCGGCTGGTCGTAGGCCAGCGTGCCGTCCTCGATCTGGGCAAAGGTGGTGAGCAGGATCGGGACCTTGACCAAGCTCGCCGTCGGGAACAGGCTGTCGGCCTGGATGGCCGCGCTTTGTCCCGTGCCCAGGTGGCGCACGTAGACGCCGACGCCGCCGCGGAAGCCGCGGGCGGCCTGCTCCAGCGCGTCCTGCAGCGCGTGGTCGCGGTGTGGGGGCATGGGTTGGGAGCGCGCGCTGCCTAGCGTCGCCAGCAGGACGGCCACGAGGAGCATCCGTCGCATGGCTCGCAGGGTCGGGGGTGGGGGTCCGCTCGTTCCGGCTGAGGCGAAGGTAGCGTTACGAGGCCCAGGCGAGGATGGCGGCCAGCGAGGCGCTGGCGACGGCCATCCACAAGAGCACGCCCTGGATCAGAGGGCGCACGCCGACGGCGCGGAGCGTGGCCCGGCTCAGCCCGGCCCCGATCAGGAACAGCGTGAGCACCAGCCCTTGCTTGGCCAGGGCCACGAGCAGGCCGTAGACCGGCTCGCCGGCCGGGAAGAGCGCCACGACGCCCGAGGCGAGGGCGAAAAGGCCGATAAACCACGGGACCGAGACCTTGACCTCGCCGCCGGCCGTCCGCCGGTGCCACACGGCGGCGCCCAGCGCCAGCGGCACGATCCAGAGCGCGCGCGTGAGCTTGAGGACCGTCGCCTCCGCCAGCGCTTGGCCGCCGTAGCTGGCGGCGGCGCCCACCACCGACGACGTGTCGTGGATGGCGATCGCCGCCCACAGCGCGAACTGGTGCTGGCTGAGGTCGAGCAGGTGGCCGACGGCGGGGAAGACGTAGAGCGCCACGCCGTTGAGCAGGAAGACGGTCGCGAGCGACACGCCCATCGCCTCGGCGCCCGCGCCCAGCGCCGGCCCCAAGGCCGCGATCGCCGAGCCGCCGCAGATGGCCGTCCCGCCCGAGATGAGCGCGCCCGTCGTCGGCTCGACCTGGAGCAGCCGCCCCAGCGCCAGCCCCAGCCCAAGCGCGAACGCGATCCCGAGCGCCGTCGCGCCGACGCCGTCCTTGCCCACCGCCAGCACGGCCGGCAGCGACATCCCGAACCCCAACCCGACCACGCACGCCTTGAGGAGCGTCTTGGACACGCGCGCGCTGACGGCCTCGAACGGGTTGCCCAGCGTGAGCCCCAGCACGGCGCCGGCGCCCAGGGCCACGGCCGGCGACACGACGGGCAGCAGCGCGGCCGCGGCGAGCGCCAAGAACAGCGCCCGGTGCCACGCCGGCGGCGGCTCGTCGGCCGGCGGGGCGGCGTCGGGGAGCGAAACGGGACGGGTCATGGGGCGTGCGGCGGCTGGCGGTGGGCCTCGGCGGGGTGGACCTGCGGGCTTATCGGTCGCCGCGCGGGACCGCCAGCGGGTCGGGCGGGAGCATCACGGCCACCCGCACCGGCCCGTGCGCGCGGTGGACGAACCGCTCGGGCGCGGCCGTCGGCTCGGTCCCCTGCACGATCACCATCGTGCCCGGTGCCGTCGGCCGGCCGCCGAGCACGCCCTCGCCGGCGCTCGTCTGCCAGCCGCTCGACCACTCCCAGAGCCAGGTCGCGTCGGACGTGACCATCCGGATGCAGCCGTGGCCCTGGGGCGCCCCGGTCGGCACCACGTCGTACTGGTGGAGGTGGATGCCGCGCAGGTTGTGGATGTTCATGACGTAGCGCATCAGCCACGTCTCGCCCTCCGGCGCCTCGCTCGACTCGCGCTCCATCGCCCGCCAGTTCATCGTGAACCGGCCCGTCGGCGTGGGCGTGGCAGCGGCGCCGGTCGAGGACGGCCCCCAGCGGACCAGCCGGCCGTCGGCGTAGGCGGCCCACGTCTGCGTCGTCTTGTCCACCACCACGATCTTGTCGATGTCGGTGGCGCCGGGCCACCAGCGCGGGTAGGGCGCGTAGGCGAGCGGCGACAGGTCGAAGTCGGCCGGGCGGGCCGGGAGCACCAGCGAGTCGCCGGTGGTCAGGCTCTCGGCCGGCGGGCCGCCCAACAGCTGGGCCAGCGCCAGCCGCTGGCGCCCGCGCTCGGGGTCGCCCTCGCCGACGGCTTTGTACAGGTCGTGGCGGGCCAGCACCGAGTTGCCCGAGCCGTGGCCGACGTGCCAGACGGTGTACTCGACCGGAGACTCGGGCAGCGGCGCCTGGCGCTCCAGGATCGCGGCGAGCACCGACTGGTCGTAGGCGCTCTGCGCCGACGCCGACGCCGCCCACACGACGAGGGCGATCAGCAAGAGCGGGAGGCGCGTCGGGTGAGGCGTGGTGCGAGACACAGATCGGTACGGCAGGGGTGCAACGGGCGGTCGACCGTCTGACGCTCCGAACGCCAACCCGCTGCCCGCCCGGACCACGGATTCACCGGATCTAGCCCCAACCTGCCCGCCCCGCGGAGCCTCCGGCGCCCGGCCGTCCCTCCGCGACGGCCGCCGCCAGCGGGGCGAGCCGGCCGCCCGCCCAGCGCTTAGTCCAGCGTCTGGACGCCGCCGCCGTTGACGAACAGCGTCTGGCCGCTGACCCACGACGACACCGGGGCGGCAAAGTACAGGACGGCGCCGGCGATGTCCTCGGGCTCGCCGAGCCGCTCCAGCGGCGTGTGCTCCAGCATCGTGCGCTCCATCTCGGGCGTGAGCACCGACGCCAGCGCGCCGGTCCGCGTCGCGCCCGGCCCGACGGCGTTGAGCCGGATCTCGGGGCCGTAGTCGAACGCGAGGTTGGCCGTCATGTGGTTCAGGGCCGCCTTCGACGACGCGTAGGCGCTGATCGCCGGGCTCCGGTTGACCGACGCCATCGACGTCGTGTTGACGATCGAGCCGTAGCCGGCCTCGCGCATGTGGGGCGCGCACAGCTGCGACAGCCGCCACGCGCTGAACACGTTGAGCTCGAACACGGCCGCGAACTGCTCGACCGAGATGTCGTCCGGGCTCTCGCGCCCGGCCCCGCCGCCGCCGGCGTTGTTGACCAGGACGTGGACGCCGCCGAACGCCTCGACCGTCCGCTCCACGAGCCGCTGGCGGTCGCCGTCGTCGGTCACGTCGCAGTCGACCGCCAGCGCGCGGCCGCCGGCGGACTCGATCTCGTCGGCGACGGCCTGGGCGTCGGCCAGGTCGAGGTCGGCGATCGCGACGGCGGCGCCGTACTCGGCCAGCATCCGGGCGGAGGCGCGGCCGATGCCGTTGGCGCCGCCGGTCACGATGGCGGTCTTGCCGGTCAGGTCGAAGAGCGGGCTCGGGGTCATGTCAGTCCTGGTTCGTGAGGTAGTCGGCGACGGCCTGGTAGGCCGGGAGCGACGTGGGGTCGTTGGCCGCGTTGGCGGCGACGGGGTGCGAGGCGAACCGGACGATGGTCATCTCGGCCGCCGGGTCGACGTAGATCGTCTGCCCGTGGACGCCGCGCGCCGCGAACGCGCCGTTCGCGTTGTTCGTGATCCACCACAGGTCGCGGTACGACCAGCCCTCCAGCGCCGGGTGGTCCGAGCGGGCAAAGTCCTCGACGCTCCCGCCCCGCCGGATGTCGGCGATGGCCTCGCGCGGCAGGACCTGCTCGCCCTGCCACTCGCCCTGCTGGCGGATCATCTCGCCCAAGCGCCCCATGTCGCGGAGCCCGCCGCTAAACCCGCCGCCCGCCGACGGCGTCCCGACGGCGTCGACCTGGTAGTAGCCCGACTGCTCCATCCCGAGGCGGCTCCAGACGCGGTCCGCCAGCAACTCGTTCAGCGCCAGGCCCGAGGCGCGGGCGACGATCCAGCCCAAGACGTCGGCGTTGGGCGTCTGGTAGGCGAACGCCTGGCCGGGCGGGCCGGCGGCCTGGATCGTCTGGAGGTAGGCCAGCGTGCCCACCGGCCCGTCGCCGCCGGCCGCCCACGAGTCCGAGGCCTGAGCGTACTCCCAGATCTCAGCGTCGGGGTCGGCGTAGTCCTCGCTGTAGTCCAGGTTCGTCGTCATGTCCATCACCTGGCGGACGGTGACGTTGCCGAACGCCGAGTCCTCTAGCTCAGGGACGTAGTCGGTCACCGGCTTGCTCGGGTCCAGCGTGCCCTCGGCGGCCAGCGTCGCCGCCAGCACGCCGGTCAGCGACTTCGTCACCGACATGGCGGCGTGCTGGCCCGTCGGCGCGAGGGCCCCGAAGTAGCGCTCGTAGACGATCCGGCCGCGGTGGAGCACCAGGATGCCGTCGGTGTAGTTCGCCCACAGCGACTCCTCCCACGTCATCGGCTCCTCCGCGCCCCACGGCGTGAACGTGACGCCGTCGATGCCGCCCCGGAGCTCGGTCTCGAACGGGACCGGCGCCCCCACCCCGCGCGATACGTTGACCGTCGGGAGGAACTGGCGCATGTGGGCCACGCTGTAGCGGAGGGCCGGGAACTCGAAGAACGACCGGTCGGCCGCGCTCAAGCGCTTGGCCGGCGGCGGCGGCGTGCCCTGCATCCAGCCCATCGCGACGGGGTCGCTCTCGCGGGCGGACAGGGGCGTGTCTTGGGCGGAGACGCTCATGGGGACGAGGAGAAGGGCGGCGAGCGCGGAGGCTGACCAACGGAGGCGACGAGACATCAGGAGAAGGGAGGGAGGAGCGGGCCGCCCCCAGCGTCCGCCAGCGCCCCGAGCGAGTCGGAGGCCGCTGAGGCGCTGTTGGGGATGGTTCTATCCGGTTCGCGATCCGCAGCCCGGGTACGTCCGGCCGTCCAGTTCGACCGTGATCTGGGTGTCGGTCGTCGCCCCGCTGGCGGCGTCGGTGCACGGGCGGTCGGTGGCCGTCACCACGAGCCCGTCGGCGCGGTAGACCGCTTGGCCGCTGGAGCGCGTCACGGTCGCCGCCGCGCTCCGGTCCTCGAAGCTGCCGACCAGGCGAAGGCGGGCGCGGTCGCCGTCCTGGGTCACTTCGAGGTACCAGCCGTCGCCGGTGCCGCGGAGCAGCAGGCGGCCCGAGCGCTCAGGATCGACTTGGCAGTCCACGAACTCCTGGCCGTCGACGTTGAGCAGCGCGTAGTCCTGGCCCTTGGTCCAGACCGTCACCGGCCCGTCCTGGTACTTCGCCCCGCTGGCGGCCACCACCTGGCCGAGCACGCGGTACGTCCCGCCCTCGCGGCCTTCGAAGCGTTGGGGCAGCCACAGCGCGACCTCGCCCGGCCCGGTGCGGATGCGGAACGTGAACGGGCCGTCGTCGCTGGCGCACGTGTACGCGTAGTCACGGCCGGTCTCCTGGGGGGGCATTCCGCCAACGTCAGGGCCGCCGGTCCGCTCGAACACCAGCGCGCTGCCGTCGACGGCGCGGAGCGTCAGGCGGTTGCCGACGACCTCGAACCCCACGATCTGGTTGAGCGTGCCGAAAAAGTCGCGCGACGACGAGGGCGGGGCGCAGGCCGCGACCGTCGTGGCCGCGTTGGTGAGGACCAGGTCGCCGCCCGGCTCGGCCCGCCAGCCGCCGCCGTACTGGTTGCAGTCGGCCTGGCCGAGAAAGCGGCCGTCCTCCATGAACGAGACCGTAAACGCGCCCTCGCCCTGGAGCGGGGTCGTGTCGCCGTCGGCCGTCTGGATCCGGCTCAGCCGCCACTCCGGCCCCACCAGCGGCCCGCTGGCGGCGTCGCTGGGCGCGTCCTGGACCTGGACCACGCGGACCTCGACGTTGTCGGAGGGCGCGCCGTTGGTCAGCACCGGGTGGGTCGTGTCGGTGGTCCACAGCAGGTCGCCCATCGAGTCGCGGATCTCGGCACGGACGGCGTAGCGGTGGCGCGGCTGGACCTGGGCCGGGTCGTAGCGCAGCGTAAACGGGAACGGGACCTGGTCGCCGTCGGTGGCCAGCGTCTCCTCGGCCAACGTCTGCGCCGGCGCGTCGGCCCGGCTCACGTCCAGGAGGCGGACGACCACGGCGGCGTCGGGCGGGAGCGCGATGCGCGGGAGGTACGTCACCGTCCCGGTCAGCGTCGCCGAGCCGCTGGCGGTCGCGCTGGCGGTCGCGCTCGGCGCCCAGACCAGCCGGCGGTCTCCGCCCGAGAGCGCCAGGCGGCCGTCCTCGACCTCGGCGCGCGTGACGGCCGCCAGCGCGTCGAGCACGCGGCGCTCCTGCGCCGTCGCCGGCGCCTCGCACGCCATCTGCGTGGTGCCCAGCGGACTCAGCGAGAGGGCCGTGCCGACCTGCTCGTACGTCCCCATGAACCGGTTGCAGCCGGCCGTGCCCGAGACGCGGCCGTCGGCGGAAAACGTGATCGTGGCCTCCGGGCCGGCCGGGACGCCGTCCGCCGAGACCAACCGCCAGCCGGAGCCGGCGAGGTCGGCCGCGTCGCCGGTCGTCGGGAGCGTGGCGACGCATCCGGCGGCGGCGAGGACGAGCGCGAAAAGAGAGAAGAGAGGGAGTCGCATGGGTTCGAAGGAGCCGGGAAGCGAGACTGGCCTCTACAACGCCTCGCTAGAGGGATAGGATGTATGGATGGATTGCATCAGATCAAGAGCGACCGCCTATGGCCCCGCTCTGCGCACTCACCGGCTGGCGCCGCGCGCCGCCAGCCGCTTGGGGTCTGCCAACGACACGGCCCCCCTCACGCGGGGCGAGGGGGGCCGGCTCAGGCGACGTTGGACGGGGCGGCGAGCGCTGGGCCGAGATCGTCGGCCCGGCGCTGGCGGCTTGCGCCGCCCACCGGCTACGGCCAGATGCCGCGCTGGAGCGCCACGTCCGCCACGCGGCGGACGGCCAGCACGTAGGCCGCCGTGCGCAAGTCGATGGGCGTGAGCGGCTGCCCGTTCAGGCCGCGCTCGGCGCGCGTCTGCTGGAGCGCGTCGAGGCCGCCGTTGATCCGGTCCTGCGCGTCGATCACGGCGTCGGTCGCCCGGTTCATCTTGCGCAGCAGCTTGTCGTTGACGACCTCCTCCTCCCACTGCTCGTTCTCCTGGTTCTGGACCCACTCGTAGTAGCTCACCGTCACGCCGCCGGCGTTGGCCAGGATGTCCGGGAGCACGTGGACGCCCCGCTCGAACAGCGCGCGGTCGGCGGCCGGCGTCGTGGGGCCGTTGGCGCCCTCGACCACGAACCGGGCCTGGACGCGGTCCACGTTGTCGGCGCGGATCTGGTTCTCGAGCGCGGCCGGGACCAGGATGTCGCACTCGAGCGCTAGGAGGTCGTCGTTCGAGATCGGCGCCGTGCCGTCCATGCCCTCGACGAAGCCCGTCTCGTCGCGGAGCGCCAGCGCCGCCACGATGTCGATGCCGTCCGGGTTGTGGACGCCGCCCGAGACGTCGCTGATGGCGATCACGCGCGCGCCGGCCTCGTGGAACAGCTTGGCCGCCGTCGCGCCCACGTTGCCGAAGCCCTGGACCACGACCGTCGCGCCCTCGACCGAGTCCAGGCCGTCCACCAGCCCGCGGCGGAGCGCCTGCTCGCAGGCGAACAGGACGCCCCTCCCGGTCGCCTCGGGCCGGCCCAGCGAGCCGCCCATGTCGACCGGCTTGCCCGTCACCACCGGCAGGTTGTTCTCGCCCGGGTGCATCACGGCGTAGGTGTCGTAGATCCACGCCATCGTCCGGGCGTTGGTGTTCACGTCCGGGGCCGGGATGTCCACGAACGGCCCGATGGCGTCGCCCAGCTGGGAGATAAACCGGCGCGTGATCTGGCGGAGGTCGTTCTCGGTCAGCTGGGTCGGGTCGCACTCGACGCCGCCCTTGGCCCCGCCGAACGGCACGTCCACGACGGCGCACTTCCAGGTCATCCACGCCGCCAGCGCGCGCACCTCGTCGGCGTTGACCTTGGGGTGGAACCTGATGCCGCCCTTGCCGGGCCCGCGGACGTGGTTGTGGAGCACGCGGTGGCCCACGAAGTTCTCGACCGTCCCGTCGTCCTTCTGGATCGGGAACTCGACCGTCAGCACCCGCTCGGGGCGGATCAGGAACTCGACCAGGCCGGGGTCCAGATCCGGGAGGTAGCGGACGGCGCGGCCGAACTGCTCCTGGGCGATGACGAACGGGTTGAGGTCCTCCTGGCCGTCGGAGACCGTTGGAGAGGGGAGAGCGGACATGGTGGGAGAGAAAGGGGGAGGGAGTGGGCGCCGAGGGCGCGCGCCAGTTTACGGCTCTGCGGCCTCGGGTCGGCCCGTCGTGCAGGTTTATGCGGGCTGCCCTTCATACGCCGCGCGGTGGACCAGGAACGCGCCCTGGATCACCCGGAGGCGGCCCTCCTCGGCCGCCTCGTCGGTGTGGACGAGCCGCCCCCGTGACTGGCCCACCGCGCCGACTCCGCGGACGGCGAACAGGCCGGGCGTGACCGAGCCGAGCGCCAAGCCGAGGCACCGCGCGAAAAACGCCATGTCCAGAGGCCGCCAGTCGCCCGCCTGCTCGGCCGCGGGCGCGACGCACTGCGCGAACCCGCCGACGGCCCCGGCCAGCTGGCGGGCCGGCACGGTGGGCGCGAAAAAGGCGCGGGTGACGGAGAACGCGGCGCCCGCGCCGGCGGCGGGCAGCTCGATCCAGCCGTCGTCGTTGACGGCAGCGGCGAGCAGGAAGGCGGGGTGCAACACGGGGCCTAGGCCGCCAGCGCGCCCGCGTCGGCCGACTCGGGCTGGTAGAGGACCGCCTCGATGCGGAGCCGGAACCGGCCCGCCGGCGCGTCGCACTCGACCACATCGCCCTCGCGGCGGCCCAGCAGGGCGGCCCCGACGGGCGTGAGGACCGAGACGCGGCCCTCGCGGAGGTCCGACTGGCCCGTGACGAGCGTCAGGACCCGCTCAGCGTCAGTGCCCAACGTGCGGACGCGGACGCGCGAGTTCAACGTGACCACCGAGGGTGAGACGTCGCCAGACGGGACGACGACCGAGCCACTCAAACCGACGATCAGGTCGGTGAGCGTCCGGGCCTCGCGGTCGGCCGAACCGCGCGAGGCCAGGATCTGGCGGAGGGTCTCGCGGTCGGGGGCGGTCAGGGTCAGAGGGCGCGTGCTCATGAGATCAGCGGAGAGGCTCACCGACCAGACCTGCGTGGGGGCCGACGCGGGCGCGCCGGCCCCGGAGGACGAGGGGCTGGGAGGGGCGAGGCGAGAGGGGCGGGCGTGGCCCGAGACCGGCGGGGCGCCGGGCTAGGCACAGGATCGGCACGCGGACCCGATCAGTCCAATCGTTTGTTTGCATCTAGCGATCAGCCGACCTTATCAGCATGACGCTCCTGCAACTCAACTACGCCGTCGCCCTCGACCGGCACGGCCACTTTGGCCAGGCCGCCGAGGCCTGCCACGTCACCCAGCCCGCCCTGAGCGCCGGCGTCCAGAAGCTCGAAGCCGAGCTGGGCGCGGTCCTGTTCGACCGGTCGTCCCACCCGATCACCCCGACCACGGTGGGGCGGGCCGTCGTGGCCCAGGCGCGGCACGTGCTGGCCGAGGCCGAGCGGCTGGAGGACCTGGTGAGCCAGGCCACCGGCGAGCTGGCGGGCGAGCTGCGCGTGGGCGTCCTGTCGACGCTGGCGCCCTACCTGATCCCGCTCGTGATCGGCCCGTTCGCGCGGCGCTACCCCCGCGTCGAGCTGGTGTTCGAGGAGCTGGTCGCCGAGGCCATCGTCGACCACGTCCGGCGCGACCTGCTGGACGCCGGCCTGGTGGCGACGCCGCCGCCGGCCCGCGGCATCGAGGAGGTGCCGCTGTTCGAGGAGCCCCTCGTGGGCTACGTCGCGCCCGGCCACCGCCTCCACGACCGCACCGAGATCGGCGTCGAAGACCTGAGCGCGGACGACGTGTGGACCATGCGCGAGGGCCACTGCTTCCGCGACCAGGCGCTCGCGCTGATGGCCCAGGGCTCGGGCCGCCCGGACGCCAAGGCGGTCGAGTTCGAGAGCGGCAACCTGGAGACGCTCCAGCGGATCGTGGACCGCGGCTTCGGGATGACGCTGCTGCCGTGGCTGGCGGTCCAGGGCGAGGGCTCGCACGCGCCGTCTTCGGTCCGCCCCTTCCGGGCCCCCGCGCCGTCGCGGACCGTCCGGCTGGTCTACGCCACCACGCTCGTTCGCCGCCAGCTGGTGCGGGCGTTCGCGGCCGAGGTGGCTCGGGCCGTCGCCTCGGACCTCCCGCCCGGCTCCGTCCTCCTCGCGCCCGAGAGCTCCGCGCCGTGAGCCCCACCGTCCCGGTCCTGCGGTTTCAGGACTCCGACCCGGCAGGGGCCGTCGCGGCTCACTCACTCGGTGTTCCCCTCGTGGCCCACGACCGCCAGCAGCACGCCGCGGCGCATCAGTGATCCGCCCCGCGCCGCTGGCGGCCGGCGCCGAGGGTCAGGACGACGCTTGCCGAGAGGCGACGCCGCCGGCGTCCGGCACCGCCAGCGCGTCGCGGGCGACCAGGACCGGGCACGGCGCCGTGCGGATCAGCGTCTCGGCCACGCTCCCCAAGAGCGCCCGGCCCGCGCCCCGCCGCGCGCTCGTGCCGACGACGAGCAGGTGCGTCCGCGCTTCCTCAGCGGCGGTGCGGACGGCCGTGGCCGGATCGCCGGACCGGACGGTGACGTCGATCTCCAGGTCGGCGTCGGCCTCGGCCCGGAGCTGGTCCGCCAAGGTGAGCAGCGCCTGGTGCTCGCGTGACCGCACCTGGGCCGCGTCGGACGGCCGGCCGACGCCCACGCGGACCGGGGTGGTCACGTGGACGATGTCGAGCCGGGCGCCATACGCCACGGCCAGGCGGGCGGCCCACTGGGCGGTGATCGGGACGGGCTCGTCGGCGCCGGTGGGAATAGCGTCGGCGGCCAGGAGCACCCGGCGCGGCGGCCACTCGCCCTCGCCCGGCGCGTCCAGCGGGCGGACGGTCAGGACGGGGCACGGCGCGCGCCGGACGACGGCCTCGGCCACGCTCCCGAGCACGCCGCGCCGCCAGCCCTGGCGGCCGTGCGTGCCGACCACGACGAGCTCCATCTCCTCGTCGGCGACGTAGTCCAGGATGGCGTCCGGCGCCCTCCGCCCGACGACCTCGGTCTCCACCACCTCGACGGGCGAGTCCGGCTCGGCGGCCTCGCTGGCCAGTTGCTCGGGCAGGCCCAGGTCGCTGGACACGTCGGCCATCGAGACCTGGACGTGGCCGGTGCCGGGCGTGTCGGGCCAGGCGCGTTCGGGCGCGGCCTCGTCCTCGACCACGTAGAGCACGTGGAGCTCGGCGCCGAACCGGTCGGCGAGCCAGGCCGCGTGGCGGTAGGCGCCCTCGGCACAGGCCGAGAAGTCGGTGGGGAAGAGGATCCGGTCGAGGGGCAGCGGCATGGGAGGGGGGGCGGCGCCAGCGGCTGGCGCTAGGCGTCGGCGTGGGGAGAGTCGGGGCGGAGAACGTCGGCGACGCGGCGACGGGGCGTGCCCCGGGCCTCGATGGGCGTCCCCAGCCGGAAGGCGACCTGGGCGTGGCCGCCCCCGACCAGGGCCGAGACCTGGGGCCGGAGATGCGCGACCTCGGTGGGCTGGTTGACGTAGCTCGCGGCCAGCCCCTCGGCCGCCGCCAGCAGCAGGACGCGTTGAAGCGCCTGGCCGGCCCGCGCCCAGTCGCCGCGCTCGTCGCCGTCGGTGGCCGCCACCAGCAGCGCCGGCGACTCCCGGGCCAGCCGCCGCGTCGCGGCCGCGAGCGTGGCCGGGTCGGTGGGGAGGTAGCTCAGCCGGTCCCATCCGCCCTGGACCGCGTCCGGCACGCCGTCGGCGCGGGGGTCGCCGCTCGGCCGGAGCCAGGCCTCGATCTCTGCGACCGTCGCCGGGTCGGCGCCCTGGGCGCGGATGGCCTGGGCCACGAGGTCCGCCAGCGCGCCCTTGTCGGCCTCGCCGGTGAGCACGTGGAGGCGGGCGCCCTCGGCCTCGGCCGCGTCGCGGAGCCGGGCCGCCAGCCCGGCGGGGACGGGGAAGTCGGCGTAGGGGTCGCGGTTGGTGTGGCGGAGCTTGACGGCCCGGAACAGCCCCTCGTCCTCGGCGGTCGGGGGCGACGGGCCGGCCAGCCGCACCGAGCCGACCAGGTCGGGGGCGTCGTCCGGCCCGGCTAGCTCGATCTCGGTGGCGAACCCGTAGTGGCGCGCGGCCAGGCGGAGCGTGTAGAGCGCGGCGCCGCACGAGATCACGGCCTCGCGGCCGTCCGGGTCGATGGACCGGAGCACGCGGGCGGGGTCGACGGACACCTCGGCCCGCGGTCCGCCGGCGCCGTCGGCGATGCGGAACCGCCAGGGCTGGGTGTTGAGCAGGCTCGGGGCGTGCACTGCCCAGTTCAGCAGCACGGCCAGCTGGGCCCCGGGCGGGCCGCCCTGGGGAAAGTCGGCGTCGGTGACGACGCGCGGGTCGCTGGCGGGGGAAGGCGGGAGGGCCATCGGACGAGGCGGGAAGGGCGGGGGCAGGGCCGGCCAGCCGCCGGGGGCGGTCGGCACCGACCTGCGCACCCGGACCGCCAGCGCGGCGGGGCGAGGTCGCGGCACGTCGCGCTCATCCTACGCCGCCGGCGCCGCGGCCCGTGTCAGGGGATCCCGGCATCTGGGCTCGCCGGCCCCCGCCGCCCGCCGTGGGGCGGGCCCCCACACGGTGGCGGGAGGGCCCGGCCCTCCGCTCCGCCAGCGGCTGGCGGCGACCTCCCGCCTCAGGCCGCGCGGCCCGCCCCCTCGGCGCCGACGGCTGGCGGCTCGTCTGGGAGCGCGCGCGCGGCGCCGTTCGCCCCGGCGAGCGCGTCCTCGTCCGGCCGCGACACGCGCTCGTCGAGCACCATCCGCCCCTCGCGGTCGGTCGACAGCTCGATGTCCAGCCGGCGCAGGCCCAGCGCGTCGTAGGCGTAGAGCTCGCGGACCAGCACGATCAGCACGGCCAGCATCGGCACCGCCAGCAGCAGGCCCAGCGCCCCGAACGCCAGCGTGACCAGCAGCTGGAACAGGAGCACCAGGCCCGCCGGGATCGCCAGCTGCGACTTGACGATGGACGGCGTCAGGACGTTGCTCTCCGTCAGCTGGATGCCGAGGTAGACCGCGACGTAGAGGAACACGTCCGACGGGTCGCCGCTGGCCAGCGTGAACACGACGATGGGGATGACCGGCAGCACCGACCCGATGTTGGGGATGAATGTCGCGATGCCGGCGAAGACGGCCACGACGAGCGCGTTGGGCATCCCCAGGAGCAGGCCCAGGATCACCCAGACCAGCGTCGTCGTGATCGCGATCGAGAGCGACAGGGCCGTCAGCCACGAGCGGACGGTGTCGTACATTTCGTTCCAGAGCTCGACCGCCCGCGCGTGGTGGCGCTGGGGCAGGAGGTAGAGGCTGCCCTTGACGTAGGCCGTCGGGCTGACGATGAAGAACAGCGAGATGAAGAGGATCACGCCGAGGTGAACGAGCCCGGACACCGCCGAGGTCAGCCCGCCCAGCAGCAGCGGGGCCGCGGCGTAGCCCGTGCTGGCGATCCACTCCAGGATGGCGCGCGCGCGCTCCGGGGACGGCGTGCGGCCCTCGGCCAGCGGGGCGAGGGCCGCCCCCATGAACTCGCTGCTCGCGCGCAGATTCGAGTAGACGCCCCGGAGCGCCTCGATCGCCTGCGGGATGCTGCTGAGCAGCCCGACCAGGTCGCCGAGGATGCGCGGCACCACCAGCAACAGCAGCAGCACCGCTACCGTCCCGACGCCCAGCGCCGAGACCGCGATGGCCCACCCGCGCGGCACGCCCCGCCGCTGGAGCCAGCCCGACGGGATGCTCAGCCCCACCGCCACGACCGCCGCCGCGAAGCCCAGCAGCAACGTCGAGCGCGCCGCCCAGACGGCGGAGACCACCAGCACGGCCGCGATGACCACCAGGACGCGCCGCACGAAGGCGCTGGGGGGAAGACCGGCCGCAGGAAACAAGGCCATAGGAGACGTCGGGAGGGCTAGGGCGCTTTGCGCAGGGGCTCCGGGGGCTGGCGGGTCTGGGGCACGTCCTGTTCAGGCCGTCCCGTTCGCGCGGGGCCACCGCCTCCCCGGCCGGCTCTAGGGACTGACGGAGGGTACGACGATCCCGCCCGCGCCCCAACCCCTCGGCCCGCTGGCGGCGCGCGCGGCCGGCTACTCGTAGTAGGACACGACGAGGGTCTTGGCGGTCGTGCCGCCCACGTTCTTGACCGCGTAGTTGCGGGCCGTGTCCCAGGTCACGCTGCCCACCGGCCGCCGGACGCGGACGTCGGGCGAGTCGCCGCCGAACTCCTCGATCCGGGACCGCTCCGCCTCGAATTCCGAGAGCGCCACCACGACCCGGCTAAAGGCCGAGTGGGGCGGGAGCCCCTCGCCCGGCTCCAGCGACACCCGGGCCACGCCGACGCGGTCGTTCGACACCAGCACGTCGATGGCCGGGCTGTCCACCTGGTCGAGCCGCATCATCTCGACCGGGAACCGGACGTCCTCCTTGGGGCTCTCCTGACGGTCGGGGAGCGGGTTGGCCCACCGCTCGAAAAAGAGCAGCTGCGCCGGCGCGCCGCCCGCGTTGGTGATCCGGGTGGGCGTGTCGAAAAACGTCGCCGTCCCCTCGCCCCACTCGGCAGGCGCGGCGGTGCCGTCGACCGAGACGGTGGCCGGCGAGTACGCGTAGACGACCCAGTGCTCGCCGTTCCGGAGGTGGACCGACGCGTCCGCCGGCAGGGCGAGGTACGACGCCTCGACGTAGGGGTTGGACAGCAGGCGGAACGCGTAGGGCGGCATCTCGCCGCCTAGCGTCTCCAGGTCGTCCACCATGGGCGCCGGGGCCGGCTCGGTCGAGACCGGAGGCGCGGCGCCTGCCGCCCGGTCTGGCGCCTCTTCGCACGCCGTCGTGAGGGCGCACAGGGCGAACGCGAGGAGGGCAGGGCGCATGGCGTTGGGATGAGGAGGTGCCCTCGGTACCGGGCCGTCCGTCCGCCCGTTCCCCGCCGCCGGCCTCGCCCGCCAGCGGAGCGGGGCGTCCCCAGGCGGTCGGTCCCGGACACGGCGGCGTCCGCGCCAGGCCGAGGCGCTCTACGGCGTGACGGCCGCCGCCGCGGGCCGGGCCTCGGTGGCGCGGCGGGCCACGTACTCGCTCGGGACGAACGGGGCGACGCGGCGGCGGAACGCGCCCACCGAGCCGGGCCAGATCGCCGCGTTTCGGCCCGACTCGTCGAGGTACCAGCTGTCGCACCCCGACGTCCAGGTCGTCCCCTCGGAAAGGCGGTCCACCTCGGCCACGAACGCGGCCTGGGCCTGCGGGCGCGGCTCGACCGACGCCAGCCCGTGCGCGTCCATCGCCGCCAGCGCGCCGACCAGGTGGTCGATCTGGGCCTCCATCATCAGGATCACCGACGAGTGGCCCAGGCCGGTGTTCGGCCCCTGGATCAAGAACAGGTTGGGGAACCCCGCCACCGTCGTGCCGACGTGGGCGGTCGGGGCCCCCCGCCACACCTCCGACAGCCGCCCCGAGTGCCCGACGATCCGGTCGATAAAGGGGAAGTCGTGGACGTGGAAGCCGGTCGCGAACACCAGCACGTCGGCCGGGTGCGCCGTCCCGTCCGCCTCCACGACGGCGTCCGGCCGGATCTCGGCGGCGCCGCCCGCCAGCGTGACGTTGGGCTGGGTCACGGCCGGGTAGAAGTCGTCCGAGAGCAGGACGCGTTTGCACCCGAAGCGGTAGCCCGGCGTCAGGCGCCGCCGCAGGGCGGGGTCGGCGACCTGGGCGCGGAGGTGCCGCCGGGCCAGCCACGCGCCGACGCCGGCCAGCTCGGGCGCGCGGAACGGCAGGCCCTGGGCCTCGTGGACGCCGTAGAGCGCCGCGCGGACGGCCTGCTTGGCCGCGGGCCACCGCCCGAGCCGCTGGCGCCAGCCGTGGCCGAGCGGCCGGTCGCGGCGGGCGAGGAGGGTCGGGGGCGTCCGCATGAACAGCGTCAGGCGCTCCACGTCGGGCTGGACGGCCGGGACGAACTGGACCGCCGAGGCGCCGGTCCCGATCACGGCCACGCGCTGGCGGCCCAGGTCGAGGTCGGGGTCCCAGCGCGCCGTGTGCAGCGCCGGCCCGTCGAACGTGTCGAGGCCCGGGATCCGGGGGATCCGCGGCTCGGCGAGCACGCCGACGGCGCTCACGAGCACGTCGGCCGTCCAATCGCCGCGGTCGGTCTCGATCCGCCAGACCGCCGCGGCGTCGTCCCACGTCGCGTGCTCGACGGTGTGCGCCAGCCGGAGGTGGCGGCCGATGCCGCGCTCGGCGACGACCCGCTGGAGGTAGGCCCAGATCTCGGGCTGGCGCGCGAACCACCGCGACCAGTCCGGGTTGGGCGTCCCGCGCAGCTCGTAGAGGTGGCTCTCGACGTCGCACGCCGCGCCCGGGTAGACGTTGTCGCGCCAGACGCCGCCGATCTGCTCGCCCGTCTCGAACACCACGAAGCTGTCGATGCCTTCGTCGAGCAGCCGCGCCGCCGTCCCGATCCCGCCAAACCCGGCTCCGACGATGGCGACGCGAACGTGAGAGACGGGCATGGGCACGGGGCAGGCAGAGGAGCCGCTCCAACGCGCCCGGCCGCCCGACGTTGCCGCGATACCGGAGAACGGCGGTCGCCGGCGGCAGGACGCTCGGGGCGGTTCTAGAACACGTAGCCCACGCGGAGGCCGAGGTCGGGGAACCGGTCGACGGCGTCGGTCCCGAGCGAGAGCGTGACCGGGCCGACCGGCGTCCGGGCCGACAGGTCCAGCCCGACGCCCGCCAGCGTCCCGTCGTCGTCGATGATCGCGTCGTCGTCGCCGAAGGCGCGGCCGGCGTTGGCGAACAGGCGCGCCGTCAAGGCGCCGAACTGCGCCTGGACGCCGGCGACCGCCAGCCAGGCGTTGGGGCCGGTCAGCGACTCGGGGTCGTGGCCGTAGAGCGGCAGGAACGTGCCCGGCAGGACGGTCACGGTCTGCATCCCGCCGACGAACGTCCGCCGGTTGAGGGGCAGGCCGTCGCCGGAGCCGCGGGCGTAGGCGGCGCGGCCGACGAGGGAGACGCGCGCCGAGACCGGCAGGAAGCCCTCGGCGTCCAGCAGCGCCCGGTGGAACGGGCCGGACTGGATCTGGGCCAGCCCCAGCGACTCCGGCAGGACGCCGGCCTGCTCGGCGATCCGCTCCCCGAACTCGGTCGCGTCGAGCCGGCCCTGCCCGCCCTCGACCTCGGCCCGCAAGCGGACGCCGCGCGTGGGCACGCCCAGCTGGTCGAGCGTCCGCACCTCGGCGAACACGACCCCCGAGGCCCAGCGCTCGCCCAGCACCACGCCCTCGGGGTCGAGCACGATGGGCGCGTCGCCCGGTCCGGGGAACACGGCGTTGACGTCGACCGAGAAGTCGGTGACCTCGTTTCGGCCCAGCCCGCCGCCCAGCGACCCGCCGACCAACACGTCCGCCAGCGGCGACCAGCCGGCCATCAGCCCGGCCTCGACCACGCGCTGGGTCAGCGTCGAGCGGTCCTTCTCCTCGCCCAAGAGCACCACCTCGACCGGCGCTTCGGTGACGCTCGCCTGGGCGCCGGCCTCGACCGACGACGTGAGGCCCAGCGGGGCGGTGTAGGTCGCGAGCGCCTGCGACTGGCGGCCCAGGCGGACGGCGAACGCCGAGCGGTCGCCCCAGCGGAGCCGGTGGCGCAGGGCGAGTTGGGCCAGCAGCTCGCCGCCGTTCTCGTCGTCGTAGCGGAGCCCGAAGCCCAGCCGGTCCGGCGGGTCCTTGGGGACGAGGCTGATGGTCAAGATGCCCGCCTCGCCGTCCGCACCGCGCGCGACGCGCGGGATCACGTAGTCGTAGTTGCCGGTCGCGACCAGCCGGCCCACCAGCCGGTCGACGTCGTCCGGGCCGAGGTCGGCGGGGACGCGGAGCGCGGTCAGGCGCTCGGCGAGCTGGCGGGCCGGTCCGTCGACGCCCTCGAACTGGATCGACCCGACGCGGACGGGGCGAAAGGGCTGGGGGGACGCGGTCTGGCCGACGCGCGAGATGCCGCCCGCGTCGAGCATCGCGCGGATCTGGGGCAGCGCCTCGGTCGCCACGCGGCGGCCCTCGGCGATCCAGGGCGCCACGTCCGTCATGCCGGTCGTGACCACGGCCGCCACGTCGGGCTGGATGAGCACGTCGGCGCGCGCGCGGTCGGCCTTGGCGCGGCGGCGGCGCGTGGTCCCGGTCGCCTTCTCGAACAGCACGAGCAGGTTGACGTCGTTGCCCTCGGCCGTCAGCCGCAGCTCGCCCGTCTCCGGGTCGATGTCGGTGGCGACGTCGACCGCGATGACGAGGTCGCCGCCCAGCGCCTGGGCCTCGGCCGTCGGGAGCATGTGGTCCGGCCCGCCGTCGTAGTAGACGCCGTCGCCGTAGCGGATGGGCCGGAAGGCGCCCGGCATCGAGAAACAGGTGCGGATGGCGAGCGGCAGGTAGCCCCGGTCGAGGGTCACGTCCTCGCCCGTGACCAGGTTGATCGCGTTGCAGGCGAACGGCTTGGGCAGCTCGCGGAAGTCGGTCACGTCCTGGACGTCCCACATCAGCCGGGCCAGCAGCTCCAGGACCGGCTGGCCGGTCAGGATGCCGTCGGGGAGCGCCGGGGTCAGCCCGCGCGTGGGGATCTCGAAAAGCGTGGGCCCCGGCGTCGAGGCCTCGCCCAAGGTGAGCGCGGGCGGGTCGTTCGGCCCGAGCAGGAGCGCTGGCACGTCGAGGTCGAGCACGATCCGTTCCAGGTCGTGGCCCGAGTAGCCGACGGCGTAGAGCCCGCCCAAAAGCGCGCCCATGCTGGTGCCGGCCACGACGTCGACCGGGACGCCCTCCTCTTCCAGGACCTGGAGCACGCCGATGTGGGCGAACCCTTTCGAGGCGCCGCCCCCGAGCGCCAGCGCCACGCGCGGCCGCTCGGCCGGCGCCCCGCTGGCGGACTGAGCCGACGCGCCCTCCGCCCCGGCGAGAACAACCACTCCCATGGCGAGACAGACGAGAGAGCTTAAAAGACGGCGCATTATGAGGTGGGAGCGTCGGAAGCTGGGTCGGCGGGCGCGTCGCGCGTGGTCACGGCCGCCGACTGGACGTAGACCGTCCGCGTGGGGAAGGCGAACTCGATGCCGCGCTGGGCAAAGGCGGCCACGATCTCCAGGTTGATGGCCTGCTGGGCGTCCATGTAGCGCGCGTAGGCCGGGTCGAGTACGTAGTAGACCACCTCGAAGTCGAGCGACGAGTCGGCAAAGGCCTTGAAGTGGGCGCGGTCGAACCGGAGCGGCGCGCTCTCGGGGTCGCCGTTGACCGCCTCGACCGCCTGGCGGACGAGGTCGGGGATGGCGGCCAGCGTGTCGTGCTCGGTGTTGTAGGTGACGCCGAACCCGGTCACCACGCGGCGCTCGGTCATCCGCTCGTAGTTGCGGACGCGGCTGGTCAGCAGGTCGTCGTTGGAGAACACGATCTGCTCGCCCGACAGGCTCCGCAGCCGCGTCGACTTGAGCCCGATGTACTCGACCGTGCCCGAGTCCGTCCCGACGGTCAGCGTGTCGCCGATCACGAACGGCTTGTCGAGCACGATCGAGAGCGAGGCGAACAGGTCGCTCAGGATGTTCTGGACCGCCAGGCCGATGGCGACGCCGCCGATCCCCAGCCCGGCCACCAGCGCCGTCACGTTGACGCCGACGTTGCTGAGGAACATCAGCGCGATCACGGACCACACTGCCAGCTGGGCCAGCACGCCCAGCGCCTGCATGCTGGTCACGGCCGAGGCGTCGGCCGCCAGCTTTTCCTTGCGGTAGCGCGCGATCCACAGCGTGATCAGGCCGGTGATCCAGCGGCCGGCCTGGAGCAGCGACGCCAGCGTGAGCAGGCCCGACGTCCAGCCCAGCCCCCGCTCGTCCCAGCCGGCGATGCGGGCGGCGAGGTAGAACGAGAGCGCGAACAGGAAGTAGCCCCGCGTGCGCGCGAGCACGTTGTCGATGACCTGCTCCGGCCACGTGGCCGCTTGCCCGCTCGCCCGCCGCAACCGCCAGCGGATCAGCGACCGCGACGCCGCGAGCAGCAGGCCCGTGGCGAGCAGCGCCGCCACCAGGAGCAGCCAGTCCTCGACCGGCGCGCCCAGCAGGCGCTGGTCCAGGACGTCGTCGTCGAGGAACTGGCGGAAGAGCGATCGGATCATGACCGGCTGGCGTGGCTTCGGGTGGACGGGGCGCAGGCGCGGGAGCGCGGGGCACCGGTCGCCACGATACGCGTTTCAGCGGGACGGACTCACCACGACCGGGACGCTCGCGTGGACCGAGGGGGCGGCGACCTGGGTCACGGCGCCGTCCCAGCGCTCGCTCGTGTCGAGCGCGGGCCGGGCGACACGGGCGCCCAGGCGGTGCGGAGGGCGCCGGCCTCGTCGGCACGACCTGAAGCGAGCGGCCCGCCCCGCGCCAGAGGTTCTGACGGAGGGCGGGCCGAGGTGCCGGACGCCCGCGCCCGGCTGGCGCCAGCGGCCGGCGGGTCCGAGGGCGTCGGCTACTCGAACACGAGCGCGCCGCCGTCGGCGCCGTTGAGCGTCAGACGGCCGCCCGAGAGCGTGTAGCGCTGGGCGTCGTTGAGCACGCCGAAAAAGTCGCCCGAGACGGTCGGACCGGGGCACGCCGCCAGCGTCGACAGGCCCTGCGACAGGCGGATCGTGCCGTTGGGGCTGGCCTCGAACGAGCCACCGTACCGGTTGCAGTCGGCCTGGCCGCTGTAGCGGCCGTCCTCGCCGAAGGTGATCGTGAAGGGCGCGTCGCCCTCGTAGGCGAGCACGACGCCGCTCGGCTGGCGGATCTCGTCCAGCCGCCACGTCTGGCCGACGATGGCGTTGGCCACGTCGGCCTCGGTGACCTGGACCACGCGGACCTCCACGTTGTCCCGGGGTGCCCCGCCGGTCAGGACCGGGTACGACGTGTCGGTCGTCCACAGCAGGACGCCGGCGGCGTCGTAGATGTCGGCGCGGACCACGTAGCGGTTGCTCCCCTCGATCTCGGACGAGTCGTAGTCGAGCGAGAACGGAAGGGGCACCTGGCCGCCGCTGGTCTCGGTGCGGGTCTCGGCGATCGCGCGCGACGGCGCGTCCGCCAGGCTCGCGTCGACCAGGTGGACGGCGAGGACGGCGTTGGGCGGGAGCGCGATGCGGGGCAGGTACGTCACCGTCCCGGTCAGCGTGGCGTCGGCCGTCTCGCCGGGCGTGGCCCGGAACGTGAGCAGCTCGTCGCCGCCCCCGACGAGCGCCAGCCGGCCGCCGTCGACCTCGACGCGGTCGGCGCGGCTGAGGGCGTCCAGGAACTGGGTCTCCTGCGCCATGTCGGACGACGGGCACGCCATCCGCGTCGAGCCGACCTGGGAGAGCGAGAGCGCGCCGCCAGCGGCCAGCTCGTAGGTCCCGAAGTAGCGGTTGCAGCCGGTCGTGCCGTACACGCGGCCGTCGTCGCCGAACGTGATCGTGGCCTCGGAGCCGGTGGGCGCGGTGGCGCCCAGCGAGGCGAGCTGCCACGTCGTCCCGACGATGGGGTCGGCGCCGCTCATGGCGCCCGTGTTGGCGCAGCCGGCGGCCATCAAGGCCAGGATGGACAGAGAGTAAAGAACACGCATGAGTCTAGGAGGGCTTGAAAAGATAGGAGGGAGAGGATGAAACGCGGGGATGCACGGAGCGGCCCCGGTTCCGGTGATAACGCTCGGCCCCGAAATAGATTCCATGGGTTGTCGCGATCGGGCTGGTAGCTTGCCGCTATCACGCCCCGCCGCCGTGGAACTCCGCCACCTCCGCTACTTTGTCGCCGTCGCCGAGGAGCTCCACTTTGGGCGCGCCGCCGAGCGCGTGTTTATCGCCCAGCCGACGCTGAGCCAGCAGATCAAGGCGTTCGAGGGCGAGATCGGCGCCCAGCTGTTCGAGCGCTCCCGGCGCAGCGTCTCGCTCACGCCCGTCGGGGCGGTGCTCCTGCCCCACGCCCGGCGCGTACTCGACGCCGCCGCCCGCGCCCAAGCGGCTGTCCACGCGGCCGCCCAGGGCCGTGCCGGCTCGCTCCGCATCGGCTACGAGGCGCCGATCATGCGCGACGGGCTGGCGGACTCGCTCCGCGCGTTCCAGACCGACGTGCCCGACGCGACGCTCGACTTTTGGGAGGCCGGCAGTCGGGAGCAGACCGAGGCCGTCCGCGAGGGCCGGGCCGACGCGGGGCTGGTGCTCTTGCCCGTCGACGAGCGCGGCGTCGAGGTGCGGGCGCTGGCCACGGCGCCCGTCGTGGTGGTGGTGCCCGAAGGCCACCGGCTGGCGGGCCGCGAGACGGTCGCCCTCGCCGAGCTGGCCGACGAGCCCCAGATCGCGTGGGCGCGCGAGCCGGCGCCCCAGATCTACGACACCTACCTCCGGGCGTGCTCGGCGGTCGGGTTCGTACCCAACGTGGTCCAGGAAGTGCGCCACGTCGAAAGCCTGCTCGGGTTGGTAGCGGCGGGCGTCGGCGTGTCCACGATGCACGCGGCCCGCGTCCAGCCGGGCTACCCCGGCGTCGCCTACGCCCGGCTGGTCGAGCCCGCGCTCACGGTCCAGACCGGCGTGGCGTGGCGCCAGGGCGACGACTCGCCGCTGCTGGCGCGCTTCCTGGCCGCCATCGGCGGCGCGGAGCCGTAGGCGGAGACCGCCCAGGCCTGCGAACCCGTGCGGCGGGACGCGGGTTGGCCTGCCACCCCTCGCCCACGCGGGCCCGCCGATGCACCCCGCCCTCGCTCTTCTACTCCTGCTCGTCCCCGCCGCCGCGTTCGCGCAGGACGCCCGTGGGTTCGGCCTGACGCCCGACTCGGCCGCCGTCTCCTCCCGCCAGCCGGGCGCAGCGCCGGTGGTCGCGGCCCCGCCCCCCGACCCCGTCTTCTCGATGGGCATGCCGCCGGCGTTTCAGCCGTACGTGGTCGGGGGGGGCGTGTGGGACCGCGAGAGGAGCGCCCTCGGCGGCTCGGCCACGGTGGGGGTGTACCACCCGCTCATCAACCCCATCGTCGGGGTGGGAGCGTCGCTGGAGGGCAGCGTCGGCTGGGCCGACGGCGTGACGTCGAGCGTGCGCGGGCTGGCATCGCTCCGGTCGCTGGCGCTCCAGGTCGGCGCCGAGATCCGGCTCGACGAGAAGGCCACCGACCTCGTCGTCTCCGTCCTGCCGCCGCTGCGCCGCAGCGGGCCGTTCGGGCAGGGCGGCGCGCTGCGCGTCGACTGGGTTCCGACGCGTGACCACTCGTTCCGGGTGGGCCTGACGGTCCCCGTGGGCCAGCGGTGGATGGGCGAGGCGCGGCGGCAGAAGGCGGACGTGTCGCTGCCCCGCGCGCCCGACGACCTGGGGCCATCGGCCACGCCCGGTGCCGACGTGGAGGCGGCGCTGCGGCAGGCGTCGCGAGGCGCGTTCTGGCTCACGGCCTTTAGCAACGCGTTCCTCGACAACGCCGGCGGCGGCAACGAGGCGACGGCGGTCGAGACCTTCCGGGCGGACGTGCTCGCCTGGCGCGACTCGCTGGCTCGGCGCGGCCCCTCGGGCGACGGGGGCTACCCCACGTTCGCCCAGGCGGAGGCGGACTACCACCAGGGCCTGGAGCGCGCCTTCGCGGCCGCCGTTGGCCCGGCGCTGACCGACCCCGCCTCGGCGGCGGACGCGGCGCGCGGGGCCCTGCTGGATCAGGTGCTGATCCCCTACGACCGTCTTTTGGGCCAGCCCAAAGAGAACGACTCGCTGCACGGGTTCTACCCCGCCGCCCACGCCCACTTCGACCGCTGGATGGCCACGGAGTCCGGCCTGGACGCCAGCGACCAGGCGCGGGCGCGCGACGCGTTCAGGCTCGTCCTCGACATCGCCGAGGCCAACCGGGCGTGGATCTTGGACCACTGGGACGGCGACTCGCGCCAGGTCTGGCTCCCCCTCCAGTTTGGCCTCCGGCCCGACCAGCACGACTCCCAGGGAGAGCTCAACGCCTTGGTCGAGCGCGTCGTCGAGCGGCCGTTCACGTCGGGCAACTTTGTGCTGCCGGTCAACAACACGTCGTTTATCCGCGACCTGCTGACGTCGCTCCACTCGGCCCGCGACTACCACGTGCTGTGGGTCCACGACATCAGCGGGACCGACAAGGTGGGCCAGCCGGACGCGATCACGCACCGCGTGAGCACCGAGGGCTACCTCAGCGCCTTGACCCAGGCCGTCCAGCGCTACGACGAGACGGGCACGATCCCGACGTTCCTCGTCTTCCTGGACGAGAAGAGCTACGCCGCGACCGACGGCGGCATCTGGCTAAGACTGCTCCAGGACCCGCTCCGCCACCAGGTCGGGCTCCCCGCAGGAAGCGAGGAGATGGAGGCCGGCGTCCGGCGGGCGCAGGCGGCGCTCCGGGCCGCCGTCGCCGGGTCGAGCCGGCTCCAGGCCGACGCCGCCAGCCGCACCCGCGGCTGGCTGCGCGACGTGGTCAAGGTCCACGTCAACGTGACCTTCCCGTCCGACTTCTCGTTCCGCTCCTCGAACCTGGTCACCTGGATGCCGGACTGGATGAACCTCCTGCCCGACGAGCTGATGCGCGACCACCGCAAGGTGGCCTTCTACGACATCACCGAGACCGACCCGCGCCGCGGGCTCGGGCTGCTGGCGGGGACCGGCGTCGGCGAGCAGTACGCCTCGCCGACGTGGGAGGACCGCGGCGTGCTCACCGGCGGGCCGGCGCTGGTCGCGCTCAAGGACGCCGCGCGGACGCTGCTGCTGGGCCAGGGGTTCAGCGAGGACGAGGTGCCGCCGCCGCTCCGGCGCCAGGCCAAGCCCGACAACTACGACCAACTGGTGGCCGCGCTGGACGCCGAGGGCGCCGACGCCGTCGCGCTCAACGTCCACAACGGCGTCGGGTTCGCGGCCAAGCAAGCGACGCTGGCCCAGGCCGTGCTGTACACCACGATGCCGGCCGGGTGCGTGATCTACGTCCCGGACTCGCTGTGGCTGAGCGGCTTCTGGGCCGGACAGCTGATCGGCGCCTCGTTCCGCGGGTGCGCCGTCCGGATCATCTCGCCGGCGCTCGCCAACGCGCCCTCGGACTCGGGGCCGGTGATGGCCCGGAGCCACGCGTTGACGTCGCGCCTGCTGGTGGTGCAGAACGAGATGCAGGACGTGTTCGCCCAGGCCGGCGGGGACCTCCGGGTCGGGCTCTACACCCGCAAGGCGGCCATCGACGACCTCCCGGCGGTGCTGCGCGAGGCCCAGCAGGGCTTCGACGAGGCGCCCTGGCTCCGCGACGAGTTCCCGCTCTCGGACGACGTGTTCGACCTGCTCTCGACGTTCTCCGAGCAGCTGGTCCAGGGCGGATTCAAGACGGACCCGCTCATCCAGGACGTCGAGGAGCGGTTGCCCAAGCTGCACCGCAAAACGCAGCTGCTCGCCATGCGGCCGGTGATCCAGGAGATCGGGCGCGAACTGGACGTCGACCTGGTCCGCCAGGGCCTGATCGCGAGGGCCGAGGGCGCCGCGCTCCCCGACAGCCAGCCGCTGGCGGCGCGCGTCGGGGCGGCCTACCCGTTCGTCTCGCGCGTCGCGCTGCTTCCGGACTCGCTCCGCGACCAGTCGGTCTTTTTCTCGATGGTCGGGTCGATGAACAAGGACCCCCGGAGCATGCTGCTCGACGGCGAGACGCTGCACATCGTCGCCGGCCCGTGGAGCATGGTCCACTACCCCGACTTTATGCTCCTGCTCGGGCGGACGACCTGGCTCCAGGACCAGCAGCAGGTCGACGACCTCATCCCGCCCTACAGCCGCCTCAACCGCTGGCTGAGCAGCATCGTCCGCGACCTGCTGTGAGGCCCGGGGCGGAGCCCCCGCCTGGACCGGCCCGCTGACGCGGAGGCGCCTCGCGGTACGTCCCCGCTGCGGTGTGCAGGCGGGGCCGGCCGGAGCCGCGCGCTACTGCTCGATGCTGCGGGCGTCGAACGCCGTCACCTCCTCGCCGTCGGACGCGTAGCGGACCTGGATCGGGTTGCAGCACACCTCGCAGTCCTCGACGTAGGTCTAGGCTGGGACGCTCGGGTCGACCAGCATCGAGATGGGGGCGGCGCAGTACGGGCAGGAAAAGTCGACCTCGATTTGGAACACGAATTTGCAGGGTGGTGGGACGGCCGGTCTCCTACGCCGCCTCGCGCGGTCCCGCTCCGCTGGCGGGGCTCCTCGGCGGGTGCGGCACGGCCCAGGGCCGTCGAGGCCGGCGACCTCGGGCGGAGCGGCGTCCAGAAACCGAGCGCGCCGACGAGCCCCGCCAGCTCGGCGGCCGAGGCCGGGAGGGGCCGGCCTCGGCCGCCCGCGCGCCGGGACGTTCCCGGCCCAGGGTGCCCAGTCGTTTCCTCCTCGCCTACTCGTCCCGCCAGCGGACCGACCGGGTCATGGCCCGGAACGCGGGCACCCACTCGCCGGCCCGGTCGGCGCCCACCACGCCCTGGAAGATGACGTAGCCGACGTCGGTGGGGACCAGCGTGAGGACGACCGTAACCGGCGACCCCGACGTCTCGTGGACGCCCTGGGCGACCGACTCGTACCCGTCCCGGCCGTCGACGGTGACGGGCCCTTCCTCGACGGTGCGGAGGTCGCGGACGGTGGCCGTCCCGCGCAGCCGCGCGGCCGACGCGGCGGCCAGGTCGCGGTCCAGACGGGAGGCGCCCAGGCCGGCGACGTAGAGCGGCGCCTGGCCTCGGTTGGGGCCGATGCCGTCGGCGGCGACCAGCGTGGCCCCGACCCGCTGGCGGTCGGGGAGGCCGTCGGCGAGGTCGAGCGTGAAGCCCAGCCCCTCGAACAGGTCTCGCGGCCCCTGGTCGCCCCAGGTGAGCGAGAGCAGAGACCGCTCGATGGCCGCGCGCTCCGCAGCCGACGGGTCGCCCGGGACGGTCGCGGTGACGATCACGACGCGCTCGGCGCCGCCCGCGAGCAGGATCCACTTGGCGAAGGCGGTGCCATAGGCGGTCTGGGTGCCCCGGATCAGCCGGGCCAGGCCGCCCATCACCGTCACGTCCCGGGTCTCCGTCACCTCGACGCCCTGGCCGCGGAGCGCCTCGGGCGTCATCCCGGCCGCCATCTGGGCCAGCGGGGCGCCGTCGAGCTCGGCCACGACCACCGACGCGCCCGGCTCGTCGCCCTCGAACCCGGCGAACGCCCGGGCCGGCGTCCACCCCGGCGGCGGCGCGAGCACGACCCCGGTCCCGGGCACGCGGACCGGCTGGGCAGCCGCGCCGGCGGCGGCGGCGAGCAAGACGAGGAGCGGGAGGGGGGAGCGCACGGGAGCGGGGTCTACTGGGGCGGACGGTACTGGATCGTCAGCTCGACCTCGGCGCCGGGCTCGACGGGGGTCGGGTTCCACATGACGCCGACGCCGGTCCGCGACTGGGCCGTAAACCGGACGAAGGCGCCGGGCGCGATCCCGGCGAGGGGGAGCCGGCGCGTCGTCTTGGGCGCCACGCGGCCGACCCGGACGCGGTCGGCGAACAGCTCGTAGGGGGACAAGCTCTGGTTGTTGACGACGACGTAGGCCCGCGACGCGTCCGCGGCGGCGTCGGGCTTGGTCGGCGAGCACGCGGAGAGGGCGAGCGCGAGCCCGGCGAGGACCGAGAGGGAGCGGGCCATGAGGCGAGGGGAGGGGCCCGTCCGACCGCACCGCACCCGGCCTGTTCCCGGCCCGCGGCCGCCGGCCGCCAGCGGGACGAGCGCGGGCGGGACGAGCGCGGGCGGGACGAGCGCGGGCGGCCGCGCTAGTTGGTCAGGCTGCGGATGGGCGCCGGGATCCGGCCGCCGCGACGCGCGAACACCCCGTTGTCGACGCCCGAGACGGGCATGATGGGCGCCTTGCCCAAGAGCCCGCCGTAGTCCACCCACTCGCCGACGCCCTTGCCCGCGATGGGCAGGAGCCGGACAGCCGTCGTCTTGTCGTTGACCATCCCGATGGCGAACTCGTCGAACAGGACGCCGGCGATGGTCTCGACCGACGTGTCGCCGGGCACGGCCACCATGTCCAGGCCGACGGAGCAGATCGCGCTCATCGCCTCCAGCTTCTCGATCGTCAGCGCGCCCGAGGCCGCGGCGTCGATCATGGCCTGGTCCTCGCTCACCGGCATAAACGCGCCCGACAACCCGCCGACGTGGCGCGCCGCCATCAGCCCGCCGCGCTTGACGGCCTCGTTGAGCATCGCCAGCGCCGCCGTGGTGCCAGGCGCGCCCGGCGCGCCGAGCCCCATCGCCACCAGGATGTCGCCCACGGAGTCGCGCTCGGCCGGCGTCGGCGCCAGCGAGATGTCGACGACGCCGAACGGCACGCGCTCGCCCCGCTGGCTGAGCCGCTCGGCGACGCGGCGGCCCACCAGCTCGCCGGCGCGCGTGATCTTAAAGGCCATCGTCTTGATGGCGTCCGTGACGGCCCCGAAGTCGGCCCCCGGCCCCAGCGCCTCGACGGCGCGCAGCACCACGCCCGGGCCCGAGATGCCGACGTTGAGCGCCGAGCCGGGCTCGGACGGCCCGTGGAAGGCGCCCGCCACGAACGGGTTGTCGCCGACGGCGTTGCAGAAGGCCACGAACTTGGCGCACGCGATGGAGTCGCGGTCGGCCGAGCGGGCCGACATGCCCTTGATGGCGCGGGCCACCGCCAGCACGGCGTCGGCGTTGATGCCGGCCTGGGTGCTGGCGCACGCGACCGACGCGCACACGCGCCCGGTCGAGGACAGCGCCTCGGGCAGCGCCTCGATCAAGGCCGCGTCGCCGGGCGTCATGCCCTTTTCGACGAGCGCCGAGAAGCCGGCGATGTAGTCGACCCCGACCTCGGCCGCCGCCCGGTCCAGCGTCTCCGCCAGCCGGACGAAGTCGGCCGGCGAGAACCCGTCGGCGACGAGGGCCGCGGGCGTGATCGAGACGCGCTTGTTGGCGATCCGGACGCCGTAGAGCCGCTCCACCTCCTGGGCCGCCGCCAGGTGGTGCTCGGCCGTCCGGGTGATCCGGTCGTAGACGTTCTGCCGCGTCGACTCCGGGTCGCGGCTCTGGCACCCGCGCAGGCTGATCCCGAGCGTGACCGTGCGGATGTCGAAGGCGTCCGCCTCGGTCATCTGGACGGTTTCGAGGACTTCGGTCAGGGAGAGAGGCATGGGGGATGCGGGGTGCGGGATGCGGGGCGTGCCCGGTCCTCCAGAGAGCGAATCAGGCCGACGAGCATCTTGCGGAGGCTGTCGATGGTGCGAAGCGCGTCGGCGACTAGGCCCACCCGTTGCGAGATGATCGTCTGCGTGCGGACCTCGTAGAGAGAGCCGCGCGCGATGCGGAGGGAGCGGACGTAGTCCTGGCGAGACCCTCGGCCCCAACGCTCCGCGATGTTTGACGGGACGGAGACGGACGACCGGCGAAGTTGAGACGTCGGCCCAGATCGCTCGTATTCAGGAAAGTCGCGAGCGATTCGGTACACCGTCTCGCACAGTGCCGGGCCTTCCTGCGGCGCCCTCAGATCCTCGTAGCTCCGGATGCCCCCATCGGCCACGAGGTCTCCGCCGGCGGCGGCGTCCCCCCATCCCTCATCCCCCATCCCATATCCCTCCCCCGTCATGGCCGGTGCATGGCCTCGAACAGGTCTTCGTGCTGGAGGAGGACGCGGGCGCCCAAGGCCTCGCCTCGGGCCTGGAGGGAATCCCGCGCGACGCCGAGGTCGAGGTCGGCCGGCAGATCGGCGACCAGGACCAACGTGAAGTAGCCCTGGAGCACCTTCTGGGACACGTCGAGGATGTTGGCGCCCGCGGCGGAGAGCTCGGCCGTCACGGCCGCCAGCACGCCGGGGCGGTCGCGGCCGTAGGCCGTCACCACGACGCGCGCGGCGCCACCGCTGGGCGGCGAGGCGACGGCGTGGGAGACGGGGGCCGGCGAGTCGGGGCGCGCGCCGGCGCCGGCGTCGAGCACCGCGCGGGCGACGCGCTCGACGCGGTCGGGCGTGGCCTCGGGGCCGAGGGCGGAGGCGACCCGGTCGATGAGGGAGCGGACGTCGGTGGGCATGGGCGTGCGGGCGGGTCCCCAAGGTAGCGCCCGGCCCGGCGCGCTGGCGGCTGCGCCCGGCGGCGGGCCGGGCGTCGGCCCCGGCGTCGGGGCGCCCACAACCAATGGCGCCCGCCTCGCAGGGTTGCGGGGCGGGCGCCAGGGGGCCAGGGAAGGCCCGGTCGGCCGGCGGTGGTGGGATGTGCACCGGCCTGGGACGTTGGGGCGGCTCACAAAACCCCTCCGTCCGTAGTGAAGAACAGGGTCCGCCGCGTGGCCAGGGGCTCCGTGGCGGACAGCAGCAAAGTGGGCACAAACGGCCCGTGGACCTTGTGGGGGACGTGGAAGAAGTCTGAGGGATGGGTGAGGGACCGCCTCCTCGGCTCGAATCCGGCCCTCCGCCCGCGGGCCCTAGACAACTACCGGGGCCAACGCTATCCTCACGCTCCCAGACCGGGACGAGCACACGACGGGAACGGCGGCGACCGTTGGGCTTATCCCAACCCTCTGCCCCAGGTCGCTGGAGCGGATCCTCCAGCCCTCTTTCCGACAATCCGATGGACCCCGCGCAGACGGTGGACCAACCGACCGTGACCGCCCCGTTCCGCGTGGGCGACTGGCTGGCCGAGCCGATGGCCAACCGGCTCACGCGCGGCGACGACGTCGAGCGCGTCGAGCCCAAGGTGATGGAGGTGCTGGCGCTGATGGCGTCGCAGCCCGGCGAGACGGTGACCAAGGACCAGTTCATGGCCGAGGTCTGGACCGGCACCGTCGTCACGGACGACGTGCTGGCGCGGTGCATCTCGGAGCTGCGCAAGGCCCTCGGCGACAGCGCCCGCCGCCCCGACTACGTCGAGACGATCCGCAAGCGCGGCTACGTCCTGATCGCGCCCGTCGAGCACAACGTGGAGGTCGACGCGGCGGCGCCGTTCGACCCGGCCCGTGGCGACGAGCCGCCCGCCCTGACCGGCCTCGACGTGCGCCGCCCCAAGCTCCCGCGCCGCCAGCGGCCGGCGGCGCTGGTGTGGGGGCTGGTGGCGGCCGTGCTCCTGTCGTCGGCCGCGGCCATCGCGTACCAGGCCGGCGTGGCCGGCGTCCGCCCGCTGGCGACGCGGCCGGTCACGAGCACGCCGGGCGACGAGCGCGACCCGGCGCTCTCGCCCGACGGCACGCGCGTGGCGTTCGCTTGGGACGGCGACGCCGAGGGCGAGCGCCAGTTCGACGTCTACGTCCAGGACGCCCGTGGCGGCGCGCCGGTGCGGTTGACCAACCACCCGGCCCAGGACCTCAGCCCGGCCTGGAACCCCGACGGCACGCGCGTGGCGTTCGTCCGGTGCGGCGTCGGCGGCGAGTGCGGCGTGTTCAGCGTCGACGCGCAGGGCGGGGCGGAAGAGACGCTGGTGGCCGCGGGCCGCCTCGACATCGAGGGGCTGGCCTGGAGCCCCGACGGCGCCTGGCTGGCGTTCTCGGGCCGGAGCGGGCGCCAGGGCGCGTTTAGCCTGCACCTGGTGCCCCTCGACGGCTCGCCGCCGCAGCGGCTGACGGCCCCGGCCTCGACCTACCCGGGCGACCTGGACCCGGCCTTCTCGCCCGACGGCCGCCTCCTGGCGTTCGTGCGCACCGAGATCGACGGGCGCCAGGACGTGGCCGTGGTGACGGTCCAGGGCGGCCGCGTGCGGCGCTTGGCGCGCGAGCAGAAGGGGGTCACCGGCCTCGACTGGACCGCCGACGGCCAGGAGGTGGTCTACGCCGCCAACCGCGACGGCGCGGCCGGGCTGTGGCGCGTCGGGCTCGACGGGAGCAGCCCGCGCTGGGTGTCGCTGGGCAACGACGCCGGCGAGATCGCGTCGCCCTCGGTGGGCCGCGAGGGCGGCGTCGTGTTCGCGCGCCAGCAGGTGCGGTCCCAGATCGTCGAGGTGAGCGCGGGCGGCGGCGTCCGCTCCGTGCTCCCCTCCACCCGCGACGACCGTCAGCCGGCCGTGTCGCCCGACGGGTCGCGGCTGGCCTTCGTCTCGACGCGCTCGGGCAGCCACGAGGTCTGGACGGCGCTCGCCGACGGCTCGGGCGCGGAGCGGCTGACCGACTTTGGGGGCGCACGCGTCAGCGGCCCGCGCTGGAGCCCCGACGGCCAGACCGTGGTGCTCTCGGCCCGCATCGACGGCGACGCCGACGTCGTGGTGGTGCTCCCGAGCGGGGAGGCGCGCACGCTCACCGACGACCCCGCCGACGACGTGGCCCCGATGTGGTCGCACGACGGACAGTGGATCTACTTCGCCTCCAACCGGGGCGAGACGTGGCAGATCTACCGCGTGCCGTCGGCGGGCGGCGACGCCGAGCCGGTGACGGTGGGCGGCGGCGTGGCGGCGGCGGAGGCGCCCGGCGGCGGGCTGCTGGTGATCCGGCCCGACCGGCGCGGCCTGTGGCGGCTGCCCGTCGTCGACGGCGAGATCCGCGACGTCCGCGCGACCCGGGTGCCCGCCAACCTGTCGCCGGCCGACTGGGCCAACTGGGCCGTCGTCGGGGACGCCATCTACGTGTTGGAGCGCCGCTACGACCGGGCCGCGACGGTCGTCCGCATCAGCGCCGACGAGCGGCGCCAGCGCGTGGCGTCGGTCGCCGACGTGCCCGAGGACTCCGGACTGGGCGTGTTCCCCGGCGGCGCTCGCCTGCTTCTCTCCCAGCAGGACCGCGCCGACAGCGACGTGGTGCTCGTGGAGGACTTCCGCTAGCACGAGCGCATGCCGACGACACGGCCGCGCGCCGCCGAACTCTCCGCGCCCTGGCCGGTTGAGGCGCCCTGTACACGACCCCGACACCCCATGGACACCTCCATCGAGTTTGGCACGACGGCCTGGTACGTCCTGATGGTGCTCGCCGGGCTGGCGGTCGGCGTGGCCGTGGCCATCGCGCGGACGATCTTCGACAAAGACAGCTGATGCTCACCGACCGATTCGGCCGCCGCCACACGACGCTGCGGCTGGGACTCACCGAGCGCTGCAACCTGCGCTGCGTCTACTGCATGCCCGAGGCCGGCGTGCCGCTCACGCCCACGCGCGCCATGCTGACCACCGACGAGGTCGGCCGGCTGGCGGCGTTGCTGGTGCGGGCCGGCGTGGACAAGGTCCGGCTGACGGGCGGCGAGCCGCTGGCGCGGAAGGACGCCGTCGAGGTCGCCGAGCGGATCGGGCGGCTGGGCCTGCGGTCGCTCGCGCTCACCACCAACGGCGTGCTGCTGGAGAGCCGCCTGCCGGCGCTGGCGCGGGCGGGGCTCACCGACCTGACGGTGTCGCTCGACACGTTGCGGCCGGACCGCTTCCAGGCCATCACGCGCCGGCCCGGCCTGGACCGCGTGCTCTCGGCGCTCGACGCCGCGCTCGCGTTGGGCTACGGCACCGACGGCCGGAGCCTGAAGGTCAACGTGGTCGCGCTCAAAGACGTCAACGAGGACGAGGTGGCGGACTTTGCGGCCTGGGCCGCCCGGGAGCCCATCGAGGTCCGCTTTATCGAGGTGATGCCGTTCGGCGGCAACGGCTGGGACCGCTCGGAGCTGGTGCCGATGGCCCAGACGCGCGCCGCCATCGAGGACGCCCTCGGACCGCTCGACCGCTGCGACGACGCGCGCGACTCGACCGCCCAGACGTTCCGCCAGCCGGGGTGGCGCGGGCGCGTCGGCTTCGTGGCCAGCATGACGGCCCCGTTCTGCGCCGGGTGCTCCCGCCTCCGCGTCACCGCCGACGGCGCGCTCAAGGTGTGCCTGTTCGGCAACGCCGAGGTCAGCCTGCGCGACGCCATGCGCGCCGGCGCGAGTGACGCCGAGCTGGCGCGCGCGGTCCAGACGGCGCTCGACGGCAAGCACGCCGCCCACGCCGGCATGGACCCGATGGCGATCACCGAGGACCGGCCCATGATCACGATTGGCGGATAAGCTCCGCCCCGATTCAGAAATTCGAAACGACCACGGTCCCGCCCCGCTGGCGCCCCGCCTCCGCAGCAGGGCTGTTAGGTTCTGGTGCACCTTCTTGTCATCCTGAACGGATGTGGAGGATCTCAACTCGGGCTCCCAGCACGTCGGCACCGGTTCCGAGTGTCTGTCTGGAGCGTCGGCGTTGAGATCCTTGGCTCGCCGTCCCTCCGGGGTCGCACGCTTAGGACGACGTGGTTGGAAGGTTCAGAGTTGGGACTTAACGGCCCTGCGCCTCCGCGGTCCCGAGATTCCCCCGCATCCCACACCCGCACCTCATGACGTTCGACCCCGCCCACGACGCCCGCCAGACGGCCGAGGCCGTCGCCGTCATCCGCGCCCACACCGACCTCGTGCCCGAGCTGGCGCTCGTGCTCGGCTCCGGGCTGGGCGCGCTGGCCGACGAGGTCGAGGACGCCGTCGTGGTCCCGACCGCCGACGTGCCGCACTACCCCCGCTCCACGGTTGAGGGCCACGCCGGCCAGCTCGTGCTGGGCACGCTGGCCGGGACGCCGGTGCTGGTGATCCAGGGCCGCGTCCACTTGTACGAGGGCCACGACGCGCGGGCGGTCGGCTTCCCGGTCCGGCTGGCGCACGCGCTGGGCGTGCGCCGGATCGTGCTCACGAACGCGGCCGGCGGCATCAACCCGGCGTTCGGGCCGGGCACGCTGATGCTGATCTCGGACCACATCAACATGGCATCTGCCAACCCGCTGGCGGGGGCCGTCGGCGAGGGCGAGACGCGGTTTCCCGACATGTCGAACCCGTACGACGAGTCGTGGCGAGAGGCGGCGCGGCGGGTGGCGCTGGAGCTCAAGGTCCCGTACCGCGAGGGCGTCTACGTCTGGACGTCCGGCCCCTCGTACGAGACGCCGGCCGAGATCCGCTTTTTCGCCCAGGCCGGCGCCGACGCCGTCGGCATGAGCACCGTCCCGGAGGCGATCCAGGCCGCCGCCCTGGGGGTGCCGGTCTTGGGGATCTCGACCATCACCAACCCCGCCGCCGGCTTGGACCCGACGCCGCTCGACCACGCCGACGTGCTGGAGGTCGGGCGCCGCGTCCGCGACCAACTCTCCACCTGGGTCCGCGCCATCGTGGCCGAGACGCGGCCGGCCTAGCGCCTGGCGCTAGGCCGCGGGCCGACAGGCGTCCGGTCTCCGAGGTCGTCCGCAGGGGCGTATGGCAATACGCCCTGCGGAAGCCGACCCGCCGGGCTACTCCTCGCCCGGCGCCGCCACCAGCGGGGCGACCTCGTCCAGCAGCGCCTGCTTGTCGCGGTGGTGCAGGAACGCGTGGCGGAAGCCGTTGAGCACGATCTCGCGGAGCGCGCCCTCGGGGATCCCGCAGCGCGTGTGGGCCAGCCACAGCTCGTCGGTGGTGGTGGTGTGGCTAAAGAGCGTGTTGTCGGTGTTGATGGTGACCGGCACGCCGGCCCGGACGTACTCCGCGACCGGGTGCGCCTCGTAGCTGGCGACCACGTTGGTCTGGACGTTGGACGTGGGGCAGACCTCCAGCGGAATCTGGCGGTCGACGACGTAGCGCAAGAGCTCGGGGTCCTGGCCCAGCGTCACGCCGTGGCCGATGCGGTGGGCGCCGCACTTGAACAGGGCCTGGCGGATGGAGGCCGGCCCGAAGCTCTCGCCCGCGTGGACGGTGATGTTGAGCAGCTCCTTGCGGGCGAGGTAGAACGCCGAGCCGTGCAGGTCGGCCGGGTTGCCGCGCTCGCCGCCGGCCAGGTCGAACCCGACCACGCCGCGCCCGCGGTAGCTCGCCGCCAGCTCGGCCTGGGCCAGCGACGCGCTCTCGCGGCGGTCGCGGAGCCCGCACACGATCACGCCGGCCTTGACGCCGTGGTCGCGCTCGGCGTCCGCCAGCCCGGCGAGCACGGCGTCGTTCACCTGCCACATGGTGAGCCCCTCGTCGGTGTGCAGCACCGGCCCGTAGCGGACCTCCAGGTAGCGCACGTTGTCGCGGGCCATGTCCTCGGCCAGCTCGTAGGCGATCCGGTGGAGCGCCTCGCGGGTCTGCATCAGCGGCAGCGAGTAGCCGAACCAGGCGAGGTACTCCTCCAGCGTCGGCGAGCCGTCGATCTTCTTGAGCTCCTCGGCCATCCCCTCCTCGGTGTCGGCGGGCAGCAGGTCCAGCTTGTCCTGCTCGCGGGCCAGCTCGATCATGGTCGAGAGCCGGAGCGAGCCGTCGAGGTGGCAGTGGAGCTCGGCCTTGGGCCAGGCGTGGACGGTGTCTCGGGTGAGGGCGGGCATGGGCGTTGGAAAGCGTCGCACAAGCTACGGGCCGATCCGCCCGGACTCGGGCCCGTGCTCTGCGGTCTCGGCGAAGACGCGGCCGCACGGGCACTCCGGCGGAGGCCGCACGTACCTTTTATCTACGCCAACCCTCTGCTCCCCATGGGTACTCCCGGACCGTTCGAGATCATCCTCATCCTCGTCGTCGTGCTGCTGTTGTTCGGCGCCAAGCGGATCCCCGAGATCGCACGCGGGTTGGGCAAGGGCATCCGCGAGTTCAAGGACGCCACCCACGACATCAAGCAGGAGCTGACCGCGGAGCCGCCGCGGCAGCAGATCCCGCCGCCGCCGGCGCCGCCGGTCCAGGCCCAGCCGTCGCAGCCGGTGGCGACTGAGGGCGTCGCCCCGGCCCCGGCTGTGCCGCCGCCGGCCGAGGGCCAGGCGCCCGGGACGCAGGCCTAGCCCACTCACTGTCCCGCTGGCGCCCGCCGCCAGCGGCCCGACTCTCTCCCCCGACCGACCACACGCCGACCGCATGAGCATCCTCATTGACAAAGACACCCGCCTCGTCGTCCAGGGCATCACCGGCAAGGAGGGCAGCTTCCACGCCCAGCAGATGATCGACTACGGCACGACCGTCGTCGCCGGCGTGACGCCGGGCAAGGGCGGCACGAGCCACCTCGACCGGCCCGTCTACAACACGGTCGCCGAGGCGGTCGAGAAGGAGGGCGCCAACGTGTCGGTCATCTTCGTCCCGCCGCCGTTCGCGGCCGACGCCATCCTGGAGGCCGCCGACGCCGGCGTGGACACGGTCGTGTGCATTACCGAGGGCATCCCGATCCAGGACATGATCCCGGTCAAGCCCTACGTCGACAAGCGCGGCGTGACCCTCGTTGGGCCCAACTGCCCCGGCCTGCTCACGCCGGGCGCCTCCGTCAAGGTGGGCATCATGCCGACCATGATCTTTACGCCGGGCAACGTCGGCGTGGTGTCGCGGAGTGGCACGCTGACCTACGAGGCGGTCGACCAGCTGACGCGCGCGGGCCTGGGCCAGACGACGGCCATCGGCATCGGCGGCGACCCGATCATCGGGACCCAGTTTATCGACGCGATCCGCCTGTTCAACGAGGACCCGGAGACGGAGGCCATCGTGATGATCGGCGAGATCGGCGGCTCGGCCGAGGAGGAGGCGGCGCAGTTCGTCAAGGACCACGTCAAAAAGCCGGTCTTCGGCTTTATCGCGGGCCGCACGGCGCCTCCGGGACGCCGAATGGGCCACGCCGGCGCCATCGTCTCGGGCGGCCAGGGCACGGCCGAGGCCAAGTTGGAGGCCATGCAGACCGCGGGCATCACGACCGTCGAGAGCCCGGCGGCCATCGGCGAGACGGTCAAGGAGCACATCGCCCAGGTCGCGTAGTGGTTCGAGGTTCAGGGTTCGCAAGGACTGACACCTGAGCGAACCCTGAACCTCTGAACCCATGAAAATCAAAGACGCCCAGTTTGTGACCGCGGCCCCGTCGTGGGGCTCGCTGCCGCCGCCGGGCGCGCCCGAGGTGGCCTTCGCGGGGCGGTCCAACGTGGGCAAGAGCTCGCTGCTCAACGCGCTGTTGCAGCGCAAGCAGTTGGCCAAGACGTCCGGCACGCCGGGCAAGACGCAGGCCCTGAACTTCTACGCCGTCAACCCGCCGCCGCCGAGCGCTGGCGGCACCGACCGCCAGCCGGAGCTGTACTTGGTGGACCTGCCGGGCTACGGCTACGCCAAGGTCTCCCAGGCGCAACGGGCGGCCTGGCAGCGGTTGATGGGCCGCTACGTGATCGAGCGCGCCGAGCCGATGGACGACCGGCCGGGGCCGCTCCGCGCCGTGGTCCAGCTGATCGACAGCCGGCACCCGCCGACCAAGCTGGACCAGGAGCTGATGGCGATCCTGCTGGAGAGCCCCGCGCCGCACCTGATCGCGCTCACCAAGGCCGACAAGCTCGGCGCCAACGCCCGCCAGCAGGCCGTGGCCGGGCTCAAGCGGTTTATGGAGCCCTACGGCCTGGAGCTGCCCGTCGTGCTCACGTCGGCCGAGAAAAAGCAGGGCCTGGACGAGCTGTGGCGCTGGGTCTGGGCCGTCATTTAGGGCTCGGGCGACAGGAGTCAGGAATCAGCGTGCGGTCGGCGTTCGCAGGATCCGGCCGACTCCTGTTTCCTCACACCTGACTCCTCGCTACAGCCGCACCCAGACCGTGCGCAGGCCGGTGGCGGGGTTCTCCAGGTGCAGCGAGTCGCCGTCCAGGCGGACCCGGAAGCGCGCGTCGTCGAGGTTGTCCTGGAGCGTGAGGACCGAGTCGCCCAGGACGTCGTAGCGGGCGTCGTAGGCGCGTGGCTCCTGGTCCGGCGGGCGCTCCACGATCCGGGCCGTGCCGTCGGCGCGGAAGGTGTAGCGCATCTGGAGCGAGTCGGCGCCGGCCGCGCGCCAGGTGCCGACGTACTCGCCGTTGGGGCCGCCTTGGCACCCGGCCGCCGCGCTGGCGACGGCCGCCACCCCGATCAGGGCCGCGGAACGCAGCAGGACGAGCGTGAGCGGGGCGGGGCCGAACGTGAAGCGGGGCACGGGACGGAGCACGGGGCAGGGGCGCACGTCTAAGGTAGCCGCCACGCCCCGCACCCGATGCTTCAGACCCTGCTCTCGCTGCCGCCCGTCACCCAGTTTTTCCTGACGGTCAACGTGCTGGTCGGGGCCTACACGCTGCTCGCCAACCCGGCGCTGATCGACCGCTGGGCGTTCAAGCCGTACCGGGTGATCCGCGAGAACGAATGGAGCCGGTGGCTGACGGCCGGGTTCGTGCACGTGGGGTTCGCGCACCTGCTGTTCAACATGGTGACGCTGTACTTTTTCGGCCCCTACGTCGAGGCGGCCGTCGGGTCGGGGCGGTTCCTGGCGATCTACGTCGGCTCCGAGCTGGCGGCGAACGCGCTGACCTACCTCAAGCACCGCGACCAGCCCCAGTACTCGGCCGTCGGCGCCTCGGGCGCGATCTCGGGCGTGCTGTTCTCGTTCTGCCTGTTCGAGCCGTTCGCGATGCTGGGCGTCATGTTCATCATCCCGATGCCGGCCATCGTGTTCGCGGTGCTCTACGTCGTGCTCTCGGTCTACGCGTCCAAGCGCGAGGTCGGGCGCGTGGCGCACGAGGCGCACTTGGGCGGCGCTTTGGGCGGCGTCGTGCTGACGCTCCTTTTGTACCCGTCCGCGTTGGGCATCTTCTTGCGCCAGCTAGGCGTGGGGTAGTACGGATGGACTATTCGCCCCTGGACTCGGAGCCTTAGCCTGGGACACGTCCGCCCGCCGCGCCAGCCCATGCGCCTCTTCTGGTTCGTCTTTGCCGCCCTCGTCCTCGCCGCGTGCGACTCGGGAACGGAGGTGCGGCCTCCTGAGCTGGGGACGTTCGAGGCCGAGGTCCGTGGCGGCGTCACGCGCGACCTGTCCGGCAGCGCCGGTTACATCGACAGTCCGAGGGAGGCGGGGACGGGCCTGTTCGTCTCTCTCACCGACCGCTCGCGCCGGTCCATCGCCATCAGCGACCCCAGCGGAGTCCTCGCGGAGGTCGGGACGTACGCCATAGACGGGTCGTTTATCGGGCTCACGTACTTCGACCGTCTGGGCGACATCGCGGGGGCACTGCGGGCGGTTGACGGGACGGTCCGGGTTACGCGCGCGGCCGACGACCAGATCGAAGCGACGGTCACGGCCCGGCTGGCGGCCGGCGTCGACCGAGACCCCACGTCCACGCTGACGGCCACGTTCGAGGCCCGCCGCGTCGCGGCGCCGCGCTAGCTGGGCGTGGAGTAGGGCACGACAAAACGAACTGGACGGGGCGAGAGTGAAACGATATATACAGCGAAGACCAGCCGGATCCATAAGGCTCTCCTGGTCTCAGTCGTCGCCGTACGGGCGTATTGCAATGCGCCCCTACCAAGCCCTTCCTCTCCAACGGAGCCTTATGGATTGCTCCAGTTCTGTCATATAACTCGTGCGATTCGTCATTCCCTTCCTTCTGCTTCTCTCCGCCTGTGACACCACGCCAGCGGAAAACCTCGACCTCGGCGAGTTCCGTGGGACAGTGGCGAACGCTCAGGCGGGAGGCTACGTGTTCCACGACGTCAAAGGCGCACGGGTTGAGTCGGCCGCCACGTTTCCCATCGTGGTGGAGTTTCTCACGAGCGACGGCGACAGCCAGCGCGCGACGCTGACGCTCCGGCTGCCGTTCGACGGCGCGATCGGCGCGGAAGAGTTCGACGTGTCGGAGGGCGCCTCCGCGGAGATGGCGTGGCACCGAGAGGGCGTGGGCGTGTCCACCGAGACGGCGACCGCCGGGACCGTCGGCCTGTCGCGCCCGGAACGGCAAGACCAAGACTGGTTCAGGATCCGTGGCGCGGTAGACCTCGCCTTCCCGTCTGGAGCCGTGGTCGGCGAGTTCCGGGCAGTCCCCGAAGGCCTCCTCCCGGTGTCCGGGTGCAACTCCCGGGGATGCACCGACTACTAACCGCTCAGGGCTGAGGGAGCCCCAGCCGGTCCAGCAACTCGGGCCAGTCCTGGAACGCGAAGGCGCCCTCGGGCGCGCGCTCGGCGTCGCCGCGGATCCAGGCCACGGGCCAGCCGGCGCCCGTCCCGCCGACCACGTCGGAGTGGTACGAGTCGCCGACGTAGAGCATCTCGCCCGCGCCCACGTCGTCCGCCAGCGCCTGGCCCGCCCGCTGGCGGACGTGCTCGAACAGGCGCCGGTCGGGCTTCATCACGCCGACCTCCTCGGAGATGACCACGAACGCGGCGCGCTGGACGATCTCGGGCAGCTGGGCCAGCTTGCCGCGCTGCTGCTCGGAAAAGCCGTTGGTCAAGATGCCCACCGGGACCGCGTCGGCGACGGCGAAGTAGGCGGCGCGGGCGCCCTCGGCCCAGCGCCAGTGGGCGGCGTAGCGGTCGAGGTAGTCGCGCGAGAACGTCTCGGGAGCCAGGTCGCACGCCAGCGCTTGGACCAGCCGCTCGGCCCGCAGCCGCTTCAGATCGGCCGAGGTGATCGTGCCGGCGCCGAAGTCGCGCCACAGCGGCACGTTGCAGGCGTGGTACGTGTCCTGGACGTGCGCGAGGTCGTGGTGCCCGAGGTGCTCGGCGTGCATCCGGTGGACGTCGGCGAGGGCGGCGCGTTCGGCGCCGCGGTGGTCCAGCAGGGTGTCGTCCAGGTCGAAGACGACGAAACGGGGGGGAGGCATCGCGGTCGGGGCGCGGAAGTCTACGACCCCGCTCCCGTGCGGTCGAGACGCCCGCCGCCAGCGCGCTCCGCCAGCGGGGCACCGCGGCGACGGTCGCGGCGTAACGGCCGCCCCCCACTGCTCCACACCCTATGTCCACCCCCCACCTCGGCGTCGTCGGTCTCGGCGTCATGGGCCGCAACCTGGCCCTCAACGCCCTCGACGCCGGCGTCGCCGTCGCCGGCACCGACCTCGGCGACGACGCCGTCACCGGGTTCCAGGACGAGGCCGGCGGCCGCGCGCTCATCGCCACCACCGACCTCGACGCGTTCCTCGACGCCCTCCCGACGCCCCGCAACATCCTGGTGATGGTGCCCGCCGGCAAGGCCGTCGACGCGGTCCTCGCCGGGCTAGCGCCCAAGCTGAGCGCGGGCGACCTGGTGATCGACGGCGGCAACTCCTACTTCAAGGACACCCAGCGGCGGCACGACGAGATGGAGGCCCAGGGGCTGCACTTTTTCGGGATGGGCGTCTCGGGCGGCGAGGAGGGCGCGCGCTACGGCCCGTCGATGATGCCGGGCGGGCCGAGAGGGCCCTACGCCCGGGTGGCCCCGGTCCTGGAGGGCATGGCCGCCGAGGTCGACGGCGACCCGTGCGTGGCGCACCTGGGCGCCGGCGCCTCGGGCCACTACGTCAAGATGGTCCACAACGGCATCGAGTACGGGCTGATGCAGCTCCTGGCCGAGGCCTACGACCTGCTCAAGCGCGGCGGCGGGCTGGACAACGGCCGCATGGGCGAGCTGTTCGGCCAGTGGAACGAGGGCGAGCTCCGCTCCTACCTCGTCGAGATCACGGCCGACATCCTCAAGCACCCCTACTCCGTCGACGTCCAGCCGAACGAGGCGCCCGGCGACGAGAGCCCGCCCGAGGGCATGACGGGCAAGTACCTCCTGGACTACATCAAGGACACGGCGGCCCAGAAGGGGACGGGCAAGTGGACCAGCCAGGACGCCATGGACCTGGGCGTGCCCACGCCCACCATCGACGCGGCGGTCACGAGCCGCTACATCTCGGCGTTGAAGAGCGAGCGCGTGGCGGCCTCCGAGCTGCTGGGCACCCCGGCTGGCCGCGCGCCCGGCGACCCCGACGAGCTGGCGGGCCTGATGGGCGACGCCCTCTTGGCGGCCTTCCTGGTCACCTACGCCCAGGGCTTCGCGCTCTTGAAGCGCGCCAGCGACGCCTACGAGTTCGGCCTGGACCTGGAGACCGTCGCCCGGATCTGGCGCGGCGGCTGCATCATCCGCGCCGACCTCCTGGAGGTCTTCCGCGAGGCCTTCCGCGCCGACGCCGAGCTGCCCAACCTGCTGGTCGCCCCGGCGGTCGCCGACGCGCTCATCGGCCACCGCGACGCGCTCCGCCAGTCGGTCGTGCTCGCGTCCCAGGCCGGCATCCCGACGCCCGCACTCTCGGCCTCGCTCGACTACCTCGACGCCTACCGCAGCGCCTGGCTGCCGGCCAACCTGGTCGCCGCCCAGCGCGACTACTTCGGCGCCCACACCTTCGAGCGCATCGACGAGGAGGGCGCGTTCCACGTCCAGTGGGAGCCGGCCGGACTGTGATCGTTCGGGGTTCGGCGGTTCAGGGCCCGCACAGAGCCCACGCCCTGCGACCCCTGGACCCTTGAACCCCGACCGCGCAGCGCAGCGCAGCCGCAGCCAACCAAACACATGACTCTGCCCGACAACGTCCAGCTGGTCCTCTTCGGCGCCGCCGGCGACCTGGCCCACCGCAAGCTGATCCCGGCCCTCTACGACCTGCACCGCGAGGGGCACCTGCCGGCCGAGGTCGACGTCGTGGGCGTGGACCTGAAGGAGATGCCGGACACCGACTTCGTCGAGTTCGCGTGCGACGCGTCGGTGACCGAGGGGCGCTTTTTCCCCAAGGACGCCGACTCGACCGACTGGGACGCCTTTGCCGAGCGGCTGGCCTACGTCCAGGGCGACGCCACCGAGGCCGAGACGTTCGACCGGCTGGCGACGCGGCTGGACGAGCTGGCGCCCGAGGGGCCCCGGCCCGACCGCGTGTTCTACCTGTCCGTCGCCCCGTTCCTGGTCGAGCCCATCGCGCGGGGGCTCGCCGCAGCCGGCTTGCTCGACGACCGCGACCGCGACCGGATCGTGATCGAGAAGCCGTTCGGGCGCGACGCCGCCAGCGCGTCGGCGCTGGACGAGGTCCTGCTCCAGTCGGCGTCCGAGCACCAGATCTACCGGATCGACCACTACCTGGGCAAGGAGACGGTCCAGAACCTGCTCGCCTTCCGGTTCGCCAACGCCATGTTCGAGCCGATCTGGGACGCCCGCTACGTGGACCACGTCCAGATCACGGTGGCCGAGACGGTCGGCGTGGAGCACCGCGGCGGGTACTACGAGACCTCGGGCGCCATGCGCGACATGGTCCAGAACCACCTGCTCCAGCTGCTGTGCCTGGTGGCGATGGAGCCGCCCGTCGCGTTCGCCGCCGACGAGGTCCGCAACAAGAAGGTGGACGTGCTCCGGGCCGTCCGGCCGATCACGCCCGACCGCGTCCACGAGGTGGCCGTGCGCGGGCAGTACGGGCCGGGCTACCAGGCCGGCGGGGAGGTGCCGGGCTACCGCGCCGAGCCCAACGTGGCGGCCCGGTCGGCGACCGAGACGTACGCGGCGCTCAAGCTGGAGATCGACAACTGGCGCTGGAACGGGGTCCCGTTCTACCTCCGCACGGGCAAGCGGATGCCGCGCCGGGTGTCCGAGATCTCGGTCCAGTTCCGGCCCGTCCCGCACCGGGCCTTCCCGGCCGGCGCCGACGAGGCGTTCCAGCCCAACCGGCTGGTCATCCGGATCCAGCCCGACGAGGGCATCGTGCTCCGGTTCCAGGCCAAGCGGCCCGGCCCGTCGATGCTGCTCCAGCCCGTCGCGATGCGGTTCGACTACGACGAGGCCTTCGACACGCCGCCCGAAGCCTACGAGACGCTGCTGCTGGACGCCATCCGCGGCGACGCGACGCTGTTCATGCGCGCCGACCAGGTGGACGCCGCCTGGCACGTCGTGGACCCGGTGCTGGAGGCCTGGGCCTCGGCGCCGCCGGCCGAGTTCCCGAACTACGCCGCCGGCACCTGGGGCCCCGCCGCCGCCGACCGGATGCTGGCGCGCGACGGGCGGTCGTGGATCGAGCCGCTGCCCGCCGACCCCACGCCGGTCGGCGTCGCGCCCGAGGCCGTCTCCGACGCCCACCCCAGTTCCGTCGCCTAGCTCCGGCCCCGCTGCGTGCCCGCGCCCGTCGAGCTGGCGGAGGCGGCCCGCCAGCGGGACGGGCGCAGCGGGACGGGCGCAGCGGGCGGGGGCGGAGTAGGTTCGGGCCTCCGCCCCATCCCCTCCCTCTCGCGATGCGCTGGCTTCTGGTCGCCCTGGGCGGCGCCGTGGGCGCGGTCGCGCGCTACGGCGTCGGGCTGGTGGCGTTGCGGTGGGGCGAGGCGGTGCCGCTGAGCACCTGGGCCGTCAACGCGCTGGGGTGCCTGCTGATCGGGCTGGCGCTGCCGCTGGTGCGCGCCGACGGTGCCCGGCTGGCGGTGCTGGTCGGCGTGCTCGGCTCGTTCACGACGTTCTCGACCTACAGCGCCGACACGGTCCTGCTGTGGGAGTCCGGGCGCCCCGGGCTGGCCGCGGCCAACGCGCTGGGGAGCGTCGTGGTGGGCGTCGCCTTCGTGGCGCTCGGGCTGGCGCTGGGGCGCCAGTGGGCGCCGGCCGGTTGACGGCCTTCTTCTTGCGCGCACACCGGGCGGCGTCGGATCTTGCGGCTCCCGCCACCCGCACTCTGCCATGTCCTCGATCTCGCTCGTGGGGCGCCTCCGCCTGCTCGTCCTGACGGCGCTGGCCGCCCTGTCCGTCCCCGCCTCCGCCCAACCGGCGACCGCCGACGCCGTCCCGGCCGCCGAGGCCGCCTTCCAGAACGGGCTCGCCAGCTACGGCGCGGGCGACTACGCCGAGGCCGAGCGCCTGTTCGTGCGAGCCGCCGACGAGTTCGGCTACAACCAACGCACCACGGCGGCCACGCTGATGGCGGCCAAGGCGGCCTACGCCGACGGCGACTTTGACCGGGCCGTGACCGTGGCCACGCACCTGGCGCGCGCCTACCCGAGCAGCCGCTACGTCCCCGAGGCCCAGCGCGTCCTGGCGCTGACCGCCGAAGGCGGCGGCGGGCGTCCGTTCGACCTGGGCATCGTGCTCCCCATCGCGAGCCGCGACGGCTACCTCGGGCAGGCGCTGTTCAACGGGCTCCGCATCGCCGTGGACGAGCACAACGCGGGCGGGGGCCGGCCGGTGCGGATGGTGTTCCGCGACTCGCGCGCCACCGGCGACGGCGCCCGCCAGGCAGTCGAGGCCGTCGTGGCCGAGGGCGCCGACGCCGTCGTGGGCCCGCTCTTCAGCGACGAGGCCGAGTCGGCGGGCCAGGCCGCCGAGGCCGCGCGCGTGGTGCTGCTCGCCCCGCTGGCGACCGACGAGCGCGTGAGCGACGGCCGCCGCTACGTGTTCCAGGCCAACCCCACGTTCCCCGCGCGAGGCCGCGCGATGGCCCGCTACGTGACCGGCCGGCTGGGCCTGAACCGGCTGGGCGTGGCGTCGCAGCGCGGCGAGTTCGGCGCCGACATGGCCGCCGCGTTCGCCGCCGAGGCCCGGCGCCTGGGCGCGACGGTCGCCTTCGAGGAGTCGCTGACGAGCGCCGACGACTGGGCCGACCTCGACCGCGAGGTGGGCGCGGGCACGCTGGGCGGCGTCGAGGCGGTGTACCTGCCCGTCACCGGCCGCGACGCGCCCCGCTACGCCGCCGACGCGCTCCGGGCGCTCGACGCGCTCGCCCGCGCCCCGCGCCCGCTGGGCAACACCGAGTGGGAGGGGTTGTCGGCCTCGACCGACCGCGCCAGCCGGCTGGGCGCCGTCTTTACCCAGGACTTTTTCGTGGCCCCCGGCGCCGCCGACGCCTTCGGCCGTCGCTACCGCCAGCTGGCCGGCATCGGCCAGGACCGGCTGGCCCTGATCGGCTACGACCTGGGCCGCTTCGTGCTGGCCCAGGTCGGCCAGGAAGGCGAGCTGGCGGACGCCATCCGCGCGGCGCCGCGCTTCGACGGCGTCGGCAACCGCTACGCGTTCGGCGACGGCCAGGTCAACGAGGCGCTCTACGTGCTCGGCTTCCGAGACGGCCAGGCAGTCCTGCTGGAGTGAGGGAACGGGGAGATGTCGATGGGCGCCCGTCCCACTGGCGGGGCCTACCGCCAGCGGGGCGGCGTGGGCTCTGAAGGCTTCACGACATCGCGCGCGCCTCCCAGATCACTCTGCCCAGTTCCCATCTCCCGCGAGCGGCAGCGACCCCGAAGGGACGACGAAGCCCGTCTTCGCCGCTTCTCGTCGGCGGCCTGGGGCGTGCCGAGGCGAGCTTGAGCGGCAATAAGCCCCATCCGACCCCGTTCGTGCCTGATCTGCACGTGCCCGACTTGCGCCTCGCTCCCCGACTGTCCATGCCGATCCGCTCCGGGCTCTGTGCCCTCGTCGTTCTCGTTTCTGCGGGGTGTGGGGGAGGCCCCGTCACGTTCGGCTCCGCCCAGCAGGCCTACGACCGGGGCGTCGAGCAGGCCGCGGACGGGCGCTACATGACGGCCATCGAGGCGTTCCGGGCCGCGCTCGACTTTGGCCGCACCAGCGCCTTGGCCGACGACGCCCAGCTCGCGCTCGCCCGCGCCTACGCCGCCGACGGCCAGTACCTCCTGGCGGGCAGCGAGTTCACGCGCTTTATCGAGTTCTACCGCACCGACGAGCGGGTCGAGCAGGCGGCCTTCGAGCGGATCCAGGCCTACGCCGCCCTGAGCCCGCGCTACGAGCTGGACCAGACGGACACGCGCCAGGCGCTCGCCTTTATCCACGGCTTTCTCCAGCAGTACCCCGAGAACCCCCACGTGGCCGAGGCCGACGCGCTCCGGGCCGAACTGCGCGAGAAGCTGGCCCGCAAGCAGTACGAGTCCGGCAATCTCTACCTGCGGCGCGAGTACTACGACGCCGCGGTGATCGCCTACCTCGACGTGCTGGCCGAGTACCCCACGAGCAGCTACGCCGACGACGCGCTGGCGGGCGCCGTCGAGGCCCAGGTGGAGTACGCCGCCAACAGCGTGCCGTCGCGCCAGCAGGAGCGCTACCGCAAGGCGCTCGACCTCTACGACCAGCTGGCGACGCTCTTCCCCCAGAGCCCGGCGCTCGCCCAGGCCCAGGCCTCCTACGACCGCGCCTACGCCGGCTGGCGGGCGGCCGGCGGCGAGCCCACGGCCGCCGCGCAGTAGGCGTGTGACCCCGGGCGGGGCTGCGGCGGCTCTAGTCGTGCCCTCGGGCACAGCCCCCGCCCCATGACCTTCGACCTCCTCACCGTCGAGCGCGCCCAGTCGGGCGACACCACCGCCCGCGACGCCCTGCTCGCGGGCATCACGCCCGTCCTGCGCGGCTTCTTCCGGAGCCGGATCGGGGGCCGAGACGACGTCGACGACCTGGTGCAGAACGCGCTCATCCGCGTCCACCGCGGGCTAGGCGCGCTCCAGCGGGCCGACCGGTTCAAGGCGTTCGCGATGAAGGCGGCGCTCTACGAGTTGCAGGACTTCTACCGGGGCCGCTACTCGTCGCGCGAGGCCCTGTTCGACCCCGACCTGCCCACGCCAGGCTCGGTCGACGCCGAGGACACGGCGCTCCGGGTAGACCTGGAGCGCGCGCTCGCCACCTTGACCGAGCACGCCCGCGCCATCCTGGAGATGCGCGAGCTGGGCTACCCCTACGCCGAGATCGCCGACGCGCTCGGCACCACCGAGGCGGCCGTCAAGATGCAGGTCAAGCGCTCGTTCGCCCGCCTCCGCGAGCTCCTGGCCGTCGCCGCCGTGCTGGCCTTTGTCCTGGGCACCTTCCTCTGACGTCATGAACGACTCCGACGCCCTCGCCTTCTACGACGCCCTGCCGCCCGACGAGCAGGCCGCGCTCGACCGCGCCCTGGCCGAGCAGCCCGCACTCGCGGAGGCCTTCGCCCGGTGGCAGAGCTTGCGCGCCGAGCTCCGCGCCGAGCTGGCCCGCGACCTGCCCGACCACGCGCTCCTGGTGCTCTACGCGCTGTCCGACGACGACCTGCTCTCGGACGCCGACCGTGCCGAGCTGGACGCGGCGCGCCCGGCGCTGGACCGGGCCCTCGCTCGCCACCCGGGCCTGGTAGCGGCCGTCGCGCGGATCCAGGCCGACCGCGACGCCTTCGAGGCCGCCTGGGCCGAGACCGCCCAGCCTGAGCCGGACCGACCGGCGCCCGCCCCGCTGGCGGTGCCCGCCGCCGGCGCGTCCACGACAAACCGCTCGCCCAAGCCCGCCGCCAGCCGGGCAGCGAGGGACCGCCCCGCCGCGGGCCGCGCCGCCCGCGGCGCCGGGCCGGTGCGCTGGGTCGCGCGCGTCGCCGCCGTGCTCGCCGTGGTCGCGTTCGGGGCCGTGCTGACCCTGGTCTGGGACCGCGACGCCGGCTGGGAGACCCTCGTCGCCGACGGCGCCCGGACGGTGACCTTCGCCGACGGCTCGACGGCCGCCCTGGCCGACGGCGCCCGGCTGGCGGTGCCCGGCGACGGCATCGAGGACCAGCGTCAGGCGCGGTTGATCGGTGGCCGCGCGCTGTTCCGCATCGAGCGCGACCCGGCCGACCCGTTCGAGGTGACCACGACCAACGCCGAGGTGACGGTGCTGGGCACCACGTTCACCGTCGAGGCGACCGACGTTCAGACCGAGGTCGTGCTCGTCTCCGGCGCCGTCGCGCTCGCGCCGCGCGCCATGCCCGAGGCGGCCGTGACGCTGGCGCCCGGCGAGCGGAGCGCCGTGCTGGCCCTCGACGCACCCTCTGCGCCTGAGCCGGCCGACTTGCGCGCCCTCGACTGGACCGGGACCGTCTTCGCCCGCGACCTGACCGTCGGCGAGCTCGCCGCCCGCCTGGCCCGCCAGTGGGGCGAGGCCGTCGCCGTGGACCCGGCTCTGGCGAGCGAGAAGATCTCCGACGGCGAGTACGGCGCCGACGGCCTGCGCGACGCGCTCGGCAAGATCGCGGGCGCCATGGGCGGCCGAGTCGTGGCGGAGGGCGGCGGGTTCCGGCTAGCTGGCGCTGTCCCTAGCGGGGCGACGGCCCGGTAGGGACAGCGGACGGGGGCGGCCGTCCGTTCCTGCCGTCTCTATCCTCCGCCGATGCGCCCGCTCGCCCTCGCCGCCCTGCTCCTGGCCGCCCTCGCGGCGCGGCCGGCGCACGCGCAGGCCGAGGCGGAGGTCGTGTGGGACGACGCGCCGCTGGCGGACGCGCTCTACGAGCTGGCGGACGTGACCGGCCTGGAGTTGGTGTTCGCGCTCCGGCTGGTCGAGGACGTCCGCGTGCGGGGCCGCTACCGCGTCACCGACGACCCCGACCAAGCGCTGCGGCTGATCCTGCGCGGGACCGGCGTCCGCGCCGAGCGGATCCGGCGTGGTCAGTACGTCTTGATCCAAGAGCCCCTCAACGTCACCGACGACACCGGGCCGGAGGCCTACACCGGCACGCTGGACGGCCGCGTGGTGGACGCCGACACCGGGGCGCCCCTGCCCGGCGCCCACGTCTGGCTCGTAGACCTCGGCCTGGGCGACGTGGTGCGCCTCGACGGCAGCTTTCTGGTCCCGCTCTTGCCCACGGGCCGCTACGTCGTCCGCGTGTCGCACGTCGGGTACCGGCCGGTGCGGATCGAGCTGGACGTGTTCCCCGAGTCGTCGCGGCTGCCGCCGACCGTGCGCCTGCAGGCCGAGACCGTCGAGGCGCCCGGCCCCGAGGTGACCGCGGGGCCGGAGGCGGCCGGGGCGGAGCCGGGCATGACCGACCTCGCGGCTGAGCAAGCCGCCGCCATCCCCTACGCCCTCGGTGAGGGCGACCTCGCGGCGACTCTGTCGTGGCTCCCCGGGCTCACGCGGACCGGCGGCGCCTCGGGCGCGCTCGTCGTGCGCGGCGCCGATCCGTCGCACACGCGGACCCTGCGCGACGGCGTGCCGCTCTACGAGCCCTGGCACGCTTTCGGGCTGTTTTCGGCGTTCCAGCCCGAGGCGCTCGCGCGCGTCCGGTTCCACCGCGGCTCGCTGCCGGCGTCGTTGGGCGGCGGGCTGGCGGCCGTGCTGGACGTCGAGACCACCGACGCCCTGGCCGGCGACACGCTGCGGACGGTCGGGCTGGGCGCCGTCGCCGCCCGCGCCGTTGCCGACGTGCCGCTGGGCCGGCACGCGGGCCTGCACGTCGGGCTCCGCCGGTCCACGCTGGGCCTGTTCCTGGTGCCCGGGCTGCGCGCCGAGGGCGGCGCCTGGGTCCTGGACCCCACCGGCGGCGACCCGTTCCGCCGCGACGAGCCGCCCCGCGTCGGGTTTGCCGACGCCGCGGTCAAGTTGAGCTCGCGCGTGGGGGCGCGGACCGGCGTCCAGCTGGCCGGCACGTGGGGCGGCGACCGCGTGCGAATCGACCTGCCGCTGGCGGGCGCCGGCCCGCTGGCGGAAGCCGCTGGCGGGCTGGACTACGGCTGGCACACGCACACGGCGTCGGCGCGGCTCCAGACGCTGCGCGGCTCGCGGACGCTGGTGACGGCCCTGGCCTACCGGACGGGCCACGCCTCGGCCGAGGACCGGCGAGGCCCAGGCGCCGAGGTCGAGACGGACCAGCGCTTGGTCGAGCACGGCGCCAGCGTCGACCTGGAGCACGCCCCGTCGTCCCGGCATCAGATCCGCGGCGGCCTCCAGGTCGCGGACCGGAACGTGACGGGCACCCAGCGCCGCGCCGGCGACGCCGCGCCGCCGCCCCCGCCCGACCGGGGCCGCCAGCGGGTCGGGGAGGTCGCGCTCCACCTGGCCGACACGTGGCGACCGGCCGAGGGCTGGCAGCTCCAGCCAGGACTCCGCGCCGAGGCGCTGGTGTCGGGCGGGGGGCTCTCGCAACTGACCGTGAGCCCGCGCCTGTTCGCGCGCTGGACGCCCGACGAGGACCGGCTGATCGTGCGCGCCGGCCTGAGCCGCCAGACCCAGGCCGTCCACCGGGTCCGCGACCGGGCGGCGGGCCGCTACGCGCTGGCGGCGTCGCGCTGGCTGCTGGCCGGCGACCGCGTGCCGCTGGCCTCGGCGTGGCAGCTGGGCGCGGGCGCCGAGTGGGCGCCCGGCCGGTTCGCCCTGAGCGTGGACGTCTACGCGCGCCGCTCGCGCGGGCTGCTAGAGCCCGGCGACCCGGCGGACGAGGCGGGCGTCGGCCCGGCCGGCCTGCTGGCGTCGCACCCGGCGCACGGCGGCCGCGCGGCCGGCGTCGAGCTGGCGGCCCGGACCGAGGCCGGCGACTGGACGCTGGGCCTGAGCGCCGCGTTCGCCCGGGCCGAGGTCCGGCCCGAGGCGAGCGCCGTGTCGTCCGGCTGGCGGCCGTCGGCCTATGACCGGCCCGTCGCGGTGGGCGTGATCGCCCAGCACCAGAACGGACCGTGGACCGCCGCGCTGCGCCTGGACGTCGAGTCCGGCCTGCCGCGCGCCGACGGCCGACGCGACCCCGTCCAACTCCGCGCCAGCGCCGCCGTCGGCGCCTCGACGGTGCTCTGGGGCCTCCGCTGGACCGCCCAGGCGCAGGCGACGGCCCGAGCGCTCGGGCCGGAGACGGGTCGGGGCACCGCCCGCCCCGGCCTGCCGCTGGCGACCGACGCGCGCGGGCTGCCCGGCTGGCCCGTCGCGAGCCTGTCGGCCCGCTGGTAGCCCGGCCCGCCGACGGCCTCCGCCCGCCGACGGCCTCCGCCCGCCGACGGCCTCCGCCCGCCGACGGCCTCCGCCAGCCGGCGGCGAACCCGCCCGCGCCCTCGCGGCGTTGACGGCGCATGGCGTTCAACTCCGAAAAGAAAGAGCGGCGCGACCCCGCCGACCTCGACCTGTCCGACGGCACCGTCACGCGGCTGGCGCAGCAGAAGAAAGACCTCGACCGGGTCAGCGTGTTCATCGACGAGGCGTTCGCGTTCGGTCTCGCCATCGACCTGGTGATCGAGGCCGGGTTGCACAAGGGGCAGGCGCTCTCGGCCGAGGAGCAACGCGCGCTGTTGGTCCGCCAGGAAGTGTTCGCCGCCAAGGCGTCGGCGCTGGCGGGGCTCGCCAATCGGGCGCGGACGACCAAGGAGATCCACGACTCGTTGTCGCGCAAGGGCTTCGCCGAGGTCATCGTGGAGGACACCGTGGCCGACCTGGAGCGGCTGGGGCTGGTGGACGACGCCGCCTACGCCCGGGCGTTCGTGCGCGGCCGGTTCAGCGGGCGCGGCTACGGCCCGTCGCGGTTGCGCCAGGACCTGATGCGCAAGGGCGTCGCGCGCGAGGCCATCGACCAGGCGCTCGACGAGTTGACCGAGGCCGAGGACATGGGCGAGGCCGCTCGGGACCAGGCCGCCCGCAAGTGGCGCACGCTGTCGTCGGAGGACGACCTCCGCAAGCGCAAGAAAAAGACGATGGACTACCTCGTGCGCCGCGGCTTCGGCTTCGAGTCGGCGCGGGCGGCCGTGGACGCGGTCTCGGCCGAGGACGAGGAGGAGTCGTGGGACTAGCGGCCGGCCCGCTGCGCGCGGCGGCGGTCGTCGTCGCGGCGCTGGTGGTCGCGGTCGGCGCGGCGTTCCCGGTGGCGGTGGCCCGGGACCTGGGCGGAGCGGTGTCGCTGGGGGCGGTCGGCCGCGCGGCGCTGGCCTCGGCGGCGCCCGGGCTGGCGCTGGTCGTGGTGGCGCGGTGGGCCGGCGGCCACCGGCTGGCGGCGTGGACGGCCGTGGTGGGCGCGCTGCTCACCTTGGCGCTGGGTGTGGCGTTGTACGCCGCCGCGCTGGCGTCCGAGTCGCCGTACGCGCCGGCCGTCGCGGTGCGCCTGGTCCCGCTCCGCCAGCTGGCCGCGTGCGCCTTTGCCGCCTGGGCCGTCTGGCTCGCCCGCCGGACGCGGTGAGTAGGGGATGGCCGACTGCAACTGTTCCTCCCCACGTGACACCGTAGGGACGCCCCGCGGGGCGTCTCCTCCAGTCCCCGCCCCTCGGGCCCGCCAGCGGGGCGGCGACGGGTCCCCGAACCCTCCCCGCGAGGCCGCGTAGGCGCGCGTCCCCCCGCCACCCTGTGGAGCCCCGACCCGCCCCCGCCGAGCGCGACCCGCTGACGCACGGCCTGCTGACCGACTACGAGCCGCCCGAGCCCCGGCGCTGGCCGCTCCACCTCGGGCTGTTCCTGGCCACGTTCGCCTCCGCCGTCTGGTGCGGCGGTTTCCTGGTCGCCCGCGACGTGCGGTGGTCCGTCGCCGTCGACGGCGCCGTGCCGCCCTGGCTGGCGGTCCTGGCCGACCCGGCGTTCCTCCAGGACGGGCTGATGTACGCCGTCCCGTTCCTGTTCTTCCTGACGGTCCACGAGTTCGGCCACTACACGGCGGCGCGGCTGCTGCGCACGCGCGTGTCGCTCCCGTACTACATCCCGATCCCGCTGCCCGGCACGCTGGGCACGTTCGGGGCCGTGATCCGCATCAAGGAGCCGCTGCGCCGGACGGGCCAGCTGTTCGACATCGGGGCGGCCGGGCCGCTGGCGGGCTTTGTGGTCGCGGTCGGGGTGCTGGTGGGCGCCGCGCTCACGTTGCCCGGCGCCGACTACCTGCTGAGCATCTCCGGCCACGCCGACTCGGCGCGTTACCTGGCCGAGACGGGCGCGTTCCCCCCGTTCTCGCCCGACCTGGTCGCGCGCGGCAGCATGGCGATGGTGTTCGGAGACACGCCCCTGTTCCACCTCGTCGGGGGCCTGGGCTGGACGCGCGTGCCGGGCAACGAGATCGTCCACTACCCGCTGCTGCTGGCGGGCTGGCTGGGCCTGTTTTTTACGGCGCTCAACCTGCTGCCCGTCGGCCAGCTCGACGGCGGGCACGTGGTCTACGCCCTGTTCGGGCCGGCCGTCCACGGCATCGTGGCGCGCGTGACGACGCTGCTGCTGCTGTTCTCGGGCGCGACCGGGCTGGCGCGCGACCTGAGCGGCGTCGCGCCGTGGACGCTGTGGGCGTCGCTGGCGCTGATCGTGTCTCTGGCGCTGGCGCGGCTGCTCGACGGCGAGTGGCGGCTGGTGGCCATCGGGACCGCCGTCGGCACGGCGCTGGTGGCGCTCGTGGTGCTGGCGCTGCCCGAGCTGGCGGCGCGCGTCGGCTGGACGGGGTGGCTGTTCTGGACCGTGATGATCCTGTTCGTGATCCGGGTGGATCACCCGCCCGTGCTCGTGCCGGAGCCGCTGACGCCGGGCCGGAAGGTGCTGGGCTGGCTCTGCATCGTGATCTTCGCGCTGTGCTTCTCGATCCAGCCCATCCAGGTGATCGGCGGCTGAGGGCGGAGGGGCCGGGCCGTCCGCCGCGGCGCCCGACGGGCGGTGCCCGGCGCTTGTCTGCCGTTCGGCCCGTGGCATTCGTCTTGCCCCACCGCGTCCGCCAGCCGCGCGTAGATTCGGGCCGCACCGCCTCTACGCGACCCGCCGGACCGCTACGCCGCCGCTCTTCTCTCGATGCCTGTAGCCCTCCGGCCTGCCGTGGCCCTGCTCGCTGCCTGCGCGGCCCTGGCCGCCTGCGACACCGAGCCCGGCTTTGCCGACGTGGTCCGCCCGCCGGCGCTGTCGGACGTGGCCGTCACGCCGGTCTCCGCCCGCCTCGACACCGACGCGCCGACGGCGACCGTTCCGCTCGTAGTCGGGGGGACGCTGGACGCCGAGGGCGCCGCCGAGGTGCGCGTGCTGGTCCGCTGGGCCGAGACCGACTCGCTGGTGGCCGACGTGACCGAGGAGGTCGCCGCCAGCGGGCCGTTCCAGGTCGAGGCGCCGCTGGTGATCCCGCGCGGCGCCGTGGGCGACTACAGCGTCCGCGTCTCGACCGAGGGCGCCGACCGCCGGGCGGGCGACCAGGCCGCGGCCGTGTTCCGGTTCCAGGCCGCCAGCCTCGGCCCGCCCGCCGTCGCCGTCACGCCCCCGGCGCCGGTGGACCGGCCGGCCGGGAGCCAGACCGTCACCATCCGGGTCGTGGCGGAGGTCTCCGACCCCGACGGCCGCGCCCACATCGCCATCGTGGCCTTCCAGGAGCCCGGCGGCGGCGTGGTCGGGCGCCTGTTCGACCGCGGCGGCGACTCCGACGAGACGGCCGGCGACGGCCGGTACTCCGCCGGCATCCGGATCGGCTCGGACTTCGAGCCGGGCACCTACGACCTGGAGGTCGTCGCCGTGGACCGGGCGGGCGAGGTGAGCGCCCCGGCGCCCTTTTCCTTTACCGTCCGATGAGACACGGCCGCACTCTAGCTCTCGCCGCGCTGGCGGTGGTCGCCGCCAGCGGCCGGCCGGCCGCGGCCCAGACGGTCGAGACCGGCGAGGGCGTGGTGACGGCGCTGCCCGCCGGCGCGCTCAACGGCGTGGCCGTGCTCGACGCTCAAGGCGGGACGCTGCGCGCCGGGCCGCGGCTGGTCGAGGTCGCGCCCGACGGCACGGTCACGTTCCCCGGCGCCGACGCCGTGTTCGACCCCCAGACGACCGTCGACGCCCGCGCCTACTCGATCGACGCGCGCGGCCAGACCGTGGCCGTGGGGCTCGGGTTCTCCGACGTCACCGCCGACGCCGACCGGCCGCCGCAGACGGCCGCCGGCTTCGCGGTCTCCACCGACGGCGGCCGGAGCTACGCCTACCGGCCCGCGCCGCTCGACGAGAGCCGCGACTCGACGGTGACGGTCGGCGTCTCGACGCTGCGCGCCTACCCGGCCACCGTGTTCGCCTTCGCGGCGCCGCTCGACCTCGCGCTCACGGCCGGCGGCGACACGCTCTACGCCGCCAACGAGTTTGCCGGCCTGCGCCGGAGCGTCGACGGCGGCGCCACCTGGAGCCCCGTCGTGACGCCGCCCGACTCGTTGTTCGTGCTCGACCCGCGCGAGCGCTACGACTTTGCCTACACGCCCGACCTCCGCCAGCCGCTCGGGTTCGTGGACGGCGACAGGAGCCAGCCCTTTTTCCCGACGGCCTCCACCAACTTCGTGGCCTACTCCGTCCTGGTGGACGAGGCGGGGACGGTGTGGGCCGGCATGGCCGGCGGGCTCAACCGCTCCGTCCGCCTGCCCGGCGTCGACGATCTGGCGTGGCTCCGCTACGTCGACGTGCCCGTTGGGAGCTCCGTCCCGAGCAATCTGATCTACGCGCTGGAGGCCCAGCCGCGCCAGGGACGCGACCACGTCTGGGCCGCGTGCTGGGTGCCCGAGGGGATGGGCGGCGAGCAGGAGTTCGGCGTCGCGGTCTGGCGCGGCGACGACGCCGATGGGGCGCCCGTGTTTGAGACGGTCCTCTTGGGCGTCCGGGTCTACGACCTCGCCTTCGACGGCCTCCGCGCCTACGCCGCCAGCGACGACGGGCTCTACGTCTCCGACGACGACGGCGCCAGCTGGCGGGTCGTCCGCACGTTCCGCGCCGCCGACGGCCGGCCGCTCCCGCTCGACGGACCCGTGACGCGCGCCGTCGCCACGACGCCGGGCACGGTCTGGGTGGGCACGCCGGACGGGCTCTTGAGGAGCACCGACGGCGCGCTCACCTGGGAGCTGTTCCGCGCCGACGTGGCCCCGACCGCCGAGGCCCGCGCCGTCGAGGTCTACGCCTACCCCAACCCGTACAACCCGCGCAGCGACGGGCGCTTGCGCGTCCGGCTGGACCTGGACGCGCCGTCCGACATCACCGTCCGCATCTTCGACGTGGGCATGAACCGGGTGCGCACGCTGGAGGCGCCGGGCCGGCCGGCGGGGCCGAACGAGGTCGCGTGGGACGGCCAGAGCGACGGCGGGCTCCGCGTGGCCAACGGGGCCTACATCTACACGGTCGACGCCGGGGGGCAGACGCTCTCGGGCCGCATCCTGGTGATCCAATGACGGACTGGCGGTCGTTCTCGGCGCGCGTTTGGAGAGCCACACGCGGGGTCGTGGGCCAGGGCGGAGACGTCCGGGCGGGGCGCCTCTGCGGCTGGGTCGTCCTGGCAATGGTGGCCGCCAGCGGGGCGGGCGCTCCGGTGGCGGCCCAGGCGCCGGGCGCGTTCGCGCGGATGGGCCTGGGCGCGCGGTCGCTGGCGCTGCCGTCCCAGGTCGCCGACCGCTCGGGCCTGGCGAGCCCCTACCTCAACCCGGCGCTGGCGCCGTTCCAGCCGGCCCAGGGCGTCGAGCTCTCGGCCGGCCTGCTCGCCTTCGACCGCCAGTGGCAGGCCGTCCAGGTGGCGGCCCCGCTCCAGCCCCGCTCCGGCTTCGCCGGCGGCGTGGTGCACGGCGGCGTCGACAACATCGACGGCCGCGACGCCAGCGGCCAGCCCACCGACGGGCCGACCGAGGGCGGCACGTACTCGTCGGACGAGTACGCCTTTTTCGCCACGTTCGGCATCCAACTCTCCGAGCGCGTCTCCGGCGGCGCAGGGCTGCGGCTCTACCGCAACGAGCTGTTCCGCAACGTCTCCGCCCCGACGGCCGTCGGCGTGTCGCTGGGGCTCTCGGCCCAAGTCTCCGACCGGCTGGCGGTCGGGCTGGCCGTGGACGACCTGTTCGCGCGCTACGAGTGGAACGCGTCGGGCAGCGTCCCGGCCTCGGCCACCGACTACTTCCCGACGCGCGTCCGCGGCGGGGCGGCGCTCACGTCGGGCACGCGCTCCGGCGGCCGGCCGCGCCTGACCGTCGCCGCCGAGGCCGAGCTGTTCGTGCAGCGCGCCGAGGCCGTCCGGCCGGGCGGCGTCGAGGTCGTGACCACCTCGCCCTCGCCTCGCAACGTGACGCTGGACTACCGCCTGGCCGACGTCCAGGGCCGCATCGGCGCCGAGTACTGGGTCGTGGACGGGTTCGCGGTGCGGGGCGGCCTCGACCGGGTCGGGGCCGGCGCGGCGGGCGAGCTCCGGCCGTCGGCCGGGTTCGGCCTGGAGCAGCGGTTGACCGAGCTCGACATCCGCGTGGACTACGCCGTCGTCGTGGAGCCGTTCGCCTCCGGCCTGATGCACATGGCGACGGTCCGGCTGGGCCTGTAGCGCCGCCCGCTGGCGGTTGTGGTCGGCGCGGGCTCGCGGAGAGCGTCCGCCAGCGCGGGGAGCGAAACCAGCGTCGGAGGCGTTGACTCTCTAGACGTTATCCGCCAGACCCATGACCACGCTCCCGATCCCCGTCGACGACGAGACCGCCGCCGCCTTCCAAGAGGCGTCTAAGGACGCGCGCGAGCAGATCACGCAAGGGGTCGCCGACTTCATGAAAGCGACGGTGCGAACGGAGCAGGAACGCGCGGAGCGCTCTGCGTCGTCTCGGCGGGTGGCCGACGAGACCGGCGCGATGGCTCAGGCGAACGGGTGGAACGATGAGCTGGATGCCGCCTTGTTGAGGGGCGACTTCGACCGCGATGAGTAGACCTCGGTGCGTGGTCGATACCAACGTATTGATCAGTGCAGGTCTCTCCCCAAACGGCACGCCTAGGCAGGTGGTCCAGTGGGTCATAGACCACGGCTTTTTGTTGGTCCCCACAGCGACGCTGACCGAGTTCGAGAGCCGGTTCGTCCCCCGCGCGAAGTTCGACCGTTATCTCCCCGAATCGGAGCGAGTGCGGTTCGTGTCTGAAGTGGTCGAAGCTGCGATCCTCCATCGCGTGACCTCACGTCTGACCGTCTGCGCCGATCCTGGCGACGACCGCTTCGTCGAACTGGCAGTCGACGGCCGCGCCGACTGCATCGTGACCGGCAACACGAAAGACTTCCCATCGGCCCACGCGGGCATTCCGGAGCTCACGCCGGCCCAGTTCGCCCAGACCTACACCGAAGCTTAGCCGCCCGCTGGCGGAGCCGGTCGGCGGGGTCAGCCCAACCCGCGCAGGGCGTCCGCCAGCGCGTCCCAGCCGGTGCCGGCCGCGCCGGTGCGGAAGCGCAACGTGCACCACAGGTCGAGCGCGACCATCTGGGCGGCGTGGATCGGGACGGCGATCCAGAAGCTCCGGCAGCGCCACACGAGCGCCCCCAGCGCGAGCCCGCCCAGGACGGAGAGGTAGGCCTCGGCCGGCGGCTTCTGGGCGTGCAGGATCGCGAACGGGACCGTCTGCGCCACGATCGCCAGCGGGGCGCCCAGCGCCGGCGCGGTCCCGAACAGCACGAAGCCGCGCCACAGATATTCCCAGCCCATCCAGTAGAACAGGAACAGCGCCTGGTAGCCCAGGAACGCGCCCCAGTCGGTCCTGGCGGGGTCGTAGTGCGGGTACTGTGCCTGGAAGCCGGCACCGTCGGAGAGCACCCAGGTCCCGATCACCACCAGCGGGAGGTACAGCAGCGCGATCCCGCCCGCCAGCCGCCAGTCGCCCAGGCCGAGCCCGGCCTGCCGGGGCCGCCAGCGGAAGCCGGCGACCAGGATGAGCGCCGGGACCACGAACCCCAGCACGCCCTGCATCCCGAACCACCACGCCCACGCCCCGAACTCGGGGTCCTCGAAGCCCAGCACGTTGCCGAGCGCGGTCCGGTAGAACCGGCGGTTGCCCACCTGGAGGTGGAACAGCACGAGCACCGTGGCGGCCAGCAACACGGTGGCCGCCCGTCGGGCGTTGGGGGAAAGTCCGGCGAGGGCAGCGCGGATCGCTTGCCACTCGCTGCGGAGGCGGTCTATCATCCGGGCGGCGGGGGACGGGCGGCCACGGCAGCGGGTGCCGGCCAGCGCGAAGATACCCGGCCCCCACGCTCCCTCACGTATGTCTCCGATCCTGCCCGCTGGGCATCTGTCCGTCGTCGCCGCCCTCGGCGCCCTCCTCTTCGGCCTGGTGGGCACCGGCGAGAGGCCCGCCGCCGACGCGGGCCCCCGGGCCGCCGAGGCCGCGCGCCGCGCGCCGTCCGACTCGTTGCTGGCGGCCTACGCCGACTTCGAGGCGCCGCCGGGCGCGTCCGAGCGCCAGGCCCGGGCCTGGGCCGACCGCCAGCTGGCGGCGATGACGCTGGAGCAGCGCGTGGCCCAGCTGTTCGTGGTCGAGCTGGGCGGCGCCCGCGACCCGAATGGGTTGGCGCGGCTGGGCGTCGGCGGCTTCCACGTGGGCCGGCGCGTGCCGCCGCTGGAGGTGCTCACCACCACCAACCGCCTCAACCGCGAGGCCGAGGTGCCGCTCTTCTTCACGGCCGACTTCGAGTGGGGCGTGGGCACGCCCAAGAACAACTTTACCGAGCTGCCGGCGGCGATGGCGTACGGCGCGGCCGACAGCCCGGAGCTGGCCGAGACCGGGGGCGCGGTGACGGCCATCGAGGCGCGCGCGATGGGCATCAACGTGCTGTTCGCGCCCGTCGCCGACGTCAACAACAACCCCGACAACCCGATCATCAACACGCGCTCGTTCGGGTCCGACCCGCGCCGCGTGGGCGAGCTGGCGGGGGCCTTCGTGCGCGGCGCCCAGGCGCACGGCGTGCTGGCGACGTTGAAGCACTTCCCGGGCCACGGCAACACCGACACCGACACCCACGTCGCGTTCGCGTCGGTCCCCGGCGACTGGCGGCAGCTGTGGGCGACGGAGCTGGCGCCCTACCGCGCGGCCTTGGTCGAGGAGCCCGGTTTTGTGATGACGACGCACCTGTGGGCGCGCGCGCTCGACCGCGCGCCGACGCCGGCCACCTTCAGCCGCCGCGCCCTGACCGACGTGCTCCGCGACAGCCTGGGCTACGACGGCATCATCACGACCGACGCCCTCAACATGGGCGCCATCGAGAACCGGTACGACTCCGCCGACCGCGTCGTCCGCCCGATCCAGGCCGGCGCGGACGTGGTGCTCAACGTGCGGTCGCCGCGCCGCGCCATCCGCGACGTGGTGGGGGCCGTCGAGCGGGGCGAGATCCCGCGTGCCCAGATCGACGCCTCGGCCCGGCGCATCCTGACGGCCAAGGCGAGGCTCGGCCTCCACACGGCGCCGCCGACCAGCCGGGCGCGGCTGCGCCAGATGCTGTCCACGGTGCGCGGCGCCCGGTTCGCCGACGCGCTGGCGGCGGCGGCGGTCACGGTGGTCCGGCCCGGCCCGATCCCGCTCCGGCTCCGCCAGCGGGTGGCGCTGGTGCAGCTGGCCAACTTCAACGCGCGCCTCCCGATGACGCGGCTGGAGCGCGAGCTCGCGCCCGACGTCCAGGCCCGCGTGTCGTCCAGGGGGCAGGGGCGGGACGCGGCGGTGGAGGCGGCGGCGGCGGCGGACGTGGCCGTGGTGGCGCTCCACCTGCGCGTGCGCCAGGGCCGGCCGCCAGAGCTGGCGGCGGCCCAGCAACGCGCCGTCGACGCCATCCGGGCCTCGGGCACGCCGGTCGTGCTGGTGGTGCTGGGCAACCCCTACGCCGCCCGGCTGGTGCCCGACGCCGCCGGCGTGGTGCTGGCCTACGACGAGACCGTCCGCACGGCCTCCGCGGTGGCCGCGGTGCTCATGGGCCGCCAGCGCGCCACGGGCCGCGTTCCCGTCGGAATCCCGGGGATGGACGAGTAGGGCGACGCATCCGGCTGGCGGTGCCGGTCGCCGCCGCGTGCGCTCCGTCCGTCGTCTCGGTTACGCGTCCAGCCCGACGGCGTCCGCCAGCGTCGCCAGCCCGTCGCGGTCCAGGCGCTCCACCAGGCCCCGGTGGGCGCGGCCGATCAGGCCCGGCCCCTGGTATACGAGCCCGGTGTAGATCTGGACCAGCGACGCGCCCAGCCGGATGCGGGCGTAGGCCTCCTCGGCCGAGTCGATGCCGCCCACGCCGATGATCGGGACGGCGCCGGCGGTGGTGCGGTACAGGTGCCGCGTGAGCGCGGCGGCGCGCGCCGCCAGCGGCCGGCCGCTCAGCCCGCCCCGCCCGATCCGCTCGACCTCCGCCGGCGCCGAGGCCAGCCCGTCGCGGTCGGCCGCCGTGTTGGCGGTGATGAACCCGTCAACGCCGTGGGCCAGGCAGACCTGCACCAGCTCGTCGACCGCCCCCGCGTCCACGCCACGGGTGGGCGGCGGCGACAGCTTGACCAAGACCGGGAGCCCGTCCCGCTGGCGGTCGTCGCCGGCGGGACGGACCTCGCCCATCACCGCCGCCAGCAGCGCGTCGAGCGCCTGGACGTCCTCGAAGGTCTTGCCCTCGGCCGTGTTGGGGCACGACACGTTGAGGGCGAGGTAGTCGGCGTGGGGCCGGAGCGCGCGCACCGACCGGCGGAAGTCGTCGACGCCGGCGGCGCCCAGGATGTCGGGGCTGTGCGTCTTGGCCACGTTGACGCCCACCACGAAGCCGGGCGGGCGCGGCGTGGCCGCCAGCCGGGCCGCCACCGCGTCCGCGCCGTCGTTGCCCAGGCCCATCCGGTTGACCAGCGCGTGGTCGGCCGGCAGCCGGAACGCCCGGGGCCGCGCGTTGCCCGCCGCCGCGAGCGCGCTCACCGAGCCGACCTCCGCGAACCCCAGGCCCAGCCCGGCCCAGAACCGGACCAGATCGGCGTTCTTGTCGAACCCGGCCGCCAGCCCGACGGGCGACACGAACCGCAGGCCCCACACCGTCTGCGCCAGCCGGGCGTCGGCGCGGGGGTAGAGGCGGCGGACCACGCCCGATGCCCGCTGCCCCAGGCGCGCGGCCCGGACGGCCCAGCTGTGGGCGTCCTCGGCGTCCAGGCGGAACAGAAACGGGCGGAGCAGGCGGTACAGAGGGCTCAGGAGTCAGGAAACGGGGATCGGAGGCGCTGCGCGCTGGACTCTCACGCCTTTCCCCCGATCCCTGATTCCTCGCGTGTGATCCCTCGCCGCTACCACCCCGGCGCGATGGTGACGCCGAACACGCCGCGCCCGGAGGCCAGGTCGCCGTCGTCGCCCCAGCGCGAGAACGGGAACGCGTAGTACGGCTCGACGATGATCGCACCCAGCAAGTTGACGCGCGCCGACACGCCGGCGGAGAACACCGGCTTCTGGTCCGAGAACGCGGCCCCGTAGCACTGGCTGTCGGCGCCGGGCAGGTCGCAGAAGTCCTGGCCCTGGAGGAGGTCGTCGCCCGGAACGACGCCGACTCCGAAGTAGGGCGTCTCTCCCCAGGTCATGGCCGCGTCCGCGAACAGCACCAGCTCGGTGGGGAGGTAGGGGAACGAGAGCAGGCCGAACTCGGACACGCCCAGCAGCGGCAGCCGGATCTCGGCCGAGGCGAGTCCCACCTTGGTCCCCAACAGCCGGTCCTGGAAGCTCAGGAACGCCGTGTTCGTCTCGAACGAGCGCGACGAGTAGCCCCGGATAAACTGCGGGTTGCCGAGGAAGATGGGGCTCAGCTGCCCCGAGTCGGAGTCCTCGCCATAGCGACCAATGTGGAGCGCGCGGACGGCGAACGTCACCGGCAACCGGCGTGGGAAGCCCGGGGGCCGCAAGAAGAAGTACTTCCGGCCGTCCGCGGTCAGCGAGCCGAAGGTGAGCGAACCGCCCGTGAGGTCGAGTCCGACCCGGTAGCGGGTCCCGCGGATGGGCGACGTGAAGCCGGAGAGCGACGTGTCGCCGACGTAGGCCACGCCCACCTCGCCCAGGTGGAGCGCGTCGCGCTCGAAGCCCTCGACCGAGGCGCGCTCGGGCCGGGTGGGGTTTCCGGCCTCGTCGTAGAAGCGGTCGTACTCCAGGTCGTACCCGTAACGGCGGTACCCGGCCTGGGTCTCGATCCGCTGGCTCTGGTTGAGCGGGTACTGGGCCAGGCCGGTCGCCTCGGTGACGTAGGTGCGGTAGTAGTAGCGCGTCAGGTCGAACTGCGAGCAGCCCTGGGCGGAGACCTCAGGCCGGCACCCGATAAACACCTGGAGGTACGGGCTCTGGCCCACCAGGGCGCCGTAGGTCAGGCGCCCGCCCCGGTTGAGGTAGAGCGCCTGGCCGCCGATGTCCTTGAGCGTCCCGTTGGCCGCGACCGAGACGCCGAGCAGGTTGTCCGACAGCTGGTCCGCGAACAGGAACGAGATGCCGCCCGAGAGCCCGAAGCCCGAGCTGTAGTACGGGTCGTAGCCCGCGCCCACCTGGGGCTGGCTGATGTACTCGAGCGAGAGCTTGGGCCGGTAGCCCCGGGTCGGGAACTGCTGGGCCGCCGGCAGGCCGCTGGTCGCGTCGGCGATGTAGCCCTGGACCACGGAGCGGCCCAGCGCGTCGGCGGGGGGGAGGACGTCGGCGGCGACGTAGCCGAGGGAGTCGGTGACGGGCGTGCCCTGGGCGTCGGCGGCGTCGGTGCGGTAGACGGAGTAGCGCTGGCCCTCGAACACGGAGTAGGCCAGGTTTCCGGTGCTGCTGGCCACCGAGAGCGCCGGCGACAGGTCGGAGATGCCCGAGACGCCCGTGGCCAGGTTCGACACCTGGTACGCCCGGCGCCCGGCGAGGTCGTAGCGGTAGACGTCGTTGAAGCCGGCGCGGTCGGAGAGGAAGTAGACGCTCTGGCCGTCGGGGCTCCAGGCGGGGTTGATGTGCTTGACGTCGCCGAACACGTCCAGCGTCTCGATCTCGCCCGTGGCGACGTCGTAGAGCGCGAGCTGCATCGGCGAGAACGTCAGCCGCACAAAGTCGGTCGACGGCCCGCGGTCGGTCGAGAACGCGATGGTGGCGCCGTCGGGGCTCCACGACGGCTGGATGTCCGAGAAGCGGTCGTTGGTCAGCTGGCGGACCTGGCCGTCGGTCGGCCCGCCCACGTCGACGGTGTAGAGGTCGGTGATGCCGCCGCGGATGCCGGCGAAGGCGATCTGGCGCCCGTCGGGGCTCCACGACGGGTCCTTGATCGCGCCGATGCCCTCGACCGCCAGCCGGCGGACCACGTCGCGCTGGTCCACGTCCAGGATGGCGATCTCGTTGTCGCCGCCCGCGAACACGACGTAGGCAAAGCGGTCGCCGGTGGGGCTCCAGGTGCCGGCGCTCGCGATAAACCGCAGCGCGTCGGTGTGGGGATCCGTGGCGACCGACTGGAGCTTGCTCAGGACCTCGCCGGTCTCGGCGTCGGCCAGGAACAGGTCGATGCCGAACAGGTCGAGCTCCGAGAGGTAGGCCACGTAGCGCCCGTTGGGCGACAGCTGGGGCGCGATGTTGATGGTCCCCGTCTCGCGCTCGCGCGCCAGCAGCCGCGTCCCGTTGAGGACGGGGAGCGAGTCGGGGTAGGCGAGGTAGCGGGGCCGGTCTGGCCGGTCGCCGTCGGCGATGGCCTGGGCGCGGTCGCGGCGCTCCTCGGCGATGGCCTCGGTCTCCTCGATCGTCCGCACCGGCGCCGGCACGGACCGGCCGGCCACGGGCGGCACCAGCTGGGCGCGGAGCGCGGCCTCCCAGCGCGCCGAGAGCGTGTCGGGCGCCAGGCCGGTCACGGCCACCAGCGCCGAGTCGAGCGGGATGTCGAGCGCGGTCCGGAACAGCTGGACCCCGGCCCGGTCGCCGTAGGTGCCCGCCACGTACGCCCAGAACGGCTGGCCGTACTGGTACTCGTTGAAGCTCCGCGACCGCTGGAGGTCGTCGATGGTCGGGAAGTCGTCCCGGAGCACGGCGTCGCGCATCCACATGGCCGTCAGCGCGTCCTGGCGGCCGACCGTGTAGTACTCGGCCATGCCCTCGATCACGAACAGCGGCAGGCGCACGAACTGGGCAAAGCGGTTCGACCGCTGGGCGATGTCGTACTGGAACTGGTGGACGAGCTCGTGGCCCAGCACGTGGTCCGTCTCGGCGTAGGTCCCGGCCATCGGCAGCACGACCCGCTGGCGGGCCCCCTCGGTGACGCCCTGGGTGCCCTCGCCGATGTTGGCGATGTTGGTCTGGCGGAAGTCGGCGTCGTCGGCGTACAGGATGATCGACTTGCGCTCGTCGAACTCGTGGTCCAGCACGTCCGACAGCCGGTCGTACCAGCGCTCGGCCATGCGCGCCACGTCACCGACGGCCTGGTCCATGCCCTCGTAGTGGTAGATGTCGAAGTGCTCGGTCTCGAGCACCTTGAAGTCGAAGTCGTCGTACCGGACCTTGTTGCGGCCGAAGTACTGGGCCTGGGCGGCGGGCGAGAGCGCCAGCAGGGAGGCGGCGACGACGAGGGCCGAGAGCAGGGAGCGCATAGCGGGGGAGGGTCGGGAGTGTCGGGCCGGGCCAGGGCTGGACGGCGTCACGCGGGGCACCGGGAACCGCCCCGCGCCGCGTGGCCGCCCGCGGGCGGCCGGCAGGACGCTAGAGGTGTACCCGAGCGGGCCCGCGCGGTTCTACCCGCGCGGTTCTGGCCGCAGAACTGGCCGCGGGCCGCCGGGCAGTTCTGCGGCCAGGGCACGGTCCGAGCGTGGGCCGGGCCAACGCGGGAGGGCAGGCGAAGAAGCCCCGCCCCGGCACGAACCGCCGGGCGGCACCGTTCGTACGATGTTTCTTGTGGGGCGCGTCTATTTGCCCCGTCTCCAACCCGCGCCTATGCCCACGCTCGCCACGACCGCTCGCGACGACGCCCGCCTCCGTTTCCGTGTCTTCAGCGCCCTGGTGCTGGGCGTGGTCCTGTTCCTGGGCGCGCGGCTGGCCCAGATGCAGATCGTGGAGCGCGAGAAGTACGTGACCGAGGCCGAGGGCAACGCCATCGAGACCAAGATCGTCCGCCCGGCGCGCGGCTACATCTTCGACCGGAACGGGATCCTGATGGTGGACAACGAGACGACGGTCTCGGTCACCGTCACGCCGCGCTACTTCGACGAGGCCGACCTCCCGCTCGTCGCCGAGCTGGCGGGCCGGGCGGCCGAAGACGTGCGGGCCAAGTACGACCAGATCGTCGACCGGTCGCCGTACCAGGAGGCCGTGCTGCTCGAGAACGTCCCCTTCTGGACGTTCGCGCGGCTCCAGGAGAACCAGTACCGCCTGCGCGGGATCAACTTCCGTGAGGACCAGCAGCGCCGCTACCACGGCTCGGCCCGGCTGACGCACGCGCTGGGCTACGTCAACGAGATCAACGCCGACCAGCTCGACGAGATGCGCGAGCAGGGCTACCGCCTGGGCGACCGCGTGGGCAAGACGGGCATCGAGCTCGAGTACGAGGCCGTGCTCCGCGGCCGCGTCGGCCGCCAGTTCGTGCTCAAGAACGTCCACGGCATGGAGGTGGAGAGCTACGAGGGCGGCGCCCAGGACGTGGCGCCCCAGTCGGGCACCGCGCTCACGCTCACCGTCGACTCCAAGGTGCAGGCGCTGGCCGAGAGCCTGTTCGTGAACAAGCGCGGCGGCGCGGTCATGATGGACGTCAAGACGGGCGGGATCATCGCCATGGTCTCGGCGCCGGACTACCGCCTCAGCATCTACGAGGACGGGTTCACCCAGGCCGAGGTGGACTTCCTGTACCGCAACCCCGAGAAGCCGGACTTTAACCGGGCCACGATGGCCGCCCTGCCGCCGGGCTCGACGTGGAAGCCGTTCATGGCCGCCGTCGCGCTCCAGGAGGGCATGATCACGCCCGAGACCACGCTGTACTGCGGCGGTGGCTACGTGCTCGGCCGCCTGTTCCGGTGCCACGGCGGCGTCCACGGCGACATCGCGGTCCGGGACGCGATCCGCGTCTCGTGCAACACGTTCTTTTTCCGGCTGATGAACGACACGTTCGTCAACGAGCGCCACCCGGAGGGCATCCGGATGGACCTCGACAGGTGGGGCGGCTGGGCCCACCGGTTCGGCTTCGGCCAACTGGCCCCCATCGACATCCCCAACCAGGGGCCGGGGCTCATCCCCGACTCGTCCTACTACGACCGCGTCTACCCGGCGGGCTGGGGCCCGGGCTACACCGTGAACCTCGGCATCGGCCAGGGCAACATGGGCGTGAGCCCGTTCCAGCTGGCGCGCTACACGGCGGCCATCGCCAACGGCGGGTCGCTCGTGACGCCGAACCTGGTGATGGCCCAGACCGACCCGGCGACCGGCGTGACCCGCGAGCCGGCCAGGCCCCGCGCTCGGCCCGTCGGGGTCGAGCCGCGCAACCTCGCGGTCGTCCGCGAGGGCATGATGGACGTGGTCGAGGGCGCCGGGACGGCGCGGCGCGCGCGGATCCCCGAGTTCGGCGACTTCCCCAAGATCCTGGTGGCCGGCAAGACGGGCACGGCCGAGAACCCGCGCGGCAAGGACCACTCGGTGTTCATCGCCTACGCCCCCGCCGACGACCCCCAGGTCGCCGTCGGCGTGATCGTCGAGAACATCGGGTACGGCGGGACGACGGCGGCGCCGATCTCGTCGCTCATGATCGAGCAGTACCTCCGCGGCACCACCACCCGGCCCGACGTGATCCAGTTCGTCCGCGGCCAGCGCTCGGTCGGCCGCATCTAGGCGTCAGGCAAGAGGGGCCAGGGCTCAGGGGGATGCACCCGGCGCCCGTTCTCTCGCCTGCCTGATCCCTGACCCCTCACCTCTGATTCCTCCCCATGCGTCCCTGGTACAAGAACCTCGATTGGACCTCGCTGCTCCTGTGGGCCGCGCTGGTGTGCGTCGGGCTGACGGCGATCTACAGCGCCACGCACGGGCCGGCGCGCGAGTTCTTGCTGGAGTCGGTCCAGCAGAACTTCAACCGCCAGCTGCAGTGGGTCGGGATCTCGGCGGTGGTGATGCTGACCATCCTGCTGCTGCCGGCGCGGTTCGTGGTCAAGCTGGCGCCGGCGGCCTACGTGTTCTGCCTGGGGCTGCTAATCGCGGCGCTGGTGTTTGGGCGCGAGGTGAACGGCGCCAAAAGCTGGCTCTACATCGGGCCGGTGGGGCTCCAGGTGGCCGAGATCGCCAAGGTGGGGACGGTGCTGGCCGTGACGGCGCTGCTGTCGCGCAAGGGGGCGCGGCTGGGCAACCTGCCCTACCTCGCCGGCGCCGTCGTGCTGATCGCGGTCCCGGCGGTGCTGGTGGTGATGCAGAACGACACCGGCACGGCGCTGGTGTTCTTGGCGCTGATCCCGGTGATGATGTTCTGGAGCGGCGCCGTGTCGCTGCCCTGGATGGCGCTGGCCGGCGCGGCGGCCGTGTCCGTGTACCTGGTGATCGTGAACCCGATCTACGCGGCCCTCTTCGTGGCGCTGGCGACGGTCGGCATGCTGGTCTGGACGCGGAGCCGGGCCATGGCCGCGCTGATGTTCGTGGGCGTCGGGCTGGTGGCGACGGTGGCCTGGTTCGGGCTGTTCAAGGTGCTGGAGCCGCACCAGATCGCCCGGCTGGTGGCGTTCGACAACCCGCAGGCGTACCGCGAGACGGCCGGCTTCCACGTGATCCAGTCGATGCTGGCCATCGGCTCGGGCGGGCTGTTCGGCAAGGGGTTCACCAACGGGACCCAGACGCAGCTGGCCTACATCCCCGAAAACTCGACCGACTTCATCTTCTGCGTCATCGGCGAGGAGTTCGGGTTCGTCGGCACGATGGTGGTGCTGCTGCTGTTCGCCTTCCTGATCGTCCGGCTGGCCAGCCTGGGCGTCCAGGCCGGGTTCGCCCTGCCGCGCCTGTTCATCGCCGGCGTGACGGGCATCTTCCTGGTCCACGTCATCATCAACATCGGCATGACGATCGGGCTGATGCCGGTGATCGGCATCCCGCTCCCGTTCGTCTCGTACGGCGGCTCGGCGATCCTGGCCAACACGGCCATGCTGGCGATCGCGCTCAACCTGCACGCGCGGCGCGACGAGTTCGCGGTCTACGAGTGACCGCCCCGCCCGCGGCCTGACCCCGCGCCGCCCGCTGGCGCGCCACCCGCTACCGGCCCGCGCGGCGCGCTACCGGCCCGCGCGGCGGGCGAGCACGCTGCCGGGGCGGGCGAACGGCCGGACCGCCGGGTACGGCACGCCCACGTCGAACGAGCCGACGACGGAGGGCGTGAGCTGGGCCTGCGGGATGTGGACCCGGAGCGAATCCCGGCCCATCGTCACCGCTACGTCGCCCCGGCGGACCGAGTCCAGGCCCCCGGCGAAAAAGCTGGCCCGGGCCGAGTCGGGCGTGGTCTCCAGCCGCCGCGCCATCTCGCCCACCACGGCGCGCTCGGCCCAGGCCGCCAGCGTGTCGGGCCAGGGCGTGCCGGGCGCGAACAGGTCGGCGGGGGCGAGCGCCCGGCCGGTGCCGAGGTCGTAGGTCAGCGGCAGGAACACGGTGCTGCCGTGCGCGCCGCCGGTAAACGCGTACACGTTGACGAGCACGCTCACGACCTCGTTGGAGACGAACGACCGCTCGGGGCCGCCCTGGACGTCGACGACGTAGGCCGGCGAGTCGTCGTCCGGCGGCGCCACCTCGGGCCGGAAGTCGTCGGCCAGCGCCCGCACCGAGTCGCGGATGGCGGCGTTGACCGCGCGCAGGGTGGACGACATCGGCTCGCCGGACGAGCCCCGGATCTGGGGGTAGCCGATGGCGACGGTGTAGCGCAACAGCGAGTCCCGGACCACCAGCGAGTCGGTGGCGAGCGTGAACGAGGCGCCGACGCGGGGCGCGTCGACCTCGATGGCCGGGGCCTCGGGCGTCGGGTCGGACGTGCACGCGCCCAGGGCGAGGGCGCCGAGCAGGACCAGGAGGGGCGGGCGCCCCGCGGGCGGGATCAGAGGCATGGGTGAAGACGGGGCGAGAGGACCGGCCACAACGTACGCGCCGGCTAGCTTGGCGCTCCCGCCGATCGCACCCGACCCGACCATGGAGGACTCGCTCGCCGCCGCCGTCCGCGCCGCCCTGGCCGGGCTCCCCGACCTGCCCGACGGCTTCGACCCGGCCGCCGTGGACGTCGAGTTCCAGACGCCCAACGACCCGTCGCACGGTGACCTGGCGACCAACGTGGCGCTCCAGTTGGCGCGCCCGCTCCGGCGGTCGCCGCGCGCCATCGCCGAGGCGCTCGCGGCCGGCATCGAGACCGACCCGGCGCGCGTGGCGGCGGTCGAGGTGGCCGGGCCGGGCTTCCTCAACATCCGCTTTGCCGACGCCCACCTGGCCGCCGGGCTGGCGGACGTGCTCGCCCAGGGCGACCGCTACGGCCGCACCGACGGCCACGCCGACGAGACCGCCATCGTCGAGTACGTCTCCGCCAATCCCACCGGCCCGCTGACAGTCGGCCACGGACGGAACGCGGTGTTGGGCGACACCATCGCCAACCTGCTGGAGTGGATCGGCTACGACGTCACGCGCGAGTACTACTTCAACGACGCCGGCCGCCAGATGCGGATGCTGGGCCAGAGCGTGAGGGCGCGCTACCAGGAGGCCCTGGACCCGGACACGCCCACCAAGACGCTGGAGGACGGCCTGGTGGTGCCGGAGTCGTTCCCCGAGGACGGCTACCGCGGCGACTACATCGCCGACATCGCGCGAGGGCTGGCCGACCAACACGGCGACGCGCTGCTGGCGGAGGCCGACGAGGCCCGGTTTACCGACGCGGGCAAGACGGCCATCCTCGCCGAGATCGAGGACACGCTGGCCCGCCTGGGCGTCCACCACAACACCCAGTTCAACGAGCGGACGCTGTACCAAGGCGACCCGGCGCCGGTCTGGGACGCCGTCGACCGGCTCCGCCAGCGGGGCCTGATCGAGGACCAGGACGGGGCCATCTGGTTCAAGACGAGCGAATTGGGCAAGACCGTCACCACCAAAGAAGAGGGCGAGCAAGGACAGGACGTGGTGCTGGTCAAGTCGTCCGGCGAGCCGACCTACCGGCTCCCCGACATCGCCTACCACCTCGACAAGCTGGCGCGCGGGTTCGACCTGGTCCTCGACGTGTTCGGCGCCGACCACATCGCGACCTACCCCGACGTGGTCCGGGGCGTCCGCGCCCTCGCCGGCGACGCCGCGGACCGGATCGAGGTGGTGGTCTACCAGTTCGTGACGCTGGTGCGCGCCGGCGAGCCGGTCAAGATGAGCACGCGGAAGGCGACCTACGTGACGATGGACGACCTGATGGACGAGGTCAACGCCGTCCTGGTCGAGAAGGCGCGCGAGGCGGCCGAGGGCGCCGAGCCCGAGACGACCGCCGACGCGGGGCCGGACGTGGTCCGCTTCTTTTTCCTGATGCGCGCGGCCGGCACGCACCTCGAGTTCGACCTGGACCTGGCGACCCAGGCGAGCGACAAGAACCCGGTGTTCTACCTCCAGTACGCGCATGCCCGGATCGCGTCGATCGAGCGCAAGGCCGACGAGGCCGGCGTCGGCGGCGAGCCGGACTTGGACCTGCTCACGCACGAGAGCGAGCAGGCGCTGACCAAGCTGCTGCTCCAGTTCCCCGACGAGGTGGCCCAGGCCGCAGAAGCTCGCGCGCCGCACCGGCTGGCGACGTGGCTCCGCGAGGTGGCCACGGCGTTCAACGCGTTCTACCGCGACTGCCGCATCGTCGGCGAGGCGGACGACCTCGCGGCCGCCCGACTGGCGCTCGCCCGGGCCGCGCGGACGGTGCTCGGCAACGGCCTGGCAATCCTGGGCCTCAGCGCGCCCGACCGGATGTAGCGCGCCGGCGCCCACCGCCAGCCGAGCGCGGGCGCCTGTCCATGCGCCCTGTCCCCTGCCGTCATTCACGCGTACGCGGGAACCCAGAGTGGCGAGCGCCGATCTGGATGGAGCAAGGAGCCGCCAGCCGGAAGCCCACTCTGTCTAGAACGCGCGTCCGTGGCGCTGCGGTCGGCGTGGAAGAGGGAGTCGGTACTCTGGATCCCCGCGAACGCGGGGACGACGGCGGGTTAGGCCAGCGCCTCAATGTGGGTGCTTTCCGGCAACCAAGCACCAGCGGCCTCTGCCGGCCGCGACTCGCAGGCGTCCGCCGCCAGCGGCGCGTAACCCGAGCCGGTCGGTCTCCGTACCCACGCCACACGCACTCTCCTCGTCATGCGCAGCACCGTCCCCCACACCGGCCCCTACGACTCCGACTTCGACGCCCCGGTCCTCAGCGACCTGACCGACTACGAGCCCGACCACGAGGAAAAGACGACGGCGATGATCGCCCACCTGCTCGGCTTCGCCGGGCTGGCGGTCCCGTTCGGGAGCGTCATCGGCCCGCTGGTGGTCTACCTCGTCAAGCGCGACGAGTCGGCGTACGTCGAGGACCAGGCACGCGAGGCGCTCAACTTCCAGATCTGGATGGCGATCGTCGTCGTCGCCTCGGCGATCCTGATCGTGGTAGGCATCGGGATCCTGCTGCTCCCGCTGGCGATGCTCGCCTGGCTGGCAGGCACCGTCGTCGGCGCCGTCCGCGCCCGTGACGGCGAGTGGTACCGCTACCCGTGGACGGTCCGCCTGGTCAAGTAGCGCGGATCTGGGGCCGGCGCCTCGGGGTAGGCCCGTCCCCAGCCCCCGACCGCGTGCTCGTCTCCGACCTCCCGACCCCGGCCCTGCTCGTCGACCGGGCCCGCCTCCAGACCAACTTGGACGCGATGCAGGCCCGCGCCGACACGCACGGCGTCGCGCTCCGGCCCCACGTCAAGACCCACAAGTGCGTCGAGATCGCTCGCCTCCAGGCCGCGCGCGGCGCGCGGGGCCTGACCGTGGCGACCGTCGACGAGGCCGAGGCGTTCGCCGGCGCCGGCTTCGACGACATCCGGCTGGCGACGCCGGTCGTGAGCGCCGGCAAGCTCGCCCGGCTGGCGGCGCTGGCCGGCGGCGGCACGCGCGTCTCGTTTACCGTCGACTCTCTGGAGGGCGTGCGGCGCGCGGCCCGGGCGTTCGCCGAGTCGGCCGTGGAGGTGCTGATCGAGCTCGACACCGGCTACGGCCGCTGCGGCGTGCAGTGGGACGACACGCCCGAGCTGGTCGAGGTCGCCCAGGCCGTCCGCCAGTCGGGGCTGACCCTGGCGGGGCTGTTGTCGCACGGCGGCGACGCCTACACGCCCGCCCCAGACGGCGAGACGCCGGACGGCGCCCGCCGCCGCGTCATGACCGCCGAGCGCGACCGCGTGCTCGCGGTGGCCGCGATGCTGGGCAGGGCCGACCTGCTGGCGCCCGGCGCCGAGCTGTCGGTCGGCTCCACGCCGGGGATGACGGCGTTCGAGAACGCCGAGCGCGACGGCTTCCGCATCACCGAGGTGCGGCCCGGGACGTACGTCTTCATGGACGGGACCCAGGTGGCGCTGGGCGCGGCGCGGCTCCAGGACTGTGCGCTGACGTGCGTCGGGACGGTGATCTCGAAGCAGCGCTTCGACGACGGCACGGAGCGCGTCATCACCGACGCCGGCAAAAAGGTCCTGACCTCGGACCGCCGGGCGGGTTCCGAGGGGTTCGGGACCGTCCTCTACAGCCCGCGCACCATGATCGCGCACCCGCACGCCGTCGTCTCCGGGCTGAGCGAGGAGCACGGCTGGGTGGATACGCCCGGCGGCGTGATCTGGGACGTCGGCGACCCGGTGTTCGTGGTGCCCAACCACGCCTGCGTCGCCGTCGCCACGCGCCGCCAGCTGCACGTGGTCGAGGGCGACGAGGTGACGGACGTCTGGGACGTGGTCGCGCGCTAGCACCGGCCGCTGGCGGCGGTGCCGGGCGGGCGGCTCGGTCCCGTATCTTGGGCGCCCATCGCAGACACCGATATGGCCGGCCACAACAAATGGTCGAAGATCAAGCGCAAAAAGGGCGTCACCGACGCCCGGCGGTCCAAGATCTGGGCGCGGATCACGCGCGAGATCATGGTCGCGGCGCGCGAGAGCGGCGGCTCGCCCGACATGAACCCCCGGCTGGCGCTCGCCGTCGACAAGGCCAAGGGCGAGAACATGCCCAAAGACAACATCGAGCGGGCCATCAAGCGCGGCACGGGCGAGATCGAAGGCGCCGACTACGAGGAGGGCACGTACGAGGGCTACGCGCCCCACGGCATCGCCGTGTTCGTGGAGACGCTGACCGACAACACCAACCGCACCGTCGCCGACCTGCGGAGCCTGTTCTCCAAGGCCGGCGGCAACCTCGGCACCTCGGGCTCGGTCGCGTTCCTGTTCGACCAGGTCGCCGTGTTCGAGGTCCCCACCGCCACCGCCAGCGGCGACGCCGTGACCGAGGACGACCTGTTCCTCCTCGTCGCGGAGGCGGGCGCCGAGGACTTGCGCCGCGAGGCGGCCGACGACGGCGACGTGTTCGTGGTCGAGGCCCCCGTCGAGGCGTTCGGCGCCGTCCAAACCGCCCTGGCCGACGCCGGCATCGAGACGGCCGAGGCCGGGCTCCAGCGGGTCCCGACCACCACGACCGCGCTCGGCCCCGACGCCGTCGCCTCGGTCCTGCGCCTGATCGACCAGCTCGACGACCACCAGGACGTCCAGGCCGTCTACTCGACGTTGGAGGTGGACGACGAAACGCTGGCCACCCTTGAGGGATAGGGAATGAGCGACACGGGGCCCCGCTGCTCCCCGCGTCTCTGATCCCGCGTCCCGCACCCTCCCCGCCATGATCGTTCTCGGCATCGACCCCGGCACGCGGACGGCCGGCTACGGCGTGGTCGAGCTCGACGGGCGGAAAGAGCGCGCGCTCGACTACGGCTCCATCGACCTCCCGGACTCGATGGACCACGCGCTGCGCCTGCAGCGGATCTACGACCGGATCCTCGAACTGGTCGATGCCCACCACCCAGACGAGGCGGCGGTCGAGGTCCCGTTTTTGGGCCACAACGTCCAGTCGATGCGCAAGCTGGTCCGCGTCGAGGCGACGGTGATGCTGGCGGCGATGCACCGCCAGATCCCCGTGGCGCAGTACGCCCCGGCGGAGGTCAAGAAAGCGATCACGGGCAACGGGCGCGCGGCCAAGGAGCAGGTGGCGTTCATGATCCAGGCGCTGCTGGGCGCGGGCACCGACCGCGGCCTGGACGCCAGCGACGCGCTGGCGGTGGCGCTCTGCCACGCCCGCCGCGCCAAGACGGGGCCCGCCAGCGGGGCGCCGAAGGACTGGGCCGCGTTCATCAAGGCCAACCCCGGCCGCGTGCGGTGAACGGCCGGCTCCAATGGCTCCGCCCCGCCGCGGACACCCGGGTCGTTTTGCGGCGCCCCGTTCCCGCTGGCGGCCGGCGTGGACGAGACGAGGCGGCCGTCAACCGTCGGCGGTGAGCTTGCGGGCCTGGGCGCGGAGGGCCGCCCAGTAGCGGCCCGGCGCCGCCCGCTGGAGGAGGTCGGCTAGCCGGACGTCGGCGCCGACGAGCACGCGGGGCCGGCGCCGCTCGATGGCCCGGGCGATGGTCTCGGCGGCCCGCTCGGGCGCCAGGCGCAGCACGCTCTCCTCGAACCGCTCCGTCGACGTGGCCGCCTTCCCGGGGTCCGCCGCCGCGGCCACGCGCGACGCCTTGGCGATGTCGGTCTTGACCCCGCCGGGGTGGATGACCGTGACCGCGACGCCGGTGTGGTCGAGCTCGTGGCGCAGCGACTCGCTCCAGCCGCGGACGGCGAACTTGGTGGCCACGTAGGCCGCCTGTTCGGCGGGCGCCAGCAGCCCGAACATGCTCGACATGTTGGCGATCGACGCCTGCGGCTGGGCCAGGAGCACCGGCAGAAACGCGCGCGTTAGGGCCGCGACGGCGAAAAAGTTGACGTCGAACAGCCACCGCAACTCGTCATCCGACACCTCGTGGGCCCGGCCGACGATGGAGCGGCCGGCGTTGTTGACCAGCACGGTCGCCCGGCCGTGCGCGTCGAGGACGGCCTGGGGGAGCGCGGCCACGCCGTCGACGTCGGTCACGTCCAGCTCGTGCTGCGAGACCGACACCGCGCCGCACTGGCGGGCCGTCTCGGCGAGCCCGTCGAGGTCGCGGCCGACGAGCGCGAGGTCGCATCCGCGCTCGGCCAGCACCACCGCCAGCGCGCGGCCGATGCCGGAGCTGGCGCCAGTCACGACGGCCACGCCGTCCGAGAGATCGAGTCGGGACCTCATGCGCAGGGCGGGTAAAGGGCGGGACGGTCGGGGGGAGCCTGCATCAGGCGGCGCCCAGCCCGCGTTCCTCGTCGCGCACGCGCACCACGTCGGCCACCTCGTCGGCGTCGAGCGCGCCGCCGGAGAGCGTCACCGCCAGCTCGGCCACCTGGCGGGCCTTGTGCGGCGCCTGGCTCCACTCCGGGTGCGCCGTCTCGATCAGCGACACCAGGATGCGGACGTAGGGGAAGCGCTCGGCCGGCGTCCCCAACTCGCCCGTCGCCTGGGCGAACAGCTGGGCGTTGCGCCCGACCTGGCGGTCCACGATGCGGCGGTCGGTGGCGGGGGCGGTCACGGGCGGGGGGAAGGTTTCCAGGTCGGACCGGTATACTACCACGCACGCCGCACAGTTCGGCTTCCGAGATGCCCACCGACCGACCGCCCGTCTTCCCGAACCCGCGCCCGCCGTACCGGCTGGAGCTGCTGCCCGTCGTGCCGCCGTACTACCGGCGCGCGCGCGCCTCGGAGGTCCGGCCGGGCGAGCTGGTCTACTACGGCCCCGCCCCGGCGTTCTACGGCGTCGGCGAGGTGGTGTCCCAGACCGAGAAGCACGTGCTGGTCGACTTCCGGGGGACGGGCCAGCTGGGCGTCCACCACGAGACGCTGGAGCCGCAGTACGTGCTCCCGATCCCCGACGACCGCGTCGGGCTGATCTAGCGCTGGCGGTCGCCGCGGGCGGGGCGAGTCGGAGCCCCCGCCGAGCCGGGGCGCCAGCGGGGCGGGCGCCCGCCGGCCTGACGCCGCCGTGTTGGTCGCAGTCGGAGGACTAGGGCCCCGCCGCCCCGCCCTCTGGCTACGACGGGGCACCGCGCTCGTCAGAGACCCTCCGGCCCCGGCCGCCGGCGGCCTCCACTTGGGGCGACGCCGCGGGGCAGTCACGGCGCTAGGGTGCGGCGAGGACGGAGCCGGCGACGCGCGCGGCGTGGCGGCAAAGGAAGGCGGCAACATCTGGGCGCGGGGAGTAACCTCCCAAGACCCGCCCCGTAGCTGAGCACGCGCTCCCCGTCCCGTCTCCACCTCCCGCTCTATGGCTCTCGCCCTGCGTCTCGAAAACGTGACCAAACGGTACGACAAAACGCTCGCCGTCGACGACGTCTCCTTTACAGCCGAGCCGGGACGGCTGTTCGGCCTGCTCGGCCCCAACGGCGCCGGCAAGTCGTCCACGATCCGGATGATCACCAACATCACGACGCCGGACTCGGGCTCGGTGACGCTGGGCGGCGAGCCGGTCGGGCCGGCGTCGCAGGCCCGGATGGGCTACCTGCCCGAGGAGCGGGGGCTGTACAAGAAGATGAAGGTGGGCGAGCAGCTGGTCTACCTGGCCCAACTCAAGGGCCTGGCGGCCCCCGACGCCGAGCGCGCCGTGAGGGAGTGGCTGGAGCGCTTCGGCGCGGCCGACTGGTACGGGAAGCCGGTCGGCGACTTGTCGAAGGGGATGCAGCAAAAGGTCCAGTTCGTGTCCACGGTGGCCCACGACCCCGAGCTGTGCATCTTCGACGAGCCCTTTTCGGGCCTGGACCCGCTCAACGCCGAGGTGCTCCAGGAGACCATCGTGGACCTGCGCGCGCGCGGCAAGACGGTCGTGTTCGCGTCGCACCGGATGGAGCAGGTCGAGCGGCTGTGCGACGACCTGTGCCTGATCTCGGCCGGCCGCGTCGTGCTCCGGGGCACGCTCCCCGAGGTCAAGGGCCGCTACGGCCGCGACACGGCGACGGTCGAGTTCGACGGCGCCGACGGCTGGATCGACCGGCTGGTCGAGGCCGGGGCCATGCGCGTGCTCTCGCGCTCGAACGGCCGCGCCGAGCTCCGGTTGGGCCCGGGGACGCGGCCCAACGACGTGCTCGGCGCCGCGCTGGCGGCCGGCGTCGAGGTGTCCCAGTTCGGCCTCCACGCCCCGCCGCTGACCGAGATCTTCCGGATGGCCGTCGAGGCCGGCGAGAGCGCCCCGCCCGCCGAGCCCGTCCCAGCCCCCTAGAACCCTAGCGAGCCGACGCCCGGAGCGCCGGCCGGCCCGCGCCCCGCCGACGCTCACCGCCAGCCAGACGACCGACTCCATGAACAAGACGCTTCTCATCGCCCGCAGCGAGTACCTCCGGCGCGTGCTCACCAAGGGCTTCGTGCTCGGCGTGCTGCTGGCGCCCGTCGGGATGGTGCTGCTCATCGCGCTCCCGCTCCTGACCTCGCTGATCTCCAGCGACGACGGCGAGCGCCGCGTGGCCGTGCTCGACGAGTCGGGCCAGCTCTACCAGGCCGTGGCCGAGGCGGTGCCCGAGCGGTTCGCCGTCGAGCGCGCCGCGGCACCGCTGGACTCGCTCCGGGCCCAGGTCCTGGACGAGCGGCTCGACATGGCCATCGTCCTGCCGCCGTCGCTGCTGACCGGCACCGGCGACGCGACGGCCTACACGCGCGCCGGCGGCGGCCTGGCCCAGTTCGACGACATCCGGTCGGGCGTGCGCGACGCCGTGCGCGGGGTGCGGCTGCGCGAGGTCGGGGCGCCGGCCGAGGTCCAGGCCGTGCTCGACGAGCGGCCCGGCCTGCAGTCCGTCACCGTCACCGACGACGGCGACGCGGCCGACGGCGCGTTCGTCGCCAGCGCCATCGGCTACGTGTCGGGCTTCGTGATCTACTTCCTGGTGTTCATCTACGGCGCGATGGTGATGCGCGGCGTGATCGAGGAAAAGCAGAACCGGATCGTCGAGGTCATGGCCTCGTCCGTCCGCCCGTTCGAGTTGCTGATGGGTAAGGTGCTCGGCATCGGGGCCGTCGGCCTGACCCAGATCGCGCTGTGGACCGCGCTGGGCGCCGTCGTGCTGGCGGCCCTCGGCCCGCTGCTGGCCGCCTTCGCGGGCCCGCCGGCGGCGGCCGGGCCGGGCGCGCCGCCGGCCGACCTCCCGTTCGACGTCGGCGCCATCACGGCGCTCTTGACGCCCGGCTTCCTGCTGATCCTGGTGCTGTGCTTCCTGGGCGGCTACCTGTTCTACGCCGCCCTCTTCGCGGCCGTCGGCAGCGCCGTCGAGCAAGAGTCGGACGCCCAGGCGCTGACCATCCCCGTCACGCTGCCGGCCATCGTCCCTATGCTGTTCCTGTTCCCGATGCTGGAGCAGCCCGACTCGTCGCTGAGCGTGGTGCTCTCCATCCTGCCCCCGTTCTCGACGGTGCTCCTGCCCGTGCGCGTGGCCGTCACCGACGTCCCGTTCTGGCAGATCGCGCTGTCGCTCGGCCTGCTGGCGGCCGCGTTCGTCGGCGCCATCTGGGTGGCCGCGCGCGTCTACCGCGTCGGGATCCTGATGTACGGCAAGAAGGCCACCTTCCGCGACCTCGCCAAGTGGGTGCGGACGGCGTGACCGGGCCGGCCACGCCGCGGGGGCTCGGGCCCGGCTCGGCCGACTCGCTCGGCTGGCGGTAGCCGCCGCCAGCGCGCCGCCGGCCGCTACTCGCGGATCTCGCTGAGCTGCCGGCTCCGCTCGGTCGCCATCGCGACGGCGTCGATGAGCATCGTCCGCAGGCCGTGGCGCTCCAGTTCGGCGACGGCCGAGATCGTGGTGCCACCGGGCGTCGTGACCTCGTCGCGCAGGATGGCCGGGTGGCGGCCGGTCTCGATGGCCAGCCGCGCCGCGCCCAGCACCGTCTGGGCCGAGAGCCGGGCGGCGACCGTGCGCGGCAGGCCCTGCTTGACGCCGGCGTCGGTCAGCGCCTCGATCACCATGAACACGTAGGCCGGGCCGCTGCCCGAGAGGCCCGTCACGGCGTCCATCAGGTGCTCCGGCACCTCCTCGACCAACCCAACGGCCTCGAACACCTCGCGCGCCAACGCCGTGTGCTCCGGCCCGGCGTGCGCGCCCGGCGCAATCGCCGTGGCCGCTTCGTCCACCAGCGCCGGCGTGTTCGGCATCGCCCGCACCACCGGCAGCGACTGGCCCAACGCCTCCGCCAGCGCGGCGGTCGTGGCGCCGGCCAGCGTCGAGAGCACCAGCGTGCCGGGCCGGACGTGCGGGGCGACCTCGGCCAACAGCGCCGCCGCGTTCTGGGGCTTGACCGAGACCAGCACCACGCTCGCCCCGCCGACGGCCCCGGCGTTGTCCGTCGTGACGCGGACGCCGGGCAGGCGCTGGGCCAGCTCGTCCAGGGCCGAGGCCGTCCGGCGCGTGGCGGTGATCTGGGCCGCCGGCACGTCGTCGCCTCGCAGCAGGCCGCCGACCAGGGCGCGGCCGATGTTGCCGGCGCCGAGCACGGCCAGGGTTTGGTCGCGGAGCGGTGGGGTGGGCATGCGGCGGAGGGGCGGCGGGTGGGGGACGGGGGCGTAGCGCACTACGCCCGTGCGCCGGAGCGGATCGTCGCCGGGCCCGCGTCGGCGCAGCCGCGCCGGTGGAGACGGCGGGGCCGCCCGGCCGCGGCGCTACGCGATCAGCCCCTCGACCACGCCGCGGTCGTCGATCACCGACTCGGGCGCGGGCTGGCGGTCGCGGTCGGCGCCCGAGTCGGGCGGGGCCAGCGCGAGCGGGCCGAGATCGAACAGGCACGCCGCCCACGTCAGCCCGGCGCCGAAGCCGACCATCGCCAGCGTGCCGCCGGCCTCGGCGCGGCCGGCGTCCAGCGCCTCGCTGAGGGCGATCGGGATGGTCGCGGCCGACGTGTTGCCGTACTCGGCCACGTTCATCACCACCTTCTCGGGCGGCAGCTGGAGCTGCTCGGCGGCGTACTCGATGATCCGGGCGTTGGCCTGGTGCGGGATGAACAGGTCCACGTCGTCCACGCCCAGCGCGGCCTTGTCCATGACGCGCTGGAGCGACTCCGTCATCGCCCGCGTGGCGAACTTGAACACGGCCCGGCCGTCCATGCGGAGGTAGTGCGTCCGGTGGTCGATGGCGTACTGTGACACCGGGTTGCGGGTGCCGGGGCTGGGCGCGATCAAGGCCTCGGCCTGGGAGCCGTCCGAGCCCAGCTCGAACGACCGCACCCCGCACGGTCGGTCCGTCGCCTGGAGCACGACCGCGCCGGCGCCGTCGCCGAACAGGACGCACGTGGTCCGGTCGGTCATGTCGAGGTTTTTGGAGATCACCTCGGCGCCGATCAGCAAGATCGTCTCGTAGGCGCCGGTCTGGATAAACTGGTCGGCCGTGACCAGGCCGTAGACGAACCCGGTGCAGCCCACCACCAGCGTCATCGCGCCGGCGTTGGCGCAGCCGAGCCCGTGCTGGACCTGGCTCGACACCGGCGGCGTGAGGTAGTCGGGGCTGGAGGTGGCCACCAGCACCAGGCCCACGTCCTCGGGCGCGACGCCGGCGCGGTCGAGCGCCCGGCGCCCCGCCTCGATGCACAGGTCGCTCGTCGCCTGGTCTGGGCTCACGAAGTGCCGCCGCTCGATCCCCGACCGGGCGCGGATCCATTCGTCGGTCGTGTCGACGATCTCGGACAGATCGTCGTTGGTGACGACGTTCTCCGGGGCGTAGTGTCCCCAGCCGACCAGGGAGGAGTAGTGGCGAGTCATGGCAGCGCGAGGGTCTCCGGCGAGAACGGGCCGCTTTTGAGGGCGGTTTCGCCGGAGGATACGGACGGCCCCTAGGCCGGCGGCCCCTGGGCCGGCTCGAAGCGCCCGGTCTGGAGAAACCGGACGGTCTGGGCGATCACGCCGGGCGCCATCATCAGCAGCGCGTGCGTCCGGGCCACGACCACGTGGTCCGCCAGCCCGTCCGGCGCCGTCGCGCTGGCGACCGACACCAGCCCGTCGTGGGGGCCGCTGAACAGGCGGCCAAACGGGACGAGCGCGCGCGTCCCGGCGACCACGCCGGCCTCGACGCCGCGCACCGGCCCGAGCCGCAGGGGCACGCTCGCGTCGCCGGTGCCGAGCTCGCCCAGCGCCGGCCCGAGGACGCCCCGGAACGGCTGCCGGTGGCGGAGCACGTCGGCCACCTCGGAGCCCCCGTGTGGCGGCGCCAGCATGACGGCGCGCGAGCCCTCGGGCAGCGGCCGGCCGGCGTCGGACCGCCCGGCCGCGAACGCGCGCACCAGCACGCCGCCCAGCGAGTGCGTCACGAAGTGCACGCGGTCGGCGCCGGCCGCCAGCAGCGCGTCCACGCGGGGCGCGACGACCTCCGCCACGAGCCCGTCGATGCCGTGCTTGCGCGACGGGTAGTCGACGACGTGGGGCGCGAAGCCGCCGCGGGCCAGCGCGCGGGCCATCGGGCGCATCGACAGGCCGGTCCGGGCCAGGCCGTGGAGCAGGAGGACAGGGTCGGGCATCGTCAGTCAACGACCGCGCCCGAGCGCCGGGTCCGCCCCGCTGGCGGCCCCCGCCCGCTGGCGGCGCGCGCCGAGAGCGGCGACCGCCCGCCGACGGCGCGCGCCGAGAGCGGCGACCGCCAGCGGGGCGCCGCTCTCCAGGCCCACCCCGAGGCGGGGCCCCGAGTCCGACACCCGCTCCGCCCCCGACTCCGCCGCGCCGACGGGCCCGGCCGTTCTTGAGAGGGCCCGAGAGGGCCCGTCCAGCCTGGGCGCACCAGCCCCCGGCCGCGCCCGACTCGCTCGGGCGCAAGTGGGAAACGCCGGTTTGGTTTATTGGTCGGCGATACGTGCGATACACGACGTGTTAAGCCGGCGTCTCACCACGTTCTGACCCCCATGCTCATCTCGTCCGGGACCTACGACCCCGTCCTCGTGGCGCTCTCTTACGCCGTCGCGACGCTCGCCTCGTTTACCGCCCTCTCGTTCGCGCGTCGCGTCGCGCAGCTGGACGGCCCGGCCCGTCGGTGGCTCGCCGCCGGGGCGTCGTGCATGGGTCTGGGCATCTGGTCGATGCACTTTGTCGGGATGCTGGCCTACCACTCGGGCGTCCCGATGGCCTACGACCCCGCGCTGACCCTCGCCTCGGTCGCCATCGCCGTCGCCTCGTCGGCGCTGGCGCTCTGGATGGGGACGCGGCCGGGGCTCACCTGGACGCGGACCGCGGGGGCCGGGGTCGTCCTCGGGCTCGGCATCGCAGGAATGCACTACACGGGGATGGCGTCGATGGTCATGCCGGCCTCGATACGCTACGACGTGGCCCTGGTCGCCGCCTCGGTGGCGGTCGCGATCGGGACGGCCGTCGCCGCGCTCCAGATCTTCGCCAGGCTGTCCGCGCGGGACCAGATGCACCTCCCGCTCACCGTCGGCGCCGCGCTCGTGATGGGCGTCGCCGTCTGCGGGATGCACTACACGGGCATGGCCGCGGTCACCCTCACGCCCCACGCCGGCCTCGCGGCGAGTCACGCTGGGGCCGGGGCCGGGTGGATGGCCCTGGCCGTCAGCGTGGGGACCACCCTCGTGCTCATCAGCTCGCTCGTCGCCCTGCTGTTCAACTACCGCCACACGCTGGCGCAGGCGGCCGAGGCCCGCCTCTCGGCGCTCGTCGACGACCGGACGTCGCAGCTCGACGCCCAGAGGCGGATGCTCCGCGCCGTCACCGACGCCGCTCCCGACGCCGTCGTGACGGTCGACGCCCAGGACGTGGTCGTCGACGCGAACCCGGCCACCGAGGCCATCCTCGGAGTCCCCCGCGACGCCCTCGTCGGCCACGCGCTGGCCGAGCGGGCCGTGCCCGCGCGGTTCCGCGACGAGCACCGGGCCAAGCTGACCCGCTACGTCGAGGCCGGCGACGAGCAGCCGTTCGGCAAACGGGTCGAGGTCCCCGTGCTGATCGCCGACGGGAGCGAGATCCCGTGCGAGATCCTCTTTGTCCCCGTCGAGGGCGGGACGAGGGAGACGCTGTTCACGATGTACATCCGCGACCTCCGCCCCCAGAAGGCCGCCGAGGCTGCGCTGGTCGAGGCGAAGGAGATCGCCGAAGCCGCTGCGGCCGGGGCCGAGGCCGCGACGAAGGCGAAGTCCGAGTTCCTGGCCAACATGTCCCACGAGATCCGCACGCCCATGAACGGCGTCATCGGCATGACGGGCCTGCTGATGGACACCGAGCTGGACGCCGAGCAGGCCGACTTTGTCGAGACCATCCGGGTGTCGGGCGACGCCCTGCTCACGATCATCAACGACGTCCTGGACTTCTCGAAGATCGAGGCCGGCCAGGTCGACCTGGAGCGCGCCCCCTTCGACGTCCGGGAGTGCGTCGAGGCGGCCCTCGACCTGATCACCCCCTCCGCGGCGGACAAGGGGGTCGAGCTCGCCTACGCCGTCGAGGACGGCGTGCCCGGCCGGGTCGTCGGCGACGTGACGCGCGTGCGCCAGGTGCTCGTGAACCTGCTCTCCAACGCGGTCAAGTTTACCGAGCGCGGCTCCGTCTGCGTCCGGGTCTCGGCGGTGCCCCTCGACGCCGCCGTGGGCCAGCAGGCCGTCTTGCGGATGGCGGTCGAGGACACGGGCATCGGGATCTCGCCGAACAAGCTCGACTCGATCTTCGAGTCGTTCTCGCAGGCCGACGCCTCGACGACGCGCCAGTACGGCGGCACGGGGCTCGGGCTCACCATCTCGCGCCACCTGGCCACCATGATGGGGGGCACTCTCGGGGCCGAGAGCCAGGTCGGTGAGGGCTCTACGTTCACGTTCACGTCGGTGGTCGAGGTGGCGACCAGCGAGCGCCGGGTGTTCCTCCGGGCCGAGCAGCCGACGCTCGCGGGGCGCCGCGCGCTGGTGGTCGACGACAACGACGTGAACCGCGAGATCCTGACCCGGCTCGCCGACCGCTGGGGGATGCCGTGCGAGGCCGTCACCTCGGGGGCGGCCGCGATCGCGCGAGCGGTGGCCGCCGAAGCCGACGGCTCCCCGTTCGACCTCGTGTTGCTCGACATGCAGATGCCGGCGATGGACGGGGTCGAGACGGCGCATCGGCTCCAGCGGTCGCTCGACGCGCTCCCGCTCGTGGTCATGCTCACGTCGATCAACCGCGACGCGTCGCTCCGCGAGCAGGCCGCGGCGGCGGGCGTGCACTCCGTCCTCTACAAGCCCACGAAGCCCGCCGTGCTCCACGACGCGCTCGTCTCGGCGTTCGGGCAGCGACCGGCCGGCCGGCCGGCGGACGGCGACACGGAGGCGGGGGACGGCGTCGCCTGGGTCTCCCGGCCTGCGGCCGACCACGCGAGCCGCCAGCCAGACGGGGCGTCGCCCCACGCCGACGCGCCGGCAACGGCCCAGCGGCTCCGGGTTCTGCTGGCCGAGGACAACGTGGTCAACCAAAAGGTGGCCGTCCGGCTGCTCGACCGGCTCGGGTTCCTCGCGGACGTCGTCGCGAACGGGCTCGAGGCCGTCACGGCCGTCCAGTCCGAGTCCGACGCCGGCCGGCCGTACGACGTGGTGCTCATGGACGTCCAGATGCCTGAGATGGATGGGCTCGAGGCCACCGGCGCGCTCCGTGAGTCCCTGGCCCCGGAGGTCCAACCGTTCATCGTCGCGCTGACGGCGAACGCGATGACGGGCGACCGCGAGCGGTGCCTCGCGGCCGGGTGCGACGCCTACCTGTCCAAGCCGGTCCGACGAGAGGAGCTGGCCGCGGCCCTGGACGAGGCGGCGGACAGCCGCCCCCGACTGGCGGAACGAGCCGGCGGGGCGACGTGAGCGCCGACGTCCGGGCGGGCCGGGGCGCTGACGCTCGGCGTGTAGTCGAGGGCGCTCCGCCTCCCGGCGTCGGTCCAGCCACGCCCCCCGTCCCGCTGGGCGCTGAGGCGACCGGGCGCGGGCGACGGCGTCCTCGGTCCCATGAGCGGGCGGCGCGAGCGGAGGCGGCCCCCGCCGCTCCCGCTACGGCTGGCGGTCGGCGCCAGCGGGGCGGGCGGTGAGGCCGGGCGAGCGGTTGAGGTACTCCTGGTACAGCTCGATCTGGCGGCTCACCATCGGGATCTGGTAGCCGTCGATAAACACGGCCTGGACCTGGGTGGACGGCTCGAACGGGTCGCCGTCGGCGATGAAGAGGGTGGCGCTCTTGCCCACCTCGACCGACCCCAGCCGGTCGTCCACGCCGAAGATGCGGGCGGGGGCGATGGTGATGGCCTCCAGCGCCGCCTGGCGGTCGAAGCCGACGTCCTGGCCGTGCGCGACCGCGAAGCCGGCGTGGAACGGCAGGTTGCGGTAGTTCTGCATCCGGTCGTCCGTGCGGAGGGCGACCTGGACGCCGGCCTGGGCCAGCAGCGCGGCGTTCTGGTAGGTCCGGTCGTAGCGGTCCGAGGCGCGCGTGGGCAGGCCGGTGACCGGCCCGGTGACGACCGGGAGCCCGGCTTGCGCGATCTTGTCGGCCACCCGCCAGCCCTCGGCGACGCCCGTGAGCACGGCCGAGAGCCCCTTGCCGTCCAGCCACTCGATGGCCTTCAGGATGTCGGCGGCCGCGTTGGCCTCCACCAGCAGCACGCGCTCGCCGCGCACGACGGGCAGGAGCGCCGCCATCTCGGGCTGGTAGGCCATCTCGCCGGTCGGCTGGCGGCCGCCGCCGGCGGCGCGCGCCGAGTCGATGCGGGCGTAGAGCGCGGCCTGCTCCCAGACCTCGTCCAGCTTTTCCATCGCCTCCTTGGCCGCCTTGTCGATGGCCTCCTGCTCGCGCCGGTCGAAGCGCCCGCGCCGGCCCGACTGCGGGAAGTTGAGCACGACGCCCTCGAAGCCCGTCGCCATCTGCTGGGGGGTGTAGCCGTGCAAGTTCAAGAGCGCCGCCGTGCCCGGCATCATCCCGCCCTGGGGCACCGAGAGCGCCGTGGTGACGCCCGAGACGCGCGTGATCGGGAAGTGGATGGACGACGTGTTGATGGCCGTCAGCGCCTGCATCTGGGGCGTCACGTCGCCCAGCTCGTCAAAGTCCTGGGTCTCGTCCTGGGAGCCGACCTCTTCCAGCCCGATCAGCGTGCCCGAGTCGATCATGCCCGGGTACACCGTCCCGCCGTCGCACGGGACCTCGACGGCGCCGGCCGGCACCGCCGCCGCCCCGACGGCCGCGATCTTGCCGTCCTCGATCACGACGACGCCGCGCTCGACGACGCCGCGCGTCACCGTCTCGATGCGGCAGTCGGTCAGCGCGAACGTGCCGGCGCGGGCGCGGTACTGCGGGCCTTGCGCGTGGGCGGGAGCGACCGCCAGCGCGGCGAGGGCGAGGAGGAGGAGGCGCATTGGGAGCGAGAAGAGCGCGACCTCTCCGGCCGCCGGCCCCGCGCGGGCGGGGGCCCGCACGGCGTACGGGAGATCGCAGGGGCCCGCTTGCGCGGGGATGACAAAGAAGGGAGCGGAGCCGCCGGGCGGCGGTTAGTCGCCGTACACGAGCGCGTCCAGATCCGCCCCCAGCATGCAGGACTCGGTGTGGCCGCGCGACTGGACCGAGACGACCTCCTCCGTCGGGTCGACGTAGACGCGCTGGTCGTCGCCGTCGCGCTCGCGGTCGAAGCGGGCCACGCCGTCGACGAAGGTGAGGTCCACGCGGGCGTAGATCGAGAGGGGGTGGGCGGAGAACACCGCCAGGTCGGCGTCCTTGCCGACCTCGACGGAGCCCACGCGGTCGTCGATGCCCAGCTGGTGGGCCGGGTTGATCGTGACCATCGCCAGCGCCTGGTCGTCGGTGAGGCCGCCGTAGCGCTGGGTCTTGGCCGCCTCGTGGTAGAGGTAGCGCAGGAGCCCGGCGTCGTCGGAGTTGATCGACGTGCGGACGCCGTTCCGGGTCAGGACCGCCGCGTTGTAGGCCGACGAGTAGTAGACCTCGAACTTGTACGAGCCCCAGTCCGAGAACACGCTGGCCCCGGCGCCCCAGGCCGCCAGCTCGGGCGCCACCTTGAACGCCTCGTTGGCGTGCTGGAACGTGAGCCGCTCGATGCCGAAGTCCGAGAACACGCGCGTGAGCATCAGGATCTCGTCGGCGCGGTAGCTGTGGGAGTGGACGAGCACGTCGCCGGACAGGATGTCGGCCAGCGTCTCCAGGCGCCGGTCGTAAGGCGGCAGCGGCTGGCGGCCCTCCTGGGCGGCGAGCTGGGCGGCGCGGTAGGCGCGGGCCTCGGTGAACGCCTCGCGGTAGACCTGCTCGATGCCCATCCGCGTCGACGGCCGGACGCCCCGGCCCCGGCCGTGGACGCGCGTCGGGTTCTCGCCCAGGGCGAACTTGATGGTGCGGGGCGCGCCCTCGAACAGCAGCCCGTCGGGGTCCAGCGTGCCCCAGCGCAGCTTGAGCGTCTCGTTCTCGCCGCCGACCGGGTTGGCCGAGCCGTGCATCACGTGGATCGACGTCACGCCGCCCGCCAGCGCCCGGTAGATCCCGACGTCGGACGGGTCGAGCGCGTCGCGCATCTGGACCTCGGCCACGATGGGGTTGGTGGCCTCGTTGACCGACGAGAGCGCGATGTGGCTGTGGGCGTCGATCACGCCCGGCATCAGGTGGCGGCCCGCCATCTCCACCACGCGCACGCCGCGCGGGGCCTGGAGCCCGGCCCCGATCTCGGCGATGGTCCCGTCGCGGACCAGCACGTCGGTGTCCTCCAGCGTCCCGTTCGTGACCGTGTGGACGGTCCCGCCGCGCAGCAGGACGGACCCGCGCTCGGAGGCCGGGGGCAGGTTGAGCGGCGTCTGGGCGCCCGCCGCGCTGGCGACGACCGCCGCCAGCAGGAACGAGAGGAAGCGCATGGTCGGGGAGGCAGGGAGGGGACGGCGGGGCGGGTCGGGGCGGGCGCGAGGGGCGGCCCTCGCGTGGCACGGGGCGGGGCGGTGGCCGTGTGGGCGGGCGGTGCGGTCTCGGGGCCGCATCACTCGGGCCGGCGCGTGGCCGTCATCACCACCGAGCCCAGGCCGGCGATCTCGGCCGTGCCCGAGAACTCGTCGCCGGTGATGATGCCCGTCGTGGTGACCGCGCCGACGTCGCTGGAGGTGAACGCGAACGTGAGCGCGTTGCCCGCCAGCGTCACGCTCGTGAGCGGCTCCGTCTCGCCGTCGGCGGTGAGCGAGCCGGTCAGGTTGCCGGGCGTGCCCTCGATGGCGAACGTGCCCGACTGCACGCCGGCCGGCGTCGTGACTTCGAAGTCCCACGTCCCGACCGCTTGGACGACCGCGTCGGGGTCGGCGCCGGCCAGTGTCTTGTCCTCGACCTCGTAGCCGATGCCCTCGACGAACACGCGCGTGATGGCCGTCGAGTCCGCGAAGAGCGGGCCGTCGGTGACCACCAGGTTGGCCAGCTTGCCCTCCTCCACCGTGCCCAGCTCGCGGCCCAGGCCCAGGAGCTCGGCCGGCGCCGTCGTCAGCGCCGCCAGCGCGGCGTCCTCCGCCAGCCCGGCGGCGACCATCCGCCGCAGGTTGGCGTGCACGTCGCCCGGCTTGACGTCGAAGGTGCCGAAGGCGAACGGCACCTCGGCCGCGGCCAGCCGGCCGGGGCTGGCCTCGGCGCCCGCCACGGCGGCGCGCTTCTGGCCCGTCAGCGCGGCCGTCTCGGCGTCGAGGTCGCGGTAGCTGACCGTCCGGCGGTCGGAGACGAACGAGACCTCGCCGGGCGTGGTCGAGGGGAGCGGCAGCGCGAGCGCGGCGCTGTCGGCCTTGACCGTGTCCGGCAGCGCGAGCGGCGCGAACACCGGCACGTCTGAGTCGCGGAGACGGCCGAGGAGCGGGGCCGCGTCCGGCACGCCGGCCAGGACGGGCGACAGGCCCATCTCCTGGGACGCACGCAGGGCGCGGAAGCCGTCGAGCCATGAGCCGGCCACGAACACCAGCTGGCGGTCGCCGTCGACGAGCCGGGCCACGGCGTCCAGCGCCGGGTCGAAGCGGGGGCGGGCCGCGCCCGGGGCCGCGTCGTCGAACGCCTGGCGCGCGGCGCCCCGGCGGCGGGCGTTCTCGACCGTCTGGCGCATCACCGCCAGCACGCCCATCGGCGTGGCCGGGTAGACGCCGCGCGCCGGCTCGATCTGGGCCACCAGGCTTAACGGCTCGGTCAGGACCACAGCCGTGCCCCGCTCGCCGCGCTGGAGCTCGCGCAGCAGCACCACGGCGCCCTGGCCCGCGAACAGTCCGTCGCGCGGGGCCACGTGGGCGGCCGTGAACCCGACGCTGCGGAGCTGGGCCACCCGCCCGTCGCTGGGGTCGTACGTCTCGCGGACGTCGCGGTCGGGCGTGATCCCGGCCCGCTCGCGCGGCGGGTCGCCGCGGTCGCCCTCGAAGCTTTCCGGGTCGTCCGGCTTGGGCACGCCGGCGGTGCCGTAGGCGTCGACGAAGCCGGCGTAGACCGTCAGCGAGTCGCCGTCGATGCGCTGGGCGTCGAACGGGACCTCCACGCGCTCGCCGACCGCCTCGATGCGCCCGTCGCGGACGACGACCGTCGCCCGGTCGAGCACGCGGCCCGGCGACACCACGACGCGCGCGTTGGTGATGGCGACCGCGCTCGTGACCGGCCGCAGCGGGGTCTCGGCGCTGATGCCTTGGGCAGACGCGGGACCGACAAGGAGCAGGGCCGCTAGGGCGGCGAGGCAGGCGCGAAGGGGCATCCGGGAGGAGGCAGGGTGGCGTGAAGATAACGGGATCTTCGGCCGCAGTGCTCGCCAAACTCAAGGCCGCCGTCGCCGCCAGCCGAACGGGCCGCGCCGACGACGCAAAGCGGCGGGGGCGGCGTACGAATCGGCCGCCCGGCGCGTAGGTTGATGCTCCCCCGGACTCCCCCTGCTATGCCCACCTGCCCCCGCTGCGCCGCGCTGGCGCTCATCCTGCTGGTCCTGGCCTTCACCGGCTGCGACTCCAACAACCCCGGCCGCGACCTAGGCCTCCTCAGCGACGTCTACCAGTTGGACGAGCTAGAGTTTGTTCCGCTTAGCTCGCTGCCCCCGGCCGACATCGCCGCCCAACTGGACCTGACCGACACCGAGCTCGAGATCTTCGACGACGGCGAGGCGCAGCTCCGCGTCCGCTACCGTAGCGAGCCGACCCGCCGCCGCCGAATCGACCTTCGTACGACCGCCTCGCGCGGGCGGGCCACCTTCGAGGCCGCCGACGTGGACGACACCGGTAACCTCGAGGCACTGCTCCTGCCGCGCTCGTTCACGCTCACTTACGACGGCGACGCGCCACGTGTGCTCTCGGGCTCCATCGAGCAGTCGAACGTCGACCTGGAGCCGTTCGACCCGGTCCGGTACAGGGGGGAGAACGACAAGCAGGGCACGCTGACCATCGAGTTCAGCCGGCGCTAGAACAGGACTCCGCTGGTGCCGCCGGTAGCCTCCGCGCTGGCGGTCCCGGTGGGCGCGAGGTTCGCCGGCGTCCTCGCGCGCATCCGGTCCGCCAGCGGCGTGGGGCCGCTTAGCTTGGCGTCTCCGCTGCCGATACCGACGCCCGTGGCCGACGACTCCGACAAAACCCTCTTCCAGAAGATCGCCGACGGCGAGGTCCCGGCCGACGTCGTCTACCAGGACGACCGGGCCGTCGCCTTCCGCGACATCTCGCCCGTCGCCCCGACGCACGTGCTGGTCGTGCCTCGCCGGCCCATCCCGCGCGCCGACGCCGTCGGGCCCGAGGACGAGGCGTTGGTGGGCCACCTGTTTACGGTCGCCCGCCGGGTGGCCGATGCCGAGGGCCTGAGCGACTACCGGCTGGTCGTCAACAACGGCGCCGGCGCGGGCCAGTCGGTCTTCCACCTCCACGTGCACCTGATCGGCGGGCGCGAGCTCAGCTGGCCGCCGGGGTGAGCGGGGGAGGCCCCACGAGCCGGCCCGCTCCCCCCCGACTCCAGGTCCCCGACCCACCCCCATGATCGAAGTCCACGACGTCCACGTTGCCATCGACGGCACGCCGATCCTGCACGGCGTCTCGTTCGAGGTCGGGGCGGGGCAGGTGGCGGGCTACGTGGGGCCGAACGGGGCCGGCAAGACCACGACCATGCGGCTCCTGACCGGCGCGCTCCCGCCCGACGCCGGGCACGTGGCGGTGGCCGGCGTCGACGTGGTGCGGGACCCGGTCGAGGCCAAGCGCCAGTTCGGCTACGTGCCCGAGCACGGCCACGTCTACGAGAGCTTCACGCCGGCCGAGTACCTCGCGTTCATCGGCCGGATGCACCGGCTGCCGGAGGCGGCCGTCCAGGCCCGCACCGCCGCCCACCTCGCGTTCTGGGACCTGGCCGACGTGGGCGACCGCTCGATGGTCGGCTTCTCGAAGGGGATGAAGCAGAAGGTCCTGCTCTCGGCCGCGCTCCTGCACGACCCGCCGGTGCTCCTCCTCGACGAGCCGCTGGGCGGGCTCGACGCCCACGCCGTGCTCCAGACGCGGGCGCTCCTGCGCACGTTGGCGGCGCGCGGTCGGACCGTGTTCTACTCGTCGCACCTGCTCGACGCCGTGGAGAAGGTGGCCGACCTGGTGGTGGTCATCCGCGACGGCCGGATCTTGCAGACCGGCTCGCCGGACGAGATCAAGGCGTCCGGCGGCGGCGGCTCGCTGGAGGACGCCTTCGGCAAGCTGACCGCCTCGGCCGACGCCTACGACGAGGCCGAGCGGCTGGTCGTGGCGGCGTTCGACTGAGCGCCCGGCGCTGGCGGCGAACCCCGGCGGGCGCTCGGCGGTCCGTGTCGCCCCACCCGCCGACGCGCCATGCCCTCCGCCCCCACGCCCGTCGCCGTCGTCACCGGAGCCGCGAGCGGCATCGGCCGCGCCGTCGCGCTCGCCCTGGCCGAGCCCGGGCCGGGCCGCCCGGCGCACGCCGTCGTCGTGGCCGACCTCGACGCGGCCGGCGGCATCGACGCGGTCCGCCAGCTGGAGGCGGCCGGCGCCACGGCGCGGTTCGTGGCCTGCGACGTGACACGCGAGGCCGACGTCGAGGCCGCCGTCCACACGGCCACCGAGGCGTTCGGGCGGCTGGACGTGCTGGTCAACAACGCCGGCGTCGAGGGGCCGGCGCTCCCGGTCCACGCCGTCTCGCCGGACGACTGGCGGCGCGTGTTCGAGGTCAACGTCCACGGCGCGTTCTACGGCGTCCGCCACGCGGTGCCGCTGATGGTCGCGGCCGGGCGCGGCGTGATCGTCAACGTGGCGAGCGTGGCCGGGCTGAACGGGGTCCCGCTGCACGCGGCGTACGCGGCCAGCAAGCACGCCGTGGTGGGGCTCACCAAGACGGCGGCGCTGGAGGTGGCGCCGTCGGGCGTCCGCGTCAACGCCGTGTGCCCCGGCTTTACCGACACGCCGATGGTGGCCCAAGGGCTGGGGCAGACCGGCCAGACGGCCGCGGAGCTGACGCGCCTGGGCGACCTCGTCCGCCGCCTGGGCCGCCCGGACGAGGTCGCCCAGGCGGTCGCCTACCTGTGCTCCGACGCGGCGGCCTATGTGACCGGCCAGGCGCTGGCGATTGACGGCGGCATCGACGCGGCGTAGAGGCTGGCGGCTCGCTCAACGGAGCCTCCACCGGTGCTCCGCGTAGACGCGGCCCATCTGCTCTCCCTGCCATGCGCGGACTCGCCCGCCAGGTCGCCGTCGTCGCCGCGGCGGCCTTCGACCTCGTCCTCAACGGTCTGGCTGGATCGGGGCTGCTGTTCGGCGTCCAGACCGGCGCCGTCTCCGACGAGGCGCCGACGCCGATCACGCCGGCCGGGTGGGCGTTCTCGATCTGGTCGGTCATCTTTGTCGGCGTGGCCGTGTTCGCCGTTTGGCAGGCGCTGCCGGCCCAGCGCGGCGCCCGCTACGACGCGCTGGCGGTGCCGTTCGTCGCGGCCAACGTGCTCAACGGGCTGTGGCAGATCCCGTGGCTGACCGGGCGGTTCGGGGTCGCGGCGCTCGTGATCGTCGGCATCCTGGCGTCGCTGGTGTGGCTCTACGTCCGCCTGGACCGGATGCGGCCCGAGGGCGTCGAGCGGTGGACGCTGGGCGTGCCGGCGTCGCTGTTTCTGGGCTGGGTCTCCGTCGCCACGTCCCTCAACCTGACGATCTGGCTCCGCTCCTTGGGCTGGACGCCCGAGGGCGTGGTCTGGCCCGCCGCCGTGGTCCTGACCGTCGCCGCCGTCGGTGGCTGGCTTCTCTCGCGGACGGCCGACCTGGCCGTGGCGGTGGTCTTGTTGTGGTCGTGGACGGCCATCGCCCTCAACGGGACGGCCGGCGGCGCGCTCCGGACGACGCTGGTCGCGGCCGGCCTGGTCACGCTCGGCGCGCTCGCCTGGGGCGCCCGCTCCCACTCGCTCGCCTGGGGCGCCCGCTCCCACTCGCTCGCCCCGACCGCCCACGCCCGTGCCTGACGCGCGCCCCTACACGCCCATCGACTGCGGCGTCCACGACCGGCTGGAAAGCTGGTCGGTGCGCCGCGAGACCGTCGAGGTGGTCTGGCGCGACGGCGCCGACACGCACCGCCAGCTGGCCGTGATCGCGGACGTGGTCGCCCGCGACGGCGCCGACTGGGTCGTGCTCTCGACCGGCGAGACTGTCCGCGCCGACCGGCTGGTGTCGGTGGGCGGCGTGGCGGTGGCGCCCGGCTGCTGAGGAGGTGGGAGAGGTTCGGGAGGTGTGGAACCTGGAGACCTCGACGCGCCCTTTACCCCCCGCCACTTCCACCACCCCCATGTCCTTCCTCCTCTACGGCGCCTACGGCTACACCGGCCGCCTGATCGCCGAGCTCGCCGTCCAACGTGGCCACCGGCCCGTCCTGGCCGGCCGCGACCCCGACCGGCTGGCGGACGTCGCCGACGAGCTGGGCCTGGACCACGTCGCCGTGGGGCTGGGCAACGCGAACGCGCTCGACCGCGCCCTCGCCGACGTGCCCCTGGTGCTCCACGCCGCCGGCCCGTTTTCCCAGACCTCTGCGCCGATGGTCGAGGCGTGCCTGCGCACCGGCACCCACTACCTCGACGTGACGGGCGAGATCGCCGTGTTCGAGGCGCTCGCTGCGCGCGACGCCCAGGCGCGCGAGCGCGGGATCACGGTCCTGCCGGGCGTCGGCTTCGACGTGGTCCCGACCGACTGCCTGGCGGCGCACGTGGCCGAGCGGCTGCCGTCGGCCACGCGTCTCCGGATCGCCTTCCGGATGCTGTCGTCGGCCTCGCACGGGACGGCCCAGACGGCGGTCGAGCAGGCCGGCCAGCCGGGCGCGGCGCGTGTGGCCGGGCGCATCATTGACGTACCGTCGGCGCATGACCAGATCGAGGTCGACTTTGGTGACGGCCGGCCGCGCGTCTGCACCGCGATCCCCTGGGGCGACGTGAGCACGGCCTACCACTCGACCGGCATCCCCAACGTCACCACGTACGCGGCGCTTCCGCCGGCCGCGGCCCGGATGATGAAGGCCAGCCGAACCCTCGCGCCCATCCTGCGATCCAACCCGGTGCAGAGCGCGCTCCGCGCCGCCGTCTCGCGCCTGGTCTCCGGCCCGTCCGACGCCGACCGCCAGCGGGGCCGCTCGCTCGCCTGGGCCGAGGCGGTCGACGGCGCCGGCGGCCGGGCCGCGGCCGTGTGGTCCGGCCCCGACGGCTACACCTTCACCGCCGACTCGGCGCTCCACGCCACGCTGGCGGTTCTGGCTGGCCGCACCGAGCCAGGGTTCCACACGCCGTCCCAGGCGTTCGGCGCCGACTTCGCGCTGGAGATGGAGGGGACCTCGCGCCGGGATCTCACCTGAGGCCGAGCACGCCGACGGCGACCGCCAGCGGGCCGACCGCTCGCCCGGAGCCTGGCGTACGCGGCCAGCGTTAGGATCAGCCCCCTTCCTCTCCGCCGCTGTGGATCCCGCCCGCCTTGCCCGCCTGGCCCAGAAAACCGACCTCTCCGCCTTGCTGGACCGTCTGGAGGCGATGACCAACGACGAACTGGCGGAGCTCTTGGGCGCCGACGAAGCCGGCGCGTCCGGCGACGGCGCCGACGGCGCCGACGTGCCCGTCTACCAGCCGCCCGCGCCCGACGCCGACTTCTACCGTCTGTTCGACCGCGCCCTGACCGCCGAGCAGCAGGACGCGCGCCGCCCCATCCGCCGGTTCATGACCGAGGACGTGGCGCCGGTCATCAACGATTATTGGGAGCGCGCCGAGATGCCGTTCGAGCTGGTGCCCGGCCTGCGCGACGCGCTCCGCCAGTCGCTCGGCGACCAGCCGGCCCGGACCTACTGCACCGACCCGTTCCTGGCCGGGTTGGTGGCGATGGAGATCCCGCGCGTCGACCCCAGCATCGGCACGTTTCTGGGCGTGACCTGGGGGCTCTGTTTGTACTCGATCTGGCAGTTCGGGTCGGACGCACAGAAGGAGAAATGGATCGGGCCGCTGGAGCGCTTCGAGGCGTTCGGAAGCTGGGCCTTGACTGAGCCGGAGCACGGGTCCGACGCCGCCTTGGGCCTGGCCACGACGGCCACCCGAGACGGCGACACCTGGACGCTGGACGGCGCCAAAAAGTGGTCCGGCAACGCCACCTTCGCCGACGTCACCGTGGTCTGGGCGCGCGACACCGCCGACGGCCAGGTCAAGGGGTTCCTGGTCGAGAAGGACACGCCTGGCTTCGAGGTCACCAAGCTGGAGGGCAAGATCGCCAAGCGCGCCGTCCAGAACGTGGACATCGTCCTGGACGGCGTCCAGGTGACGGAGGCCGACCGCCTGCCGGGCGTCCGGTCGTTCAAGGACGTCGCCGGCCAGCTGGCGATCGCGCGCGCCGGCGTGGCCTGGGAGGCGTGCGGCATGGCGATGGGGCTCTACGAGCAGACCCTCGATTACTGCACGCGTCGGATGCAGTTCGGCAAGCCCATCGCCGGCTTCCAGCTGGTCCAGGAAGGGCTGGTGCGGATGTTGGGCAACGTGGTCGCGCTCCAGGCCATGATGCTGGGCCTGGCCGGCTGCTACGACGAGCCCCGGCGCCTCCACGAGCGCGCGTCGCTCGCCAAGGTGTTCTGCGTGGACAAGATGCGCGAGACGGCCAGCATCGGGCGCGGCCTGTTGGGCGGCAACGGGATCCTGCTGGAGCACGGCGTCGCCCGGCTCTTTGCCGACGCCGAGGCCGTCTACAGCTACGAGGGCTCGCGCGAGATGAACGTGCTGATCACCGGCCGCGCCGTCACGGGCCTGAGCGCGTTCGTGTAGCGCCCCGGCCCGCTCGCGGAGGCTCCGGCCGACCCGCTCGCGCGATCCGCCAGCCGGACGGCGGTTGGGGCTCCCAGAGCCGGCGCGCTAGCTCGGCGTCTCGAACACGTCCCACTCGTCGGCCAGCGACCGGGCGGCGGGCGTCACGATCTGGCCCGGCCCCAGCCGGATGCGGCGGCGCCTGGTGCGCGCCTGCCGCACGTCGGTCTCCGTCACCACGCGGCGCGCGATCACTAGTGCGCCGTCGTCGCGCTTCTCGGCCTCGGCCTCACGCGCCCAGTCGACGCCCGGCAGCCAGCGCGCCGTTTGGGGCCGGCCGGCGCCCAGCCACAGCGCCCGCTCGATCTCGGCCACCGCCTCCGCCCCGCTGGCGGCGCTCACCGACACCGCGACCGCGCCCAGGCCAAGCGTGGCACGCTCGCCGACGCCCCACGCCCGCCGCAGCCCGTCTGGCAGCACCAACCGCGACTGAACCGGCTCCGCTGCGACCGGCCCGATCACGCCCACCGGCCCCTGAGCCTTGACCGAGCCACGGACGGCGTCCGTCTGGTCGAGCGAGACCGCCACCCCGCTAGGGACGCCGCCAGGCAGTGAGGCGCCAGGCACGACCGCGATTTGCCCGATCTCACGTCCGTTCTGGACCAGCGACACGCGTGCCGTCTCGCGCAGCGTCGCGCCCTTCCCGAACAGCGCCGCGACGGCGTCGGGCGGGAGCACGGCGCGCGAGGCGAGCGGCCGGACCGGAATTTCGCCGGGGCGCACTAGGCCGCGCCCGGCGTGCCCGGCAGAAAGCGAGCCTCCACGTCGCGGATCTTGTCGACGCGCCGCGCATGACGGCCACCTTCGAAGTCCGTGGTCAGGAACTCGGCCAGGACGCGCTTGCACACCTCGACGCCCATCGTCCGGCTGCCCAAGGTGAGCACGTTGGCGTCGTTGTGGGCGCGGGCGTTGAAGGCGCTGAACGTGTCCGGGCACAGCGCCGCGCGCACGCCAGGCACTTTGCACGCGACGATGGCCGAGCCCACGCCCACGCCGTCGATCATCAGCCCCAGCCGGACCTGACCCAGATGCACCGCCCGCGCGACGGCATAGGCGAAATCCGGGTAGTCGACGCTGGCGGCGGAGTCGGTGCCCAGGTCGGTCACGGTCCATCCCAGCCCGCGGGCGTGCTCGGCGAGGGCGTCCTTGATCTCGAAGCCGGCGTGGTCGCACGCGACGGCCAGCGTCTTGGCCGGCGCCGTCGGCTGGCGGGGCGGGTCGGCGGGGAGCGCGGCCGGTGTGCCGGCGCTGGTCACGATCTCGACGCCGCGGTCGCGCGCCGTGTCGCGGGCCAGCGCCGTCACCAGCGCGTCCGGCGGCACCGCCAGTCGGTCGCGGCCGGCGTCGGCGGCGTCGAGCACGGTCCGTTCGGTGACGAGGGGGCGGGGGGGCATGGCCCCAAGCTAACGAGGCACTGGACCCGAGGCCGACCCGCGCGCAGTGGCCGACGGGCGCCCGACAGAGCCTAGCCCTCAGCCATCCCCAGCTTAGCGCGCGTCTGCTCCGAGACGCCCCGCAGGCCCACGAGGAACGAGGCGTACCTCGCCAGCGCGAACGTGTCGAACTCGGGCCGGCACGTCACGTCGCTGGCCAACATCGCGTGGGCGTACCCGTGGGCGGCGATGGCGGCGGGCTGGACCGCCAGATCCTCGAAGCCGGAGACCAACACGTCGATCTCGTTTGGGCCGACGTAGCTGTCCAGGTCGGACGAGGTACGGACGAACCCTCCGTCCTCGAAGTGGACCGTGTGGCCGGTGTAGTTGTAGTCTTTCCGGACGTTGCCCCGGCCCATCCTCAGGCTGCCGTCCGGGTTCTGGCAGGCCAGGAGCCGGTTGATGCCGGCCGTCACCGTCCGTGCGATCCTGTCCTTTTTGGCGTAGAAGGCGAGCGTGTTGGGCGTCGACAGGTAGGCGGCGAGCGCGCTCTTGACGATGATCGAGTGGTACCACGTGAACGAGTCCTCGCCTTCCCACCCCCCGTAAGGCAGCTGGAGGGGGACGGCGTAGGTCAGGACCCGGTAGAGCGCCGCGCGGAGGTAGCGCTGGCGGCCCGTCAACTGGTAGAGCGGCCCCAGAAGCTGTGCGGGGATGGTGGCGTGGTCGACGCACCCAGTGCAGTGCTCCTCAACCAGCCGGTCCCCGATCCGACAGGCCGCGTCGAGGTACTCGGTCGCCGAGGGGTCGGACCGGTAGAGGGCCAGCAGGGCCAGCCCCGCGAACGTGTACTCCAGTTCGATCACCAGGTGCGACTCGAGCCGCATGTGACCGTCGGCGAACAGGCGCTCTCGGAGCAAATAGCGGCCGCCCTCGACGGCTCTCTCGAGGAAGACCGGGTCCCCAAACGTCTCGTGCGCGCTCAGATAACCGAGCACCCGGTAGGACACCTCCTCGATCGGCACGCCGCTTCCGTAGTAATAGGCGTGCTCGTTCATCTCCCAGGAGCCGTCCCCGTTGTACAGGTGCTCGTTCATCTCGTGGAGGAGCCGGAACCTGGCCTCTATGAGGCCGAGCGGCGGAGGCGTAAACGAACGGCGAGGGGCGAGGAAAGACTGCTTTGGAACGACGCGGTCTCCGTACTCGTCTCGGCCGTCGACGGGCTTGGGCGTGCGGATGGCCGAGTGCGCACGGCGGAGGTAGTAGACCCCCTTGCGGGCGACCTTGTTGACCGGCGCCGGCAGGGGGTGCTCGTCGTGGAAATGCCACAGCCGGTTGATCAGGCCACTGTTCCGGTTGCCCTTAAATCGATAATTGTGAAAGGTGTGGGCGTGTTTGTACGAGGCCATAGGAGCGGGCAACGCGTGATATGGGCATGCAAAAGGCGCAGCGGCAAGCTAAGCCTGTCGCCAAAGGGGCCGCTTTCCTGCCCCGCTGGCGGCGCCCGCCAGCGGGCCGAGTTCCACCGCCGCTTCGCCCCGCCGGCCACCGGCACTTGCTAGCTTTCCACCTGCCCCCACGCCCCAAACACGCATGGCCTCGACCCAAGACTTCCGCAACGGCCTCGTCCTCAACTGGAAAGACGATCTGTGGCAGATCGTCGAGTTCATGCACGTCAAGCCCGGCAAGGGCGGCGCGTTCGTGCGCGGCAAGCTCAAGAACGTGCGCAACGGCAAGATCGTCGACACCACGTTCCGGGCCGGCGAGAAGGTCGAGACCGTGCGCGTGGAGCGCCGCGAGATGCAGTTCCTCTACGAGGACGACCTCGGGCTCCACATCATGAACACCGAGACCTACGAGCAGCGGACGCTGCGCCCGGACATGGTCGAGGGGCGCGACCTGATCAAGGAGGGCGGGACCGTCGACGTGCTCGTCGACGCCTCGACCGAGGAGCCGCTGTCGGTGGAGCTGCCGCGCCAAGTGGAGCTGGTCGTGACCCAGACCGACCCCGGCCTCAAGGGCGACACCGCGACCGGCGCCACCAAGCCGGCCGTCCTGGAGTCCGGCGCGACGGTCTACGTGCCGCTGTTCATCAACGAGGGCGACCTGATCCGGGTCGACACCGAGACGGCGAGCTACCAGACGCGCGTGACCGCGGCCTAAACGCCCGCGCCCGCCCGACTGGCGGCGGTGGTCTGCGCGACCTGCCCCAGCGGCCCGGTGCGGAGCTCGGGCGACCGTCGCCGAAGATGCGCCGCCCGCGCGCCCTCGGCCCGGAGCGTCCGTACCTTCTCGGCCCCCTCTGTGACCCGCTCGTTCCATGGACATGGACCTGGACAAGATCCAACGCCTGCTCGAAATCGTCGCCGACAGCGGCATGGCCGAAGTCAAGGTCGAGGAAGGCGACTTTAAGCTGACCGTCCGCGCGACGGCCCGCCCCGAGGCCGCCCCGGCCAGCGCCCCGGTGATGATGGCCGCGCCGCCGGCCATGCCGGCCCCGCCGCCGGCCGCCCCGCTGGCGCCGCCGGCGCCGCCAGCCGCCGCGCCGCCCGCCGAGCCCGGCCAGGGCGAGGGCGAGTCGCTGGTGCTGGCGCCCATCGTGGGCACGTTCTACGAGGCGCCCTCGCCCGACTCCGACCCGTTCATCAAGGTCGGCGACCGCGTCGAGGTGGGCCAGACGCTGTGCATCATCGAGGCGATGAAGCTGATGAACGAGATCCAGGCCGAGGAGGCCGGCACCGTGACCCAGATCCTGGCCCGCAACGCCGAGCCAGTCGAGTACGACCAGCCGCTGTTCGTGGTCGAGAAGTAGAGGACGGGGCCGTGGTCCGTGGTGCGTGACTCGCCGCCGAGCCACGCCCCGCCATCACGGCATCACGCACCCCGCACCCCGCAATGAAAAAAGTCCTGATCGCCAACCGCGGCGAGATCGCGCTCCGCATCATCCGGACCTGCCGCGAGATGGGGATCCCGACGGTCGCCGTCTACTCGACCATCGACCGCGACTCGCTGCCGGTCAAATTCGCCGACGAGGCCGTGTGCATCGGGCCGCCGCCCAGCGCCAAGAGCTACCTCCACATCCCGTCGATCATCGCCGCGGCCGAGGTGACCGGCGCCGACGCGATCCACCCCGGCTACGGGTTCCTGGCCGAGAACGCCGAGTTCGCCCGCGTCTGCGACGACCACGACCTGACGTTTATCGGCCCGACGCCGGAGACGATCTCGAAGATGGGCGACAAGTCGGTCGCCAAGGAGACCATGCAGGCGGCCGGCGTGCCCGTCGTGCCCGGCTCCGACGGCGCCGTCGAGACCGCCGCCGAGGGGCTGGCGGCGGCGCGCGAGGCCGGCTTCCCGGTCATGATCAAGGCCTCGGCCGGCGGCGGCGGCAAGGGGATGCGGATGGCGTCCGACGAGGCCGAGTTCGAGAAGATGTTCGTCGCCGCCGGGACCGAGGCCGCCAACGCGTTCGGCGACGGCCGGCTCTACATCGAGAAGTTTGTCGAGGAGCCGCGCCACATCGAGATCCAGCTCGTGGGCGACGGCCAGGGGACGGTGATCCACTTTGGCGAGCGCGAGTGCTCGATCCAGCGCCGCCACCAGAAGCTGCTCGAAGAGGCGCCCAGCCCCGTCGTCGACGAGGACCTCCGCCAGCGGATGGGCGAGGCGGCCATCGCGGGCGCGAACGCGGTCAACTACCGGGGCGCCGGCACCGTGGAGTTCCTGCTCGACAAGAACAAGGACTTCTACTTTATGGAGATGAACACCCGGATCCAGGTCGAGCACCCGGTCACCGAGGAGGTCACCGACACGGACTTGATCGAGTGGCAGATCCGGGTCGCCGCCGGCGAGACCATCACGTCGGGGACCAAGAAGCTGCACGGCCACGCCATCGAGTGCCGGATCAACGCCGAGGACCCGTTCCGCAACTTCTCGCCCTCGCCGGGCACCATCACGGCGTTCCACAGCCCCAAGGGCCGGGGCGTCCGGTGCGACACGCACGTGTTCGCCGGCTACACCGTGCCGCCGACGTACGACTCGATGATCGCCAAGCTCATCGTCCACGAGACGGACCGGCCGCGCGCGATCGCCAAGATGCTCCGCGCCCTGGACGAGTTCATCATCGAGGGCATCCAGACCACCGTCCCGTTCCACAAGCAGCTGCTCCAGGACCCGCGGTTCGTGGCCGGCGACTTCGACACCAAGTTCCTGGAGCGCTTCGAGCTGGCGCCGCCGGCGTAGAACGGTTCAGGGTCCTACGGTTCAGGGTTCGCAAGGACCTACACCTGAGCGAACCCTGACCCCGCAGGGACGGCGAGCCAACCATAGAACCCTGAACCCACTCAACCCATGCAATTCCCCGACGACCTCCGCTACACCTCCGACCACGAGTGGGTCCGCCTGGACGACGACGGCCTGGCGACGATCGGCGTGACCGACTACGCCCAGAGCGAGCTGGGCGACATCGTGTTCGTCGAGATCGAGGCCGTCGGCACCGAGGTCGAGGCCGAGGGCTCGTTCGGCTCCGTCGAGGCCGTCAAGACGGTGAGCGAGCTGTTCGCGCCCGTCGCCGGCACCATCGAGGCCATCAACGACGGCCTGGAGGACGCGCCGGAGTCGGTCAACTCGGACCCCTACGGCGAGGGCTGGATGGTCAAGCTCCGCCCGACCGACGCCGCCAGCGTGGAGGCGCTGATGTCGGCGGAGGAGTACACCGAGATGATCGGCGCCTAGCAACAGAGGGATAGGCGGTGGGGATGCGGGACGGGCAATCGCCTGTCCTCCTCATCCCGCGTCCCGTATCCTCAACTCCTCGTATGACCCACCAAACCGTCGTCGTCCTGGACTTTGGGAGCCAGACGACCCAGCTGATCGCGCGGCGCGTGCGCGAGGCCGGCGTCTACTGCGAGATCCACCCGTGCACGGCGCCCGCCAGCGAGATCGCGGCGCTGGAGCCGAGCGGGCTGATCCTGTCCGGCGGCCCGATGTCGGTCACCGACGACGGCGCGCCCCAGCTGGACCTGGCGCTGCTCGGCCTCCGCCAGCCGGGCACGGGCGACCGCGTGCCGGTGCTGGGCATCTGCTACGGGCTCCAGGCGCTGGCGCACGCGCTCGGCGGGGCGGTCGAGGCGAGCGACCACCGCGAGTTCGGGCGCTCGCCCATCGTGGCGCACGAGCAAGACGCGCTGTTCCGGGGCGTGCCCGAGAACTCGGTCGTGTGGATGAGCCACGGCGACCACCTCACGCGCCTGCCGGCCGGCTTCCGCGCCATCGCCGCGACGGACAACGCGCCCATCGCCGCCGTCGCCGCCGAGCCCGACTCCGACCACGGGCCGATCTGGGGCGTCCAGTTCCATCCCGAAGTCGTCCACTCCCAAGACGGGGCGACGATGCTGGGCAACTTCGTGCGCGACATCTGCGGCCTGCGCGGCGACTGGACCACGGGCTCGTTTATCGACGAGAAGGTCGAGGCCATCCGGAGCCAAGTCGGCGACGACCACGTGATCCTGGGGCTAAGCGGCGGCGTGGACTCGTCGGTCGCGGCGGCGTTGCTCGATAAGGCCATCGGCGACCAGCTGACGTGCGTGTTCGTGGACAACGGCTTGCTGCGGTGGGGCGAGTTCGAGCAGGTCCAGCAGACGTTCGCCGACGGGTTCGACCTGGACTTGGTGGCCGTCGACGCGTCGGAGCTGTTCTTGGGCCGGCTGACGGGCGTCGAGGACCCCGAGCAGAAGCGCAAGATCATCGGGCGCACGTTTGTCGAGGTGTTCGAGCAGGAGACCCAGCGCGTGACCGAGCGGCTGGGGCACAAGCCCCGGTTTCTGGCCCAGGGCACGTTGTACCCGGACGTGATCGAGTCGGTGAGCTTTAGGGGGCCGAGCGCGACCATCAAGACGCACCACAACGTTGGCGGACTGCCCGAGAAGCTGGGGTTCGAGCTGGTGGAGCCGTTCCGCGAGCTGTTCAAGGACGAGGTGCGCGCCGTGGGCCGCGAGCTGGGTGTGCCGGAGGCCATCATCAAGCGGCACCCGTTCCCCGGACCGGGCCTGGCGGTCCGCATCCTGGGGCCGGTCACGCGTGAGGCGTGCGACCTGCTGCGCCAGGCCGACCGGATCTGGCTCGACGAGCTGGTCACGAGCGGCACCTACGACGACGTGTGGCAGGCGTTCGCCGTCTTGCTGCCCATCAAGAGCGTGGGCGTGATGGGCGACTACCGGACGTACGAGCAGGCCGTGACGCTGCGCGCCGTCACCTCGACCGACGGCATGACGGCCGACTGGGCGCGCCTGCCCTACGAGGTGCTGGGCCGGGCGTCCAACCGGATCATCAACGAGGTGCGCGGCATCAACCGCGTCGCCTACGACGTGTCGAGCAAGCCGCCGGCCACCATCGAGTGGGAGTAGGGAGGCGCGAGGAATCAGGAATCAGGGGCCCCGGTAGAGGAGTCCGCCGCCGACTGGCGGAGGCCGTCCGCCAGCGGGGCAGCGGAGATCACGTGCGGGCGGACCCAGACTCGGCCGTGGTGGGTTTCCAGCCGTGGCAGCAGACGTCCGCCTGTTCCCTACTTCCCATTTCCTGACTCCTCGCCCGTGATCGTCCTCGTCGTCAACGCCGGCTCGTCGTCGCTCAAGATCGATCTGACCGATGCCGACACGGGTGCCGTGCTGGCGGCGGGTCAGGTCGAGCGCATCGGGGCCGTCTCGTCGCTGGCGGGGTTCCGCGTGGGCGATGCCAAGCCGGAGCGGATCTCGCTCCAGGCGCCCGACCACGCCGCGGCATTGTCGCACCTGCTCGACCGGATGCGCGAGGCCGACGGGCCGGAGCGCGACGTGCTCCCCGAGATCGAGGCCGTCGGGCACCGCGTGGTCCATGGCGGCGAGCAGTTCGCGGAGTCGGCGCTGATCGACGGCGAGGTGGTCGACGCCATCCGCGACGCCTTCGACCTGGCGCCGCTCCACAACCCGGCCAACCTGCAGGGCATCCGGGCGGCCCAGAAGGCGTTTCCGGACGTGCCCCAGGTGGCCGTGTTCGACACGGCGTTCCACCAGACGCTGCCGCCCCAGGCCTACCTCTACGCGCTGCCGAACCGGCTCTACCGGCGCCACAAGATCCGCCGCTACGGCTTCCACGGGACGAGCCACTTTTACGTGTCGCGCCGGCTCTACGAGTTGGAGGCCCTGGACCCGAAGGGTAGCCGCGTGATCACGATCCACCTGGGCAACGGCTGCTCGATGTGCGCCATCCGCGACGGCCGGTCCGTGGACACGTCGATGGGGATGACGCCGCTGGAGGGCCTGGTAATGGGCACGCGCTCCGGCGACCTCGACCCGTCGATCGTGTTCGAGGTGATGGAAAAGGAGGACATGCCGCTCGCCGAGGTCCACACGATGCTCAACCGCTACTCGGGGCTCTTGGGCCTGAGCGGCTACGCCTCAGACATGCGCGACCTGCTGGCGGAGGCCGCCGCCGGCGACACGCGCTGCCAGCAGGCCGTCGACGTGTTCTGCTACCGCGTCAAGTCGTACATCGGCCGCTACCTGGCGGTGCTCGGCGGGCTGGACGCGGTCGCGTTCACGGCCGGCATCGGCACGTTCGCGGCGCCCATCCGCGCCCAGATCCTGGACGGACTGGAAGGCCTGGGCATGACACTGGACCCGGCGGCCAACGACGCCGCCAGCGGCGCGGAGGCGCGCGTCACGACGGCCGACAGCGCCGTTCCGGTCTGGGTCGTGCCGACCAACGAGGAGCTGGTGATCGCCCAGGACACGCAGAAGCTGGCCCTCGCTGCCCAGCAGTCGCCGTTCGCGTGAGCGCGGCCGGCGCCCCGGCTGGCTGGCGACGGCTGCCGCCAGCGGCGCGCGCGTAAGCCCAAGCCGGCGCGCAACGTCCGCAGTCCCGACCGCCGACGCCCCATGCCCCGCCTCTCGCTCGCCGCCCTGATCCTGGTACTGGCGGCTTGTGCGCGGCCGGCGCCTCAGGGCGACCCCGAGGCGCTGGCGCTCTTGGACCGCGCCCGTGCCCACCACGGCTCGGCGCTCCTGGACCGCGCCGAGGTGTCGTTCCAGTTCCGCGGCACGCCGTTCGTGCTCCGCCGCGACGGCGGCCGGTTCCGCTACGCCCGGACCACGACCGACAGCCTGGGGCGGACCGTCGAGGACGTCGTCGACAACGACGGCACGCACCGGTTCGTCGACGGCGCCCCGGTGCCGCTCGACTCCGCCGAGGCGGCGCGCACCGAGACCGCCGTCAACTCGGTGGCCTACTTCGCGCTCCTGCCCGCCCCGCTGGCGGACCCCGCCGTGCGGGCGCGGCGGCTCACGCCCGAGCGTGTCGGCGGCCGGGACTACGACCGCGTCGAGGTCACGTTCGCCCAAGACGGCGGCGGCCAGGACCACCAGGACCGCTACGTCTACTGGCTCCGCCAGTCCGACGGCGAGGTCGGCCACTACGCCTACACCTACGACGTCACGCCTGGCGACACGGCGCGCGCGGCGACGGGCACCCGGTTCCGCGTGCCGCTCGGCAGCCGGCGCGTCGGCGGCGTGCTGTTCCAGGACTGGCGGAACCTGTCGGCCGACTCCCTGGAGCGGCTGGAGGCGTTCGGCGACGTGTACGACCGGGGCCTCGCGTTTGACGTGTCGGAGGTGGTCCTGGACTCGGTCCGCGTCCGGGCCATCTAGGGTGATCCCCTACAAATGAGGCGGGGCGGAGCCTGCTTATGTTTGGCAGACCATTGGTTTGCCTGAATGACCGACAGCCTCCGTCCCCCCGGGGACACCGCCAGCGCCCTCGCCCAGAGTGACGGGTTTCAGCTTCTAGCCCACGCTCTCCCAGACGCCGTGCTGGCGGTGGACGCCGGCGGCGCCGTGCTGTACGCGAGCGACCAGGCCGAGGACCTGCTCGGCGCTCCCGTCGCGGACCTGGTCGGGCAGCAATTCGTGGACCTGGTCCACCCGTCCGACCGCTCCGTCTTCCCGCCGGCCTTTGCCAAGCGGTCGGCAGGCGCCTGGGACGCCCGGCCCGCTCACGCCCCGGACCAGTGGCTCAACGTGGCCACGCTCCCGCTGGACGGGGGGCTCTCGAGCCCGCTGCACCAGGCGATGGACGAGACGTCGCTGGTCCTGGTCCGCAGCGTGCCCGAGTCGCCCGACGTGACGCGCGACCGCGTGGACCTGCTCCGGCACGCGCTCAACGCGACCAACATCCTGGTGGTCGTGAGCGACGCCCGCGCGCCGGACAACCCGTTGGTGTTCGCCAACGGCCACTTCAGCACGGTCACCGGCTACCCGCGCGGCGAGGTGATCGGCCGCAACTGCCGCTTTCTCCAGGCCCGCGGCGACGGCTCGCGCGACGACGACCAGGACGGCGTCCGGGAGATCCGGCGCGCGGTGGCGGCCGGCGAGTCCACCCAGGTCACGATCCGGAACTACCGCAAGAACGGCGAGCTGTTCTACAACGAGTTGTTCCTCACGCCCATCCGCGACCGGCGAGGCGAGGTGGTGAACTACGTCGGCGTCCAGAACGACGTCACCGACCGCGTGCTGGCCCAGCGCGAGGTCCGGAGCCAGGCCGGGCTGCTGCGCGCGTTCTACGACAGCGCGCCGATGCTGATGGGCGTCGTGGAGCAGACCGGCGAGCGGCTGGTGCACCGGACCGCCAACGTCCGGGCGGCCGAGGTCTACCGCCGGGCGCCCGAGGACGTGGCCGGCGCCTCGCCGAGCGAGCTCGGGTTCACCCCCGACGAGGCCCGCCGGTGGTCCGACGCCGTCGAGGCGTGCCACCGGGCCGGCGAGCCGGTCCAGTTCAACACCACCATCCCGTGGGGCAGCGAGGAGGGGACGCCGGGCACGCGGTCGCTGCGTATGACCGTGAGCCGGCTCCACGACGACCCCGGCCCGGTGCCGCTCTACGCCTACGTCGGCGAGGACGTGACCGCGGCGCGCGAGGCGGCCCTAGAGCGCCAGCTGCTGGCGGCGGCCGTCGACCAGGCCGCCGAGTCGATCATCGTCACCGACGCCCAACTCGACGCGCCCGGCCCGAACATCCTCTACGCCAACCGCGCCCACGCCCGGCTGTTCGGCTACGGCGTCGGCGAAGCCGTGGGCCGGTCGCCGAGGATGTACCAAGGGCCGGAGACCGACCGGGCCGTCCTGGACCGGATCCGACGCCACCTGGAGGCCGGCGAGCCGGTCAAGTCGGAGACGGTCAACTACCGCAAGGACGGGAGCCCGTTCCTGCTTCAGTGGGAGATCGCGCCGGTCCGCGACGAGGGCGGCCAGATCGTGAACTGGGTGGGCACCCAGCGCGACGTGACCGACCAGCGCCGACTGGAGCACGAGGTGCTCGAGGCGGCCGGCCGCGAGCAGGAACGGATCGCGCGCGAGCTCCACGACGGCCTGGGCCAGGTCCTCACCGGCTCGGCGATGCAGCTCCACGTCGTCGAGCGCGAGCTGGCCGCCCGGGGCGACGACGCGCTGGCGGACGACCTCGTGCGGATCCGGGGCCACGTCAGCGACGCGCTGGACCAGGCGCGGGCCATCGCCCGCGGCCTGTTCCCGGTCGAGGTGGACCCGGACGGGCTCGCGCCGGCGCTGGGGCGCCTGTGCGCCGAGGTCGGGCAGTCGTTCGGCGTCGAGTGCCACTTCGAGAGCGACGCGGCCGTGGCGGTCGCCTCCGGCGAGGCCGCCGGGCACATCTACCGCGTGGTCCAGGAGGCGGCGACCAACGCCGTCCGCCACGGCCACGCCGAGCGGATCGACGTGGCGCTGTCCCTCAACGGCGACGATGCCGTGCTGACGGTCCGCGACGACGGGACCGGCATCGAGGACGACGCGCTCGGCGGCAGCGGCCTCGGCCTGCGCACGATGGCCTACCGGGCCCGCCGCGTCGGCGGCGCGCTCGAGGTCCGGGCCGCCGACGCCGGCGGCACGGTCGTGCGGCTCCGGTTCCCCCAGGCGTAGCGCGCGGGCGTGCCCACGGCCGCCCGGGGCCGGAACGCGCCGGGGCGCCGTGGTAGCTTCCCCGAGCGCCCGGACCTCGCCGGCCGCCAGCCCGACGACCCATGCCCGACACGTCCTCCTCCCGATCCGGCGGGACCCTCCGCATCGCCTCCGGCCAGGGGTTCTGGGGAGACCTCCAGCGCGCCCCCATCGACCAGGCCCGCCTGGGCCCCATCGACGTGCTCGTCATGGACTACCTCGCCGAGGTGACCATGTCGATCCTGCAGAAGCAGAAGCTCCGCGACCCGTCGATGGGCTACGCGCGCGACTTTGTCGAGGTGGTGACCGAGCTGGCGCCCGACATCAAGGAGCGCGGGTTCAAGATCATCTCCAACGCCGGCGGCGTGAACCCCGAGGCCTGCGCCCAGGCCATCGTCGAGGGCGCGAGAGCGCGCGGCGCGACCGGCCTCAAGGTCGCCGTCGTCACCGGCGACGACCTGCTGGGCCGCCTGGACGACCTGATCGCGCGCGGCGTCGAGCTGGAGCACATGGAGACCGGCGAGCCGCTGAGCACCGTCGTGGACCGGATCGTGAGCGCCAACGCCTACCTCGGCGCCCAGCCCATCGCCGAGGCGCTGGCGGCCGGCGCCGACGTGGTGGTCACCGGCCGCACGACCGACACCGGCCTGACGCTCGCGCCCCTGGTGGACAAGTTCGGGTGGGACTGGGCCGACTGGGACAAGATGGCCGCCGGGACGGTCGCCGGCCACATCCTGGAGTGCGGGGCCCAGTCGTCCGGCGGCAACTTTACCGACTGGCGCAAGGTGCCGGACATGGCCGGCATCGGGTTCCCCATCGCCGAGGTGGCCCCCGACGGCACGTTCGTGGTCACCAAGCACGACGGGACCGGCGGGCTGGTCTCGCGCGGGACGGTCTCGGAGCAACTGCTCTACGAGATCGGCGACCCGGCCGACTACATCACGCCCGACGTCGTGGCTGACTTTACCTCGATCCAGCTGAAAGACGAGGGCGACGACCGCGTTCGCGTGAGCGGCATCCGGGGCACCCCGGACACCGAGTTCCTCAAGGTCTCGGCCGCCTACTCCGACGGCTGGAAGGCGACGTCGACGCTGGTCTACGCCTGGCCCGACGCCGCCCCCAAGGCCCGCGCCGCCGCCCAGATCCTGCGCCAGCGGCTCGACGCGCTCGGCCTGGAGTTCGACGAGGTCCGCGCCGAGATCATCGGCCTCAACGCGCTCTCGGAAGTGACCGAGGAGGACGCCGTGGCCGAGGCCGACCTGGACGAGGTCCAGCTCCGCGTCTCGGTCCGCAGCCAGGACCGTGCGGCCGTCGAGCAGTTCGGCCGCGAGATCGCGCCGCTCATCCTGACCGGCCCCAGCGCCGTGACCGGCTTCGCCGGCGGGCGCCCGCGCCCCAGCGAGGTGATCGCGTACTGGCCCGCACTGATCCCCAAGAGCGAGGTCGAGACCGAGGTGCGCGTGCTGGAGGTCTAGGCCGGGAGAAACGCCGGGCCGGGGTTAACCGATGGGGAAAGCCGCCGATACCGGGGGCGCCCCCTCCGTTTCCATGACTCCCTCTCCCGCCCCGTCCCCTGGTCCGCAGCCGGCCGTTCTCTTGGTGGAGGACGACCCGACCAACCAGCTGATCGCGCTGTCGATGCTGCGCCACCTCGGCATCGAGGCCGACGTGGCCAGCGACGGCCGCGCCGGGGTCCAGCGGGCAGCCGAGAAACCCTACGACGTGGTGCTGATGGACATCCAGATGCCCGTCATGGACGGCGTGGAGGCCATGAGGGCCATCCGGTCGCTGCTCCCGCCGGCGCGCTGCCCGCGCGTGGTCGCGGTGACGGCGCACGCGGTCTCGGGCACGCGCGAGCGGCTGCTGGCGGCCGGCTTCGACGGCTTCTACAACAAGCCGCTCTCGATCGCGCTGATCCAGGACGCCGTCTCGGCGCCCGAGGCAGGGGGGCCGCCGGCCGTCGAGCCCGCGTTCGTCGTCCACGCACCCAGAGCCAACCAAGACATGACTGAGGCCCACGCGTCGGCGACGCTCATCGGCGCCGTCCGCGCCCACGTCCGCGAGATGCTCGGCGAAGACGACGAGGAGTTCGTGGCGGACCTGGTGGGCGCGTTTGCCGAGTCGTCGCAGCAGGCCGTCCGCGACGTCGCGGAGGCCCAGGCCGCGCGCGACGCGGGCGCCGTGGCCCGCGCGGCGCACAAGCTCAAGGGCAGCGCCTCCAACATCGGCCTCGACGGGCTGACGGAGCGCTGGGACGAGGTCGAGACCCGGGTCCGGTCGGGCGACGCCGAGGTGTTTACCGAGGCGCTCGACCGGGTGGTCGCGGAGACGACCCGGACCGTGACGCTCCTGGAGACGTCGCTGGGGTAACCGGCCCCACCGAGACGCCGCCCGACCGCCGACTCGCGTCACCGCCGACTCGCGTCACCGCCGACTCGCGCCGCCTGCGGCCGGCGAATCTCGCCGCGCCCCTCGGCGTAGGCCGGGCATGACTGAGCCCACCCGCCCTCGCCTCCCGGCCCGCCTGCTCGCCGCGGCCGCCGTGGTGCTGCTGGCGGTCGCGGGCATCCTGGCCGTGCTGCTGACGCGCGACGGCGGGCTGATCGGTGAGGACGAGATCCGGTCGGCCGTGCGGGCCGGCATCGAGGCCGAGGCGGCCGAGGGCTTCGTGGTCACCGGCCGGCTGTCGTCGACGCTGTCCGGGTCCAGCGCCCGGCGGCGGACGGTGCGCGTGCTCAACCTGGAGGTGGGCCGCTCCGAGGTCGCCGTCCGCGTGCCGGCGACGATGACCTACGGGTTCTCGCTCGACGCCTTCGACGCCGACGCGATCCGGTTCCGCGAGGACGGCGTGGTCGAGGTCGTGCTCCCGCCGCTGGCGGTGTTCTCGGTCGAGCCCGAGCTGGAGGACGCCCAGGTCGACATCGACGTGTCGGGGACCTCCCGGCTCAGCCCCGACCTGACCGAGCGGACCATCGAGCAGACGCTGCACCAGGTCCGGCCGGCGCTCCGGAAGCAGGCCCAGGCGCACCTGCGCGACAGTGAGCAGCCGGCCGTCAACTCGGCCCGCGCGCTCCGGCGGATGCTCTCGGCCCCGCTCCAGGCGGCCGGCGTGGACCTGGAGGCCGTCCGCTTCCGGTTCGTGATCGGGCCCGGCGACACGCTGGACGTGGTCGAGACCGGCCAGCGGCGGTCGGTGCCGGCGGGCGACCGATGAAGTGGCCCGGCTCCCGTCCCGTCCGCGACGCGCCGTTCTACGTCGACACGCCCGCCGGGCTGCTCGCCGCCGACGGCACGCACTACCGGACCACCGAGCCGCTGCTGCGCGACTACGCCGGCGACGTCGTGGACGCCGTCGGCCTGGGCGTGCTGCTGCGCCAGGCGGGCGTCTGGCTCCGCTCGCCCCAGACACTGGCCACGCTGTTCCTGCCGGCGCTGCTGCTGGTGATGCCGTGGTGGGCGGCGGCCGGGGTCGCGCTCCTGCTCTACGCCCTGTGGAGCGCCGCCGCGCCGGGCCTCGTGGCGCCGGGGATGGTGGCGACGCTGCGCGTGCTGGAACACCCCGTCGCCCAAGGGCTACTCTACGTCGGCGTGCTGAGCGCGTTCGCGGCGGCGGGCCGAACCGACGCCGTCTGGGCGGGCGTCGCCGGCTTCGTGGCCCTGCGCCTGGGCGCCGTCGCCGCGGTGCTGCGGCCGCTGGTGGCCCCGATGCAGGAGGCGCTCTACCCGCTGCCGGCGGCGGACCAGACGCTCCGGAGCCTGATCGTGCGCGAGGCGCTGAGGCGCGGGATCACTCTGGCCGGCATGGGGAGGGTCGAGGAGCGCGTGCGCGAGTTCTGGAGGCGCGGCAAGCGCTAGCCGTCTCCGCGCAGACGGGCCAGGACCTCCGGGTCGAGCAGGTCCGCCAGCGACGACGACGCGGCCTTGGGCGCCACGCCGCGCGGCTGGCGCGGCGGCGGCTTCGACCGGCTGGCGGCCGGCGTCGGCGGGGCGTTCCGGGCGGGCGAAGCCTGGCGGTTGGACGGAGCGGCCGGTGCCGGCGTGTGGGTCGTCAGATCCACGGTCTCGCGGACGACCGGGCCGTGGCCCAGCGTGTCGGAGGCGCGGCGCTTGCGCGGAGCGCCCGTCCCGCGGGACAGGTCGAGCGCCTTGCCCACCCGGACGTCCGGGTCGGGCGTGCGCGGCAGACGCGGCGCCGGAGCGGGCGGCGGCGGCGGAGCGGGTCGGCCGGTGGAGAGGTCCAGCGTGCCCCCGGCGCGGACGCCGGTCGGTCGGTCGGTCGGGGCGGTGTCGTCGGCCATCGGGTCGGGAGGCGCGGTGGGAGGGAATCTAGGGACTACCGGCCGGCCGGCTGGCTCTCGCCGCCGGTGACGGTGTAGCCGGCCTCCTCGACCGCCTCCACCAGCTGGGCGCGCGTGGCCTCGGGGCCGGCGTCGACCACGGCCTGGCCGACCTCGACGGACTCCACGACGACGCCGGAGACGTCTTCCAGCGCCTCGCGCACGGCGCGGACGCAGTGGTCGCAGGACATGCCGTCGATCTGCAGGGTCTCGGCGTGGCGGTCGGGCATCAGGTTGAACATGGGGGCGGGGGCAGTCGGCAGAAGGGGGCGGCCGGCTGGCGGCCGCCGTGGCCGAGGCGTACGCCCGCCGCCGCACTCCGTTCGCGCCGCGGCCGCGCTCCTCCGGCCCCACCCGGACCGCCAGCGGGCGGCGCTAGGGGCTCACCACGGCCGTGCGCACCGTGCCCGTGGCGGGGTCGGTCCAGGCGACCAGCGCCCGGTCTCCCAGCGCGACGACGCGCGGGACGCCGCTGGCCCGGCCGGCCGGGACGACCGCGACCGTCCGGCTGGCGCCGCCCGGCCCCCGGAGGCGGACTTCGGCGCCGCCGCCCGCCTTCTCGAGCCAGCTCGTCACCACCCCGCCGCCCTCCAGCACGGCGACGCCCACCTGCCCCATCGGCGCTCCGCCGTCGATGCGGACCGGGGTGCCCCACGTGGCGCCGCCGTCTTCCGACACCGAGAGCCGGACGGCGGACGAGTCCGCGCCGGAGAACCACGCCAGCGCGACGCGGTCGCCGCGCGCCGCCAGCGCCGGACCGTTGACGGGGCAGCCGTCGATCTGCCAGCCGTCGGCGTGGGGGATGGTGGGCGCGGTCCAGGCGCCGCCCGCCTGCCGCACCACGGCGATGTCGCGCACCTCGGACGGCGAGCGGTCGCGGTAGGCGACCACCAGGCCGGCCGGGGTGGCGGCGGCCGCCGTCGGGCAGCAGTCGCAGACGCGGCCGTCGAGCTGGGTCTCGCCCCGGCGTGTTCCGCCGGCCGAGAACTCGGCGTAGCGCAACGTCATCGGGCGGCCGTGGTGGCCCTGTCCCTGATCGCGGCCGTCCAGCCAGACGACGCCCGCGCCGCCATCCGCCCGGGCGACGGCTGAGACGAAGCCGTGCTCGGCCGCGACGCCGTCGGTGTTGAGGAGCTCGGGGTCGGACCAACCCTCGGGGCCGCCAAACCGGACCTCCACGTCGGTCGCGTGTGCCGCCGCGCCGCGCGTCGGGGCGTGGGCGAGGTGCCGTCCGCCGCCGAGCGGCACGACGCCGGGCGTGTCGGCGCCGTTGGCGACCCGGTCGGCGCCCGCGTCGGCGGTCTGGGCGGGCGACCAGCCGGCGCCGGTCCAGGTGGCGTAGCGCACGGCGTGGCCGCGGTCGCCGTCGGGCTGAATCCACGACAGCGTGGGCACGGCGTCGGTGTCGAGGGTGAGCCTCGGCGCGCTGGCGCCCGGCCCGGCCGGGACCGGCACCTCGCCATCAGAGACCTCGGTTGCGGGTCCGTCGGGGGGCGCTGGCGCAGGGGCGTCGGCGCAGGCGCCCAGCGTCACCGCCCCGCCGACGAGCACCGCCAGCGCGGCGAGGCGGGGGGCACGTGCGAGGCGTCGGGGGGCGGGAAGTCGTGTCATGGCGGAGGATACGCCCTGCGGCGTCGGGCACGGTCCGGCGGCCCGGAGTTACGCCGGACGGCCGGGCCGGTCTAGAGCCGCGATTCCGGGTCGTCCGGCGTCGTCCCTCGCTGCCACCGCCGCCATGCCCTCCTCCTTCCGCCCGGGAATCGAGCTCCACGAGCCCGACGAGCCCGAGGTCCAATACGACTACGTCCCCATCAAAGAGCGGCCCGAGGCCGACCGTCCGCGCGAGCGGCTGTTGCTGCACGGCCCGTCCGCGCTGAGCGACGCCGAGCTGGTGGGGCTGGTGTTCGGGAGCGGGACGCGGCTGTCCGGCCGGAGCGTGTCGGCCGTCGAACTGGGGCAGGCGCTGCTGCAGGCGTACGGGTCGCTGGCCCGGCTGGCCCGGCGCGACGCGAACCAGGTCGCCAAGTCCACCAAGGGCGTCGGGCCGGCCAAGGCGGCCCAGCTGGCGGCCGTGTTCGAGATCGGGCGGCGCGTGGAGGCGGCTCCGCCCGAGGGCCGCGTCCAGATCCGCACCCCGGCCGACGTGGCCGCCGCCTACGGCCCGCGCCTACGCGACCTGAACCGCGAGGTGTTCGTGGTGCTCCACCTCAACATGGCCAACGTGGTCACGGCCGAGTACACGCTGACGACTGGGGGGCTGGCGGCGTCGATCGTCGAGCCGCGGCAGGTGTTCGAGCGGGCCATCCTGGAGAGCGCCGCGTCGGTCGTGTGCCTGCACAACCACCCGTCGGGCAACCCCGAGCCCAGTAAAGAGGACGTGGCCGTCACCAGGCAGCTGTGCCAGGCCGGCACGGTGCTCGGCATCCCGGTCCACGACCACATCATCATCGCCGGCCGCGGCTTCACGTCGCTGGCGGAGCGGGGGTTGATGGGCGGGTAGAAATGGAGAGAGGGGAGAGCAAGTAGAGGCGGTAAAGCGAGAGAGCCGGTAAAGCCTATGGCAATCGCCAACGTCCGCGACCTCCACGTGTACTCGGAGGCCTCCGACTGTGCGATGGAGCTGTTCGAGCGCTCCAAGTCGTGGCCGAAGGAGGAGCGATTCGCATTGACGGACCAGATCCGGCGCTCGTCACGGAGCGTCCGCGCCAATCTGTCTGAGGCGTGGGCCGAGCGGGCTTACCCGCGGCACTTCGCCAGCAGGGTGACGGACGCCCACGGTGAGGCGGAGGAAACGCTCACCTGGATCCTGTTCGCGGAACGGTGCGGACACCTCAGCCCAGACGTCGCCGGACAGCTGGCGGCGCGGTACCGCCAGCTGTCCGGGGGACTCGTGAAGATGATCGCCACCAGAGATCGATGGTGTAGCCCTGCGAAGAGGCGTTAGGACCCGCCCTGCCCGCCAATCGGCGATCCTGGCGGCGGTCCCAGGCCTTCCGGCTGGGCCTCCGGGTCGAAGGGCCGCGCGCGCCAGCGCTCGATCTCCGCGGCGAGCCAGGCGCCCGTCGCCGCGTCGTCGCCGCGCCACTGGCGGAAGCGGTCGGCGAGGGCGACGAGGTGGGCGTCGGCGTGAGCCCTGGCGGCGGGGGCGGCCGAGCCGTCCGAGGCGAGCGCCATCAGAGCGTCCGTCCAGGCGCCCCAGACCGACCGCCGGATCTCGGCGTGGTAGGGCGTCGCGGCGGGCGCCGTCAGCGCCGCGTCGGTCTGCGCGAGCACGTCGGCCAGGCCGGGGAGGGACGGGTCGAGAACGTGCTGGTAGACCAGGCGCGCGGACCGGGCCGGGTCCACGAGGTACCCGAACGTGAGCGCGGCGGCGGTCTCGGCCGGGGCGACGGGGTCGAAGGTGACGCCCGTGCGGCGGTCGAAGCTTTCGCGGCTAGCAGCGTAGCCCGGCGGACGCGGCGGGATCTGGCGCGCGGCCGGCGGCAGCGCCAGCGCGTCGGGCGTGACGGTCGCGAGCAGCGCGTCGAGCGCGGCCCGCTGGCGGTCGCCGTCGACGGGCTGGGGCGGGGCGTCGCCGCGCGCGGTGTAGGCGTAGGCGACGCCGCCCAAGAGGTGCGCCGTCGCGTCGACCTGGTAGCGGTGGCGGAGGTAGAGCGGCACCAGCACCTCCTCCAGCGTCGCCAGCGGCCGGCCCTCGCGGATGGTGGCTGGGGAGAACCGGTCGAGCGCGGCCCGGCGCACGGCCATCTCGTCGCGCAGGCTCTGGACCGCGTCGGCGCCGTTGTCCCACAGCGCGCCCGTTGGGCTGGCGGCGCCGGCCGGCCGGGCGTCGGCGTCGGTGATGTAGCGCAGGCCGCGCCGCCGGTTCTCGGCCAGCACGCGCTGGGCCTCGGCATCGTCGCGGACGTAGCCGTAGCGGATCGCCTGCACGTCCCACTCGCCCAGGCCCACGCCGTAGGCGTCCGACACGTCGACGGCGCCGCCTACGAACGTCGCCAGCGGGGCGGGGTAGTCCATCACCGTCGTCCGGTCTTGGGTGGAGCCGGCGAAGTTGTGCGCCAGGCCCAGCGTGTGACCGATCTCGTGCGCCGAGAGCTGGCGGAGCCGGGCGAGCGCGAGCGCCAGTGCTGGGTCGTCGGCCGGCACGCCGTCCGCGTAGGGCGCTAGGAGTCCTTCCGCAAGCAAGTAATCCTGGCGGACTCGGAGCGAGCCCAGCGACACGTTGCCCTTCAGGATCTCGCCCGTCCGCGGGTCCACGACCGAGGCGCCGTAGCTCCAGCCACGCGTGGCCCGATGGACCCACTGGATGGTGTGGTAGCGCACGTCCAGCGGGTCGACGGAGTCGGGGCGGACCTCGACGCGGAAGGCGTCGCGCCAGCCCGCAGCTTCGAACGCCTCAGCCCACCACCGCCCCCCGTCCAGCAGCGCCGAGCGGACGGGCTCGGGCGTGCCGGGGTCGAGGTAGTACACGATGGGCTCGGCTGGCGCGCACCGTCCCTCGGCGTCCGGCGCGTCGGCGCAGACCAGCCGGTGCCGCGTCACCGTGCGCTGCTCGATCTCGTCGCCGATGGGCGCCGCGTAGTCGGCGTAGGTCATCGGGAAGTAGCCCGAGGCGGGCGCGAACGCGCGCGGGGCGTAGCCCGGCTCAGGCAGCGCCACCAGCGACTGGCGCACCCGGACCGTCACGGCCTGCGGGTCGGCGGCCACGTCGCGGACGTAGCGGCCGGGGCTGGAACTGGCGAACGTCAGCCGGGCCTCCAACTCGGTGTTCCGGGGGAACGCCTTGAGCGCCGTCGGGACGAGCGCGCTCCGCTGGGCGTCGAGCGAGAACGCGCCCTGGCCCGTCTGGCGGAGGCGGTCGGCGACGCCGTGCGCGTCGCGGACCACGAAGCCGGTCGCGTCCACCAGCACGCGCGCCGGCCCGCCGTCGACGGGCGTCTCGGCGGCCACGTCGAAGCCCCACACCACCGACGCCGCGAAAGCGTCCTCGACGGCCTGGCGCTCGGCGGGGTTGTCGGTCTCGGCGCGGAAGCGCAGGTTGGGCTGGACCATCAGCACGCGCGGCCCGACGCGCTCGAAGCGCACCACGCGCTCGCCGCCCAGCTGGCCGCGGTCGAGGCCGACGTCGTTCGACCCGAGCCCGGCCGCCAGCGACACGCTGTAGAGCAGGTCCGTGTCGAGCGGCAGCTCCAGCCAGACGGTTCCGGCGCGGTCGTCCCACCAGGCCGGCACGAAGCCGTCGCGGCGCTCCAGCCCCGCCGTTTTGGCCTCGACCGTGGGCAGGTCGCTCGCGGCGCGGGTCTCCGGCGCGCTGGCGGAGGCGGTCGGCGGGGCGGTCGCGGTGCAGCCGGCGACGAGGGCCGCCAGCGCGGCGAGGAGGAGGCGGGGCATAGCGGGTCGGTGTGGACTCCGCCAATCTAGGCCGAGAGCGGCGCGACGCCGAGCACGGACGGCAGCCGCTGGCGGAGAGTCTCGACCAGCGCCGGGTCCACGAACGCGAAGTCGTCGGGGATGCCGAGCACGACGACGCGAGTGTCGCGCAGGAGCCCGCCGAACGTGACCGCCAGCCGGCGGCGGTGGCGGGGCTCGAACGCCACGATGACATCGGCCCACTCGACCAGATCGGCCGAGACGCGGACGTCGGCGTCGGACGCGGTGCCGGCTGAGATGGCCTCCAAGCTGGGCCAGCCGGCGACGACGGCCTCGGCGGTGGGACTGCGGAACCGGCTCCGGCTGCACACGAACAGGACGCGCACGCGCTGGGCCAGCTTCGCGCCGCTCACTCGGCCCGGTCCCGCTCCACCAGCACGCGCCGCAAGATCTTGCCCGACGCCGATTTCGGGATCTCGTCGATAAACTCTACCCCGCGGAGCTTTTTGTAGGGCGCCACGCGCTCGGCCGTCCACGCCATCACGTCGTCGGCGCTGAGGTCGTGGCCGGGCTTCAAGACCACGTAGGCCTTGGGGATCTCGCCGGCCTCCTCGTCCGGCACCGGGATCACGGCCGCGTCGTCGATGCCGTCGTGCGAGAGCAGCAGCGCCTCCAGCTCGGCCGGCGGCACCTGGTAGCCCTTGTACTTGATGAGCTCCTTGACCCGGTCGACGATGGTAAAGTCGCCGTCGGCGTCCACGACGGCCACGTCGCCGGTGTGGAGCCAGCCGTCGTCGTCCAGCGTGCGGTCGGTGGCCTCCGGGTTGCCCAGGTAGCCGGCCATGACGTTGGGGCCGCGCACCCACAACTCGCCGGGCTCGCCCTCAGCTACCTCCTCACCCGTATCCACGTCCATCAACTTGGCGTCGACGCCAGGCACGACCGAGCCGATGGAGCCGTACTTGGTCCACGGCGTCCGGCTGGCGGGCACGAAGTGGGTTACGGGGCTGGCCTCGGTCATGCCGAACCCTTGCTTGACCTCGCACCCCAACCGCTGGTGGACCGCCGCCGCCAACTCCTCGCCCAGGGGCGCCGCGCCGGACACGATCCGCACGAGCGCCGACAGGTCGTAGTCGTCCACCATCGGGTGCTTGGCGAGCGCCACCAGGATCGGCGGCACCAGGAAGGCCTTGGTGACGGCGTGGTCCTGCATCAGCTGGAGAAACTGCCCGAGATCGAAGCGCGGCATCGTCACCACCGTCTGCCCCGTGTTCAGCGCGGCGTTGACCAGGATCGTCATGCCGTAGATGTGGAAGAACGGGAGGACGGCGATGAGCACATCGTCCGCGGTCCCGTCGTCGACGGCCTGGACCTGGATCACGTTGGCGACCAGGTTGCGGTGCGTCAGCATCACGCCCTTGGGCAGGCCCGTCGTGCCGGACGAGTAGGGGAGCGCCGCCAGCGCCGTCGACGGGTCGAGGTCGCTGGTATCAGGCGGGTCGCCAGCCTCGGCCAGCAGCGCGGAGAACGGGGTCGCGCCCTCGGCCTCGCCGAACACGAACACCTCCTCGACGCCGGCTCGGTCGGCGGCCTCTCGCGCCTTGTCCAGGAACGGCGGGACGGTGAGCAGGTAGCGCGCCTTGCTGTCGGAAAGCTGGTGCGTCAGCTCGTCGACCGACGAGATCGGGTTCATCGTCGTCGCGACGCCGCCGGCACGGAGGGCGCCGTGGAAGGCGACGGGGAACTCGGGCAGGTTGGGGCTCAGGATGCCGAACACGTCGCCTCGGGAAAAGCCGCGCGCCGCCAGCCCGGCCGCCACGCGCTCGACGCCGCCCGCCAGCTGGGCGTAGGTCAGGACGCGGCCCGTGGGGCCGTCGATGAGCGCCGGCTTGTCGCCGCGCGCGTAGGCGTCCTCCAGGACGAACTGGGGGAGCGAGAGGTCGGGAATGGAGATCGGGTCGCCGGTGTACATCGGGTCAGAAGTGTGGAGAGCGTCTAAACGCGCCCTCCGCACCGGCGTTGCACCCCGGCCCGTCACGCCCCGCGCGTCCCGCTGGCGGAGGCCGCCCGCCAGCGGCCGGCTACTCGGCCAGGAAGCGGACGAGGTGGCGGTTGACCACCCCGGCCTGCTCCAGCATCACCAAGTGCCCCGCGTCGTCGATCAAATGGACCTCGGCGCCGGGGATCGCGCGCGCGGCGTCGGCGACGTCGGCGGTGGTCCGCGTCGGGTGGAGGAAGCGGTTGGGGATGAGCGCGTCGTCGGCGCCGTAGAGCACGAGCGTGGGCACCGCCAGCGCGCCGAGGCGGTCGAATACCGGCCCGTCCAGCATCCCCGCCACGCTGGCGGCGTTGGCGGCGGCGTAGTCGGGGAAGTCGTCGCGGGCGACCACGGCCCGGCGCTGCTCCAGGATCCAGCCGTCGCGCGCCGGGTCGTAGGCCGAGAAGTTGGCGCGGACGTTGGCCTCCGCCTGCGCGCCGGTCGTGCCGGCGATGGCGGCCGGCGTCATCACCCCGACGAGCGCCGCCGCTTGGCCCTCGGTAAAGGTCTCGATGCCGGCCGGCGACAAGAGCGCCAGGCGGCGGACGCGCTGGGGCTGGTCGAGCGCTAGCGTGAGCGCGACCTGGCCGCCCATCGACACGCCCACCACGTCGGGCTGGCGGAGGCCGAGCGCGTCCATCACCCCGACCACGGCGTCGGCGAAGCCGGCCATGGTCCCGGTCACGCCGGCCTTGTCGGAGAGCCCGTAGCCGGGCAGGTCGAGCGCGATCACGCGGTGGCCGGCGGCCTCCAGCGCCGGGACCGTCGCGCGCCACAACGACAGGTTCGTCCCCAGCCCGTGGACGAGCACGACCGGCGGGCCGCCGCCGCCGGTGTCGAGGACCGCCAGCGACCGGCCGCCGACGTCGAGCTTGTGGACCGGGCCGGGGTAGAACGGGAGCGTGGTGTCGGCGGGGGCCGAAAGGGCGGACATGAGGGTGGCGAGGCAGAGGGCGAGCATGTCAGGAGGGGCGTGGGGCAGCGAGGCGGGCGAGGTCGGTTTTCTGGACCTTCCCGCTGTGGCCGACGGGGAGGGCGTCCAGGAACCGGACCTCGCGCGGGACCTTGTAGCGCGCCAGCCGCTGGCGGCAGTGGTCGAGGAGGTCGGCGGGGTCCGGCGGTTCGGCGGCGGGGACCACGAAGGCGACGCCGGCCTCGCCCCACTTGTCGTCCGGCACGCCCACGACGGCGGCCTGGGCGACGGCCGGGTGATCGGTCAGGGCGGCCTCGACCTCGGCCGGGTACACGTTCTCGCCGCCCGAGATGTACATCTCCTTGAGCCGCCCGACCACGTAGACGTAGCCCTCGGGGTCCCGGCGCACCAGGTCGCCCGACCGGAACCAGCCGTCGGCCGTGAACGCCGCCGCCGTCGCCTCGGGGTTCCGCCAGTAGCCCGGCGTCACGACTGGGCCCTTAAACGCCAGCTCGCCCGTCTCGCCCGGCGCCGCGTCGTCGCCCTCGGCGTCCAGGATCCGGACGTCCACGAACAGGTTGGGGAAGCCGATCGAGCCCATCTTGCGGACCGCGTCGGCCTCGGGGAGCGAAAAGCAGTTGACGCCGACCTCGGTCATCCCGAAGCCCTGGCGGATGGAGACGCCCTTGGCCTGCCACACGCGCGTGAGCGGCGCCGGCATCGGCTCGCCGCCCACGACGGCGGTGCGCACGCTCGCCAGGCTGGCGGAGGCGAAGGCCGGGCTCTCGGCCATCATCTGGAGCATCGTCGGGACGCCCCACAGGATCGTGATGCCCTCGGTGTCGCACAGGCCGAGCAGGGCGTCGGCGTCGAAGCGGTCGAGCAGGACCGTGCGCCCGCCGGTCAAGAGGAACGGCGTCAAGAGCACGTTCCAGCCGCCGGTGTGGTAGAACGGGGCCGCGTTGAACGACACGTCGTCCGGCGTCAGGCTCAGGCGGTGGACCGTGTTGACGGCGTTCCACACCAGCATCCCGTGCGTGTAGAGGGCGCCCTTGGGCCGGCCCGTCGTGCCCGAGGTGTACAAGATGAGCAGCGGGTCGTCCAGAGTCGGCGCCTCGCCGGTCCACCGCGCGGTGCCCGCGGCCAGCTGGCGGACGGTCTCCAAGCGCTCGGTCGGGCCGTCGAAGGAGGCGGCGTCGGCGTAGGCGTCGGAGACGAACAGGAGACTCGGGTCGGCGTCCTCCACCAAGACCGCCAGCTCCGGCCCGGTCAGGCGGTAGTTCAGCGGCACCAAGACCAGCCCGGCCTTCTGGCACGCCACGAACAACAGCACGTGCTCCAGGCTGTTCTCGGCCAGCACGGCCACGCGGTCGCCTTTCTCGACGTCGAACCGCTCGGCCAGCCCGGCCGCCAGCGCGGCGCCGAGTCGGTCGAGGTCGGCAAACGACAGCGACTCGCCCGTCGGCCGCCACTCGACGGCGACGCGGGCGCCGTGGTAGAGGGCCTGGCGGGCCAGCCAGTCGGTGCGGATGGCGGAGGCGTCCATCACGAGGCGTGGAGGGCGGCGCGCTCGGCCTCGCGTCCCAACTCGGCCGGGACGGTGTCGGCCGGGCGCCGGGCGATCAGCAGCGACAAACCTGCGACGAGCGTGCTCGTGATCAGCGCGAAGGTGGCCGGCACGGCCGGGTTGTTCCAGTACGGCCCGACTTGGCCGTAGTACATCCCAAAGTGAACCACCAGCGCGCTGGCGGCCGCCGCCGCCACGCCCCACGTCGTCACGCGCGGGACGAACACGCCGAACAGGATGGGCACGAACGTGGCCGCGAACAGGCCATACACGCCGTTCTGGGCCAGCAGCGCGACCGACAGGTTGGGGTTGACGATCTGGCCCCACGACAACAGGGCCACGACCGGCACCAACGCGACCAGAAATGCCTTGGAGAATCCGATGGCCCGGCGGTCGGCCTGGTCCTCGTCCAGGCCGCGGCGGCGGGCGAGCGGCTTGTAGACGTCGTTGGCGAAGATGGTCGAGAGCGCCACCATCAGCCCCTCCAGCGTCGAGAACCCGGCGGCCACCAGCCCGACCGTCACGACCGACCGGGCGACCACGCCGAACCGCTCCACGAGGTACGTCGGCACCACCTGATCGGGCGGGAGCACGTCGCCGCCCAGCGTCACCCGCGCGTAGAGCCCGACGGCCAGCACGGCGAAAAACAGGACCAGCGCCGCGAACCCGACGCCGAGGTAGACCGTCACGTCGCGCTCGTCGCGCAGGTAGAGCGCCTTCGACATCACGTGCGGCTGCATGATCACCGCGACACCGACGAAGAAGTTGGCCACGAACACCTCGAACACGCTCCGAAACAGCAGGCTCTCGGGGTTGACCGGCGCCGCCAGCACGGGGTCGATCTGGGCCAGCCGGTCCAGCAGCCCGGGCTCGCCGACGACGAGGGCCAGCCCGGAGCCGATCAGCATCACGGCCACGATGATCATGATCACGGCCTGGACCGAGTTCGTCAGCGTGTGCGCGCTCGCCCCGCCCAGCATCACGTAGACGAGTGGGATGCCCAGCGTCATCGCCATCGCGACCGGCCGCGACACGCCGAGCACGTTGGAGAGCACGAGCGTGAGCCCGACCACGATCAACACCAGAAACGTGATCTGGAGGAGCGACAGGCCGGCAAAGAAAAAGCGGAGGGCGCGGCTCCCGTAGCGGTCCGCGATCCACTGGGGCACCGTGAGGGCGGCCGTCTTGTCGCCCACGCGCCGGAACGCTTTGGTGAGGACGGTCAGCCCCAGGAAGATGCCGAGCGGCGTGGCGACGGCGTAGCCCAAGAGCCCGGAGACGCCGTAGAGGTAGATCAGGCCGGGGTTGATGACGAACGTCGCCGCGCTGGTCAAGTTGGCCGCCAGCGCCAGGCCGACCCAGACCGGGCTCGTCCGCCGGTCGCCGACGGAGAACGACGTGAAGCTCTTGACCCGGCGGATGCCCACGACCGCCGCCCCGCCGACCAGGACGAGGTAGCCGAGGAAAAAGGCCCACGAGATGGCGGCGTCGGTCATGGCGTCGGGCTGGCGGGTTGCATCGGCGGCGGGGCGAGGTCAGACGGTGGGCGGTCCGCTCGTCGAGTCGGACGCGAAGTCCCCACCCTAGACCGGAGGGGCCGGGGGTGGTGGACGGGCGGGCACGGCGCTCCGGCCGATCTATCCCCTCTCGCTCCCCCTGCCCAGGGGGAGGGCTGCCTTGTAGGCTTGGGGCCTGTGGTGATCAGGTTCACGTGTCCGCGCCCCAGCGCAGGGCCAGGCCGGCGATGGCGGCGCCGCCGCCCGACGCGACGAGAAAGACCAGGTCGCCGTCGGCAAAGCGGCGCTGGCGGTCGGCGTCGGCGAGGGCCATCGGGACACACGCGCTGCCGGTGTAGCCGAAGCGGTCCATCACCAGCACGGCGCGGTCCATCGGCTGCTCCAGGAGCGCCATCGTCTCCTGAATGCTCTCGACGTTGATCTGGGTAAACACCCAGTGGTCCACGTCCGCCACCTCCACGCCCACGCGGGCCGCCAGCCGGCGGGCGACGGCGCTCCACGACTCGCGGTTGAACGCCTTCGGAAACTTCTCCCGGAACTGCAACAGGTGCTCCTGGGCCGCCACGCGCTCGGCCGTGGCCGGCGCGGCGGCGCCGCCCACGTAGATCCCCATGTGCTCGGCAAACTCGCCGCGCGTCGAGAGCTCGCTCGCCAGCACCCCCGTCGGCCCGTCGGTCGGCCCCAGGACGACGGCCCCGGCGCCGTCGGCAAAGAGCGTGGCCGTGTTTTTGTGCCGGTAGTCGATAAACCGGCTCATCAGGTAGGCGCCGGCCACCAGCACGCGGCGGTACTGCGGGCGCTCGGCGTCGTCGGCGGCGACGTACTTGCTCGCCACGTCGAGGGCCGTCACGAAGCCGGCGCAGGCCGTGTTGAGGTCGAACGTGCCGGCGCCGGTCGCGCCCAGCTTGTGCTGGACCACGGCCGCCGTGGACGGCGAGAGGTAGTCCGGCGTGTCGGTCGCGACCACGATCAGGTCGAGACTCTCGGCGCGCGTGTCCGAGGCGCGGAGCGCGTCGCGCGCGGCCTCGACCACGAGGTCGCTCGTGGCCTGGTCGTCGGCGGCGTAGCGGCGCTCGCGGATGTTGCGGCGCTCGGCGAGGAAGGTCGAGACGTCCTCGCCGTACATCTCGTCGAAGTAGGCGTTGGGGACGGCGCGCTCGGGCGCGTAGAGTCCGGTCCCGAGGATCTGGGCGCGGCGCATGGAAACGGTGGGGTGCCCGCTGGCGGCCGGCGCCAGCGGGGCGAGGCTACAGGACGAGGCCGCCGTCGACGTTGAGCACGGCGCCGGTGATAAAGCGGGCGTCGTCGGAGGCCAAAAAGGCGTAGGCCGCCGCGACGTCTCGGGGCTCGCCCAGCGTGCCCAGCGGCGTCTTGTCGCGCAACCCGTCGAGCACCTTGTCGGGGACGGTCAGCACCATCTCGGTCGCGACGAAGCCCGGCGCGACGGCGTTGACGCGGACGCCCTTGCGGCCCAGCTCGCGCGCCCACGTCTTGGTCATCCCGATCACGCCGGCCTTGCTCGCCACGTAGTTGGTCTGGCCAAAGTTGCCGTTGTGCGCCACCACGCTCGCCGCGTTCAAGATCACGCCGCCGCCGCGCGCCTCCAGGTGCGGCACGGCCGCCTGGGTGCACAAGTAGACACCCTTGAGGTTGACGTCGAGGACGGCGTCGAACTTCGCGTCCGTCATCTTCTTTAGCGTCGCGTCGCGCGTGATGCCGGCGTTGTTGACGACGATGTCGAGGCCACCAAAGCGGTCGACGGCCGTTTGCATGGCCCCGGCGGCGCTGTCGGCGTCGGTCACGTCGGTGCGGACGAACGCGGCCGCCTCGCCCAGCGCCTCCGCCAGCTGGCGGCCCGCGTCGTCGGCCACGTCGGCGATCACGACGCGGGCGCCGTCGGCGACGAACCGCTCGCACGTGGCGCGGCCGATGCCCTGGGCGCCGCCGGTGACGACGGCCGTTTTTCCTTCGAGTGTCATGAATCGGTGAGTCAGTGGGTCGGTGCGGCAGATCGGCTACCGACTCACCGGCCAAAGGCCGGGAGGTCGGTGCGCAGGGTGGCGGTGAAAAAGCGCGGCGTCGGCGCGGCGCCCACGAACTCGCGCTGCTCGACGCCGAACAGGTTGGTCACCGAGGCGCCCAGCGAGAGCATGGGCGAGATCCGGTAGCCGGCGCTGATGCTCGTCGTCACGAAGCCGCCCAGCGGTCCGTAGTTGTAGTTGAACGCGACCGGACCGCCGGCCGTCGGCAAGATCACGCGCTCGCCCTCCTGCTGGTCGCTGGCAAAGTGGCGGCCCGAGACGAACGAGTACTCCGAGACGCCGCGCACGGTGATGGAGCCCGTCAGGCCCTCGCGGACGAAGTCGCGGGCGGTCAGCGTGACCGAGCCCTTGTGGCCGGGCGTGTTGAGCGAGATCTCGTTGGGCGACACCTCGCCGTCGCCGTTGAGGTCGAACGACTCCCCGTCAATGTCGGCGCTGAAGGTCGAGTACGTGCCCCCGACCGAGACCCGGTCGTTGAGGAAGTAGGTCACGCCCAGGTCGGCGCCGTAGTTCGTGACCTCACCGAAGTTCTGATACGTCAGGACCGCCTCGGGCTGGCCCAGCTGGCGGTCCCCGATGGCGGTCACGAGGCCCGGCAGGAGCGTGAGCGGCGTGATAAAGTTCTCCGACCGCGACACGTAGGCGTTGACGTCGACGAAGAAGGTCGGGGCGGGCAGGCCGCGGTAGCCGACCTCCAACGTCCGGACCTCCTCGGGCTCGATGGGCGCCACGTCGGCGCCGGGCGTGCCGTCGAAGTTGACGGTCGTGAACCCGCCGGCGTTGCCCCGGATCACGATGGGGATCGTGGTGCCCTCTATCACTCCAGACGGGATAAAGATCTCCTGCTGCAGGACGGTCGGCGCCACATACGCCTCGCCGTAGGTGATGCGGAAGCTGTTCTGGGGCTGGGGCGTGAACACCAACCCGACCTTGGGCGAGAACCGCTCGCCGTAGTTGGACTGGGAGTCCAGGCGGCCGGCGGCCACCACGCGCAACTGGCGGGTCAGGTCGACCTCGGCCTGGGCGCTCAGCCCGACCTGCCGGAAGTCGAGCCCGTCGACGCCCGTCGTGTCTGAGAGGTAGGTCCCCTCGCTGACGGCCGTCTCCCACTCCGCGTCGGCGCCGACGATCAGGCGGAGGCCGGAGAGCTCGACGTTGCCCTGGACCTCGGCGTTCGTCCTGCGGCTCTTGTCGACAAACCGGGCCGACTGGCGGGCGGTCGCGTCGTCTTGGCCGAGCGTGGCGTTGTAGATGGCGTAGTTCTGGAGGGCGAACGTGTTGCCGGAGTTGCTCCACGTGCGGTAGACCTGGGCAAAGACGCGCGGATGGACCACGCGCGCCTGGAGCTGGTGGAGCGTCCAGTCGTCGATCTGGTTGCGGCCCAGGTTGGTCACGCCGAGGTACGAGTTCTGGCTGCCGGCGTAGCTCAGCACCAGGTCGGTGTCGGCGACGGGCGAGGCGTAGAGCTCGGCCTGGCCCCGGAGGTGCTCCACGTCGAAGTCGGCCGCCTCGGGCGTCGGCGCGGGCACGTTGACGTAGACCGTGTCGCGGAAGTCGAAGTCGTTGCCGCCCGTGTACTCGCCGGTAAGCTTGACCGCCAGCCGGTTGTCGGCGAAGCCCTGGGCGTAGCGCCCGCGCGCCGAGTACAGCGCGCTCGACTCGCCGCCGCCGCCGCCCTCGGCCACGACCGTCAGGCCGGGCGTGTTGCGCGGGTCCTTGGTGATCACGTTGACGATCCCGTTGTGGGCGTTGGCCCCGTAGAGCGCCGACGACGGGCCGAGGATGACCTCGACGCGGTCCACGTCCTCCTTGATCACCGGGTTCATGTTGGCGAACGGCAGGCCCGCGCCGGGCAGCATCTGGCGGCGCCCGTCGGTGAGCAGCAGCATCTTGGTGTTGAAGGCGCTGTTGAAGCCGCGCGCGTTGATCCCGAACCCGCTCACGCCGGCGCGCACAAAGTCGACGCCCTTGACGGTCGCCAGCGCCTGCTCGTAGGACGCGCCAGGAAGCGCTTCCAGGTCGGCACCTGAAATGACCGAGACGGTCGCCGGGCTCTCGGTCAGCCGCTCGGCGCGCCGACTGGCGCCGGTCACGACCACGTCGCCGATGGCGGCGGCGCCCTCCGCCAGCGCGAAGTCCTCGCGGACGGTCGCGCCGGCCACCGGCCGCACGTCGCGGCGCTCGGTCTCGTACCCGACGAACGAGGCCACGAGGGTGGCGGCGACGGCGGGCGCCGAGAAGCCGTAGCGGCCGTCGACGTCGGTGGAGGCGCCGTAGACGGTGCCCTCGAGCGAGACCGTGGCGCCGACCAAGGGCCCGCCGGTGTCGGCCTGGACCACGCGCCCCTCGAACCGGGCGTCCTGCGCGGACGCCCCGGCGGCAAAGGCAACGACGAGAAGCAGGCTCGCGAAGAAACGGGTCATGGGAATGGGGGATCGCCTCCCCTCGGCCCGCTGGCGACGGGCGCGGACGCGCGGGCACCGCCAGCGGTCAGGCGCGCCCGGTCAGCCGGGCCGCCTCGGCCTCCCAGCGCTCGGCGAAGTCGCGGTAGAACGACTCCATGAGCGTGTAGAAGGCCTCCATCTGGCGGAGGTTGCGGACCGCCTCGGCGTTCGCGTCGTCCCCGTCCATCTCGTTCAAGAACTGCTCGGCCGTCCGCCGGTTTTTCCGGACGATGGCCATGTTGTGCTTGAAGTTGTTCAGGAAGAGGTCCGGGTGGGCCGCGTAGTAGTCGCGCCGGGCGTTCTCGCCGTCGACCTTGCGGACCAGGCCGGTGGCCGAGAGGTCGCGGACGGCCGTCGAGATTGGCCCTTTGCTGCGGCCCAGCAGGTCGGCCATGTCGTCGAGCGAGAGCGGCTCCGGCTGGACCAGCAGGAGCCCCACCAGGAGGCCCTTGAGACGCTGGAACCCGTACTGCTCGTAGATCGACCCGAACTCGTGGACGAGGTCGCGCTGGGGGGGAGTGAGGGGAGGGGGCATGGAAGGAACGAGTGAACGTCTACTAATCGTTTGAAACGTTGCAAACGTTCGGTGTGATGATAGAGGTCCCGACCCGAATTGTCAAGGGACGGTCAAGGTCGTTTCAGAGTGCCCGCCCCGTCACAGGTCCTTGCAGGCTCCCGTCCCGCTGCGTAGGTCCGCGCGCCCAGGGGCTTCAAGTCTGGTGCAGGCGGGAGTTGACCTATCCGTCTTGGCGGAGGCGCTCCGCCAGGTCCGCGTGGCCGTGGGCCTCGGCGAGGTCGGCGGCCGTCAGGCCGCGTGCGTCGCGGAGGGCCGCATCGGCGCCGGCCGCCAGCAGCGCGGCGGCCACGTCCGGCTGGCGGAACATGGCGGCAAAGTGGAGCGCGGTGGCCCCAGCCGAGGTCGCACGGTCGGGGTCGGCGCCGGCGGCGAGCAGCTGGCGGGCGCGGTCGGCGTGGCCCTTGAAGGCCATGCCCATGAGCGGCGTGTTGCCCGTCCCGTCGGGCGCGTCCGGGTCGGCGCCGCGCTCCAGGAGCAGCGCCGTGGTGTCGGGCTGGTCGTTGTACGCCGCGATCATCAGCAGCGAGTAGCCCTTTTCGTCCTGGAGGTCCGGGTCGAGGCCGGCGTCCAGAAAGACCGCCAGCACCTCGGCGTCGCCGCGGCGCGCGATCTCGTGGAAGTCGACGGTGGAGAGGTCGATGGAATCAGACATGGGGTACCGGGGCCGAGTTAGAGGCACACCGGCGGTATGCCCGTGCGGCAGGGGCCGTGAGTCGTCGGGTGGGGCGTATTGCGATGTGCCCGTTGAGGTTCTGCCGAGGCCCGCCGCCGGCTGGCGGACGGGCTCCGTCAGCCGGCGGCGAGATCAAAAAGCGCCCCGGCGGCCGAGGCCACCGGGGCGCACATCCAGCGGCCGTCGGGGCTAGCGCTTGGCCTTGCCCTCGGGGACGGCGTCGCGGACGGCCATCGCCGCCTCGACGCCGGCCTGCCCGTCGCCGCCCGACTGGCGGGCCTTCGAGACGGCCTCGCGGACGCGCCGGCCGTAGTCCTCGTCCACCTCGTCGAAGTGGGCCAGCTGGCGGTCGACGATCTCCTGGCGCGTGACACCGGCGAGGGCGCCGGCCAGGTTCGTGACCAGCCGCTCCTTCTCGGCGTCCGACATCAGGTTGTAGAGGTCGGCGGCCTGGCTAAAGTCGTCGTTCCCCTCGCGGCTGTTGTAGCGCTCGACGGTCACGTCGCCCAGGTGCCACGCCGGCTCGGCGTAGGACGGGTCCGGCCGGGGCGCGCCCTCGACCGAGTTCGGGTAGTAGTTCGGGTGGCCGGTCCCCTCGTCCAGCATCCCGCCAAACTGGCCGTCGCGCATGTAGTTGCGGACGGGCGACTTGGGCCGGTTCACCTTGAGGTCGCGGTAGTTGACCCCGATCCGGTAGAGGTGGGCGTCCTGGTAGCTCATCAGCCGGCCCTGGAGCATCTTGTCCGGGCTCGGCCCGATGCCGGGCACCAGCGACGACGGGTTGTACGCGGCCTGCTCGACCTCGTGGAAGTAGTTCTCCGGGTTCCGGTTGAGCTCCATCTTGCCCACCTCGATGAGGGGGAAGTCGGCGTGGGGCCACACCTTGGTCAGGTCGAACGGGTTGTAGTCGACGGTCTCGGCCTGCTCCTGGGTCATCACCTGGACGTAGGCCGTCCACGTCGGGAAGTCGCCGTCCTCGATGGCTTGCCACAGATCGCGCTGGTGGCTCTCGCGGTCCTGGCCGATCAGCTCCGTCGCCTCCTCGTTGGTGAGGTTCTCGATGCCCTGGTCCGTCTTGAAGTGGAACTTGACCCAGGTGCGGACGCCGTCCTTGTTGACCAGCGAGTAGGTGTGCGAGCCGTACCCGTTCATGTTGCGGTACGTCTTGGGGATGCCGCGGTCGCCGAAGAGCCACGTGACCTGGTGGAGCGACTCGGGGCAAAGGCTCCAGAAGTCCCACTGCATGTCGGCGTCGCGCAGGTTCGTGTGCGGGTGCCGCTTTTGCGAGTGGATGAACATCTGGAATTTGTACGGGTCGCGCACAAAGAAGATGGGCGTGTTGTTGCCCACCAGGTCCCAGTTCCCCTCGTCGGTGTAGAACTTGAGCGAGAACCCGCGCGGGTCGCGCTCGGCGTCGGCCGCGCCGCGCTCGCCGGCGACGGTCGAGAACCGGGCCGCCATCTCGGTCTGCTTGCCGACCTCCGAGAACATCGAGGCGCGTGTGTACTCGGTGATGTCGCCGGTGACGGTGAACGTGCCGAAGGCGCCGGAGCCCTTGGCGTGGACGGCGCGCTCGGGCACGCGCTCGCGGTTAAAGCGCTGGATCTGCTCCTGAAGGACCACGTCCTGCATCAGGAGCGGCCCGCGCGGGCCGGCCGTGAGCGCGTTTTCCTGGTCGGCGATGGGCGCGCCGTCGGCAGTCGTGAGGAGGGGGCCTTCCTTTTTGGTGGGGTCGGTCGCCATGAGAGTGCTGGGTTGGGGTCTGGGGGAAGAAACGACCGCCGGCCGGGTGGGGTCCAGTCGGCGGCGGGTTTCTCACGCGCCTCGCGCGGACCGGCCTCGCCCCGCTGGCGGCCGGCGCCAGCGGGGCGTAGAAGGGGCGAAGCGGGGGCGCGTGCTGCGACCGCCTACGCTCCCCCCGCGCGCGGCGGGTTCCGATGAGCGGGCTGATCCCAGAACCGCCCGGCGACGGCGCGGACGGCGAGGAAGGCGGCCCGACGTCGCCACCGCGCCACGCCCTGCTCGCGCATGAGCCGCGCGAACAGGCGGTCGGCGTCCCGGCGCGTCCACACCTCGGGGACGGCCTCCCAGCCCGCGTCCGTCCAGCGGAGCGTCTCGGCGCGGCCGGCTCTCGTGTAGAGCCAGTCGTGGAAGATGGAGGCGATGCCGAGGTCGATCGGCGCGATGAGCGACCACAGCAGCCGGGGGATGCTCGCGAAGTCGTGCTCGAAGCCCTCCGGCACGACGAGCCGGTAGACGCCCTCCGCCTCGTCTTCGGGGGCGTGTCGCCACATGTACGAGACGTCGTCGGCGAGCCGGAACCGGCGGAGGTCGGGGAGGAGGATCTGGCGCGGCGCCTCAATGTCTCCGACGACGTCAGGCGGGAGGGGCGGGGCGGGCACGAGCAGCGACGGTAAACCCGGGGTACCGGACGGCGGAGCGGGGGATCCGTCCCCGGCGTCGCCGCCGCTGTCCGACGGTACGCCACGGGCGCGCCCTAGCGTCCCCAGACCAGCTGGGCATCGAGCTCGCGCGACGACGCAGCACTCGCGTGCCCCGCTGGCGGGCGGCGCCAGCGGGGCGGATAGGCTAGGCGCCGTTCAGCGGGTACTCGCGCGGCTGGTGCTGGATCGAGACCCACTGCGAGGTCGTGAACGCGTCGAGCACCCAGCGGCCGCCGAACCGGCCGATCCCGCTGGCGCCCATCCCGCCAAAGGCCACGTGCGGCTCGTCGTTGACCGACATGTCGTTGACGTGGATCATCCCCGTCCGGACGCGCCGCGCCAGCCGGAGCCCGCGCTCGGTGTCGCCGGTGAAGACGGAGCCCGAGAGCCCGTAGTCGGTCGCGTTGGCGATCTCGACCGCGTCGTCGTCGGTCCCAAACGTCAGGATGGGGGCCACCGGGCCGAAGATCTCCTGGCTCGCCGCCGGCATATCCTGGGTCACGCCCGTGAGCACGGTCGGCTCGATCACGCGCCCGTCGCGGCCGCCGCCCAGCGCCACCGTCGCGCCGGCCTTTTTGGTGTCCTCCAGGATCTCCATCACCGACTCGACCTGACTGTCGTCGATGATCGGGCCGACCAAGGTGCCGCCGTCGCTCGGGTCGCCGGCCTGGAGCTCTTTCACGACGGACAGGAACCGCTCGGTAAAGGCGTCCGCGACCGAGTCCTGGACCACGATCCGGTTGAGGGCGATGCAGATCTGGCCCTGGTGCAGAAACTTGCCGAACGCGGCGGCACGAGCGGCCTGGTCGAGGTCGGCGTCGTCCAAGACCAGCATCACGTTGTTGCCGCCCAGCTCGAGCTCGACCTGTTTGAGATGCTGGCCGGCGAGCTCGGCGATCCCTCGGCCGACCGGGGTCGAGCCGGTGAACGAGATCACGCGCGGGACCGGGTGCGCCACCACGGCATCGCCGATCTCGGAGCCCGAGCCCGGGACCACGTTGAACAGGCCGCCGGGCAGCCCGGCCTCTTCGAAGATGGCCGCCAGCAGCGTGCCGCCGGTGACGGGCGTGTTGGAGGCCGGCTTGAGGACCACTCCGTTACCCGCGCCTAAGGCTGGCGCGACGCTCCGCATGGACAGGTGGAAGGGGAAGTTCCACGGCGAGATCACGCCCACGACGCCCACCGGCACGCGGTAGATGCGGTTCTCCTTGCCCGGGATGGTCGAGGGGAACAGCGCGCCCTCCATCCGCAGCGGGAACGAGGCCGCCTCCTGGGTAATGCCGATGGCGTTGTCGAGCTCGAGCCCCGCCTTGACGACGGTGCTCCCGGACTCCTTGACCAGCCAGTCCACGATCTCCTCGCGCCGCTCGCCCATGACCTCGGCGGCTCGGGCCAGGATGGCCTGGCGCTCCTGCGGCGGTCGTTCGATCCACTCGGCCTGGGCCGCTTCGGAAGCGCGGTAGGCCGCGTCGACGTCGGCCTCGCTGGCCTGGGCGACCTCGAAGATCGTCTCGTCGGTAAAGGGGTTGACCGTGGCGGCGGTGTCGCCGGTCGAGGCGGGCCGCCAGTCGCCGCCGATGTAGAGGCGGTCGAGGGTGTCGTAGCGTTTCATGGAGTAGATAAAGAGAGGGCTACGTAGATGAGGCGGACGCGTGCGGGCTTACGAGCGGCTCACGCAGTGCCGGCCGCGGACCCGCGGCGCCAGCCGCTGGCGGAGGTGGCCGGCGGGGCGAGGTTTTCGAGCGGCGTTCGCGCCGGCCACTGCGGCGCGCGCCGATCTTGGCCCGACACGTCCGCCGCCTAGGCGATCCGCATGGCCGACCTCGACACGCTCGTTTCCCTCTCCAAACGCCGCGGGTTCATCTTCCCGTCGTCCGAGATCTACGGCGGGCTGGGCGCCGTCTACGACTACGGCCCGCTCGGCGTCGAGCTCAAGCGGAACGTGCGCGAGCGGTGGTGGAACGCGATGGTGCGCGAGCACGACAACGTCGTGGGCCTCGACGCGGCCGTCCTGATGCACCCGACGACCTGGAAGGCGTCGGGCCACGTCGACGCGTTTTCCGACCCGCTGATCGACGACAAGGCATCGGGCCGCCGCTACCGCGCCGATCAGTTGGTGGAGGGCGCCATCGACAAGCTGGAAAAGAAGGGCCGGACCGACAACGCCGACGCGCTCCGCCAGCGCTACGTGGCGGCCTTGAACGCCGACGACGCGGCGGCGGCCTTGGGCGAGATCATCCAGGACGAGGAGATCAAGTCGCCGGACTCCGGCGCGTTCGACTGGACCGAGGTGCGCCAGTTCAACCTGATGTTCGAGACCGCGACCGGCGCGCTGGCGGAGGAGGCGAGCAAGCTCTACCTCCGGCCGGAGACGGCCCAGGGCATCTTCGTCCACTTCAAGGACGTCGCCGAGACGGCGCGGCAGCAGGTCCCGTTCGGCATCGCCCAGGTCGGTAAGGCGTTCCGCAACGAGATCGTGGCGCGCCAGTTCATCTTCCGGATGCGCGAGTTCGAGCAGATGGAGATGCAGTACTTCGTCAAGCCCGGCGACCAGATGGAGGCGTATGCCGAGTGGTCCGAGAAGCGCATGGCATGGCACGTGGCCAACGGCATCCGCCCGGAGAAGCTGCGCTGGCACGAGCACGAAAAGCTGGCCCACTACGCCGACGCGGCCCAGGACGTCCAGTACGAGTTCCCGTTCGGGTGGAACGAGATCGAGGGCGTCCACAGCCGCACCGACTTCGACCTGAGCCGGCACCAGGAGTTCAGCGGCAAAAAGCTGGAGTACTTCGACCCGCAGACTCAGGAGCGCTACGTCCCGTTTGTGGTGGAGACATCAGTCGGCCTGGACCGCACGATCCTGATGGTCCTGGCCGACGCCTACCGCGAGGAGGAGGTGACAAACGGCGACAAGGCCGAGAGTCGGACGGTCCTCAAGTTCCACCCCGCGCTGGCGCCGTTCACGGCCGCGGTCTTCCCGCTCGTCAAGAAGGGCGGGATGCCGGAGGCGGCCCACAAGGTCGAGGCCGACCTGCGCCGCCAGTTCAACGTGACGTACGACGAGAAGGGAGCCGTCGGCCGCCGCTACCGCCGCCAGGACGAGATCGGGACGCCGTTCGCGATCACCATCGACGGCGACACGCTGGAGAACGGGACCGTCACCGTCCGCGACCGGGACTCGATGGAGCAAGAGACAATCCCGGCCGAGAACGTCCGCCGCTACCTGGAGGACCAGATCGACGCCTGGACGCCGGGCGCCTGACCCGCTCTCGCCCCGCTGGTGGCCGTCGCCAGCGCGGGGCGTTACGGAGCGTCGGGGTCGGCGTCCGACGGCTCGTAGTCGCGCGGCACGCGGTCGGCCAGCCGCTCGAAGGCCATGTGGCCGGTCGTCGAGAGGGCGAACGGGTCAACGGGCGTGCCCCGTGGGTCCAGCCGCGCGCCGCGGCGGTCGGCGCGCAGTGTGGACCGCTGCCGGTCGTCGGGCCGGCGGTGGGCGCCCCGGAACCAGTCCGACCGGAGGTAGGCGGCCTTCTCGGGCTCGCCGCGGTACGTCACCTCCAGCTCGCCCCGGGCGGTGAGCGTGGCCCAGCCGTCGGCGTCGACGCGGACCAGGCGGTCGCCGGACGTGGGCCTGGGCATCGCGGGCCGCTGGTGGCGGAAGGGGACCGAGGCGACGGTGGCGAGCGAGAACCCCTCCGCACGCGACGTGCCGGCGATCAGCGACCGGAGCAGGTGGGGCAGCGAGCCCCGGTAGGCGCGGCAGCGGGCGCCGGCCCACTGAGCGGCCTCGGCAGCGGACGCCGGCGTCACCTCCTCGAACACCTCGTCGCCGTCGTAGCGGACGGTGTTCGCGCTGGCGCTGAAGGTGTGGAGGTCGTAGCTCAGGCGGTAGCCCAGCGCGCGGTTCTCGATTACGAGCGGCGCGCGGGCCGTCGCGCGCAGCGTGCCCCAACTCGACGAGAAGTCGAGCACCTCGGGGTTCAGGATGCGGGTGTGCTCGGCGTTGGCGGACTCGCCCAGCAGCGTCCGCTCGAACGTCGCCAGCCGCATCTGCCACCGCCGGTCGGCACGTGCCTCCACGCGGACCTCGCTCAGCGTGGCTACCGCGGGCGCCAGCCGGAGGTCGGCTCGGACGGCGCTGCCTGGGGTCACGCGGACCGCCACGACCTCGGTCTGGTACCCCACCATCGACCCGACCAACCGGTAGGAGCCGGGCGCGACGGAGGCGATCCGGTAGCGGCCCGAAGCGTCGGCGGACGTCCCGCGCGTGGTGCCCGACAGGTAGACGCTGACGCCCGTCAGCGGCCGGCGGGCGTCGTCGCGCACGGTGCCCTCGACGGTGCCCGGCTGCGCGCTGGCGGTGCACGCCAGCAGAACGGCGACTAGGGCGGCGACGGATCGGCCTGCAGGTGGAGTCGGTGGCATGCCGAAACCAATGGCGAGCGTGGGCTCTTGTCAAGCCCTTTGCGGGGTCGAGGGACCTCGTGCGGCGTCGGACCCGGCGCCGGTGGCCCAGCCGCTTGGGTCAGAGCCCAAGCTCGGCCAGGACCGCGTCCGTGTGCGCGCCCCGCGCGGGCGGCGGCGCGAGCGGCCGGACGGGCTCGGTCGCCACGGTCCGCACCGCCGCGTGGCCGGCGCCGTCGCGGACGACCAGCCGGGCGGCCTCGGGCTGCTCGAACACCTCCGGGACCCCGCGGACGGCGCCCGCCGGCACGCCCCGCTCGGCCAGCGCCGCCAGCAGGGCGCCGCGCTCGCGCGTCGCCAGCGCCGGCCCCAGGACCGCGTCCAGCGCCCGGCGGTGGCGGACGCGCCCGAGGTTGGTCTCGAACCGCGCCTCCGGCTCCAGGCCCAGCACGCCGCACAGCGCCGCCCACTGGCGGTCCGTGCCGACGGCCAGCACGACGCCGCCGGTGGCGGTCGGGTAGATAGTGCCGTAGGGTGCGATGGTGGGGTGGGCCGACCCCATCCGCTGGGGCGCGACGCCGGCCGTCAGCCAGCCCGAGGCCTGGTTGGCGAGCGACGCCACGGCCGAGGCCAGGAGCGACACGCGGACCGTCGCGCCCTGGCCCGTCCGCTCGCGCGCCAGCAGCGCGACCAGGGTCGCCTCTTTGAGCTGGTGCGCCGCCAGCACGTCCACGAGCGCGACGGGCATCTTGGTCGGCGGGCCGTCCGGCTGGCCGTTGAGGAACGTGAACCCCGACTCGGCCTGGACCACGGCGTCGTAGCCGGCGCGCGGGTCGTCGGGTCCGTAGCCGTCCACCTCGACCACGACCAGGCGCGGGTGTCGGGCGCGCAGCGTCTCGGCGTCGGCGCCGAGCCCGGCGGCGCGGCCGGGGCGGAACGACGAGACCACCACGTCGGCGCGGGCCGCCAGCCGGGCGAGCGCGTCGCGGCCCGCGTCGGTGGCGAGGTCGAGCGTCACGGACTCTTTGCCCCAGTTGACGGCGCAGAAGTAGGCCGGCCGGTCGTCGCCAGGATCCTCGGTGGCGAGGTGCCAGCGCCGCGTCACGTCGCCGCGGGGCGCCTCCACCTTGACCACGCGCGCCCCGTGCTCGGCGAAGAACATCCCGACGCTGGGGCCGGCCAGCACCGAGGCCAGCTCGACCACGAGCAGGCCCGAGAGCGGCCCCGGCCCGCTGGCGGTTCCTGCCGGCGGGGGCCGGTCGTCGTCTGTCATCGGTTATGGATGGTCTAGCTCGCCCCTTCCCTGTCGGACGGCAAGCGTAGGGGCACGCCGGTAGCGTGCCCCTACGGTGTCGCAACGCGCGGCCGGCAATCGGCTAGTCGCGCGTGGCCTGGTCGAGCGACTCGAACACCTCGTCGGGCATGTCGATCTCGGCGGCGGCCGTGTTCTCCTCCAGGTGCGCCACCGACGACGTGCCCGGGATGGGCAGCATGACCGGCGAGCGCTTGAGCAGCCACGCCAGCGCGACCTGGCTGGGCGACGCCTCCAGCTGGCGGGCCGCGTCGGCGAGCACGTCGGAGTCGGCCAGCTTGCCGGCGTTGAGCGGGAACCACGGGATAAACCCGATGCCCTCGGCCTCGCAGAAGTCGACCACCGCCTCGTGCTTGCGTTTGCCCAGGTTGTACTCGTTCTGGACCGTCGCCACGGTCAGCCCGGCGTCCTGGGCCTGCTTGATCTCGTCCACGCCCACCTCGCTCAGGCCGACCAGCCGGACCAGCCCTTCGTCCTGGAACTCCTTGAGGACCGCGAACTGGTCCGCCGCCGGCACCTCGCGGTCGATGCGGTGGAGCTGGTACAGGTCGATGGCGTCGAGCTCGAGCCGCCGGAGCGACATCCGCACGGCCTGGCGGAGGTAGTCCGGCTTGCCCAGCGGCCGCCAGTCGTCCGGCCCGACGCGCAGCAGCCCGCCCTTGGTCGCGATCACCAACCCGTCGGGGTAGGGCGCGAGCGCCTGGGCGATCAGGTCCTCGGACACGAACGGGCCGTAGCTGTCGGCGGTGTCGACAAAGTCGATCCCCAGCTCGACGGCGCGCTCCAGCACCTGGACCGCCTGGTCGGGGTCGTCGGGCTGGCCCCAGATGCCCTTGCCGGTGATCCGCATGGCGCCGTAGCCCAGGCGGTGGACGGTCAGAGAAGCCTGCCCCGGGCCTGATCCGGGGGCACCCAGGTCAAAGGTGCCGGAGGCGAGGGCGGGCTGGTCAGAGGTGGCGGTGTAGGTCATGGCTGGGGTAGCGGAGGGATCAGAGGGGAGCCGTGGTACCGGCGTCCCGCGCCCGTGTGTCCCGCCTCACCAAGAGATCACGCCGTCAGCGTCGCGCGCAGCTGGCGGAGCGCGTCGGGCGTGTGGAGGAGCCGGCTGCCGTACCACGAGAACGCCTCGCCATCGACCAGGACCACGCGCGCGTCGGGCGCGAGCGCCTGGACCTCGTCGGTGTGCTTGTCCTGGAACGGGTACGGCTCGGACGAGAGGAGCACCACCTCGGGCCCGAGCGCGCCGATCTCGGCGTCGGTGAGCGACGGGTACCGCGTCCGACCGCCGGCGACGTTGTCGAGGCCCGCCCGCGCCATCACGTCGGCGATGATGGTGTCGTGGCCGACCGTCATCCAGGGGTCGCGCCAGATGAGGTAGAGCGCGCGCAGCGGCGGCCACTCGGGGAGCGCCTGGAAGCCCGCGCCGACGGCGTCCGCCAGCGCGGCGGCCTGGCGCTGGCGGTCGACCAGCGCGCCGACGTCGCGGGTCATGGCGAGCGCGTCGTCGACGGTCTCCACGTCGGTCACCCAGACGGGGCAGAACGCGGCGAGCGCCTCGACCTGCTCGCGGACGTTCTCTTCCCGGTTGGCGATCACCAGGTCCGGCGCCAGCGCCCGGACGCGCTCCGGGTCCACGTTCTTGGTCCCGCCGACGATGGCCTTGCGCGCCTTCCACCCGTCGGGGTGGACGCAGAAGCGGGTCAGCCCGACGACCTCGGCGTCGAGCCCCAGGTCCGCCAGCAGCTCGGTCTGGCTCGGCACCAGCGACACGATCCGGCGCGGCGGCGCGGGCAGAACTACGCGGCGGCCGAGGGCATCGGGGCGGTCGACGAACATGAGGGCGGAGGGTGGGGAATAGGGGATGTTCCGTAGGGGCGCATTGCATACGCCCCTACCGAGCCTGGTCGGCCCGGCCGAGTCAGCGCCGGCCCTCCAACTTCTACTCCCCGGCCTCCAGCGCCGCCGCCAGCTTGGCCACCAGCCCGTCGAACGAGCCGTTGGACATCACCAGCGCCAGGTCGCCGGGCTGGAGCGCCGCCAGCAGGTCGGGCAGGAGCGCGTCGGCGGACGGGTAGGCCGCCGCCGGCGTGCCTGACTGGCGGACCGTCTCGGCCATGGCGTCGGGGTCCACGAAGTGGGCCGGGTCGTCGTTGTGGCGGAGCGGCGGCGTGGACAGGAACACGGCGTCGGCGGTCGTGAGCGAGGCGGCGTAGGGCGCCTGGAAGGCCGAGCGGCGCGACGAGTTGGAGCGCGGCTCGAACACGGCCACCACGCGCCGGCCCGGCCACCGCTCGCGGACGCCTTGGACCGTCGCCGCGACGGCCGTCGGGTGGTGCGCGAAGTCGTCCACGACCAGGACCTCGCCGTCGTGCCGGACCTCCTGGCGCCGCTTCATGCCGGCGAACGTCGCCAGCCCGTCGGCCACCTGCTGGGCCGTGGCCCCGGCGTCGAGCGCGACGGCCGCGACCGCCAGCGCGTTCATGGCGTTGTAGCGCCCGCCCGCTGGCAGCTCGACCTCGGCCGCCGCCTGGCCGTCCACGACGAGCGTGAACGACTGGCCGCCGTCGCGTGTGCGCAGGTCGCGCGCGGCGACGTCGAACCGGGCGCCCGCCGGCTCGGCGCCCTCGACCCCGTAGAACTGGAGCCGCGACCACGTCCAGTCGGCCAGCTCGCGCACGTCGGCGTCCTCGCCGTTGAGCACCAGCAGGCCGTCGGGCGGCAGCCGGGTGGCGAAGGCCTGAAAGGCGCGGCGGTACTCGTCCCAGTCGGCGTAGATGTCGGCGTGGTCGAACTCCAGGCTGGTCACGATGGCCCGGTGCGGGCGGTAGAGGACCATCTTGGGCCGCTTGTCGAAGTAGGCTGCGTCGTACTCGTCGCCCTCGACGGCGAACGCCGCCCCCGTGCCGAGGCCGGCCGTCCGCTCCTCGCCCACCAGCACGCCGCCGACCAGGAAGCCCGGGTCGAGCCCGGCCTGGCGCAGCACGTGGACCAGCATCCCCGTGGTCGTGGTCTTGCCGTGCGTGCCGGCGACCACGGCCGGCCGGCGGCGGCCCAGGAACAGGTGGGCCAGCGTCTCGGGCAGCGACGCCTGCGCCAGGCCGCGCTCGCGCGCGGCGGCGGCCTCGGGGTGGTCCGGCGTGGCCGCGTTGCCGACCACGACGAGGTCGGCGGGGTCGTCCAGGTGCGCCGCGTCGTAGCCCTCCAGGACCGTGATGCCGGCGGCGGCCAGGCGCGTCGACATGGGCGGGTAGGCGGCCTCGTCGGAGCCGGAGACGCGGTAGCCGGCCTGGGCCAGCAGCTCGGCGAGCGCGCCCATGCCCTTGCCGCAGATGCCGATGAGGTAGACGCTCTCGATGGCCTCGGGCGGCGGCAGCGGTGGGCGGTCGAAGACCCGGAGGGCGGCGTCGGGGAAGCTGTCGAGTCGGCGCATGGCGCAAGCTACAGGTGCGCCGCGCGTCCGGCCGCCGCCCGCTGGCGGTGGTCGCCAGCGGGGCGGGAGGGTCCTGGGGCGGTGTGGCCCAGGGCGCTCGGGCCCACCGGCCCTGGGCTGGGGAATTCCCTGCGGCCGGGCCAGGGGACGACCGATGGACGGGGGACGCCCGCTGGTGCATCTTCCGTTCCCGTCACTCCCCACCGCCCCCATGCCCCACGCCTCCGACCGCCCGTCCGTGTCCGACCGCCTGCTCGACATGGCCCAGATGTTCGCCCAGCAGGGGCGCCCTGCGATGGCCGAGGCGGCCCGGCGCGCGGCCGTCCGCCCGTCGCCCCCGCTCGCGTGGCGGTCGCCGGCGGAGCCGCTCGACGACGAGCCGGACGCGTCGCCTGCGAGCTACGGGGCGGTCACGCCATCGGCTCGCCGCCGGTGATCCCGTACTTGACCGACGCCTCGCGGTCGCGTGAGGCCTGTTCGAGGGCGCTCTGGGCCTCGGCCTCGTCCGAGACGATCCCCAGCCGGACCGCCCGCTCGCGCCAGCGCTGACGCGCGGCCGTCTGCATGTCGTGGGCGTCGTCGGTCTCGTCTTGGATCTCCAGGTCCAGCAGCGTCTCGATCACGTCCTCGACGGTCGCCACGCCGGCCGTGCCCCCGTACTCGCCCACGATCAGGGCCAGGTGCTCGCGGCGGTCCAGGAGCCGGTCGAACAGGTTGGGCAGCGGCACCGAGTCCGGGGCGGTCAGGATCTCGCGGGCGATGGAGGAGGCCGGCTGGTCGCCGCGCCCGTCGGCCACGGCCGCCAGCACGTCGTCGCGGAGGACGTAGCCGGTCACGTGGTCGCGGTCACGGCCGTAGACGGGCAGGCGCGAAAAGCGGCCCTCGCCGTTCGCGATCTCGGCCAGCGGGGTCGTCTCCGGGAAGGCGACCAGGACCGTCCGGGGCGTCATCACGTCCTTGGCGGTCAGCGTGTTGAAGCGGAACAGGCTGCGCAGGATGCGCCCCTCGGTCTCGTCGAACACGCCCTCCTCGGTGCCGATCTGGGCCAGCGCCGCCAGCTCCTCGCGGCTGACCGCGCCCTCCTTCTTGCCCCGGGAGATCAGCTTGGTGATGACCTGGGACAGCCAGATCAGCCCGGTCCACTTGAGCACCGTCACCACCACCACGAGCATCCGGGCCACCAGCGGCGCGAGCCCGCGCCAGTAGGTGGCGCCGATGGTCTTGGGGATGATCTCGGACAGGATCAGGATGCCCAGCGTGAGCACGGCCGAGAAGATGCCCACCGACGCGGCCCCAAAGTAGCCGGCCGCCTCGGCGCCGGCGCCGGCGGCGCCGATGGTGTGGGCGATGGTGTTCAGCGTCAGGATGGCCGCGAGCGGCTGGTCGACGTCGGCCTTGAGCGTCTTGAGGCGCGCCGCGGCGTCGGGCTTGGTGTCCTCCAGGGCGCCGACGTAGGCCGGCGTCACGCTCAGCAGCACGGCCTCCATCACCGAGCACAGGAAGCTGACGCCGATGGCGAGCGCGACGTAGACGACGAGCAGCGTCAGCGAGCCCGACCCGCTGGCGGCGCCGGTGGGGGCGGGGACGAGGGCGAGCAGGGCGAGACCGGGCATGCGGGGGCAGGAGGGGAAGGGGCCTACTCCGACGACCGCCCGGCGGGTCCGCGTTCGCCTCGTCCGCTCAATCTTGGGGCGTGTCGACGGTCGCCAGACGCCCGTGGACCGCCTTGACGGTGACCGCCCCCTCGCCGACGGCCCCGGCGACGCGCTTGGTGGAGCCCGCCCGGACGTCGCCGACGGCGAACACGCCGGGCAGGCTGGTCTCGAACGTGGTCGGGCGCTGGCCGTCGGTCCAGACCCGGCCGTCCAGGTCGGCGACGTCGGCGCCGGTCTGGACAAAGCCGTGGCGGTCGAGGGCCAGGCCCAGCGCGCCGTCGTCCTGGCCGGGCCGCAGCCAGGCCGTGCACGGGTCGGCGCCGATAAAGACGAACAGGGCCGGCGTCTCGACGGTCTCGGTCTCGACGGACTGGGTGTTCTCGACGGTGACGGCCGCCAGCGCGCCGTGCCCCCCGGCGTCCTCGCCCTCCAGCGCCCGCACCTCGGTGTGCGTCCTGAGCTCGACGTCGTCCGACGCCTGGACGCGGTCGGCGAGGTAGCTACTCATGCTCTTGCCCAGGTCGTCGCCCCGGATCAAGAGCAGCACGCGCGCGGCGCGCGTGGACAAGAACATGGCCGCCTGGCCGGCGGAGTTGCCCCCGCCGACGACGATGACGGTCGCGTCGGCGCAGCCCCGGGCCTCCATCTCGGTCGCGGCGTAGTAGACGCCGGCCCCCTCGTACTGGTGCAGGTCCGGGACGGGCAGCCGGCGGTAGTGGGCGCCGGTCGCCAGCACCACCGACCGGGCGCGGATGGCGACGCCGTCGTCCAACTCGACGCAGTACGCGTTGGCGCCGTCGGTGCTGGCGCCCGACCTGTCGCGCCGGAGCGCCACGGCCCGGTGCGGCATCACGAACCGGGCGCCGAACTTACGGGCCTGGAGCGTGGCGCGCGTGGCGAGCTCGGTGCCGGACAGGCCGGCCGGGAAGCCGAGGTAGTTCTCGATCCAGCTCGACGCCCCCGCCTGCCCGCCCGCGCCCATCTCGTCCAGGACGACGGTGTCCAGCCCCTCCGAGGCGCCGTAGACGGCCGCCGCCAGCCCGGCCGGCCCGGCGCCCACGATCACCAGGTCGGCCTGGGCGTCGGGGGCCGGCTCGCGCCCGATCCCGACCGTCCGCGCCAGCTCCAGCAGCGTCGGGTTGTCGAGGGCTGTCTCGGAGCCCCACAGCACGACCGGCCCGTCGAGGCCGTCCACGGTCCGGCCGTGCTCGGCCAGCACGCGCGCGGCCTCCTCAGAGTCGCCCTCCAGGTCGAGCCAGCGGAACGGGAGGTAGTTGCGACGGGAAAACTCGGCGATGCGGACGGCGTCGGGGTCGGTGCGCGAGCCGATCATCTGAAGCCCCGAGGCGCTGTCGGAGACCAGGCCGCGCCGGGCCGTGAAGGCGCCCAGGATGGTCTCGGCCAGGTCCGTGTCGGCCTCGACCAGCTGGCGGAAGCGCTCGGCGGGCACCTCGAGCACCGCCCCGTCCCGCTCGACGCGGGCCGTCGCGTAGACGGCCTCGCCCATCAGCAGCCCCACCTCGCCCAGAAACTGGCCCGGCCCGACGGGCTCGTCGGTGAGCGGCCGCTCGCACTCGAGGTCCGTGTACACGTTGACGGCGCCGTCGAGGACCACGTGGAAGTCGTAGGCGTCGTCGCCCTCGCGGAACAGGATGTCGCCGGCCTCGACCGAGCGCTCGCGCCCGGCCGCGCGGACGCGGTCGAGCTGGTCGGGGGTGAGGGTGGGGAAGGGGGCGGAGTCCATGGGCGTGCAAGGGGACCGGCCGGGCGGAGTCGCCCGTGGCGAAGCGGCAAACGCCGGACCGGACGTCCGTGTGCCCAGGGAGATCGGGGGCCCTCGGGGCGGGGTGTCCAGGAGGGGGCGACGCCCACGTTCTCCCCCCGCGCCTCTCGGCGAACTCCCCCAAAGTCCCGCTCGCGGAGGCCGCCAGCGGGGCGGGGCGGCGTCTCAACAAACGGGGCACGCCCGGCGGCTTGAATGTGGACGCCGACCGGACGATACCCCGGACCCATCCGCGCTCGCGCCTGTGACCACCCGCATCTTCGTCGTCGACGACGACAAGCACTACGCCCGCCTCCTCTCGTACCGCCTGGACAAGCCGAAGGACCACGAGGTCTCCGTGTTCCACAGCGGCGAGGACGCCCTCGACGCGCTCGACCGCGAGCGGCCCGACCTGGTGTTCCTGGACATCATGATGCCCGGCGTCGGCGGCATGGAGGCGCTGCGGCGGCTGCTGCTGTTCGCGCCGGACCTGCCGGTGGTCATGATCTCGGCCCAGGGCACCGCCGACGTGGCCGTCGAGGCCATGAAGGCCGGGGCCACGGACTACATCACCAAGGGCCAGGACGACTTGGTCAAGCTCGACGTGGTCGTGGAGCGGCTCAAGAGCCGCGTCAGGCTGGCCCGCGAGGTGGAGCAGCTCCGCGCCGAGGTGGCCCAGAAGTACGGGATGGAGGAGATCGTCGGCGACAGCCCGGCGATGGAGCGGGTGTACCAACTGGTCCAGAAAACGCTGCGCGGGAACCTGACGGTCGCCATCGAGGGCGAGTCGGGGACGGGCAAGGAGCTGGTGGCGCGCGCCATCCACTTCAACTCCGACCCACCGCCGGGCGAGCCCGAGGTCGGCCCGTTCGTCGTCGTCAACTGCGCGGCCATCCCCAAGGAGCTGATGGAGAGCGAGTTTTTCGGCCACGAAAAGGGCTCGTTCACCGGCGCGCACGCCCGCCACATCGGCAAGTTCGAGCAGGCCGACGGCGGGACGCTCTTCCTGGACGAGGTCGGCGAGCTGGACCTGGGGCTCCAGGCCAAGTTGCTCCGGGCGTTGCAGACGCGCGAGGTGACGCGCGTGGGCGGCCAGGGGGCCATCAAGTTCGAGTGCCGCGTGATCTCGGCCACCAACCGGAGCGTGCTCGACATGGTCCGCGCCGGCACGTTCCGGGAGGACCTGTACTACCGGCTGTTCCAGTTCCCGATCGCGCTCCCGCCGCTCCGCCGGCGCGGCAACGACGTGCTGCTGCTGGCGCAGGGGTTCCTGGAGGACTACCTGGCGGCCAACCCCAAGTTCAAGAGCAAGCGCCTGTCGCCGGCCGCCGTGCGGGCGGTGCTGGACTACCCGTGGCCCGGCAACGTCCGCGAGCTCAAGTCGACGGTCGAGCGGGCCGTGCTGATCGCCGACGCCGACGAGATCGCCGAGGCGGACCTCCTGCTGGACACGGGGGCCATCTCGCCCTGGGCCGAGCGCCTGGGGCCGGCCCCGGCGCCGGCCTCGTCGGCCCACGAGTCGTCGGGCGACGGGCACGCCGCGCCGGCGTCGCCGCCGGCCAGGTCGACGGCCTCCTGGGACCCGCTGCCGTCGCTGGCCGGCGACGCCCCCGGCGCGCTGGCGGACGCCGCCAGCGGGGCGGGCCCGGCGGGCTCGGTGCAACCCGACGCGCCGGCGGCCGGTATAGCCGCGCTCACCCCGGACGACGACATCGTGCCGCTGGAGGAGCTCAAGCGGCGCGCCGTCGAGCGGGCCTTCGGGGTCTGCGACGGCAACGTCGAACGGGCCGCGTCCGAGCTCGGCATCGGCCGGGCGACGATGTACCGGCTGCTCAAGAAGTACGACATTAGCACCGACTAGGCCCGGCACCGTGCGCGTGGCCCCACCCCCCACGCCCCCTATGCGCCTTTCCGACTACGAACGCACCGCCCAGCGCGAGATCGACCGCTGGGAGCGCGGGGAGACCCTGCTCCAGCAGGCCCTGGGCTTCGCCATGAGGCCGGTCGACTGGGCCTTCGACCAGTTCGTGCCCGAGGGCGTCCTGGACACCCTGACCGACGCGCTCACCCAGGCCCTCGCGACGCTGAACGACGCCAGCGCCTGGACCTACGACGAGGCCGAGATCCTGGCCAAGGCGTCGGCCCGGGGCGTGGAGGTCGCGTCGGTGGCCGAGCTCCGGGACCAGCCGCTCGGCGCGCTCGACGCGCTCGCCAAGGGCTACGCCTCGCAGAACTCGGTGCTGGCGGCCCTGACCGGCGGCGGGGCCGGGCTGGGCGGCGGGCTCCTGCTTGCGGCCGACATCCCGGTCCTGTTCACGGTCAACTTCCGGCTGATCCAGCAGATCGCGGCCGCCTACGGCTTCCCGCTCCAGGGCCCGGGCTACACGCCGCTCGTGGTGTCCATCTTCAACGTGGCCGCCAGCGGGTCGCGCGAGGCCAAGTCGGACGCGCTCCGCGAGCTGGCGGTCGCCGCGGCGGCCATCGACGGCGGGGGCTACCGCGGGCGCAAGGCGCAGGGCACGCTGCGCGAGCAGCTGGGCCACGTGCCGCGCGAGATCGCCAAAAACCTGGGCGCCCAGAAGCTGGCCCAGATGATCCCCGTCGCCGGCGCGGCCGTGGGCGCGGGCGTGAACTACTGGTTTACCGAGCAGACGGCCCAGGCGGCGGTCATGCTGTCGCGGGCGCTGTACCTGGAGCGCAAGGAGCGGCTGTAGCGGGCGTGAGGACGCGGGCCCGAGGAGCCAGGAGGGGCAACGTTCTCGCCCGCGGCGCCCCCGACGCCTGACCGCCCGTGCCCGATTCCCCGTTTGGTCACCCCCCCGGCGTCGCCGTCGGCGCGCTGTTCCCCGACCGCGTGGCGCTGTCCGTTGCCGGCGTCCACCGGCCGCGCCGGGCGGGCATCTGCGGGCGGGCCCGGGAAGGGGCCGAGTCGGTCATCGTCAACTGCGCCTTCGTGGACGACCAGGACCAGGGCGAGACCCTCCTCTACACCGGCTCCGGCGCCCGCCACCCCAGGACGGGCCGCCAGATCGGCGACCAGACGCTGACGCGCTCCAACCTCGCGCTGGCCGAGAGCGCCCGCCGGCGGCTCGCAGTGCGCGTGAGCCGGGGCGTCGGGCGCGGCGTCTGGCGCCCGCCGGCCCAGGGCTACCGCTACGACGGGCTCTACACCGTCGAGGACTACGTCGCGGACACGGGCGAAGACGGCTACCGCATCTGGCGCTTCCGGCTGGCGGCCGTGCCCGGCGAGTGGTTCGGGGCGGAGTAGGAATCAGTAGATCAGGCCGCCGTCCGACGCGCCCGCCAGCGGGGCACGCCCGCCGATTCCTCGGTCCCATTCCCCCTGCCGTGGCAACCGCCGCGTGCCGGCTGGCATAGGCGGCGGCCCACGACTCGGCTCCCCATGCGCCTCCTGCTCTGCTCCCTCCCGGTCCTGCTCGCGGTCGCCGCCGGCGGGTGCGGGTCCGACGCGAACCCAGCCGAGGACCTAGCCGATCCGACGGTCGGCGCCCAGGCGCTAGAGGAGGCCGAGAGGTTCCTCGACACCGACCGGCCTCAACTCGCCGCTCAGCTACTGAGGCAGTACCAAGGCGGCGACCTGACGCCCCGGGCGCGGCTGCTCGCGGCCCGCGCCGAGGCCGGCCGGGGCGACTGGCGGCGCGTCCGCGCGCTGCTCGGCGGCGCTCCGGGGCTGGACACGCTGGGCGGCGGCCGGGCCCGCTACCTCTTGGCTCGGGCCTCCGACGAGACGGGGGACCTGGAGGCGGCCGGGGCACTCTACGGCGAGTTCGTCCGCACGGCCGGCTCGGCGATGGCCGTGGAGCGCGACGCGGCCCGCCTACGCCACGCGCTCGTCACGGCCCGGCTGGATCCCGAGGCCGGCGACCGGGCCCTCGCCGCCGTCTCCGCCGTTCCGCCCGACTGGCGGGCCGTGTTGGAGGCCGAGGCGCTGGCCAGGGACGGCGAGACCGCCCGCGTCGACTCGCTGGCGCGCGGCGTCACGGGCGGCGAGCGCGGGCGGCGGATGTGGGCCGCCCGCGTCGAGGCCGCCCGCCAGTCCGGCGACCTCGACGCCGCGCAACGCCTGGCCGACCGCGCCCGTGCCCGGGCCGGCTCCGGTGCCTCCCGGGCCGCGTTCACCTTGTCCGCCGGCACGCTGGCGGAGCAGGCCGGCGAGGCGGCCCGCGCCCGCGCCTTGTACCGCGAGGCCGTCGGCGCCGACCCCGCCAGCCCGGCCGCCCGCCGGGCCGCGGCCCGCTTGCGCCAGGGCGACCCGTCGCCGGCCGAGTGGCTGGCCATCGCCCAGGCCGACCGGGCCCTGGGCCTCAACGCCGAGGCCGCCGACGCGCTCCGCCAGTGGCTCGACGCCGACGTCGGCACGGCCCGGCAGCGGGCCGACGTCCGCTACCAGGCCGCCGACGCGCTCTACGACGCCCAGCGCTACGACGAGGCCGAGGCGACGCTCCAGCCCATCCTCGCCCGGGCCGACGCGCGCGAGCTGCTGGCGGGCGTGCTGGGACGGGCCGGCCGGACGGGCGAGGCGGCCTCGGTCTACCTCGGCCTGGCCGCCAGCGGCTCCCGGCCGGCGCGCTTCTTGTACTTCGCCGCCGACGTGCTGGACGAGGGGGGCGACGACGCGGCCGCCCAGCCGCTCTACGAGCGGATCGAGCGCGAGCACGCCGGCACGCGCTGGGCCAGGCTGGGAATGCTGCGGCGGGCGGGCGCGGCGTTCCGCACCGGCGACTTTGCCCGGGCGGCCCGGCTGTGGGACCGCACCCGCGCCGCGCGCCCTGGCGGCCCGGACGCTCTGCGCGCGCGCTACTGGGCGGGCCGGGCCTTTGCGCGAGCCGGCGACAGCACGGCGGCGGCCGAGCGGTTCCGGGGCGTCCTGCGCCAGGAGCGCGACGGCTACTACGCGCTGCTCGCCAGCCAGGCGCTGGGCCAGCCGTTCTGGCCCGTCCCCATGGCCGCGTCCCCACCCCGAGACGCCGGCGCGGCGGCCCGAGCTGCTGACGCGCTCTACGCCGTGGACGTGCTCCGCGAGGCCGGCTTCCCCGGCGCCGCCGAGGCCGAGGTCGACCGGGCCATCGCTACCGCCAGCGGCGGGCAGGCCGTCCGCTACGCGCTGGCGGAGGCCCTGGTCGAGCGGGGCTACGGCCGCCGCGCCATCCAGATCGGGCAGGGACTGGGCGGCGGGACGAACGCGCGGCGGCTCCGCATCCTGTACCCGTTCCCCTTCCGCCGGATGGTCACGGCCGAGGCTCAGACCAATGGGATCGACCCGTTCGCGGCGGCGGCGCTGATCCGCCAGGAGTCTCTGTTCTCCGCCCGCGCCACGTCGCACGTCGGCGCCCGGGGGCTGATGCAGCTCATGCCCACCACGGCGCGCGCGCTGGCCGGGGAGGTGGGGATGGAGGACTGGGACCCGGACCTGCTCTACCTCCCCGAGGTCAACGTCCGCCTGGGCACGCGCTACGTCGGCCAGCAGGCCCGGGCGTACGACGGCGCGCTCCCCGCCGTCTTCGGCGCCTACAACGCCGGGCCCCACCAGGTCGACCGCTGGCGGTCGTTCCCCGAGTTCGGCCGCGACGCCTTGTTTACCGAGCGGATCCCGTTCCGCGAGACGCGCGACTACGTCAAGGTCCTGACCCGCAACCGCGCGATCTACCGGGGCCTCTACGGCACCGACTAGCCGTCCAGGAATCAGGGATCGGTAGACAGGGATCGGCAGACAGCTCCCGACTCTCGACGTGACGCCTCATCTGCTGATTCCTCACCCCCGATCCCTATACCGGTCGAACTCCGGCGGCGGGTCGGAGGCGATCTCGGCGCGGAAGGGCACGTCACGGGCCGCCTGCTCGGCCAGCCACTCCGGCACGCCGTCGCGCTTGCGTAACGCGCCGCTGGTCTTGCCGGCGACGGTCCCGTAGACCGCCCGCTCCTTCCACGGCCGCCCCTCGCCAAAGCCCGACCGGATGCCTCCGTACGTCGAGGCGTCGCGGCCGTCCAGGCTAAAGCGGTCGTTGAGGTAGCACGTCGCCGCGAACGCGTCGGCCGGGTCGGGCCGCCACTTGAGCAGCTGGCGGCCCCAGTACATCCGGAGGTTGTTGTTCATCCAGCCGTCGACGGCGAACTGCTTTTGGGCCGCGTTCCAGACCTCGTCGTCGGTCTCGCCGTGGGCCAGCTCGTCGAGCGAGTAGAGGTGCGGGCGGCGGTCGTCGGCGTGGTCGGTCAGCGTCTCGCGCGCCCAGGCCGGCAGGCCGTCCCAGTGGTGCCAGCCGCTTTCCCAGCGGCAGCGGTGGTGGTACACCTCGCGCCAAGTCAGCAGTTCGTCCAAGAACTTCCACCGAGCCGCCGGGTGGACGTCGCCCGCGGCTTCGGCCTCCAGCACGGCCGCGGCCACCTCGCGCGGCGACAGCACGCCAAAGTGCATCCAGGGCGAGATCTGGGCCGTCGCCTCCTCCCCCAGCGCCGGGTTGTTCCGGGTCCACTTGTAGCGCGGGACCACCTCGGCCACGGCGGTCGCCAGCCGGTCGAGGGCGGCCGAGCGGGCGCCCGACCAGCCGGGCGCCGGCGGCACGCTGAGGTCGACGCTGCACGACCGGATCAACTCGTCCAGATCGTCCGGCAGCGCGGCGTGCTCGGCGTCCAGGTCGCCGTCGTAGCGCTCCGCCTCGGGCTGCTGGCCCAGGTCGAGCGCGAGGTGATCGTCACGGAGCTTGGTGTGGGCGGCGCGGAACGCCTTGGTCGTTTTGAGGTGCGTGTCGAACGCGTTCATCGGGACGGCGCAGCACGCGTCGACGGCCAGCACCGCCCGGTCCAGCGCCTCCGCCAGCCGGTCGGCGTACTCGTGCGTCACGAACGTCGGCACGTCGTCGACCAGGACGGCGCCGGCGCGCTCCGCCAGCGCGGCGACCGTCTCGATCGTCAGCGGCTCGCCCGGCTGGCGGACGACGCGGACGAACCGGAGCCCCCGCGCCCCGACGCCTTCCTCTAGCTCTCGGCTCGCCTCCAGGATAAAGCGGTGGAGCCGGTGCGAGGCGTACGGATACGTGTGGTCCAGGGTGTGGACGACCACGACCGGCAGCCCGCGCTCGTTGCCCAGCGCGACCGCCGCGTCGATAAGGGGGTTCTCGTCGGCGCGGAGCGCCTGCATGATCCAGCACAACACGTAGTCGCGCCCGCGACTGATGATGTAGCGGTCGGTGAGCTTGCGCGTGCGCAGGTCGAGGGCGTCGGCGGCGGTCATGCGTGTTTGCGGTCGGCGTCCGGCCCCTTGGCCTTGACGACGCGTCGCTGGCTGCCGCCGTCCCTGGCGGGGTCGCCGGCACGAGGCGCGTTGTTCTTCCAGGTCCGCGCCGAGGCCGGGCGGCGCGAGCCGTGGCGCTGGTAGACGGCCTCCGCCAGTGCGCGCGTCTCGGGGCGACCCTTGATCTCGTAGTAGTCGTCCTTGAACGACTTAGCGTTGGGGATCCGGTCCACGATGGGCTCGGGGTAGCCGTGGACGGGCTTTTTGTGGTGCTTGAGGATGAGCTCGGGCGGCACGTCCGCCAGTTCGGGCACCCAGCGCTTGACGAACACGGCGTCGGCGTCGTGGTCGGCGAGCTGCTTGTCGGGCGAGTAGACGCGGAGCTGGTTGATGCCGACCACGCCGGCCTGCATCTGGGTCTGGGCGATGTGGATGCCCGGCTCGTAGTCGGCCCAGAACCGGGCCGTCGGGTGCAGCGTCTTGCGCCAGTCGATGCGCAGCGTGTGGACGGCGACCGACGTGATCATGGCCCGCATCCGGAAGTTGAGGAAGCCGGTCTGAGCCACGCACCTCATGCACGCGTCGACCAAGGGCCAGCCGGTCTCGCCCGCGATCCAGGCCTCCAAGTGCTCGTCGCCGGGCGTCGCCAGCTCGGCGTAGGCCGGGTTCAAGGGCTCGAACTCCATCTGTGGCTCGGTCTCCAGCCGCTGGACAAAGTGGTCGCGCCAGTGCAGCCGGCTCTTGAACGACTTGAGCGACCGCGCCCACTGGCGGCCGGCGTCGCCGGGCGGGGCGCGGACTTCGGCCTGGCGCGCCTCGGTGGCGGCGTAGACTTCCCTCCCGGTGATCGTGCCCCAGGCGAGGTGCACCGACAGGCGCGAGCCGCACACGAACGCGTCGTTGGGCGACGAGATGCCGCCGGAGTAGCACTCGCCGCGGTCAAACAAAAAGCTCCTCAACGTGTCCTCGGCCGCCGATTCGCTGACCGCCTGGCGCAACTCGCGTTGGGCCTCGGTCAACGGGTGCCCAAACACGTCGGGGCTGACGACGGGCACCGCCAGCGCCGCGGCCGCCGGGGGCACGCGGACGCGCGCCAGGCTCTCGGGCCGGGGCGCCGGCAGCGGGCCGGCCGACATAAAGTCCTTCCACGCCCCGGCGCGCCGGTCCCGGTCGATGCCGCCGCGGAACACGCCCGTCTGCATCTCCTCGTGCCACCGGACGCCCTCGGCGGCGCACCACGCCGCGACCGCCTTGTCACGCCGGAAGGTGACGTCCGAGCCGATCTCCTGGTGGCTGTAGATCGCTTGGAACGGCAGCACCTCGCGGAGCTGGCGGAACGTCTCGACGGCGTCGCCCGCCACCCCGCCAGGGACAGCGCAAGCCAGTGGCAGCACGTGGCCGCCCAGCCGCTCCGACAGGTCCGCCAGCGCCTGGCACCATGCGGCCACGTGGAACGCGCTCGTCTCGTCGGCCTGGAGCACCGCCGGCTCGAACAGGAACACCGGCACGACGGTCTCGGCGTCGGCCAGCGCCTGGCGGAGCGCCGGGTTGTCGCTCAGGCGGACGTCGTTCTTGATCCACCAGAGAGCGGTCACAGGGCGTCGGGGAAGCTGGAGTCTGGCGGGTACCGCGCGCGCTCGTTCCAAGGTCCGCGCCCGCCCCGGCCCGCTGGCGGCCGTCGCGGGCGCGGCCTTCCAAAATCAAAGACGCCGCTTCCGAGGGTGGAGGCGGCGTCGGGATCGACTCTTTAGGTAAGGGCCTGGCCCTTACCTAAAGAGTCGGGCAAAGCGGCCGTAGCCCTCGGCCTGGAGCCGGGCCTTCGGGACGAACCGGAGCGCGGCGCCGTTCATGCAGTAGCGCAGGCCCGTCGGGCGCGGCCCGTCTTCGAACACGTGGCCCAGGTGCGAGTCGGCGCGGGGCGACCGGACCTCGACGCGCGGCGTGCCCAGGCTCCGGTCGACGCGGCGCGAGACGGCGCCGGGCGAGATCGGGCGCGTAAACGACGGCCAGCCGGTCCCGCTCTCGAACTTGTCCTTGGACGAGAACAGCGGCTCGCCCGAGACCACGTCGACGTAGATCCCGTCGCGGCGCTCGTCGTTGAGCGGGCTCGTATGGGGGCGCTCGGTCGCGTCTCGCTGGGTGACGGCGTAGGCGATCCGCGACAGGTCGCGGCGCAGCTGGCGGTCGGACGGCTTGGTCCACCCGGCGGGCTGGGCCGCCAGCGGGGCGGCGAGCGCGAGCGCGAGGGCCGCGAGGAGCGTGGTCTTCATGGCTAGCTCTGAGTGTCGAACAGGTCGCGGTACTCGCCGTAGCCCTCCGCCTCCAGGTCGGCGACCGGGACGAAGCGGAAGGCCGCCGAGTTCATGCAGTAGCGGAGGCCGGTCGGCTCGGGCCCGTCCTCGAACACGTGGCCCAGGTGGATGTCGGACCCCGCGGACCTCACCTCGGTCCGCGTCATCAAGAGCGACTTGTCGGCCTTGGTGACGACGGCGTCGTCCGAGACGGGCTGCCAAAAGCTGGGCCAGCCGGTGCCGCTCTCGTACTTGGCGGTCGAGGCGAACAGCGGCGTCCCGTCGACCACGTCGACGTAGAGGCCGGGCTCGTGGTTGTCCCAGTAGGCGTTGGCGAAGGGCGGCTCGGTGCCGTCCCTTTGGGTGACGTAGGCCTGCATCCGCGTTAGGTGGTCGGTGGAGGCGGCGCCGGCCACGGGAGCCGCAGGTGCGGGGCGCAAAAAGGCGAAGCCTAGGGCGGCGAGCGCCGCAACGGCCAGGAGGGGGAGGATCAGCTTTTTCATGGGTGGAGACGGGGTGCGTGCGGCTGGCGGCCCTAGAGCGCGGGGCCGAGGTGGCCGGCGTCGGCACCCCAGAGCTGCTCTAGGCGCTCGTCGCGGCGGCAGCCGGCGCGGTAGCGCTCGTAGTGGGCCGCGTTGGTGCGGTAGAAGTCCTGGTGGTAGTCCTCGGCGGCGTAGAACGGCGCGGCGTCGAGGATCGGGACGCGGATCGTCTCGCCGAACCGCTCTGCCAGCTGGGCCTTGGTGGCTTCGGCCGAGGCGCGCTCGGCCGGCGTGCCGGCGAAGACCGCCGGGCGGTACGGGCTCCCGCGGTCGCAGAACTGGCCGCCGTCGTCGAGCGGGTCCACGTTGTGCCAGAACACCTGGAGGAGGGTGTCGTAGGGCGCGACGGCCGGGTCGTAGATCACCTCGACCGATTCGTAGTGGCCCGTCGTCTTGCGGCTGACCTCGTCGTAGGTCGGGTTGGGGACCGTGCCACCGGCGAAGCCGGAGACGACGGAGGCGACGCCGTTGAGCTCCTCGAACGGCTTCTCCATGCACCAGAAGCAGCCGCCGGCGAAGACGGCGGTGTCGGCGCGGGCCGGGTCGAGCGCCGTCCCGACCGTGGGGCCAGCGGCCGGGGCCGGCTCCGACGTGGCGCATCCCGCCGCCAGCGTCGCCAGCACGACGATGGGAAGGGCCAGGAGAAACAAGAGACGACGCATTCAGGAGCGGAGGAGATAGGCCCCTTAGACGACGCAGAGGCGTGCTCTATTTCGCCATTCGCCGGATGTCCACGCCGTCCTACAGGCCTACCAGCCGATTCCTTCGCCCCCACATCGTCCCGCTGGTGGCCGCCGCCAGCGGGGCGGCGGGTCGCGCCGTCCGTCTAGCGTGTCAGCCGGAACGACTGGCGGTGGTGGGGGCTGGGGCCGTGCTCGGCGAGCGCCGCGTAATGCGCGGCCGTGGGGTACCCTTTGTGGCCGGCCCAGCCGTAGACCGGGAACGCGGCGTCGAGGTCCACCATGACCGCGTCGCGCGTGGTCTTGGCGATCACCGAGGCGGCGGCGATGGACAGGCTCTTGGCGTCGCCCTTGACGACGGTCTCCTGGGGCCACGGCACGCCGGGGATCTCGCGGTTGCCGTCGACCAGGAGCACGTCGGGCACGAGCGGCGTGCCGTCGGGCGCGGCCAGCGCGAGCGCGGCGCGGCGCATGGCCTCCATCGACGCCCACAGCACGTTGAGGCGGTCCACCTCGGCCGGCGAGCACGCGCCCACGCCGACCGCCAGCGCGCGGCGGCGGATCACGGGCACGAGCGACTGGCGGGCCCGGGGCGAGAGCCGTTTGGAGTCGTCCAGGCCCGGGATCTCCGTACCGGGGGCCAGGACCACCGCGGCGGCCACCACCGGCCCGGCCAGGCAGCCGCGGCCGGCCTCGTCCAGCCCGGCGACGGCGCGGCGCCCGGCGTTCCAGTGCCGGCGTTCGATCCGGAGGTCGGGCATGGGCCAAACCTAGCGCACGCGGGGCACCCGGAGTTGCCCCGGGGGGCGGGGTTGAAGCGGCGCGTGAAACCATCTATCTTGGCCCTCGTCTCATGGAGGTCTCGACGGCGAACCGTACCGACGCTCGCGAGACCCCAGGGCCAGGTCCAAGCCGTCGCAGCGGAGCGAGGCGCAGCCGACCGCCAGACCACCGGCCCCCGTTTCCCCCTCGCCCGGGCTCGCCCCGGAAGGACCCCGGTACTGGCGGCGCTGCCGCCACGCCTCCTTCGACGCCGAGCACGCGACGCCGGCCGACGGGCACACGCCCCCCGTCCGCGCTCGCTGCCCCCGGCCCCCGTGCGGCCCCACGCCGCGCGTCCACCGCGCATCCGCGCCCCGTACCGCCCACCCGCCACTCCATGGCAGACAAGACGAGCGAGACCGACGACACGACGGTCGACGCGACCGAGGCCGGCAAGGCCGCCCCCAAAAAGCGCCGCTCGCGCGCCCACATCATCGACCTGACCGACAGCGGCTCGGGATCGAACGGGGACAGCACGCCGGCCCCCGAGCCCCCCAAAAAGCGCCGCACGCGCGCCAAGGCCAGCGACGCCAAGGCCGACGAGCCTGCCGCTGGCGGCGCCGACCGCCAGCCGGACGGCGAGCCGGAGGGGAAGCCCAAGCGCCGCCGCCGCACGCGCGAGGCCGAGCCGGTCGCCTCCAGCGACAAGCTGGACCCGGCCGACGCCCAGGACGCCTCCGCCGACGGCCGCTCGCCCAAGGGCTCGTCGTCCGACGATGACGACTCGGAGGACGACGGCCAGGGCGGGCGCCGGCGCAAGAAGAAGCGGGGCCGCAACAAGAAGTCCGACACGAGCACGGGCGGCGGGAGCGGCTCCGGCGGCGGCCACCCGGGCGAGCCGTTCGAGGGCCTGCTGGAGCTGATCGGCGACAAGAAGTTCGGCTTTATCCGCGAGCTCTCGACGGCGCTGACCAAGGGCGACAACGACCCGTTCATGCCGCCGCCGCTGATCCAGAAGTACAACCTGCGCGACGGCGTCCAGCTCAAGGGCACCATCAAGCCCGGCCGCAAGGGCGCGTGGCAGGTCGCCGAGGTCACCGAGGTGATGGGCGAAGAGCCGGAGGCCTGGGCCGAGCACCCCGAGTTCGACGAGGGGATGGTGATCTACCCCGAGGACAAGCTCGACATCGTGACCGACGCCCGCGACGCCTCGATGCGGGTCATCGACCTGGTGTCGCCGCTGGGCAAGGGCCAGCGGGCGCTCGTGGTGGCGCCGCCCCGCGCCGGCAAGACGGTGCTCCTGAAGGGCATCGCGGCCGGCCTGAGCCAGAACCACCCCGAGGTCAAGCTGGTGTGCCTGCTCATCGACGAGCGGCCGGAGGAGGTCACCGACTTCCGCCGCAACACCGAGGCGCGCGTGTTCGCGTCGTCCAACGACGCCGGCGAGGACAACCACGTCCGCGTGGCGACGCTGGCCTTCGAGTACGCCCGGCGGCTGGTGGAGCAGGGCCACGACGTGGCCATCCTGCTCGACTCGCTGACGCGCCTGGGCCGGACGTTCAACCTGCACGGCGGCAACTCCGGCCGGACCATGTCGGGCGGCCTGGACGCGCGCGCGCTCCTGATCCCGCGCAAGATCTTCGGCGCGGCCCGCAACATCGAGAACGGCGGCTCGCTCACCATCGTCGCCACGGCGCTGGTCGAGACCGGCAGCCGCATGGACGACGTGATCTTCGAGGAGTTCAAGGGGACCGGCAACGCCGAGATCGTGCTCGACCGCGACCTGTCGGAAAAGCGGATCTACCCGGCCATCAACATCAAGCGCTCGGGCACGCGGAACGAGGAGCGGCTGGTGCCGGACGAGATCGCCCCGCAGCGGAACCTGCTCCTGCGCGCCCTGAACAGCCGCTACCCCGACGAGGCCATGCAGGCGCTCTTGAAGCAGATCCAGGTCTCGGAGTCGAACGAGACGATGCTCACCGACCTGATCCCGGAGTAGCCGTCGGGTCTCAGAACGAGAGAGGGCGCAGCCACACCGGCTGCGCCCTTCGTTTGTCCTCGCCCCGCTGGCGGACGCCGAGCGCCAGCGGGAGCTGCGCTCTGCGTGGGAACGCCAACTTGTCATCCTGAGCGCCAGCGAAGGATCTCGACTCGGACTCGCAGCCTTTCAGCACCGGCTCCGATGACTTGGGGTGTCCGCGCTGAGATCCTTCGCCCCGCTGGCGGACGGCAGGCGCCAGCGGGAGCTACCGTACTTCCTCGATGACGGACGTGCCCGCGCTCTGGTCGCCGCTGGTCCACTGCCACCGCTCGTGCAGTCGGAGGCGGCCGTCGGGCAGCACCTCGGGCGTGGACTGGCACGTGCCGGTCATCAGCTCGCCGGCCCGGTTGACGTGGGCGTACCGCATGTCCAGCGCGCCCTCGGCACTGGCGGTCGCCACCAGCGTGCCGCGCTCGACGTGGCCGCCGTGGTAGCTGGCCCAGACCACGGCGCCCCGCTGGCGGTAGTGGAACACGGTGCCGTCGCCGACCTCGCCGTTGGCGGCCGTCTCGACGGGCCGGAACGTCCGGCCGTCGTAGTCGACGCGTGACACGGCGCTAGCTGCGGCCCGCCAGCCGGTCGAAGGCGCGCTGCTGGGGGGAGCCGGGCGGGACCGCGAGCGGGTCGGGCGGCAGGTTCACCATCCGGATCACCGGGTACCCCGTCCGGTGCACGAACGGCTGGGGCGCCTCCGAGATGTCGTCGCCGATGATGAGCACCGTCGTGCCCTGCTGGGTGATCTTGGCGCCGACCGACGAGATCGGGTCCCGCTGGCCCTCGACGGTCCAGGTGTCGGTCCAGCCGTAGAGCCAGACCGCGTCCGGCTCCAGCATCCGGATGCAGCCGTGGGAGGCCGGGCCGGAGGTGGGCAGCGCGTACTGGTGCATGTGGATGCCACGCGCCTCGTGGAGGTTCATGACCCACAGCATCCGCCAGAGCTCGGCGTCGGGGGCGTCGGAGCCGTAGTCCGGGCTCAGCGTCGAGATCCGGTCCTCCTGCTTCCAGTTCACGTTGAACCGGCCGCCCGGCGTCCGCGCCGACTCGACGCCGGTGTTGATGATGCCCCAGCGCGCCAGCTCGCCGCGCTCGTAGGCGCCCCACGCCTGGATGTTCTTGTCCAGGATCACGATCTTGTCCAGCTCCGCCGCGCCCGGGTAGTAGCGCGGGAACGGCGAGTAGGCCCGGAAGTCGAGGTCGAAGTGGGTCGGGACGATGAGCGTGTCGCCGGGGCTCAGGTTCTCGAGGTCGTTGCGGTTCAAGAGCCACAGGAGCGGCTTGATCACGTCGCGCTCGCCGCCGAACGTCCGGTAGAGCGAGAGCCGGGCCTCCAGCCGGTTCTGCCCCTGGGGCACGATGTAGTAGTCGTAGTAGACGCGCGGCACGTCGCGGATGGACTCGGCCGTGCGGCGCTCCATCGTGTCCTCCAGCCACGACTGGCTAAAGTAGGAGACGGCGCCGTCCTCGGCGAAGTCCTGGGAGATCGCCGCGTCGGCGGCGCGGTCGGCCTGGCTCTGAGCGCGGGCGGGCGCGGCGAGCACGACGAGGGCAGCGAGGAGTGCGGCGAGAACGCGCATACGGTCGGCGACGGAAAGGGGAGCAGTATACCTTGCGGGGCGCGGCGGGGTCCGTCCCGCACCCGTGCCGGGGCGTGGTGCAGACGCCGTGCCAGCGTCCGCCTGACGCGAGCAGGCTCCGAAAACGCACCTCGGCCGCGGGGCCGCGCCGCGCTGGCGGAGCGGACCGGCGTCCGGCCGGTGACTTTGCCGTCGCCCGCCGTCGTCTCGGCAGGTCCGGCCCGGCAGGTCCGGCCGTGGGCTGTCTCGGTCGCGGCGACCGCCAGCGGCCGGGCGGCGCCGTTCCGCCCGCACGCGGTCCGCGTTCTAGCGGGTTGCCAGCGCGCCCTCGGCGCGGATGGTGTTGAGCTGGGCCGGCGTCGCCAGCACGATCAACGCGTCGCCGGCCGCCAGCGGGAGCCGGGCGTCCGGGTTGAAGCGCCACTCGCCGGTCTCGGCCTGGAGCACGCCGACGACGATGGCCTGGAAGCGGCGGCGGAAGTCGACCTCGACTAAGGAGCGGCCGTCGAGCAGGCTGCCGGACTCGATCATCACCTCCTCCAGGTCGAAGTCCAGCGAGCCCACGCCGAGCACCTTCTCCATGAACCGGTCCACGCGCGGGCGCAGGATGGTCTGGGCGATCCGGTCGGCGCCGATCTCGAGCGGCGAGATCACCTTGTCGGCCCCGGCGCGGCGGAGCTTGTTCAAGGACGTCTGCTCGTTCGTCCGGGCCACGATAAACAGCTCCCGGCCCTGCATCACCTCGCGCGCGGTCAGCGCCACGAACACGTTGGCGGCGTCCTGGGGCAGGACCAAGACCAGCCCGGCCGCGCGCTCGATGCCGGACTGGCGCAGCGTCTCCTCCTCCTCGGCGTTGTCCTGGACGAACGGGATGCCGGCCTCGTCGAGTTGGGCGGCGCGGTCGTCGCGCTGGTCGATCACCACCACGGCGCGGCCGGCAGCGCGGAGGTCGCGGACGATCCGCTGACCCAGGCGGCCGTAGCCGGCGACGATAAAGTGGCCTTGGAGTTTGTCGATCCGGCGTTGCATGGCCCGCTGGCGGAGGGTGGCGCTCGTGACCAAGATCTGGACGGCGCGGGAGGCGATGGTGGCGAACGTACCGATGCCCACGAAGGCGAGCACGACGGTGAACGCCTTGCCGGCGTCCGAGAGCGGCCGGACCTCGCCGAACCCGATGGTGGTCAGCGTGATGGCCGTCATGTAGACGGCGTCCACCGGGCCCCAGCCCTCGATCAGGGCGTAGCCGCCCGCGCCCACGGTGAGCAGCACCACCAGGGCGACGGCGCCCAAGACGACCTCGCGGCGGGCCCCGGTCCGCGCCGTGGTCACGCCGCGAGCGAGAACGCCTGGGCGGCCCAGGTGTCGCCCGCCGGCCGCTCGGCGCCGCGCTGGCGGAGCTCGCCGACGGTGGACGCGGTCACGTCGAGGATGGGCGTCTCGGCACCTGCTGCGCCCTCGCGGACGAGGCGCCGGAAGGCGGGCCGGGCGGCGGTCTGCCACGCGCCGTCCGCGTCCCGGAACGTGACGCCGAGCGCGGGCGCCAGCGCCACGCCGGCCTGCTCGAACGCCCGGGCGACGGCCCGCTCCATCGTGTCGATGCCGCAGCCCGACACGCCGGCGTTGATGTCCGCCTCCGAGATCACGGCGCCGACGGCGAGCGCGCGCCCGGCGAGCACCTCGGCCTGGGCCTGGACCGGCCGGCCGTGGCTGGCCCACGACGGCAGCCAGTCGGCCAGGCGCTGGCGGAGCGCGTCGGCCTCGTCGGGGCCGAGCGTCTGGTCGAGGGGGAAGAGCCACACGCGGGCGGCGTCGGGGAGCGGGTCGAGCACAAGAGTGGGTGGAGGGTGGAAGGGCAGAAGCCCCCAAGATCGCGGTCCCGTAGACGACGCCTCCCCGCGCCCCGCCCGTCTCGGACGTCGCGCCCGGCTGGCGGACCGCCTCGGCCCCCAAGGATAGCCAAGGCGCGGTGGAGACGCCGGCAAGGCTACGCGTCGGTGTCGGCGCCGTGCGCCGGCGGCAGCGGTGCGCGGTAGCCGATCAGCAGCATGATCGCGCCGACGGCCAGGAACGCGCCGATCCGCACCAGCGCCTGGGCTTGGGACAGGTCCACCAGGAACAGCTTGCCCACGACGAGCGCCAGCAGGGCGGCGCCAAAAAACCACAGCGCCCGGCTCCCGCGGCGGACCGCCGCTACGGTCAGCGCCAGCGCCAGCAGCGTCCAGGCCACGGCCAGCCCGGCCTGGGCCGCCGACGACGCCCAGAGCGCGTCCGCCGTCCACGGGACGCCGCCGGTGTGGACGGCGCGGAGCACGGCGACGGTCAACGCGCCGAACCCGAGCGCGGAGACCAGGACGCTGAACAGGGGGCGGGTGTTGTCCGGCGCCAGCCGCCGCGCCGCCGTCACCGCCAGCAGCGCGCCGACGGCGGGAAGGCCAATCGGGTTGAGGACGGGCAGCGACGGCAACGGGGCCGCCCGGCCCGGGTCGAACCACGCGCCGACGCTCCAGGCCATCGCGGCGGCGACCAGGCCCAGCACGGTGAGCCACCGCTCGCTCGCCGAGGCGACGCGCGCCGGTGCGGACACCGCCAGCACCAGCCCGGCCACCAGCACGGCGCCGACCGCGCCCAACGCCCAGGCGCCGTCGGCAACCGACGCCACGCCGTCGCCCAGCGCCCGCGCGACGACGGCGACCGCCAGCCAGGCGGCGCCCACGAACGCCGGCCGCCGCAGCGGGTGCCCGCGCAGCGCCGCGAGCGCGAGCGCCGACACGCCTAAGACCGCGAGCCAACCCAGCCCGCGCCCGCTGGCGACCAGGCCCGCGTCGTCCAGGAGGGCGAGCAGCCACAGCACTCAGCCGACGGCGACGAGCGCCAGCGAGGCCGCCGCCAGGCCCGTCCACCGGAGCGCGCGCCCGAGCCCGAGGAACAGCGCGCCCGAGGCCGCCGCCGCGCCCAGCAGCCCCGCCAGCGCCCAGCGGTCGGGCGCCAGGTCGAGCACGTGGACGCTGGCCGTGACGGTCCACCAGAACAGCGCGAACGCGAGCAGGAGCCGGCCGGCGACGCCCTCGGCCGCCGCGCTAGCTGGCGCTGGCCCGCTGGCGGACGCCGTCGGGAGAGAGAAGCGGCGCGGCGGCGAGGCCTCCGCTGGGGCGGCGACGGTGGGGACGGGAGGTTCTGGGGGCGCATCTGCCGGGCGCACGTCGTCCGGAGGCCGTGTGCTCTGGTGCAGGACGTAGGCCGAGAGGCCCAGGCCGACGGCCACGATCCAGCCCGTCAGCGACTCGGGCGTGAACGTGCCCCGGCTCCACACGCCCTCGGTAAACAAGACCGACGCGGCGACAAGTTGGAGCCCGATGCCGGCCCACCGCATCCAGACTTTGCGCTGGCGCGCGCCGACCCAGACCAACCCGGCGCCCTCCAGCACCCACATCGCCCCGAACACGACGCGCTGGAAGGCGAGGGGCAGCGCCAGCGTCGCGAACGTCAGGCCGACGGCCAGGAACGCGTCCGCCAGCAGGCGGACGCCGGCGCGCGGGCTCTGCCCATCGGCCGGGCGCTGGGCCGGGAGGCGACGCAGCAGCACGGCGCCGGTCAGGTAGACCACCGCCAGCACGGTCGCGCTCCAGGCTCGCCCGTAGGGCACGACGCCCTCGACCAGCCCGGCCTGCAACGCGAACGTCGCCGCCGGCAGACCGAACACCAGCGCCCCGTCGACCGCCAGCGCGCGCTCCGGCGGGGCGGCGCGCGCCGACCGCAGCGCAAACCGGACCGCCAGCGCGAGGTAGATCGCGAAGTTGAGCACCACGAACGGCTGGACCGTGGCGTAGAGTGCCGGCTGGTACTGGAGCCCGCCCCACAGCCCGCCGGTCACGAACGTGCTCAGGAAGCCCACGACGGCCACCGACCGCCAGCCCTTCGACCAGGCCACGCCCAGCACGCCCAGGTTGAGGAGCGCGTAGTAGGCCAACAGCAGCACGTGGTTGCCCTCGGCCGTGCCGGCCAGCACCGGCGCGGCGAACCCGCCGGCCACGCCCAGCACGGCCAGCGCGGGCGCGTCCTGGGCCACCGCCAGCGCGCCGCACGCGACCGCCACGGCGGCCATCAGCGCGATCGCGGCGAGCGACGGCACGAGCCCGTAGAGCGCGTACGCCGCGTAGACGGTGAGGTAGAGGATGGCGACGCCGCCGCCCTGGACGGTCAGCCCGAAGCCGGGCGTGCCGCGCCTCAGCCGCCACCCCAGCCCCACCAGCGCCAGCCCCACGACGGCCGCCGCCGCCAGCCGCACGGCCACCGACAGCCAGCCCACGTCGACGGCGTAGCGGATGCCCAGGCCCAGGCCGACGAACAGGACCACGATGGCCGCGCGCGCCATCGCGTTGCCGCCCGTCGCGAAGTCCCACACGCGCCGGACTTCGGGCGGAAGCGCGTCGAGCGACCACGGCGGGCGCCGGGCAGGTCGTGCCGGGCGCGGAGGCCGCTCCCGCCGTGCTGGCGGACGCGGTGGGCGAGGGGAGGGCGGGCCACCGTCGCCAGGTGCCAGACGGTCCGGGACGAGGTCGTCCGAGACCAGGACGGGAGGCTCGGAGGCGACCGGCGGCGCGGCCTGCTCCAGCGCCGCCACGCGGTCCGCCAGCTGGCGCAGGCGGGCCCGGTCGGACCGCCAGAGCGCGACGACGGCGCCCGCGCCCGCGCCCAGCAGCGCCAGCCAGGCGCCGCCGCTGATCACCGCTAGCGGCAGCACGGCGGCGCCGGCCAGCACGGACAGCGCGATGCGCAAGGGCGAGGGGCGGACGGACGAAGACACGGCCCGAAGCTAGGCCGGCACTAGCTTGGCCGCCCCGTCCGATCGCACCATGCCCTTGTCTACGATCCGCGCCATGCGTCGTCTCGCCGGTTTGCTCGTTCTCGGGGGCGCCGTCTGGGCGCCCGCCGCCCATTCCCAGGACGCCTCGGCCCCCTACGCCGACGCCGCCCGCCAGCTGGTCGAGGCCGCGCTCGCCGACAGCAGCGCCCACGCCCGCGTCGCCGAAATCGCCGACGCCTTTGGCCCCCGCTTCTCGGGCACGCCGGCGCTGGAGGCGTCCATCGACTGGATCCTGGACCGGATGCGGGCCGACGGCCTGGAAAACGTGCGCGGCCAGCCGGTCATGGTGCCGGCCTGGGTGCGCGGCGCCGAGTCGGCCGTGCTCGTGTTGCCGTCGGGCGACGTCGACCTGCCGATGCTGGGGCTGGGCGGCAGCGTCGGGACGCCGGCCGGCGGCATCGAGGCCGAGGTGCTGGTCGTCGGCTCGTTCGACGAGCTGGCGGCGCGCGCCGATGAGGCCGACGGGCGGATTGTGCTGTTCGACGTGCCGTTCACGAGCTACGGCGAAACGGTCCAGTACCGCGTGGGCGGCGCCGTCGCGGCGGCCGAGGCCGGCGCGGTGGCAAGCCTGGTCCGCTCCGTCGGGCCGACGAGCCTGAGCACGCCCCACACCGGGACCATGCGCTACGCCGACGACGTCGCGCGCATCCCGCACGCGGCCGTGACCATCGAGGCGTCCGAGACGCTGCGCCGGATCCAGGAGCGCGGCGACCGCCCGGTCGTCCGCCTCATGATGGAGGCGCGGACGGAGCCGGACCGCCCGTCGCGCAACGTGATCGGCGAGGTCGTCGGGCGCGAGCTGCCCGACGAGCAGGTCGTGATCGGCTGCCACATCGACTCGTGGGACGTGGGCCAGGGCGTCCAGGACGACCTGGGCGGCTGCGTCGTCACCTGGGAGGCCGTCCGGCTGATGGCCGAGCTGGGCCTCCGCCCGCGCCGGACCGTCCGCGTGGTGCTGTGGACCAACGAGGAGAACGGGCTGAGGGGCGCGACGGCCTACCGCGACTCGCTGGGCGACGACTTGTCCCACATCCAGCTCGCGCTAGAGTCCGACAGCGGCGTGTTCGCGCCGGTCGGCTTCGGCTACTCCGGCGCCGAGCCCGGCCGCGAGCTGCTGGCGGCGCGCGTCGAGCCGCTCATTATGGATCTCCTGATGACCGGCTCCGACGCCGGCCCGACCGGGATCACCCCAGGCGGCGGCGGCGCCGACATCGGCCCGATGATGCGCGACGGCGTGCCGGGCCTGTCGCTCCGCACCGACAACGGCTTGTACTTCGTCTACCACCACACGCCCGCCGACACCGTCGACAAGCTCGACCCCGGCCACGTCGCCCGGGCCGTCGCCGCGACAGCCGTGCTGGCCTACGTGGCCGCCGAGATGCCCGAGCGCCTGCCCCACGCCGTGCCCTCGGAGTAGCCGCCCGCTGGCGGCGCCGGCCGACGAGGGCCGCCAGCGGGACGGCTCGACCCCATTCCCACGCTGCCATGACTCGCTGGATCACCCACACGAGCGCCGCGCTGCTTGGGCTCAGCGGGGCCGCGCTGCTGTTCGCGTCCGATGCGATCCTGCCGGCGCTCGTGCCCGGCGTGCCGGCCTCGGCCGCCCCCATCGGCCAGCTCTTGGGCGCCGCCTGGCTGGGGCTGGCTGCGCTCGACTGGCTCCAGCGCGACGCCGTGCTGGGTGGCATCTACGGCCGGCCCGTCGTCTTCGCCAACCTGGTGCTCTCGTTCGTGAGCGCGCTCTCGGTCGTCGGGGCCGGCCCGGCCTCGGGCGCCGCCTGGGCCGTGGCCGGCGCGGCGGGCGCGCTGGCCCTCGCATGGGGCCTGCTGCTGTTCCGAGGTCCTTTCGAGACCCCCGCGCCCGGGTAGGCCCCGCCCCGCTGGCGGTCCTCGCCGACGTGCGCCGCCAGCGGGACACCGGGCGGGGCTGGGGCGTTAGGCTCGGCCCCACGCCCGCACGCCATGCGCCTCCGCCACCTCGGCTACGCCTGCATCAACACCGCCCTCGGCACCAAGAGCCGGACGGTCCGGCTGGCCAACCTCCGCACCGAGGCCGTCATCCCGGTCGTCGTCCAGAACCTCCAGGACGTGCTGGCGGCGCTCCGGTGGAACGTCGAGCGCGACCTCCGATTCTTCCGCGTCTCGTCGGACCTGATTCCGTTCGGCCCGCTCCCCGAGTTTCCTTTCGACTGGGCCGAGGCGTTCGACTGGCAGTTCCGCGACATCCGGCGGCTGGTCAAGGCCGAGAAGTTGCGCGTGACGAGCCACCCCGGCCAGTACACCGTCCTCAACAGCCCGCGGCCCGACGTGGTGCAGAACTCCATCGACGAGTTGGACTTCCAGGCCCAGGTGCTCAAGCGGATGGACCCCAAGGGGACGATGACGCTGCACGTCGGCGGCGCCTACGGCGACAAGCCGGCGGCGCTCGACCGGTTCGCCCAGAACCTCGACCGGCTGAGCGACGACGCGCGCGAGCGGCTGGCCATCGAGAACGACGACACGACGTACACGCTCGAAGAGACCGTCGGGCTGGCGGAGCGGACCGGGCTGCCGGTCATCGTGGACCTGTTCCACCACCTCCTGAACCCGTCGGGCGAGACCGCCGACGAGGGGCTGGTGGAGCTGATGGACCGGGCGATGGCGACGTGGGGGAAGCGCCCGCCCAAGCTCCACCTGTCGTCCCACAAGCCCGGCACCCGCACCGGCCACGCCGACTACCTCGACATGGACGACGTGGACCGGCTGGTCGGGCTGATGGAAGGCGTCGGCGAGCCGGACGCGCCGTATGACCTGATGCTGGAGGCCAAAAAGAAGGAGCAGGCCGTGCTGGAGGTCGGGCACTACCTCAGCACCGGCGAGCGGCCCGACCGGCCGATCCCGATGGAGACGGTCGAGGAGGCGGAGGCGAGCGCCTGACGCTGCGTCCCGGCTCCCCACCGGAGCTTGGCCCGCGCCGGCGCAGGGCCAATGGTTCTACTGCACCTTGTCCATCCTGAAGGCCCGTGAAGGGTCTCGACTCGGACTCCCAGCACGTCGGCGCCGGTTCCGACGGTCTGGAGCGTCGGCGTTGAGACCCTTGGCTGCGCCGTCTCTCCGGGGGCGCACGCTCAGGATGACGCGGTTGGGGGCGGAGTCAGGACTTGAGGGCCCTCCCCACGCCGCCGACGCGCGCCGCCAGCGGGGCAACCCTTCCGCGCTGGCGGTGTCTACGGCTCGAATCGTAGACTCCGCCATGCGCCGCCATGCGCCGCCCGCCCCGCCCGCTCGTCCTCGCCGCCGCGCTGGCGGTCGCCGCCGGGTGCGCCGGCGCCGCTCGGCTGTCGCGCGCCGACCTGGTGGGGACGGTCTGGCGCGAGGTCTGCCCCAGCCCCGAGATCGCGACCGCGACGGTGCGCCTGGAGGCCGACGGCACGATGGCCTGGAGCTACGACGGCCCGGGCGCGCTCTCGAGCGACACGATGCAGACGTGGGCCGTCGAGCGCGGGGCGCTGGTGCTCCGCTGGAACCGGGGCCGTGCGGTCTCGCGCTACCGCGCCGGCCGCGAGCGGGACCGGCTGGTCGCCGACTCGTCCACGTTCTGCGTCGACGCGCCGCCGGTGCTCGACCGCGTCCGCTGACGGCGCAAGAGGAGGGGAGGGCGGCCATTTCTCCACGTCCGCACGGGCACGCCTGGCCTCCGCCCCGACGTTGGCGGACGACCTCCGCCCCCGCCCGCGCTTGTGCTCCGACTCGTCCTCCCCGTCCTGCTGGCGCTCGCCGCCAGCGTGGCCGGCACGCCAGAGGCGAGCGCCCAAGCGGCCTTGAACGGGTTCGTCCGCGACGCGGCCTCGGGCGAGACGCTCATCCAGGCGTCGGTCACGGTCGAGCGCGCCGACGGGGGGCGGCGCGGGGCGGCGACCAACGGCCAGGGCTTCTACTCGCTGGGCAGCCTGGCGCCGGGCGCGGTGACGGTCACGGCGACGTACATCGGGTACCGGGCCGAGCGCCGGTCGGTCACGCTGGCGCCGGGCGAGACCCTGCGGCTGGACATCGAGCTGGCGCCCGACGGGCTCACCGCTGACGAGGTGGTGGTCGAGGCCCGGGAGTCGCTCGAAGAAGAGCGCGCGCCGGGCCTCCAGAACGTGTCGATGGACCTGGTGGAGGCGCTGCCGTCCGTGTTCGAGGCCGACCTGTTCCGGTCCATCCAGCTCCTGCCCGGCGTCAAGGCGTCGAGCGACTTCTCGTCGGCGTTGTACATCCGCGGCGGCTCGCCCGACCAGACGCTGGTGCTCCTGGACGGCACGACGGTGTACAACCCGACGCACTTTTTCGGCTTCTTCTCGACGTTCAACACCGAGGCCATCAAAGACGTGCGGTTGTACAAGGGCGCCTACCCGTCCACGTACGGCGGGCGGCTGGGGTCGGTCGTGGACATCTCCAACCGCGACGGCAACCGGAACGAGACGCGCGGGTCGCTCTCGCTCGGGCTGCTGGCGAGCCGCGTCGGCGTGGAGGGGCCGCTGCCGGGCGTCAACGGCTCGTACTCGCTCAACGGCCGCCGCTCGACGCTGGAGCCGCTCTTGGCCGTCCTGCGCGAGCAGCTCGACGAGGACGGGATCCCGGAGAGCTTCTACTTCTACGACGTCAACGGCAAGGTGTCGCTCGACCTCTCGGCCAACGACCGGCTGAGCGTGACCGGCTACGCCGGCCGCGACCAGGTCGTGGTGCCGTTCGGCGACGACGCGCGCTTCGACCTCGACTACGGCAACCGGACCGGATCGCTCGCCTACAACCGCGTCCTTTCGGGCACCGCCTTCGCCTCGGCCAGGCTCACCGCCAGCCGCTACTTCAGCGACCCCGTCGGCGACATCGGCGGGACCCAGTTCGAGCAGCCCAACACCATCACCGACTACTCGGGCCGCCTAGACGTGGAGTGGCTGCCCTCGGAGCGGTTCGAGCTCAGGACCGGCGTCTGGGGCGGCGTGCTGGACCTGGGCTTGCAGAGCTCGTTCAACGGGTCGGTCCAGACCGACTACCAGAACCCGTCGCGCTACGTCACGGGCTACGTCCAGGGCCGGGTCCGCCAGGGCGAGTGGATCGCGACCGGCGGCCTTCGCGCCGAGGTGTTCCGGAGCGAGACCGACGACCTGACCGACGCGCTCGACCCGGTCGCCTCCAGCTACGTCCGCGTCTCGCCCCAGCTCCAGGTCGAGCGCACGTTCGGCGACGACCTGGTGGTCCAGGCCGCGGCCGGGCGCTACCACCAGTTCCTGTCGCTGATCTCGAACGAGGCGTTCTCCGGCTTCGACACCTGGGTCACGACCGGCATCGGCGTGCCGCCCCAGGCCTCGGAGCAGGTCTCGGTCGGCGTCAAGGCCAAGCTCACGCCGAGCTGGCGGCTGGACGTCGAGGTGTACGGCCGGACGCTGCGCGACCTGTTCGACACGCGGCCCGAGGTCCAGGACGTGGCCGGCCTGAGCTACCGGGACCTTTTCCGGTTTGGCGAGGGCTACGCCTACGGCGCCGAGTTCCTGCTGGAGCGCGGCCTGGGCCGGCTCACCGGCTTGGTGGGCTACACCATCGGCGTCACGCGGCGGCGCTACCCGGCCGAGCCGGCGTTCGACGAGTTTTTCCCGCCCAAGTACGACCGGCTCCACGACCTCACTGCCGTCGGCAACTACGCCCTGGGCCGGGGCTGGAAGGCGACCGTGGCCGGCGCCTACGCCACGGGCCAGGCGTTCACGACGCCCGGCAGCCTGTACCAGGTCGGCGGGCTCCCGTTCGAGGACCCGACGCTGTCCGGCTTTTACACGCCGGCCCTCAACGCCTCGCGCCTGCCCGACTACCACCGCGTCGACGTCGGGTTCACCAAGACCGGCGCCTGGTCGTGGGCGGCGTACGAGCTCCAACTCCAGGTCGTCAACGTCTACAGCCGGCGCAACCTGTGGTTCTTGGCCTACGACCGGGACGCCAACCCCATCAAGGTCACCGACGTCCGCCAGCTGCCCGTGCTGCCCAACGTGTCCCTCTCGCTCGACTTCTGATGCTCCGCTCCCTCACGTTCCTGCTGGCGGTGGCCGGGTTGCTGGCCGGCTGCGACGGCACGCGCGACGACGAGTTCGTCTCGCTCCTGGTGGTCTCGGCGTCCCTGGGCGCCGGCGAGCCGCTGCCCCCGGTCCAGCTGTCCAGGACGTCCCCGCTGCTCGACCGCTACGACCCGGAGGCCGTCGCCGTCGGCGGCGCCCGGATCGTGGTCACGCGGCTGGCCGCGGACGGGACGGACGAGGCGACGTACCTCTACGGGCCGGGTCCGGTTGCCGGCACCTACGTCCGGCCGGACACCCCAGACGCCGTGCTGCCGGGGCGCGCCTACCGGCTCGACGTGGCGGTGGAGGGCCAGACGCTCCGGGCCGTAACCACGGTGCCGGCGACGGTGGAGGTGGTGGAGGGGCCGGCCGACCGGGTGGTCTACGGCGTGGGCCAGGGGCCGGAGCTCCGCATCCGCCTGACGTCCACGCCGGGCCGCCAGTCGGCGTTCGTGGCCTCGACGCGCGCCCGCGCGCCCGCCGACTTTGTGGCAGTCTCGGTCGGCGGCGAGACGCGCTACCGCAGCGTGCCCGACCCGGACCGGTTCCTCCCGGTCCCGCTCTACCAGCGGTTCCTGGACTGCGAGCCCGAGGGCGGGGGCACGATCCTGTGCGAGGGCAACCCGCTCGAGAACGCCGTCACCGGCACCTCGCCGGTCATCAACGAGGACAGCTACATCAAACTCGGCGACGGCACGGCGTTGGTCCAGGTCCCGTTCCTCGCGTTCGGGTTCTACGGCCCCTACCGCGTCTCGCTGGTGTCGGTGGACGACGCGCTCCAGACGTTCGTCCAGACCCAGGCCATCCAGGGCGGCGGCGCGACGCTGTCGCCGGGCGAGATCCCCAACGTGACCACGAACGTGGAGGGCGGCCTGGGCGTGTTCGGCTCGTACTCGCGCGTCGCCGTCGAGACGACGATCGTCCAGCCCTAGCCTCGCCCCGCTGGCGGACGGCCTCCGCCAGCGGCTGGCGGCGTGGCGTAGACCGTGGTCACACCGCCCTCATCGCGCGTAGCCTGTGGGCAGCGGGCAGAAAGTGTCCGGAGGACGGTTCGGGCAAGGGTGTGGAGTCGGCGGAGGCTCGTCGAGCTCGTAGGCCTCCGCCTCGGCCCACCCGCTCTTCGGTCCGTCCGCGAGGAGCTTGTCGAGGGCGCCGAGGCTGGCGTAGAGCCAGTCCATCCGCACGTCCCACTGGACCGCCCCGTTCGGCGAGGTGCGACGGCCGCCCCGCCAGACGTCGCCGAGCATTCCACGGGGCGTGACGGCGCTGGCCTGGACCGTCTGGATCAGGTGGATCATCTCGTGCCGGGGGACATGGGGGGCCGGATCCCTCTCCATCAGCACGACGCGGCCGAGGGTCGTGCCGGACGCGTAGGTGCCGCCCGTGCCCGTCCGGTCGAGGGCCGAGTGCTCGTAGACCAGGACCCCGCCCCGTACGACGGGCCGCCCGCCGCTCAGCGGGACGGCCACGAGCGCGACGGCCGCCAGCGGGTCCACCCCGACGCCCAGCGCCGGCCCCGGCCGCGTGGCCAGCGGCGTCCGCACGCGGAGGTCGAGCGGCCCGAACCCGACGCGGACGTGGCCCAGCGGGCCGCCGCCCGTGGCCGCGTTCTCCGCCAGCGACGCCGACGCGAACGCCAGGCCGACGCCTAGCGCGCCCCGTCCGCGGCCCACCTGGTCCTTGGCCGCGTAGAACCCCGCGCCGGCGGCGGCCCCCCACGCCGCCGCCTCCAGCCCCTCGCCGACTGACCGGACGCGCCCCTCGGCCACGCCGCGCGCGACCGTGAACAGCGACGTGAGGCCGACGTTGGCGAGCGCGATCCGCTCCCGGTCTGAGAACGCCGGGCCGTTTGCTTCCAAGCCTGGGCGCGGCTGCGCGCTTGCGGGCGCAGCGACGAGGAGAAGGGAGAGGGCCGCGAGCGTTCGCATCCCTCACTTTACCGCCCCGCCCGCCTGTGCAAAAGGTCCGGACGGGGAGGTCACGCCGTTTGGCCCGCGCCCAGGACTCCGCCCGACCCCACTGGCGGACGTCGCCGGCAAGAGATCAGGCGACCAGCGTTCGGGCAAAGCGCAGCTTCCCGGGGTGCGTGGCCCGGATCAGCGCCCGCGCCAGCGCCCGCGTCGAGTTGACGAACGGGACCCCGCCGCGCTCGCGCTCCGGCACCGCCAGCGGGAGCTCGGTGCAGCCCAGGATCACGGCGTCGGCGCCGCGCTCGACCAGGTGGTCGGCCGCGTCCAGCAGCAACTGGCGGGAGCGGTCGTCGGGCGGCGCGCTCTGGGCCTTGAGCCCCCACGGCCCGTAGATCGTGGTCTGGACGGCCGCCTGGTGCGTCGAGTCCGGCACGAGGGCCTGGAGCCCGGCCGCCTCCAGCCCGACCTGGTGCAGCCGGTTCTCGACGGACGACGTGGTCGCCAGCACACCGATCATCTGGGCGCCCGGCGCCCGCTCGGCGACGGCCGCCACGATGGCGTCCACGATGTGGAGCAGCCGGAGGTCGCGGCCGTCGGCGAGCAGCCCGTCCTGGAGGCGGTCGTAGATGGCCGGCGCGTGGGCGGTGTTGCACGGGATGCCGGCCACGGCGCAGCCGGCGTCGTCCAGCTTCCGGAGCACGTCCATCATGGCCGGCAGCGGGCTCGGGGCCGAGGGGTCGGCGATCCAGGTGGCGCGGTCGGGGATGCGGCCGGGGTACGAGACCAGCGTGACCGGGAGGTGGTCCTGGTCGCTCGAGGCCTCGGTCTCGTCGAACACCGCGCGGACCAGGTCGAGGCCGGCGTACGGCCCGAGCCCGCCGAGCACGCCGATGGCGGCCCGTTCTTGAGGCGGGGGGGCCCCGTTGAGGGCAGAGAGGGCAGCGTCGAGCACGTCGTCGGGTGAAGAGGAAAGCAAAACACGCCTGGGGCCCGCCCCGAGGCGGGGTGGAGGGACCGCGGGCGTGGCCGATCCGGCCGGGGCCACCTAGCTTGCACGCGTGCCCCGGCCGAGACGGCAGACTACGCCCTCTCGGCCGCCGGGTGCCGCTTGCCCGATGGTGTAATGGCAGCACACCACTCTTTGGAAGTGGTTGTGGAGGTTCGAATCCTCCTCGGGCAACTGGCGGCCGTCCCCACAAGGGAGGCTGCACGCCGGCCCCACGGGGTCTCGCTTCGGTCACGCCCTCCCGCCCCCCGGTCCTGCCGTGTCCCTCGACCTTCCGGTTTCCCTGTTCGCCGGCCGCTCCAACCCCGCGCTGGCCCGGCGCATCGCCCAGGCCGGCGGTTGGCGGCTGGGCGAGGTGACGCTGCGCAACTTCTCCGACGGCGAGATCTACGTCCGCTACGAGGAGTCGATCCGGGGCACCGACCTGTTCATCGTCCAGTCCACGCCGCCGCCGGCCGACCACTGGATGGAGCTGATGCTCATGATCGACGCGGCGCGGCGGGCGTCAGCGGCCCGGATCACGGCGGTGATCCCGTACTTCGGCTACGCCCGCCAGGACCGCAAGGACCAGCCGCGCGTGTCCATCGCCGCGCGCATGATCGCGCGGATGCTGGAGCAGGCCGGCGTGGACCGCGTGCTCACGATGGACCTGCACGCGGCCCAGATCCAGGGCTTCTTCGACATCCCCGTCGACCACCTCTACGGCTCGGTCGTGTTCGAGCAGTGGCTCGACGACAACACGTTGGCCAGCGCCGCCGGGCCGCCCGCTGGCGGCGACGGCCGGCCGGCCGGGGCCCCTCCGCCCGCCGACCCGGCCCGCCAGTCGGCGCGGGCCTTCCGCGACAACCTCGTCGTGGTGGCCCCCGACGTGGGCGCCTCCAAAATCGCCCGGGCCTACGCCAAGCGGCTGGGCGCCGGGCTGGCGCTGATCGACAAGCGGCGGCCCGAGGCCAACGTGGCCGAGGTCATGAACGTCATCGGCGACGTGGACGGCCGGAACTGCCTGCTCATCGACGACATGTGCGACACGGCCGGCACGCTCACGTCCGGCGCCCAGGCCCTCGCCGATTCGGGCGCGCTCGACGTGCAGGCGTTCTGCACGCACCCGCTGCTCTCCGGCCCCGCCCTCGACCGGATCGAGGCCAGCCCGCTCAGCCGCGTCATCGTCACCGACTCGATCCCGCTGGAGCGGGCCTCGGACAAGATCGAGGTCATCTCGGTCGCCCCGCTGTTCGCCGAGTCCATCCACCGGATCGGCTCTGACGAGTCGATCTCGACGCTTTTCGTAGGCTGACGGGCCCGCCGGCCGGGCGCGCCGAGTTTGTCGGGGGTGTCATTCTAGGATCAGGGTTCACAGTCCGCTAGGCTCGAAACTCCGACCTTGAGAGCCTGGAACCCTGACCCTGAACCTCGAATGCAGTCCATCACGCTTGACGCCCGGCCCCGCGAGACCGGCAAAAAGGCCGCCAAGGCCGTCCGCCGCGAGGGCCTCGTCCCCTGCGTCCTCTACGGCTCGCACACCGCGCCGGTCCACTTTGCCGTCGAGACGCTCCAGCTGCGCCCGCTGATCCACACGGCCGAGACCTACCGGGTGGGGCTCTCGATGGACGGCGAGGACCACGAGGCCATCGTCAAGGAGACGATCTTCCACCCCATCACCGAGGTCCCGATCCACGTCGACTTCCTGGCGCTGACCCAGGGCGAGTCGCTGACGATGACGATCCCGATCCGGCTGGAGGGCACGCCGCGCGGCGTCAAGGCCGGCGGCATCCTGTCGCAGCCGCTTAACGACCTCGAGATCCGCGCGCTGCCCAAGGACATCCCGGGCCACGTCTCGATCGACATCTCGACGATGGACGTTGGCGAGTCGCTTCACGTCGAGGAGCTGTCGCTGGGCGGCAGCATCGAGGTGCTGACCGACCCCAGCCGGACGCTCGCTACCGTCACCGCGCCGCGCGCGCTGGTGGAGGAGGACGAGACCGAGGCCGTCGACCTGGTCGAGGGCATTGAGGGCGAGGAGCTGCTGGCCGAGGGCGAGGACGGCGCGCCCGCCGAGGGCGACGAGGCCTAGCGACCGGGGAGCGACGGGCAAGCGCCCGGTGCCCCGGTGCCCCGGTATCCCTGCTGTCGACGTTTGGGCGGCCCTCTCCGATGTGGAGGGGGCCGCTTTTGTTTTCCCCGTGCCGCCGGGCATGCCGGAGCTTGGCTGAGCGCTCGGCCCTCCCCGGCCGGCGGCTCTCCGGCTGGCGGCGCGCGTCGCCAGCGGCCCAGGCCGGCCGCCCCACCCCCCGCCCATTCCCCCGGTGTCATGTCCTGGTTTTCCCGCCGTCCCGCTCCGCCCCCCGCCCCGGCGCTCCGCCCGTCCCACCTGATCGTCGGGCTGGGCAATCCGGGGCCGGACTACGTGGGCACGCGGCACAACGCCGGCTTCGAGACCATCGACCGGCTGGCGGACCGGCTGGGCCTGGGGTTGGACACTGAGGTGACCGACCGGGGCCGCCGCGCCTCGGCCGTCGTCGCCCAGGGGCGGCTGCCCGACGAGCCGGCCGAGCCTGCCCCGAGCTCGCCCACGGCCGACGGCCCCGCGCCGCCGAGCGCTGGCGCCAGCGGGGCGCCGGGCGTGGTCCTCGCGCTCGCCAAGCCGCTCACGTTCATGAACCGGAGCGGACGCGCCGTGGCCGCGCTGCTCGACCGCTACGGCCTGACCGCCGCCGACCTGCTGGTGGTCTACGACGACCTCGCGCTGCCCATCGGCGCCTTGCGCCTGCGCCCCAGGGGCTCGCACGCCGGCCACAACGGCGTCCGCGACGTCATCGAGGCGCTGGGGTCGGACGAGTTTCCTCGGTTGCGTGTAGGGATCGGGAATAGTTTCCCCCCAGGTGGCCAGGTCGATTTCGTCCTGTCTGCCTTCGACGACGACGAGCGCCCCGCGGCCGACGCGGCCTTCGACGAGGCGGCGCGGGCCGCGCTCACGTTCGCCCGCGACGGGCTGACGGCGGCCATGAACCGGCACAACCGCCGCTGACCGCCCCGCGCTCCGACCGACCCGGCCCCGGCCGACTCACCCTCCCCCTCCACTCATGGACACGTCGACCCTCCTCGCCCTGCTGGTGCCCGTCTCGGGCGTCCTCGCCCTGGCCTACGCCTTTACTCGGTCCCAGTGGGTCACCAAGCAACCCGTCGGCACCGAGCGGATGGCGGAGATCGCCAAGGACATCCAGGACGGCGCCGCGGCGTTCCTGCGCCGCGAGTACCGGGTGCTGGCGGTGTTCGTGGTCGTGGTGGCGGCGCTGCTGCTGCTGGCCAACTTTAACCGGGCCGACTCGAGCCCGCTGATCGCGCTCTCGTTCGTGGTGGGCGCGCTGTGCTCTGGGCTGGCGGGCTTTTTCGGGATGCGGGTGGCCACCAAGGCCAACGTGCGCACGACGAACGCGGCGCGGACGTCGTTGGGCGAGGCGTTGAACGTGGCGTTCTCGGGCGGGCTCGTGATGGGCCTGTCGGTGGTGGGCCTGGGGCTGTTGGGCTTGGGCAGCCTGTTCCTCCTCTACACCGGCCTGTTCGACGGCGCCGACGACGTGCTGGACCCGCTGGAGGTCACGCGCGTCCTGAACGTGCTGGCCGGCTTCTCGCTCGGCGCCAGCTCCATCGCGCTGTTCGCGCGCGTCGGCGGCGGCATCTACACCAAGGCCGCCGACGTTGGCGCCGACCTGGCGGGCAAGGTCTACGAGGGGATCCCCGAGGACGACCCGCGCAACCCGGCCACCATCGCCGACAACGTGGGCGACAACGTGGGCGACGTGGCCGGCATGGGCGCCGACCTGTTCGAGTCCTACGTCGGCTCCATCATCGGCGCGATGGTGCTGGGCGCGGCCTTCGCGGCGTCGCTCATCGACGCGGGCGGCATGGAGCTGGGGGCGGTCCTGCTCCCGCTGGTGCTGGCGGCCGTCGGCATCGTGGTCTCGATCCTGGGGTCGTTCTTCGTCAAGGTCAAGGAGGGCGGCAACCCCCAGAAGGCGCTCAACATCGGCGAGTTCGGGGCGGCCGGCGTGATGGCCGTCGCCTCCTACTTTATCATCGCGGGCATGCTGCCGGACGCGTTCACGGCGACCACGCCGATTGTGGGCACCTTCACGTACTCGTCGCTGGGCGTCTTCCTGGCCGTCGTGATCGGGCTGGCGGCGGGCACGCTGATCGGGCTGGTGACCGAGTACTACACGGCGACGCACACGACGCCGGTGACCAACATCGCGCGGGCGTCGGTGACGGGCGCGGCGACCAACATCATCTCCGGCCTCGGCGTCGGGATGTACTCGACGGGCATCCCGACCATCATCCTGGCGCTGGCGATCATCTTCGCGTTCCAGTTCGCGGGCCTGTACGGCATCGCGATCGCGGCCCTGGGCATGCTGTCGGTGACCGGCATCCAGCTGGCGGTCGACGCCTACGGCCCGATCTCGGACAACGCCGGCGGCATCGCCGAGATGGCCGAGCTGCCCCCGGAGGTGCGCGAGCGGACCGACCTCCTGGACGCGGTCGGCAACACGACGGCGGCCATCGGCAAGGGGTTCGCCATCGGGAGCGCGGCGCTGACGGCGCTGGCGCTGTTCGCCGCCTTTATGCAGCAGGCCGGCATCGAGGCCATCAACGTAGCCGACCCGCGCATCCTGGCCGGCGTGCTCATCGGCGGCATGCTGCCGTTCGTGTTCTCGGCGATGGCCATGAACGCCGTCGGGCGCGCCGCGAGCGACATGATCAAGGAGGTCGGCCGCCAGTTCAACGAGATCCCCGGCCTCCGCGAGGGCACGGCCAAGGCCGACCACGCCCGCTGCGTCGACATCTCGACGGCGGCGGCGCTCCGCGAGATGATCCTGCCCGGCGTGCTGGCGGTGGTCGTGCCCGTCGCCATCGGGTTCTACGACAAGAACATGCTGGGCGGCCTGCTGGTCGGCGTGACGGTCACGGGTGTGCTCATGGCCATCTTCCAGTCCAACGCCGGCGGCGCCTGGGACAACGCGAAAAAGCGGGTCGAGGGCGGCGTCGAGTTCGACGGCGTGACCTACGGCAAGGGCTCGGACGTCCACAAGGCGGCCGTCGTGGGGGACACCGTGGGCGACCCCCTAAAGGACACCTCCGGCCCGTCGCTCAACATCCTGGTCAAGCTGATCTCGGTGGTGGCGCTCGTCATCGCGCCGCTGATCGCCGGGACCGGCGACACGACCGAGACCGACGTCGACGAGACGCTCCAGATCGAGGAGATCGAGCTGGGCGTGGCCGCGCCGGACGCCCCGGCTCCCCAGGACGGCGGGGCCGTCGAGCTGGCTGGCGCCGTCCCTGGCGGGGTGGCGCCGGTCGTGGCCCAGGCGGCGCCCACCGAGTAGGCCAACGCGGCCCCCCGCTGGCGGCGAGCGCCAGCGGGACGAGGCACGCGCCCGGCCCCCGTCGTGGGGCCGGGCGCTTTGTGCGGAGCCCGCTCGGCTCGCTCCCCCCGCCAGTCACCTATCGCCACGCTCAACGCGCGGTCCGACGGGGGGAGCCCTGCGCCCCGCCGCTGGCGGCCCGTGCCGGCCCGCCTACGACGGCCGCCAGCGGGGCCGGCCGCCGGCGGGGCACTCGTCACCGCATCCTCATCGGCTGGCGGGGTCCCGCGGCCTAGCTTCGGCGTATCCCGTGCGCGGTGCCAACGCTGGCGCTGCGCACGCTGTCTATCCGACCCTCCGACCGAATGCCGACCGAACTCCGCGCCCTCAACGACGTCGACTACGTCCTCGACGTGACCATCCCCGCCGAGGAGCTCCAGCCCCAGATCGCCGAGGCGCTCAAGCGCCAGCGCGCCCAGATGAACCTCAAGGGGTTCCGGCCGGGCAAGGTGCCCATGAACGTCGTCCGCAAGATGGTCGGGCCGCAGGTGTCGGTCGAGGTGGCCGAGCAGGCCATCGGCGAGGCGTACCGGACGGCGGTCGCCGAGAACGACGAGGTCGAGCCCATCGGCCAGCCGCGCCTGACCGACCTCGACTTCGACGTGTCGGACCCCGAGGCCGGCCTCACGGCGACCGTCCAGTTCGGCGTCAAGCCCGAGATCTCGCTGGCGGACCTGTCCGGCGTGCCGGTCACGCGCGTCGTCCGCGCCTTTACCGACGAGGATGTCGACGCCGACCTCCAGCGCCGCCGCGACCTGGCGGCCGAGGAGGAGGACGCGCCCGAGGGCACGGCCATCAGCACCGAGCACGTCGCGATGGTGGACATCCAGCCCGTCGACGAGAGCGGCGAGGCGACCGGCGCCAAGCAGAACGCGGCCCGGATCGTGATGGCCAACCCCGACCTCCGCCCCGAGATGGTGGAGGCGCTGACGGGGCTCGCCATCGGCGACGAGACGACGGTCGAGCTCCCGCACCTCCACGAGGCCGACGAGGAGACGGACCACGAGGACCACGTCGACCGCTACAAGATGACCGTCGTCGACGTGCTGGAGCGCGTCGTGCCGGAGGTGGACGCCGACTTTATCAAGTCGCAGACCAAGGGCGAGAGCGACAGCCTGGACGACCTCAAGGCCCAGATCCGCGAGGACCTGGAGCGCTCGTGGACGCAGCGGGCCAACCAGGCGCTGGAGCAGAAGATGGTGGAGCAGTTCGTGCTCGGCCACCGCGAGAGCGTCCAGGTGCCGGAGACGCTGGCCGAGGCCGCCCTCGACACGATGCTCCAGGACGTCCGCCAGCAGCAGGGCGGCGACCTGCCGCCCACCTTCGACGTCGAGGCGTGGCGCGAGCAGAACCGCCAGCAGGCCCAGGACCAGGTGCGCTGGCTGCTGGTCAAGGACCAGCTGATCGAGGAGGAGGGCCTGGAGGTGAGCAACGAGGACTTCGAGGCCGAGTTCGAGAAGCTGGCGGGCGACGGCGCCGACGCCGAGCTGGTCAAGCAGTACTTCACGGCCCAGCCCCAGCTGATGGAGCAGATGGGCGACCAGCTTCTGAACCAGCGCGTGTTCGGCGCCCTGGAGGGCCGGTTCAGCGTGGTCGAGAAGACGGCCGACGAGATCCGCGAGGAGGCCGAGGCCCGCCGCGCCGAGGTCGAGGCCGCCCAGGCCGACGCCCCCGTCGAGCTGGTGCCCGCGATGGACGCGGACGACGAGCCGTCCGACGAGGACGCCGACGAAGCGTAGCCGCGCGGCGGGTAGGGGCGTATCGCGATACGCCCCTACGCGGGTCGCAGCCCGAGTGCAGCGGCCGACCGACGCGCACCGCCCGCTGGCGGCGCGGTTCGGAACCGTGCCCGCGCGCCTGGGTGCCAATCCGAAACAGACACGCTCCCCCCGACTCCTACAAGAATGAGCCAGATCAGCGACCTCGTCACCTTCGCCAAGGGCATCACGTCCATGCCGGAGGGCATCTACTCGGGCGGCTTCGACGCCGCGCCGATCAACGCCCTCGTCCCGATGGTCGTCGAGCAGACGACGCGCGGCGAGCGGTCCTACGACATCTTCTCGCGCCTCCTCAAGGACCGGATCATCCTGTTCGGGACCCAGGTCAACGACACGACGGCCAACCTGGCCGTGGCCCAGCTGCTGTTCCTGGCCGCCGAGGACCCCGAGAAGGACATCAACATCTACATCAACAGCCCCGGCGGCGCGGTCTACTCCGGCATGGCCGTCTACGACACCATGCAGTTCGTCAAGCCCGACGTGGCGACGATCTGCGTCGGGCTGGCGGCGTCGATGGGCTCGGTGTTCCTGCTGGGCGGCGCCAAGGGCAAGCGGGCCGCGCTCCCCAACAGCCGCATCATGATCCACCAGCCGTCGTCGGGCGCCCAGGGCCAGGCCTCGGACATCCAGATCCAGGCCGAGGAGATCCTGTACATCAAGAAGCGGATGAACGAGGTGATCTCGCACCACACCGGCCAGTCGGTCGAGCAGGTGGAGAAGGACACCGACCGCGACAACTTCATGAGCCCCGCCCAGGCCAAGGAGTACGGCATCATCGACACGGTGCTGGGCGAGGGCGTCGGCGAGCCGGCCGAGAACATCGAGGTGATGGAAGAGAAGAACGAGGACCCGACCGAGGACTAAGGGCTCCCGACGAGCACCGCCAGCGGGGCGGGCCGGCCACGCGGTCGGCCCGCCCTTTGTGTAGAGGGTCCCGTGAAGAGGCTGCGCAAGGCCGTATTGTCTGGACGGGATCCAGATAAGGGGGATAGCTTGGATCTCGTCCAGATAACGAGATCCCATGCCCGTCCGCCCCCTCGCCTTCCTCCTCCTCCTCGCCGCCTCGGCGGCCGCCCAAGCCCAGATCGTGGGCGTCGTCGAAGACGCCCGGGGCGTCGGCCTGGCCGGCGCGAGCGTCGTGGTCGAGGGCACGCGCGCGGGGACGGCCACCGACGCTGCCGGCCGGTTCGAAATCGCCGGGCTGGCGGACGGCACGTACACCGTCGCCGCTAGCCGCGTGGGCTACGCCGGCGACCGCGTCGCGGTGACGCTGAGCAGCGGGGAGCGCACGGCGGTGCGGCTGGTGCTGGTCGAGGTCACGCTCGACCCCGGCGAGGTGGTGGTGACGGCCCGCGAGACGCTGACCGGGCGCGGCACGCTGGACCTGCCCGGCTCGGGCCACTACATCGGCCGCCGGACGCTCCAGCAGATCGGCAACGGCGACGCGCACCGCGTGCTGCGCGAGGTGCCGGGCGTGACGCTCCAGGAGGAGGACGGCTACGGCCTGCGGCCCAACGTGGGGCTGCGCGGCAGCGGCGCCGAACGCTCCAGCACGATCACGCTCATGGAGGACGGCGTCCCCATCGCGCCGGCGCCCTACGCCGCCCCCGCCGCCTACTACTTCCCGACCGTCGCGCGCATGGACGGCGTCGAGGTGCGGACCGGCGCGGGCCAGATCAAGTACGGCCCGGCCACGACGGGCGGCGCCCTCAACCTGCTCGCGGCCGACATCCCGGCGGGACCGGAGGCGCGCGGCGAGGTCGCGATCGGCCCCAACGACCAGCGGACGCTCCACGCCCGCGCCGGCACGTCGACGGCCTCGGCGCCCTGGCTCGGCGGCCTGGGCGTGGGCGTCGTGGCCGAGGTCCGAAGCGACAACGTGGACGGCTTCAAGACCATCCAGGGGGCGGACGGCCTGGCGCTGGCGGGGCCGGGCGGCGGCGACCTCTCGACGGGCTTCGACAAGACCGACCTGTTCGGGCGTGTCCGGCTGGCGACGGCGCCCGGCGCGGCCGTCTTCCAGTCGCTCACCCTGACCGCCAGCGCCACCGACGAGGTCTCCGACGAGACCTACCTCGGCCTGACCGACGCCGACTTCGAGGCGGCGCCCTACGCCCGCTACGCCGGCAGCCAACTGGACCAGATGGACGCCGACCACACGGCGCTCCGCGCGCGCCACGTCGCCCTCTTTTCCGAGCGCGTCGACCTGACCACGACCGTGTACCGCAACGCGTTCGCGCGCAACTGGTACAAGCTCGACAAGGTGACCGGCGCCGACGGCGCCGCGGTGGGCATCGCGGCGCTGGTGGACGACCCCGAGCTCTACGCCTCGGCCTTCGACGCCGTGCGCGGCGCGGGCACCGGCACGCTGGCGGTCAAGGCCAACAACCGCGAGTACCGCAGCCAGGGCATCCAGACCGCACTGGGAGTGCGCCTGGGACGTCCCGAGGCCGGCGCGCTCGTCGAGACCGGCCTGCGCCTCCACACCGACGAGATGGACCGGTTCCAGTGGGTCGACCGCTACGCGACCGAAGGCGGCGCGGTGGCGCTGGCCGAGGCGGGCACGCCCGGCACCGACAGCAACCGCATCGAGTCGGCGCGGGCCGTGGCCGGGTACGTCCAGGTGGAGGCGACGTGGGGGCCGCTGTCGCTGACGCCGGGCCTGCGCCTCGAATCCGTCCGGCTGCGCCGCGAGGACTACGGCAAGGCCGACCTTGAGCGGACGGGGGCGGACCTGGAGGCGCGCGACAACACGGTCACGGCCCTGATCCCCGGCCTGGGCGCACTGGTCGATGTGGGCGGCGGCTGGCGCGTGTTCGGCGGGCTCCACCGCGGCTTCGCGCCGCCGGACAGCCGCCCCGAGACCGACCCCGAGTCGAGCGTCAACGCCGAGCTGGGCGTGCGCGTCGGGCGGCCGGGCGTCGAGGTCCAGGTGGCCGGCTTCTGGACGGGCTACCGCAACCTGCTCGGCAGCGACCTGGCCGCGGCCGGCGGCGGCGGCACCGCCGACCAGTTCAACGGCGGGCGCGTCAACGTGCGCGGCGCCGAGCTCGGCCTCACCGCCGACCTCGTCCGGCTGGCGACGTCCGCCAGCGGCTGGGCCGCGCCGGTGCGGCTGGCCTACACCTGGACCGACGCCCACTTCCAGAGCGCCTTCGAGAGCGACTTCGACGCGTGGGGCACGGTCGCCGAGGGCGACGAGCTGCCCTACCAGGCCCGGCGCCGCCTCTACCTGCGCGCCGGCGTCGAGCGCGGCGGGTGGTCGGCGGCGCTGCTGGGCAACGCCGTCTCGGCCATGCGGGCGGTCGCCGGCCAGGGCGACATCCCGGACGACGAGCGCATCGGGGCCCACCTGACGTTCGACGCCGTCGCTGAGGCGCCGCTGCTGGGCGGCGCCGTGCTCGTCGGCCGCATCGTCAACGTGACCGACGCGACCTACGAGGTCGCCCGCCGCCCGGCCGGCCTGCGCCCCGGCCTCCCACGCACGCTGACGGTGGGCATCCGCGCCCGGCTCGGCCGCTGAACCCGGCGTCGGGCGCGGCGTTGGCATCCGCCCCGCCCGCCCGACCAATGCCCGCCCCCTCTCCGCTCGCCTTCGTCACCGGCGGCACCGGGTTCGTCGGGAGCCACCTAGCCGAAGAGCTGCTCCGGCGGGGCTACCGCGTTCGGGCGCTCGTCCGCCAGGACCCCAAGTGGCTCGCCGGGCTCGACGTCGAAACCGTCCGGGGCGACCTCGGCCACGCCGACGCGCTCCGCCAGGGGGCCGAGGGCGCCGCGCTGGTCGCCCACGTCGCCGGGCTGACGCGCGCCCGCGACCAGGCCACCTTGGACCGCGCCAACGTCGACGGGACGCGGGCGGTGCTGGACGCGGCGCGCGAGGCGTCGCCCGCCGCACGCGTGCTGGTGACGAGCAGCCTGGAGGCGATGGGGCCCAACGAGATCCGCGGAGGCCAGCCCGTCCCCGCGACCGAGACCGACCCGCTCCGCCCGATCTCGATGTACGGCGTCAGCAAGGCGCGGATGGAGGACGCCATCCGCCGCGACTACGCCGACCTGGGCGCCACCGTGGTCCGCCCGCCGGCCGTCTACGGCCCCCGCGAGGCCGACCTCTACGAGATGATCAAGGGCGCCTCTCGCGGCCTGTTCCCCGTCGTCGGCGACGACTGCCAGCCGCGCATCTCGCTGGTCCACGTCCGCGACCTGGTGCGCGGGATGGCCGACCTGGCGGCATCGGGCGAGGCGGCGGGGGAGACCTACTTTGTGGGGACGCGCGGGTACAGCTGGGCCGAGGTGCGCGCCGCCGTGGAGTCTGCGCTGGGGCGCCGCACTGTAAAGCTGCCCGTCCCGGGCCCGGTGATCGGCGTGGCCGGGGCGCTGGCGGAGCGCGTCGGCGGGTGGCTTGGGCGGCTGCCGCCGCTGACGGCCGACAAGGCCGAGGCGGCGCGCCACGCCTGGACCTGCGACTCGTCCAAGGCCGGCGCGGCGGTCGGTTACGCGCCCCGGGTGGAGCTGGCGGAGGGCCTGGCCGAGACCGTCGGCTGGTACCGCCAGCGGGGCTGGCTGTAAGGCGGGGGCCCTGGCCTCCGCCCACGCCTCGGCGACGGTGCACAATGCAAAACGCCCTCCCCGGCATCGGGAAGGGCGTTTCGTCTGGAGCGAGACACGAGACTCGAACTCGCGACCTCCACCTTGGCAAGGTGGCGCTCTACCAGCTGAGCTAGTCTCGCAGGCCGCCACTCCCGGGGGAGCGGACGCCAAAACTACGGGTCGCCCTCGGGCCGAGTCAACGGCGGCGGCCGGGGAGACGCTGTCTTCACCGTGTATCAGCAGGCGGGACCGGGCTAGCTTGGCGCACATGGTCGCCCCCCGCCCCTGGACCACGCTCGCCCGCAAAACCCTGCTCAAGCGCTGGTGGATGACCCTGCGCGTCGACCGCGTCCAACTCCCCGCCGGCCCGGTCCTGGACGAGTACCACGTGGTCGAGTACCCCGACTGGGCGTGCGCGCTGGCCCTGACTGACGACGGCGACGCCGTGCTGGTGGAGCAGTACCGCTACGGCGTCGGCCGCGCGCTGCTGGAGCTCCCCGCCGGCATGATCGACCCGGGGGAGGACCCGGAGGTCGCCGCCCGCCGCGAACTCCTCGAAGAGACCGGCTACGGGGCCCGCCAGTGGGACGCGCTCGGCCGGCTGGCGGTCGAGCCCGGGCGGCACACCAACTACGGGCACCTTTTCGTCGCCCGGGGCGCCCACCGGGTGGCGGCGCCGGCGCTGGAGGCCACCGAGGACCTGCGCGTCCGCGTGGTGCCGGCCCGAGAGCTGCCGGCCTTGGTGGAGGCCGGGGAGATCGCGCACGGGATCCACGCCGCGGCGGTGTTCTGGGCGCTCGCCAAGGGCTGGCTGGACGAACCCGGCGCGCGGGGCGGCGTTTAGGGCGTCCCTCCTCCAGAACCCGTCATGCAGAAAGAGCTCAAGACCCTCCTCGTCAGCGTCAACGTCGAAGAAAGCGACGGCGTGGACGCCCACCTCAACCAGATCGGACAGAAGGTGGGCCAGGGCTGGACCGTGATCCAGGCGATCCCGCTCTCGGGCGAGGATGCCGGGCCGGGCGGCGAGTCGGAGGACTTTATGCGCTACCAGGTGACGGTCGAGCGGGAGATCGACTCCGACAACGTCGTCGTGGACGCCGACCGCGGCGGCGCGGCGGATCTCAAGGACGTCGGCCAGGTCTCGGCGGCCTTCGACGGCCCCATCAACGACGAGGACGCAGAAGAGGAGTAGCCCGGCCGGCGTCTCGCAGCGGACGCTGGGCCTCTGATTCTCCCGCGTCCCACGCCCGCGCGTTCCGCCAGCCGCCCGGCTCTGGCGGACGGGCCCTCCGGCTGGCAGGCGGCGTTGGCGTGCCAAAGGACGCCACCGGCGGCGAGCCACAGCGGCGCGGCCTATGCCGACTGGTGCCTCTGCTACCTCACGGCTCCGCCGTTCCCCTCCGATGCTCTTCCCCCTCAGCGACGACGACCGCAGCCTCGACGGCCCCGCGTGGGGGACGCTCCTGTTTATCGCGCTCAACGTGCTGGTGTTCGCCTACCAGCTGGCCGATCCGTCGTTCACCTACGGGTGGAGCGTCGTCCCCCAGGAGATCACGTCGGGCGTGGACCTCGCCAACGATCGGCCGACGTGGGAGGAGGACCCGTCGGTCCAGATCACCTCGGCCCGCGACATTCCCCAGAGGCCGGGGCCGGGCGGCGCGCCGCTGATCTACCTCACCGTGCTGACGGCCATGTTCATGCACGGGGGGTGGGGCCACATCGCCGGCAACATGCTCTACCTCTGGATCTTCGGGGACAACGTGGAGCACCGGTTCGGAACGAGCCGGTTCGTTTTGTTCTACCTCGTGAGCGGCGTCGCGGCGACGGCGGTCCAGGTCGCGATGCAGCCGTCGGGGCTGGTGCCCAACCTGGGCGCCAGCGGGGCGATCGCGGGCGTGCTCGGGGCGTACCTGGTGCTGTTCCCGCGCAACCGGGTCAACGCCGTGTTCTTCTTCCGCGTGGTCTCCATCCCGGCCGTGGCCGTGCTCGGGCTGTGGATCGCGATGCAGTTTTTCAACCAGTGGGGCGCGACCGCAGCGACTGAGGAGACGGGCGGCGTCGCCTACGGCGCCCACATCGGCGGCTTCCTGGCCGGCATGGCGCTGGCGCTGGCGGTGCGTGCCAGCGGAGCGCGCGAGCGTCCCAACCGCCTGTCCCGCGTCGCCGAGACAGACCCCGCCAACCAACGTCTGTGGCGGTAGGCCCGAGCGCGGTCTCGGGGCACGTTCCTTGCAGCGGACCCGTTTGGATTTTCACGCCGTACCACCGATCTTCCACGGATTCCCCCCGCCGATGGCCCTTCGCGACTCCCTCCGACTGCTCCTCGCTGCTGCCCTGATCGGGAGTGCCGGGTCGATGGCGCCGGTCCAGGCCGCCGAGGCGCCCTCGCCGGGCGTGATCGAGCTCGTCCACGTGGACGATGTGCCTCAGCCGTTCCGGCTCTCGGCGCCGAGCCCCAACCCGTTCCGCGTCGAGACTCGCCTGACGCTGGCGGTAGACGCGGCGACCACGATGACGGTCGCCGTCCACGACGCGTTGGGCCGCCGGGTGGCGCTGATCCACGACGGCGACGTCCGCCCCGGGTCGTACACGCTGCGCGTCGACGCGGCCCAGCTTCCGCCGGGCCTCTACTTGGTCCGCGCCACTGACGGCCAGGGCCGCTCCGTCACGCGCGCCGTGTCGCTGGTCCGCTAGCCCGGCCTCTCTGCTTTCGAGAACGCGCCGGTCCTCCTGGGCCGGCGCGTTTTTATGTTGTCCGGCCCCGCCCCGTTGCCTATGCCAGAGGTGCTCGTGCCCGTAGAGTCCGCCACCCCGCTGGCGGAGCCGACCGCCAGCCGGCCGTGCGCGGCGTGCGGCGAGACGCTCGGCGGACGCTACTGCCACGGCTGCGGCGAGCGCGCCGTCGGCCCGGAGGACGAGTCGCTGGCGGCGTTCCTGCGCGAGCAGTTCCAGGAGGTCACCTCGGCCGACGGCCGGCTGTGGCGCTCCGTCCGCGCCCTGTTCGTACCGGGCAAGTTGACCGAGGAGTACTTCGCGGGTCGTCGCAGCCTGTACGTCCGCCCGGTCCGGCTCTTCCTGATTGTCAACGTCCTGTTCTTCCTCTGGGTGAGCGTCGTGGGTGGGCGGATTTTCCTGGGGAATCCCGCTCTGTACCGAGGAGTGGAGGTGTTCGAGCGGCCAATGGCCGAGGCCGCAGCGGAGGCCGGCGTTACCGACGAGGCCTTCGACGCCGCATTCGCCCAGCGAGCCCAGACACTCGCACCGACGTTGATCGCCGTTTTCGTTCCGGTCTATGCGCTTTTGATCGCGCTCCTGCTCTTGGGAACGCGGCGGCCGCTCGTCCGCCACATCGTGCTCGCGACGCATACCGTGGCGGCGTTCATGGTGCTGTTCATGTCCGTCACGGCGCTGCTGGCTGCTCCGGTCTTTGCTGCCGTGTGGGTCACGGACAACGTCCCGTACGACCTCGACGACGCCGTCATCGTACCGACGGTGTTGGTGGCGTGGTCGGCGTACCTCGTCGTCGGCGTCCGGCGGGTGTACCGACTTCCGTGGTGGGGCGCCGTGCTGTCTGGCACGACGCTGGCGACGGGCGGGACGCTCGTCGCGCTGGAGGCCTACCGCTGGACCCTGCTCTACACCACACTCTGGACGCTCGACATACCGGCCTAGCACAGGACCGCCCCGCTGGCGCCCGTCGCCAGCGGGGCGGGGCAGGGCGGTGGGGCTAGCGCCTAGCGCGGGGGCGGATCGACACGCGGGCCTGGAGGGGCTCCGGAAGCGGCACTGCGGCGGCCGGGGCGACCTGGGCCCGGGCGCCGGAGGCCGTCGGCACCAACCGCAGCGTCAACTCGGTCTGGAACGAGGTGAGGGTTCCGGCCACGATGCCGAACTGCTGCTCCGCGTAGCGACGGCACTCGGCGTCGCACGCGCTGGCTGACCGGTCGTCGATCAAGAGCAGCGCGGCGCCGTCCTGCTGGACCCGATACTCGAACGACGTCGTGATGCCGTCCTCAGTGGTCGACAGCACCACGCGGTCGCCGACGCGCTTCCACGAGCCGGTCCGCTCGACGGTCTGGTTGCCCGACACCTGCTGGGTCCTGAGCACTCCCTCGCGCTCGAAGGCGTAGCGCGCCGTGTTGTTCGGCGGGAACTCGTAGGCGTACTCCGAGAACGTGGACCGCTCGCCGGCCGCCAACGTGCGGTGGCCCAGCGTGATCGTGCCCTCCGCGCGCGCGGGCGTCGTGTTGTCGTAGTACGAAGCCATGTCCACGTTGACCGTGAAGCGCGCACTGTTGCGGCTCACGCCGGCCCCGACCGCCTCGTTGTAGTAGTAGGTGGTGCCGTCGTTCGAGCTGGCTGTGAGGGCCGCCGACGAGTGGTTCGGCCCCTGGTTGATCGACAGCGTCTGCCAGGACGACGGGTACTCGTTGGCGTTCGGGTCGTACGAGGTCAAGCTGAGCGACGACTGGGAGTCGTAGGAGTAGTACGAATGCACGTAGCGCAGCGAGCCGCTTTCGGCGCCGCTGAGCGTGACCGATCCCTCGGTCGCACGCGTCAGGTCGACCATGTCCTGGGCCTGGGACACCACGCCGACGCTCTGGTTGGAGGCGGACGCGAACGTCCAACTGCCGATCAGGTCGTCGTCGGCCCCGGACGTGCCGGAGTCGCACGCGGCGAGGACGAGGAGGGCCACAGCGAAGGCGGCGGTACGGGTCATGAGCGGCGGGGAAGGGGGAGTTGCTCCGACGGAGCGCGCCGACAATACGGCGCGCTACTCGTCTGTCAATAGACCTCCTTCTTCTTCACGGTCCGCCGCCCACCGCCGCGCGGCCCCACACAAAACCGCCCCGCTGGCGACAGGCGCCAGCGGGGCGGAAGATGGGGAGGCGTGAGGGTTACTCAGCGTCCGGCTCGGCCGGCGTCTCGGCCTCGGGCTCCTCCGCCGCCGCCTTCTTCTTGCGCGGCTTCTTGGTCTTGAACGAGAGCTCCTCGCCCTCGCCCGAGTACCCGACCGTGATCTTGGCGCCCTCCTGGAGGTCGTTGGTCAGGATGGCCTCGGCCATCGGGTCCTCGACGTACTTCTGGATCGCGCGACGCAGCGGCCGGGCGCCGAACTGGGGGTCGAACCCCTTCTCGACCAGGAACTCCTTGGCCTCCTGCGTCAGGTCGATGTCGATGCCGAGCTCGTTGACGCGGGAGAACAGGTCGACCTTCATCACGTCGATGATCTCCAGGATGTGCGACTTCTCGAGCGGGTGGAAGACGATGACGTCGTCGATCCGGTTGAGGAACTCGGGGTTGAACACCTTTTTGAGCGCGTCCTCGACCGTCGACTTCATCTTCGTGTAGTCGAACGTCTCCTCGGTCAGCGAGAAGCCGATGCCCTTGCCCAGGTTCTTGATATCACGCGCCCCGATGTTCGAGGTCATGATGATGATCGTGTTGCGGAAGTCCACACGACGCCCGAGCCCGTCGGTCAGGATCCCGTCGTCCAGAACCTGGAGCAGGATGTTGAACACGTCCGGGTGCGCCTTCTCGATCTCGTCGAGCAGGATCACCGAGTACGGCTTGCGCCGCACCTTCTCGGTCAGCTGGCCGCCCTCCTCGTAGCCGACGTACCCGGGAGGCGCACCGACCAGACGGGACACGGAGAACTTCTCCATGTACTCCGACATGTCGATCCGGATCAGCGCGTCCTGGCTGTCGAACAGGTACTCGGTGAGGCGCTTGGCCAGCTCCGTCTTGCCCACGCCCGTCGGGCCCAGGAAGATGAACGAGCCGATGGGCCGCTTGGGGTCCTTGAGCCCGGCGCGCGTGCGGCGGATCGAGCGCGAGAGCTTGACGAGGGCCTCGTCCTGGCCCACGACCTTGCCCTTGAGCTCCTGCTCCATGTTGAGCAGCTTGGCGCCCTCGGTCGTCTGGACGCGGTCGACCGGCACGCCGGTCATCATCGCGACCACGGCCGAGATGTCCTTTTCGGTGACGGGGTAGGTCTCGTCCTCGGCCTGGCGCTCCCACTCCTTTTTGACGTTCTCCAGCTCCTCCTGGAGCTTCTTCTCCCTATCGCGGAGTTGGGCCGCCTTCTCGAAGTTCTGCGACTTCACGACCTGGTTTTTCTCTTCCTTGACCTCCTCGATCTGCTCCTCCAGCGTCACGACCTCGGCCGGGACCTTGATGTTGGCCAAGTGCACGCGGGCGCCGGCCTCATCGAGCACGTCGATGGCCTTGTCGGGCAGGTGACGGTCCGAGATGTAGCGCTCCGAGAGCTTGACGATGAGCTCGATGGTGCCCTCGTCGTACTCGACGTTGTGGTGCTCTTCGTACTTGGGCTGGATCTGGGTCAGGATCTCGACGGCCTCCTCGGGCGTGGCCGGGTCGACCAGGATCTTCTGGAAGCGGCGGTCGAGCGCCCCGTCCTTCTCGATGTACTGGCGGTACTCGTCGAGCGTGGTCGCGCCGACGCACTGGATCTCGCCGCGCGCGAGCGCCGGCTTGAACATGTTAGACGCGTCGAGCGAGCCGGACGCGCCGCCCGCGCCGACGAGCGTGTGGAGCTCGTCGATGAACAGGATGATGTCGTCGTTCTTCTCCAGCTCCGTCATCACGGCCTTCATCCGCTCCTCGAACTGGCCGCGGTACTTGGTGCCGGCCACGAGCGCCGCCAGGTCCAGCGTCACGATCCGCTTGTCGTACAGGACACGCGAGACCTTGCGCTGGACGATGCGGAGCGCCAGCCCCTCGGCGATCGCCGTCTTACCGACGCCGGGCTCGCCGATGAGCACGGGGTTGTTCTTTTTGCGGCGGCTCAGGACCTGGGCCACGCGCTCGATCTCGACCTCGCGGCCGACGATCGGGTCGAGCTTGCCCTCCTCGGCCATCGTGGTGAGGTCGCGGCCGAAGTTGTCGAGGACCGGGGTTTTGGATTTGTCGGCCACGTCTCGTTTGCTGCTGCGTGAGCGCCCGCGCCCGGACGGCTCATCGGGTTCGTCGGTGGCGGCGGCCCGGGGGCTGGCCTTGCCGCTCAGGATGGAGTCGAGCTCGGAGCGAACGGCGTCGTAGGACACGGAAAAGGCTTGGTTGAGGATCTGGGCGGCGACGTTCTCGTCGTCGCGCAACAGGGACAGGAGCAGGTGCTCGGTCCCGATCACGTCGGACTTGTAGAGCTTGGCTTCGAGGTAGGTGATCTTGAGCACCTTCTCGGCCTGCTTGGTCAGCGGGATGTTGCCGACCGTGAGCGTGCCGCCGGTGCTACGGACGGTGTCCTCGACGGCCTTTTTGAGCTTGAACAGGTCGCAGCCGAGGTTGCGGAGGATCTTGACGGCGATCCCCTCGCCCTCGCGGATGATCCCCAAGAGCAGGTGCTCGGTGCCGATGTAGTCGTGCCCGAGCCGGATCGCCTCCTCGCGGGAGTAGGAGATGACGTCGCGGACGCGGTTTGAAAAGTTGCCTTCCATGTGGAATAGAGAGAGCGCCGTACAGGGCGCGTGTCGCTGGCGGTCGCGGTGAGCGGCGGCGCCAGCGGGGCGGGGGCTACTGGCGCGCCTTAGGCGCTGAACGAGGAGCCGCAGCCGCAGGTCTGGGTCGCCTGGGGGTTGTCGAACACGAAGCCGCGCGCGTCGAGGCCGTCGTGGTAGTCGACGGTCGTGCCCATGAGGTACAGGCCGTGGCGCTTGTCCATGTAGACGGTGATCGGGGCGGAGCCCTCGGGCTCGGCGGCGTCGGCCGCGAGCTCGAACGAGAGGTCGTGGTCGCGCTGCTTGTCGAAGCCGAGCACGTAGCTCATGCCCGAGCAGCCGCCGCCCTTGACGCCGACGCGCAGGCCGTACTGGGCCGGGATCTGCTTGTTGGCGACGATCCGCCGCACCTCGGCGCGGGCGCGGTCGGTCAGCGTGACGGGCGGGGGGAGCGTGGGGGCGCCGGTGGGGGCGCCGGGAGCGTCGAGCGTGGCAGTCGGGGTCATGGCCTAAGTCGCCGTCGGGCGGGTCGGGGGGACGGGCGGTGGAGTCGAATCAGGAACGGGCGCCGCTGTTCCATCCGTGCCGTGCGGCGTGTGGAATCTCGGTCCGGTCCTGACGCCCTGTCGGGCGCTCGTCGTACCTGCAAAGACCGTGCGCTGGCGGACGCCGCCGGCGATCGGGGATGGCGCCCTACGGGCCGTCGGGCCGGGCCAGCACCACGGCGCCGCGGATCGCGTCGGTGGTGCCGCCCTGGGCGTCGACGGCCTCGACCAGCACGACGTAGATGCCGGCCCGGAGCGGGCGGCGGTCGTCGCCGGTCCCGTCCCACACCAGCGTCGCCGTCTGGCCGCTCAGCCGCCCCGGCTCCAACTCGCGCACGCGCCGCCCGCCGCCGTCGTAGATCCGCGCGCGGACCAGGCCGACCTCGCCCGACAGCGTGTACGTGATCTCGGAGGCCTCGCCCAAGGTCGGCGCGAACGGGCTGGTGATGACGAGCGCCGTCTCACGCTCGACGGGCGTGTCCGAGATCGACACCGAGTTGGCCGCCGAGGGCGTGCCGCCGGCCTCCGCCAGCGACGACGACCAGTTGGCGGCCAGGTTGGAGGGGCCGGCCGGGTCGCGGCGCTCCAGGCTGATCCCCATCGCGTCCTCCAACTCGACGCGGTGCCAGCCCGGATCATAGAACACCGAGTCGACCACCGCTCCGGCGGCGCGCAGCACGACGGCCTCGCCCGAGTTGGACAGGCTGATGACCGAGCCGGCCTCCACGAACGGCGCCTCGGGGAACGTGGGGCGGAAGCCGTCGGCGTCGCGGACGAGCGCCAGGGTCTCGCCCGGGAGCAGCACGGCGGGCCCGTCCGCCAGCGGGGCGCCGTCGCCGTCGCCGTCGTCCAGGGTGACGGCGCCCAGGTCGAAGACGCGGTCGGCGGTCGTATTGGCGACCTCCAGGTACTCGCCGGCACTGCCGACGGCCGGGTCGTACATGATCTCGGTGACCACGATCTCGCCGAGCGCGGGCGCGTCGGGCGTGCCGAAAAAGAACCGCGCCTCCGAGCGGCTGGCGGTTCGGCCGGCCAGGTCGATGAGGCCGGTGGCAGCCAACGTGTAAAGAGTCTGATCTGTAAGCGGCGCGTCCAGCGTCAGGAGCACCGCCGTGACGCCGCCGTCTGATTCGTCGTCTACCGTCACCTGGGACGCGCCCGGCCCGCCGGCGATCTCGTAGCTGGCGGAGGTTGCCGAGGCGGCGGTGACCGGCTCGGTGAACGTGGCGCGGACGGTCGTGGCGTCGGGCGCCGTGGCCCGAGCAAGCGCCGGGTCCTGGGTGTCCGGCGCGAACTCGACCGGGACGCTGGCGGTGGCGGTCGTGTTGCCCAACGGGTCGCGCAGGCCCGTCGCCGTGACGGTGCTCGCGCCGGCCGCCAGCGGGGCGGAGAGCGCGAGCGTGACCGTCAGCGCCCCGTCGTCGTAGCTGGTGGCCGTGACCGCCGGGCCGCCGGTGACGGCGAACGCGCCGGGCGTGACGCTGGCCGGGTCGGCGGGCTCATCCAGCGTCACGGTGACCGTCTGGCCGTCGCGCGAGGCCATGGCCGCGACCAGCATCGGGCCGGCGACGTCGGGCGCGAACTGGCTGTTCCGCTCGCCCGGCGTGCCGCCGTCCAGGTCGGCCGTGGGCGCGAAGTTGGCGCGGACCGACGGGCCGTCGGGGTCCTTCCGCTCCAGCGACACGTCCTCGCCGCCCCAGGCGGACGTGTACCGGAGCGAGTCGACGACGGCGCCCCGGTAGCGCAGCACGACCGCGTCGCCGGAGTTGTTGAGGGCGCTCCACTCGGGTTGCTCCACGAACGGGACGTCGGGAAAGACGGCCGCGAACATCTCGCCGTCCTCCACGACCACGGCGTAGCCGCCGGGCGCCACGAAACGCGCCTCGGCCGTCACCGGCCGGTCGTCGCCCGTCCCGTCGTTGAGGGTGAAGTCGCGGAGGTCGAACGCCTTGTCGGTCCGGTTGAACAGCTCCACGAACTCGCCCGGGTTGTCGGCCGCGGGCTCGTCGTAGAGGAACTCGTTGACCACCAGGTCGCGCGGCTGGGCCGGCTCGCCCTGGCCGAAAAAGAACGTCGTGGTCTGGGCCGCGCCCGCGTTGCCGCGCCGGTCGGCGACGCCGGTGACGGTCAAGGTGTAGCTCCTCGGGCTGGCGAGCGGGGCCGCCAGCGCGAGCATGACCCGGGCGCGGTCGTCCTGGAGGCTGGCCAGGACGGGCGCGCCGATGCCGCCGTCGACCCGGTAGTTCGCCTCGGCCTCGGCGGAGGCGGGGTCGAGGGGCTCGCTGAACGTCACGAGCACGCTCTGGGCGTCGAGCGCCTGGGCCGATACGAGGGCGGGCGCCGTCTGGTCGAGCGCGAACAGCGAGTTCTGGGCGCCCGGCGTGCCGCTGGCGGCGGCCGTCGACGTGCCGAAGTTGGAGGCGGCGTCGCTCGGGCCGAGCGGGTCGCGGCGCTCCAGCGACGCGCCGTCGCCGCCCCACGTCGGGAGGTAGGGGACGGCGTCGATCTCGGCGTCGTCCAGCACGAGCGCGGGCCGGTCGCCGGTGTTGTTGAGCGTGGGGAACCTCGCCAGCTCTATAAACGGGACGCTGGGGTAGGCCGCCGCGAACGCCGCCCCGTTGTCCACGAGCACCAGAAACCCGCCCGCGGGGAGCGTCGTCCCCGCCGGCACGCCCGCCGACGGCGTCCCGCCGTCCGACACCGCCAGCCCGCCGAGGTCGAGCGGCCCGCCGCTCACATTGAGCACCTCGACCCACTCGTTGCCCGGCGGCTGGGGCGACGGCGGGTCGTACATGGCCTCGTTGATGACCGCGTCACCGGGCGCGGGCGCCTGGGCGAGGGCCGGCCCCGCGGCGAGCGTGGCGAGGACGACGGCGGAGAGCAACCGGGACATAGGCACGTGCAAGGATTCCAAAAGGTAGGCCTCCACCGGCGTGCTAGCGACGCGGCCCAAACTCGTCCCTAAACTCGTGCCGGACCGGAGCCGCTGCGCGCTCGCACCCGCGCTGCCTCGGGCCATGTGCCAGCGTCCCGCCCGCCGCTGGCGGACGCCGCGGCCGTGCAGGCGGACGAGGCCGCGCCGAGGCAGGGCTCGTGGCTGCGGGCTTGGGCCGGGGCCGATCCGCTGAGCCCCGGGGCCGGACGCCTGCGGCGAGGGGACCTGCGGCGAGGGCGCGCTTTCTAGCCGGCTCGGGCGGCCAGGTCGCGGAGGCACACCTCGGTCATGAGCCGGGCCGCTGGGCCGAGCGCCCCCTCGTCCAGGTCGAAGCGGGCATGGTGGAGCGGGTAGCGCGTCTCCGGCCCGCTCGCCGAGCCCACGCGCACCATGCAGCCGGGCACCCGCTGGAGGTAGAACGCGAAGTCCTCGCCGCCCATGCTCGGCAGCGGGATCGTGGTCGCGGCGGCCTCGCCGACCTGCTCGGCCGCGGCCGCCTGGGCGCGCCGGGTCTCCGGCGCGGTGTTGAGCACGGCCGGCAGCGCCTCCTCGATCTCGACCTCCACGTCGGCCCCGTAGACCGCGCCCAGCGCGCCCGCCAGCCGGCGGATCTGCTCGCGCAGCGAGCCCAGCGTCTCGCCGTCGACGCAGCGGATGGTGCCGCCGAACTCGACCTCCGACGGGATCACGTTCAAGGCGTCGCCGCCCTGGAACCGGCAGACCGTGAGCACGGCCGCCTTCCGGGCGTCGGTGACGCGGCCCGCGAGCTGGTACATGTCGTTGGCGATCTGGGTCGCCACCCAGACCGTGTCGACGGCCTCGTGGGGCCGCGCGGAGTGGCCCGACTCCTCGCTCCGCACGGTGATCGTGAACGGCGCGCACGCCGCCGTCAACGCGCCGGCTCGGAAGCCGAAGCGCCCGACGGGCAGGCTCGGGTCCATGTGGATCGCGTAGACGGCGTCGAGCCCGTCCAGCACGCCCGCCCGGATCATGGCCGGCGCGCCCGAGGGCGTCCGCTCCTCGCAGGGCTGGAAAAACACGCGGACCGTCCCGGCGAACTCGTCGCGGCGCGCCCGCGCCAGCACCGCCACGCCGCAGCCGACCGACATGTGGGCGTCGTGGCCGCAGGCGTGCATCACGCCCGGCGTCTGGGAGCGGTACGGCGCCTCGGTCGCCTCGGCGATGGGCAGCGCGTCCATGTCGGCTCGGTAGCCCACGGTGGGTCCGGGGCGGGCGCCCTCGACCTCGACGTAAAAGCCCGTCCCTGCCAGCGGATCCGAGGGGCGGAAGCCGCGCGCCTCCAGCCAGTCGCGCAGGCGCCGCGAGGTCTCGACCTCGGCAAATCCCAGCTCGGGGTGGGCGTGGAGCTCGCGGCGGAGCGCCACCAGGTCGGCGCCAACGTCGGAGGCGGAAAGCGGCATCGTCTCGCCGGGTCGGGAGGGGGCGTCGGCAGCGGTCACGGGCGTGGGGGAGGGCGGCCTGGGCCTACGCCCGGCCGGGGCCGCTGTTCTTGGGCGGGCGCCAGCCGCTGGCGCTCGGGCGCCGCCAGCGGCAACCGCCGGGCGAGGTCTAGATCATCGGGAGCGCGTCGGCGCTCTGGCGCAGCTCCGCGACCAGGCTGGCCACCACGTCGGGCAGGCGGTGCGAGCGGGCCATCACGGCCCGCTGGCGCTCGTAGCTGGCGCCCTCGTCCAGGATCCGGTGGGTGCCGCGCAGCTCGGCCAGGCAGCCCAGGCGGTCGGCGACCGGCTCCAGGCGCGCCACCAGGTCCGGGAGCTGCTGGCGGAGCGGCGCGCGGTTGCCCTCGTTGTCGCGGATCAGGTCCGCGTCGAGCCCGTGGCGGCAGGCGCGCCACTTGTTCTCGCGCAGGATCCAGGGCTTGAACAGGTCGAGGGGCGCCCCCTGCTCGTAGCGGTCGCCCAGGGCCACGACCAGGCACTGGACCATCGCCACCAGCGAGCCCAGCTCGTGCATGGTCGAGGGCGCGTCGCAGATCCGGATCTCCAGCGTCCCGAACGACGGGTGCGGCCGGATGTCCCACCAGATCTCGCGGATCGTCTGGATGGCCTCGGCGCGCACCAGCGTGTTGATAAACTTCTGGAACTCGCCGTAGTTGGCGAGCCGGTACGGCAGCCCGGCCGTCGGCATGCCCTCGAAGATCTTGGACCGCGCCGAGGCCAGGCCGGTGTCCTCGAAGTCGATAAACGGGCTCGACGCCGAGAGCGCGAGCAGGTGCGGGAGGTAGTTGGCGAGCGCGTTCGAGACCGCGATCGCCTTCTCGCCCGACTGGAGCCCCACGTGGACGTGGAGCCCGTAGATCAGCAGCCGCCGCGCCGGCCACTGGATGCGGTCGACCAGGCTCTGGTAGCGGTCGTTGGGGAAGATCTTCTGGTCGCGCCACTGCCCGAACGGGTGCGTCCCGGCGGAGGCGAACGTCATCCCGAGCTCGTCGCCCAGGGAGTAGAGCTCGCGGACGGAGCCCGTGACGTCGGCCACGGCCTCGGCGACGGTGCCGCAGATGCCGGTGATGACCTCGACCGTCGACTGCGTCAGCTCCTGCTTGATCTTGGGGTGGTCGTGGCCCAGCCGGTCCAGCAGCGCCACCGACCCCTGCTTTAGCGTGCACGACTGCGGGTCGATGATCTGGAGCTCGACCTCGACGCCCAGCGTCGGCCGGGGGGACGGCGTGAACGGGATCGGGGCGAGGGCGCCGGCCGTGGTCAGGTCCATGCGAGCGTGCGGGAGACGTTGGAAGAACGCTCCGCCCGCGAAGCAATGGCAAACCGAAAGCGGCACGAAATGCCTCGGTCCCCGGCGCGCCCCGTCCGCCGCCCCCGCCGACCCGCTGGCGGGCCGCCCCCGCCAGCCGCTAGGCCGACGGGCTTGGGAGCTCGGCCTCGTGCGCGGCGCCGTCGCCGCTCGGCGCCTGGGGGGGCGGGGGCACGCCGGGCGGCGGCAGCGGCCCGCCCGTCCGCTCGCGGCGGGTGACCGCCCACGAGGCCACGGCCGCGGTCGAGATGCAGCCCACCACCACCACGAGCGACACCCAGGTCGGGATCTCCAGGCCCCGCGCCTCCAGCACCTCCTCGGTCAGCATCTTGAGCCCGATAAACACCAGCACCGCGCCCAGCCCCAGGTGCAGGTAGCGGATGCGCTCGATCACGCCGGCGAGCAGGAAGTACAGCGCCCTCAGCCCCACCACCGCCATGATGTTGGAGGCGTAGGCCAGGAACGGATCGGTGGTCACGCCCAGGATGGCCGGGATCGAGTCGACGGCGAACACCACGTCGGTGAGCTCGATCATGACCAGCACCAGGAACAGCGGCGTCACCCACCAGCGGCCCATCTTGTGCACGAAAAAGTGCTCCTCGTGGTAGCTCTTCGTCACCGGCAGCGCCCGCCGCAGGAGCCCGATCAGCCGGTTGTTCGAGATGTCCTCGGCCTCGTCGGACTCCTTGAACATCCGCAGGCCGGTGAGCAGTAGGAAGGCGCCGAAGATGTAGAGCACCCAGTGGAACCGCTCCACCAGGGCCACGCCCAGCAGGATCATCACCGCCCGCATCACGATGGCCCCGAAGATGCCCCAGAACAGCACGCGGTGCTGGAAGCGGGCCGGGACGGCGAAAAAGCCGAACAGCACCGCGATCACGAACAGGTTGTCGACCGAGAGCGACATCTCGACGAGGTAGCCCGTCAGGAACGTGACGCCGGCGGCGTGGCCGTAGGCGCCCCACACGACCGCGTTGACCGCCAGCGCGGCGGCGACGAAGAACGCCGACAGCCGGGCCGCCTCGCGCCACTGGATCTCGTGGGCTCGCTTGTTGAACACGAGCAGGTCCAGCAGCAGCAGAACCACCACGTAGCCGTTGAACGCGGCCCAGACCCAGGTCGGAACGTCGAGGTGTGGCATGGCGATTTCGGGGGACGCAGTCAACGCCACCCGTAGCCCGGGGTTCAGCCTCGCCGCCTGTTCACGCGCGCTCGCTCAGGTCGCGGTGCCCGAAGTAGTAGAGGCAGAACTTGAGCTTTTTGGCCTTCATCGGCCCGAACCCTGGCAGGGCCTGGACGCGCTTCTCGACGGCCTTCCAATCGCCGTCGGCCCAGATCAGGCGGGCGTCGCCGCCGTAGTCGTCGGCCACGCGGCGGGCGACGGCCTGGGTGGTGTCCACCATCTTGTTGGTGAAGCGGTGGACGGCCGGGGCCTGGACGAACACCTCGGCAAAGGCGTCGCGGTCCATCCCGGCGATCCGCGCCATGTCGAGGTGGCCGAGCCGCTGGCGGAGCTTGTGGGGGCCGGCGAACGCGACCTCGGCCAGCACGCGCTGGTCGTAGAGCAGGCCCAGCAAGACGGCGCCCGGCTCGTCGCGCAGGAACTGGTCCACGTCGCGGTCTTTGGTCGCCGTGCCCTCGGCCTGGAGCCGGTCCAGCATGCGGACGAGCCCGCCGTCGAGGGAGGAGTAGTCGGAGGCGTCGAGGGGCATCGGCGTCGGCGGTGGGAAGGCGAAAGGTACCGGCGCCCGCCCGGCCGTCGGGCGCGACGGGTCCCCGAGCGGGGCTCGGCCAGACCCCGCCCGCCACGCGCTGGCGGCCCTCACCGCCAGCGGCTCGGCTGCCGGTCGCCGGTGGGGCGAGCCGTCTGGACTAGGCGCGGGCCGCCAGCCGTGGCATATTGCCAGACCACCCGCCCTCCCGCCGATGCGCCGCCTCCTCTTTGCCGCCGCCGCCGTCCTGTTCGTCGCCGGCTGCGACTCCGGGGACGACGATCCCGCCCGCGTTCGGGTGATGAGCCAGAACGTCTACCTGGGCGGCGACCTGTTTACGGTCTCCACCGAGGACAACCTCCAGTTGGTGCCGGTGCGCGTGGCCGAGCTCTACGCCACCGTCAAAGAGTCCGACCCGGACGCGCGCATGGCGGCCATCGCCGCCGAGATCGCGCGCGTCGACCCGGACCTGGTGGGCTTGCAGGAGGTCTCGACCTACTGGACCCAGAGCCCGGCCGACAACTTCCCCAACGGGGCGAAGACGCCGGCGACCAACAAGACGTACGACTTTCTCGAGCTGCTGACGGCCGCGCTGGACACCGAGGGCGCGAGCTACCGTATCGCGTCGATCTCCACCAACACCGAGGTCGAGTTTCCCGCCACCGCCGACGGCCAGACGTTCTTCGACGTCCGCTACCAAGACGCCGACGTGATCCTGGCCCGCTCGGACGTCCGGACGAGCGCGAACGTCGAGACCGACTTCAACGCGCTGCTGGCGGTCCAGATCGGCGGCCAGAGCCAGACCTTCGTCCGCGCCTACCAGAGCGTCTCGGCTACGGTAGGTGGCTTCGACTTCACGTTTGTCAACACGCACCTCGAAGTGGGCGGGGCGGAGAAGATCCAAAAAGCCCAGGGTGCGGAGCTGCGTGGCGCCGTCGCCGGCCTGTCCGGCCCGGTGATCGTGGTGGGCGACATCAACTCGGACGGCAACGCAGCCGGCGAGACTTACACCGTGCTCACCGCCGACCTCACCGATGCCTCGGCCGCCGATTCGGCGGAGACGTGCTGCCAGGACGCGGACCTCCGCAACGACAACTCCGACCTGGACAGGCGCATCGACGTGGTGCTGTTCCGAGGCTTCGGCCGCGTGGCCGATTCCGGAGTGGTGCTCGACGATCCCGGCGACCGCGTCGGCGGCCTGTGGCCGAGCGACCACGCCGGCGTCTGGGCCGAGTTGGTCGGCGACTAGAGAACGCACCGCCTGAGAGCGGCCCCGCCGAAACGCGCAGCGCCCCGGCCACACGAGCCGCCAGCCCGACCGGCTGGCGGCGCTCGCTGGCGCCGAGTCAGGCGCGGCGCCAGGTGGGGCCGGAGGGCGTGTCCATGACCACCACGCCCAGCGCGTCGATCTCGTCGCGGATGGCGTCGGCGCGCGCCCAGTCCTTGGCGTCGCGGGCGTCGGCGCGGTCGGCGAGCAGCGTCTCGACCTGCTTCGCCAACTCGCGGTCGGCGTCCGCCAGCGGGGCGGCGTCGGTCCCGGGGCCGCGCCCGACGATGCCCAGCAGGCCGTCCACGCGGTCGAGGAAGAGGCGGGCCGTCTCGGCGGAGGCCGCGTTGAGCCCGTCCGGGCGGGCGGCGGCGAGGACCTCGCCCGCGCCCCGGTAGGCGGCGGCGAGCGCGATGGGCGTGTTGAGGTCGTCGGCCATCGCGGCCAGCGCCTCGTTCCAGGCCGTGTCCAATCCTTCCGCCAGCGCACGGTCGGCCTCGCCCGACTGGCGGTCGGCGTCAGTGGCGTGGAGCCCGGCGTCGGCGGCGGCGGCGGCGTCGAGGTAGCGCTGGCGGTTTTTGGCGGCGTCGTCGAGCGTCTTGCGCGTCAGGTTGAACGGCCGGGCGTAGTGGCCCGAGATCAGCGCCAAGCGGAGCGCCAGCGGGTCGAGCGGGGCGCCCCAATCCTCACGCCCGCCGTCCTCCGGGGCGGCCGTCAGGTCGTGGATGGTCAGGAAGTTGCCCTTCGACTTGGACATCTTCTCGCCCTCGACCTGGAGAAAGCGCGTGTGGATCCAGTGGCGCGAAAACGGCTGGCCGGTGATGGACTCCGCCTGGGCGATCTCGCACTCGTGGTGCGGAAACCGCAGGTCCTCGCCGCCGCCGTGCAGGTCGATGGTCTCGCCGAGGTACTTCTGGGCCATTACCGAGCACTCCAGGTGCCAGCCGGGAAAGCCCCAGCCGCCGGTCTCGCCCGTCTCGAAGGGCGAAAACCACTGCATCAGGTGGCCGGCGTCCTTTTTCCACAGCGCAAAGTCGCGCGGGTCGCGCTTGCCATCGTCGCGGACCGTCTCGCGCGCGGTCTCCGCCAGCGCCTCGGCGTCGGTGTTGCCGGAGAGCTGGCCGTAGGCCGGGAAGCTGGGCACGTGGAAGTAGACGCCGTCGGCCGTCTCGTAGGCGTGGCCGGTCTCGACCAAGGCCTGGGCCGCCTCGATCTGCTCGCGGATGTGCTCGGTCGCGCGCGGCCTCACGTCAGGCTCCACCAGGTTCAGCGCGTGCCAGTCCTGCTCCAGCGCGGCAGTGTAGTGGCGGGCCAGGTCCCAGACGTTCTCGAACGACTCGCCCTCCTTGGAGGCCAGCGCCTTGGCCAGCTTGTCCTGGCCGCTGGCGTCGGCCACGTCGTCCTCGGTCAAGTGGCCCACGTCGGTGACGTTGGACACGTAGCGGACTTCCCAGCCCAACGCGCGTGCCGTCCGCACCACCAGGTCGGCGGTCAGGAACGTGCGGAAGTTGCCGATGTGGGCGTAGCTGTAGACCGTCGGGCCGCACGAGTAAAAGCGCAGCAGCGGCTGGCCGTCGGGCGTGAACGCGACCGGCTCGATGGTCTCGACGCGGCGCGCGAGCGTGTCGTGGAGGCGGAGCGGCGGAGTGTCAGGCATGGCGCGGAGGGAATCCGCCAAGCTACCGGGGGACCGGCGCGCTCCGCTCGCGAGGAATCAGGAAACGGGACGAGGAATCCGCCCGCCGCCGCGCGCTGGCGACGGCGGCCGCCAGCGGGACGGGGCGCTGATTCCTGATTCCTCGCCCCTGACTCCTCTACCAGCGCCGGTCCGACACGTTGAAGCCGACCAGCAGGCTCGCGCGCGGCCCGTCCTGCCCGAACACGACGGCCAGGTTGAGCGGCACGTTGACCTCGCCAAACTCGGAGTTGAAGCCGAGCGTGACCGCGTAGGCGGCGCCACTCAACGACAGATTCGGGCCGACGCCGACCTCCAGCCCTCCGGGCGTGCGGACGCCGGCCATGAACGTGCCGCTGGGCAGAAACAGGCCGCGCTCGGCGCCGCCCACCAGCAGCACCCACTCGGTCACGCCGGTGAGCCCGCTCGCGGCCTGGAACAGCCGCCGCTCGAACTGCCACCCGAACTGGGTGATGACGGGCACGCTCTCCGAGATCTTGGGGCCGTCGTCGGGGCAGGACGTGTCGTAGCAGTAGGGGTCGTCGAACAGCTCGTTGAGGCGCCGCGCGAGGGTCGGGCTCAGGACCGTGACGCCGGCGCGCGGCCCGCCCAGGCGGCGCGGGCCTCGCGTGTCGCGCGCGACGCCTGCGACGCGGCTGAGGCGCGGCGCCGGCCGGACGGTCCGCGTGGAATCGGCGTGGGGCGGAGTCGGGAACGGCGTCTCTTGGGCGGAGGCGGGGCGGCCGGCGAGCAGGACGCCGAGGGCGAGCGATGAGAGGAGCAGGCGGGGCATGGCCGTGGGAGAAGGGGAGGCCTCAACATGCCCCGCCGCTCGCCCCCGTCTCTGGTGCAGACGCGGCCGCCGAGTGGTGCAATCGCACCAGACGCCGCCGCGCCGGTCCAGGCGGGAACGGTTTCGCCTCGGCGGCATCGTTCGCCCCGGCCATCCGCGCTGGCGGCCGGGGCCGGCGGGGCGGCTCTCGCTGGGGGCCACTCTCCTCGCCTGCACCCTCCGCCCGTGCCCGATTCGCCCTCCGCCCAGCCCGACGACACCCCCGCCAGCCTCCGCTACGCCGACGACGGCCGGCCCGGGATCACGCGCGTCGGGCGCGGCACGGGGTTCTCGTACCACCACCCCGACGGCTCGCTCGTCTCCGACGCGGTCCGCGAGCGGGCCGAGGCGCTGGTGATCCCGCCGGCCTGGACCGACGTCTGGATCTCGCCGGCCGCCGACGGCCACCTCCAGGCGACCGGCCGCGACGCCAAGGGCCGCAAGCAGTACCGCTACCACGACGACTGGAACGCCCACCGCAACCGGCTCAAGTTCGACCGCATGGTGCCGTTTGGACGGGCCCTGCCCGAGATCCGCGCCCGCGTGGAGTCGGACCTGCGCAAGCGGTCGCTGGGCCGCGAGAAGGTGCTCGCGCTGTGCGTCCGGCTGCTCGACGAGACGCTGGTGCGCGTCGGCAACGAGGAGTACGCCGCTAAAAACAGCACCTACGGCCTGACGACGATCCGCGACAAGCACGTGTCGTTCGACGGCGACGAGGTCCGGTTCGAGTTTACCGGCAAGAGCGGGAAGCCTCAGGCGCTGGCGGTCCACGACAAGGCGCTGGCGCGGCTGGTCAAGGCCTGCCGCGACATCCCCGGCTACGACCTGTTCCAGTTCTACGACGAGGCCGGCAAGCGCCAGGACGTGGAGTCCGGCCACGTCAACGGCTACCTCCAGGAGACGACGGGCGAGGCGTTCACGGCCAAGGACTTCCGCACGTGGGGCGGGACGGTCACCGCTGCCCAGGCGCTGGCGGCGCACGAGGGCGTGGAGGGCGCCGCCGTGGACGGGCTCATCGTGCAGGCCATCAAAGACACTGCCGCCCGGCTGGGCAACACGCCGGCCGTGTGCCGCCAGTACTACGTCCACCCCGACGTGCTCGACGCCTTCCGCGAGGGCGACCTCCGCGACCGGGTCCGCCGCCGCAACGCCGGCAACACGCCGGACGGCCTGCGCCCGCCCGAGGCCGCCGTGCTCGACCTGCTGGCGGAGCGCGCCGGCGAGGCCTAGGCTCCGCCTGGCGAACGCGTCCTGGCCTGGGAGCGGCTCCGGGAGCCGTCGCCGGCGTCGCGCGCCTCGCCGGCGGCTCTCGGCGCTCGCCCTCGGCGGCGTTCGAATCACCAGACAGAGCCTAGGCCTCGCGCTGGCCCGGACCGCCAGCGGCGCGGTCGCCCTACGCCGCCTCCGCCGAGGGGGCGGATGTCGCCGGCGCGTCGACCAACGCGAGCGCGGCGCGCTCGATGCCGTCCGGCCCGATGCCGACCTCGTCGTGGAGCTGGCGCTGGGTCCCGTGCTCGACGTAGCGGTCCGGCAGGCCGAGGCGCACCACGCGGACGCCGTCCATGAGCCCGGCGTCCGAGGCCCACTCGACGACGGCCGAGCCGGCGCCGCCGTCGCGCACGCCGTCCTCGACCGTGATCACGGCCGTGTGCTTCTCGAACACCTCGGTCAAGAGCGCGTGGTCCAGCGGCTTCACGAACCGCAGGTCGACGTGCTCGGCCTCGACGCCGCGCGCCGCCAGCCGGTCGCAGACCTGGGCGGCGTAGTGGCCGATGGCGCCGTACGTCACGAACGCGAGGTCGCCGCCGTCGCGGAGCCGGCGCCCCGTGCCGATCTCGATGGCCTGGAAGCCGGGCCGGAGCTCCATGCCCGTCGCCGAGCCGCGCGGGTAGCGGATGGCGAACGGGCCGCCGTCGTGCTGGAGCGCCGTCCACATCAGGTCGCGCAGGTCCTGCTCGTCGTAGGGCGCGGCGCAGACCATGTTCTGGACGGCGCGCATGTAGGCGATGTCGAGGGCGCCGTGGTGCGTCGGGCCGTCGGCGCCGGCGACGCCGGCGCGGTCCATGCAGAACACGACGGGCAGGTTCTGGAGCGCCACGTCGTGGACCACGCCGTCGTAGGCGCGCTGCAGGAACGTGGAGTAGATGGCCGCGAACGGGCGCATGCCCTGGGTCGCGAGGCCGGCCGCGAACACGACCGCGTGCATCTCGGCGATGCCGACGTCGAAGGCCCGGTCGGGCATGGCCTCCATCATGGTGCCCAGGCTCGTCCCCGACGGCATGGCGGCGGTTACGCCCACGACGCGGTCGTCCAGCTCCGCCAGCTCCACCATCGCGTCGCCGAACACGTCCTGCCACTTGGGCGGCTTCGTCCCGCTGGCGGTGGGCGTGGCCAGGCTCTTGCCCGTCACCTTGTCGAACGGGCTCGACTGGGCGTGCCACTTAACCTGGTCGGCCTCGGCCGGCGCGAACCCCTTGCCCTTGACCGTCAGCGTGTGGAGCAGGATCGGGCCGGGCAGGTCGCGGACGTCCTTGAGCCGCCGCGCCAGCGACACCACGTCGTGGCCGTCGACCGGGCCGATGTAGCGGAAGCCGAACGCCTCGAACAGCATGCCGGGCGTCAGCGCGGCCTTGAGGCCGTCCTCGACACGGCTCGCCAGCCGCTGGAGCGTGCCGCCGCCCTTGCCCTTCAACTTGTCGAACAGGTCCCAGACGTCGGTCTTCAAGCTGTTCCAGCCTTTCGACGCCGAGATGCCCGCCAGGTACTCGTGGAGCGCGCCCACGTTGGGGTCGATGGAGATCCGGTTGTCGTTCAGGACCACCAGCAGGTCGGTGTCGGCCGCGCCGGCGTGGTTGAGGCCCTCGAAGGCGAGGCCGCCCGTCATCGACCCGTCGCCGATCACAGCGACCACCTTGCGGTCGGTGTGCTGGAGGTCGCGCGCGACGGCCATGCCCACCGCGGCCGAGATCGACGTGCTCGCGTGGCCGACGCCGAACGTGTCGTACTCGCTCTCGGACCGCTTGGGGAAGCCGCTCAGCCCGCCGTACGTCCGGTTGGAGGGGAACGCCTGGCGCCGGCCGGTCAGGATCTTGTGGCCGTAGGCCTGGTGCCCCACGTCCCACACCAGCTGGTCGTCGGGCGTGTCGTAGGCCCAGTGGAGCGCGACGGTCAGCTCGACGACGCCCAGCGAGGCCCCAAAGTGCCCGCCGTGGACGGCGACGATGTCGACGATAAAGTCGCGGAGCTCGTCGCAGAGCTGGGGCAGCCGCTCGACGGGCAGCGCCCGGACGTCGGCCGGGCTGGCGATGGTGGCCAGCAGCGGGCCGGGCGTGTGGAGCGGGGCGTCCTGGGGCATGCACTCGGCGGGGGAACGGCCGAAGATAGACGGGCGAGGCTGAGACCGGAGTGGGGGAGCCCCGGTTTCAGCCAGAGTTGAAAGACCGGGCGCGTCGCCTCCGCCCACTCTGCCCATCTTGCGCCCGACTGGCGGACGGCCTCCGCCAGCGGCACCGACCCCACGTCCCTCATGTCTGACCGTCCCGTCCGCGTCCTGTTCGTTTGCCTGGGCAACATCTGCCGCAGTCCCGTCGCCGAGGGGCTGTTCCAGGACAAGGTGGTGGCGGCCGGGCTGGCGGCCGACGTCGAGGTCGACTCGGCCGGCACCGGGAGCTGGCACGTCGGGGCGCCGCCGGACCGGCGCATGACCGAGACGGCGGCCCGGCGCGGCACCGACCTCTCCGCCCTCCGCGCTCGGCAACTGACCGCCGCCGACCTCGGCCACTACGACCACGTGTTCGTGATGGACAAGGACAACCTCCACGACGCGCTGGCGCTCGATCCCGAAGGCGACCACGGCACGCGCGTCCGCCTGTTCCGCGAGTTCGACCCCCAGCCGGGCGACTACCAGGTGCCGGACCCGTACTACGGCGGGGCCGACGGCTTCGACCGCGTCTACGACATGGTGGACCGGACGACCGACGCGATCCTGGAGCGGCTGCGCGCGGCGCACGGACTCTAGCCGGGCGCCGGCGTCGTCGGGCTTGGCCTGAGGGCCGGCGGAGGCGGACACGCGGCGGGGCGCACGCGTAGGCCCGCTCCATCCCTCCGCCCCATGTCTGCTTCCGTCCTGCTGCTCGACCTCGACGGCACCCTCGTCGACTCCAACGGCGCGCACGCCCGCGCCTTCGCCCGCGCCGCCGAGGACTTCGGGGTCCCCGTGGCCCGCGACCGCTTCGACCGGGCCATCGGCAAGGGCGCCGATCACGTGGTGCCCGACGTGTTCGGGCCGGTGTTCGAGCGCGACCACGGCGACGACTACCGTGACGCCCTGGGCCGGCACTTCCGCGAGATCGCCCAGGCCGAGGCGTTCCGGGTGTTCGACGGCGCCCAACGGCTGGCCGACGCCGCCCGCCAGCGGGGGCTGAAGACGGCGCTGGCCACGTCGTCGTCCGAGGGCGACCTCGACGCGCTGTTCGCCTCGGCCGGCGTCGACTTCCGCGACCAAGTGGACTTTGTCACCACCTCGTCGGACGTGGACGACAGCAAGCCGGACCCGGACCTGGTGCGCGTCGTGGCCGAGCACTTCGGCGTGCCGGCGGCGGCGTGCGTGCTCGTTGGCGACACGGTCTACGACGGCCGGGCCGCCCGGCGCGGCGGCACGGCGTTCGTCGGCGTTGCCACTTGGGTGTGGTCCGAGGAGGACCTAGAGGGCGCCAGCGCGCGCGCCGTGTACCCGTCCACCGCCGCGCTGGCGGACGACCTCGACGCGGCGCTCGCCGCCGCCCAACCCGGCGACGCGACGTTCTCGGCCGAGGCTGCCGACGCGTTGATGGCCGAGGCGATGCAGCAGGCGCGCGAGGCCCTCGACGCGGGCGACGCGCCCATCGGCGCCGTCATCGGCCGTGCAGACGGGACGGTCGTGGCCCGAGGCCGCAACCGCTCCGCCACAACCGGCGACCGCCTGCGCCACGCCGAGACCGACGCGCTCCACGCGCTGATGGGTGGGCGGGAAACCGAGGACGGCCTGATCCTGGCGACGACGCTGGAGCCGTGCGCGATGTGCCTGGGCGCCATGACCGAGGCCGGCGTCCACGCGGCGCTCTACGCGCTGGAGGCCCCGCCCAACGGCGCGGCCGGCGCGCTCGACGCGCTGCCCAGCCGCCGCCAGCCGCTAGTGGCGACGTGGGGGCGGGGCCACCGCCAAACCTCGCTCGACCTGGTCCGCCAGGCGGCCGCCGCCCAGGGCGGTTTTACGCGCCGCCTTCTCGACGCGATCCGTGACCAGTAGCCTCCCCGAGACCGTCCGCCAGTCCGTCGAGGGCGCCGTCGGCCGCGTCCGGTCCGTCACGCCGGTCGGCGGCGGCGACGTGTCGCGCGCGGCGCGCGTCGAGGCCGACGCCGCGACGGTGTTCGTCAAGTGGGGGGCCGGCGCGGCGGGCCAGACGTATGCCGCCGAGGGCGAGGGGCTCGCCGCGCTGGCGGAGGCGGCCGGGCCGGAGGTGGTGGTGCCGGCTCCGCTGGCGAGCCAGGCGCCGGACGGCGACGCGCCGGGCGTGCTGGTGCTGCCCTGGATCGAATCGGGCCGGCCGTCGGCGCCCGACTGGCGGCGGTTCGGGGCGGCGCTCGCCGAGCTCCACCGGGCGCCGGCGCCGGGCGACGGCCGCTACGGGTGGGCGGCCGACAACTGGATCGGGAGCAAGCCTCAGCGGAACGGCTGGGACGCCTCGTGGCCCACGTTCTTCGGCGAGCGCCGCCTGCGCGCCCAGGCCGAGACGGTCCGCCACCGCGCCAGCGTCGACGCCAGTCAGCGGGGCGCGTGGGACGCGGCGTGGGACCCGATGCTCGACCGGCTGGTGGCCCGGCTGGGCGAGTGGCTGCCCCACGCGCCGCCGCCGTCGCTGCTCCACGGCGACCTGTGGGCCGGCAACGCGCTCGCGACCTCTGGCGGGCGGTTGGCCACGCCGTCGCCGGTGGCGTTTGCCCTGATCGACCCTGCCGTGTCGGTCGGCCACCGCGAGGCCGATCTGGCGATGACCGAGCTGTTCGGCGGCTTCGACGCGCCGTTCTACGACGGCTACCGACAGGCGTGGTCCTTGGAGCCGGGCTACGCCGAGCGCCGCGAGATCTACAACCTGTTCCACCTCATCAACCACCTCACGCACGGCCGCGCCTACCGCCGCCCCGTCGAGGCCACGCTGCGGCGGTTCGGAAGCTGAGCTGCCTCCGTCGCACGCGCTCCAGCCGCGCGCGACGGCTCGGGCCTGGCAGGGGAGAGGCGAACTCGGCGAGCGGCCGTCAGGGATCGGCTCGCCCGCTGGCGCCCGCCCGTCCAACCCTCCGCCGCCAAGCCCGGCGCCGCCAGCGGGCGGCCCGGACGCCTCCGGTGGGAATGGTGGGTAGGTTCCGGCCCCGAACGAGGGATGGCCCGGGCGATGTCCAGGCGTTCCCCATCCGGAGAGTCGTTAATCTATCAAGAGACCGCCGCCCTGGACCCATGGCCGCCACCCGCATCCTCGTCGTCGACGACCACCCGATCATCCGGCAGGGCTTGGTCCGGCTGATCGCCCCCGAGACGGACTTGGAGGTCGTCGCGGAGGCCGACTCGGCCGACGACGCGCTCCAGATCCTCGACGGCCAGGAGCTCGACTTCGTGATCGTGGACATCATGCTGCGCCAGGGCTCGGGCCTGGACCTGATCGGCCAGGTCCGCGCGCGCCGCGACGACTTGCCCATCCTGGTGCTCTCGATGCACCAGGAGCGGTTCTACGCCGAGCGCGCGCTGCGGTCCGGCGCCCAGGGCTACCTCATGAAGCAGAGCGACCCGTCCGAGGTGGTCCCGGCCATCCGCAAGATCCTGGCCGGCGAGCTCTACCTCAGCCCCACGCTCACCGACGACCTGACGCGCCGGGCCGTCGAGGGCCGCGAGGCCGGCGGCAGCGCCGTCGAGGCCCTCTCCGACCGCGAGGCCGAGGTCGTCCGCTACATCGGCAGCGGGCGGTCGACGCGCGAGATCGCCGAGGAGCTCCACCTGTCGGTAAAGACCATCGAGAGCTACCGCGCCAACATCAAGCGCAAGCTGGGGCTCCGCAACGGGACCGAGCTGGCCCGGTTCGCCTACGACTGGCGGAGCGAGTCGATGGGGATGTCGGAGGGCTGACGCGAGGGAGACGCGGGCCCACAGCGACCGCCAGCGGCAACGCCAGCGGCCGCTCGCCGGCCGGGAGGCGGTCCGTGGAGTCGCTCCAAAACCGCCTCTGCGGAAGCGCTTCCGTCGATTTCGCCGCTGGGGCCCCGGTTCCCGCGGAGGGCCGGCGTAGGTTGGGCCGCCTCCCCACCACGCCTGCGCCCGATGTCTCGACCCACCCCCCGCCGCACCAAGATCGTCTGCACGCTCGGCCCCGCCGTGGCCACTCGCGAGGGCGTCCGCGAGCTGATCCGGGTGGGGATGGACGTGGCCCGGCTCAACTTCTCGCACGGCTCCCACGACGACCACCGGCGGATGATGGAGATCGTCCGCGAGGAGGCGGCGGCGGCGGGGCGCGTGGTGCCGGTGCTCCAGGACCTCCAGGGGCCCAAGATCCGGCTGGGCCTGGTGCGCGACGGCGGCGTGCTGATCCACAAGGGCAACGTGCTGGTGCTCACCAGCGAGCCCGTCGAGAGCGGGACCGTCGAGCGCGTGCACGTGAGCTACGACGCGCTGGCGGAGGAGGTGGTCGAGGGCAACCGGATCCTGCTCGACGACGGCCACCTGGAGCTGGTCGTGACCCACGTCGACGGGAGCGACGTCACCACCGAGGTCGTGGTGGGCGGGCCGCTCCGGTCGCGGAAGGGCGTCAACCTGCCCAAGCTCAAGTCCGCCCGGCCGTCGCTGACCGACAAGGACCTGGCCGACCTCCAGTTCGGCCTGGACCACGACGTGGACCTGATCGCGCTCTCGTTCGTGCGCAGCGGCCGCGACGTGGCCGACCTCACGCGCCGCGTCCGCGCCGCCGGCAAGGACATCGGGGTCATCTCCAAGATCGAGAAGCCCGAGGCCGTCGAGGACTTCGCGGCCATCCTCGACGCCAGCTCCGGCATCATGGTCGCGCGCGGCGACCTGGGCATCGAGATCCCGATGCAGAACGTGCCCATCGTCCAGAAGCAGCTGATCCGGGCGTGCCTGGAGGCCTCGAAGCCGGTCATCACGGCGACCCAGATGCTGGAGTCGATGGTCGACAACCCGCGCCCGACGCGCGCCGAGGCGACCGACGTGGCCAACGCCGTGTTCGACGGGTCGGACGCGGTGATGCTCTCCGGCGAGACGGCCGCGGGCAAGTACCCCATCGAGGCCGTCCGCGTGATGGACGAGATCGTGCGCTCGGCCGAGGCCAACCGCCGCGGGCTGGGCGGCCGCCAGGCGGTCGTGGCCGTCACCGACCGCGACGACCCGATCACCGACGCCGTCTCGTTCACCGCCGTCCGGCTGGCGGACGACACCGAGGCGGAGGCGATCTGCTGCCTGACGCACTCGGGCTCGACGGCCCGCGCCATCGCCAGCCACCGGCCCGACGTGCCTATCTACGCCTTCACCGACGACGAGACGGCGCTGGGCCGGATCGCCCTGACCTGGGGCGTCGAGCCCATCGCGATCCGGTTCCAGGAGCACACCGACGACGGCGTCCGCGCCGTCCACCGGACGCTGCTCGACCGCGGCGACTACGGCGCCGGCACCCGGATCGTGGTCACGGCCGGGCTGCCGCTGCCGGCCATGGGCCGCACCAACATGATCCACGTCTCGACCCTGGGCGAGGACTGGGTGTAGGCGAGCCGCCGGCCCCGACCGTTCCGCCGCGCTGGCGGGGCCGGTGCGCCAGCGGCACGCGGCCGGGGCGCCGCGTTCGTGCCCCGTGGCGCCTAGGCGGCCGGCGTAGCTTTGGGGGCCACCTGCCCCAGACTGCCCCGCGCCTCCGCTACCCCGGTCCTCCCCGATCTCGATGTGGTACTTCCCGTCCGCGGGGCGCCCCGCGCTGGCCCGCCTCTCGTCCGCCCTGGCCGTCCTGTGGGTGGGGACGGCGCTCGTCGGCTGCGGGGCGGTGTTCGGCAGCCGCTACAACAACTTCCGGGCGTACTACAACACGTACTACAACGCCTCGCGCGCGCTGGAGGACGGCGAGCGGGCGCTGGCGCAGGCCGCGGTGACGGTCGACCGGAGCCGGCTGGTCTCCGTGTTCCCGGACAACGAGTCGGCCGGCGGCGCGAGCGGGCCGTTCCAGGAGGCCATCGACAAGAGCGCCGAGCTGCTCCGTACCCGGCCCGGCTCCAAGTGGGCCGACGACGCGCTCCTGGTCATCGGCAAGTCCTACTTCTACCAGCGCAACCTGGCCGGCGCCGAGCAGAAGTTCCGCGAGACGATGGCCGCTGCGGGGCGGGCCGGGGACCGGCGGCTGGGCGACGAGGCGAGGTTCTGGCTCGGCCGGACCTACGCCGCGGGCGACCGCTTCGACGAGGGCGTCCTGGCGCTCGAAGAGGGGCTGGCGGACGAGGGCGGCGACCGGCGCTGGACGGCCCGGATGCGCCTGGCCCTGGGCGAGCTCTACGCCCGCGCCGGCCGCTGGGACGAGGCGGCCGAGACGCTGCGCGAGGGTGCCCCCGACGAGGGCGACGCCGACGTCGCCGGCCGCGCCTACGTGCTGCTGGGCCAAGTCGAGGAGCACGCCGAGCGGTGGGACCTGGCGGCCCGGGCGTACCAGGCGGCGCTCGACCGCAACCCGGCCTACGAGATCAGCTACGCGGCCCGGCTCGGCCGGGCGCTGGTGCTGGGCGTCGACGCCGGCCAGACCGACCTGGCCCTGGACGCCGTCCGCCGGATGCGGGCCGACGACAAGAACTACCAGCGGCGCGCCGAGCTGGCGCTCGCCGAGGCCCGTCTCCGGTCGGCCGCGGGCGACGACCCGACGGCGCTCGGGCTGTTCCGGTCGGTGCTCTACGACGAGGAGCTGAGCGCGACCGGGCCGGTCCGGGGCCAGGCCCACTACCGCCTGGCCGAGTTCTACCGCGACGCCCTGGGCGACTACGTCCGCGCGTCGGCCCACTTCGACACCGCGGCGACGTCGCTCCGCGCGCCGGCCACCGACCTCCGCGCGGCGCGCGGCGCCATCCTGGACGTGACCGACGAGGCGCGCACCTACTCGGTCCTCGCCGGGGCGGCCCGGCGCATCGCCGAGTCCGACTCGCTCCTGGCCCTCGGCCGGCTCGACGACGACGCCTTCCGCGCCCGGATCGGTCAGATCGAGGCCGAGCGCCGCCGCGTCTACCTCGACGAGCAGCGCCGCCTGGACGCGGCGCGCACGGCCCAGCTGTTCTCGGGCGAGGGCGGCGCCCCGCTGCCGGGGCAGCCGGCGTCGGCCGCCGACCGCCAGCCGGCCGACGGCTCGGGCGGGTTCCTGTCCTACCAGTCGCCGGCCTCCATCCAGGCCGGCCGGATCGCCTTCGAGCAGCGGTGGGGCACGCGCCCGCTCGTGCCCAACTGGCGGCGGCGGGCGGCGGTGCAGGCCGGCAACATCGCCGCCGGCCGGTCGGTCGTGGGCGGCGACGTCCAGGGCGGATTCGGGCTGGGCGAGGGCCCGCCGCCGCTGGACCTGAGCATGGTCCCGCGCACGCCGGCCAAGCGCGAGGAGATGGTGACGGAGCTGGCCGGGCTCCGCTACGAGCTTGCCAACGCCTTTTTCCTGTCGCTGGGGCGGGCCGACACCGCGGCGGCGCTCTACCGCAGCATCCTGGCCGAGACGCCGGACGCGCCCATCGCCCCCCAGGCGCGCTACGCGCTGGCGGAGATCGAGCGCGCGGCGGGCCGCGAGCAAGAGGCGAGGCGGCTCTACCAGGCCGTCGCCGCCGACACGACGGCGCTCGGGCGGGCCTCCCGCATCCGCCTCGGGATGGAGAGGGAGGGCGAGGAGGTCGGGGCCGGCCCCGTCGAGACGTCCTCGGCCTACGACGACGCCCGCGCCCGCTGGCGCGCCGGCGACCCGCTGGGGGCGGCCCACGACCTCGTCGTGCTCGCCGACGCCGACCCCGACGATCCGACGTCGCCCCGCGCCTACCTGGCCGCCGGCGCGGCCTACGCCGAGTGGGCCGGCGCCGACACGCTCGCGCTGACCCGCCCGCTCCCCGACAGCCTGGTGTCGCCGGTGCTGCTCGCCGTTTTCGAGGCGCTGCCAGCGGCGGCGCCAGCGGGACCGGACGAGGCCTCCGGTCCTGGCGACGGACCGGTCGGTGACGAGCCCGCCCCTCTCGACCGCCAGGTGCCGAACCGCCCTGCGCTAGACGACGAGGCACGGGACGACGAGGCCGTCCTGCCCAGCGAGCGGGATTTGCAAGGCGCCCGATTAGACAACGGGGTAGTGCCCGTTCAGGAAGACGACGTCCAGGTGCGAGACGCAGACGAGGAGCCCCTGGCGCTTCGGAGGCTCGACGCCGAGGGGACGGCTGCGGACCCCAGCACTCCACCGGACCAGGCGTCGCTCGGCCCCGCGTCGTTTACGCTGCGGAGCCACTTTGCCAGCGTGGCGGCGCGGTACCCCGGGACGCCCTACGCGGAGCGTGCCCAGGCACTGGCCGCGGCGCTGCCGGCCCCAGTCGCAGCCCCCGACTCGCCGGCGCTCCCCGACCCATTGGTGCCCCCCGGCCCCCCGGCGCCTTCCGACTCGCTCGGTGCCCCCGGCGCCCCGCTGGCGGCCGGGGGCACCGAGAGGGCCGACTCGGGAGGGGACCCGGTTTCTGAGCCCGCCGCGGCTGGCTCGGCGATCCTCCGCAGCGAGGAGCCGCTGGATCCGGCCGGCGGCGGCTTTACCTGGCGCGTCCAGCAAGCCACGCTGGCCGCCGAGGCGGACGCGCTGGTGGCCGTCCTCGTAGAGGCCGGCTTCCAGGCCGCGACGCTGGTCAACGACGACAGCGGCGAGGTCGTGGTCGGCGTCGGGCGGTTCGAGACGGACGAGGAGGCGGAGAACGCCCGGGGCGACCTGCCCGCCTGGGCCCAGAACCGGGCGGTGGTGATCGCCCTCGACGGCTTCCGCCTGGTCGAGACCGGCACGCCCGCCCAGGACGGCCCGTAGAGCCGTCGGGCCGCGCGGACAGGCGAGCCCGATCTGGGCACTCGGCTGGGGCCAGGCGGACCGGCCTGTGAAGCTCCCGCTGGCACCGGCCGCCAGCGGCACGAGACGCCGGCGCGCGCGCGTTGAGATCTGCCCCGGGGCCCACGGCCCGCGGGTCCCGGTGGAACCTGCCTCCCAGGGTCGGGTACCGCCCTCCTTTCGTCCGATCTGTTCGCGCGTTCCCGTACGCGTCCCGCGCCTCGGCGCGACCCCTGAATATGGCCTCCTCCCGCACGCCCCAGAACCCCCGCGACGGCCAGCCGAAGCGGTCCGAGGACAAAGGTAAGCGCCCCCGCCTGTCGCTCGGGACGTTCTACCTGTTCGTCCTGATCGCGCTCTTGCTCCTGGCCGTCCAGACGTTCCTCGCCGGCGGAGGCGCGTCGTCGGAGGTCGAGTACTCGACCTTCCTGGAGCAGCTCGACGCCGGCGACATCGAGTCGTTCGAGGTCCAGGACCGCGTCGACATCCGGGGCACCTACACCGAGGAGGCCGTCGCGGCCGAGCGCGTCGACGTGCCGGCCGCGGAGCCCTCGTTCGGGCGCCCGCCGGCCGAGGACGCCGGCCGCCGCTTCCGCACGACCAAGCCCGACGACCACGACCTGACCGACTACGTCACGGCGGTCAACGCCGCGCGCGTCGCCGCCGACCAGACGCCGGTCGAGTTCGAGGCCGACTACACGTCGAGCGTCTGGAGCGGGCTGATCTCGTGGATCTTGCTGTTCGGCCTGCTGGCGGTGTTCTGGATCTTCATCCTGCGCCGCATGGGCGGCCCGGGCCAGCAGGTCCTCAACATCGGCAAAAACAAGGCGACGCTGTTCGACCAGACCGAGGGCGCGCCCATCACCTTCGCCGACGTGGCCGGCCTGGACGAGGCCAAGGAAGAGGTGGAGGAGGTGGTCCAGTTTCTCAAGGACCCGCAGCGGTTTACCAAGCTGGGTGGTAAGCTGCCTAAGGGCGTGCTGCTCGTGGGCCCGCCCGGGACCGGCAAGACGCTGCTCGCCAAGGCCGTCGCCGGCGAGGCCCAGGTCCCATTCTTCAGCTTGTCGGGCTCCGACTTTGTCGAGATGTTCGTCGGTGTGGGCGCGGCGCGCGTGCGCGACCTGTTCAAGCAGGCCAAGGAAAAGGCGCCGTGCATCATCTTTATCGACGAGATCGACGCCGTCGGCCGGAGCCGAGGCCGCGGCGGGATCATGGGCGGCAACGACGAGCGCGAGAACACGCTCAACCAGCTGCTCGTCGAGATGGACGGGTTCAACACCGACAAGGGCGTGATCCTGATGGCGGCCACCAACCGCCCCGACACGCTCGATACGGCGCTGCTCCGGCCCGGCCGCTTCGACCGCCAGATCCTGATCGACCGGCCGGACCGCCGCGAGCGCGCGGCCATCTTCAAGGTCCACACGGCCAACCTCAAGCTCTCGCCCGACCTCGACACGGACCTGCTCGCCGGCCAGACGCCGGGCTTCGCCGGCGCCGAGATCGCCAACGTGTGCAACGAGGCCGCCCTGCTGGCGGCGCGCGACGACAAGGACGCCGTCGAGATGATCGACTTTGAGCGGGCCATCGACCGCGTGATCGGCGGGCTGGAGAAAAAGAACAAGCTCATCAGCCCCGACGAGAAGAAGATCGTGGCCTACCACGAGGCCGGCCACGCCGTCGCCGGCTGGTTCCGGGAGTACACCGACCCCGTGGTCAAGGTGTCCATCGTCCCGCGCGGGATGGCGGCCCTGGGCTACGCGCAGTCGCTGCCCCAGGAGCGCTACCTCTACACGCGAGAGGCGCTCGTAGACCGGATGGTGATGACGATGGGCGGGCGCGTGGCCGAGGAGATCATCTTCGGCCAGATCACGACGGGCGCCCAGAACGACCTGGAGAAGATCACCAAGATGGCCTACGCCATGGTGGTGGACTACGGGATGTCGGAGGAGATCGGCTACGTCTCGTTCAACATGTCGGGCCAGTCCGACCAGCCCCAGTTCGACAAGCCGTTCTCGGACGACCTCGCGCGGCGCATCGACATCGAGGTCAAGCGCATCATCGACGACGTCCGCGTCCAGACCCGCCAGCTGCTCGAGGAGCGGGCCGACGAGATGGAGCGGCTGGCGCAGGCGCTGCTCGAAAAGGAGGTGCTCAACGAGAACGACCTCAAGGAGGTGCTCGGCGAGCGGCCGTACGAGCGGCCCGAGCACGAGACCGGCGTGACCGCCGAGGGCGAGCCGGTCAACCTCCCGCCCGGACCCGCCAGCCCCCCGGCCGAAGGCGACGGGCTGGCGGGCGAGCCGGCCCCCTTGGACCCGCCGCGCCGGGGCGGAGACCTGGACCTCTAGGAGGCCGGGCCGCCTCGGCGCCCCCACCCGCTAGCACCGACCGCCAGCGGGGCAAAGGGGGAGCTCAAGAGGTGTGGTCTGTCGGTCTGTATCAGTTGACGGTCTGCATTTAAGCTTCGCGCTTTGCAGCCTCTGGTCGGGGGTGGGAACAGGTTTTGTGAAGGTCGCAACATGGGAATCGGCCGGCGCGGCGTCTACCTTGGGGGTTCCGACTTGTCCGCGCCGGCCGTCTGCCGCGCGCCCGTCCCCACGCGAAAGAATGCCTACGATCAACCAGCTCGTCCGCAAGGGCCGCACGCCCAAGCGCAAGACCTCCGGGTCGATTGCGCTCCAGGGCAACCCCCAGCGCCGCGGCGTGTGCACGCGCGTCTACACGACGACGCCGAAGAAGCCGAACTCCGCCCTCCGCAAGGTCGCCAAGGTGCGGTTGACCAACGGCTACGAGGTCATCGCCTACATCCCGGGCGAGGGCCACAACCTGCAGGAGCACTCCATCGTGCTCGTCCGCGGCGGCGGCGCCAAGGACCTGCCCGGTGTGAAGTACCACATCGTGCGCGGCGCGCTCGACACGGCCGGCGTGGCCGACCGCAAGAAGAGCCGCTCGAAGTACGGCGCCAAAAAGCCGAAGAGCTAGCGCGACCCAGGGCAGACGGGGACCAGTCAGTGGTCCGGCCCGTCGCCCGCCGGCCGCTGTCCCCCCGATTCCCCGCTGGCGGCCCGCGCCGCCAGTCCAGAGACCGACCCCATGCGCAGGAAGCAAGCAGAAAAGCGGATCCCGATCCCCGACCCGATCTACGGCGACGTCACCGTGGCCAAGTTTATCGCGGCCGTCATGCGCGACGGCAAAAAGTCCGTGGCCCAGCGCCTCGTCTACGGCGCCTTCGACCTGGCCGAGGAGCGGACCGGCGAGCCCGGCGTCGAGATCTTCCGCCAGGCGCTAACGAATGCGGCGCCGCTGGTCGAGGTCCGCAGCCGCCGCGTCGGCGGCGCGACCTACCAGGTGCCCATCGAGGTCCGCCCCGAGCGGCGGACGTCGCTCGCCTTCCGCTGGCTGCTCCAGTACGCCAAGACGCGTGGCGACAAGTCAATGGCCAACCGGCTGGCGGCCGAGATCATCGCGGCCAGCCGCGGCGAGGGCGGCGCGGTCAAGAAGAAGGACGACGTGCACCGGATGGCCGAGGCCAACAAGGCGTTCGCCCACTTCGCGCGCTTCTAACGAGACCACGGGCCCTAGCGGCCACCGACCCGGCGTTTTTCCAGGACACTCCCAGACGTCCCCCTACATGTCCGAACTCCAAGGCAAGACCTTCTCGCTCACCAAGACCCGGAACATCGGGATCTCGGCCCACATCGACGCCGGTAAGACGACGACGACCGAGCGCATCCTGTACTACACCGGCAAGACCCACCGGATCGGCGAGGTCCACGAGGGCGGCGCCACGATGGACTGGATGGAGCAGGAGAAAGAGCGCGGCATCACCATCACCTCGGCCGCGACGACGGCCGAGTGGGACGGCCACCGCATCAACATCATCGACACGCCCGGCCACGTCGACTTTACGGTCGAGGTCGAGCGCTCGCTCCGCGTGCTCGACGGCGCGGTCGCGCTGTTCTGCTCCGTCGGCGGCGTCGAGCCCCAGTCGGAGACGGTCTGGCGGCAGATGAACAAGTACAACGTGCCGCGCATCGCGTTCGTCAACAAGATGGACCGGACCGGCGCCAACTTCGACAACGCCGTCCAGATGATGCGCGACCGGCTGGGCGCCAACGCCATCCCGGTCCAGATCCCGATCGGCGACGGCGAGATGTTCAAGGGCGTCATCGACCTGATCGAGAACACGGCGTTGGTCTTCGACGACGCGACGCAGGGCACGACCTGGGACACGGTCGAGATCCCCGAGGACCTCAAGCCGGTCGCCAAGAAGGCGAGGATCGCGCTCCTGGAGGCCGTCGCCGAGCACAACGACGAGCTCCTGATGATGTACCTCGAAGGCGAGGAGCTCCCCCCGGAGGACGTCCGCCAGACGGTCCGCAAGGCGACCATCTCGATGGACATCACGCCGGTCTTCTGCGGCTCCGCGTTCAAGAACAAGGGCGTCCAGCAGCTGCTCAACGGCGTCGTCGACTACCTGCCGAGCCCCCACGACGTGCCGCCGATCGAGGGCCACAAGCCGCGCACCGAGGACGAGGTCGTCCGCGAGGCGGACCCCGACGGGCCGCTGGCGGCCATCGCCTTCAAGATCGCGACCGACCCCTACGTCGGCCGGATCACGTTCGCGCGCGTCTACTCGGGCACGCTGAAAAAGGGCGATGCCCTCTTGAACGCCAACACCGAGAAAAAGGAGCGGGCCGGCCGCCTGCTGTTCATGCACGCCAACACGCGTGAGGACGTCGAGGAGGTCAAGGCTGGCGACATCTGCGCCATCGTGGGCTTGAAGGACACCAAGACCGGCGACACGCTGTGCGACCCGGACCACCCGGTCGTGCTGGAGTCGATGGACTTCCCCGAGCCGGTGATCCGGATCGCGATCGAGCCCAAGACCAAGGCCGACATCGACAAGCTGGGCGTCGGGCTGCAGAAGCTGGCCGAGGAGGACCCGACCTTCAAGGTGTCGTCCGACGACGAGACGGGCCAGACCCTGATCGCCGGCATGGGCGAGCTGCACCTGGAGATCATCGTGGACCGCCTCAAGCGCGAGTTCAAGGTCGAGGCCAACGTCGGCCAGCCCCAGGTCTCGTACCGCGAGGCCATCCGCAAGTCGGTCGACCACTCGTACACCCACAAGAAGCAGTCGGGCGGCCGCGGCCAGTTTGCCCACGTCGACATCGAGTTCAGCCCGATGGAGGACGGCGGCACGGGCCTCGAGTTTATCGACGAGATCAAGGGCGGCTCGATCCCGCGCGAGTTTATCAACTCGGTCCAGAAGGGGATCGAGAGCGCGCTCGACCAGGGCCCGCTCGCCGGCTACCCCATCGAGGGCATCAAGGCGCGGCTGTACGACGGCAAGTTCCACAACGTCGACTCCGACCAGCTCTCGTTCGAGATCGCCGGCCGGATGGCCTTCCGCGAGGCCACGCGCCGCGCGAGCCCGGTCATCATGGAGCCGATCATGAAGGTCGAGGTCATCACGCCCGAGGAGTACATGGGCGACGTGATCGGCGACCTCTCGTCGCGGCGCGGCCAGATCGACGGCATGGGCCAGCGCAACGAGGCCCAGGTCATCGACGCGATGGTCCCGCTGTCCGAGATGTTCGGGTACTCGACCGACCTCCGGTCCAACACCCAGGGCCGGGCCATCTACTCGATGCAGTTCGACCACTACCAGGAGGTCCCGAAGGCCATCGCCGACGAGATCGCGAGCGAAGGCAAGGCGGCCGCTTAGCACAGACCGCCAGCGGGCTCGCCCCGCTGGCGGCACGCGGCGAGAGCCGCTTCAACACACCAGACCACCCAGACAACGAATCCCATGGCTAAAGAACAATTTCAGCGCACGAAGCCCCACGTGAACGTGGGCACGATCGGCCACGTCGACCACGGGAAGACGACGCTGACGGC
>CANLSR010000004.1 GCA_947493945.1 uncultured bacterium | reverse complement strand
CGGGCGGGCATGGACATGGTCAGTGTGAGGGCGAGAGTACCCTTAACTGAGCGTCCGAGCTACCGGGTCAGGGTCAAGCCCAGCTTCTACCAAGCTCAGTAGACGTGGCAAGCTCTCAGCTGTCACGCAGAGGACGCCCTCGACCCTATCGTCGTGAGGCTCTGGACGGGCGAGCGCCTTACGGACGCTCGCGAAGTGGCGCAGGAGGTCTGAAGCAGACACTAATTAAGTAGCTACCGAGCGGATTTGGTCTCGAAGTATTTCTGGAACGTCCGTGATCGTCAGGGTCCCCTCGGCGTCGTCATAGTGGACCTGGTCGCCGAGAAGGCCTTGCTCGAAGTCGATCGTCAGTCGAGAGCTCTTGTAGCGGAAATGTCCGATCCCCCGTATGACAGCCCCGTGTCCTGAGAATTGGCTGTCGACACCATATTCCTGCCCAGCAGCGAACTCCGAGAACGCCTCGGGCCGCTCGTCGTCGATAAGGTGCGAGACGGTGTCCAGGTGAATTGGGCTCCTCTTCGAGACCTTCTCCCGACAGTGCTCGAACACTCGAACTCGGACGGAATCCCGCTCCTCCGGGTCGTCAAACTCGCTATTTAGGAAGTCGGTGAGCGCACGCTTGAACCGCTCTGACGCCAACTTCGACGGAGTGTTGGATGTGCAGCCGACGAACCGTTTAAAATATTGAGAAACATCCTTCGTGCCGGAGGCAAACGACAGGTGATTATCCGCCGATTCGCCTTCCCATTTGGTAATATTGAGTCTACTTGCGACCTGAAGCTTGTTAAGCTCCAGGTGAAAATTCTCTTTCAGATTAAGATCATTATCAAAAGCGTATCCAGCCGTATCGTTCAGCATGGTACATAGCAAATAGTCCTCTGCCTGATCGTTATATCGACCAAAAACGACATAACCACCCGTAGCCGCCCCGACCTCATCAATTACCGCCATATAGTGACTCATCGCCCGGCAGGAGAACGAATAGAAGTCCTCACCTCCATCGAGGAGAGCTCGGACCATTGTTTGGAATGGGTAGGAATCAACATTGTCATCAAACACTCCATATATCACGTTTGACTTCTTGTTATAAGCCCTTCTCATCTCTTGCACAAACTCCTTTGCTGTACCATCCACCAAAAGCACCTCCTCTCGGAGTTCGAGCGAGGAAGCGGAGTAGGCCTCCTTGACGATTCGGTGGACGATGAGGTCTGTGACTTGCACGAGTCGGGGGGGAGGGTGAGCCAGTCCGTGAGTTTAACTGCCCTGCCGGGGAAGCGACGACAGACAGTTGCCTCACCACCTCCCTACCATTCGACACGACTAGCGGGTCACTGCCATGCCAAAGAAGAGAAGCCACAACCCGTATCGAGAGAAGCTTCCTGACGGTAGCGTGATCGAGAGGGAGTACCACATCCAGGTTGGGAAACAGGTCCCCTACGGGAACTGGAAGTGGGTCTGCTACGACGCCTTCCGCGAGCCGAGGCGGAAGAAGGTCAACCTCTACGTGACTGCCAAGTCACACGCCATCTCAAAGGCCAAGAAGTATGCGGCGGCGTACGAACTCGGCACGTTCGACCCATGGACCGATCCCGCACAGCGTGAGGTCTCGTTGGTTCAAGCGGTCGAGACGTTCCTCAAAGAGAAGCTCGCGGGTGGCGCGTCCCCGGAAACAGTCGAGACGGACAAGTACAACCTGGGGAGACTCTCCGGGTCGCTCCGTCCCAACATCCATGCGGGCAAAGTTGGGACAGAGCACGTTGAGTCGTTCCTCAAAGGACTTGGAAAGCCTAGCAAGCCTGCCTCTGCCTCATACCTGCGACGGGTCCATGCCAGCGTCAGGCACTTCTTCGAGTGGGCCGTGTCGAACGGCCTCGCTCGCTCGAACCCAGCCGCATCCATCTCTCTACCCAGCGCTGCCCCCTCGCAACGGGACTACATCACGGTCGACGAGTACGAGGCCATCATGGACGCCATTGAGGCGGCGGAGAAGGAGTCGGGGAAGTCGCGAGCCTGGCTCAAGGACTGGATCGCGTTCGGGTTTGGTACTGGCCTGCGGCCCGCCGAGCAAAAGCTCCTGCAGTGGAGGGCCGTGCGTATCGAAGAGCGGACTGTGAGAGTCGGCGTCGGCCACAGAGTGAAGACGGCCAACAGCGCCCGGGTAGTGCACGTCTCAGGCGAGGCGCTCCACGTCCTCGAACGCCGGAGGCAGACATCCGTGGGGCGTGGTTACGTCTTCAACGGTGCGAAGGGGGACGACCCTGTCGAGGATCGGTACCTCACCAAGAACATCCAGCGTTTCGCGCTAGCGGCCGGGGTGGACAAGAACGTCGTTCGCTACAGCCTCCGGCACGGGTTCGGTACCCGGATGATCCAGACCGGAACGCCCATCTTCGAGCTGGCGAAGACGATGGGTACCTCAGTCGCTATGATCGAGAAGCACTACGGCCACCTCGACCCCAAGCGGATGGCAGCCCACGTCGAGCGGGCCTACGGTGACCTGTCAGAAGGAGCCAGGCGGCGTCAGGGGCTCCCTCCGTGATCAGGGCACCATCAGGGCAAACTGCTGAGCTCGGTTGCATTCTACTGCTTGTGGCAACTGGTCCAAACGCCTCTCACGGCCTACCAGGCTGCTTTCTGTCAGAGCGAGTTCGGCCTAGTCCCCAATCGCACTGCAGAGGTCAGGAGTTCGACTCTCCTTGGCTCCACCCCGTCAGGTCCGCCGCACGGCGACCAGCGTCAGGTCGTCCTCCGCCACCCCATCGGCACCCGCCCAGGCGTCGACCGCCGCGACGACGGCGTCCGCCAGTGCGTCGGGCTGGCGGGGCGCGTCGGCGAGGAGGCGGTCGAGGCCCTCGGGGCCCAGTTCGGCGCCGGCCTTGTTCTGAGCCTCGGTCGCGCCGTCGGTGTAGAGGAGCAGCGCGTCGCCCCGCTCTAGGTGGTTGCGGGACGCCGTGAACCGGGGCTCGGGCAGGACGCCCAGCAGCGGGCCGCCGAGCGCGAGCGGCTGGACCCGGCCGTCCGCGAGGAGCCGTCGGGGCGGCGGGTGGCCGGCGACGACAGACCACAGGTCGCCTGTGCCGGCGTCCGCGACCGCCCAGGCCAACGTCACGAACTGGTGCGGCTCGGTGCTGGAGGCGATCAGCCGGTCGAGCCGGGCGGTGGCTCGGGCGAGGGCGTCTCCGGGATCGGCCGCCGCGGCGAGGTCGGGCTGGACCAGCCGGAAGCCCGCTTGCAGCGTCGCCATCAGCAGCGAGGCGCCGATCCCCTTGCCCACCACGTCGGCGACGGCGACCAGGAGGCGCCCGCCGCCCAGGCCGACGGCGTCGTAGGTGTCGCCGGACACGTCGCGGCTCGGCCGCCAGCGCGCGGCGACCTCCAGCCCGGCCACCCTCGGCAGGCGCTCGGGCAGCAGCCGCGCCTGCACCCCGCGTGCCAGCCGGACCTCCTCGTGCAACCGCTCGCGCTCCAGCCGCTCGTCCAGCCGGGCCGCCGTCTCTAGGGCGCCGACGGCCAGGGCCGCCAGCGCGGCGGCAAAGTCGCGGGCCTGGTTGTCCAACGGGCCCGCGAGCGCGCCCAGCAGAACGGCGCCGCGCGTCACGTCGCCGGCGCGGAGCGGCACGACCCACCGCCAACCGGCGTCCGCCAGCGGGCCGGGCGGGACGGCGGCGGGGGCCTCCATCTGGGCCAGCTCGCGTGGGATCGCCAGGGCGTCGGCCGAGGCGCCGCGCGCCAGGACCACGTCCAGCGGCTGGTCGGCGGCGTCGCACAGCCCGACCGCCAGCCGCTGGGTCACCAGCTGGCCCATCAGCGCAAACGCCAGGCGGCCGACGATGGCGTCGCGGTCGAGCGCCCGGCCGAACGCCTGCGCCAGCTCGAACAGCGTCCGCAGCGCGTGGGTGCGGGCCGCCAGCTGGCGGTTGGCGCGGGCCAGCCGGGTCACGGCCTCGCGCGCGACCAGCGAGGACGCCGTGGCGCCAGCCAGCGACCGGGCCGTGCCGCGCTCGGCCGGCGTGTAGGGGCCGCCGCCCAGGCACGGCCCCAGCGCCACCACCCCCACCACCTCGTCGGCGTGGCGCAGCGGGACGGCCTCCACCAGGCCCAACGCCGCCAGCGCCGCCGGCAGCTGGCGGCCGTCGCCGGCGAGGCGGGCCCCGGGCTCGATGGCGACGCGGCCCTTGACCACCTCCACCCGGAGCCCGTCGCCGTCCACGACCGCGCCCACGGCTCGCGTCGCGCGCAAGCGGCTCATCAGCGCCAGCGCCAGCGCGCCGAGCGGGTCGTCGAGGGCGAGCGCGGCGTCGGCCTGTTCGTCGACGGCGCCCAGCGAGGTAGCGTCCATGCCGGCAAGCTAGCCCGGCTGCGGCCCCTCCTGCTCCAGGTGGATCACGTCGGCGTCGCGCATCCGTCCGCCCTCGACGGTGAGCCGGACGCACGTCTTGACCTGGTGGAACCCCTGCCGCCCGGCCGCTCCGGGGTTGAGGTACAGCATCCGGCCCAGCGCCGGCACGCGCTCGACGCGCAGGATGTGGCTGTGGCCGCAGACGAACAGGTCCGGCGGGTCGGCGCGCAGGGCCGGCCCGATGCCCTTGGCCCACCGCCCCGGCCGGCCGCCGATGTGGGTCATCCACAGCCGCACGCCGCCGACGCGGACCTTGACGTGCTCCTCGAACCGCCCGCGCACCGGCGGCCCGTCGACGTTGCCGTACACGCCCACGACCGGCGCCAGCTTTTCCAGCCGGTCGACCACCTCGACCGGCCCCACGTCCCCCGCGTGCAGGATCAGGTCGACGCCGGCGAACACGTCGTCGAGCTCGGGGTGGTAGAAGCCGTGGGTGTCCGAGACGATGCCGAGGCGCACAAGGATGCCGGATGCGGAGTGGCCAAGCTGCCGCTCGCAGAGCCGCGCCGCCAGCGGGGCCCCGGGAAGTCCGGCGGAACTTTCCGATGCGCCGGGCCGGGACGTGGTGGAAACGCAGCGCGGCCGGCCCCCGAGGGAGCCGGCCGCGCGTGTCCCCGGGGCGTCCGGGGCGGAGCGGTCCGAGGGGCCGCTACCGAATCACCGTCACCTGCGCCGTCTGCACGTCGGCCCCGACGGCGACGCGCACGACGTAGACGCCCGACGGCAGCGCCGCCGTGTCCAGCGACACCTCGTGGCGGCCGACGTCGTACGAGCGGTCGGCGAGCACGGTCACTTCGCGACCGAGCGCGTCGTAGACCACGGCCCGGACCGGCGACGCCTCGGCGGCTCCAAAGGCGACCGTCAAGCGGCCCTGGACCGGGTTCGGCGACGCCGTCAGCGTCACGTCCACCGGGCCCTCGGCCACCGCGGCCTCGCCGCGGACGCGAGCGAGCGCGTCCAGGAACGCCTGGTCGGCGTCGCCAGCCGTCCGGGCCGTGTTGGCCCCGCCGCTCTTCGACCCGAACACGGTCTGGTCGTTGAGGTAGACGACCGAGGCCACGACCGACCCGAGCACGGAGCGGACCCTGGCCCCGACGGCCACGTTGCCCTCGACGAGCGCGAACGCGCCAGGACCGTCGGGGAGCACCCCGGGCGGCAACACCGCGTCGCCGCGCTGGGTCGCGAACACGAACTCCTCCTGGCTCCCGATCACCGCGTCGGGCGAGGCCGTGTAGATCACCCTCTCCGTGAACGGGTTGAACACGGCGAACGTGCAGCCCGAGAGGTCGACGATCTCGCTGGACGAGCTGTTCGAGATCGCGACGAGCTCGCCGAACACACCGCCCAGGAACTGGTTGGGGTCGTTTACCCCGTCGAGCTCGAAGTCGGCCCCGTCCACGGCGCCGTCGCCGTTGAAGTCGAACGAGAGCGCGAGGTCGGTCGAGCACTCGACCGGCTCCACGTCGAGGAGCCGAGCGATCGCCAAGTCGGCCCGGATGAGCCCGTTGCCGGTCCGGTCGTCGAAGCCCGGCGTGGCGCCCGCGTTCACGGTCGTGACCGGCGCGCCCGAGACGAGGTCGGCCGCCGTCTCCTCGAGCGCGGCGAAGATCTCGGCCGGCGACGCGCCCGGTGCGGCCTCGCGAGCGAGCGCCGCGACGGCGGCCGCGTTCGGCGCGGCCGCGCTCGTTCCGAAAAAGTTCGGAAACGCGTCGTCGTCGACGCCGCTATCGCCGCCGAAGAACGTGTTGTTGTCGGCGTCGGAGGCGACGGCGTTCGGCTTCATCCGGTCGACCGGCGAGGCCAGGCGGTTGCCGTCCTCGTCGAGCCGAATGTCGAGGCCACCGTACGACGAGAACCCGTTCACCGAAGCCGGCCCAGTAAACGACTCGATCGTGTCGATGAAGCTGCTGTAGGCCTTGGTGTTGAACCACGCCGCGGCTCCGGTCGCGAAGGCTCCGGCCGCGTTCGAGTGTCCGAAGGCCGTCGAGGCCCCCGCGTATTCCGCGTTCTGGATCGCGGTCCGATCCCCACCGAAGTTGACGTACTTCAGCCGACGGTTTTCGCCCTCGTACTTCTGGAACGCGACGTAGACCGTCTGGACGGCGCCCGTCGTGTTGGCGTACTGGATAAACTCGAACGGGCTGCCGTCGCTGGGGTTGTTGTTGGCCGACACGGCGAGCAGGCCCGCGTCAGCGGAGGGCCCGTCGAAGACGAACACGTCGTAGTCGCTCGTCGGCGCCTGGCCCGCCGCGCCGCCGTAGAGGTTGGGGAACTCGCTGAACTCGACGCCGGCGAGCACCGACGGCTCGTCGTACTGGAACGCGAACCGGAGGACCTGCCCAGGCAGGAGCACCACGTTCTGGAACGCGTCGACGCCCGAGCCCGGGTCGAAGTCGTGGAGGTTTCCGCCGCCCGGGAAGAAGCCGGGGACCCCGGAGTCACGGTAGTCCGACTCGTACGACGCGTTGGCCGAGTTGCCGGCCGACGAGAAGTACGTGGCCCCCTGCGTGGTGACGTAGTCGACGGCTTGGGCGACGACGCCGTCCTGGAAGAACGGGTCGCCGGCGAGGCCGATGTCGTCGACGATCACCTCGCACCCGTTCTGGAGCAACTGGACGATGCCGCCGGAGAACCCGACGAACCCGCTGAACGCGGTGTGGAACGCCATGTCCGAGCCCGGGGCCACGTCGTAGGCCAGCTCCATCATGGCGCGGCCCTCGTCGGAGCCGCTGCCCGGAGCGAGATCGTCGAGCACGTCGATCCCCTCGGGGAGGTCGCCTGACGCGACGCCGGCCGCCGCCCCGCCGAGGGCGTCGTACGAGTCCGACATCACGCCGATGCAGACGCCGGCGCCCGTCACGCCAAAGCGGTCACGCGCGACGTCGGCCCGGAGGGCGAGGCTGGCCTCGCCGTTAACGGCCCCGACGCGCGACGCGCGCGAGGCGATGAGCGGGGACACAAACGTGTCCTCACCGTCCCGACCGCGGACGAGGTAGAGGTCGGCGAACGCCGAGCGGAGCGACGGGAGCCCGGCGAGCTCGTCGAGCTCGCTGACGGGCAGGAGCCCGGAGATGACGTAGGCGGTCTCCGACGTCGGCTCGAGCCCGAGTTGGATGAGGGAAGCCTTCAGCTCACGGGCCGCGTTGGGGTCCGGGGCCAGGGCGGTGATGCGGACCCGCTCGTTGGACACGCGCGCTCCACTCTGAACGCGGGCCTGGTAGTCGCTGGCGAGGCTAGCGAGGGTCGCGTCGAGCCGGGCGAGCGGGCCGTCCTTGACGGGGGTCTGCGTAGCACTTGCTCGGCGAGCGTTGGCAGCCGCGACCGCGCTGGTGTTCGTGGACGGGCCTTGAAAGCCGCTCGACGACGGCTCGATGGCGTCGCCTGCCCCGTGGGCCGGCACCTGGGCCGCGGCGGGGAAGGCGAGGAGGGCAGCGGCGGCCACTAGGGAGTGGCGCAGCCGGGGGTAAGGAAGCTTCATCAAAGAGGGGTTAGGGGCGCAAGTGCAGGGCGAGTAGAAAACCGCAGCCGCCAACTTAGAGACTCACCGTCACACAAACGCGACTTTTTGCGCACATGACCTAAACAATCTGGCGTCTCCGCTCCCGCCCTGGAAGCGATCTCCCCCGCCCCACCGCTGCGCCAGCGAGGGCCCGGTGCCTCGACGCTGAGCCCCCCGGCTCTGCCACCCCCCCGGGTCGCTGGCGGGGGGCGGCGGCGTGCAGTTTCCCGACGGGCCCAGCACGCTCTGCTCTATCGGCGGGCGGGGAGGCGGGAGAAAGCGCGGCCCGCCTGGCCGGCCTCGCCCCTAGCGCAGCGTGACGCGGAGGCCCAGGCGGAACTTCTCCAGACGCGGCCCATGCCGGACCGACTCCCCCTGGACGTCCGCCCACGTCACGACCGGCACGCTCACGAACGGCGCCAGCTGGTAGACCGGGCGGCTAAACTCCAGGCCGGCCCGGAGCCAGCCGACGCCGCTCCGCACTCGGTCCGACGACTCCTCGGTCGCCCTCTGCTCCTCGGTCCCACCGCCGGCCACGGTTGGCTCCCGCGTCTCGATGACCGTGTAGCTCCCCGCCTCGGCCAGCACGCCGAACGTCAGGCGGCTTCCGGCGGGGTCGAACAGGACGTTGTAGCCCCACGAGCCGCGGACCGACTGCCCGACCAACTGCGACTGCACGAGGTCGCCCTCGCCGAGCACGACCTGGGAGGCCACTAGGGGGTCCTCCAACGTCGGCTCCACGATGGCGTCGCCGGAGACCTGGGTGTAGCCCGTCCGCAGGCGGCGGATGCCCAGCGACAGGTCGGTGGTGACGCTGGGCGAGAACATGGTCGTGGACAGGAACGCGATGTCGGTCTGGCGGAAGCCGAGGCCGCCCTCGCTGACCGGGTCCACCGCGAGCCGGACGGCGTAGTCGGTGCCCTCGTTGTGCCAGTACGGCTTGACGACGACCCAGCTGATGCCCATCCGGCCGTTCTGGGCCGCGCCCGAGAGGTCGGCCACGAGCGCCAGGTCCACCTGGGGAAGCAGCGCGTAGTCCAGCCGAGCCGACAGCGACAGGTCGGCGAGGGCGCCGGTGCCGGCGAACCCGATCAGGTCGGCGTCGCGGTAGGCGGCCTCTCCCGAGACCGCGAACCCGCCGTAGAACCCGCGACGCGCCGTCTCGCCGCCGTACGACGGGTCGAGCATCTGGAAGGTGCCCTGTGCCTGGACCACGCCCGCCGGGACCACGCTCAGCACGAGGGCCGCCAGCAGGCCGCGGATCGCTGGTCGGGTCATGGTCGGGAGGGGGCGGGTCAACCGACAAGTAAGGGGACAACCTCCGCGTGCGCAAGAGATGGGCAAAGATTCCGGCGCGTCTGGATCGGGGCCGCGCCCGGCCTGCCGTGCTGGCGGCGGCCCGGGCGCAGGGCCCTCACGCAGGGCCCTCACGAGAACGGCGGCCTCGGGCGGAGGCCGTCCCCCTCGCGCTAGAAGCCGGGCTCCGCGCGGCGCTCGGAGCCGTCGCCCCCGGCGGGCCGCACGATCCGACGCTGGCCGCTCCGCGGCGTCTGACGCGGGCTTTGGCGCGGAGCCGGCTCCTGCTGCGGCGTCTCGGGGCGACCGCCGGCCGAGGGCGCCGGACGCGAGCGTTGCCCGCCGCCGGCTGGCGGCGGGCTCGACGGCGCCGAGCGGGCGGGCTCGGCGCGCGGCGCGCGCGGGAGGTAGGCCGGCGGGATCCGGGGCGTCTCGGCAAACCGGCCGCGGTCGTCCAGGCGCACCCAGGTCGCGGGCAAGTCGTAGAGGTAACGGCCCACGCCCCACTGCACGGCGGCGCGCTTGGTGGCCCCCGAGAGCCCGCCCTTGACCGCTTCCACCTGGGAGTTGTCGGCGCCGTCCCACTTGGTCACCCACTCCGGGGGGCCGTCGGGGCGGTCGACGCGGACCGAGATGCCGCACAGGACGCCGCCGCCGGGCCCCTCGGCGAACTCGTTCCGCCAGTCGGCCGGGCCGCAGACGTCGTCGAATCGCTGCTGGACCGCCCGGCTGGTGAGGTAGGCCATCGCCAGGCCCTTGGTCTTGTCGCGCGTGGTCGCGCCAGGCTTCCACTCGACGTCGTCGGGCGGGAACGGATCGGCGAGGCGGGGGAGGTCGGAGGCGTTCATGGGGGTGTCGGAGGTCGTGGCGGACAAGATGGTGACGGGCGGTGCCACCCGAATGTCACACGCCCGACAAGACATCGGCCCCGTCCTCAGACGATCGACCGGCAGAGACCTGGCACTGTGGAGGCTGGGTCAAGAAGACGGCCGCCGACGCCGAACGGCGGCGCCAGCCTGGCGCGACGGGTGACAAACCGTCTCATTGAAGGCGCGAACCAGGCGGACATACGTATCCTTCTGCCTCACCGGAACGGTTCTGGCTTGCACGAGGCCGAATCGCGCTCGACCGTATGGCTTCGTTTTCTGACCCGTCTGTTTCCCGACCCCGCGCCGGCCTCTGGTCCCGTTTGTCGAAGGCTCGGCGTCGCGCCTCCGTGGTGACCAGCGCCGCGCTGCTGGCGGCTGGCGCCGGCGTGGCGTCGTCCTCGGCCCCGTCCGTCTCGGACGCCCCCGCCGTCTCGGCGACGGTCGATCGGCCCGCCGAGCCCCCGCCGCCTGTGGCGACGATGGTTCCTCCGGTGGCGTTGGTCAGCGACGTCGACATCCCGGCGTCTGCTCCGGAGGCTCCCGCTGAGGAGGCCCAGGGCCAGGCCATCGGGAGCGGGAAGGCGAGCTACTACGGCGCCGAGTTGGCGGGCAACCCGACCGCCAACGGCGAGACGTTCGACCCGACCGAGATGACGGCCGCCCACCGGACGCTGCCGTTCGGCACGCGCCTGCGTGTGACCAACGAACGGACCGGCGCCAGCGTGGTCGTGCGCATCAACGACCGCGGCCCGTTCCACGGCAACCGCGTGATCGACGTGTCGACGGCCGCCGCCAAGGAGATCGGCCTCAAGCGGGCCGGGACGGCGCGCGTGTCGCTGGAGCGGCTTCCCAAGCGCTCAGCGCGTGGCTAGCCCGCCAGCCGCTGGCGGAGCTCGCCGACGTCGACGTGGCCCGGCGTCCCGGGCGAGACGTAGTCGGCCAGCGCGGCCCTGTCGGTCGGCACCGCCAGCCGGTCGAGGTGGGCGCCGATGTCGCGGTAGGCGTCGCGGAACGGGACGCCGTCTCTGACCTCGCGGAGGGCGGCGGCGGTCGCGAACAGGTCCGGGGACAGCGCGGCGCGCATCCGCTCGGGCTTCCACTCGATGCCTGGCAAGACGGCGGCCGTGGCGGAGAGCAGGTCTCGGCTGGCGAGCACGGCGCGCATCGTCGCCTCCTTGGTCAGCTGGAGGTCGCGGTGGTAGCCGCTGGGCAGGTTCGCCGGCAGCGTGAGCAGCAGCGTCAGCTCGGCCGTCAGGCGGTGGACGGTGGCGCGCGCGAGTTCCAGCACGTCGGGGTTGCGCTTTTGGGGCATGATCGACGAGCCCGTCGTGTGCTCGTGCGGCAGCGCCACGAACCCGAACTCGGCCGTCGCGAACAGCGCCAGGTCGCTCGCCAGCCGGTTGACGGTCAGCCCGATCTGGACGAGCGCGTGGACCACGGCCGCCTCGGCCTTGCCGCGCGACAGCTGGACGGCCGCGACCTCCTGGACGCGCTCGAACCCCAGCCGGTGCGCCACGCCGGCGCGGTCGAGGTCCAGCACCGGCACGCCGTAGCCGGCCGCACTCCCCCACGGCGACGCCGCGACCCGCTGGCGGGCGGCGCCGAGCCCCGCGAGATCGTCGGCCAAGAGGTCGGCGAAGCCGGCGGCCCAGACGGCGACGGTCGTCGGCATGGCGCGCTGGCCGTGCGTGTAGCCGGGCATCAGGAGCGACTGGCCGGCGCCGGCGTGGTCCAAGAGGGCGCCGCCGACGGCCCTCGTCCCGTCCGCGACGTCCGCCAGCGCGTCGCGCAGCCACAGGCGGAGCGCGGTCAGCACCTGGTCGTTGCGGCTCCGGCCGGCGTGGATCTTTTTGCCGGCCTGGCCCAGGCGCGCCGTCAGCTCGCGCTCGATGACGGTGTGCATGTCCTCGTCCTCGACGCGGACCGCCACCTCTCCCCGCTCCCACGCCTGGCGGATCTGGTCGAGTGCTGCGCCCACCTCGTCCACCTCGGCGCCGGTCAGCACGCCGGCCTGGCCCAGCGCCCAGGCATGAGCGCGCGTCCCCTCCAGGTCGTAGGGCAGCAGGATCGTGTCCCACCGCCCGTCCTCGCCGACGGTAAACCGCGTCACCCAGTCGGCGGCTACGGTGCCTTTGTGCCAGATGGGTCGAGGTTCAGGACTCATGGGTTCAGGGTTCGTCGGATGCAATATCATGAGAGAACAGAGGTCTGAATCTCCGCCTCTCGCTCGGTGGATAAAGAGGCTTACGACGCCACGACTGTCGAGCCCTGGAGCGTGACCCTTGGACCGCCGAAGTAACGCCTCGCGATGGCTTCGTACACGTCGACGGCGCGCACCAGCTGGTCAATCTCGACGTGCTCGTCGGCGGTGTGGGAAAGCTCGCTGCGGCCGGGGCCGATCTTGACCGCGGGCACGTCGGCGAGGAAGATCCAGTCGCTCGCGGTGGGGCTGCCGAACGGCGCGGCGTCCATCCCGAGGCCGACCAGCGCGTCGGTCGCGGACGCGGCCACCGCGGCGCTGGCGGGCGTGGCGCACGGCACGAGCCGGTCGGAGTAGACCTCGACCCTGCTCTCCAGGTGCTCGGCCACGAGCTCCGCCAGCTCGGCGTGAGTGTAGGCCGGCGTCGAGCGGACGTCGAGCGTGAAGCCACAGCGGTCGGGCACCACGTTCTTGGCCGTCCCGCCCTCCACGAGTGTGGCCGTGGCGGTGGGCAGGCCCAGGAGCGGGTCGGCGCGGTCGAAGGTCAGCGCGTCCAGGCGCACCAGGTCGCGGGCGGCGCGCGTGATGGCGTTGTCGCCCAGGTGGGCGCGGGCGGCGTGGGCCGTCCGGCCGCGGGCGGTGGCCGTCAGGATGAGCAGGCCCTTTTGAGCCAAGCACGGCCGGAGCTCGGTCGGCTCGCCGACGAGGGCGGCGGAGACCTCGGGCAGCGCGTGGCCGAACACGTCGGCGCGCATCGCCTGCATCCCGTTGTAGCCGCCGCCGGTCTCCTCGCACGCCGTCAGCGCGACCACGACGCGGCCCGCTGGCGGCGGCCGCCAGCCGGACGCCGCCAGCCGGGCGAGCGCGGCCAGCATCGCCGCGCCGCTGGCCTTGGCGTCGACGGCGCCGCGCCCGTACACGCGGCCGTCGCGCACGGTCGGCTCGAACGGCGGAAACGGGTGCTCGGCGGAGGGCGGCACCACGTCGAGGTGCGACGCCAGGAGCAGCAGATCGTCGCCGTCGCCCAGACTCGCCCAGACGTTGTCGTCTAGCCGCCCGACGACCAAGCCGGGCACGGCACGCGCCCACGCCTCGACGTGGTCCGCCGCCGCCGCCTCCTGATGGCTCAGCGACGGGATGCGGACCAGGTCGGCGTGGAGGTCGAGGACGGGGGAGGAATCAGGCACGAGGGATCAGGCGCGAGGAATCAGGAATCAGACAAGAGGAATCAGGAATTAGGACCGTAGAGACGCCACGGTGTGGCGTCTCCGCCTGGGCAGGATCTCGCCCGAGCGCCCCCATGTCCCGCGCCGCTGGCGGAGCGCGTCGGCGCGGTCGAAAACGTCGGCGGCGTCATGGCACGACCGCCGTCCCGCCGTCGCTGCCCAAGTCGCCCGGCCCGCAGATCCGCACCGACGGCGCGCCGCGCGCGAGGGCCGCGCGTGCCACCTCCAGCTTGGGCCGCATACCGCCCGCGATCCAGCCCTCGGCCACGCCCGCATCGACCTCCGCCCCGCCCAGCTGGCGGATGCGGCTGTCGGGATCGTCGGCGTCGCGGCGGACGCCGCCGGCCTCGGTCACCAGCTCCAGCCGGGCGCCCAGCGCCGCCGCGATCTCGAAGGCGACCGTGTCGGCGTTGACGTTGTAGAGGGCGCCCGCCGCGTCGGCGCAGACGGGCGCCACGACGGGCACCATGCCCGCGCCCACCAGCACCGCCAGCAGCGCGGGGTCGACAGATACGACGTCGCCGACGTGCCCAAAGTCGACCGGCTCGCCATCCACCTCGACGGGCGGGCGGCGCGTGACCGTCACCAGCCCGCCGTCGGCGCCGCTCACGCCCACGGCGTAGACGCCAGCCGCGCGGGCGGACGCCACCAGCCCCACGTTGAGGCTTCCGCGCAGCGTGTAGAGGGCCACGTCGAGGTCGAGGTCCGACGTCACGCGCCGGCCGGCGACGATCCGGGGCTCGTGCCCCAGGCGCCGCGCGAGGGCCGTCGCCTGCGGCCCGCCGCCATGCACCACGACCGCCCCAGGCAGGCGCGCGACGCCGCCCCAGACCGCGCGGATCGCCTCGGCATCGGCCACGATGGCGCCGCCCAGCTTGATGACGGTCGGCGTCATGCCCGCACCGGCTGGCGGACGCTGCCTGCGTGAGCGTCGGACGGAAGCAGGCTCCAGACCCATTCCAACACGGCCTTCTGGGCGTGGAGCCGGTACTCGGCCTGGAGCAGATGGATCGCGCGGTCCCCGTCCAGCACCTCGCCGTCGACGACCACGCCCCGGCGGACGGGCAGGCAGTGCATGAACGCCGCGCGGTCGGTGCGGGCCATCGTGTCGGCGGTAACGGTCCAGTCGGCGTGGGCGTGCCGCTGGCGGGCCTCGGTGGCGGGCGCGTCGTAGACCGCGCGGCCGGCCCAGGCCTTGGCGTAGACGACGTGGGCGCCGGCGAGCGCGGCGTCGCGGTCGGCCGAGCACGTGACCGACCCGCCCGTCCGCGCCGCCGTCTGGCGGGCCAGGTCGAGGACGTCGTCGTCCAGGTCGAAGCCCTCCGGCCGGGCGACCACGACCTCCATCCCCAGCCGCGCCGCCATCAGCAGCGCCGAGTTGGGGACGGCGCGTGGCAGCGGCTTCGGGTGCGGCGCCCAGTGCAGCACCAGCTTTCGGCCGCGCGTCTGGCCGAGCGTTTCCGTCACGGCCGCCGCGTCCGCCAGCGCCTGGCACGGGTGCCACCGCGCCGACTCCAGGTTGACGACGGGCACCGTCGAAGCATCGACAGCGGCCTGGAACGCCCGGTCCTCGTGGTCGGCGTCGTGGTCGGTCAGCGTCGCAAACGTGCGGACGCCCAGGGCGTCGACGTAGCGGCTCAGCACGCCGAACGCCTCCTTTACGTGCTCGGCGGCAGCGCCGTCCATCGTCACGCCGTCCCGGGTTTCCAGGCCCCACATGCCGCTGCCGGGCGTCAAGGTGACCGGGTGGGCGCCGAGGTGGGCGGCGGCCAGGTCCATCGACGCCCGCGTGCGCAGCGACGGGTTGAAAAACACCAGCCCGAGCGCCTTTCCGGCCGCCGAGCGCGTCCACGCCGGCCGCTGGCGGTGCCCCAGCGCGCGGTCGAGGCAGGCGCGCCAGACGGCATTGGGAAGGTCGGACCAGTCGGTGAGATGGTTCATCGGAAGCAGTCGTAGAGGCGCCCGCGGGGCGCCTGCCTAGAGTCAAGCGGATTCGTCCAGCACGTCCGCCAGCCGGCCGAGAAAGTCGTCGACCTCGGCGTCGGTCGTGGTCAGCGGCGGCATCAGGCGGAGCGTGTCCGGCGGCCCGGCCGTCCCCACGATCACGCCCCGCTGGCGGAGCGCGGCGGCGGCGGGCTTGGCCGGCCGGTCGAGGGAGACGCCCATCAGGCAGCCTCGGCCGCGCACCTCGGCCACGGCCGAGATCTCGCCCAGGCCGTCCGCCAGCCGGGCGTGGACCTGGACGGCGCGCGCCATCAGGCCGTCGTCCACCAGCTGGCCGAGGGCGGCGCGGACGGCCGCCATCGCCAGCATTCCGCCGCCAAACGTCGTCCCCTGGTCGCCCGGCTGGACGGTCGCGGCGATGGCGTCGGACACGAGCACGGCGCCGACCGGGACGCCGGCGCCCAGGCTCTTGGCGAGCGTGACCAGGTCCGGCGTCACGCCGACGTGCTCGCCGTAGGTGAACGCGCCCGTCCGCCCGACGCCGGTCTGGACCTCGTCGAAGATCAGGACCGTGCCGGTTTGGTCGCAGATCTCGCGGATGGCCTGGTAGAAGTGGGCCGGTGCCTCGGTGACGCCCGCCATCGACTGCATCGGCTCCAGGATGAGCGCGGCGACGTCGTGGCCCGCCAGCGCCCCATCGACGGCGCCCTCCCAGCCGAAGGGCACCCACGTTGTTTCGGGCAGGGCGGAGCGGTAGGGCGCGTGGTAGCCGTCGCCCCAGGTCGCGGCCAGGCTGCCCAGCGTCCGCCCGTGGAAGCCGCCGGAAAACGCGACCACGCGGTGGCGCCCGGTCGTGGCACGCGCCAGCTTGAGCGCCGTCTCGTTGGCCTCAGTCCCGGAGTTGCACCAGAACACGCGGCCCAACCCGTCGGGCGCGAGCGCCGCCAGCGCGGCGGCGGCCTGGGCGCGGACCGGGCTGTAGACGGCGTTGGAGTAGAACAGCAGCTCCCCGGCCTGCTGGCGGATCGCGTCGACGACGCGCGGTGGGCAGTGGCCCAAGAGCGCGACGCAGTGGCCGCCGTAGAAGTCGAGGTACTCGCGGCCCTCGGTGTCCCACACGTGCGTGCCTTGGCCGCGCACGAGCGCGACGGGCGGCTTGGCGTAGGTCGGAAGCGTGACGGCGTCTTCCAGCGCCATCGGGTCGAGAGAGTAGTCAGGCACGATGAATCAGGAGTCAGGGACCGAAATCGTAGAGACGCCACGGCGTGGCGACTGCAGTTGCAGAGCGTTGGCCACGCGCCACACGGAAAGGCAACCCGTCACGACGGCACCGCCACGCCCGGCAGCAGCCCCAGCGCCTCCGGCCAGCCGAGCGCCAGGTTGAGGTTCTGCACCGCCTGGCTGGCGGCGCCCTTGAGCAGGTTGTCCAAGGCAAACCCGATCACCAGATGGCCGCCCTGGACGATCCACCCGACGTCGAAAAACGGCGTCCCGACGACCGGCAGCAGTTCGGGCAGCACGCCCGGCGACATCCGCACCAGCGGCGAGGCGTCGTAGGCCGCCGCAAACGCCGCGTCCACGTCCGGCTGGCGGACGCCGTCGGGCGACCGCTCGGCGCCAGTCAGCGCGACGTGGGCCGTGCCCCAGATGCCACGCGTCCACGGACCCGACGACGGCACAAAGTGGACGGTCGCGCGCTCGCCCAGCGTCTCGTCTACCTCGGCCAGGTGCCGGTGCGCGAGCGGCTTGTACGCCCGCACGTTGCCGGCCCGCGCCGGATAGTGCGTCGTGGCCGACGGCCGGGCGCCGGAGCCCGACGCGCCGGTCAGTGCCGTCACGTGCGCCCGGTACTCGCCGATCACTTCCGCCAGCGGCCAGAGCGCGAGCGCGATGGCCGTGGCGAAGCAGCCGGGGTTGGCGATGGTCGCGCTGGGCACCTCCGCCAGCCCAGCGAGCCGCTGGCGGTGGACCTCGGCGAGCCCGTAGACCGCCGCGCGCATGGCGTCCGGGTCGGGGTGCGTGAGGCCGTAGACGCGCTCGTACGTCTCGACCGAATCCAGCCGGTGGTCGGCGCTGAGGTCCACGACCAGCCCGCCGAATCTGAGCTGGCGGAGGGCCTGGACGGCGGCGGCGCCCTGGCCGTGCTCGGCGCACACGAACGCCACGTCGAACGACTCCGGGTCGAGGTCGGCGAGCGCCGCGTAGGCCAGGTCCGTCTGGCCGCGCAGGCGCGGGTGCGTCGTCCACACCGACTGCCCCGCCTGGCTCCGGCTGGTGACGGCGACCGGCGCGACGAGGGGATGCGCCAGCAGCAGCGCGATCAGCTCGCCGCCGGCGTAGCCCGCCCCGTGCAGCACCGCCGCCCGGACCGGCGCACCCGTAGAGACGGCCCGGCGGGGCGCCTCCGCGTGCCGGGGCGCCTCGCCGCACCCCGCCGCGCTGGCGGCGCCCGCCGCGTGTGCGATGCCCGTCACGACGACGCCGAGGACAGCAGCCGCCGCGGCCCGTTAAACGACACCGGCATCGCGCCCGGCGACTCCGCCCAGGCGCGGTGCTCGGCCACGTCCTCGGCCACCAACGCCGCCAGCGCGGCGGGCTCGGAGCGCGCGTTGACGGCCGGGATGCCCAGCGACGTCTGGATGTAGCGCTGGCCCACCTCGGTGTCGGTCGCCGGCCCCACCACGACGCCGATCTCGGCGCGGTAGCGCGTGCGGAACAGCTGGTCGCAGGCCCAGGCGCCGGCCAGGTCGGTGGCCGCCAGCACGTGCGTCGCCGTCAGCCGCTGGAGCTCCATGTCCTGCAGGATCTGGTCGACGCCGTACGGACCGATCACGCCGTCGCCCAGCTCCAGCACCAGCACGTCGGGATCGGCGCGGTTGAGGTGGGCGATGATGCCCTTGGCGACCGGCAGCATGTCGCGGCCGGTCGTGGCGACGGCCCCCGCCTCGATAAAGCTGGCGGAGGCGATGGCGCCGGCCGCCACCATCGCCCGGACGTCGCGCTGGAGCGCCGCGCCGGTCAACTTGGCCGCGGCGACGCGCAGCCCGCGCCCGCTCAGACCGGCCACCAGCGCCGCGGCGGCGAACGTCTTGCCCGTGTTCATCGCCGTGCCGGACACCATCACCAGCGGCGCCGAGGCCGCCAGCGTCTCGACCGGCTCGATGGCCATGTCCTGGATCCGCGCGTGGCGCGGCGGCTCGCCCATCAGGACGGCGCCCAGCACCTCGACGCGCAGCGCGGGTCCCAGGTCGGGGTGCTCCCGAGCGACGCGGCCCAGGATGCCGCCCATGTTCTGGACGTGGAGCACGTCGCCCGGCGACACCTGGCGCGGCACGCGGCCAGAGTAGCCCTTGAGCGCCTGGCGCTCGCCCAGGGCGCCGACCAGCATCTGCCCCTTCTCGACCGTCCGAAACACGCCGTCGGCGCCTTCGAGTTGGTTGTAGACCTCCTTGTGGTCGAGCGCGCGGACGGCCAGGCAGTAGCCTTCCTCGGCGACGACGTAGGGCGAGACGCGAACGTGGTGCCCCAGCCGGCACGGCCCCGTGCTGCTGGCGACGTGGTCGACGGTGAGCGCGGTGATGGACTGGGTGGGCATCGCGGGTGACGAGTGGGGGGAAGGGGGCGACGGGCTCATCGGCCTACTGCTCGGCGCCGGCGCGGGCCGCCAGCCGGGCCTGGAGCCCGTAGATCTGGGCAAAGCCATGGGCGTCGCGGCCGCTCCAGAGCGCGTGGTCCTCGCCGTAGCGCGCCGCGCCGGCGTCGAACAGCGAGTGCGGCGAGACCGCGCCGAGCACGCGGATGGCGCCCTTGAACCACTCGGCGGTTACGGTCCCGGTCACGCGGCGGTTGGCGCTGTCCAGGAACGCCTCCAGGTCGCGGCAGACCGGATCGAAAAACAGGCCCTCGTGGACCAGCCGCCCGTACAGGCCTCCCAGCCGGGCCGACTCGACCAGCTGGCGCTGGGTCTGGACCAGCTTTGCCAGCTCACGGTGGGCCGCGACCAGGGTCAGCGCGCCCGGCGCCTCGAACGCGATCCGCCCCTTGATACCCAGAATTGTATCGCCCACGTGGATGCCGCGCCCGACGCCGTGGGCCGCGCCCTCGCGGTTGAGCATCTCCACCAGGGCCACCGGATCCAGCCGGTCGCCGTCGACCGCGACCGGGACGCCGGCCTCGAACGTCACGACCAACTGGCAGGGCGCGTCGGGGGCGAGTTGGGGCGAGACCGTGTCGGGCCAAGCGTGCTCGGGCAGGACGCCGTCGCTGGCGTGCGTCTCCTTGCCGCCGATGGTGGTGCCCCACAGGCCGCGGTTGACCGAGTAGTCGGTGGTGGAGGCGTCCACCTCGACGCCGCGCTCGCGGAGGTAGTCCGACGACTCTTTGCGCGACAGCGCCAGCGTGCGGATGGGCGCCAGCACGTCCAGCGCGCCGGCACCGGCGCGCTCCGCCAGCAGGCGGAGCGCGGTGTCGAACCGGATCTGGTCGTTGCCGGCGCCCGTCGAGCCGTGGGCGACCGCCGTCGCGCCGACCTCGCGCGCGGCCTCCGCCAGCGCCCGGGCCTGGACCACGCGCTCCGGGCCGACGCACAGCGGGTAGACGCCGCCGCGCAGCACGTCGCCCTTGACGAGAAACTGGAGCACGTCGGCCCACAGATCCGCGCGGGCGTCGACCAGGGTGTGGCCGGCGGCGCCGAGACGGGCGGAGCGAGCGGCGATCTCGGCGCGCTCGTCGTCGGAAAAGCCGCCGGTGTCGACGGTGACGGTCCAGACGTCGCGGCCGGTCTCCTCGCGGAGGTACGGCACGCAGAACGAGGTGTCGAGGCCGCCCGAAAAGGCGAGGGCGATGGGAGCAGACATGGAGCGCAGAAACAGAAAACGCCGACTCTCGGAAGAGAGTCGGCGTTCGGAAGGGGTGGCCGCTGGTGTGCTAGCGGTGCCGTCCAGATATGCCTCGTCTCCCGAGCCCGGAGGTCGGTCGGCGTCGGGGACGTCGGAGGCAGGAGGGGGTCACGTCGGGGGACGGGGTGCGGCTTCAGGATAGGGGCGCCGAGCGCTGGGCGCAACGCCGGGGCCGCCTGGTAGCGCTTCCGGACTCCAAAAACGTACGCGCGCCGCCGCCCAGAGCCCAGAGCGCCCCACTGGCGGCGGTCGCCAGCGGGGCGAGGAGCTAGGCCGCCTTTTTGCGGCGGGACACCTGGACCTGGGGCTCGGCCTCGCCGGCGCTGTCGCCGGAGACCGCGTAGCGCTCGCGCATCCGGTCGAGCAGGTCGGCGGTTTCGCCGGTCGTCAGCTCGTCCAGGGCCTGGACGCCGCAGTAGTGGCGGGCGGCCAACAGCACCTGGGGGCGCCCCAGACCAAAGCCCTCGGCCTCGGCCAGCAGGTCCGCCAGCGTCGGGCCGGCGGGGGCCGCCAGCGCGGGCTGGGGCAGCACCTCGGCGTGCTCGGTCTCGACGGGCTGCGGGCCGTCGCCCAGCCGCTCCATCAGCGCCGCGAACGTCGGGTCCTCGATCTCCATCCCCACCGGGAAGTCGGGCGCGTTGGACTTGACGACGGTCGCGACCCGGCGCGTCTCGAAGCCGTCCTGGCGCAGCGACAGCTCCAGCATCACGTCCACGAAGTACTCCAGGCCGCTCGCCGTCATGGGCACAACGCGGCCCATCTCGTTCTCCTCGCGGTCCTGCTGGCCGCGCGCCGCCACCTGGTCGGTGATGACCACGCACGCGCCCGAGTCGACGCACAGCCGGCGGAGCACTTCCTGAAACACCACCTGGTCGGCCTGGAGCTCGTCGGCCGACGGCCGCGCCGTCGGGTCGCCGGTCCGCTCGCGGACGGCCTGGACGGTGGCCCGGTGCTTGCGCCCAAAGTACATGGCCCAGCTGTCGAGCGCGTAGCAGCCGTAGCCCTGCTCGGCCTTGCCGTCGGTCAGCGCCCAGTCGACGAACGGCAGCAGCTCGTCGGGGTGCTCCACCTCGATGGCGTCGTAGCGCGAGCCGTCGGCGCCCTCCAGCAAGCGCGCCTTGCGCTCGGTGTCGAAAAAGCACAGGCGGCCCAGGCCGGCGTCGGCGAGGGAGGCGGCAAACCAGCTTTTGCCGGTCCCGGCGGCGCCGCGGACGGCGACGACCAGGCGCCGCTGCTGCGGCCGGCGGCTCAGGGGGTGGACTGTGGTCATGGATCGGAGGGGAAGTTCGAACGTAGGCTACTCGCCCCAGGTGACACCGATCTGTCATGCCGCCCGTCGCGCCCCGCTGGCGGTCGTGGCCGCCGGCCCCCAGCGCCAGCGGGGCGGCGCGACGCGAAAACGCCTCCCCGCCGGTGGCGGAGAGGCGTCTCGGGGTGGGCGGAGACGGACCTACGCCGCTTCCTCGTCGAACAAGATCATGAAGCTGGGCGCCAGGTTGTTGTCCCGGGCCAGCCCCATCAGCACCTCGGCGGCCTCCTCGGGCGTGCCGTAGGTGCCGTGCTCCTGGCCGTCGACGGCCAGCGCGTAGTCGACCTCGCCGTCCTCGTCGGCGTCGATCTCCTCCCACTCGACGGCCTCCTCGATCAGGAAGGTGTCGCGCTCGGGGTCGTAGGAGGCGAGAAAGCGCTCGCGCACGCTCTCTTTGTCGATAAGGCTGACGTTGCCGAGCGCGCCGTACTCCTCGTCGTAGAACAGGGCCTCGGCGAGGAGCTGGCGGGCAAACTGGTCGATGTTGAACGGAGCCATGACGGGTCGGGAGGGGGAGTGGGGAGGCGTCTCGGCGGTCCAACGCACGCGGCCCCCGTTCAGGTTGCCCCTGACGTGAGAATCTTGGGTGGTGGCGGCGCGTGCCCGCCGCGGGCGTCCGCCTCGCGGAGCGCCAGCCCCAGCCGCTCGGCCAGGTGCGCCAGCAGCCGGTCGGCGACCGGCCCGGGCGCGGCCGGCTGGCGGGCCTCGCGGGCGAGCGAGGTCACGCCGCGGTCGGCGATGCCGCACGGCACGATGCGGTCGAACCAGCCCAGGTCCGTGGTCACGTTGAGGGCCAGCCCGTGCATCGTGACCCAGCGGCTGCAGCGGACGCCCATCGCGCACACCTTGCGCTCGGCGCCCGTCTCGTCGGGGCCGACCCAGACGCCGGTCCGGCCGGGCACGCGGCCGGCCGTGACGCCCCAGTCGGCGCAGGTCTGGATCACAGCCTCCTCGAGCGCGCGGAGGTAGCGGTGGAGGTCGCGCAGCGGCTCGCCCGTGGGCGTCGAGAGCCGGTCGAGGTCGAGGATCGGGTAGACCACCACCTGGCCCGGCCCGTGGAACGTGACGTCGCCGCCGCGGTCCACTTCGACGTACTCGGCGCCGGCCGCCGCCAGCCCGTCGGGCGTGGCGAGAAGGTGGGCGCGGTCGCCGCTCTTGCCCAGCGTGAACACGGGCGGATGCTCCACCACCAAGACGGTGTGGGCCGGGCGCTGGGGCGGGTCGGCCCGCTTGGCCTGGACCAGCCCGTCCTGCAAGCGCTGCTGGAGCGCCCACGCCTCTCGGTAAGGGACCCGGCCCAGGCGGACGACATCGGCGGGTTCGAGGGCGGGCATCGTGGATCGGTGGGACGGGGCTTCTACGCGGCCGGGCGGGCGCCGTGCCCACCGGCTGGCGGAGGCCGTCCGCCAGCGGGGCGGGGCGCCAGCGCCGGCGACTAGCCGGGGCGGCGCTAGAGCCGGCGGGCGACGTGGAAGCTCACGACGGGCGTCACGAACGTCTTGCGTGACGGGTCGTCCACGAGCGGCGTGATCTCCAGCAGGTCCACCGCGACCGGGAAGTAGGTGCCCTGGAGGCCAAAGCGGATGGACGGCGAGGTGCGCGCGCTCCGCCCGAACGCGGCGCCCAGGGCCGCCGTCCCCCCGATCCCGACGCGCGCCTGGCCCTTGCCCAAGCCCGAGAGGCCGGGCGTCAGCTCCTCGCCGTCGTCGCGGCGTCCGTCGCCGTCGAGGTCGTCGAAGTAGGGCCACTGGTAGGCCAGCGTCGGGCCCACCGCCAGCGCCACGAACGGGCGGAAGTTGTCCTCGACGCGCGTCCGGAACAGCCGGCGCTCGATGCCGATCTGGAGCGGCGCCAGTAGCACGTTGTTCCGCTTGAGCCGCGCCTCGCGCTCGCCGAAGAGACCGCCGCTGATGCTCTGCTCGCGCTCGTCGCGGCCCGCGCCGATCGACAGCTCGGCCGTGGCCGACCAGTCGTCGGCCAGCCGGGCGCGGAGGGCGCCGCCGGCGCCCAGGCCGTACTCGGAGAGCGACAGCACGAGCGCGACGCTCGTCCCGTAGAGCGCCGCCGTGGTGTCGGGCAGCGGCGGCGCGATCCGCTGGGCGCCCGCCGGCAGAGCGGCGAGCGCGACTAGGGCCAGCAGGAGGGCAGCGCGCATGGTCGAGGAACGTACGTCGGCGGGCCCCTGGCCCCGGCTAGTCGCCGGCGGCGAGCGCCACCCCGCCAGGGACGACGCCAGTCAGCGGCACGGCGGCCGGGGGCGTGGGGGCCGCCGAGACCGACTCGACGCGGGCCGCCTCCGCCTCAGTGGGCGCGTAGGTGGCGCCGCACTGGCCGAGCAGCACCCACAGAAGCACGAAGACCAGGATGGTCGAGAAGCAGCCGCCGCCCAGCTTTTTGGCGCCGTAGCCGGCCAGGAGTCCGCGGAACAGGTTGTTCATGAGGGGAGAGAGAGAGGGGGAGTATCTCCAACGATACGGCCGGCCCGAGGCTTCGCGCGACGGCCGCGCGCCACGCGCTGGCGCCCGACGCCGGCGAGTAGCCGGGGCCAGGGGCCCGCCGACGTACACCGCCAGCCGGGCGCTTTCGCGGACGCTTGCCCGCCGCTGCCGCCCGCCGCCGCTACCCTCCGGCCTCTCCCCCGCCCGCCATGCCCCTGACCTTCGAGCTCCAGGCCGAGTGCCCCGAGACCGGCGCCCGCGCCGGCGTCTTGCACACCGACCACGGGACGGTCGAGACGCCCATGTTCATGCCCGTCGGGACGGTCGGCAGCGTCAAGGCGGTCGCGCCGCGCACATTGACCGGCGACCTCGACGCGCGCATCGTCCTGGGCAACACCTACCACCTGGCGCTCCGGCCCGGCCGCGAGGTGCTCCGCGCCGCCGGCGGGCTCCACCGGTTCATGGCGTGGGACCGGCCCGTCCTGACCGACTCGGGCGGCTTCCAGGTGTTCTCGCTGGCGGACCTCCGCAAGGTGACCGAGGACGGTGTGCGCTTTCGGAGCCACCTCGACGGGGCGCTCTTGGAGTTCACGCCCGAGTCCGTCGTGGACACGCAGCGCGACATTGGCTCGGACGTGATGATGGTGCTGGACGAGTTGACGCCGGCCACCGTCGAGCACGCCGAGGCCCGCCGCGCCAACGCCCGCACCGTCCGCTGGGCCGAGCGCGCGTTCGCCCACTGGCGAGCCACGGAGCCCCACTACGGCCACCACCAGTCGCTGTGGCCCATCGTCCAGGGCGCCACCTTTGCCGACGTGCGCCGCGAAAGCGCCGACGCGCTGGTGGCGCTGGAGGCCGAGGGCTACGCCATCGGCGGGCTGTCCGTCGGCGAGGCGGCGCCGGTGATGTACGACATGGTCGAGACCGTGAACGAGGTCCTGCCCCGCGACCGGTCCCGCTACCTCATGGGCGTCGGGACGCCCCAGAACCTGGTCGAGAACGTGGCCCGCGGTGTGGACCTGTTCGACTGCGTGATGCCCACGCGCAACGCGCGCACCGGCACGCTGTTTACCACCGAGGGCATCGTCAACATCAAGAACGCGCGCTGGAAAGAGCACTTCGGCGTGCTCGACCCCGGCCTCGAGGTGTACCACAGCCAGACGTTCAGCCGCGCCTACCTCCGCCACCTGACGCTGACCCGGGAGCCGCTGTTCATGGAGATCGCCAGCGTCCAGAACCTGGCCCTTTATATGTGGACGGTCCGCCAGATGCGGGCGGCGATCCTGGAGGGCCGCTTCCCCGCGTGGCGCGCCGAGTGGTCCGACCGGCTGGCGGCCAAGGCGTAGCGCTCGCTCCACTGGCGGTCGGTCCCGGCGAGGACGGCCGCCAGCGGGGCGCCGAGCGTCGGGGCGCGCCTCGCGTGGCGCCAGCGCCGCTCGCACGCGATACCTTCTCGCCAGCCGCGACGACGCTCGCCGCACGCGCCTCGCCGGCGCTGCGATGGCCCACACCACCGACCCCTCTCCGACCGTGCCAGGGACCGACGACGGCCCTTCCCGGTCGTCGCCCGCCATGTCCCACGCCCGCCCGACGCCCGCCGACGATCCCCAAGCCGACGACCGCGCCGCGACTCTCCGCCGCGGCCTCGGCCGCTTTCCGGCCTCCGTCTTCCAGTTCGACCCGCGCATCCGCGAGGGCTGGCTCTCCGACCGTTACTTTGTCCGCGCCGCCGCCACGCTCGCCCAGGCCGACTGCGACCCGCACGTGACGATGCAGGTGTTCGCCAAGCGGAGCGGCATCGTGGCCGGGGCCTACGAGGGCGTGCGGCTGGTGCAGACGCAGCTCGCCGACGGCTACTCGCGCGAGGCCGTGTCGCTGGAGACGCTGCTCGACGGCGACCCGGTGGAGCCGTGGGAGACCGTGATGCTCCTCCGCGGGCCGTACCGGGCCTTTGCCCACCTGGAGACGCCGCTGCTCGGCACGCTGGCCCGCCGCTCGCTGGTCGCCTCCAACGTGCGCCGCGTGATCGACGCGGCGGCCGGCAAGCCGGTCATCTTCATGGGCGCCCGCCACGACGACTGGCGCGTGCAGACGGCCGACGGCTACGCCGCGATGGTGGGCGGCGCCGGCAGCGTCTCCAGCGACGCCGGCGGCGCGTGGTGGGGCGGGCGCGGCGCCGGGACCATGCCGCACGCGCTCATCGCGGCCTTTGGCGGCGACGTGGTGGCGGCGACGCTCGCCTTCGCCCGCTACGTCCGCGCACACGAGCCCGGCGTCAACGTGGTCAGCCTGGTCGACTACCGCAACGACGTCGTGGCCGACGCGCTGGCGGTGGCGCGCGCGATGCGGGACGCGTTCGGCGACGGCGCGCTCTCGGGCGTGCGCGTGGACACGAGCGAGCGCATGGTGGACCGCTCCCTGAAGGAGCGCGCGCGGCAGGAGCCAGACGGCGCCCTCACAGGCGTCAACCCGCCGCTCGTGCGTCTGCTCCGCCAGTCGCTCGACGCCGAGGGGTTCGAGGCGGTCGGCATCATCGCCAGCGGCGGCTTTACGCCGCACAAGATCGAGCGGTTCGAGCGGGCGGGCGTGCCGGTGGCCGGCTACGGGGTCGGCTCCAGCCTGCTCGGGCACAACCAGGGCGAGGCCGACGGCTTGCTGGCCTCGTTCGACTTTACGGCCGACGTGGTCGAGCTCGACGGCCGGCCGGAGGCCAAGGCCGGCCGCGAGCTCCGCCCGAACGCCCGGCTGGTCCGGGTGGACTGGACCTAGCGCGGCCGGGCACCGGGGCGTCCCGCTGGCGGAGGCGGCCCGCCAGCCGGGCGGGCACAAACGAGCGGGGCGGAGCCCGACCCGTCAGGATCAGGCCCCGCCCCGCTGGCGGTCGCTGCCGGCTGGGCCGGTTAGCGCACGACGGTCAGCGTGCGGCTGACGGTGTCCGTCTCGGTCTGGAGGCGGAGCACGTAGACGCCCGTCGACAGCGCGCCGGCCTCCAGCGTCGCCGTCTGCTCACCCGTGCCGACACCGCCGTCGACCAGGACGGCCACCTGCCGGCCCAGCGCGTCGAACAGCGCGAGCCGGGCTCGGCCGGGCGCCGCCAGCTCGAACCGAACCGTGGCCGCGCCGCGGAGAGGGTTGGCCACGGCGAGACGCAAGCCGGCCTCCGGGCCGGTCTCGCCCGCCGTTCCGCCGGCCGTCACGTCGGTGGCCAGGATCGGCAGGATCCGGTAGGCCCCGCCGCGCTCGTCGACCACGCCCGTCAGCTGGCCGACGGCCGGGATGGCCGTGCCGACGACGGCCGTCTCCTCGGCGCCGTTGATCCGAACCGTGCCCGTGTCGTCGCCCTGGCTGACGGCGTACTCCTCGCCGGCGGCGAACGTGCCGCCAGCGGCGGCGAACGTGACGTCGACGACCGAGATCAGGCGCGACTCGTAGGCCTCGCCGTCGGCGGCGAGCTCGGCCAGCGTCACGACCTCCGGGGTCGGGGCCGCGCCGGTCGCGCCGACGGTGTAGCTGGCGAGGTCCGTGTTGTTGATCTGGAGCAGGCCGCTAAACTCCGAGAGCGTCCCGGTCAACTCGACGGCCGTGCCGGCGGCGATGGTCCCGGCCGCGACCGCGTCGGCGTAGTCGCCGAACGTCTGGCGGACGGCGACCGCGCCGCCGTCGTCCTGGACGTACGAGAAGTCGCCCATCGCGCGCGAGACCGTGCCCGCCAGCGACACCGAGAAGCCGGCGCCGATCTCGCGCGCCTGCGCCAGCGTGACGCTGGCGGTCGGCGTCTCGGTGAGCAGCTGGCCGCGGATCTCGCCGTCGGGCTGGTCCACCGTGTGGACGTTGACGTAGACCAACCCGTTGCGGAGCGAGTCGGCGAAGGTGGGCCGGACGTCGAACGTGTTGTCGTCGGCCTCGAAGGTGCCCCCGCGGTTGTCCGCGTCGAGCGCCGGGCTGAGGGGGTACTCCACGGGGCCGTTCACGTCCGCCGCGCCGCGGTGGAGGTGGGACCCGACCGACGCGTTGTAGTCGCTCTCCAGGCCGCCGAACTGGCCCGTCACGACCAGCTCCGTGCCCGTGAGGACGGCCATCACGCCGCCGGCGGCGCCGGTGGTCACCGGCGGCACCTCGTTGGCGCCCAGCAGGATGGTCGAGAACTCCTCGGGCGCGACGGACGGGTTGGCCGCGCCGGGAGTCGCCGGCGCCGTGATGAAGGCGTTGGCCCCGTCCGGCGAGCGCTGGACCGACTGGTTGTCCTTGTCGCCGTTCGCGTCTTCGTCGTACTGGGCCGTCTGGCCGAGCCCCGTGAGCAGGCCCGTGTCATCGGAGTCGTCAGTGTCATACACAACGGCGTCGACGAGGTTGGTCGTCGTCGGGGCGGTATCGGCGGGGAAGTCGGCCGCGGTGCCCGTGTAGAGGGCGACGGCGTCGGCCCCGTTCTGAATCGCCCCGCTGCCTCCCGGATCGATCTCCAGGTCCGCGTTGGGCACGCCCGGGTTGCCGAGCACGTAGTAGTCGCCAGCGGCGAGGGAGCCGGCGAGGTCGTAGGCGGCGTACGACCGGTCGTTGCTGCCGTTGAACAGCACGACCACCAACCCGTCGAGCGAGACGGCGCTGGAGGACGCGTTGTAGAGCTCGATGAACTCCGCGGTGTCGCTGCCGGGCGTGTCGGAGTCCACCTCATTGATGACGACGCCGGAGGCGCCTTGGGCGCCGGCGGCGGGCGCCAGCAGGAGCGCGGCGAGCGCGAGGAGGAAGGAGTAGCGGAGGGCCATGGGCGTGGAATCAGGTGGAGAAAGTGTCCGCATAATGCGACAAAACAGCTTACCGCGCATGGCGAACCCGTCGCGCCCCTCCCGCCGGCGCGGGGCGGCCGGCGCGGGGCGGCCGTCCAATTCTCCGCAGAGCCCACGCCCCGCCGCACCCCCACGCCTCCGGACGCGTTAGCCCCCCAGACCATCCCGCCCCCGCCCGCATGGCCCGCCAGTTCGACGTCCCCGACTTCTACCGCAGCCCCGTCGTGAGCGCCGTCAAGACGGCCCGCCGCGACGCGGACCCACGGAAAAAGGACCTGGCGCCGAGCGTCCTCGACTTCGGCCCGTTCCGCGTCAAGCTGGCCCGCCACTTCGGGTTCTGCTTCGGCGTCGAGAACGCCATCGAGATCGCCTACCGGGCCTTGGACGAGAACCCGAACAAGGCGGCGGCCGGCCGCGTGTTCCTGCTGTCGGAGATGATCCACAACCCCCACGTCAACGAGGACCTGGTGGCGCGCGGCGTCCGGTTCCTGCGCACGACCGCGGGCGACCAGCTGATCCCGTTCTCGGAGCTCGGGCCCGGCGACCTCGTGATCGTGCCCGCCTTCGGCGCGCCGACCGAGGTGCTGGACACCCTGACCGCCCAGGACGTGGACGTGCAGGCCTACGACACCACGTGCCCGTTCGTGGTCCGCGTGTGGAAAAAGGGCGCCCACATCGGCGCCAAGGGCTACACCGTGGTCGTGCACGGCAAACGCAACCACGAGGAGACGCGGGCCACGTTCAGCCGCGCCGCGGCCGACGCGCCCGTCGTGGTGGTGCGCGACCCGGCCGAGACCGAGACGCTGGCGGCCGTGATCGAGGGCCACCAGGGCCCCGAGTTCTTCTGGCGCCACTTCGAGGGCAAGACGTCCGACGGCTTCGACCCGGCGCGCGACCTGGTCCGGATCGGCGTGGTCAACCAGACGACCATGCTGGCGACCGAGACGGCGGCCATCGCCGAGCGGATCCGCCAGGCGGTCCTGGCCCGCGACGGCGACGACCGGAACGTGGCCGACACGTCCGACACGCTGTGCTACGCGACCAAGGAGAACCAGGACGCGACCGAGGCCCTGATCGAGCACGGGGCCGACCTCGCCGTCGTCGTCGGCGGCTACAACTCGTCCAACACGAGCCACCTGGTGGAGCTGTGCGAGGACGCCGGCCTGCCCACGTACTTCGTCCGCGACGCGGGCGAGATCGTGAGCCCGCGCCTGATCCGCCACTGGGACTGGCGGGCCAAGGAGGCGCGCCAGTCGCGCGACTGGCTGCCACTGGACCGCCTCCAGGGCGCCGGCCCTCCGCTCGACATCATCCTGACCGCCGGCGCCTCGTGCCCGGACGCGCTCCTGGACGGCGTGATCCAGACGCTGCTCCGCTGGGCCCCCGACGCCCGCACGGTCGCCGACGCGCTGGCGCCGTTCGAGCGCGAGGCGGCGTAGCCCCAGACCCGACCGTCTCGGAGCTCGCACGACCCGAGGCGGCGGGCAGACGAGAGCGGCCGCCAGGGCGGGCTGGACCGACGCCCTCTCTGCGCCCCCACGTCCCCGCCTCCGAACCCGACTCCCTGACGAGCGCCCGCTCCCCGACCGTGCCCGACCTTCCCGACCCCGCCCAGTCGGCGGCCGCCCAGGCGACTGGCCCGCTCCACGCCGAGGCCGGCGACGCCCTCGACCCGCTGGCGCTCGTGGCCTGCCGCGCGCTCGGCGGCGCGTTCGCGCTCGTGACACGGCTCGACGGAGACCGCCAGACGGTCGCGGGCCGGGCCGGGGCCGCCTTCGACGAAGGGGCCGTGGTCGACGGGCCGTGCCGGCAGACGGTCGCCCTCGGCGTTCCGCTGGTCGTCTCCGACACGTCCGCCGACGAGGTCACGCGCGACGGGCCGGCGGTCCGGGCCGGCGCGGCGGCCTACGTCGGTGTCCCGCTCGTGGCCGGCGGCGGGGTCGTCGGCGCGCTCGCCGTCTGCGACGTCCGGCCCCACGGCTGGACCGACCAGGACGTGTCGATGCTGACTGGCCTCGCCGGCGCCGTCTCGGCGGTCGTCGCCGCGCGGGCCGCCGGCCACGAGCGGGGGGCGCGGGGCGACCACGACGGCGACGCCCGGACGGCGGCCGACCTCCAGCTGGCGCTCGACGCCGGCGGGATGGGCCGCTGGGAGACCACGGCCGACGGCGACATGCTCCAGGACGCCCGCACCCGGTCGATCCACGAGCTCCCTCCCGGGGAGGCGGGCGGTGTCCTAGAGGCCACCTCGACCATCCACCCGGGCGACCGCGGCCGACTGGCCGAGGCGTACCGCGCCGCGCTGGCCGGCGGCGCGGGCACCCGCCTCGACCACGAGTACCGCGTGGTGCACCCCGACGGGTCCGTACGGTGGGCCCGCATCGCGGGCCAGAACCGGCCGGGGGAGGCCGGGCTCAACGGCGTCGTCTGGGACGTGACGTCGGAAAAGGAGACCCAGGCCGCGCTCGTGCGGACGGCCCTCCGCAAGGCGCTCCTCCTCGACCTCGCCCAGAGGTGGCGCCAGGCCGACGAGCCGGCGCAGATCCTGGAGGCCGCCGCCGCCGAGCTCGGCCGCCACCTCGGCGCCCACCGCGTCGGGTTTTTCGAGACCCGGGACGGCGGCCGCACGCTCGACTTCGACGCCGGCCCGTCGTGGAGCGACGGCCCGCTCGGCCCGCTCTCGGGCACGCTCCCCGCCGACGCCCTCGGGCCGGCGTACGTCTCCCAGATCCTCGAAGGCCGCACGCTGGCCACCGCCGACATGGACGCCGACCCGCTCACGGCCGGCTCGGCGTTCTCCGATCTCGGCGTCCGCGCCGGCGTCGGGGCCCCGGTCCTGCGCAACGGCGCCTGGGTGGCCGGCCTCTACGTCAACCACGCCGAGACGCGTGCCTGGACCGACGCCGAGGTCGCGCTGGTCCACGAGGTGGCGGACCAGGCCTGGGACGCCGTCGAGCGCGTCCGGGCGGTGGTCGAGGTGCGCCAGAGCGAGGAACGCTACCGGACGCTGTTCAACTCGGTCACCGTCGGGTTCTGCGTCATCGACCTCGTCCGCGACGAGCGCGGCCGGGCGGTGGACTACCGCTACGTCGAGACCAACCCGGCGTTCGCCGCCCAGACGGGGCTCCGCGACCCGGACGGCCAGCTGGCGAGCGACCTGGCCCCCGACCTCGACCGCCAGTGGGTCGGGGCCTACGCCGAGATCGCGGAGACGGGCGTCGCGCGCCGGTTCGAGAGGCGCGCGCCCGATACCGGCCGCGAGTTCGACGTCTACGCCACGCGCGTGGGTGGCCCGGGGAGCGGCCGCGTGGCCGTCTTGTTTACCGACGTTTCGGAGCGCCGCGCGGCCGAGGAGGCCGTCCGGGCCAGCGAGGCCCAGTTCCGGGCCACGTTCGAGAACGCGGCCGTCGGCATCGCCCACGTGGGGCTGGACGGGACGTGGCTCCGCGTCAACCAGCGGCTGTCCGAGATCGTCGGGTACTCGCGCGACGAGCTCCTGACGCGCACGTTCCAGGGCATCACCCACCCCGACGACCTGGGCTCCGACGTGGGCCTGTTCCAGCGGCTCCTGGCCGGCGACCTCGACCACTACCAGCTCGAAAAGCGCTACCTCCACCGCGACGGGCACGTGGTCTGGATCAACCTCACGGTCGCCCTCGCCACCGGCGCCGACGGCCAGCCGATGCACGCGATCTCGGTGGTCGAGGACGTCTCAGAAAAGAAGGCGGCCGAGGCCGAGCTCGTGGCCCTCAACGCCGTCCTGGAGGAGCGCGTGGCCGACCGGACGGCCGAGCTGGCACGGTCCAACGACGAGCTCGACCGGTTCGCCTACGTGGCCTCGCACGACCTCAAGGCGCCCATCCGGGCCATCGACAGCCTCGCGGCCTGGATCGCGGAGGACGCCGGCGACGTGCTGCCGCCGGGCTCGGCCGAGCACCTGCGGCTGCTCCGGGGCCGCGCCGAGCGGATGGAGGGGCTCCTGGACGGGCTGCTGGCCTACTCGCGGGCCGGCCGGGGCGAGGCCGCGCCCGAGCCCGTGGACCTGGCGGCGCTGGTGGCCAGGGCCGTCGAGACGGTCACCCCGCCCCAGGGCTTCGACGTGTCCGTCGAGGTCCCGGCCCCGCCGGTCGTGACCGAGCGCGTGCCGCTGGCGCTGGTCGTGCGCAACCTGATCGGGAACGCGATCAAGCACCACGACCGCCCCGACGGCCGCGTCACGGTCGCGGCGCGCGTCGGGGCCGGTGGGCTGACGCTCGAGATCGGCGACGACGGGCCGGGCATCGCGCCGGACTACCAGGAGCGGGTGTTCGAGATGTTCCAGACGCTGCGGCCGCGCGACGAGGTCGAGGCGAGCGGGATGGGCCTGGCCATCGTCAGGAAGACCGTCGAGGCCCGGGGCGGCACCGTGGCTGTGCGATCGGAGGGCCGGGGCACTACCTTCGAGGTAACGTGGCCCCTGCCCCCGGTTCCCTAACGGGCCACCCGACGCTCATGCCCCCCACAGACGCCACGCTGCTGCTCGTCGAAGACGACGCGGTGGACGCCGAGGCCATCCGCCGCGCGTTCCGCCAGCAGCAGATCCCGAACCCGTTCGTGGTCGTCCGCGACGGCGTCGAGGCGCTGGCGGCGCTCCGCGGCGAGGGGCCGGTGGCGGTCCCGTACCCGCGCGTGGTGCTCCTGGACCTCAACATGCCGCGCATGAACGGGATCGAGTTCCTGGAGGCCCTCCGCGCCGACCCGGTGCTGTCGCGGACGGTCGTGTTCGTGCTCACCACCAGCGACCGCGAGGAGGACAAGGTGGCCGCCTACGACCGCCACGTGGCCGGCTACATCCTGAAAAGCCGCGCCGGCGCCGACTTTCTCGAGGTCACGCGCCTGCTCAAGACCTACTGGCGCCTGGTCGAGCTCCCGCCGCCGGCCCGCGCCGCATGACGCCCGACGCGCTCCGCCTGCTGCTGATCGACGACGACGCCGTCGACCGCGCCCGCGTCCGGCGCCTGCTGGACGCCCGGCACGCCGTCGCCGAGGCCGCGACGGCCGCCGCCGGCCGCGCCGCCGCCGAACGCCCGGCCGGCGGCCCCGCCGACGCGGTCCTGCTGGACCTGCGCCTGCCCGACGCCGACGGCCTGGAGCTGGTGCCGTGGTTCGCCGAGCGCGGGCTGCCGGTGATCATGCTGACCGGCGTCGAGGACGCGGCCGTCGTCGTGGACGCGATGCAGCGCGGGGCCACCGACTACCTCGTCAAGGGCCAGATGACGGCGGCCTCGCTGGGCCGCGCCTTGCGCCAGGCCGTCGAGACGGCGGCGCTGCGCCGGGCCGTCGACGAGCAGCGCCAGCGGCTCGAGGCCCAGTCGCGCGCGCTGGCCGACCAGAACCGCGAGATCCAGGAGCTGGCCTCCGCGCTCACGCTCGCCGAGCAGGCTGAGCGGAGCCGGATCGCGCTCGTGCTCCACGACCACCTCCAGCAGATCCTCTACGGCGCCCGGCTCCTGACCCAGTCGCTGCCGTCGCCCGACGCCGAGGGCCGCGACCGGCTGGCGGCGGCGCTGGACGAGTCCATCGCCATCACGCGCCGCCTCACGCTCGACCTGACGCCGCCGGTGCTGGACGCCGAGGACTTCAGCGTCGCCATCCGCTGGGTGGGCGAGCACGCCCACGAGGTCTACGGCCTCCGCGTGGACGTGGAGGCCCAGACCGGGGCGGTCGTGGCCCGGCGCGACGTCCGCGTGCTGCTGATCGAGCTGGTCCGCGAGCTGCTGTTCAACGTGGCCAAGCACGCCGGCACGGGCCGGGCCCGGCTGGGGCTGGCCCACGCCGGTGGCGTGCTCACGCTGACGGTGGAGGACGACGGGCACGGCTTCGACCCGGCGACGCTCTCGGCCCCGACCCCGGCGGCCCCCGGCGGCATGGGGCTCTACAGCGTGCGCGGGCGGATCGAGCTGATCGGCGGGACGTTCGCCGTCCGCTCCGTGCCCGGCGACGGCACGCGCGTGACGCTGGCGCTCGACCTCGGCGCCGCCGGCCACGCCTCCGGGGCGGCCCTGAGCGCCGGCGCTGCCAACCGCTGACTGCCAGCCGCTGGCGGCACCCGGGACGAGCGGAGGCGGGGGCGGGCACCGGCCGCCTCGGCCCACCCCAACCGCCAGCGGAGCGGAGCCCGTCGCGGTCGCGCGCGTACCCACGTCCCCTCTCCCCGACTCCCGATGGACTCCGCCCTCACCTACGCCTCCGACCACGCCAGCCGCTTCGTCGAGGAGCTCAAGGCCTGGCTCCGCATCCCCTCGATCTCGACCGACCCCGCCCACGCGCCCCAGGTCCGCCAGGCGGCCAGCTGGCTCGCGGACAACTTGCGCGACATCGGCATCGGGAGCGTCGAGGTGATCCCCACCGACGGCCACCCGGTCGTCTTCGCCGAGCACCACGTCTCGGACGACGCGCCGACGGTCCTGGTCTACGGCCACTACGACGTCCAGCCGCCCGACCCGCTCGAGCTGTGGGACGCCGACCCGTTCGAGCCCGTCGAGCGCGACGGCAAGCTCATCGCGCGCGGCGCGGCCGACGACAAGGGCCAGGCGTTCATGCACGTCAAGGCCGCCGAGGCCGTGCTCGCGTGCGGCGACTCGCCGGTGAACCTCAAGTTCTTGGTCGAGGGCGAGGAGGAGAACGGCTCCGTCCACCTGCCCGGCTTCCTGCGCGAGCACAAGGACCGGCTGGCGGCCGACGTGGTGCTGGTGAGCGACACGGCGCTGTTCGCGCCCGGCGTGCCGTCGATCGCGTATGGCCTGCGCGGGCTGGCCTACGTCGAGGTCACGCTGCAAGGCCCCAAAAAGGACCTGCACTCGGGCGTCTACGGCGGCGGCGTGGCCAACCCCATCAACGCGCTCGCCCGGATGATCGCCGACTTGCACGACGACGACCACCGCGTCACCGTCGACGGCTTCTACGACGACGTCCAGGACCTCTCCGACGACGAGCGCCAGCAGTACGCGGCGCTCCCGTTCGACGAGCAAGCGTGGAAGGACGAGGCCGGCGTGACGGAGACGTTGACCGAGAAGGGCTACTCCGCCCTGGAGGGCACCTCGGGCCGGCCGACGCTCGACTGCAACGGGATCTGGGGCGGCTACACCGGCGAGGGCGCCAAGACGGTGCTCCCGGCTCGGGCCTCGGCCAAGATCTCGTGCCGCCTGGTCCCGAACCAGACCCCGGACGACATCACCGACAAGCTCCGCCGCCACTTCGAGGCGCACGTGCCGGACACCATGACGCTGACGTTCACTGACCTCCACGGCGGCCACGGCGTGGTCGTGGACACGACGGCGCCGGCCATGCAGGCGGCCGCTGAAGCGCTGGAGGCCGTGTTTGGCCAGAAGCCCCACTTTACGCGCGAGGGCGGCTCGATCCCGGTCGTGGCCGACTTCAAGAAGATCCTGGGCCTGGACACCGTGCTCATGGGCTTCGGCCTCGACTCGGACTCGATCCACAGCCCCAACGAGGAGTTCGGGCTCGACCGGTTCCACCAGGGCATCGAGGCGTCGATCCGGTTTATGGACGCCTACGCGAAGCAGGAGCGCTAGCGGTGCCGCGCCTGGCCCCGACCGCCCTCGCGCTGCTGGCGGTCGGGCTGGCCGCGTGCGCCGAGCCCCCGGCCGACGCGCCGCCGTCGCCCGCCCCACGCCCGGCGTTTGAGGGCCTCGGGCTGCCGGCCACGTTCGCCGCCGCGCTGGCGGAAGCCGGCGTCGAGGGACGGGCACTGGACCGCGACGGGGAGGCGTGGGCTATCGCCGAAGTGACGTCGGACTCGGGCTCGTTCCTGGTCCAGTGGGCCGATCTGGGCGCGGTGGCCGTGGATCAGGTGCTGAGCGACGAGACGGGCGCCGGCCCGCCCGGCCTCTACCACCCGGCCGCGTCCAGCCCGTTCTTCGCGCTCCTCGACCCCGACGAGACGATCCGCCAGTCGCGAGACCGGGGCGCGCTGAGCGTGATGAACGGGGCGTTTTTCGAGACGCCGGGCGAGGCGTCGTCCCAGATCGCGTTCCCGTTGGCTATCGCCGACCCTGGCGGGGTGGCGGTCGGCGGACGCGTGGCCACGGGCGGCAGCAGCCCGTACGGACCGGGGCGGCCCGGCGCCCGAGGCAAGCGGTGGGCGCAGCCGCTGCGCGTGCTCGGCCTCGACACCCTAGCTCGCGTCGCCGACTACGACCGCCCCACCGGCGCGCCCCTCGGCCAGCCGGGCTGGGAGAACGCCGTCGTGAGCTACGCACCCAGCGCGCACCCGACCCGGATCGCGACCCGCTTCCACGTGCTCGGCGTCCTGGACGCCGACGGCGACGGCGCGACCGAGACGCTGGCGGTCGTCACCAGCGACGGCCGAACCCGGATCGGCGCGCCCGCGTCTCTCTTGGCGCGCCTGGGCGCGGCGCCCGAGCACCAGATCGCCTTGGACGGCGGGGCCTCGGTGCTGGTCTGGACGGAGCGTGCCGGCACGCTGCACCAGCCCGTCCCGATCCGGGGTCGCGCCCAGCCGCTCCCCCACTACCTCGTCTTCCGCCCCCGCCCCGATGCCTGACCTCCGCGAGACCCTGTTCCTCGACCTCGACCACGAGTTCGACGCCACCCGCAAGATCCTGGCCGCCGTCCCCTGGGACCGCGCCGACTGGAAACCCCACGACAAGTCGATGTCGCTGGGCAAGCTGTCCACCCACATCGCCACGCTGCCCCAGTTTGGAATGGCTGCGGTGACCACCGACAGCCTGGACGTGAGTCAGGTCCAAATGCCCGAGGTCGAGATCGGCTCCACCGACGACCTGCTGGGCGTCTGGGACCAAGCGTCGGGCGCGCTCCGCTCGGCGCTGTCGGAGGCCGCCAACGAGTACCTGGAGGCGCCCTGGACGATGTCGGTCAACGGCCACCCGATGTTCGAGAACTCGCGCCACACCGCCGTGCGCCAGTGGGCCCTGAGCCACATCGCCCACCACCGCGGCCAGCTCACGGTCTACCTCCGCCTGCTCGACGTGCCGTTCCCCGGCGTCTACGGGCCGTCCGCCGACGACCGGGCCAAGATGGCGACCCAGCGCATCTGACGCCGCCGGTCGCGCCCGCCAGCCGCTGGCGGACCGGGCCGGCGGGCTACTCCTCGACCGTGACGCGCTTGGTGTTGTCCGTGCGGATGCGGTCGGGGAACAGGAACGACGGGTCGACGCCGGCGCGCGTCGGCCGGCCCGTCACGTCCAGCGTGACCTGCTGGCGGCCGGCGCCCAGGCGGCGGCGCTCGGTTTTGAGCGTGACCTCCTCGCCGTCGCGCTCGCCGAAGACGGCCACGTCGAGCCAGTCGTTCATCGGCGCGGCGTTCTCGGCGCCCAGGCTGTCGGCGCGCACCTTGCCCAGGTCCAGCGTCAGCGCGACCCGCCAGCGGTCGGCGCCGAGCGGCGTCGCCGTGGCCTCGACGGTCCGGTTCTCGTACAACGTGATCGACTCGAACAGGTCGTCGACGAGGTACTGGAGCGAGTCCGGCGTGACGGCGCGCAACTCGTCCACCAGGTCGAGCGACGTCGGGTAGGGCGGCCCCTGGAAGGCGTACTCGTCCAGGAAGCGGCGCAGCGCGCGGTTGACGTTGTCCTCGCCCACCATCGCCTGGAGCGCGTACATCGCCAGCGAGCCCTTGCGGTAGTGGATGTAGCCCTGGCCCTCGACCAGGACCAAGGGCACCTCGCGCGTCCGCTCCATCGCCCGCCCGACGAGGTACTGGTCGAGCTCGTAGCCCAGGAACCGACCTATCTGGTCCTCCCCGTAGAGGTCCTTCATCACCATGAGCGCCGTGTACTGCGCCATCGTCTCGACGATGAACGCCGAGCCCTGGACGGCGGCGCCGGCGACCTGGTGGCCCCACCACTGGTGCGCCACCTCGTGCGACGTGATGTAGGTCGGGTAGTCGATGTCGTCTTCGTCGCCCACGTCCGCGATAAAGCCGATGGACTCGGAAAACGGGATCGTGTTGGGGAAGCTCTGCGCAAACGATGCGTAACGCGGAAACTCGATGATGCGGACCTGGTCGTACTGGTACGGGCTAAAGTGTTCGGTCGCATACGCCAGCGTCTGTTTCGTCGCCTCGATCATGCGGCGGACGTTGAACGCGTGCGTCGGGTGGTAGAAGATCTGGATGTCGATGGCCCGCCCGTCCGGCGCCTGCCACGTGTCCTCCTCGACCGCGTAGCGCGCCGAGAGCACCGCGTAGAAGTTCAGGATCGGCGCGTTCATCTCGTAGCGGAAGGTGCGCCGCCCGTTCTCCGTCCACTCGCGCTGAAGCTGGCCCGGCGCGATCGCCGTCTGGTCCGGGTCGGTCGAGACTGTCGCGGCGAACCGGACAAAGTCGGCGTCGTTGGCCAGGTCCGTGTTCCCGTACGCCGCCGTGTCGCCGACCGAGGCCGCGCGCGGCCGGTACCCCAGCCCCTCCTTGTCGCGCGCCGTGTCGTCCGCCAGCTCGGCGTTGGCCTGGTAGCCGATGCTGGGCAGCACGCCGTTGTTGACGAACGTCCCGTTGCCGACCACCGTCCCGGACGCGGTCCGGTTCGTGAACCCCTCGGTCTCGGCGGCCACGTCGAACGTCAGCGTCGTGGAGTCGCCGGGCGCGAGCGGCCGGGCCAGGTCCAGGATGGCGTAGCCCAGGACCGTGTCGCGCAGCGCTTCGGTCGCCGGCCGGCCCAGCTCCAGCTGGCGGACGCGGAGCGCGCTCGACAGGTTGAGGTGGAGGGCCGGGATCGGGACGCCGGTCTTGTTGACCAGCGTGTAGACGCCCCGGAAGTCGGCCTCCCGGCGGCTTGGAAACAGGTCCGCCTCCAGGTCCACGGCCGTGATGCGGGGCTGGGGCAGGTCCTGGTACTGCTTGTAGGCCCGCTCGTAGTCGGCCTGGAGCGTCCGCGCCTCGGCCTCGGTCCGGTACTCGTTGACGACGTCGGTGTTGTAGACGATGAACCCGCCCAGCGTCAGGAACGCGACCGCCGCCAGTGCGGCAGTGACGCCGACGGGCCGGCTCGTGCGCGAGCGCGCCAGCCGCGCCCGCTGGCGGAGGCCGTCCTCGCGGCCCCGCACCCAGAGCAGGTTCGACGCGACGGCCAGGAGCAGCGCGAACGCGGCCCAGTACAGCTTGAACCACGCGAACGGCCCCAGAAAGTGGCCGTACCCGTTCATGTCGGAGTAGACCACGCCCGGGTCCGAGCCGTAGTCGTAGACGTTGCGGTCGTAGCCCAGGAAGCTCAGCAGGATCGGCAGGCCGACGAGGTACAAGATGAGCACGAAGTGGCCGACGTACTTGTGGTTCGCGATCACGTGGACCGCCAGCGCCAGCACCGCCAGCAGCGCGAAGTCGACGAACTGGAGCCCAAACAGCTCCGTCAGGTACAGGCCCGGCTGCAACGTCGTAAAGCCGGACGCCAGCTGGTACACCATGCCGGCGACCATCATCACCGCCAGCAGGACGGCGACCACGGCCCACAGCGCCAGCAGCTTGGCCGCCAGCGGCACCCAGGTCGGGACCGGCAGCGCGTCGATCACCCCGTCCGCCTTGAGGTCGCGCTCGCGCCACACCAGCTCGCCGGCGTAGAACACGATGATGACGACCACGAACAGCGCAAAGCTGCCCGAGACCAGCTGGACCACCTGGACCGTCACCGGCAGCGTCGGCGTGCCGAAGACCGAGTCGCCCACGGCGACGGCGATCCCCAAAAAGCCCAGCGCGGCCACGACCAGCACGTAGAAGTAGACGTTGCGCACGATGGAGGCGGCCTCGCGCCGCGCCAGCGACAGCGTCTGCCGGAGCGACGCGCCCAGGCCGAACTCGCGGCGGACCTTGGGCAGCGCCAGCGCCGCGATGGGTGGCCGCTCGGCCGGCTGGCGGTCTACGCCGGCGGCTTCCGCCAGTGGCTCGGGCTCGGTAGCTCGGGCGCGGCGCGCGCGGCCCTCCTGGCTGAGGGAGAACCGGGCGACCGTCGCCGCGAACACGGCGGCGCCGACGCCGAGCCAGAGCGCGCGGTTGGCCAGCATCAGCCCGTCCAGCGGCAGCAGGAGCGTGTTCTTCTCGACCGTCGTCCAGTAGCGCGTGGTCGCGGCGAACGTGTTGAACCCGAACGGGTCCACGAGTGCCGCCAGCGTCATCCGCTCCGGATCGCCGATGAGCACGCCCGCCAGCAGGTAGCCCAAGAGCAGCAGCACGCCGCCGACGTAGTTGGGCAGCATCTGGCGCGTCAGCGCCGCGAGCCCGAAGAACAGCGCGCCGGTGACGATCGCGTTGGGCACGACGATCACGAGGTAGGGCAGCAGGTACGCCAGCGGCCGGAAGGGCCCGACCAGGCTCTGGTCGGCAAACGGGAGCGCCGTGGCCAGCATCAGCCCGGGGACGATGGCGGCGAACACGGTTAGCGACGCCAGGAGCGCGCCCGTAAACCGTCCGCCGAGGTAGGCGCCCTTGGACAGCGGCGTCGTGAACAGCAGCGGGTGCATCTTGTGCTCGAAGTCCTTGACCAGCGCCTGCCCCATAAAGCTGGCCGTCACCACGACGCCGAACAGCCCCAGCGCCGCCATCAGCCCGGCGACCGAGAACGGCGAGTTGGCGAGCACGTTGGCGCCGGAGGACACGGCGACGTTCTCGAACGCGCCGGCCTCGGCCAGCCCCAGGAGCAGCGCGAGCGCGAAAAACACGCCGGCGTAGACGTGCGTTGAGATCCGGGTCATCCGGTACTTGAGCTCGTAGCGTGCGACGGACCAGAACACGGGCAGTTGGGTTTTTGGTGATCGGGCTCAGAGCTCTGAACCGGTTCGGGTGGCTGGATCGGTCCCCTCGCCACCCCTCGGGGGGAGAGGGCTAGGGTAGGGGGGGGGCGTCGGCCGAGTACGAGGCGTCTCGAATGCCCCTTACCCCGTCCCTCTCCCAGAGGGAGAGGGGGCTTCATAGGAGATGTCGGCAGCAGGGACTTCCACGGCGACGTCTGCCAGATCGCCAGCCACTGGCGGGGCGTCTCCGCCAGCGGCGGGCGCGGGGTCGAGGAGGCCGCGCAAGGTGCAGAAGTAGACGTCCTCCAGGTCGGGCTCGACCGGCGCGTACTCCGGGCCGGGCGACGCGTCGGCGTAGACGTGGACGACGACGCGGCCGACCAGCAGGCGGTCCGAGATCACCTCGACCGACTCGCGCAGCGCCGGCAGGTCCGCCTTCTCGACCGTCCGCTTCCAGATCCGGCCCTCCAGGCTGGCCGTCGCCGCCAGCGGGTCGCCCTCGAACCGGATGCGCCCCTCGTTGATGATGGCCATCCGGCTGCACAGCTCAGCCACGTCCTCGACGATGTGGGTGGACAGGATGACCACGCTGTCCTCGCCCAGCTCGCTGAGCAGGTTGAGAAAGCGGACCCGCTCGGCGGGGTCCAGCCCGGCCGTCGGCTCGTCGACGATGATGAGCCGGGGGTCGCCGATCAACGCCACCGCGATGCCGAAGCGCTGCTTCATGCCGCCCGAGAAGCCGCCCAGGTGCTTGGTTCGGGCCTTCCACAGGTTGGTCTGGTGCAAGAGCGCCTCGACCAACTCCCGGCGCTCGGCCTTGTCGGTGACGCCCTTCAGGACCGCAAAGTGGTCCAGCAGGTCGTAGGCCGGCACCTTGGGGTAGACGCCGAACTCCTGGGGCAGGTAGCCCAGCTGGCGGCGCACGGCGTCCTTGTCGTTCAGCACGTCTACGTCGCCCAAGGACACCTCGCCCGCGTCGGGCTCCTGGAGCGTCGCCAGCGTGCGCATCAGCGTTGACTTGCCGGCGCCGTTGGGCCCGAGCAGGCCGTACATGCCGGTCGGGATGGTCAGCGTGACGTCGTCGAGCGCCTGGACGCCGTTGGGGTAGCGCTTGGACAGGTGGCGGATCTGAAGCTCCATAGGATCGGGGGCGGACAGCGGGCAGACGGAGGGCCGGGCCCAAGGTTACGCGACCTCCGCGGTCGGCGCCGGCGGCGGGCCCCCGCGGCGGGCGCCGGCGGCGGGCCCCGGCGGTGGCGGAGCGTGCATTTCCTGCGCGCGGCGAACGGCCGGGTGGGTCTCGCGTTTCTGCCTCCCCCTACTTTCAACCCCTCGTATGCGCCCCCTTTCGCTCCTCCTGATCCCCCTCCTGAGCCTGGCCGCGTGCCAGACCGACGGCGACGCCCCGTCCCAGACGAGCGGCGCCCCGTCCTCCGACACCATCTCGACGCTGGGCGACGACGACCGCGACCTGTCCGCCGACGAGTTGGAGGCCGGCCGCTACGCCGGCCGCGGCCGCGACCTGACCGGCATCGACACGACGGGCCAGGCAGAGGCCGCCCGCTCGAACCCCGAGACGCTGGCCCAGCTCGGCACCGAGACCGACTGGTCGAGCCGCCTCCACGTGCCCCTGGGCGGCGACGTGGAGGGGCCGAGCGTGGCCAAGCTCCAGGCCCTGCTCGACCGGGCCGGCTTTTCGCCGGGCCAGATCGACGGCCGCTGGGGCGACAACACCGAGCTGGCGCTGACGTGGTTCCAGAAGAGCGCCGGCCTCCAGGCCACCGGCATCGCCAACCAAGAGACCGTCCGGGCGCTGGCCCAGCGCAGCGGCGACCCCGCCGAGCTGGTGACCACCGTCACGCTGAGCGCCGACGACGTGGCCGGCCCGTTCCCCGCCATCCCGTCCGACGTGTACGAGCGCGCCAAGATGGACTCGCTGGGCTACGAGTCGCTGGCGGAAAAGCTGGGCGAGCAGTTCCACGCCAAGCCCGAGTTCCTGTCCCAGCTCAACGACGGCCTCGACCTCGACGGCCTGAGCGCTGGCGACGAGCTCCGCGTGCCCAACGTCCGCCAGCCGCAGGCGCCGAGCGGGGCCGTCTCGCGCATCGTGATCTCGGGAGACGCCGGCTACCTCCACGCGCTCGCGGCCAACGGCGACATCGTGTTCCACGCCCCGGTCACCATCGGCTCCAGCTACGACCCGTCGCCCGACGGCGAGTTCACGGTCACGAGCGTCACGCGGGACCCGTGGTGGCACTACCAGCCGTCGATCCTGGCCTCGGTCCCGGACGACCTCCCGGACGCCCAGCTGCCGCCCGGCCCCAACAACTCGGTCGGGCGCGTCTGGATGGCGCTCTCCAAAGAGCACTACGGCATCCACGGGACCAAGGCGCCGGGCACCATCGGCTACGCGTCGTCGGCGGGCTGCGTGCGGCTGACCAACTGGGACGCGCTGGCGCTGGCGGGCATGATCGAGGACGGCACGCCGGTCCGGTTCCGCGACATCACGGGCCGAGGCGACAGCGAGGCCTAGCCTCGGCCCGCCCCGCTGGCGGTCGCTGCGCAGACGACGACCGCCAGCGGCGCGCGCGGCCGTACTCTTAGGCATGGACCGCCGCCCGGCCCTGCTGCTGCTCGCCGTCCTCCTCGGAGGGCTGGGCGCGGCGTGGGCCGACGCGGGGCACCACGCGGCCGAATGGGCCGAGGGCCGCGCGTCGCACGCCGCGGGCGACGCCCACGGCGACGGCGACCGGGCCGCGACGCCGTGCGACGGCGCCTCGCTGGGGATCGACTGCGCGGTGTGCGCGGGTCTGAGCGGCGCCGTCGCGGCGGCGAGCGCCGTCGAGCACGCTTTGGAGCCGGAGGCGCGCGAGAAGACCGGAGAGCAGGTCCGGGTCGAGACCCGGCACCGAGCGACGCTCGCGCGGGGACCGCCAGCGGCCGCGTAGGTCGCCTGCGGACGCGCTCCGCGGGCTCGTCGCCTGGGCTTATCCGCCCGATCTGGTCCTGGCCGCACGTCTGCGGCCGCCTGCCCCCGTCGCTATGTCGATCTCCCGACTGGCGGTGCTTTTGTGCATCGCCGCCGTTTCCGCCCCGTTCGTCTCCGCCCAGTCCCTCTCCGGCCGCGTGGTCGACGCCGAGACCGGGACCCCGTTGCCCGGCGCCACCGTCGCCGTGCCCACCCTGTCCCGAGGCGCCGCCGCCGACGCCGACGGCCGCTACACGCTGGCGCTGCCGGCCGGCCCGGCGCGCGTCGTGGTCCAGTTTGTCGGCTACCGCAGCGAGGTCCGCCAGGTCGACGTGGCCGGCGACGTCGCGCTCGACGTGGCGCTGGCGCCGTCCGTCGTCGAGGCGCCCGACGTGACCGTCACGGCGCGGGCGGTCGCCTCCGACGTGCTCTCGACGCCCCAGTCGGTGGCCGTCGTGGGCCGCGAGGCGCTGGACCGGGCCGGCGGCGCGACGCCCTTCGACGCCCTGGACGAGGTGGCCGGCGTGCGCCTGCTCAAGACCGGCTCGGGCATCGCCAAGCCCGTGATCCGGGGCCTCACGGCCCAGCGCGTGCTCGTCGTCAACGGCGGCGTGCGCCAGGAGGGCCAGGGCTGGGGCGACGAGCACGCGCCCGAGGTGGGCGCCGCCGACGTGGACCGCGTCGAGGTCGTGCGCGGCCCGGCGTCGCTGCTCTACGGCTCCGACGCGCTAGGCGGCGTGGTCCAGACCTCGCCCGCCGACCTGTTCGCGGACGCGCGGCCGGTGCGCGTGGAGGCCCGGCTTGGCGGGGACACGGCGACCCAGCAGACCGACGGCACGCTCGCCGTCGGCGGCGTCTCGGGCAACGTGGGCTACGAGGTCCGCGGCGGCGCGCTCCGCGCCGGGCTGATCCGCACGCCCGACGGCTTGGTGCCGGGCACGGCCCTCGACACCGAGACGCTGGCGGGCCGCGTCGGCACGCGGATCGGCGAGCGCGGGCGGCTCTTGGCCGAGGCCGGGATCTTCCGCCAGTCGCTCGGGCTGTTCGAGGGCGGCGAGCTGGTGGCGGACGCGCCCGACCGCTTCGCCGTCGACGTGCCCCGCCAGTCGGTCGCGCACGACCGCGGCGCCGTTCGCCTGGACCTGCCGCTGGGGCCGGAGCGCCTGGACGTGGTCGCGGCCGTCCAGCAGAACCGCCGGAAAGAGTTCGAGGAGGCCGGCGACCCCGAGCTGTTCCTGCGCCTGACGACGGGCACGCTGGACGCCCGCCTCCACCACCGGCCGCTGGGCCGCCTGTTCGGGACCGTCGGCGTGAGCGGGATGGTGCAGCGCAACGAGACGTTGGCGGAGGAGGCGCTCATCCCCAGCGGCACGACGCTGAACGGCGCCCTCTACGTCGCCGAGCAGTTTCTGGCCGGCCCGCTGACGCTGGACGCCGGCGCCCGGTTCGACGCCCGCCACCTGGACGTCGAGGCCAACGGCGACCTGGGCGTGGAGGCGCAGACGCGGAGCTACACGGCCTTGACCGGCGCCGTCGGCGCGGCCTACCAGCTCCGGCCCGACCTGTCGGTCTCGGCCAACCTGGGCCGCGCCTTCCGGGCGCCGGTCCTGCAGGAGCTGTTCGGCAACGGCGTCCACGAGGGGACGCTGCGCTTCGAGCGCGGCAACGCGGCGCTGACGCCCGAGACGAGCGTGGCGCTGGACGGCGTCGTCCGCTACCTCACGGCGCACGTCTACGCCGAGGTGAGCGGGTTCGTCAATGCCATCGACGGCTACGTCGTGCCGCGCGGGACGGGCGAGGTCGACCCGGAGAGCGGGTTCGAGGTGTTCGACTTCCGCCAGGGGGAGGCGCTCCTGACCGGCGTCGAGGCCCGGCTCGACGTCCACCCGCACGCGCTCCACGGGCTCGGCCTCCACCTGGCCGGCGACGTGACGCGCGGGACGGACCGGGACGCGGACCGGCCGTTGCCGTTCGTGCCGCCGGCCCGGCTCCAGACGTCGGTCGAGTACCAGGTCGCTCGGCTCGGCCCCGCGCGCGACCTCGAAGCCCGGTTTGGGCCGACGTTCGTCGCCGCCCAGCGCCGTCCCGAGTTGCCCGACGAGGCCCCGACGGACGCGTACACCGTGTGGTCGGCCTCGGCCTCGGCGTCGTTCGCCCTCGGCGCGACCACCCTGACGCCGACGCTGTCGCTCGACAACCTGACCGACGCGACCTACGTGGACCCGCTGAGCCGGTACCGTCCGTTCAGCATTCCGGCGGAGGGCCGGAGCGTCCGGCTGGCGCTGCGGGCGTCGTTCTAGCCCGGCCCGTCCCGCTGGCGGTGGGCGCCAGCGGGCCGGTCGCAGTTTCATAACGCCTCCGCTTGCCGAGGCCGCGCGGCTCGGTAGCTTGCGGGTGCCCCTATAGCTCAGTTGGTTAGAGCAGCGGACTCTTAATCCGCGTGTCCCAGGTTCGAGTCCTGGTGGGGGCACTGTCGGGCGCGGCCTGGGGAGGCCGCTCCGGGACGGCTTGGGCCGGTCGCGCCGACCGTCTGCCCGCAGTCTCCGGTCCCTCGGCGCGGTGTACGCCGGCGCTTTGAAGGACGGCCGCGCCAACCGGGACGCCCCGAGGCCGGCGAGACCGCTCGGCCCGTGCGAACGGCCAGCGCGACGGGCGCAGCAGGCCGCCGCCTATCTTGAGCGCCCCGCGACCCGACGCCCATGACGCTCCCCCTCCTCCTCGCGCTCACCCTCGCCGCCAGCGGCTGCGCGCTCCAGACCGAGGCCGACGACGTCAGCCCCACCGCGACCACCGACGGCTTGACGGCGTCGGACGACTCGACCATCGTCGAGTTGCTGGGCCAGTACACCACCGTCCGCCTCGACGCCGACCTCTCGGGGCTCTCCGACTCGACGCGGGCCATGCTCCCGCACCTGATCGCGGCGGCGCGCGCCATGGAGGGGCCCTACTGGACGGAGGCCAACACAACCCCCCGCGACTCGCTGGTGGCCGGGCTGAGCGAGCCCGCCCGGCGCTACGTCGCCATCAACGCCGGGCCGTGGGACCGGCTGGACGGCAACGCGCCGTTCCTGCCGGGCGTCGGGCCGAAGCCCCTCGGCGCCGGCTTCTACCCGGCCGACCTGACCAAGGAGGAGCTGCTCCAGGCGGCGGACCTCTACCCCGAGCGCGGGCTGACCGGGCTCTACACGCTGGTGCGCCGCGACGGCCGCCAGCCCGGCAGGGCCGGCGCTAGCCAGCTGGTCGGGGTGCCGTACCACCAGGCGTTCGCGGAGGCGCACGGCCGCGCCGCCGCCCACTTGCGCGCCGCCGCCGACCTGGCCCAGGACCCCGGCCTGGAGCGCTACCTCCGCCTGCGCGCCGACGCGCTCCTGACCGACGAGTACCGGGCCAGCGACCTGGCCTGGATGGACATGCGCTCGAACCCGCTCGACGTCGTCATCGGCCCCATCGAGACGTACGAGGACCAGCTGGCGGGCTTCAAGGCGTCGCACGAGGCGTTCGTGCTCGTCAAAGACCAAGAGTGGAGCGACCGGCTGGCGGGCTACGCGCGCCTCCTGCCCCAGCTCCAGGCCGGCCTGCCTGTCCCCGACGCCTACAAGGCCGAGACGCCCGGCACCGACGCCGACCTGGGCGCCTACGACGTGATCTTCGTGGCCGGCGACGCCAACGTGGGCTCGAAGACCATCGCCATCAACCTGCCCAACGACGAGACGGTGCAACTGGAGAAAGGCAGCCGGCGGCTCCAGCTCAAGAACGCCATGCGGGCCAAGTTCGACCGCATCCTGCGGCCCATCGCCGACGTGGTGCTGCCCGCCGACCAGCGCGACCTGGTCACGTTCGAGGCATTCTTCGGCAACACCATGTTCCACGAGGTGGCACACGGGCTGGGCATCAAGGAGACGATCACCGGCCGGGGGACCGTGCGGGAGGCGCTCCAGGACCGGGCCTCGGCGCTGGAAGAGGGCAAGGCGGACGTGCTCGGCCTCTACATGGTCCAGCAGTTGATCGAGCGCGGCGAGTGGGACGAGGCGACGCTGGCCCAGCACCAGGTCACGTTCGTGGCCTCCATCTTCCGGTCGATCCGGTTCGGCGCGTCGAGCGCGCACGGCCGCGCCAACCTGGTGCGGTTCAACTTTTTCGTCGAGCAGGGCGCCATCGTGCCCGAGGCGACGCCCGACGGCGAGGTCTGGCGCGTGGTGCCGGACCAGATGGACGCGGCCGTCCAGGCGCTCGCGGAGAAGATCCTGACGCTCCAGGGCGACGGCGACTACGACGCGGTCGACGCCTTCGTCAAGACGTACGGCCGCACTACGCCGGCGCTGACCGCCTCCCTGGACCGGATCGCGGCGGCCGGCATCCCGGTCGACGTGGTCTACGAGCAGGGCGAGGCGGTCCTGGGCCTGGAGCCGGCCGGCCCGCTGGCGGCGCCCGCCACCGGGCGGTAGCCGTGCCGATGACCGTCTGCGACCTCACGCACGCCTACCACGCGACGAGCGGCGGCATCCGCACCTACATCGACGCCAAGCGGCGCTACGTGCTCCGTCACACCGAGCACCGCCACGTGACGGTGGTCCCGGGCGCGAGCGACGCCGTCCGCCACGACGGCCGGGCCACGACCATCGAGATCGCCAGCCCGACGATCCCGGGCGCGGCGCCGTACCGCTGGTTCGCCCGGCCCGGCCGCGTCTCCGCCGCCCTCCAGCAGACGGCGCCCGACGTGGTGGAGGTGGGCACGTTCTACATGCCGACCGAGTGGGGGCCGGCCTTCGCCTACCGCTGGCGGGCGCGGCGGAGCGGGCGGCGCGCGGCGGTCGCCATCCAGGTCCACACCGACTTTGCCTCGTCCTACGCCGAGGCCTACTCGGCCAAGCTGTTGGGGGCGGCGGGCGGCCGCGTGGTGGGCCGCCTGGCCCAGACGTACACCCGGCGGCTGCTCGCGGCGGCCGACCTGCGGCTGGCGCCGTCGCCGTTCCAGGCCGAGCGGCTGGCGGCCTACGGCCTGCCCGTCGAAACGATTCCGCTGGGCGTCGACACCGACGTGTTCTCGCCCGACGCCGTCGATCCCGCCGTCCGCGGCGAGCTGGGCGTCCCGCCCGACGCCGTGCTGGCGATCTACGTCGGCCGCCTCGACTCCGAGAAGCGGACCGCCACGCTGGCCGACGCCGCCAGCCGGGCCGACGCGGCGGCGCCGACGGTGCTGGTGATGGTCGGCGAGGGGCCTCAGCGGGAGGAGTTGGAGGCGCAGCAGGCGGCGGGCGCCCCGGTCCGCGTCCTCCCGTTCCTCCAGGACCGCGCCGGCCTGGCGCGCCTGCTCGCCTCAGCGGACGTGTACGCCACGGCCGGGCCGTACGAGACGTTCGGGCTGTCGGTGATCGAGGCCCAGGCGTGCGGGCTGCCGGTGGTGGGCGTGGAGGCCGGGGCGCTCGTCGAGCGCGTGCCGCCGGGCGTGGGCCTGCTCGGCCCGGTGGACGACGCCGGCGCGCTGGCCGCCAACCTGGCCCAGGCCGCCGCCCAGCGCGACACGCTGGGGCCGGCCGCGCGGCGCCTGGCCGTCGACCAGTTTTCGTGGCGGTCGTCGTTCGACACGCTGTTCCGGCTCTACGCCCGAGCCTTGGAGACGTAGCCGCGCCCGACTGGCGGACGGCCTCCGCCAGCGCGGCGGGAGCTAGAGATCGGCGCGGACGGCGCCGGCGGTGCCCAGCCGAGCGCCCACGGTTGCCGTGCCGTGCACGCCCCGGGCGAACGGGTCGCCGGACCCGTTGACGCCCAGGTCGGCGCGCGCCCACCAGCGCGGGTCGGTCTGGTAGCGGGCGCCCAGCGCCAGCCGCAGCGTCCGCGTGACGGTGCCGGTCAGGATGGTGCCCACCTCGTCGTTGCCGGGGTACGGCGCCTCGGGCGACCGCTCGCCCTGCCACAGCGCCTGGATGCCGGGCGAGACGGTCAGGCCGGGCGCGGCGAACCAGTCGGCGCCTAGCCGGGCGTGGACGTAGTCGCTGAACTCGGTGCCCAGCCCGCGCAGCGCGTAGGTGTAGATGCCCTCGGGCTGGGGCGAGTTGTAGGCGCGGGCGGTCACGGCCGTCAGGCCGGCCTCCAGGTCCAGGCCCGGCAGCGCGTCGGCGCGGACGAGCGAGCCGGTCAGGGCCGCCGCGGTGGGCTCGGCGCCCGTCACGATGTCGAAGTCGTCCACGAACACCTGGCCCTGGAGCGTCCACGCCCGCCACTGCGCCCAGAGCATGGCGCCCACGGCCCCGTTGTTCTCGACGTTCTTGGGCGTGTTGTCGATCAGGAACGCGAACACCTGGCTGGGCACGAGGTAGGCCAGCGACGGGTCGGCGTTGGCGCCGGAATAAATGGCGCTCTCCACGACCGTCAGCGCGACGTGCCGCGACGGCCGCCAGTCGAAGCGGTGGGCGGCGAAAAAGCGGTCGATCCGGGGCTCGGCGCTGGGCCGGTCGCCGGGGCGCTCGCCGGGCACGTCGGTAAAGGTGCCGTCGGGGCGCGCCGAGTCGAGTTGGCCGAGCACGCTCCGCACGGCGATGCGCGATCCGCCCAGCCGCAGGTGGACGGCGTCGAACGGGTACGGGTTGTCGCTCAGCACGAGCGCGTCGCGGCCGGCCGTCCCCCAGTGCGTCCCGATGCGGCCCAGCGCGACGCCGACGAGCGGCCCGCGGTAGGCGAGGTAGCCCTCCTGGTTCCGCGTCATGGCCCGGTTGACCACGTCGAGGCCGTCCGGATCGTCGTTGGCGTACAGGCTGTGGAACGCGCCGAGCTGGGCCGCCCACCGGCCGGCGCCCAGCGTGACGTGGGCGTCGGCCTGGGTGTAGAACGCGCCGTCGCCGAGGGAGATCGAGCGCTCGGCCTGGACCGGCCTCAAGCCATCGAGCCGCGCCGAGGTGCTCACACGCGGCAGCGCCCCGATGTCCGCGCGGACGGCCAGCTCGCCCGGCCCGGCCACGGCGGCCGCCAGCCGCTGGCGGACCAGCCGGACCCACTCGGCCTCGCGGGCGTCGAGCGCCGCGCCGCCCAGCGCCGCCAGCGCGGCGGTGACCTCGGCCTCGGTGTAGGGCAGGGCCGTCGGGTGCAGCTCCAGGAGCCGCCCGCGCCGCTGCAGCCGCTCGATGGTGGCGTAGACCTCGTCGCCGACCGGGACCGTGCGCGCCGGCTGGGCCGCCGCCGAGGCGGCGAGCGCGAGCAGGACGACGGCGAGCCGGAGCGGCAAAACGGCGGGCACAGAGACGGCTGGGGAAGGCGGCAAGCTAAACCGCGCCCCGACGGGGGCCCCGCCCCAGACGGCCGGCCTTACCGGGGAATCTCGAGCTGCTCCGGCGCGTCGACGCCCTCCCCGCCGAGCTCGCCGTTCGCGTCGCCGCCGCGCTGGGTCATCAGGAACACGATAAAGAGGAGCGCCAGGACGGAGACGACCAGGAGGGCGATCCCGAAGGGGCTCCGGCGCTTGTAGGAGGTGTCGGCCATGAGGGTGCAGGATGGGGAGGGCCGCTAACGGACGCGGCCCGGGTCGGGGTTTCCCGGCCTGTCGGCTCCGGCGTCCCCGCCCCGGCCCGTGCGGGGACGGGCTGTGCGGCGCGCGTCGCCAGCGGCTGGCGGGTCAGATGGCGCCCGGCTTGACCAGCTGGTGGAGCCCGTCGCGCGGCCGTGGTTCCTGGCGACCCCGCCACCGCGGCGCGCCGCCGGGGCGGTCGCAGTAGGCTCCCAGCCTGCCGCCGGGTCGGAGGCCTAGCAGGGCCACGCGACCCCGGCCTCGTGGAGATCGGTCCCCGCGGCCGTCGCCTCCAGCCGGTCCGCGAGCGCCGCCAGCTCGGCCCCGCCGTTCGCAAAAAGGCGCAGGGGCCCTCGTCGTCCGTCGCGCGCTCCTGAACGGTCTGTCCCCGCGCGGCGAGGCGGCGTCTGGCCGTGGCCGCTCGGCGCGCCCCCTAGAGCGCCAGCAGCAGCGCGATGGCGAGCGGCGCCAGCCCGACGATGAGCGCCAGCACCAGGAACCCGACCTGGGGCCAGGCCACCGTCCGCAGGCTCGGGCCGGTCGGGACGATCTCGTACGGGGCTTCGGTATCAGGGGACATGCGCGGGAGTCGGGTGAGCGGCAGGGTTGACGAGGGAGCCGCGTCTCGTCGTACGTAGGTATCGCCGGCGCACTCCTCATCTGAACCGGCTCCACGGAGTCTTTTTGCTTTTCGGGCCGTCCGCCGCGCACCCCAGCGCCGCGGGGCCTCCCGGCCCGGCGCGCCTCGGGGCGCCAGCCGCCAGAGCTACCGGCGGCCTGTGAGCAGCGGGTACGGGTTGACCGGCGGGCCGTCCCAAAACTCGGCCGGGTCGGTCACGCGCCAGATGGCAAAGTGGAGGTGGGTGTCCCCGGGCGCCGCGTTGCCGCTGTCGCCGACGGCGCCGAGAACGTCGCCCGCGCGCAGGACGTGCCCCGCCGCGAGCCCGTCGGCGACGGCGTCGAGGTGGGCGTAGTAGAACACCGTCCGGGCGTCCGGGCCGAGCTGGTAGACCGTCAGCCCGCCGGCGTCGCTGGCAAACCGTTGGAGCACCGGCCCCGAGACGGCCGCCACGACGGGCGTCCCGCGCGGGGCCGGGATGTCGATGGCGTCGTGGGCGCGCCCCTCGCCGCGGGCGTCTCCGTACGTGTCCACCAGGTCGGCCGGCGCCACGCCGACGACGGGCACCACCAGCCCCGACGGCGCGAGCACGGGATCGGCCGCCCCCGGCATGGCGCCTCCGCCTAGACGCGCGCCCTCGTCGGGCGCTACACGCCTGGGCGCCTCTTGGAGAGTGTCCGTCCGTGGCTCAGCCGCACCGCCAGCCGCTGGCGGCGGCTCCAGGCGGCAGCCGGACGCGAGCGCGCAGCCGGACGCGAGCAGGAAAGCGAGAGCAGCAGCGCGCATGATCGCGGGGGGCCGCCGGGCCCGCTAGGCCCGCGTCCCCACCGGGCGGACCAGCCCTTCCTGGGCCGTGCTCGCCACCAGCCGGCCGTCGGCGTCGGTGACGGAGCCCCGGATAAAGGCCCGGGCGCCGGCCGTCGTCGGCGCGTCCATGGCGTAGAGCAGCCACTCGTCGGCGCGGAACGGGCGGTGGAACCAGATGGCGTGGTCGAGCGACGCCGCCTGGATGGAGCCGTCGAACACCGACCGGCCGTGCGGCAGGAGCGCCGTCCCCAGCAGCCCCCAGTCCGAGGCGTAGGCCAGGACGGCCTGGTGGATCAGCGGGTCGTCGGGCAGGGCGCCGTCGGCGCGGATCCAGGTGGCCGCCACGGCGTCGCGCGGCTCCGGCCGGAGCGGGTCGGCGGGGTCCACCGGGCGGAAGTCGATGGGGCGGGGGCGCGTCAAGACCGTCCGCAACGGCTCGGGCAACCGCTCGGCCATGCCCTCGGCCAGCTCGCGCTCCGACGTCAGGCCCTCGGGACCGGGCACCGTGCGGGCCGGCTCGGACTGGTGCTCCAGGCCCGGCTCGTCGCGGTGGAACGAGAGCGACGCGTTGAAGATGGGCCGCCCGTGCTGGATGGCCGTCACGCGCCGGGTCGTGAACGAGCCGCCGTCGCGCAGCGTCCCGACCTCGTAGACGATGGGCGCCTCGATGTCGCCGGGGAGGATAAAGTAGGCGTGGAGCGAGTGGCACCGGCGGTCGGCCTCGACCGTCCGGCCGGCGGCGACGAGCGCCTGGGCCAGCACCTGGCCCCCGAACACGCGCGGCGACGCGAGCGGCCGGTTCCGGCCCCGGAAGATGCGGACCTCGATGGGCTCCAGGTCGAGAAGGGCGACGAGATCGGCGAGGGCGGACATAGGAGGGCGGGGGCGGGCCGACCAAGAAACCGAGCGCACGCGGCGCCCAGGGTGGATCGCCCCGTTTTCACGGCCCGCCGCTTGCCGGGGGCCTCGACGGCGGGTTATTTGGCCGTCGCGACGCGCTCGCGGCGCCCGGTCCCCCCTGCCCCCACTCCCGATGACCAAGACCCTGATCCTGGCCGCCGCCGCGCTGGCGGTCGCCGGCTGTGCCGAGGAACCCGTCCAGACCGAGGCCCCCGTCCTCGACGGCCCCGCCGAGGTGGTCACCGAGCCCACCGACGACGCCGTGATGGACCCGGTGATGACCGACGACGAGATGATGCAGGACTCGATGATGGAGACCGGCTCGATGACCGAGGGCGAGACCACGACCGACGGCGCGATGTAGCCGGAGCCCGCTCCGCGCCGGCCGCTTTATGCGACAGTGCCCCGGCGACTGCGTGGTCGCCGGGGCACTGTCCGATGGGCCAGTTCGCGCGTGCGGAACCCTACATCGAGGACCCGTTCATGGAACGCATCATGGCCTCGCGACGGGCGCGCGTAAAGTCAGCGTCGGCACGCGAGAGCGTGTCGGTGGCGCGGCGGCGGGCGGCGTCGTCGAAGCCGGAGCGCGTCATGCCGCGCGTCGAGTAGACCTGGTTCTGGTAGGCGTCCCGCTGGCGGCGGAGCTGGATCAGGTCCTTCGCCATATCAGCGCGGGCGTCGCCCGTCGCGGCATCATAGCTCCGGCGCACCGCCCCAATCTGCTGGTCGTAGTCGTCGACGCGGCGGTTGGCGGCGTCGACGTAGTCGTTCCGGTTGCGGGCCGACATCAGGCGGCTGCGGTAGACGTTGCCCGACAGCTCGTCGTAGCGGCGGTTGTAGTCCATCCGCGCCTGGCGCGCGGCGGCCGGGTCCGAGACGTCCGTGGACGGCGTGCTCTGGCGGAGCTCGTCGTAGCTCTGGCGGTAGGCGTCGTAGTCGGAGCGCATGTCGCCGGTCATGGTCCGGTCGAGGTCGTCGAGGTCGCGGCCCAGGCGGTCGAGGTCCTCCTGATCGTCCATTTCGTAGTCGTCGTCCCGATCCATCTGGCCGGTCGTCGGCTGGCTGGTGGTCCGGGTCTGCTGGGCGGAGGCGGCGGGGACGGCCAGGAGCGCCGCGAGAGCGAGGAGAGAGGTGTATTTCATGTCGAGAGAGGGAGAGAGTCGTGTTCCGCTTAACCAGGCGGCTCGCTTGGCGGCTCCGGCGCCGTCCCGTCTCCGGCCCTCCCCGATCCGCATCACGTGCCATTCCCCACGTTTGCGCCGCCTCCTCACCCGCTGGCGGCGGCCGCCAGCGGGTCAGCGGGCGCCGGTGGGGCCGGGCTGCGACGCCGGCGCCGCGCCGGGGCGGGGCGGCTCGACGGGCTCGGACCGCGCCTGCTCCGGCTCGCCCGGCAGCCCGTCCGACCGGCGGTAGCCGCCGCCCTCGTCCAAGGCCCGGTCGATGTTGTAGGCCGCCGAGATCAGGCCGAGGTGGCTGAACGCCTGGGGAAAGTTGCCCAGCGCCTGTCCGCTCAGGCCCGTCATCTCGGCGAACAGGCCGAGGTGGTTGGAGTAGCCCAGCATCTTCTCGAACATGACGCGCGCCTTGTCCAGGTAGGCCGGCTCGATGCGGCCGGCCCGCGCCAGCGCCTCGACGAGCCAGAACGAGCACAGGTTGAAGGCCCCCTCCTCGCCGCCCACGCCGTCGTCCACCTCGCCGGTGTTGTAGCGCCACACCAGGCAGTCCGAGGTCAGGCCGCCCTCCTCGGGCGCCTTGAGCGTCTCGTTCAAGGTCGCGATCATGCGCGGGTCGTTGGGCCCGGTGAAAAACACCAGCGGCATCAGCAGGTTGCTCGCGTCCAGCGTGGTCCCGCCGAAGGCCTGCACGAACGCGCCGCGCTCCTCGGACCAGCCCCGCTCCATGATGGCGCGGTAGATCCGGTCGCGCGTCTTGAGCCAGCGCGTGCGCGGCGCCGGGAGCGAGCGCTTGTCGGCCAGGCGGAGCGCGCGGTCCAACGCCACCCAGCACATCAGCTTGGAGTAGACGAAGTGCTCGCGCTCGCCGCGGACCTCCCAGATCCCCTCGTCGGGCCGGTCCCAGTTGGCGCACACCCAGTCGACGTACTTGACGATGTCCTGCCAGAACTCCCACGCGATGGGCGTGCCGTACTTGTCGTAGAGGTAGACCGCGTCCAGCAGCTCGCCGTAGATGTCGAGCTGGAGCTGGCCCGCGGCCCCGTTGCCCACGCGGACCGGCTGGCTGCCCCGGTAGCCCTCCAGGTGATCCAACGTGAACTCGTCCAGCTGGCGGCGGCCGTCGACGCCGTAGACGATCTGGAGCGGCCCGTTGGGATCGTCCTCCAGGCCGATCTCGCAGCGGTCGCGGAGCCAGCCGATAAACGAGCGCACCTCGTCGGTAAACCCGATCCGGAGGAGGCCGTAGAGCGTGAACGCGGCGTCGCGGATCCACGAGTAGCGGTAGTCCCAGTTGCGGTGCCCGCCGATGTGCTCGGGCAGGCTGGTGGTGGGCGCGGCGACGATGGCGCCGGTCGGCTCGAACGTGAGCAGCTTGAGCAGGAGCGCGCTCCGGCGGACCGTCTCGCGCCAGCGCCCGGTGTAGGTGCAGTTGTCCAGCCAGTGCCGCCAGTAGTCCGTCGTCTCGCGGAACAGGGCGTACTCGGCGTCGCGCGACAGCGGCTCCTCCAGCGTCCCGTCGGCGTCGAGGTAGCGGAGCTCCAGCGTCACGCGGTCGCCGCGCTCCAGGTCGAGGTCGCGCACGATGGCCGGCCGCTCCGGGTCGCTCCGGTCCACGTCGAGCGAGCGGACGGTCGAGACCGCCAGCCGCATCGGGCCGCCGTCCGGCCCGCCGGTCTCGGACGTGAACACGGCGCCCTCGTCGCACAGCTCGACCGTGTGCGGGCTCCGGCCGTAGTCGAACGCCGGCGCCACGCGGATGGACACCTCGACCTCGCCCCGGAGCACGCGCACGTGGCGGATGAGCCGGTGGTAGCCCGCGTCCGGCCCGATCTGGCCGACGGGCATGTAGTCCACGATCTCGGCCGCCCCGCGCTCGCCCATGAACCGGGTGACGAGCACGTTGGAGTCGGGGAGGTAGGTCTGCTTGGTGGCGTAGCCGCCGTCGACCTTGATCTCGAACCGCCCGGCCTTGTGGGCGTCGAGGATGCCGCCGAACACGGACGGCGAGTCGAAGTGCGGCAGGCACAGCCAGTCCACCGACCCGTTCTTGCCGACGAGCGCGGCCGTCCGCATGTTGCCGATGAGGCCGTAGTCCTCGATGGGGAGATAGTCGTCGGTCACAGGCGGGGAGGTGCGGGGGTGCGGGAAGATCGTCCCAGACGCGGCGCCGTTCCCGCCGCGCTGGCGGGCGGCCTCCGCCAGCGCGGGGCGCGGGTGCCGGACGGGTCCCCGGTGGCCCACACCTGGCGCCGAATCCGGCAGGGGCACACCGGCGGTATGCCCCTACGACAGCCCGGCCGGAGCGCCGGTCAGTCCAAAAACCGCCGGAGGTATGCCACCACGGCCTCGACGTCCGCCAGCCGGTGGCCGGCGGCGGTCTCGCCCGGCCCCACCTTGACCGTCACGCTCAGCTGGCGGAGCGCCTGGAGCGCGGCGAAGGCGTCCTCGTCGGTCACGTCGTCGCCGAGGTAGACCGGCGTCCGGTCGGGGTGGGCGGCGGCGATCCGCGCGACGGCCGTGCCCTTGGAGACGCCGTCGGCGCGGAGCTCGACGACGCGCTTGCCCCAGATCGGCACTAGCCCGTCGGGCACGGCCTCGGCCCAGGCCCGGAGCGCGGCGCGCGCGGCGTCGGGATCGGGCGCGGCGCGGTAGTGGACGGCGAAGGCGGCCCCCTTGTCCTCAACCACGACGCCCTCAGCCTCCGGCACAGCCTCGCGCAGCTGGCGGAGCGCGTCGGCATACGCCGAGGTCGCGCGCGCCTCGACGGTCCCGTCGCTCCACCCCTCTTCGGCCCCGTGGAGCCCGACGGCGCGCGTGCGCCCGCCCAGCAGCCGGGAGAGCGCGGCCAGGTCGCGGCCCGTCACGATCACCACCGGGTGCACCTGGCCCAGCTCGGCCACCAGGTCCGGCACGGCCGGGTGCGGCACGGCGGCGGCCGGGTCGTCCACGATGGGCGCGAGCGTGCCGTCGTAGTCCAGGAACAGGAGCGGGCGCGGGGGGACGGGGGGCATGGAGACGGGCAACGAGTGATGAGTGAGGAGTCCGCCCGCCACGGTGCCGAGCCGTCGAGGCCGACGTCGTAGAGACGCCCCGTGGGCCGTCCGCGCCTAGGCCGCGTCGTCGTCCAGCGACGCCAGGAACCGCTCGGCCCAGCCGTGGACGTCGAGCCCGCGCACGGCCGTCGCCAGCCGGTCGAGGCGCTCGCGGCGCTCGGCCTCGGGCATGTCGAGGGCCGTCGCCAGCGAGCCCGCCAGCCCGTCGGCGTCGTAGGGGTTGACCATCAGGGCGCCGTCGAGGTAGTCGGCCGCGCCGGTGAGCTCGCTCAGGACCAGCGCGCCCGGCCGTCCGCCGGCCCGGGCGCTGGCGGCGCTGACGGCCGCGAACTCGTGGGCCACCAGGTTCATGCCGTCGCGGAGCGGCGTCACGAAGGCCACGTCGGCGGCGCGGTAGAAGGCCGCCAGCTCGGGCTGGTCGAACGACTGGTAGCGGTAGCGGACCGGGGCCCAGGCGCCCTTGGCAAACCGGCCGTTGATCCGGCCCGAGGCCTCGTCCATGTCGCGGCGCAGGCGGTCGTAGGCCGGCACGCCGGTGCGCGACGGGGTCGCGATCTGGAGCAGCGAGACCGTGCCGTGGCGCTCGGGGAAGCGCTCCAAAAACCGCTCGTAGGCCTCCATCCGCAGGAGCAGGCCCTTGGTGTAGTCCAGGCGGTCCACGCCGAGCACGATCTGGACGTCGCCGAGGTCTCGGCGCAGCGAGGCCGCGTCGGCCTCGGCCTCGGGCGCCCGCGCGAGCGCCTGGAAGTGGTCCACGTCGATGCCGATGGGGTGGGCCTCGGCCCGCACGCGCCGCCCGTCCCAGACCACCGTCTCGCCGTCGATCTCGGCGCCCAAGAGGTCCCGGGCCGACTCGCGGAAGTTCTCGGCGTAGCCCTCGGTGTGGAACCCCAGCACGTCGGCGCCCAGCAGCCCCGCCAGCAGGTCGCGCGCCGACGGGAGGATGCGGAAGACCTCGGAGGCCGGCCACGGGACGTGCCAGAAGAACCCGATCCGCGCCTCCGGCATCCCGGCGCGGATCATCTCCGGCACCAGCATCATGTGGTAGTCCTGGACCCAGACCGTGGGCCGCCCGCCCGACTGGCGGGCCAGGTCGAGCGCGGCGTGGGCGAACCGGCGGTTGACCGAGCGGTAGGCGTCGCGGAAGGTCCGGTCCGGCTCGACGTGCTCGACGAGGTAGTGCGCCAGCGGCCACAGCACGCGGTTGGCCATGCCCTGGTAAAACGCCTCGAACTCGGGCACCTCCAGCGGCACGCGCCGAATGGCGAAGGCCGGCTCGTCGGCCGGGTAGGGCTGCGCCAGCGGCGTGTCCTCGTCGGGCTCCTGCATGGCCACCCAGGCGCCGCCGCGGGCCTCCAAAACCGGCAGCAGCGCCGAGGCGAGGCCGCCCAGGCCCGGCGCCCAGCCGCTGGCGGTCTGGCGAACGGGGGCGCGGTTGGCGACGAGGATCAGGGACACGGGCGTCGGGGAGGGGCGGGGCCTACGCCCCCTCGTGCGCCCTGTTCGCCCCCGGCCCACGTCCCGGTTGATCTGGGGCTCTTCCCGAGGGCCGCCGACCGACGTAGCTTTCGGCCCGCGCCCGGATGGCGGAATCGGTAGACGCAGCAGACTCAAAATCTGCCGGCCTTCGGGTCTTGAGGGTTCGAGTCCCTCTCCGGGTACTCCCAGCGGCCGCCGCCGCCTCTCGGGGTGGTGGCGGCACGGGCTGGCCGGGGCCCGTAGCGAGACGGCCCGGGGCGCGGGATGGGACAGCGGCCGGCGCGTCGACGGACCGCGCGGCGGCCGAGGGCGAAAGGGGCGGGAGTAAAGGGCCGGCCACCGCGGCCGATACCCAGGTCAACCGCCCCCGACCGCCCCGATGCCCAAGGCCCCCGGCCTCGCCCTCCTGGCCCTCCTGGCCGCCGCGCCCGTGCTCGCGCAGCCCGCCGACACGCTCGGGGCCGACGCGGCGTTCGACGAGCTGGCGGACCTCCTGGCCGAGGAGGTCCAGACGGCGGCGACCTACAGCCAGCGGGCCGGCCAGGCCGCCGCCTCGGTGTCCGTCGTCACGAGCGACGAGATCGAGCGGGCCGGGTACCGGAGCGTGGCCCAGGCGCTCGGGCACGTCCGCGGGTTCACGCTCTCCGACGACCGGAACTACGTCTACGCCGGCGTCCGCGGGCTCAGCCGGCCGAGCGACTACAACAACCGGATCGCCATCCTGGTCGACGGCGTCCCCATCCGGGACACGTACGCGGGGTCGGCGCCGATCGACTACGGCCTCGGCGTCCCGATGACGGCCATCGAGCGGATCGAGGTGGTCCGCGGCCCCGGCTCGGCGCTCTACGGGACCGGGGCCATGTTCGCCGTCGTCAACGTGATCACCAAGGATGTCCGGACGCTCGACGGCGCCCACGGGTTCGTCGCGGCGGGCCAGCACGGGAGCCTCCAGGGCGAGGCTGTCGCGGCGGCCTCGCGGGGCGGCCTCGCGGCGTCGGTCTCCGTCTACGGGCTCGACGCCGACGGCCCCGACGTCTACTTCCCCGAGCTCGACGCGCCCGAGACGGGGGGCGGCCGCGCCGCGGGGCTCGATTGGGAGCGCGTCGGCGGGGCCCTCGCGACGCTCCAGGCCGGCTCGACCTGGCTCAGCCTCCGGTACAGCAGGCGCGAAAAGGGCGTCCCGACCGGGTCCTACGAGACCGCGTTCCCGCTCGGCTCCTGGACCCGGGACCGGAGCGCGGCGGTCTCGCTCCGCACCGAGGCGACGCTCTCGCCGCGCGTGGCCCTCTTCGCGACCGCGGCCCTCAGCCACTACCACTACTTCGGGGAGTACCCCTACGACGACGGCGACGGCCCCTACAACTCGTTCGACGACTCGTTCTCGACGACGGTCGACGCCCGGGGCCGCCTCCAGTGGGACCCCGCCCCCGCCCACCGCGTGGTCGCCGGGCTCGACGTCGTGCGCGAGGTCCAGAGCCGCTACCGCCTCTACGACGAGTCCGAGACCTACCTCGACGTCGACGGCCCGTTCACGTCCGTCGGCCTCTACGCCCAGACCGAGAGCCAGCTGGCCCCGACGCTCACCGTCACGCTCGGCGCCCGGGCGGACCGGGTCCGAAGCGACGCGTCCCTGTCGCCGAGGGGCGCCCTCGTCTACACGCCCGACCAAAGGACGACGGTCAAGCTCGTGGCCGGGTCGGCCTTCCGGGCGCCGTCGCCCTACGAGCTCACCTACGAGGACGTGTTCACCGGGCACGTCGCGAGCCCCGACCTCTCGCCGGAGCGGGTCGCGACCGCCGAGGCCATCGTCATCCGCGAGGTCGGCCCGTGGCTCCGGGTCGAGGGGGCGGCGTTCGCGACCCACGTGACCGACCTGATCGACACCGTCGAGGGGGCGGAGACCCTCCAGTTCCAGAACACCGGCCGCGCCCAGACGCGCGGGGTCGAGGTGGCCGCCGCGGCCGCCGTGGCCGGCTGGCGGTCCCGGGCGAGCTACGGGCTCCAGCGGGCCACCGACCCCGACCTCGGCGAGCGGCTGACGAACGCCCCGACCCACGTCGCCAAGGCCAGCGCGTTCGGCCCGCTCGGCGCCGGGCTCTGGCTGAGCACGAGCCTCCAGGCCGAGGGCGGCCGCCGGACCGTCTACGGCACCACGACCGCCGCCTACGCCGTGGTCGACGCCGCCCTCTCCGCCGACGTCTTCGGCCGCCGCGGCCGGGTCACGCTCGGCGTCCGGAACGCGCTCGACGCCGACTACGCGCTCCCGGGCGGGTTCGAGCACGTCCAGCCCGCGATCCCCCAGCGCCCGCGCTCGGCCTACGTCCGCCTCGACGCCCGCCTCTAGGTGACCCGCCTCGCCCCACCCTGCACGCCGGCCGGCCGCCTCACGGCCCCCCTCGTGCTGTCCGCCCTGGCCGTCCTCCTGCTGAGCGCGGCCCCCGTCGACGCCGTCGACATGGAGGTGCCGGTGGGCCGGCAGGTGCCCCTGCTGACGCGCGTGCTCGCCTTCGACCGGTCGCTCGAAGGGTCGGGGCCGTTGGTGGTGGCGCTGGTCTACCAAGAGCGGAACCGCGAGTCGCGCGCGGCCCGGGACGCGTTCGAGGCCGCGCTGCGGGGCCAGGCGCTGGCGGTCCACGGGCGCCCCGTCCGCGTGGCGCCCGTGGCCGTGACGTCGGTGTCCGGGCTCGCGGGCCGTCTCCACCAGGCGGGGGCGGACGCCGCCTACGTCGCGCCGCTGCGGGGCCTGGACGCCGGGGCCGTCGGCCGCGCGGCGTCCGGGGCCGGGGTCCTGTCGCTCACCGGCGTGCGCGAGTACGTGTCGGGTGGCGTCGCGGTCGGAGTGGGGCTCCGGGGCGGGCGGCCCGAGATCCTCATCAACCGCCGGGCCGCCCGGGCCGCCGGGGCCGACCTGAGCGCCCGCCTCCTCCAGCTCGCCACGACCGTCGACCGATGACCGACTCCCTCTGCGCGCGGCTGGCGGCGCTGACCATCCGCGCCCGGCTCGTGCTCGCGCTCGGGGCCTTCCTGGCCGTCAACGGGGCCGTGGCGGCCGTGGTCGTGCCGGGGCTGGTCGCGCGCGTGGTCCAGGACGCGGCCCAGGAACGCGCCGAGAGCGTGGCCCGCGTCACGGCGTTCGGGGCGGCCCCCGGGGTCGCCTTCGGGGACGCCCAGGCGGTCGCCGAGGCGCTCCGCCAGGCCCGGGAGGACGCCGACGTGCGCGTGCTCCGCGTGACCGACTCCGAGGGCGCCTCGCTGGCGTCCTACCGGGCCGGCGCTGACCTCGACGACCTCTACCGGGCGCGCGTCCCGGTCACGCTGGCGGGCGACGAGATCGGGACGTTGGACCTCGCCGTGACGCTCACGCCGGTCCGCCAGCGGGTCGCGCTCTTTCGCCGGACGGCCCTGTGGGTGGTCCTGGGGCTGCTCGTGCTGGGGCTGGCCACCGTCACGGCCGTCGCGTCGGCCATCGCCCGGCCCATCGCGGCCGTCGCGGCGACCGCCCGGGCCGTGGCCGAGGGCCGGCGCGAGGTGCGGGCGCGGCCCGTGGCCGGCCCCGAGACCCGGGACCTCGCGCGCGCCTTCAACCAGATGCTCGACGAGACCGAGGCCCGCGAGGCCGAGCTCCAGACGGCGCGCGAGGCGGCCGAGGCGGCGACCCGGGCCAAGAGCGAGTTCCTGGCCAACATGAGCCACGAGATCCGAACGCCCATGAACGGCGTCGTCGGGATGACGAGCCTGCTCCTAGACACCGCGCTCGACGACGACCAGGTGGAGTTCGTCGAGACGATCCGGACCTCGGGCGACGCGCTCCTGACCATCATCAACGACATCCTGGACTTCTCCAAGATCGAGGCCGGGATGCTCGACCTCGAAACGGTCCCCTTCGAGGTCCGGACGTGCGTCGAGGAGGCCCTGGACCTGATCGCGCCCCGGGCGTCCGAGACCGGCGTCGAGCTGGCGTACTACATCGAGCCCAGCGTGCCCACGGCCGTCCTGGGCGACGCCACGCGCGTCCGCCAGGTCCTGGTGAACCTGCTCTCCAACGCCGTCAAGTTCACGGCCGAGGGCAGCGTGTGCGTCCGGGTCGAGGCCCTGCCCGCCGACGTCGGCGTCGGCGGCGACGTCGAGCTCCGGTTCGCCGTCGAGGACACCGGCATCGGGATCGCGCCGGACAAGCTGGGCCTCGTGTTCGAGTCGTTCTCCCAGGCCGACGCCTCGACGACGCGGCACTTTGGCGGGACCGGGCTGGGGCTCACGATCTGCCGGCGCCTGACCGAGATGATGGGCGGCGAGGTCTCGGCCGAGAGCGAGCCCGGCGTCGGCTCGACGTTCCGGTTCTCGGTGGCCGCCACGGTGGCCCCGGGCGAGCGCCGCGTGTTCCTCCGCCGCGACCAGCCCGACCTCGCCGGCCGGCGCGTGCTCGTGGTCGACGACAACGCGGTCAACCGCGAGGTGATCACGCGGACGCTCGGGGGCTGGGGGATGGCCGTCCGCCAGGCGGGCGCCGGCGCCGACGCGCTGGGTGAGGCGGTCCGGGCCGGGGCGGCCGGCGAGCCCTACGACCTGGTCGTGCTCGACATGCAGATGCCGGGGATGGACGGCGTCGACACGGCCGAGGCCCTCCGGGCCGCCCCCGGGCCGACGCCCCCGCTCCTGCTACTCACGTCGGTCGCGCGCGACGCGGCCCTCCGCACCCGCGCCGACGCGGCCGGCATCGCGGCCGTCCTGTACAAACCGGCCAAGCCAGCCCAGATCCACGCGGCGCTCCTCCGGCTCTTCGAGGGCCCGCCGGAGCCCGCGCCCGCGGCCGCGGCCGCGGCCCCCGAGGCGAGCGCCGACGTCCGGCCGGCGACCGGCGCGGGGCCGGCCGGCCCCCGGATCCTGCTGGCCGAGGACAACGCGGTCAACCAGAAGGTGGCCCTCCGGATCCTCCAGCGGATCGGGCTCCGGGCCGACGTGGCCGCCAACGGGGCCGAGGCGCTCGACGCCGTCCGCCAGCACGCCGCCCTGGGGCGGCCGTACGACGTGGTCCTGATGGACGTCCAGATGCCCGAGATGGACGGGCTGGAGGCCACGCGCCGGATCCGGGCCGACGCCACGCTCCCCCAGCCCCGCGTCATCGCGCTGACGGCGAACGCGATGGAGGGCGACCGCGAGGCCTGCCTCGCCGCCGGCGCCGACGACTACCTCCCGAAGCCGGTCAAGCTCGACGACCTCCGCGACACGCTCCTCCCCGCCCCGGCCGGCCTCCACGGAGACGGCTCCGCCGGAGCGTCCGCCCCGCCGGCGGCGGTGGCCCCGGCGGGCCCCGGCCGCGAGGGGCGGCTCGTGACGACCGGCTAGACGCGGTCCGCCAGCGGGGCGGGCGCCACCGGCCGCGCCGAGACCGGGCCCCGTGCGCCCGCCCGGCGGATCGCAACCGCCGGACTCCGAGTGTTTTTTTATCTTGTCGTCCCAAGTCCGACGACAGAGGCCGGACCCGGCCGCCTCCATCCGTATCGCGCTTTGCCCACGCCCCCGCCAGATGTCGTCGGCCTCGACCCCGAGCCGCTCCACGCCCTCGCCTACGTCTCGACCCCGACCGAGCCGTTCTCGGACCGCGACCTGAGCGACCTCCTGCTCTCGGCCCGGAGCTGGAACGCCGCCCACGGCGTGACGGGCAAGCTGCTGGTGCTGGAGGACGACGCGGGCCACGTGGTCCAGTTTGCGCAGTGGCTGGAGGGCGCCCCCGACGTGCTGGCGGCCTGCCTCGACCGGATCCACGCCGACCCGCGCCACCAGCTGGGCGACGTCCGCGAGCACGGGGCCGTCGGCGGCCGGCGGTTCCCGGGCTGGGACATGGCCTTCGAGAGCGCCACCGACGTCGCGTTCGGCGCCCGGGCCCAGGCGCTCCAGACACCCTAGCGCGATGGTGGACGTGATCGGTCACGAGCTGGAGCCCCTCCACGCGTTCGCCTACGTGTCCACGCCGACGGTGCCGTTCTCGGACCGCGACCTGAGCGACCTCCTGATCGCCGCCCGCCACGCCAACGCCGCCCACGGCGTGACGGGCAAGCTGGTGGTGTTGGAGACGGCGGCCGGCGTCGTCCGGTTTGCGCAGTACGTCGAGGGGCCGGAGGCCGGGCTGGCGACCGTCACCGAGCGGATCCTGGACGACCCGCGCCACGGCGCCATCGAGGTCCGGCGCCAGGGGCCCATCCCGATGCGGCGGTTCCCGGGCTGGGACATGGCCCTCCACCCGGCCGACGCCGCCAGCTTCCCTCGGGAGGCCGACGCCACGACGGCGTAGGCCCACGACAGCGTAGGGCTTTGTGCGGGGCCGCCGCGTGCCGTTCTGAGCGCTAGCGCAGGCCTCGACGCCGGCCCTCCGAGCCGAGGGCCCTTCTCCGCTCAGGACGACGGGCCCGGAACGCTTCCGCACAGGGCCTGGGTCGGACGGGCGCGGTCAGCCGTCGGCCATCGCGGCCAGCGCCTCCGCCAGCCGGTCGGCGATGGCGCGCCAGTCGAACCGGGCCTCGGCCTCGCGGCGCAGGTCGGCGGCGTACTCGCGCGGCCGGTCGAGGGCGCGGCCCAGGCGGTCGGCCAGGTCGGCCACGCGGTGCTCGGCCCCCGCGCGCGCCAGCAGCAGCGGGCGCGCGGGCTCGGGCAGGCCCCGGGCCAGCGTGCGCAGGCTGTCGCCCATGCCGCCCACGTCCGGCCCCACCGGCAGCACGCCGGCCGCGGCGCTCTCGGGCACCACCAGCGGGCTGGCCTCGCGGACGACCGACGGGAACGCGCCGGCGTCGGCCAGGCCGTAGAGCGGGCCGAGCGCGTCGTGGTCGAGGAAACCGGTGAACACGACCGAGCCCGGCCCCATCGACTGGCGGGCCGTCTCGACGTAGGCGTCGAAGGCGGCGTCGTCCATCCCGCCGAGGAGCCCCTGGCCGCCGAAGAACGGCTCGGCGTCCAGGCCGCCCTGGCCCTCCAGGGCGCCGCCAAGCCGGACCAGCTGGCGGACCAGGTCGCCGCGGCCCTCTGCCAGCGCCCACACCAGCGCCTCCAGCCCCTCGCGCAACCCGCCGGTCCCGGCCACCAGCAGCACGGCGCCGGGGTGGCGCGCGGCGACCCGGGGGAACGCCAGCACCAGGTCGGCCGGCCCCTTGGCCGCGATCAGGCGGCCCACGTAGACGACCGTCCGGGCCGCGTCCCAGTCGACGGCGCGGAGCTTCTGCTCCAGGTCGGCATCGGGCGCCGAGCGCGGGTAGTCGGCCTGGAGCGCGGCGAGCACGTCGGCGTCGGACGGCCCGTCGCCGAGCGCCGCCAGCCGGCCGTGGAGTTGGTCGGTCTGGTCCGCCGGGCGCCCGCGCTCGGCGCCGCCCACGACGCCGGCGATGACCTCGACGGTCGCCGCGCGGTCGGCGCGCTCCACCAGCTCGAACACCGACGTGTCGGTGCCGACGGGCATCCGCCCCATTTTGGCCTCGAGCCCCGGCACGTCGCCGAAGACGTCGCGGATGCGGCCCTCCATCTCGCCGTTGAGCGCGAACACGCGCGCGGCGCCGGCCAGCGCCTCGTCCGCCAGCCGCCGCGACCGCTCCTCTTTCTTGACCACGTACTCGATGGCGCTCCCGTGCGGGAGCACGCCGTACGGCGCCCCGCCCCGCTGGCGAGCTCGCTGGGCCGCGGCCGCCATCAGGACGGTGTGGTTGACGACCCAGCCGGCCACGTCGTGCTCGCGCGCGACGGCCGCCAGCACCGCCGCGTTGCGCGCCAGGTACCCCTCGACCGCGTCGTCGTCCAGGTCGGGGATGTAGACCACGTAGTCGCTCGGCGTGCTCGGGCGGACGAACGTCGGCAGCACGTCGAGGTCGGGCCGGTGGATCGTGACGGCGCCCGGGCCGGCCGCCTCGCGCTCGAACAGGACGCGCGGCGTGCCGTCGGCGTCGTAGGCGACGGCCTTGGAGACGAAGTCGTAGCGCTCGGGCCGGCTCTCCTGGCAGACGGCGTGGACGGTGTGCCCGCCGCGCGCGAGGGCCCGCAGGATGGCGCGCGTCCACAGGTTGGAGCCGGCGCCCGCCAGCCCGTAGCCGTGGACGACGCCGAGGGCGGTGGGGGGGCGGGGGTCGAGGTCCATCTGGAGCGGGGGTGGTCGGGGGCACGCTCTGAACCGGACCGCTCCAACCCGGTTCTCCGCTCTGACGCCTTCAAAGCGCGCTCCCCGATCTCCGACCCCACCCCCGAACACCCCATGGACGCCATGATCCTCGCCGCCGGCCTGGGCACGCGCCTGCGCCCGCTCACCCACACGACGCCCAAGGCCCTCGTCGAGGTCGACGGCGTGCCGATGCTCGAGCGCGTGGCCCGGCGCCTGCTCCGCGCCGGGGCCGACCGGCTGCTCGTCAACGTGTCCTACCTCGCCGACCAGGTCCAGGCCTACGTCGACGCCGCCGACTGGCGGACGCCGTCGGGCGAGCGGGTCGAGGTCCGCGTCAGCGACGAGCCCGACGGGCCGCTGGAGACCGGCGGGGGCATCAAAAAGGCCGCCGGCTTTTTCCGCCGCGGCGCACCGTTCCTCGTCCACAACGCCGACATCCTGACGACCGTCGACCTGGCCGCGCTCTGGCGCCGCCAGCGCGACGCGACCGACGGCCGCCTCGCCACGCTGGCGGTCGCGCCGGCCCGCACCGACCGCGCGCTTCTTTTTGATGACGGCGGCCTGGCCGGCTACACGTTGGACGGCGGCGAGCCGAAACCCATGCGCGAGGCCCAGGGCGAGGGACGGCTGGTCGACTTCTGCGGCGTCCAGGCCTGCGCGCCCGACCTGCTGGACCGCGTCGAGGCGCGCGACGAGGCCAAGTTCTCGGTCATGGACGTCTACCTCGGCCTGGCTCGCGACGGCCGCCGCGTGGCCGCCTTCGACGGGACCGACGCGCAGCCCAACGCGTTCCTCGATGTCGGCACGACGGAGCGGCTCGAGCGGGCCCACAAGGTCGTCGCCGGCGGCGAGTTCGCCTAGGGAACGCCCGGCGCGGAGGCCTTGGCTGCGACCGCCTCTCCCCACGTCCCCATCCGCACGGTGACCCCCATGGACCACTCCCCCCGCTTCGTCGCCTTGGTCGACCGCGCCCGCCAGCGGGTGGCGGAGACGACTCCCCAAGCCGTCCGCGCCCGGCTGGCGGACGACGCCGGCGGCTTCACGCTCATCGACGTCCGCGAGCCCGACGAGTACGCGGCGGGCCACCTGCCCGGCGCCGTCTCGATGCCGCGCGGCGTGCTGGAGCGCGACGTCGAAGCGGCCGTGCCGATCCTCGGCGCGCCGCTCGTGCTCTACTGCGGCGGCGGCTACCGCTCGGCGCTGGCGGCGGCCTCGCTGGGCGAGATGGGCTACACCGACGTGGCGTCGATGGACGGCGGCTGGCGCGCTTGGACCGAGGCCGACTTCCCCACCGACGCCCCCGACTCCGATGCCTGACCTTGGCGCCAGCGGCGACGGCGCCGCGACCCGAAACGTCCTGGGCGGCCCGCTCCAAGCGTGCGGCCGCGACCCGCTCACGGGCTTCTACCGCGACGGCCGCTGCGAGACCGGCCCCGACGACGCCGGCACCCACGTCGTCTGCGCCGTGATGACGGCCGAGTTTTTGGACTTTACCAAGGGCCGCGGCAACGACCTCTCGACGCCGCGCCCCCAGTGGGGCTTCCCCGGCTTGTCGCCGGGCGACCGCTGGTGCCTGTGCGTCGGCCGGTGGGCCGAGGCGCTGGCGGCCGGCGTCGCGCCGCCGGTGGTGCTGGAGGCCACGAACGCCCGGGCGCTCGACACGGTCGCCCTAGACGACCTCCAGTCTCACGCCGCGCCCGCCTGACCGCAAAGCGACGGCGCAGCCACCTACTGGCGCCTGTCGCTGGCGGTTGGTCTCGCCGGCCGTGACCGCCAGCGGGGCGCCGGCCGGACGGGGCACCGGGGGCCGCCTCTGCCAGACGTCACCACGGGCCCGCGGGTGTGGGCGCTCCCTGGCGGCCCGCCCAACCGTCCTGTTCTGCCTTCTCCCCTCGTCCCACCCATGCCTACCTACCAGAAGCTCGTCGCTAGCCAGATCACGCCGGACTTCCGCGCCGCGGCCGAGGTCGTCGAGGCCGAGGTGCCCGAGCCGGGGCCGGGCGAGCTCTTGGTGCGCAACCGCTGGGCCGGCGTCAACGCGACCGACGTCAACATCACAGCCGGGCGGTACGCGCCGGGCGTCAGGGTGCCGTTCGACCTGGGCGCCGAGGCCGTCGGCGTGGTCGAGGCCGTCGGCGCCGACGTGGCGGGGTGGGAGGTCGGTCAGCCGGTCGCGACGATGGGCATGGGCGGAGGCTACCGCGAGGTCCAGACCGTCGCTGCGAAGCACGCCGTGCCCGTCCCGGAGGCGAGCCCCGAGGTGCTGTCGATCTTCGTCAGCGGCATCACGGCGTCCATCGCGCTCGACGTGCTGGGCGAGGTCCAGCCCGGCGAGACCGTCCTGGTGACCGCCGCCGCCGGCGGGACCGGCCAGTACGCCGTCCAGCTGGCGAAGCTCGCCGGCGCGACCGTCGTCGGGACGTGCGGCAGCGACGAGAAGGCCGACTTCCTGCGCGAGTTGGGGGTCGACCAGGCCATCAACTACCGCGACGCGGACCTGAAGGCCGTGCTCAAAGAAGCCGGGCCGTTCGACGTGGTGTACGAGAGCGTCGGCCGCCGCTTTTTCGACCTCGCGCTCCAGAACTTGGCCGTCCGCGGGCGTCTGTTGGTGATCGGCTACGTCAGCGAGTACGTCGACGGGCTGGAGGACACGACGGGGCCGCGCCTCTACGCGCCGCTCCTGGCCAAGTCGGGCAGCATCCGGGCGTTCTTCCTGCCCCACTTTGTGCGCGACTACCGCGAGCACGTCCAGAAGCTGGTCGGGCTGATGCAGGGCGGCCAGCTGCGCGTCGAGATCGACCAGACCGACTTCGAGGGCGTCGGCCAGGTCGTGGAGGCCGTCGAGCACTTGCACAGCGGCGCCTCGCGCGGCAAGGTGGTGGTCAAGATGAGCTAGCGCGGCGGCCCGTCTCCCGCACGCCGCGGCTCCCCCCGTCCGTGCGCCCATCGCGCCGGCTAGCGCCGTTACTCAACGTGTCCCCCGCACTCGTGAGGTGGACAGCCGATGCCGCACGGAGCGAAGCGATGGCGGCAGTGGCGGGGGGAGCGAGACCGACGACCCACCGGCGCTCGCGCCGCCCCGCTGGCGGACGTTCTCCGCCAGTCGGACGGGCCGCCCGTCGGGGCGTTCGTGAGAGTGCCGCGCCGGCGGACCCTTCCGCACCGGCGGCGTTCACGGGCCGCTCCACCACACGCTGCCGATGTCCGCTGCCGACCTGTCCCCCCGCGACCGCAACCTGACGCTGTTCGCCGTCCTGCTGGCGCTCTTCCTGGGCGCGCTCGACCAGACCATCGTCGCCACGGCGCTGCCGCGCATCGTGCAGGACCTGGGCGGCGTCACGCGCTACGCCTGGGTGGCGACGGCCTACCTCCTCGCGTCCACGGCGATGGTCCCGATCTACGGCAAGCTGGCCGACATCGCCAGCCGCCGGACCATCGAGCTGTGGGCCATCGGGCTGTTCCTGCTCGGCTCGGCGCTGTGCGGGCTGGCCGGCGAGTTCGGGCCGCTGCCGGTCCTGGGCGACGGGATGTCCCAGCTCATCATCTTCCGCGCGGTCCAAGGTCTGGGCGGGGCCGGCCTGTTCGCGATGGCCTTTATCGTCATCGCCGACCTGTTCCCGCCGGCCGAGCGCGGCAAGTACCAGGGGTTCGTCGGCGCCGCGTTCGGCATCGCGAGCGTGCTGGGGCCGGTCCTGGGCGGCTTCCTGACCGACTACGCCGACGGGTGGATCCCCGGCGTGGCCGGCTGGCGCTGGGTGTTCTACGTCAACGTGCCGTTCGGGGCCGTGGCGCTGTGGTTCGTGCTCCGCCGGATGCCGCCGCTGGAGCCGGCCGAGGGCGGGCGCCTGGACTTCCTGGGCGCGGCGCTGCTGATCGCCGGGCTGGTGCCGGCCGTGCTGGCGCTCCAGCTCGACAAGGGAGCGTACCCCTGGACCGGCACCGTCACGCTGGGGCTCGGGGCGGCGGGCGCCGTCGGGCTGGCGGGGTTTGTGGTGCGCTCGCTCAAGACGTCCGACCCGCTGCTGGACCTGGGCCTGTTCCGCCAGCGGATCTTCTCGGCGTCGGTCGCGGCGCTGTTCTGCTACGGCGCGGGCTTCCTGGGGTTGGTCGTGTTCCTGCCGCTCTACCTCGTCAACGTGCTGGGCGCTTCGGCGACGGCGGCCGGCGTGGCGCTGATCCCGCTCTCGCTGGGCGTCGTGTTCGGGGCGACGGTCAGCGGCCAGCTGGTCTCGCGGATCGGGCGCTACAAGGCGTTCATGGTGTCCGGCGGATTGGTGCTGGCGGTCGGCATGTTCGGCCTGACCCGACTGTCGGTGGACACCGAGTTCTCGACGGTGATCCTGCTGATGGTCGTCTGCGGCCTGGGCATCGGGCCGACGCTTCCGCTGTTCCCGCTCGCCGTCCAGAACGCCGTCGACGTGCGGAAGCTGGGCCAGGCGACCTCGGCGGCGCAGTTTTTCCGCCAGATCGGAGGCGCCGTGGGCACGGCCGCGCTGGGCGCCGTGCTGGCGCTGACGCTGGTGACGGCGCTGGGGCCGGGCGCTGCTAGCGGCGCGCCGGTCGAGGGCGCGCCGGTCGCGACGGAGCAGGCGGGGCCTCCGCCCGAGCCGGTCCGTCAGGCGTACGCGCTCGCCACGCGCCACGTGTACACGCTAGCGTTCGGGTTCGTCGCGGTCGGCTGGCTGTTGACGTTGGCCGTGCCGAGCCTGCCGCTGCGCAAGACGTTCGAGCCCGAGCCCGGCCGCGGGACCGAGGTCGGCGCCGACCAAGGCGTGGCGGAGGTGGTCGAGGCCTAGACAGGGCGTCGCGGATCAATCGGCCCCGCTCTCCATTCTCTATCCTCTACCCTCTCGCCCGCCGCTCCCCCATGCCCGACGCCCACTCCCTCAGCCTCGACGGAAAAGTCGCCATCGTCACCGGCGCCAGCCGGGGCATCGGCCGGGCCATCGCCGACGCCTACGCCGACGCCGGCGCCCGGGTGGCCCTCGCCAGCCGCACCCAGGAGGACCTCGACGTCGCCGCCGACGCCATCCGCCAGCGGGGCGGCCAGGCGCTGGCGGTCGCGGCCCACACCGGCTCCGACGAGGCGGTGGAGGCCTTGGTCGGGCGCGTGACGGACGAGTGGGGCGGCGTCGACGTGCTGGTCAACAACGCGGCCACCAACCCGCACTTCGGCCCGATCCTGACGAGCGAGATGTCGCAGTGGGACAAGACCTACGACGTCAACGTCAAGGGCTACTTCCGCACCATCCGCGCGTGCGCGCCGTCGATGACCGCGCGCGGCGGCGGCTCGGTGATCAACGTGGCGAGCGTGGCCGGCGAGCGGCCGATCCCGGGCATGGGCGTCTACGGCATCTCCAAGGCCGCCGTGCTGATGCTGACCGAGGTGCTGGGCGCCGAGCTGGCGCCGGACGTCCGCGTGAACGCCATCGTGCCGGGCTTTGTCAAGACCCAGTTTTCGTCGGTGCTGTGGCAGGACGAGGCGGGCGCCAAGCAGCTCAAGCGGATGATCCCCCAGCAGCGCATCGCCGAGCCGGAGGAGCTGGCGCCGCTGGCGCTCTACCTCGCCTCCGACGCCTCGTCGTTCGTCACCGGCGCCCGCTTCCTCATCGACGGCGGACAACTCACGAGGTGAGGGATGCGTGGGGTCGAAGGCAGAGCTACCGCATACTCTCTACAGCGTCATCCTGAGCGCAGCGAAGGATCTCGACGCCGACGCCGCTAGCCGTCGGGACCGGCACCGATAACCTGGGGGAGTCCGCGTCGAGATCCTTCACGTTGTCTGCGCCGTCGCTGCGCGGTCGTCCAGGATGACATGCTCGCTAAGTATGCGATAGCCCCGGGCTGAAGGTTGACAGCCGTCGTCCCCTCTTCACACCCTGAACCCCTCTCCGGCCGCGTCCGCCAGCCGGCGGCGTGGGGCGGGCTCAGGCGGCGAGCGTGGCCGCCGGGCGCTGGGCCGCGGCCGTGTCGAGCGCGGCGGCGAGCGCCTCGCGGCGGACCGGCTTCGACAGGTAGGCGTCGGCGCCGGCGGCCAGGCACGCCTCGCGGTCGCCCTCCATCGCGTTCGCCGTTAGTGCGACCACCCAGGGCTGGACGTCCGCCGGCAGCTCGGCCCGGAGCCGGCGCGTGGCCTCGTGCCCGTCCATCACCGGCATCTGGACGTCCATCAGCACGGCTTGGTACGGCCGCCCCGCCTCGGTCGCCCGGCGGAGCGCGGCGAGCGCCTCAGACCCGTCGCCGGCCACGTCGGCGGCGACGCCGAGCCGTTCGAGGGTCCGCACGACGACCTTCTGGTTGACGACGTTGTCCTCGGCCACGAGCACGCGGAGCGCGCCCCGCGCCGAGGTCGGCGGCGAGACGGCGGGGCGCTCGGTCGGAGCCGGCTCGGCCGAGGGCTCGGCGGCGACCGTGAACGCGAACGTCGAGCCCTGGCCGGGCACGCTCTCGGCGTGGATCTCCCCGCCCATGAGCTCGACCAGCTGGCGGCTGATGGCGAGCCCGAGCCCCGTCCCCCCGTACTCGCGCGTCGTCGAGGCGTCGGCCTGGGTGAACGGGTCGAACAGGCCGTCGAGCTTGTCCGCGGCGACGCCGACGCCGGTGTCTTGGACCGCGAACCGGAGCCGGCCCGGGGCGCCCTCCACGCGGACGGTCACCCCGCCCTCGTGCGTAAACTTGACGGCGTTCGAGAGCAGGTTGAGGAGCACCTGGCGGACCCGCGTCGGGTCGCCCAGCACGACGGGCGGGACCGACGGGCCGACGTCGACCGTGAGCGAGAGCCCGCGCCCGAGGGCCTGGAGGCGGAGCACGGACGCGGCCTCCTGGGCAAGCTGGCCGGGGCGGAACGGGACGGCCTCGATCTCGACGCCTCCGGCCTCGACCTTCGACAGGTCGAGGATGTCGTTGATGAGCGACAGCAGGGCGTCGGCGCTCGTGCGGATGGTCTGGACGCACTCGGTCTGCTCGGCGTCGAGCGCCGTGTCGGCCAAGAGGTCGGCCATGCCCACGACGCCGTTCATGGGCGTCCGGATCTCGTGGCTCATCGAGGCCAGGAACTCGCCCTTGGCCTGGGCCGCCGTCTCGGCCCGCGCCCGCTCGGCCTCGGCCTCAGCGCGGGCCCGGACCAGGTCCTCGTTCGACTGGCGGAGGCCGGACTCCGCCCGGACCCGGGCCGCCGTCGCGAGCGAGAGCGCGGTCGCGGCGACCGTCGTCGCGACGACGACGATGGACGCCTCCCGGCCCGACAGCCAGCCGGCCGCCCACCCCGCCCCCAAGAGCGCGACGCCGGACGCGCCGTAGGCCGCCACCTCCCACCACCGGCGCGCGAAGACGCCGACGACGGTCGGAGTCGCCGTGAGCAGGAGGACGAGCCACACCATCCGCTCCGGCCCCCCGAACATCATGATCTTGACTACGTCGCCGAAGGAGACCCCGTACGCCGTCGCGAGGACGATCTCGCGCGTCCACGTCCGCGCCCGGGCGCTCCGGGTCACGGCGAGGGCCGCGACAAGCGGGGCCCCGTAGAGCACGGTGATGACGGCGAGTGACCACCCGGGGTCGCCGTCGTACAGCCCAAAGTTGATGCCCAGCCCCGCCACGCCCGTCAGGACAAGGAGCGCGCGTTGGATGCCAAAGTGGAGGGGGGGAGCGGTCGGCTGCATGTCTGGGAGTTGTCTCTCGGGTATCGGCGGAGCCGGGCGGCACTTGAGCGGCGCCGGGCCGGGGCCGTCTCGGACCCGAACACCGCGCGGGGTGGGGCTTAGGTTCCCCCACCCCGCGCCCCGCCCCCGTGACTGCCGCCCCGCCCGCCCCCGACCTCGACGCCTTGCTCGACCGCGTCCGCCAGTTTGTCGCCGACGAGTGCGTGCCGCTCGAACCGCTGCTGCTGAACCACGACTACGCCGCGCTGGCGGAGGCGATGGACGAGGTGCGGGACAAGGCCCGGGCCGACGGGCTGTGGAACCTGGCGCTCCACGCCGACCACGGCGGGGCCGGCCTGCCGCTGCCCGAGTTCGGGCGCGTGTCGGAGGCGTTGGGGTGGAGCCCGCTCGGCCACTGGGCCACGAACGGTCAGGCGCCCGACATCGGCAACATGGAGCTGCTCTTGGCGCACGCCACGGACGCGCAGCGCGGCCAGTTTTTGCAGCCCGTGTTGGACGGGGCGGCGCGGTCGTGCTTTGCCATGACCGAGCCCGAGCACGCCGGCTCCAACCCGACCGTCATGTCCACGACCGCCCGGCTAGCTGGCGCTGTCCCTGGCGGGGTGGCGGAGGGTGCCAGCGGGGCGGGCGAGTGGGTGCTCGACGGCCACAAGTGGTTTACGACCGGCTTCGACGGCGCCGACTGGATGGTGGTCATGGCCGTCACCGACCCCGAGGCCAGCGTCTACAAGCGCGCCTCGATGGTCCTGGTGCCCACCGGCGCGGACGGCGTCGAGCACGTCCGCCGGCTGCCGGTGATGGGCGACGAGGGCGCCGGCTGGCTGTCGCACTCGGAGATCCGCCTGAACGGCGTGCGCGTTCCCGAAGGGAACCTGCTGGGACCGCGCGGCGGCGGGTTCCAGCTGGCCCAGGAGCGGCTCGGGCCGGGCCGGATCCACCACTGCATGCGCTGGATCGGCGTCTGCGAGCGCGCCATCGACCTCATGTGCCGCCGAGCACTCGCGCGTGAGATCGCGCCGGGGCGGGCGCTCGCCGAGCAGCAGGCGGTTCGGTTCTGGATCGCCGAGAGCCGCGCCGAGACCGACGCGGCCCGGCTCTACGTCCTCGACACGGCCCAGGCCATCGAGCGCGACGGCGCGCGTGCGGCGCGCGCCGGGGTGAGCGCCATCAAGTTTACCGTCGCCGGCACGCTGGGCCGCGTCCTGGACCGCGCCGTCCAGGCGCTGGGCGGGCTGGGCGTGCTCGACGACACGCCGCTCGCCTTCTGGTTCCGCCACGAGCGTGCCGCCCGCATCTACGACGGGCCGGACGAGGTCCACAAGGGCGTCGTGGCGCGCCAGGAGCTCAAGCGCTACCGCTGACCCCGCCCCTCGGCCCGCTGGCGGAGCGCGTCCGCCAGCGCGGCGTACCGGTCCCCCTCGCCACGCTGCTGCCATGCCCACTCTCCGCGCCCTCGGCGCCGACCTGTTCTACCACGACAGCGGGCGGGGGCCGGAGACCGTCGTGCTGGGCCACGGCTACCTTATGACGTCGGCGCTGTGGGACCGGCTGGTGCCGGCGTTGGTGGAGGCCGGCTACCGCGTGATCGCCCCCGACTGGCGGGGCCAGGGCCGGAGCGAGGTCACCCCGGACGGCTACGACCCGTGGGACCTGGCCGCCGACGCGCTGGCGCTGCTCGACGCGTTGGGCGTCCGCCGCTTCCACTACGTCGGTCACTCGATGGGCGGCTACGTCGGCTGGCGGCTGGCGCTCAGGGCGCCCGGCCGCGTGGCGAGCCTGGTCCAGATCGGGACCACGGCCCAGGCCGAGGGCGCCGACGCGCTCCGCCAGTACGGCGTGCTGCTGTGGGCGCTCCGGCTGCTCGGCTACCGCGCCGTGTTGGACAAGGTGATGCCCATCCTCTACGGCCCCACGTTCCTCGCCGACCCGGACCGCCAGCGGGGCGTAGGCGAGCAGCGCCGCATCGTCCAGACCAACTCGCGCGAGGGCGTATTCCGCGCCGGCCGCGGCATCTTCGACCGCGACGACGTCTCGGGCGGGCTCGCCCAGATCCGCACGCCGACGCTCGTCGTCACCGGCGAGCACGACCGGCCGCACCCGCCCGCCCAAGCCCGCGCCGACGCCGAGCGCCTGCCCGACGCCGAGTTTGTCGAGCTGGCCGACGTCGGCCACACGCCGCCCGTCGAAGCGCCCGAGCGCGTCCAGGCGCTGGTGCTCGACTGGCTCTCCCGCCACCCGCTCTCCGCCTGACATGGCCGACCTCGACCGCCCCGCCGCCGTCCGCAATGATCTCGACGCCGCCGCGCTGGCGGACTGGCTCCGCAAGACGCTGGACGTCGACGACACGCCCGAGATCCGCCAGTACCCGTCGGGCTTCTCGAACCTGACCTATCGCCTGGACCTGCCCGGCCGGCGGCTGGTCCTCCGCCGCCCGCCGCCCGGCGCCGACGTCAAGGGCGGCCACGACATGGGCCGAGAGGTGCGTCTGCTGCGCGCGCTCCACGGCCGCGTGCCCGTCCCCCAGGCGCTGGCCTACGAGCCCGACCCCGACGTGTTGGGCGCGCCGTTTTACGTCATGGAGCACGTCGAGGGCGTGATCCTGCGCGCCGGCGCCGAGCCCGAGCCGCCCGACACGATGGCGCGCGTGGCGGACGCGTTCGTCTCCACCCTCGCCGACCTCCACGCCGTTGATGTGGAGGCGGTCGGCCTGGGCGAGATGGGGCAGCCCGAGGGCTACGTCGAGCGCCAGGTCGAGGGCTGGTCGCGGCGCTACCAACGCGCCGCGACGGACACGATCTCGGACCTGGAAGGCGCCTTCGCGTGGATGCGCCAGCACCAGCCGGCCGAGTCCGGCGCGGCGCTCATCCACAACGACGCCAAGTACGACAACCTGGTGTTCGACCCCGACTTGCGCGAGGTCCGCGCCGTGCTCGACTGGGAGTTGGCGACGGTCGGCGACCCGCTGATGGACCTGGGCTCGACGCTGGGCTACTGGGTCGAGGCGACCGACCCGCCCGCGTTGCGCGCCGCCGCCCTCAGCCCGACGTGGTGGCCCGGCAACCCGACCCGCCAGGGCTTGGTCGACGCCTACCGCCAGCGGACCGGCCGCGACCCCGGCGACGCCGTGTTCTACACCGTCTACGGCCTCGTCAAGCTGGCGGTGATCGCGCAGCAGATCTACAAGCGCTGGAAAGAGGGTCATGCCTCGGACCCGCGCTTTGAGGCGCTCATTGAGGTCGTCCGGGCGTGCGGGCGCCAAGCGGCGGCCGTCATCGAGCGCGGCCGGATCTCGGACCTGAACCGTTAGATCGCGGTCACGCTCACACCACCGGCGTGCCCCTACGAAATCCGACGGTGTCGCTGACCCCCACCGCCAGCGCGCAGCCGCGCGATATTGAACGCTCTCGCTCCCCCGACTCCATGACCATCGTTAGCGCGTCCGGCGCCCCCGCCGCCGTCGGCCCCTACAGCCACGCCGTCCGCACGGGCGGGCTGCTGTTCTGCTCCGGCCAGGTGGCCCTCGACCCCGAGACCGACACGTTCGTCGGCGGCGACGTGGCGGCCCAGACCCGGCGCGTGTTCGACAACGTCCGCGCGGTGCTGGCCGAGGCCGGCGTCGGGCTCGGCGACGTGGTCAAGACGACCGTCTACCTCCAGACGATGGACGACTTCCAGGCCATGAACGCCGTCTACGCCGAGGCCTTCGGCAGCCACCGGCCGGCGCGGTCGACGGTGGCGGTGGTCGGGCTCCCGGTCGGCGCGCGCGTCGAGATCGAGGTGATCGCCGAGGTCGGCTAGGTGGAAGCCGTCCGCCCCTTTTTCAAGCGCTACGCCCAGGCGTTCGCCGCCTACGACGCGGACGCCATCGCGGCCTGCTACGTCGTGCCGTGCCTGCTGGTGCGCGACGGCCTCCCCACGGCCCTCGCCACCGAGGACGACGTCGCGGCGAGCGTCGCGGCGCTGCTCGACCTGCACCGCGCCTGGGACGTCCAGACCGTGCGCCCGGCGGAGGTGACGCTCTTGGAGGAGGGGCCGGGCCACGCGACGGCCCGCGTCGACTGGCGGCTGGGCCGGTCGAGGAGCCGCATGGCCTGGACCTTCGCCACGACCTACACCTTGGTCCCTAGCGCCGACAGCTGGCGGCTGGCCGTGGCGGTCACGCACGACGCGCCGTTTTGACGGCGGGCGCGACCCCGACGCGGCGCACGGCGCCGGGAGGCGCCACGCCGTGGCGTCTCTACAGGGCCGCGACCGTCGGGGGTCTCGGTGGTCTGCCGGCCCCTCGCGTCTCCTCCGGTTCATGACTACGCTCGGCGTCACCGGCGGGATCGGGAGCGGCAAGTCGGCGCTGGCGGCGCGGCTGGGCCGGCACGCCGGCGTGCGCACGGTCCTGGCCGACGACGTCGCCAAGCGCCTGATGGCCGACGACCCCGACGTGCGCCGCCAGCTGGTGGCGCGGTTCGGGCCGGAGACGTTCGGGGCGGACGGCGCCCTCGACCGGGCGTATCTGGCGGGCCGAGTGTTCGGCGACGCCGCCGAGGTCGCGGCCCTGAACGCCATCGTCCACCCGGCCGTGCGCCGCGCGCTGGCGCACGCGATGGAGCAGGCGGAGGCCGACGGACTCGCGGTGCTGGTCTACGAGGCCGCGCTGCTGTTCGAGACCGGCGGCGACGCCGTGGTCGACCGCACGGTCTGGGTCGACGCGCCCGTCGAGACGCGCGTGGCCCGGGCCGCGGCGCGCGACGACGTGCCGCCCGAGGCCGTCCGCGCCCGGATGCAGCACCAGATCGACCCCGAGGCCGCCCGCCAGCGGGCCGACGTAGTGATCGACAACGCCGGCGACCTGGCCGCCCTGTGGGCCGCCGCCGACGCGCTGGCGGCCGAGCTGGGCGCGGGGCCGCCGGAGTAAGCGGCGAGCGTTCAGGAGCGACCGCCAGCGGCTAGAGCGCTGTCCCGTCGTCCAGCCACCAAAGGCGGTCCAGCGCCACGCGGGCTGCGGGCGCGAACCCGTCGCCCATGTCGATGGGGTACGCCTCCAGGACGTAGAAGAACGTCCCGGCGTGCTCGCCCAGGCGGACCGACCCGACCGTGTCGCCGTCCTGGAACGTCCACGACCGGCGCGCCCACGTCTCGGCGGCGTCCCGCTCCCGAGCGCCGCCGTAGGACTCGGCGGAGGCCTGGGCGAGTTCGGCCACCTCGGCCTCGGACGCAGCATCGGCGGGGACGAACAGGCTCACCAGCCCCTGCCGCGGCGGCTCGCCCGTCGTCAGGCGCACGGCCGTCCCCTCCCCCGACGCCACCGTGCCGCTCCGCCACCCTTCCCGGACGTAGGTCGAGAACGGCAGCGGGACGTCGGGGAACGAGACTAGGCGGAGCGTCACGGCTTGGTCCATGCCCTCGACCTGGATCGTGTCCCGGACCGCCTCCGGCCGGCCCGTCGGCATCGCGCCGACGGAATCGGCCGGCACGGCGGGAGCCTCCGCCAGCGGGCCGGGCGGACCGGTCGGGGGCTCGGCGCAGGCGACGAGGGTCATGAGGGCGATGAGAACGAGACGGGACATGGCGGCCGGGAGGCAGGCCGGCATCAGACGCGCCAGCCGCCGCCGCGGTCCGCTGGGGACGTCGCCGGCGAGCACCGCCAGCGGGGCGCCTGTGGAGACCGCGCGCACCGGGAGCGATCCGGGGTGCCAGCGGTAGACGCGTCCGATGCCCAACGCCCGCCGCCCGTCCGCCAACCTTACCCAAGGCCCCATCGTCCGCGGGCTGCTGTCGCTGGCCGGGCCGATCGTGCTCGCCAACCTGTTCCAGACGGTCTACCAACTGACCGACACGTTCTGGGTGGGCCGGCTGGGGGTCGAGGCCGTAGCCGCGGTCTCGCTCAGCTTCCCCGTCCTGTTCTTCCTGATCTCGGTCGGCGGCGGGCTGGGCATCGCCGGCACCATCCTGGTGGCCCAGTACGACGGCGCCGGCGAGCCCGAGCGCGTCAACCACACCGCGGCCCAGACGCTCTTGGTGTCCGTGGCCGCGTCCGTGCCGCTGGCCGTCCTCGGGTTTACAGCCGCCCGGCCGGTGATGCGGCTGATGGGCGCCGCGCCCGACGTGCTGCCGATGGCCACGGAGTACCTCCAGTACTCGTTTGCCGGGCTGATCTTCCTGTTCGGCTACTTCGTGTTCCAGTCGCTGATGCGCGGCGTGGGCGACGTCAAGACGCCGGCGGTGATCGTGTTCGGGACGGTCCTGCTCAACTTCGTCCTCGACCCGCTCTTTATCCAGGGCTGGGGGCCGATGCCCGCGCTTGGCGTGGCCGGCGCGGCGCTCGCCACGCTCTCCACCCAGGGGCTGGCGGCCGTCATCGGCGTGGGCGTGCTCCTGAGCGGGCGCTACGGCATCCAGATCCGCCTGGCGGACTTTCGGCCCGACTGGCCGCTCCAGTCGCGGCTGATCCGGCTGGGCTTCCCGGCGTCCGTCGAGCAGTCGACGCGGGCGCTGGGGCTCACGGTGATGACGGTCCTGGTGGCCGGCTTCGGCAGCGAGGTCGTGGCCGCCTACGGCATCGGCGTGCGCGTGGTCTCGTTTGTCATCATCCCGGCCCTGGGCCTGTCGATGGCCGCCTCGACGCTGGTGGGCCAGAACATCGGCGCCGGCCGCGTGGACCGCTCCGAGCGCGTGGCCAAGATGGGCACGCTGATCGGGTTTGCCGGCATGTCGCTGGCTGGCCTCGTCGGGTTCGTGTTCGCTGACCAGATCGTAGGCGCGTTCCTGCCGGGCCAGCCCGATGTCGTCGCCGTGGGCGCGCGCTTTCTCAAGATCATGGCGCCCACGTTCGGGCTGATCGGCGTGCAGCAGGTGCTGGGCGGCGCATTCCGAGGCGCGGGCCACACGTTTATCGCGATGGTGCTGGCCATCGTCGCGCTCTGGGTGTTCCGCTTCCCCGTCGCCTGGTTCCTGTCGGAGCGGACCGCGATGGGCGCCGACGGCTTGTGGTGGGCGTTCCCGATCTCGAACGCGCTGGCCGCCGTCGTCGCGCTGGTGTGGTTCTGGCGCGGCACCTGGAAGCGGCCCGTCGGTGCCCAGGAGGTGCTGCAGGACCGCGTCCGCGACGAGGTGGAGGCGGTCGAGGGCCGGCCCCAGGGCTGAACGTCGGCGCCTCGCCCGCGTTGACTCCGTCCCCTCTCACCGGCTCTCTCTGCCCATGCGCGCCATCGTCCTCGACCAGTTCGGCTCCCCCGACGCCCTCTCCCTCCGCAACGACGTCGCCGAGCCCACGCCCGGCCCGGGCCAGGTGCTCGTCCGCGTCCACGCGACGTCGGTCAACCCCGTCGACACCAAGGTCCGCCAGCGGGGCGGCGACTACGGGGTCGAGCCGCCCGCCATCCTGGGCTACGACGTCTCGGGCGTGGTCGAGGGCGTCGGCGACGACGTCGAGGACCTGGTGGAGGGCGACGAGGTGTTCTACACCGCCGAGATCAACGCCGAGGGCGCCTACGCCGAACTGCACGTCGAGAACGCCGACATCGTGGTCGTCAAGCCGCACGACCTGACGCACACCGAGGCCGCCGCCATCCCGCTCGCGGCGAGCACGGCGTGGCAGGCGCTGATCGACCGCGCGGGCCTGGAGCTGGGCGAGACGGTCCTGATCCACGGCGGCGGCGGCGTGGGCCACTTTGCGGTCCAGATCGCGCACGCGGCCGGCGCGCGCGTGGTCGTGGTGGGCAGCGCCGAGATGGAGGACGCGCTCCTGGACTTCGGCGCCGACGCCTTCGTCGACTACCGCCAGTCGGACGGGACCGGCGCGGTCCTGGACCTGACCGACGGCGTGGGCGCGGACGTGGTGTTCGACACCGTCGGCGGCGACACCCTCGTCAAGAGCATCCCCGCGCTGGCGCCGCGCGCCCGCCTGGTGTCCATCGTGGGCGACGCCGGCGGCGACTTTGGCCGGGCCTACCAGAAAAACGCCGCCTTCTTCCCGATGATGATGGAGCGCTCCGGCGGCATGATGGAGCGGATCGCGGGGCTCGTCGAGACCGGCGACCTGGAGCCGCTCGTCGCCGACGTGCTCCCGCTGGCGGACGCGGCCGACGCGCACCGCCGCATCCAAGAGGGCGGCGTCCACGGCAAGCTGGTGCTGACGCCCTGACCCGCTGGCGGAGGCCGTCCGCCAGTCGGCCGCCGCACCTAGATTGCTCGCGGGTTGGTCACGGTTGCCAAGGCTAGCGTTCCCGAATCTTTCGCCATGCCGACGTTCTTCCGACTCTTTCTGTTGGTTGCGTTGGCCGGATGCTCGGCGGCTGGTCCCGACGAACCGACGTTGGCGCCTGAGGGCTTGTCTCTGGGCGTCGCCTTTCCGCCGTCCGCCAGCGCCGACGAGCGGGCGTTTACGACCTCGCGCCTGGACGCGCTGTGCGCGCCCCACGTCCGGTTCGGGCAGCGGTGGGTGCTGCGCGAGCCCGAGCGCGACCGCTGGGTCTGGGGGCCGCTGGACGACCGCCTCTCGGGCTTTGCGGCCGCCGGCGTCCAGGTCTTTCTCACGCTCGAGCTCAAGGGGATGCCCGGCTGGCTGGCCGCGCTGTCCCCGGAGGAGCGAGAGGCCGAGTTCCGCCAGTACGTCCGCGCGCTCTTGGAGCGGGCCGGGTCGCGCCTGGCGGCCGTCCAGTTCGGCAACGAGTGGAACTGGGAGGTCGACCGCTACCTCGGGGGCGACACCGACGCGTTCGTGCGGCTGGCGGCGGTGCTGAGCCAGGAGGTCGGGCGGCTCCCCGAGGCCGAGCGGCCCGACGTGGTGCTCGGCTCGCTCTCCATCGACGGCCTGCGCGCGCTCGCCTTTGCGCAAGGCCGCATCGACAACGTGGTCTTCGACGGACAGCCGTTGTACTCCGACGATCAGTTGGCGGAGGCTCGGGCCGCCTCCGCAGAGCTCCAAGCGCGTTACCGCGCCGTCTTCGGCGGGGTCGAGGCCGACGCCGTCGATCTCCACCTGTATGACGACGTGTGGAACTGGCCGCTGTACCGGGAGGCCGTGGAGCAGTCGCTCCGCGAGGTCGGCAAGCGGCCGGAGGACGTCGCGTTCGTCGTCAGCGAGTTCGGCGGGCCGCACCCCACGCTCGAACCCGGCGGCGAGGCGTTCCGCGCGGAACGGGTCCGCCAGTACGTCTCGGCGCTAGGCGAGATGGACATCGACCGGGCGTACTATTTCAAGCTGGTCGAAGAGCCCGGGGCCGACATCGCGCACCCCAACTCGTTCCTCGTCGCGGCAGACGGCGAGTCGACCGAGGCGTTCGACGCCTTCGCGAACGTGTCCTGCGGCTCCTAGCGCCGCCCCACTGGCGGACGGCCTCCGCCAGCGGCTCGCGTGACTAGTCGCCCAGGGCGTGGCCCAGCGCCTGGCGGTCGTGCGCGCCCAGGCCCTCCAGGAGCAGGCTGTGCCCCATCCGGTCGCGCTTGGTGCGGAGGTAGTCGGCGTTGTGGGCGCCGGCCTCGACCTCGATGGGCACCTGCTCGGTCACCTCCAGGCCGAAGCCCGAGAGCCCGATCCGCTTGGTCGGGTTGTTGGTCATCAGCCGCAGCTGGCGGACGCCCAGGTCGCCCAAGATCTGGCAGCCGATGCCGTAGTCGCGGTGGTCAGGCTTGAAGCCGAGCGCCTGGTTGGCTTCGACGGTGTCCATCCCCTCCTCCTGGAGCTTGTAGGCCCGGAGCTTGTTGAGCAGCCCGATCCCGCGCCCTTCCTGCTTCATGTACAGGACCACGCCACGCCCCTCGCGCTCGATCTGGCCCATCGCCGCCGCCAGCTGCTCGCCGCAGTCGCACCGCGCCGACCCGAAGATGTCACCGGTGACGCACTGGCTGTGGACGCGCACCAAAACCGGCTCGTCGGCGTGGAATGGGCCGCCCTTGGTCAGCGCCAGATGCACGTCGCCGGTCAGGACTTCCTCGTAGGCCGCGAGCGAGAACTCGCCCAGGTCGGTCGGCAGGTCCACCTCGACCACCTGCTGAACCAGGGTCTCGGTCTGCATCCGGTGGGCGATCAGGTCCTTGATCGTGATCAGCTTGAGCCCATGGCGGTCGGCGAACGCGCGGAGTTTGGGGACGCGGGCCATCGTGCCGTCGTCGTCCAGGATCTCGATCAGGACGCCGGCCGGCTTTAGGCCCGCCATCCGGGCCAGGTCGACGGCGGCCTCGGTGTGGCCGGCCCGGCGCAGCACGCCGCCGGCCTGGGCGCGGAGCGGGAAGATGTGGCCTGGCCGGGCAAAGTCCGTGGGCGCCGTCTCGGGCGCGGCGAGCGCACGGATGGTCGCGGCGCGGTCGGCGGCCGAGATGCCGGTCGTGGTGCCCTGGCGGAGGTCGACGGAGACCGTGAACGGGGTCTCGTAGAGCGACGTGTTGCGGGCCTCCATCATCGGCAGGTCCAGCGCCGCGGCGCGCTCGCGCGTGATGGCGACGCACATCAGCCCGCGCGCCTCGCGTGCCATGAAGTTGGCCGTGTCGGGCGTGACCAGCTCGGCGGCGCCGATCAGGTCGCCCTCGTTCTCGCGGTCCTCGTCGTCCACCACGACCACCAGCTTGCCGTTGCGCAAGTCGGTGAGGGCGTCCTCGATGGTGTCAAAGCGGGGCGGGGCAGGCATGAGCGCGCAGGATGGGGGACGGGGTCGGGACCGGCGCCCTCTAGACCCGCTCTGGGCGCTCGTGCTTACGCGGGCTCGGCCAGGGTGGCCCCGATCTTGCCCTTGTCGATGCGCAGCTTGGTGCCGCCGTCGACCTCGACGAGCACCGTCCGCTCGTCCACCTGGCGGATGGTGCCGTGGATGCCACCGACCGTGACCACCTTGTCGCCCTTGTTGAGCCCGGCGATCAGCTCGCGGTGGGCCTTGGCCTGCTTGGTCTGGGGGCGGATCATCGTGAACCACATCACGACAAACAAGAGGCCCAGGAGCAGGAGCGGGTTGCCGAACAAGCCGCCGCCGGCGGGGGCGGCCTGGGCGAGCGGGAGGAGCGTCAGCATCGGAACGGGGCGGAGGGCCTGGAACAGAGTGAGGGCACGCGATCCGTATCGCGCCGCGTCGACCTTCTACCGTTGCTGCCGTCAGGCCCTGGCGGGGTTCGAAGGGAGCTGGCCGTACGGGACGTGCCCTCACTCTGCCGGCGGGCCTGGACGCGGAGGCGTCGGGGCGGCCGGCGGGACCAATCTACCGCGACGGTCTCGGGAGGTTGCGAAGCGCCTGGGAATCTGCGCTCGCCCCGCTGGCGGCCGGCGCCGGCGAAGAGTGCGGGCTTCGCCTCGCTGGCGGGCTCCGCCAGCGGGACGGCTCAGGGCGCGGTCTCCATCGTGTTCACGATCAGGCCGATGTGGGTAAAGAAGTTCATCGCCCCGAACAGCAGGAACGTCCACCCGGCGACGGTCCAGGCCGTGCCGGCGATGCGGCGGGCCGGGCCGGCGTCGCGCAGCGCCCACGGCAGCGCCACCGCGCCCACGCCGACGAGCGCGAACAGGCCCGAGATGAACGCCGCCTCCAGCAAAGGCCACTCGGCAAACCACCCCGCGATGGGCTCCTCCGGCGGCGCGGCGAACAGTTGGTAGCCGATGCCCGCCGCCGCGATCCCGAACATTCCCAGACCCAGGCCGGCCGCGAACAGCGACACCGGCTCGATCACCTTTAGGATGGTCGCCTCGGGCTCCGGCCCCGCCAGCGCCGCCGGCCCGCGCGTCCAGCCGTAGACCGCCGCGGCCAGCATCAGCACCCCGAAGCCCAGGCTGGGCTCGCCGAACACGATGTTGTCGAACGGGAAGTAGGCGGCCAGCGGCCACGTCAGCGTCATGTGGAGGCCGGTGGCGGTGAGCACGAAGCCCAGCACCCCGAACGCCAGCGCGTACCCCTCGGCCGACACCTCGCCCGGCGCCGCGCGGAGCTGGCGGGCCACGCGGACGAGCAGGAGCAGCCCCGCGCCGACCGCGACGGACATGATGGTGTTGTAGGTCGGCATCTGGGTCCAGTCGATGACCAGACCGCCGTCGGTTTGGAGGAGGGCGAGGGGCATGGGGAGGATGGGGAAACGCCTCGTTGGACGGGCCGCGGGGTCCGACGATCCCCGGAGGCTGACCCGCTGGCGGACCGCGTCGGCGGGGCCTCGACCACTCGCCAGAGAGTGCGCCAGCGGGGCGGGCGGAAGAAAGCGGCCTGGTGTAAGGTGCACACGGGCGGCGCGACCAACCCGGTATCCCCTCCCCCTCGCGTGTCCCCGACCGACGCCCGGTTTGCCGCCCTCCTCGACGCCCACGGCCCCGCGCTGTGGCGCATCGCCGGTGCCTACGCCCGGACGCGACCCGACCGCGAGGACCTCTACCAAGAGATGCTGCTCCAGATCTGGCGCGCCCTCCCGTCGTTCCGCGGCGACGCCGCCGAGCGGACGTGGCTCACGCGCATCGCCTTCAACGTGGCGCTGGGCGCCGTCCGCTCGCGTGACGTCCGCAAAACGGTCGACGCCCCGCTGGCCGTGGACGCCGCGCCCGACCGCGAGCCCGACCCGCACGCCGCCGCCGACCGCTCGGACGCTCTCGCCCGACTCTTCGCCGCCGTCCGCCAGTTGCCCGAGATCGACCGCGCCTTGGTGGTGCTGTCGCTGGAGGAGCGGCCCCACGCCGAGATCGCCGAGGTGCTCGGGCTGACGGTCTCCAACGTCGCCGTCCGCCTGCACCGCGCCCGCGCCCGACTGGCGGCCGCTCTCACCGACCCCGTCCCGCTATGAACGACAACCTCCAAACGCTGTGGCAGACGGCCGACGCGCCGCCGCCCGTCCCCGAGTCGCTCCGAGACCGGGCTGCCCGGCTCGACCGGACGCTCCGCTGGCGGGACGTCCGAGAGCTGGCCGCTGTGGCGGTCGTAGCGCTGATCTTTAGCGTGCGCGCGGCGGTGGCGCCCGAGCTCCCGTGGGGCGCCCTAGGGCTCGTCGGCCTCAGCCTGTGGATCGGCGGCGTGATCCTAAGCGTGCGGCTCCGGTTCCCTCGGGCCAGTCCCTGGATGCCGCTCCGCGACTCGTTGCGGGCCGAACACCGCTGGCTCTCCGCCCAGACGGCGCTGCTGCGCTGGGCGTGGCTCTGGTACGTGCTCCCCATCACCGCCGGCGTCGTCGCCTTCGACCTGTCCGACGGCCACGGCCGGCCGGTCTACCTCACCGTCGTCGGCCTCCTCGGCGCCGCCCTGTCGTGGGCCAACTGGAAGGCCGCCGACGATCTTATGACCACTCGGGACGCGTTCGCGGCCCACCTCCACGACCTCGACCATGCCTAACGCCCTCCGCCCCCTGCTCCTCGTGCTACTGGCGACCGCCACCGCCAGCGCGCAGCCGGCCGCGCCGCACGGCGTCCCGCTGGACTCGCTCGCCCGAGCCTTCGCCGACGCCAACGGCCTGCCGTCGCTGGTCCTCGGCGTCGTGGTGGACGGCGACCGCCACGTCGTCGGCGTGGGCGAGGTGGACGGCGCGGCGCCGGACGCGCACACGCTCTACGAGATCGGGTCCATCACCAAGGTGTTCACGTCGCTGCTGCTGGCGGACGCCGTCGGTAGGGACGAGACTACGCTGGAGACGCCGCTCGCCGACGTGCTCGGGCTCCCAGTGGCGGCTCATGCCGACGGGCCGGTGCGCCTGGTGGACCTCGCGACGCACACCTCGGGCTGGCCGAGGCTGGACGCGGCCATGATGTTTCTGCCCGGCTTCGACCCGGCCGACCCGTACGCGGTCTACGGCCCGGACCGACTGGCGGCGTTCTTGGAGACCGTCCAGCCCTCGGCAGCGCCCGGCGCCAAGCACGACTACTCCAACGCCGCCGTCGGCGCGCTCGGCTACGCCCTGGCGCGCCAGGCCGACACGACGTACGCCGCGCTCGTAGCCGACCGTGTTCTGACTCCGCTCGGCATGGCCGAGACGTTCGTGACGGTCCCCGACGCCCTAGCGAGTCGGTTCGCGACCGGCCACGACGGCGCCGGCGCCCCGACGCCGCACTGGACGTTGCAGGACGCGACCGTCGGCGCGGGCGGCCTGCGCTCGACGGCGGCCGACGTGCTCACGTTTGCCGAGGCGGCCATCCGGCCCGAAGCCACACCGCTGGCCGACGCCTTCGCCCTGACGCTCCAGCCGCGCATTCCCGTCGCGGACCGCATGGGGCAAGGGCTCGGCTGGCTCCTGCTCGAACTCAACGGCGGCAACACGATGGCCTTCCATGACGGCGGCACCGGGGGCTTCGCGTCGTTTGCCGCCGCGCTTCCCCAGGACCGCATCGGCCTGGTGATCCTGACCAACCGCACCACCGACGCGTCGGCGCTGGCGTTCGACGTGCTCGGCCGGCTCCGGACGGCGCGCGCGCGGGCCGGGCGCTGAGCCGCCCCTCGCTCGCCAACCGCCAGTCGGACGCGGGCGGGTTGGGCGCCGAGGCCGTGCGCCGGCTGGCCGCCAAACCGAGCGGGCGCACCCCCATTCAAAAGCGCCCGCCCTCCAGGGAGGGCGGGCGCCTGTGGGGCCGGGCAAAGCCCGTTTATCAGTGGACGATGATCGGGTCCGGGTTGCCGTCCGGGTCGTTCACCGCCGTCCCGCTGGTGCGGGCGCTGCCGAGCAAGAACACGCCGGCCGCGTGCGGGCTCGCCATCGAGGTCCCGCTGATGGTGTTGTAGCCACCGCCCTTCCACGTCGACTGGATCGCCACGCCGGGCGCGGCGAAGGCGACGTCCGAGCCGTAGTTCGAGAACGAGGCGAACACGTCGCTCGAGTTGATCGCCGAGATCGAGTACACGTTGTCGGTCGCGCTCACGCCGCCGGCCCGTGCCGGCGAGTGGTTGCTGGCGTCGTCCGACTCGTTGCCGGCCGCCAGCACGAAGATGACGCCGTTGGCGGCCGCCGCCAGCACGGCGGCGTCGAGCGCCTCCGAGATCGGGCCGCCCAGGCTCATGTTGGCGACGGCACAGTTCGGGGCCCCCGAGCCCACGTAGTCGACGCCCGCGATGACCGCCGAGTAGGCGCCGCTGCCGCGGCTGTCGAGCACCTTGACGCCGACGATGGTCGCGCCGGCGGCCACGCCGATCACGCCCTGGCTGTTGTCGAGCGCGCCGATGGTGCCGGCGACGTGCGTGCCGTGGCCGTTGCCGTCGTCGGCGCTGCGCGCGTCCTTCCCGCTCGTGATGAACGTCCGGCTGGCGCCCACGTCGACCCGGAGGTCGGGGTGGTCGAGGTCCACGCCGGAGTCGAGCACGCAGGCGCGGCCGTTCGACGCCACGCCGCCGTTGACGCGCGTGATGCCGTAGGGCATGACCTGGCTGGCGCCCCCACCGCCACCGCCAGTGCCCGGCCGCTTGAGCACCATCGCCTGGTCCTTCTCGACGAAGGCGACGTGCGGGTTGCGCGTGAGCGCCGCTGCGGCCTGGGGCGAGAACTGGGCCGCGAAGCCCTTGATCGAGTTCTCGTAGACGTGGGTGGCGTTGCCGTTGGCCAGACGCTGGGCGAGGCCGCGGACGTTGGGGGCGTCGTCCTTGAACACGACGATGTACGACTCGGTGACGCCGCCCCTAGCGTCCGCCGCGACCATATCGGTGCTGGTCGCGCCGGCCGAGTCGGGGCCGACGGCGTCGCAGCCGGAGAGGACGAGGGCGCCCGCTAGAGCGGCGGATGCGAGGTGGTGGGAAATGCGCATGGGGAGGCAGTGGTGGGAGCCGGAATGCCCAAGAACCCGAGAACGGATCGCGGACGTAGTGTGAAGGACCCGACGTTACTCTATTCAGCCGTGGAGCACAAGTCCCAACGGAACAGGCGTCGGGCCGCTCGTCGCCCCGCGGTAGGCCCGCGTGCCCGCCCAAGCCCTTCATCGTCCGATCGTGAGGGAAGGCACCGGGCCGGTTTCGGCGAAGGTTCGGGATTCCCCCCATGCCCGTCCCCGACTTTAGCGGTCTCCCCACCGCCGCCGCCGCCATGATCGACCGCTACACCCGCCCCGAGATGGGCGCCATCTGGACCGAGGAGGCCCAGTACCAGGCCTGGCTCGACGTCGAGCTCGCCGCCTGCTGGGCGTGGTCCCAAGCGACCGGCCAGATCCCGATGGCGGACGTGGAGACGTTGTACGCCGACGCCGGCTTCGACGTCGACCGGATCCACGAGATCGAGGCCGAGACGCGTCACGACGTGGTCGCGTTCACGCGCGCCGTCTCCGAGACGCTGGGGCCGGAGCGCAAGTGGGTCCACTACGGGCTGACCTCGTCGGACGTGGTAGACACGGCCGGCTCCGTCCGGCTCAAGGAGGCCAACCAGATCCTGCGCGCCGGCCTCGTCCGGCTGGCGGACGTGCTCCGCCAGCGGGCCGTGGAGCACAAGCACACCGTGACCGTCGGGCGGACGCACGGCGTCCACGCCGAGCCGACGACGTTCGGGCTCAAGCTGGCCCGGTTCTACGACGCCGTCCAGCGCGACATCGAGCGGTTCGACGCCGCCGCGGAGGCCGTCCGCGTGGGCAAGCTGTCGGGCGCCGTCGGCACGTTCGCCAACATCCCGCCCGAGGTCGAACGGCTGACGTGCGAGCGGCTGGGCCTGCGCCCGGCCCCGATCTCGACCCAGGTGCTCCCGCGCGACCTGCACGCCCAGTACCTCGGGGCGCTCGCGTTGGTCGGGACCACCATCGAGACCATCGCCGTCGAGATCCGCCACTTGCAGCGGAGCGAGGTCCTGGAGGCCGAGGAGTCGTTCGGCAAGGGCCAGAAGGGGTCGAGCGCGATGCCGCACAAGCGGAACCCGATCGGCAGCGAGAACCTGACCGGCATGGCCAGGCTCCTGCGCGGCTACATGGTGGCCGCCTACGAGGACGTGGCGCTGTGGCACGAGCGCGACATCAGCCACTCGTCAGTCGAGCGCGTGATCCTGCCCGACGCGACCATCGTCCTGGATTACGCGCTGGCGCGGATGGCGCGGATCGTCGAAAACCTGACGGTCTACCCCGACCGGATGCTGGAGAACCTGGACCGCACCTACGGGCTCGTCTACAGCCAGCGCCTGCTGCTGGCGATGATCGACGCCGGGCACAGCCGCGAGGCCGCCTACGACGCCGTCCAGCCGCTGGCGATGCGGGCCTGGAGTGAGCGCCGCTCGTTCCGCGACATCGTCGGGGCCGCGCCGGCCATCACCGACGTGCTCTCGGCCGACCAGATCGCCGACGCCTTCGACCCGGCCACGCACCAGGCGCACGTGGACGAGATCTTTGAGCGCGTCGGGCTGGGCTGAGCCCGGCTGCGCGAGCGGCTGGCGGAGCGCGTCCGCCAGCGGGACGCGACCACGCGCGCGGCGGCCGTCCGCAGGCGGTGTCGTCAGGCGCGTTAGGGCCCACGCCCAGGTGAACCCCGAGTGACGAATCGCCTCTGAGGCATTCCTCGGAGAACCCTCAGGATTGCCCTGACCGGCCCTGAGGGCGTTTTGAGGTCCGATATGCCGATGGTTTCCTAGGCAAAGTCCAGACGATGAAGGCCCCGCGCCTACGCCGCCAGCGGACGGTCCGATAGGTTGCGGCTCCAGCGCAGAACGGGCGACGTCGCCACACGGCCTGCCGATCTGCCACGGCCCGGCCGGCCTGCGGCTCGAGCACGCCGGCGGATGCGTCCGACGCGCTGGGACTTGTTCACCACACCGCCCCACCGCTCTGTTTTCCCTCCGTTTTGCGGCGCACGTTGCTGCCGCCGCCCTCGTCCCGCTCTCGTCCTCCGCGACCACCGCGCCCACCCCAGACCCGCCCACGTGCGTGGACCACTCGTGGGCCAGCGCCGTCGTCCTGATCCCCGACAACCCCGCCGCGCTCTTCAGCGGCGCGGACCTCCAACCCGGCGACCAGATCGCGGCCATCGGCCCCGACGGCCTGTGCGTAGGCATCAGCGAGTGGGACAGCACCGGGACCGCGCTCACGCTCTGGGCCGACGACCCGGACACCGAGGCGTTGGACGGGCTGAACGCCGGCGACGTGGTCTCGTTTGCCGTGTATCCGCCCGATGACCAGGGCCGCCCCGTCACCTCCATCGCGTTCACGTTCCAGACGGCGCTCGCGCCCAACGAGGGGTTCGAGCCCGACGGGGTGTACGTCGTGAGCCGGGCCGAGGGCCCCGCTCTGGACGCGAATGACGCCGTGCCAGAGAGCGGCCTCGGCCTGGTCCGCCCGAACCCCGTGGTGCAGAGCGCCCAGATCCCGCTCTCGCTGGCCACCGCCGGCCGGGTGCGCGTGGACGTGATCGACGCGCTCGGCCGTCGCGTGGCGACGCTGCTCGACGGTCCGCTGGACGCGGGCGACCACGTCCTCCCGCTCGACGCCTCGATGCTGGCGAGCGGGACCTACGTGTGCCAGGTGCGCAGCGACGGGGGGCTGTCCCAGCGCCGGTTTACCGTGACGCGCTAGGCTCCGCCTGGCGATCCCGAACGCGGCCGAGGGCGGGCGCCGGGGGCCGCCGACAGGGAACGCGAAGCGGGCGACGACTTCCGGCGCCGTCCGCAGGCTGCGGGGCATTCCGCCAGTCAGAGCCCGGTCCCGCTGGCGCCCGGCGCCAGCGGGGCGCGACGGGCGACGGCCTGGGGGCCGTGCCCCGACGCCGTGCGCTGTCGGGCTTCCCGTGATGTCCACGGGTTCGGGGCCGCTCCTGACGGCCGGCGGCCCGGCGCCGTGGTAGCTTCCGCGTCCGCCCGACCACCCGGCCCATGATCGTCGAGTTTGTCCCCCTGTTCCTGATGATCCTGCTGGCCCTGGGGCTGGCGCTGACGCTGCTCAAGGTGGCCGAGTACTTCGGGCCGCACCAGCCGAACGCGATCAAGGAGAGCCCCTACGAGTCGGGCCAGGACCCCGTGGGGACGGCGCGCGACCGGTACTCGGTCAAGTTCTACCTCGTCGCGATGATCTTCATCGTGTTCGACGTCGAGCTGGTGTTCCTCTACCCGTGGGCCGTCTCGTACCGGACGTTCCTGGCGGCCGGCGGCGGCGCGGCGCTGGTGTCGCTGGGCGTGATCGGCGTCTTTATCGCCATCCTGGTGGTGGGGCTGATCTACGACATCAAAAAGGGCGGGCTCGACTGGGACTAACGCCCGCCGCCCCGACGTTTCAGTCTAGAGTGAAAGCGGCCGGCACGCCGAACCCCGCCCGGCCGTTCCGGTACCACACGCCCCCAAGCCCCGACCCCCATGTTTAGCGAAGAAGGCGGATTCCTGACCACGACCGTCGACTCGGTCGTCAACTGGGCGCGGTCCAACTCGCTCATGCCCATGCCCATGGGCCTGGCCTGCTGCGCCATCGAGATGATGGGGTTTGCCGGGCCGAAGTACGACGCGGCCCGGTTCGGGTCGGAGGCCATGCGCTTCAGCCCCCGCCAGGCCGACCTGATGATCGTGGCTGGCTGGTGCTCCTACAAGATGGCCCACACCGTCCGCCGGATCTGGGACCAGATGGCCGAGCCCAAGTGGTGCATCGCCCAGGGCGCGTGCGCGTCCACGGGCGGGATGCACCGGTGCTACGGCGTGGTCCAGGGCATCGACAACTTCGTGCCGGTCGACGTCTACATCCCCGGCTGCCCGCCGCGCCCTGAGGCCGTGCTCCACGCGCTGATGGACATCCAGGAGAAGATCCGGGTGACCGAGTCGGTCGCCAAGGACGTCCGCTTCAAGGACGAGCCCAACCGGCTCATCGAGGGCCGGCTCGTGACCCCGGACGGCACGCCCGTCGCCGCCTAGCCCCATGCCTGAGACCCCCGACCCCGACCTCGCCGCCGGCGACGCCGACCGCCAGCCGGAGCCGACGCCGCCCCCGACCGTCGCGCTCGCGCCCGTCGCCGGCGCCCTCGTCGGCGGCCCGGACGACGCGCCGTTCGTGGACCCGGCCGAGCAGGCCCAGACGCTCAAGTTCCACTTTACGCCGCGCGCCGCGCTGGCGGGCGAGATGGAGCGGCTCCAGAACGAGAACCCGCACGCCAAGGCCACCTGGCAGGTGCCCAAGGTGATCGCCGCGCTCCAAGACCGGTTCGCCGACGCGGTCACCGACGTCGTCGGCTACGCCGGCGAGACGACGGTGTTTGTCGAGAAGGGGGCCATCGCCGACGTGTGCCTGTTCCTGCGCGACGAGGTCGGGTTCGACTACTTGACCGACATCGGGACCGTCGACCGCTTTACCGAGGAGGACCGGTTCGAGGTGTTCTACAACGTGTGCGCGCTCAAGGCCCGCAAGCGGATCCGCCTCAAGGTGCTCGTCGACGAGGAGGACCCGGTCGTGCCGACGGTCACCGGCGTCTGGAAGGGGGCCAACTGGCACGAGCGCGAGGCCTGGGACATGATGGGCATCCGCTTTAGTGGCCACCCCGACATGCGCCGGATCTACATGCCAGAGGACTTCGAGTACCACCCGGCCCGGAAGGAATTCCCCACGCTGGGCATCCCCGGCTCGCTCCCGCTGCCGCCCAACCACCCCGACGGCGAGCTCCAGCCCGACCCGTTCCCGCGCGCTCATGGCCAGATCCCGAAGGACCTGAGCACCGACGCCGACGACTAGCCCCGCCCCGCTGGCGCCCGCCGCCCCTCAAGGGCCGGCGCGGCCCGCCAGCGCCGCGCACCCCGCACCCGACATGTCCGTTACCGACCAGAACACGCCGAACATGAACGCGGCGGCGCCCGGCTCCGCGGAGGACCTGTTCACGTTCTGGCCCCGCCACAACGCGGCCATCTACCAGGCCCTGGCCGACCGCCACACCCAGGTCGAGATCGAGCAGGCCGCCGAGCAAGCGGCCGTCGAGGACGCCCGCGCCGCCGCTGGCGGCGAGCGCCAGCGGGTCGTGGCCGGCGACGGCGCCGACGTCTCGGCCGTGCCCATGATCGCCGAGGACCCGCTGGAATCCCGGATGATCTTGAACCTGGGGCCGCAGCACCCGGCCACCCACGGCGCGCTCCGCATCGTGTGCCAGCTCGACGGCGAGACCATCGACAAGTGCCTGCTGGACCTGGGCTACCTCCACCGCGGCATCGAGAAGCTGGCCGAGGTCAAGACCTACCAGGAGTTCATGCCCTACACGGACCGCATGGACTACATGTCGCCGTACTCGAACAACGTGGCGTGGTGCCTCGCGGTCGAGAAGCTGGCGGGCATCGAGGCGCCCCCACGGGCGACCTGGCTGCGGACGATCGGCTGCGAGCTGGCGCGGATCTCGAGCCACCTGCTCTGGGTGGGCACGATGGTGATGGACGCCGGCGCGCTGTCGGTCTTCCTGTGGACGTTCAAGTACCGCGAGGAGATCTACTCCATCTTCGACGAGGTGGCCGGCGCCCGCTTCACGGTCTCCCACAGCCGCATCGGCGGCCTGGCGTTCGACTACTCGGACACGTCGCTGTCCATGATCGCCAGCTTCTGCGACGACTTCGAGAAGCAGATCGCCGACTGGAAAAAGCTCCTCAACCGCAACCGGATCTGGATCGACCGCAACAAGGACGTCGGCGTCCTGACGGCCGACGAGGCCATCGCCGAGGGCTACACCGGCCCGTGCATCCGGGCGTCCGGCGTCGAGCACGACATCCGCATCTTCGAGCCCTACCTGGTCTACGACCAGCTCGACTTCAACATCCCGATCCGCACCGAGGGCGACTCGCTGGCGCGCTACTTCGTGCGCATTGAGGAGATGGAGGAGTCGGTCAAGATCATCCGCCAGTGCCTGGCGAAGTTGCCCAAGGGGCCGGTCCGCGTGGACAACGCCAAGGCGGCCTACCCCTCCAAAGACGAGGTCTATTACTCGATGGAGGGCATGATCCACGACTTCATGATGACCGACACCGGCGTCGCGCCCCCCAAGGGCGCCGAGTCCTACCACGCCATCGAGAGCCCCAAGGGCGAGCTGGGCTTCCACCTAGTCTCGGACGGGACCGGCTCGCCGTGGCGCGTTAAGGCCACGACGGGCTCGTTCAAGAACCTCCAGGGCCTGGAGACGATGATGGAGGGCGCCATGGTGGCCGACTCGGTCGTCCTGATCGGCTCCGTGGACCCCGTCATCGGCGACAGCGACAAGTAGCGGTTCAGGGTTGAGGTTCGCAAGAGCCCTCACCTGAGCGAACCCTGAACCATCGACCCCCGAACCGGCAATGATGACTCCCGACACCCCCGGCCCCTCCGTCTCGCCCCAGCCGCAGTACGTGCCCGGCCAGGCGCCCCCGCGCGTGATCCCGGACGCCGAGTTGGTCTGGACCGACGAGGAGGCGGCCCAGATCGAGACCTTCCGCGCCCAGTACCCGACGCCCGACGGGGCAGTGATGAAGACGCTGTGGCTGGCCCAGCGCAAGTGGGGCTGGCTGCCACCCGAGACCATGCACTTGGTCGCCGACACGCTGGGCGTCCCCTACGCCAAGGTCTACGGCGTGGCCACGTTCTACACGCAGTACTTCAAGGAGGAGAAGGGGACGTTTGTGTTCGACGTCTGCACGTGCTTCTCGTGCCAGGTCTGCGGCGGCTACGACATGCTGCACTACCTGGAGGACAAGCTGGGCGTGGTCAAGGGCGGCACGTCCGAGGACGGCCTGTTCACGGTCCAGGAGGCCGAGTGCCTGGGCGCGTGCGGCTCGGCGCCGATGCTGCAGGTCACGAACGGCCCCTACGTCCACAACCTGACCGAGGCCAAGATCGACCAGCTGGTGGACGCGCTCCGCCAGGGGGCCGAGCTCCCGTTCGAGAGCGTGACGCTGCCCCAGGACGGGGACGAGATGGGCGGCAACCGCCGCACCGACGCCCAAGCGGTAGAGACGTACCAGACGCCGCCGGTCTCGGACACCATCCACTAGGTCCCGGAGACCGCCCACGAGCATGAGCAGCCGCCTGGCCGCCGACCGCAGGATCCGCGCCGCCTCCCTCCGGGCGGCGCCGGGCCTCGACGTGCGCGGGCCGGTGTCGCAGGCGTTGGGCCGGGCCGGCATCGCGGTGCCGCCCGCCCCGCTAGCTGGCGCTGTCCCTAGCGGGGTGGCGGACGAGCCGGGCGAGACGGCCGACCTGTACGAGACGGCGGCCCCCGACACCACGCCGGCGCCAACCGCTAGCCGGTCGAAGGCGGCGCCGCGCGTGGTCAAGCCATTCGACGCCGCGCCGTGGCCGACGCGGAAGCCTCGGCCTGCCCCCCCCGAGCCGCCGGCCACGCTCTCCGGGCTGACCGCCGACGAGCGCCGCGTCCACCGGATCCTGCTCGACACGCTCGCCATCGACAACGCCCGCGACGGCGTGAGCGACGGGTTGAGCTACGCCGAGAAAAAGCGCCTGGCGACCCTCGACCTCTCGTTTGTCGACGGCGAGATCGCCAAGATGGAGGCTCGTCCGTCGTTCAAGGGCGCCCGCTGGGTAGCGCTGGCGCTCGCACTCGGGGCCGCCTTCCCGCTGGCGCTCGCGACGGGCAAGCCCCTGTTCGAGACGGGCCTCTTCCTCGTCCTCGCCGTCGTGGCGGCCGTCTCGCTGGCCTCGCGCCGGGTCGGAACGCCGGCTGGGCCGCAACGGCTGGCCATCTACCGCGCCTTGCGCGAGCTGGCGCTGCTCGTGGACGACGCGCCGGTCTCCGGCGCCCTCCAGCAGGCCGACCGGCTTATCGACCGGCTAGCTGGCGTCGCCCCTGACGAGGTCGGCGCCACGCCCGTCGCCGGCCGCCGCCAGCGGGTACGGAGCTGATGGCCGCCCCCCTCCGCACCGTGGCCGACCGCCGCATCCGAGACGCCCAGGCGCTGGACGTGCGCGGCCCGCTCTCGTCCCGCCTGACCCCGTCCGCCACCCCGCTAGGGACAGCGCCAGCTAGCGGGGCGAGCGCGCCGACCGGCAGCGGGCTCACGCGCCGCGAACGGCGGGTCAAGGCGGTCCTGCTCAAAGAACTCGAGCGGATGCACAAGGGCGGCAAGTCCTGGATCTCCTACCAAGAGCGGCACAAGCTGTTCAAGACGTTGGACGTGGCCTTCATCGACCGCGAGACGGCCAAGATGGAGCGCCAGCTCCGCAAGCGCCCGTGGCTCGTCGGGCTCGTCGGGTCGTTCTACCTTGCCTTGGTCTGGAGCAAGGTCCTCACGCACCTGGGCGACCCACTAACGTGGTCGGCCGGGCTCGACATCGGGCTCGGCCTCGCGCTAGCGGCGAGCATGGCGGCCACGATGGTCTCCAGCTACCGCGCGACGCGGCGGCGGCTGTGGATCTACCAGGCGCTCCGCGAGCTGTCCGACGCCGAGGACGAGGGCGTCCAGCTCGACGAGTCCGTCCGGCTGGCGGACCTATTGATCGACCGCATTATTGACCAGGAGCAGGCCGCCGCCCCGGCCCCGCTCCACCGCATCCGAACCCACTAGACCCATGGCAGACGCTGACACCCTCCTGACCGGACAGTCCAAGGCCGGCGACTGGCGCAGCTTCGAGCGCGTCATCCTGCCGCCGGTCCGGGACTTGCACAAGATCGACGTCTACGAGGCCGAGGCCGACGGCTACAAGGCGCTCAAAGACGTGGTCCGCGACGGCAAGTTCGACCCCAAGGGCCTGACCGACGAGGTCAAGGCGTCCGGCCTGCGCGGGCGCGGCGGGGCCGGGTTCTCGACCGGGCTCAAGTGGAGCTTCATGCCGCCCGTCGACCCGGACAAGCCGCGCTACCTGTGCTGCAACGGCGACGAGTCGGAGCCGGGCACGTTCAAGGACCGCCAGATCTTCGAGTACAACCCGCACCTGATGATCGAGGGGATCATGCTGGCGGGCTACGCGATGACCATCAAGACGTGCTACCTCTACATCCGGGGCGAGTACGACGACTACATCCAGCACGTCCAGCGCGCCGTCAACGAGGCGTACGACCGGGGCTACATCGGCAAGAACATCCTGGGCACCGACTTCTCGATGGACCTGGTGGTCCACGCCGGCGCGGGCGCCTACATCTGCGGCGAGGAGACGTCGCTGATGAACTCGCTGGAAGGGCGCCGCGCCTACCCGCGCATCAAGCCGCCCTTCCCCGCCCAGGTCGGCGTCTTCGGGATGCCGACGACGATCAACAACGTCGAGACGCTGGCGGACGTCCCGCTGGTCGTGAACCGCGGCGCCGATTGGTTCGCGGGCATCGGGCCCGAGAAGCACCCCGGGCCCGTCCTCTACGGGATCTCGGGCCACGTCAACCGGCCCGGCGTCTACGAGTACCCCACGGGCATGCTGATCTCGGACCTCTTGGAGGTGGCCGGCGGCGCGCGCGGGGGCAAGCGGATCAAGGCCGTGGTGCCGGGCGGGAGCTCGACGCCGCCGCTCACCTGGGCCATGGCCGAGCCGACGACGATGGACGCCGAGACGCTGCGCGAGGCTGGCTCGTCGATGGGCACCGGCGGGCTGTGCTTCCTGGACGAGGACACCGACATGGTGAGCTTCACCCGCCGTATCGCCCACTTCTACCACCACGAGTCCTGCGGCCAGTGCACGCCGTGCCGCGAGGGGACGGGCTGGCTGGAAAAGTGCCTGGCCCGGATCGACGAGGGCAACGGCCACACGCGCGACCTCGACCTGCTGCTCGAGGTGTGCGACCAGATGGAGGGCCGGACGGTCTGCGCCCTGGCCGACGCCGCGGCGTGGCCGGTCCGCTGGGGCATCAAGCGCTTCCGCGACGAGTTCGAGGCCAAGTGCCGGCCCACGGCCTTCGCCAGCGGCGCGCTGGGCGGCGACGGCGCCACGGAGCAGACCGGCGAGCTGACGCCCACCGGCGTCCCCACCACCTGACCCCATGACCCGCACGCTCCTTTTCTCGCTCGCCCTGCTGTCGCTCGCCCCGCTGGCGGCCTGCGCCGACGAAGCCGCCAGCGGCCCGACGGCGGGCGACGCGGCGACCGACTTCCCCGCCGACGACCTGGCCCAGATCGACCTGGGCGAGACGGTGCCCGACGGCGACGCCCTCACGCCCGACGAGCTGATCGCCAAGGCCGACGACTACGCCGGCAAGACCGTGGTGGTCGAGGGCGACGTGCGCGAGGTGTGCCAGATGGAGGGCTGCTGGCTGACGATGGCCGACGCCCAAAACCGGACGGTCCGCATCAACGTGCCGCGCGACGAGAGCGGGAGCTACGTTTTCACGTTCCCCACGGACGCCTCGGGGCAGACCGTCCGCGTGGCCGGCCAGCTGGCGGTCGAGACCGAGTCGGTCGAGGACCAGCGTCACTACGCCCGCGACGGCGGCGCCACGCCCGACGAGGTCGAGGCCATCACCGCGCCCAAGCAGACCCTGGTCTTTACCGCGATGGGCGCCGAAGTCGTCCGCCAGCCGCAGGCCCGAGGTGCGTAGTGCGCCGGGCGTGACCCCTCCGTGACCCCACGCCGGGCCGGATTCCCCTCACGCACCGCGCACCACGGACCCCTCTTACCGCTACACTCTAGAGAGCACGCTCCATCCAAGACATGCCGCAGGTCACCATCGACGGGACGACGCACGAGTTCGAGCCCGGAGCCAAGCTGCTCCAGCTCTGCCTCGACGCGGGCACCGAGATCCCGCACTTCTGCTACCACCCGGCCATGTCGGTCCCGGCCAACTGCCGCCAGTGCCTGGTCAAGGCCGGCACGCCGATCTTCGACCGCGAGACCAAGGAGCCGGTCCTGGACGAGAACGGCGAGCAGAAGATCAACTTCGGCCCCAAGCTCCAGCCCAGCTGCTCGCTCGACGTCACCGACGGGATGGTGGTCCACACCCAGCTCTCGTCCCAAGAGGTCGCCGCGGCCCAGGCCGACAACCTGGAGCTGCTGCTGATCAACCACCCGCTCGACTGCCCAATCTGCGACCAGGCCGGTCAGTGCCCGCTGCAGATCCAGGCCTACAAGTACGGGCCGGAAGGGTCGCGCTTCGAGTTCGCGAAGGTCCACAAGCCCAAGCGCGTCCAGCTCGGCCCGAACGTGGTGATGGATGCCGAGCGGTGCATCAACTGCACGCGCTGCACCCGCTTCACGGCCGAGATCACCGAGACGCACCAGCTCACCATCATCAACCGGGGCGACAAGAACCACCCGATGACGGCGCCGGGCGAGGTGTTCGACGACGCCTACTCGATGTGTACCACCGACATCTGCCCCGTCGGCGCCCTGACCGAGGACTACTTCCGGTTCCAGGCGCGCGTCTGGGAGATGGCCAAGACGCCCACGATCAGCGACTTCGGCTCGGCTGGCATCAACGTCGATGTTTGGACCAAGAACAACGAGGTGCTGCGCATCACGCCGCGCCAGAACCTGGACGCGAACGAGTACTGGATGCCGGACGCGGCGCGGCTGATCTACGAGACCTACAACGAGGGCCGCGCCTCGGGCCCCACCCTGAACGGCACGCCGACGACGTGGGAGGCGGCCGCGCGCGAGGCCGGGCGGATGGTCCAGGAGGCCGGCTCGGACGTCCTGTTCCTGGGCTCGGCGTACGCCACCGTCGAGGACAACTACCTGCTCATGCGGCTGGCGGAGGCCGTCGGCGCGCCGGCGCCCCAGTTTGTCGACCGCCGCGGCAGCCAGGCCGACGACGGGTTCCTGGTCTCCGACGACCCGGCGCCGAACACCGAGGGCTGCCTGCGGCTGGGCATGAAGCCCGTCGACCCCGCCCTGCTGCCCAGCGCCGCCGCCAGCGCCCGGCTGGTCTACATCTTGCAGGACGACCCGGTCCAGGCCGAGGTCCTCCGCGTGGAGGACCTCGAAGGCACGCCCGTGGTCCTCCACGGCACGCACGTGACGCACCGGACGCCGGCGACGGTCTCGCTCCCGCTCGCGATGTCCGTCGAGACGCTGGGCACCTACGTCAACCGCGACGGCCGCGCCCAGCTGTTGCGCCCGGCCAAGATGGTCAAGGCCATGAACCGGTCGCTGCTGATGGCCGTCGGCACGGGCCAGAGCCGCAACGACCGCGTGGGCACGCCGTTCGACCGCTGGCACGACGAGGCCAACCAGGTCGACTGCCTGCCGGGCTGGGCCACCATCCCCCAGGTGGCCGCCGCGCTGGGCGTCGACCTGACGTTCAAGAGCCCGGCCAAGATCATGGCCGAGGTCTCGGCGCAGCCGGCGTTCGCCGGCGCCACGCACGGCGCGATGGACCTCCTGGGCGTCCCGCTCGAAACCGAGGACGCCGACGTGCCCCAGATCACGGCCTAGACCCCGCGCCCAGCTGGCGGACGGCCTCCGCCAGCGCGGCGCGGCCGCGCCTCACACGGCCCCTCCCGTCTCTCCCCCGCGCAGGCGGGGCCCATGCCACGGCCCACTCAGAGCGCTGACATCGCATGGATTCTCGCCGTGTCTGAGACGGCGCCTGAGAGATTGAGCTAACGTCCGGCCCCTGGACGCCCCGCATCACCCGCAATGGACTCCTTCCTCAACGCCGTCGTCTCCGTCTGGAATGTGATCGATCTGCCGATCGTCATCTTCCTGATGCTCAACGTCTTCCTGATCACCGCGTCGCTCCTGGTCTACGCCGAGCGCAAGGTGTCGGCGTTTATCCAGGAGCGCAACGGCCCCAACCGCGTCGGGCCGGGCGGCATCTTGCAGTCGTTCGCCGACGTGTTCAAGCTGATGTTCAAGGAGAACATCGTGCCGACCCAGGGCAACCCGTTCATCCACAGCCTGGCGCCGGTGCTGATGGTGGTGATCGCGATGTCCACCGGCGCGCTGATCCCGTGGGCGCGGACGCCGTCGGGCGGCGCGCTCGCCATCGCCGACATCGGCGTGGGGCTCTTGGTGGTGCTGGCCATGACCTCGGTGACGGTCTACGGCGTGACGCTGGCCGGCTGGTCCTCCAACTCGAAGTACTCGCTGTTGGGCGGGCTGCGGTCGTCGGCCCAGATGATCTCGTACGAGCTGGCGATGGGCGCCGCGGCGCTGTCGGTGGTCCTTTACAGCGGCAGCCTGAGCCTGTTCGACATCGTCGAGAGCCAGGACCACCTGGGCAGCTTTTTCGGGTGGAACCTCTTCCGCAACCCGGTCGGGTTCGTCGTCTTCGCCGTGTGCGCGCTGGCCGAGACCAACCGGGCGCCGTTCGACCTGCCCGAGGCCGAGCAGGAGCTGGTGGGCGGCTACCACACCGAGTACTCGGGCATGAAGTTCGGGATGTTCTTCCTGGCCGAGTACGTCAACCTGTGGGTGGCGAGCCTGATCGTGACCACGCTGTTCCTGGGCGGCTACCTCGTCCCCGGCCAGTCCCTGATGGTGGAATACCTGGGCCTGGGCGGCGTGCTCCTGACGCTGCTGGGCGTGCTGATGGTGCTGCTCAAGACGTCGTTTATCGCCTTCTGCTTTATCTGGATCCGCTGGACGCTCCCGCGCTTCAAGTACAACCAGCTGATGAACCTGGGCTGGAAGTACATGCTGCCCATCGCCATCGCCAACATCCTGGTGGTCGCCGCGCTCGTCGGCCTGTGGCAGTTCTTCGTGGTCTACTAGCCACTGGCGGCAGCCGCTCGCGGCGCGCGTCGGCGGCGCAGCGAGACGAACCGCCAGCAGCGGATGGCTACCAGCCGATCCGGCCGTCGTAGTCGCGGCCCGGTTCGGGCTCGCGGCCCGTCGGCGCCGGGGGCGCGTCGGGGGCAACCGGCACCTCCTCCAGCGGCTCCAGCTCGACGGCGCCCTCGTCGTAGGGCACCACCTCGTCGATCAGGAACCCGCGGTCCTCGACCTCGCGGCGGACGGCCCGCTCGGCCTCGCGCTGCGCCTCGTCCACGGCCCGGTCGAGGGCATCGTTGACGCGATCCGTCCAGCCGCGGCCGGCGTCGCCGCGCTCGAACTCCCGTGCGGCTCGGCGCAGCACCTCGGCGGCGGCGCGGCGGGCGTCGGGGTCGTCGATGTCGTCCACGTCGGCCCAGGCGTCGCGGAGCCAGTCGAGGTTGTCGGCCAGGACCGCGTCCCGCTGGCGGTCGCGGTCGTCGCGGCGGTCACGGCGGTCGTCGGGTCGGTTTCGCTCGTCCGGTTCGCCCGCGCGGCGGCCGGGTGTGCGCGGACCGTAGTCGTCGGGTACGTCCGCGCCACCGGTGGCGCGGTCGAAGGCGCGGTCCGCCAGCCCGCCGAGCCATCCTGAAAAGCGGCCCCACAGGCTCGGGCCGCGCTCATCCACTTGGTCGGGCCGAGGGAACTCGCGGCCGGTGTCGACCAAGCCATCGCGCTGGACGGCGCGCTCGAAGTCGCCCACGACGCGCAGCGCGTTGTGGCCGCCCTGGCCCCAGTACGCCGAGCGGAACGTGACGCGCGGGTCGTCGAAGCCGACCCAGGCGCCCGTGACCAGGTCCGGGTGCATGAGCAGGAACCAGCCGTCGGCGCCGTCCTGGGTGGTGCCGGTCTTGCCGGCCAGGTCGCCGCGCGCGCCGAACCGGGCGCGGACGTCGCGGCCCGTCCCCTCGTCCACCACGCCGCGCATCATGTCCACCAGGTCCGTCGCCACCTCCGCGTCGAGGACGGTCTGAGGCTCAGGCGCGAACCGGGCGATCTCCTTTCCGTCACGGTCGGTGATGTGCGTGACCGTCACCAGCGGGTGGCGCACGCCGCCAGCAGCGAGGGTGGCATACGCGCCCGTCATCTCCAGGAGCGACACGTCGCTCGTGCCCAGCGCCAGCGACGGGACCGCTTTGAGCTTGCTGGTCACGCCCAGACGCCGCGCCGTCCGCGCCAGGTCCCTGGCGCCGACCTCCTGCACCAGCCGGGCGGCGACGGTGTTTTTGGAGTAGACGAGCCCCTCGCGCAACGTCACCATCTCGCCCGAGGCTGAGCCGCTGGCGTTGGTCGGCTGCCAGACCACGCCGTCGTCCATCTCGATGGAGACGTCCTGATCGGGGATCTGATCGTCCGGGCGGAAGCCCTCTTCCAACGCACGCGCGTACAGGAACGGCTTGAACGTCGAGCCCGGCTGGCGGCGCGCACGCGCGACGTGGTCGTAGGCTGATTTCCGAAAGTCGCGGCTGCCGACCCAGACCTTGACCTCGCCCGTCGCGGGCTCCACGGCCGTCATCGCGATCTCCAGCCGCATCTTGACGGCGCGGAGCGAGTCCAGAAACGTCGGCTGGGCGCGCAGGCTGTCGATCACCGAGCCGGCGTCGCGGCCCTGGCCGACGGCGCGCTGGTAGGCGCGCGTGTCGCGGACGAAGGCGTCGGCGGCGGCGCGGCGGATCGTCCAGAACCGCTCGAAGGCCTGGGTCTGGCGGCTGGCGGTGACGTAGGGCGAGGTGGTTGGGCCGAGACGGTCCGTCCCAGCGCGTCCCCACTCGACGTCGGCGACGGACTGGAGCGCGTCGCCGAACTTCTCGGCCGAGGCCTGGGCGTGCTGCTGCATCCGCCAGTCCAGCGTGGTGTGGACCGTCAGGCCGTCGCCGTACAGGCTGTAGCCGGCGTCGTCGGCCCAGTCCTCCAGCTCGATCCGCACGTGCTCGGTAAAGTGGGGCGCCCGGCTCCGCTCCATCGGCTGGCGCTCGAACCGCAGGCCCAGCGGCTGCTCTTTCAGCCGGTCGGCCTCGGCCGGGTCGAGGCCCCCGAACCGGACCATCTGGCCCAGGACCACGTTGCGCCGCGCCTTGGCGCGCAACGGGTTGCGGTACGGGTTGTAGGACGAGGTGCCCTTGAGCATCCCGACCAGCGTCGCCGCCTGGAGCCGGTCGAGAGAGCCCGCGTCGGTCGAGAAGTAGGTGCGCGCGGCCATCTCGATGCCCCACGCGTTGTAGAGGAACGGGACGGTGTTGAGGTAGAGCTCCAGGACCTCGTCCTTGGAGTAGACGCCCTCGATCTTGCGCGCCGTGACGGCCTCCTTGAGCTTGCGCGTCAGCGAGGCGTCGTTGCCGATCTCGTCGGGGAACAGGTTGCGGGCGAGCTGCTGGGTGATCGTGGACGCGCCCCGCAGCCCCTTGCCCGTCGCCGCGCCCGCCGCGACGGCGCCCCAGCCGTAGAGGTCGATGCCGCCGTGCGTGCGGAAGCGCCGGTCCTCGGTCGCCACGAGCGCCTGGACGACGGCCGGCGAGATCTCGTCCAGCGTCTTCCACTCGCGGTTGCGGCGGGAAAAGTGCGTCAGCGTCGTGCCGTCGGCCGAGACCACGGTGGCCGGGTCCACCTCCCGGGCGCCGCGCAAGTCGGCCACGGACGGCGTGAACGGCCACAGCACGAGGGCGTAGAGCAGCACGCCGAGCACCAGCGCCCCTCCGGCGAGCGCGCCGGCGCCGGCCAGCCCGCCGGCGCCCCAGCCCGCGCGCTTCCAGGTCGGGAGCTCGGCGTCGCGGACGTGGCCCCCGACGGCGGCGGCGGCCGCGCGCAGCCGCGCCCACAACCACGCGACCGACTGGCGGAGCGCTGCCGCCAGCCGGGCGAGCAGGCGGCGCCAGAGAGAGACGGTCGGGGCAGTGTCGGGCATGTCGGGGGCGGACGGGCGTGCAGACCTACGGGCCAACCGCCGCGTGGATGCACGGCCGCGAGCGGTGGCCCGCCGGTCGGCGGCGGTCAACGTACCGGGCGGGGGCGCTGGTACCGGCCGCCACGCCGCCGGCTCGGGGGACTCTTTGGTGGTGGCCGGCGCCGTGACCTCTGCCCTCCACCCGCGAGGAACGCCGGTCGTGGTCCCGCGCGTCAGGGTCAGGCCACGCCTACGCGAGACCTCGGCCGGCTCTCGGCGGCGGGCGGCGGCACGGGGGCGGCCGGGAGGCAGACGGAGACGGTCGTACCGCGGCCTTCCAGGCTCGCGATCTCCAGCCGGCCGTGCATCTTGCGCGTAAGCTGCTGCGCGATGGTCAGCCCCAGCCCTACGCCCTCGTGCGTCCGGGCGTGGCCCTCAGAGGCCTGCCGGAACGGCTCGGTGGCGACGCCGACGAACTCGGCTGGCATTCCGATTCCCGTGTCGGCAACGTCCACCCGGACCTCGTCGGCGCCCTGGACGACCGTGACCACGATTCGGCCACGGTCGGTAAACCGGACCGCGTTGTGGACGAGCGCGGCGAGCACCAGGCCGGCGGCCCTCGGGTCCGCCCGGGCGATGCCGTCGCCCACGACCTCGACCGAGAGCTCCCGGCCCGCCGCCTCCAGCCGGGCCGTGGCGGCGCAGGCGCGGGCGAGGTCGCCCATCGCGACTGGCTCGCACGGGAGGTCCGTGCTGCTGGCGATCCAGCTCAGCTCCAGCACGCCGTCCAACGTGCCGAGCAGCCGCTGGGCGCCCCGGTCGATGGCCTGGAGGAACGGCCTCTGGTCGGCGTCCACCTCGGCGACCAGCATATCGGTAAAGCCCAGGATGGCCGTGAGCGGCGTCCGGAACTCGTGGCTCATGTTGGACAAGAGCGCGTCCTTGGCCTGGCTGGCGGCCTCCGCCCGCGCCTGGGCCTGGCGGCGCTCGGCCAGCTCGCTCCGGAGCGCGTCGTTCGCCTCCTCCAGCTGGTCGGAGACCGCGCCCAGGTGCCGGACCATCGGCCCCTCGTAGAGCGCCGCGAGCACGCCCGTCAGGGCCACGGCGCACACGAAGTTGAGGACGTAATGGAGCGCCGACTTTTCGGGCGTCAGGGCCGTGGAGAATGCCCAGCCCGCCATGTGGGCCCCGAACAACGACGCCCCGACGATGGCCGAGACGGCCGCGATGGCCCACCCCAGACGGGCCCCGCCGATGAACGCGGCGACCAGCGGCAGGAACACCAGCCAGAACACGGCCCCCGACCGGAGCCCGCCGTCGAACAAGGTCACCGCCACGACGGCGACCTCGAAGAACACCATGAACGCCGGCACCAGGACGCGGAGCGAGCCCCCGGCGCGGAGCAGCCACGGGAAGCACAGGCTGGCGCCGCAGATCAGCGCGAGCACCCACACGACCGTCCAGCTAGACCCCGGCAGGTGGTGGACGGCGTGGAGGGTGCCGAAGAGCGCCCCGTTGGCCGCGACCAAAAACGAGAACACGACGTAGAGCTGGGTCCGCAGGTGCTCGACGGGGTCGGGGCTACGCGTGGGGATAAACCACTCGATCGCTCGGGTCGCTCTCCGAGCGCCGGCGGTTGGCGGGACCGCGGTCATCGGGGACGTGGGAGAGGAGGACGACATAGCATACCCCTGTTTTCGGCACGCGGGCCGCCGTCCTTAAGTGGGCCCGGTGGAAACGAGGCCGGACTCGTGGGCCGCCCATTGGGCGGCGGGGCCGGGCGCGTCCGGGGGATCGAAACCGGAGGCGCTCCGTATCTCTGGCCGCCTCCGATCCCACCGTACCCCTCCGCTCCCGCACGTCATGCCCGACACGATTGCCCCCGCCCCCGACGCCACCGACCGCGACGCCGCCGAGCGGGCGCGCCTGGAGGAGAGCGCGGCCAACGCCATCCGTGGGCTCACCATCGACGCCATCGAGACGGCCGACTCGGGCCACCCGGGGCTGCCGATGGGCATGGCCGACGCCGCCGTCGTGCTCTGGAGCCGGTTCCTCAAGCACAACCCGGACGACCCCGCGTGGTTCGACCGCGACCGGTTCGTGCTCTCGGCCGGCCACGGCTCGATGCTGATCTACAGCCTGCTCCACCTGAGCGGCTACAGTCTGCCGCTGGAGCAGCTCAAGCGGTTCCGCCAGCTCGGGTCGATGACGCCGGGCCACCCCGAGGTCCACCACACGCCGGGCGTCGAGACCACGACCGGACCCCTCGGCCAGGGGCTGGCGACGGCCGTGGGCATGGCGATGGCCGAGCGCCACCTGGCCGCCCAGTTCAACACCGGCGACCACGTGGTCGTGGACCACTACACGTATGTGATCGCGTCGGACGGCGACCTCCAGGAGGGCGTCACCAACGAGGCGTGCTCGCTGGCGGGCCACCTGGGCCTGGGCAAGCTGGTGGTCCTCTACGACGACAACCACGTCTCCATCGACGGCGACACCGAGCTGTCGTTTACCGAGGACCGCGCCGGGCGGTACCAGGCGCTGGGCTGGCACGTGATCCGCGAGATCGACGGGCACGACCGCGAGGCAGTCGCGGCGGCCATCGAGACGGCCCGCAACGTGCTCGACCGGCCCAGCTTCCTGGAGGTGCGCACCACCATCGGCTACGGCTCGCCCAACCTGGCCGGCCAGCACACGATCCACTCCGACGCGCTGGGCAAGGCCGAGCTGGAGGCGACCAAAAACCACCTCGGCATCCCGCTCGAGCCCGAGTTCTACGTGGCGGACGACGCGACGACGCTCCTCCGCGAGCAGGCCGCGCGCGGCGCCGACGCCCAGCGCCAGTGGGACGACGACATGGACGCGTTCCAAGCCGACGAGGCGGACAAGGGCGCCGAGCTGCGCCGCCGCATCTCTGGGGAACTGCCCGAGGGGTGGCTCGACGCGCTCCCGTCGTTCGACGCCGACGCCAAGGGGATGGCCAGCCGGGCCGCCAGCGGCAAGGTCCTCGACGCGCTGGCGCCCGTCCTGCCCGAGCTGATGGGCGGCTCGGCGGACCTGACGCCGTCGGTCAAGACCAAGGCCGCCGGCATGGAGGACTTCCAGTTTGGCACGCCGGCCCAGCGCTACGTCCACTACGGCATCCGCGAGCACGCGATGGCGGCGGCCATGAACGGGATGGCGCTGCACGGCGCCATCCGCCCGTACGGCGGCACGTTCCTGATCTTCAGCGACTACATGAAGCCGGCCGTGCGGCTGGGGGCGCTGATGGGCGCGCCGGTGGTCCACGTGTTCACGCACGACTCGGTGGGGTTGGGCGAGGACGGCCCGACGCACCAGCCCGTCGAGCAGCTGGCGGGCCTGCGCGCGATCCCCGGCCTGCGCATGATCCGCCCGGCCGACGCCAACGAGACCGCCGCGGCCTGGAAGCTGGCCCTCGAAACCCGCGACCACCCGACGGCCCTCGCCCTGAGCCGTCAGGCGCTGCCGACGATGGCCGAGACCCAGAGCCGCGCCACCGACGGCGTCGCCCGGGGCGCCTACGTCGTGTCCGACTCGGACGGCGAGCCCGAGGTGATCCTGATCGCGTCCGGCTCCGAGGTCGGGCTGGCGATGGAGGCCAAGCAGACGCTGGGCGCCGGCGCCCGGGTGGTCTCGATGCCGTGCGACCGCCTGTTCTGGGAGCAGGACGAGGGCTACCGCGAGTCCGTGCTCCCGCGCTCGGTGCGGGCGCGCGTGGCCGTCGAGGCGGCGAGCCCGTTCGGTTGGGGCCGCATCGTGGGCCTGGACGGCGTGGTGGTGGCCCTCGACCGTTTCGGGACGAGCGCGCCGGGCACGGAGGCGCTCACCGACCTCGGGATCACGGCCGACGCCGTGGTCGAGGCCGCCCGTCGGGCCATGGGCGCCTAGCTCGCGTCGCGCTGGCGGAGCGCGTCCGCCAGCGCGACGGCCTCTTGACACGCGTACGCCTGCGGGCGGGCCGCGCCTACCCCGCTCCCGGCGATCGCCTACAGGTGGCCGACCACGGTGCTCCACAAGGTCCGGTCCCCGGCGATGAGCCGGAGGCGGGGGTGGTCGGGGGGCGGCCCGCACGGGACGGCGGGGGCGTCGACGGGCACGTCGGCGAGCGGCGACAGGTACGCGGTCTGGGACCCGGGCTCGCGGAGGGCGAAGACGGCGGCGCCGGGGGCCCGCTCCTCCTCGAACACCTCGCGGATCGCGTGGAGCACGTCGGGGTCGACGCCGGCGATGCGGCGCCACGAGAGGGCAGACGTCTGGGCCATGGGTTCTCTAGAAAGGTGGGATCCGGGTACGTGGTAGATCGGCGCTCTTTGCAGGTTCTTAAATCCCACGTGCGCGCGGGGCATTCCGCCGGCCGTTTCGCGATCGCCCCCCAGACCGCGACCCGTCTCCTGCTGGCGGACGCGCCCCGCCAGCGGGGCGAGCGGTGGGCTAGCTTTCGGCCTCCCTGACCGCCATGACTGTCCAGCCCGGCGACCTCGCCCGGATCACCCGACTCACCGCCGCCGCGGCCGTGGTGGCCACCACCGTGGTCGTGTTCGCGACCGCGGGCGACCGGCCGTGGCAGTCGGTCGCGGCCGTCGTCATGATCTCGCTCCTGCCCTACGTCGCGTTCGTGGCCCTGAGCCGGTGGGTGTCGGGCGTGCTGGAGGCCGAGGCCTTGGTGCTGGGCGGGCTGGTGCTGGCCGTGGCGTTCGCCGTCGGGCTCTACGCGCTGGCGTTCGTGCTGGCGCCCGGGCCCAAGAGCGCGTCGGCGCCGCTGGCGGTGCCGCTGTTCCAGTCGTTCGGCGTGGCGCTGGCGGGCCTCGGCGGGGCCGCGCTCCGCTGGCGGAGCCGGTCGGCGAGCCGTTAGCCCTAGCTTTCCGATCTGACCCCTCTCTACCCGTGACCCTCGCCCCCTCCGTCCTGGCCGCCGACTTTGGCCGCCTGGCCGACCACGCCCGCCAGTCGCTCGACGCCGGGGCCGACTGGCTCCACATCGACGTGATGGACGGCCACTTCGTGCCCAACATCTCGTTCGGCGCGCCGGTCATGCGCGGGCTGGCGGGCCTCGCGCGCGAGTTCGACGTGCCGATGGACGTCCACCTGATGATCGAGGACCCGGACACCTTCCTGGAGGACTTCGCCGAGGCCGGCGCGGCGTCCATCACGGTCCACCAGGAGGCGTGTCCGCACCTCCACCGGACGGTCCAGGCCATCCAGGCGCTGGGCTGCCGGGCCGGCGTGGCGCTCAACCCGGCCACGCCGCTGGTGATGCTGGAGGACATCGCCGCCGACCTCGACCTGGTCCTGGTGATGTCGGTCAACCCCGGCTTCGGCGGCCAGACGTTCATCCCGGGCACGGTGGGCAAGGTGCGGCGGCTGCGCGAGATGCTCTCGGGCCTCCGCGAGCGCCCGCTGATCGAGGTCGACGGCGGCGTCACGCCCGACAACGCACGCGCCTTGGTCGAGGCCGGCGCCGACGTGCTCGTCGCTGGAAGCGCGGTGTTCAAGGGCGACGTGGCCCGCAACGTCGAGGCCTTCCGCCAGGCGACGACGTTTCGGGCCTAGGCACCTCATCGTTCCGGCGGCGTAGGCAACGCCCCCCACGCCGACGCCATGTTTCCGACCCGACCCGCGAGACACCTGACCGCGCCCGCCCTCCTCGCCTCCGTCCTGCTGGCGGTCTCCGCCTGCTCGAACCTGTCCCCCAACGCGTTCCCCGAGGGGAACGACGTGAAGGTCCGGGGGCTCACCGACGACCAGTCGGATCAGCTCCTCGCGCTCGGCGTGCCGGTCTTGGTCCCGGCCGTCCTCGACGCGTTCGAGCTCGCCTACTTCGAGGCCGGGCGCGTCGGCACGGGCGCCAGCTACGCCCTGGGCTACCGCCGCTCCGACGGCTCCTGCTTCGAGGTGAGCGGGGGCAACGACGGGTTCGGCGGGCCGGAGCTGCCGCTCGTCTTCACCAAGGCCCACATCGCCGACCTCGGCCAGACGGTCCTGGTGTACCGGGCCGCCGACGTGCCGGACGCGACGAGCGCCCAGGTCTGGGGGATCAACACGGTCGTGTCGGACTTTATCGAGCTCGACGGCGCCGCGGCCCTGTTCCTGAGCGACACCGAGGGCGGGTGCCGGCCGGTGTCGCTGGACGAGGGCGCGCAGATCGTCTCGGGCCTGCGCCTGCTCACGTCGGGCACCCGAGGCCCGGCGCCGACACGCGCCTCCGACCTGGGCGCGTTCGCCCCCGCCGACGACGTGCTCCGCGGCCTCAACTCCGCGTCTGCGCCCGGGGTCGCTGCCCAGGCCATCGCCCGGCGCTACAGCGACGACGCCGGCCGGACGACGGTCGACGTGCTGTCGGAGTCGCCGTACGAGGCCGTCGCGCTGGTGACGCTCCTGGACCTGCGCGACGACTCGGTCCGCGACGAGCGGCTGCGGCTGACCTACACCCGCGTCGGCGACACGTGGGACCTGGTCCAGGCCGGCCGTCAGGTGCGCTGCCAGCCCGGCCGCGGCCACAGCAACTGGAGCGCCGTCGCCTGCCAGTGACCCGCTGGCGGGCGCCGTCCGCCAGCGCGAGGTGAAGCCTGCCGTCGCGGGTCGGAGAACGTCCGCCAGCGGGCGGCGGGGTTGGGCGGACGGGCGCGGCGGGGTCTGTCGGGCATGCCGCTCCGCCGCCGTTCGGTCCGCCTGCACGCCCACGACTACCGCGGCGGGCTGCATTTCGTGACCGTCTGCACGGCGGAACGGCGCCCTCTGTTGTGAACGGTCGTGGGCGGTCAGATGCAGCGGTCGGCCGCCGGGCAGATCGCCCACAACGAGTGGATGCAGACGGGTGTCGTCTGGCCCGACGTGATCCTGGACGCGTTCGTGGTGATGCCCGACCATGTGCACCTGCTGTTCGGGATTGCCGAGCCGGGTGCCACCGCGGTCCCGCCAGGCAGCGGTAGGGGCGTATTGCAATACGCCCCTACGAGCGAGAATCGGCGGTTTGGGTCGCCATCAAGATCCGTCGGCGCGGTCATCCGTGGGTACAAGGGCGCCGTCACCCGCGGCGTACGTAGGCGTGGAATGGCGACGGTCGGCACGGTATGGCAGCGCGGCTACTACGACCGCGTCGTCCGGACCGACCGCGAGGCCGAGGCCATCCGCCGCTCCGTCGCCGAGAACCCCGCGCGCTGGGCCTCGCGCGGCGAGCGCCGCGACGGCCACCGCGCCTGAACCCACGGGCGCCGCCCGCTGGCGGAGGCGCCCCGCCAGCGGGCGGCGGGCCCGGGACCGGCGCCGCGGTCGGGCTAGCTTGGACCCATGCCCGCGCTCGCCCACGTCGTCCCGCTCACGTCCGTCGCGGGCGTCTACACCTACCGCGTGCCGGCGGGCATGGAGGCCGAGGCCGTGGCCGGCGCCCGGGTGCTGGTCCCGTTCGGGCGGCGCCAGATCACCGGCGTCGTCGCCGAGCGGGTCGAGGGGAGCGCCGAGGGGCTCAAGCCGCTCCACGACGTCCTGGACGCCCGGCCCGCGCTCACGCCCGAGCTGCTGGCGCTGACGCGGTGGACCGCCGACTACTACCTGTGCGCCTGGGGCGAGGCCGTCAAGGCGGCGCTGCCCAGCGGCACCGAGGTCGAGGGCCACCGCGTGGTCCACGCCACCGCCCCGCCCGACGCCTGGGCCGACGACCCGCGCGGGCGCAAGATCCTGCGCGCGCTCGCCGAGAAGAACGGGAGCGGACTCCCCGTCGCCCAGATCGCCGACGTGCTCGGCCGCAAGACGGTGCCCCAGAACCTGTTGCGGCGGATGGAGGCCGCCGGCGTGCTCCGCGTCGACGCCGAGGTGCAAGAGGCGCGGGCGCGTGCCAAGACCGCCCGCCACCTGCGGCTGGCGGAGCGCGCCGGCGAGGCCGAGCCGGTCCGGGGCGCCAAGCAGCAGGCGCTTTTGGAGTACCTCGCCGCCGCCGGCGACGGCCAGCCTGGCGCCGACGGCGTCCTCCAGGCCGACGCGCTCTCGGCCACCGGCGCCGCCAGCAGCACGGTCAAAAGCCTGCAAGCGCGCGGGCTCGTGGAGGCGTTCGACGCCGAGGTCGAGCGCCGCGCCGACGGGCTCGACGGCGAGGTCGCGGTCGCGGCGCCGGCCCTGGATTTGCACCCGGCCCAGGTCAGCGCGCTGGAAGCGGTCGTGGACGCCGTCGGCGCCGGCCGGGCCGAGACGTTCCTGCTCCACGGCGTCACCGGCTCGGGCAAGACCGAGGTCTACCTCCGCGCCCTGCGCGCCACCCTCGCGCTGGGGCGGACGGCGATCGTGCTCGTCCCCGAGATCGCGCTCACGCCCCAGACCGTCCGCCGCTTCCGGTCCCACTTTGGCGACCGCGTGGCGGTCCTGCACAGCCGCATGAGCGCCGGCGAGCGGCTCGACGCCTGGACCCGCATCCGCGACGGCGTCTACCCCATCGTCATCGGCCCGCGCTCGGCGGTGTTCGCGCCGCTCGAAAACATCGGCCTCATCGTGGTCGACGAGGAGCACGAGGCGAGCTACAAGCAGTTCGACCCGGCGCCGCGCTACCACGCCCGCGACGTGGCCGTGATGCGCGCCCACCGGGCCGGCGCCGTGTGCGTGCTGGGCAGCGCCACGCCGTCGATGGAGTCCGTCGCCAACGCCAACGCCGGCAAGTACACGCGGCTGGAGATGCCCGAGCGCGTGCCCGTCCGCGCCGCTGGCGGCACGCTCCGCCAGCCGGCGCCGCTGCCGCCGGTCCGCGTGCTGGACCTGGCGCGCGAGAAGAAGGTGCGCCGGCTCAAGGGGGCGCTGAGCCACGAGCTGCGGCTGGCCATGGAGGACCGTTTGCAGAAAGGCGAGCAGACCATCTTGCTGCAAAACCGCCGCGGCTTCGCGCCGGTGCTGACGTGCGAGGACTGCGGCTGGACGCCGACGTGCCCCCACTGCGCCGTCACGCTCACCGTCCACAAGGGCGGCCCGGGCGGGGGGCGGATGCGGTGCCACTACTGCGGCTGGGCGCAGCACGTGCCCCACCCGTGCCCCGACTGCGGCGCCGACGACCTCAGGATGCTGGGCGCCGGCACCCAGCGCGTCGAGGACGAGATCGCCGAGGTGTTCCCCACGGCCCGCGTGCTGCGGATGGACCTCGACACCACCTCGCGCCGGGGCGCCCACCGCAAGATCCTGGACGCCTTCGGCCGAGGCGACGCCGACATCCTCTTGGGCACCCAGATGGTGGCCAAGGGCCTCGACTTCCCGCGCGTGACGCTGGTGGGCGTGGTCGAGGCCGACACCGGGATGCTGCTGCCCGACTTCCGCGCCGCCGAGCGGACGTTCCAGCTGCTGGCCCAGGTGGCCGGCCGCGCCGGGCGCCACGAGCTCGAAGGCGAGGTGCTGCTCCAGACCCGCAACCCGGAGCACCCCGCCATCCAGTACGCCCTGGCGCACGACTTCCACGGCTTCGCCGTCGGCGAGCTCGCGGAGCGGCTGGCCCTGGGCTACCCGCCGTACGGCCGGATGATCGGCGTCGAGGTCAAGGGACCGCACGAGGGCTCGACCCGCCAGCTGGCCGAGCGCTGGGGCGCGGCGCTCCGTACCGAGGCGGGCAGGGTGGCCGGCGTCGACGTGCTGGGGCCGATCCCGGCGCTGATCGGGCGGATCAAAAAGTGGTGGCGGTTCCAGATCATCGTCAAGGCCCCGCGCACGCTGCCGGCGTCCGTCCTGGCGGCCGTCGTCGAGGCGGCCGAGGCCAGCGTGCGGATGCCGTCGGGCCACCGCGTCAACCTCGACGTCGACCCCGTCGGCCTCTACTGACCCCCACACCCGCATGCCGTCTCCGTTTCCGCCGTCGTTCGCCTGGGGCGCCGCCACGTCCGCCTACCAGATCGAGGGCTCGCCGCTGGCCGACGGCGCCGGCGCGTCGATCTGGCACCGGTTCGCCCACACGCCCGGCCGCACGGCCGACGGCGCGACGGGCGACGTCGCCTGCGACCACTACCGCCAGTGGCGCGGCGACCTGGACCTGATGGCGGGCCTCGGGCTCGACGCCTACCGCTTCAGCGTCGCCTGGGGCCGCGTGTTTCCCCAAGGGACGGGACCGCTCAACCCGGCCGGCCTGGCGTTCTACGACCGGCTGGTGGACGGGCTGCTGGAGCGCGGCATCCGCCCGTTCCCGACGCTCTACCACTGGGACCTGCCGGCGGCGCTCGACGACCGCGGCGGCTGGCTCAACCCCGACGCCGCCGGCTGGTTCGCCGACTACGCCGACGCCGTCGTCCGCCGCCTGGGCGACCGCGTCGACGCCTGGACGACGCTGAACGAGCCCTGGGTCAGCTTCCACGACGGCTACGTGACGGGCGACCTCGCGCCCGGCCACCGCAACGCGTTCGAGGCGCCGCGCGTGGCCCACCACCTCCTGCTGGCGCACGCCGCCGGGGCGGAGGCCGCGCGCGCGGCCGGCGCCGGCGAGGTGGGCATCGTGGTCAACCTCACGCCCCGCGTGCCCGCGACCGACACGCCCGGGGACCAGGCCGCCGCCCGCCGCGCCGACGCCTACCTCAACCGCCTGTTTCTGGACCCGCTGTTCCGGGGCCGCTACCCCGAGGAGATGGCGGAGATGTTCGGCCGGGCCTGGCCCGACTTCCCCGCCGCCGACCTCGCCCGGATCGCGTCCGCCCGGCCCGACTTCGTGGGCGTCAACTACTACCTCCGCGAGACCGTCCGCGACGCGCCCGGCGCGTGGCCGGCGCGCGCCGAGACGGTCCGCCAGCCGGGCAGCACCTACACCGAGATGGGCTGGGAGGTGCACCCGCCCGGCCTGACCGACACGCTGCTCTGGGTGGCCGAGACGTATGGCGGGCCGCCGCTCTGGGTCACCGAGAACGGCGCCGCCTTTTACGACCCGCCCCGGGCACACAGCGGGCGCGTCCACGACCCGTTGCGCGTGCGGTACCTCCGCGACCACGTCGGCGCCGTCGGCGACGCCATCGCGCGGGGCGCCGACGTGCGCGGCTACTTCGCGTGGAGCCTGCTGGACAACTTCGAGTGGGCGCACGGCTACACCAAGCGCTTCGGCCTGGTCCACGTGGACTACGAGACGCTGGCGCGGACGCCCAAGGACAGCGCCCGCGCCTACGCCGAGATCGTCCGTAGCCACGGCGCCGCGCTCGGCCGCTGACGGGGAGGCGCGGGCGGCCCGCCGAGCGCTGGCGGCGGCCGCTGGCGAGGCCGGCGGCCCAACGCGCGACCGACCCCGAAGCGCCGCCCCGACCTCCCGCCGCTACTCCCGGCGTTGGGCCAGGAGCCAGTCGTAGAGAGCGGGGTTCGCGTACGTCTCGGTCCAGCTGTCGTGGCCGGCGTCGGGGTAGAGCGTCAGGCGGACGTGGCCGCCGCACCGCCTGAGCCGCTGGACCATTTCGAGCGACCGCTCGACCGGCACCACGTCGTCGAGGGCACCGTGGAAGGCCCAGATGGGGACGTCGGCGGCGGCGCAGACGCGGCCCGGCGTGCCTCCGCCACAGACCGGCGCGACGGCCGCGAAGCGGTCGGGGAAGGCCTCGGCCAACGACCACGCGCCGAAGCCGCCCATGCTCAGGCCCGTCACCATCACGCGGTCGGGGTCCACGCGGTACGCCCGCTCCACCTCGTCCAGGAGCGCGCCCAGCTCGCGGGCGTCCCACCACGTGCCCTCGGGGGCCTGGGGCGCGACGAGGATGAACGGGAAGCGCTCGCCCTCGGCCACCCGCCGCGTCGGGCCGTGGACCGCCACGCGGCTCAGGTCGTCGCCGCGCTCGCCGGCGCCGTGCAGGAACAGGAGCAGCGGCCAGCTCTGGTCCCCGTCCTCGTAGCCGTCGGGCAAGGCGACGAGGTACTCCAGCCCGACCGGCTGGCGGAGGGTGTCGCGGAGCGCGTGCGCCGAGAACGGGGCGCCGGGCGCTTGGGCGAGGGCGGGCGTGGCGACCGAGAGCGCCAGGGCGAAGGCGAGACGCGGGGACATCGGGGACATCGGGGACGTCGGGGAACGGGGAGGGACAAAGCGGGGGCCTCGCCGACAGGTACCGCCAGCGGGGCGACGGGCTCCCGGCCGGTGCCGCGGGTCCGGACCGCGCGTCACCTTGACAGCGGCTCCGCTGGGGCGGGACGTAGTTTGGCGCCTCGTCATTCACCACCCCACGACGGCCCCCGATGCTCCGCAGCATGACCGGATTTGGACGCGGGACCGCACGCGTGGACGCCGCCGAGGCGACCGTCGAGGTCCGCACCGTCAACGGGCGCTACGCCGAGGCGACGGTGCGCGGGCTCGGGCCGCTGGCGGGCCACGAGGCCGAGGTCCAGCGGGCGGTCAAGGAGGCCATCGGCCGGGGCACGGCGACCGTCCTCGTGTCGGTGACGACGGACGCGGCGGGCACGGGCCTGAGGCTCGACCGCGCTGCGGCCCAGGCCGTCGGCGCCCTCTTGCGCGACGCCGCCCAGGCGGCCGGCCTGCCTCCCGACTCGGTCCGGCTGGACGACGTGCTGCGCGCGGGCCGCGTGCTGGTCCCCGACGACCGCGCGGGCGAAGACGACCCCGACGCCTGGGCCGCCGTCCAGGCCGCGCTGGCCGACGCGCTCGGCCGCCTGGAGGCCATGCGCCAGGCCGAGGGCGCCGCGCTCCGAGACGACCTGGCCGCTCGGGCCGACGCCGTCGAGGCCGCCGCCGCCGCCGTCGACGCGCGCGCGCCCCAGCGGCTCGACCAGGCGAGGCAGCGGCTCCGCGACCGGCTGGCGGAGCTGGCCGACGCGTCGCTGGACCCGGGCCGGCTGGAGGCCGAGGCCGTGCTCCTGGCCGACAAGCTCGACGTCACCGAGGAGGTCGTGCGCCTGCGGTCGCACCTCGACCAGTTCCGCCAGTCGCTCGGGGCCGCGGCCCCGGTCGAGGAGCCCGTCGGGCGGCGGCTCAACTTCCTGTCCCAGGAGATCGGCCGCGAGGTCAACACGGTCGGGTCGAAGGCCAACGACGCCGAGATCACTCGGCTGGCGGTCTCGATGAAGGAGGAGGTGGAGAAGATCCGCGAGCAGGTCCAGAACGTCGTGTGAACGAGGGGCGGGGGACAAGGGACCGGCCCCCTCGTCCCCCGTCCCCCATCTCTCCCCCTATGAAGCTCCTCGTTCTCACCGCTCCCAGCGGCGCCGGCAAGACGACCATCGCGCGGCGGCTGATGGCCGAGGTGCCGGGCCTGCGGTTCTCGGTGAGCGCGACCACGCGGCCCGCCCGCGCCGGCGAGGCCGACGACGTGCACTACCACTTCCTCACGCCCGAGGAGTTCGCGTCGCGGCTGGCGGCCGGCGAGTTCCTGGAGCACCAGGAGGTGTACCCCGGGCGCCTCTACGGCACGCTCCGGCCCGAGCTGGAAGCGCTCGCCGCGCGCGCCGACGTGCGCGCGGTGGTGCTCGACATCGACGTCAAGGGGGCCGTCAACATCAAGCGGCTCTACGGCGACGCCGCGCGTACGCTGTTCGTCCAGCCGCCGAGCCTGGCCGCGCTGGCCACCCGCCTCCAGGCGCGCGGGACCGAGGACGACGAGCGGATCGCGGTGCGCCTAGAGCGGGCCGAGATGGAGATCGCGATGGCGCACGAGTTCGACGTGGTGGTGGTCAACGACGACCTGGACGCGGCCGTGGCCGAGACCGTCGCCCACGTCCGCGCGTTCCTGGAGGAGCCGGCCGGGGCCTAGCGCCGCCGGAGACGCCCGGCCTCCGACGGCTGGCGCCAGCGGCGCGTGGGCTTCCCCCCTTCTTAGCGGTCTGCGGCGCCCTCCGGGCGTAGCCTGTTCTGCTCTGCGCTCCACACCGACCCCCGACCCCATGGCGATCCAGACCCTCGACACGGCCCAGCTGGCGGCCGAGACCGGCAACCTCTACGAGACCGTCTCGATCATCTCCAAGCGCGCCCGGCAGCTCGCCTCCAAGACCAAGGCCGAGTTGGACCAGCGCCTGAGCTACTTCGAGGACCTGTCGCTCGACCCCGCCGAGGAGCTCCGCTCCAACGAGGACCAGCTCCGGATCTCGCTCGAGTACGAGCGCCAGGCCAAGCCGACGCGCGCGGCCATCGAGGAGCTGCTGGAGGGCGAGCTGTACTTCCGCAACCCCAACACGGGCAGCGAGGTCTAGACCGGCGCGCCGCCACCTCCGCCCCGGCCGCCGTGTCGCTCGAAGGCAAAAAGCTCGTCCTCGGCGTCACCGGGAGCATCGCGGCCTATAAGGCCGCCGAGCTGGTCCGCCAGCTGGTCAAGGCCGGCGCCGAGGTGCAGCCGGTGATGACCGCCGCCGCCGCCCGCTTTATCCCGCCGCTGACCATCGCGACGCTGGCCAAGCGCGAGGTGCTGGGCGAGCTGTTCCCCCGGGCCGGAGACGCCCAGACGGCCTGGACCAAGCACGTCGAGCTGGGCCTGTGGGCCGACGGCGTCGTGATCGCGCCGGCGACGGCCCAGACGCTGGCCAAGTTGGCCGGCGGGTTCTGCGACTCCATGCTGACGGCCGTCGTGCTCTCGGCCCGGTGCCCGGTGATGGTGGCGCCGGCCATGGACCACGACATGTGGGGCCACCCGGCCACCCAACGGAATGTCCGCCAGCTCCAGGCCGACGGGGTCGAGGTCGTGGCGCCGGCCCACGGCGAGCTGGCGTCGGGCCTGGTCGGCGACGGCCGCCTGCCCGAGCCCGCCGCGCTGGCGGCCCGGGTCGGCGAGTGGCTGGGGCGCCCTGGGCCCGATCAAGGTTCGGCCAGCGAGGCGCTCGGCCCGGACGGGGCGCCAGAGGCACGGGCAGAGAGCCCTGGGCCTCTGGGGGGCCTCCACGTGCTGGTCACGGCTGGGCCCACGCGCGAGGCCCTCGACCCGGTCCGCTTTTTGTCGAACGGCTCGACGGGGACGATGGGCTTCGAGATCGCCGCGGCCGCCGCCCGCCGGGGCGCGCGCGTGACGCTGCTCGCCGGGCCGGTCGCGCTGGCGACGCCGCCCGGCGTGGACCGCGTCGACGTGGTCACGGCCGACGACCTGCTGGGCGCCGCCCTCGCCCACGCCGACGCCGACGTGGTGATCGCCGCGGCGGCCGTGAGCGACTACGCGCCGGCCCACGCGACCGACCGAAAGCTCAAAAAGGGCGACGACGACCTGGTGCTCCGCCTGCGCCGCACGCCCGACGTGCTGGCGGCCCTGGGCGAGCGCCGGCGCGACGGCCAGACGCTGGTCGGCTTCGCCCTCGAAACCCACGACGGCGAGGACCACGCGCGGGGCAAGCTGGCACGCAAGCGGCTCGACTGGATCGCGCTCAACTCGGCCGCCGAGCCCGACGCCGGCTTCGGCACCGGCACCAACCGCCTGACGATGCTCTCGGCCGAGGGCGCGCGCGTCGAGATCCCGCTCGGCCCCAAGCGCGACGTGGCCGAGGCGCTGCTGGACGTGGTCGGCCCGCCGGCAGCATGACCGACGGCCCACCGTCCGCCGAGCCCCGCCACGGCCTCCGCCTGCTGGCGTTGGGCGACTCCTACACCGTCGGCGAGGGCGTGGCCCCGGCTGATCGCTGGCCGGAGCAACTCGCCCGCCGCTTGCGCCAGTCGGGCGTGGCGGTGGCGGCGCCCCGAGTCGTCGCCGCGACGGGCTGGACGGCCGCCGAGCTGGCGGAGGGCCTGGACGCGGCGGGTCCGCGCGGTCCGTTCGACCTCGTGACGCTGGGAATCGGGGTCAACGACCAGTACCGGGGGGCGCCGGTCGGGGCGTACCGGGACGGGGTGGGGGCGCTCATGGACCGCGCCGTCGCGCTCGCCGGCGGGTCGGCGCGGCGCGTCGTCGTGGTCTCGATCCCCGACTGGGGCGTGACGCCGTTCGGGGCCGCCGACGCCCGCGGCCCCGCCCGCATCGCCGAGCGGGTGGGGGCCTTCAACGCCGTCGCCCAGGCCGAGGCCGAGGCCCGGGCCGTCGCCTGGGTAGACGTCACCGACCTGTCCCGCCAGCAGGGCCACCAGACGGTCGGCGACGACCTCCACCCCGACGCGCGTGCCTACGCCGCCTGGACCGACCGGATCGAGCCGGCCGCCCGCGCCGCCCTGGCCGACTAGGCCGGCCGGCCTCGGGCGCTACCCGAACGGCCCGGTGCCGTCGTGGCGCGGGACGAAGTTTTCCACATCCTTGTCCACCGTGTGCGCACGGCCGTTGCCCGAAACGGGCCGCGCCGCCTACCTTAGAGATCCCCCCGACCGCACCGTGGCCGACGCCCCCCCTCCCCGGCCCGACGGGGCCCCGCTGCTCGCCGACCTGTTGCGCGAGGCCCGCTCCGTCCTCGACCTCCAGCGCCGAATCGTAGGGCCGACGCGTGTTCTCGCGGGTGCCGAGCCCGCCCCGGCCGAGCCCGCCCCGGCCGAGCCCGCCCCGGCCGAGCCCGCCCGAGACCAGCCGCCAGCGGCTCCGCCCGTGGCGCTGGCGCCGCGCCCCGCCGAGCCGACCGGCTCGCCCGATCCGTCTGAGACGACCGCGCCGACCGCGCCGCCCCCGCCTTCTCCCCTCCCCACCGACGACGTGCCTGACTTGTTTGGCGCCCTCCCCGACCCCAGCCAGGACGAGGGCCTCTCGCCCTACGAGCGCATCGAGGCCCTCATCCCCGAGGACTCGCCGCTCCACGGCTTGGATTCGCTGGACGAGATCTACGGGTGGCTGGCGGAGACCGAGCTCGTCCCCATCGACCGGGAGCGGATCAACCCCGTCCTGGGCACCGGCGACCCCGACGCCGACCTCATGGTGATCGGCGAGGCGCCCGGCGCCGACGAGGACCGCCTGGGCGAGCCATTCGTCGGCCGCAGCGGCCAGCTGCTCGACAAGATCATGGAGGCGGTCCTGTTCAACCGTGGGGACCTCTACATCACCAACATCTTGAAGAGCCGGCCGCCCAACAACCGCGACCCGCTGCCCGAAGAGGTCGAGGCCCACATCCCGATCCTGTACAAGCAGATCGCTCTCGTGCGGCCCAAGATGATCCTGGCCGTCGGCAAGAGCGCGGGGAACGGGCTGCTGGGCAAAAAGTCGTCGCTGGCGTCGCTGCGGGGCAAGTTCAACGATTACTACGGATTGCCGATGATGGTGACGTACCATCCGGCAGCGCTCCTCCGCAACCCCCAGTGGAAACGCCCGACCTGGGAGGACGTCAAGCTGCTCCGCACCCGCTACGACCAGCTGGCGGACGCCAGCGGCCAGTAGCCCGCCGCCGAGGCCGCGCGCCAGTGCCCCCCGCCCCCTATGGCTGAACCCGACGACTTCCAGCAGCGGCCGCTCCGCATCGACGAGGACATGCCCGGCGTGCCCTTGGAGAAGATGGCCGGCGCCAAGCGGCGCCCGCTCAACGTGCTGCCGATGCAGCAGCAGGCCGGCCGGATGCCGCCCCAGGCGACCGAGGTTGAGCAGTCGGTCCTGGGCGCCATGCTCATCGAGCGCGAGGCGATCCCGAAGGCCATCGAGATCCTGCCCGCCGACGCCTTCTACGACCCCAAGCACCAACGGGTCTACGAGGCGATGGAGGCCCTCTTCGAGCGCGGCAACCCGGTCGACCTGATCACGCTCACCGAGGAGCTCAAGCGGCGCGGCGACTACGACGCCATCGGCGGATACTACCTCACCGAGCTGACGACGCACGTCGCCAGCGCCGCGAACGTCGAGTACCACGCGCGCATCATTGCCGAGAAGAGCCTGCTCCGCAAGCTTATCACGACCATGACCGGCGTGGTCGGCCAGGCCTTCGACCCGACGACGGACGCCTTCGACCTGCTCGACAACGCCGAGCGCGAGATCTTCCAGATCTCGGAGTCCCAGCTCCGCAAGGGCGCCGTCGACATGAACTCCGTGGTGCACCAGACGATGCAGCACCTGGAGTCGATCCACGGGCGCGAGGGCGGCATCACGGGCGTGCCGTCCGGCTTCTCGGCGCTGGACGCCATGACCGGCGGCTGGCAGCCGTCCGACATGGTGATCGTGGCCGCCAGGCCATCCATGGGCAAGACCGCGTTCAGCCTGGCCATCGCCCGGAACGCGGCGCTGCACCCGGAAAAACCGGCGGGCGTGGCCTACTTCTCGCTCGAGATGAGCGCCCAGCAGCTGGCCCAGCGCCTGCTCACGTCCGAGGCCCGCGTCGACGCCCAGCGCGCCCGGACCGGCCGCTTGCACGACGACGACTGGCCCAAGCTGGCGCGCGCCGCCGGCCGCTTGTCGGCGTCCAACATCTTTATCGACGACACGGCCGGGCTGGGCATCTTGGAGCTGCGCGCCAAGTGCCGGCGCTTGAAGGCCGAGCACGACATCGGGCTGGTGATCGTGGACTACCTCCAGCTCATGCACGGGACGGCGGCCACCCAGAGCGGCAATAGGGAGCAGGAGATCGCCCAGATCTCGCGGTCGCTCAAGGGGCTCGCCAAGGAGCTCGACGTGCCGGTGATCGCGCTCTCGCAGTTGTCTCGCGCTGTCGAGACGAGGGGCGGCGACAAGCGGCCCCAGCTGAGCGACCTGCGTGAGTCCGGCTCTATCGAGCAGGACGCCGATGTGGTGATGTTCATCTACCGCGCCGAGCGCTACGGGATCACGGTCGACGAAAACGGCAACTCGACCGAGGGCCTAGGCGAGCTCCTGATCGGGAAGCAGCGCAACGGGCCGATCGGCGACGTCAAGGTGGCGTTCGTGAACCAGTACGCCCGCTTCGAGAACCTCACGAGCTACGTCAAGAGTGACACGTCGGGCGGCTACGACGACTACCCGCCGTTGGACGGCCCGGGCGCGCCGCCACTACCGCCCGGTGGCGACGGGTTCTCGGACGGCCCGCCGCCCCTCCCGCCGCCGGCCACCGACGCGCCCTTCTAGCGCCCGTCCGACTGGCGATGCGCGCCGCCAGTGGGCAGTGGGGGCCGATAGCCGAACGAGTGGGGCGACAGCGTCGTGTCGCAGGTGGGGAAGCGCCGGATCGTGATCGGAGGTGGGGCCTGAGACCGATCGGGCGCCGAAACCGCTCCCGGGTCGGCGGGGAATCAAAGGGCATCCCCCCGCCCCGCCTTGGTCTCGCCCCCCGCCCGCGCGCGCCGCCGCGCCGCGCCTGCCCCTCCGGCCTCCGCCTCGTCCGAGGACGTTCCGCTCGCCGACGGGGACGACCACGCCGAGACCGACCGGCCCCGCTGGGCGGACGACGCCCGCGACGCCTTCGACCGCTGGGTCTCGGACGCCGACTACCCGTGCATCATGGCCAAGTCGGTCGTCAAGACGGAGCAGTACTGCGTCCGGCCCTACGACGCGCTGGACGACGCCGAGAGCGCCCGCCAGCTCGCCGCCGACCTGACGGCGTACGCCCAGGAGCCGGAGCCCGAGCGCGGCTACCGCTCGTTCCTGGCGGTGTTCGAGCGGCCCAGCGAAGCCATCTCCGAGACCGAGTTCGAGCGGCTGTTCTGGGCCACGCTCGCCCGCGTCCACGACGCCGACGGCGCGCCGTGGGACCCGTCGGTCGCCGCGGACCCGGAGCATCCCCAGTTCTCGTTTTCGGTCGGCGGGCGGGCGTTCTACGTCGTCGGGATGCACCCGGGCGCGTCGCGGCAGGCGCGGCGGTTCCCGCGCCCTCTCATCGCGTTCAACCTGCACAGCCAGTTCGAGGCGCTGCGCCGCGACGGCCGCTACCAGTCCGTCAGGAACACGATCCGCGACCGCGACCGCGCGCTCCAGGGCAGCGTCAACCCGTCGCTCCAAGACTTCGGGACCACCAGCGAGGCGCGGCAGTACGCCGGACGCGCCGCCGGCGCCGACTGGCGGTGCCCGTTCCAGCCGCGCCCCGACGCCGCCGCGCACCCCTCCGCAGAGCCCGCCTCCGATGCCGACTGACACCTCCGACCTCGCCCCCGCCATGCTCGCCCCGCTCCCCGACGCGCTGGCGGCCGACGGCGTAGACAGCGACCGGCCCGAGCCCGGCGTGCGCCACCGGATCGCGGCGTCCAGCGGCGTCGCCTTCCGGCTGGCGGCCGGGCAGCGCCTGCGCGTGACCGACCCCGAGGGCGAGCAGGTCTCGGATCTGCTCGCGTTCGCCGACACCCCGGACGGCCTGGACGTGGGCGAGTGGCTGTCGTCCGGCCGCACGTTCGACTACGAGGAGACCATCCGGATCACGGCCGGCAACCGGCTGTGGAGCAACCGGAGCCGGGTGCTGATGACGATCGAGGAGGACACGTGCGGCGTCCACGACTTCCTGCTCACCCCGTGCAGCCCCGAGATGTACCGGCTGCTCTACGGGTTGCCCGAGGGCCACGACCACCCGTCGTGCCTGACGAACCTGGCCTTGCACCTCGGCCCATACGGCGTCGACCGCGACCGCGTCCCGACCACGTTCAACATCTTCATGAACGTGCCCGTCCGCCCGGACGGCTCGCTCTCGGTCGAGACGCCGACGAGCCGGCCCGGCGACCACATCACGTTTCGGGCCGAGGTCGACCTGGTCGTTGGGCTGACGGCGTGCGCGGCCGAGGGCACCAACAACGGCGCGCTCAAGCCCATCGACTACGAGGTCCTGCCGGCCGCTGGCGACACCGACCAGCCCGCCGAGACCGGCCGCCAGCGCGGCGGCGCGTCGGGCGAGGTGCCGTCGTGAGGCGCGGGCTCAACGCCAAGCTGGGCGGCGGCGGGATCCACCACGTCGCCGTCGAGGCCCGCGACCTCGACGCGAGCCTGCAGTTCTACGTCGACGCGCTGGGGTGCGTCGAGCGGCTGCGGTTCCAGGAGCCGGGCCACACCGTGGTCATGCTGGACACCGGCGACGGGACCTACGTCGAGCTGTTCTCGCCGACCGACGCCGGACCCGACGCCGCCGGCGGCCCGATGCCGGGCGGTCCGGCGCTGTTCCACCTCGCGCTGCACGTGGCCGACTGCGACGACGCGACCCGGCGCGCCGTCGACGCCGGCGCGGCGCTGGAGGAGGGACCCGAGGACTTCGTGCTGGAGGGCGACCCGCCCGTGCCGTGCCGCTACAGCTTTGTCCGGGGCCCGGGCGGCGAGTCGGTCGAGTTGATCGCCATCGACTTCTAGCCAGCCGATCCCATGCCAGGAACCCCCGGACACCCCTGATCCAGAGGAACGGCAGGTGCCGCACCGGGGGTTAACCCCCAGGCTCCCCACGCGCGACTGCGCGCCTATCCACAACCCGACCGTATGCCTTCGCTTTCCACCGGGGACGGCGCGACCCAGCCCGCCTCCATTTCGACCTCCGCCGACGCCTCCGACCGCTTGGGCGTCGCCATCGTGGGTTTGGGCGGCGCCGTCGCCACGACGGCCGTGGCGGGCATCGAACTCATCCGAGCCGGCCAGGCCGGGCTCGACGGCCTGCCGCTGGCGGCGCTTCCCGGCGAGCCGTCGGCTGGGCTCGCGCCCTACGACGGGCTGGTGTTTGGCGGATGGGACCTCTACGACGGCGACCTGGCCTCGGCCACGCGCCACCACTCGGTCCTCGACCTGGCCCAGTACGAGGCGACGCGCGAGGCGTTGAGCCAGATCACGCCCTGGCCCGCCTACGGCGACGACCGCTTTTGCCGAGGCGTCACCGGCACCCACTGCCAGGCTGCCGACCTCGGCCTCCGCCAGTCGGTCGACGCCCTCCGCGCCGACCTCCGCCAGTTTAAAGAGGACAACGAGCTCGGCCGCGCCGTGGTCATCAACCTGGCCTCGACCGAGTCCTGGCCCGACCTCGACGCCGGCCTCTTCCAGACCGCCGACGCCTTCCAGGCTGCCATCGACGCCGACGACGAGCAGGTGCCGCCGGCCATGCTCTATGCCTACGCCGCGATTCTGGAAGGCTGTCCCTACGGCAACTTTACGCCCTCGGTTGGCGCCGACGTGCCGGCGCTGGTCGAGCTGGCGGAGCGCGAGGGTGTGCCGCTGGCAGGCAAGGACGGCAAGACGGGCCAGACGTTCATCAAGACGCTGATGGCGCCGGGCCTGCGCGACCGCGCGCTGCGCGTCGAGGGCTGGTTCTCGACCAACATCCTGGGCAACCGCGACGGCGAGGCACTGCGCGAGGCGGGCTCGCTCGCGTCCAAGATCGGGACCAAGGGCTCCGTCCTAGACCAGATCCTGGGCTACCCGGTCGAGGACCACGTGGTCAAGATCAACTACTACCGCCCGCGCGGCGACGCCAAGGAGGCGTGGGACAACGTGGACCTGGTGGGCTTCCTGGGGCAGCGGATGCAGCTCAAGGTCAACTTTTTGTGCCGAGACTCGATCCTGGCCGCGCCGCTGGCCATCGAGATCGCACGGTGCCTGGACCTGGCGCAGCGCGCCGGCCGAGGCGGCGTGCAGGAGCCGATGGGCGTCTTTTTCAAGGGGCCGATGACGGCCGACGGGGCTGCGCCGGAGCACGACTTCGGCAAGCAGCAGACGGCGTTCCTGAACTGGCTCGGCGGCCTCCGCGTCCGTGACGCGGCGGTCGCGTCCACGACCAACGACCCCGAATGACCGCCGCTCGCGACCTCGCGCCGCTCGCCGGCCTGCTCCGCCAGTTGGGCGACCTCAAGCGCGTCCGGGACGCGTCGGGCCCGCGGTCGCTGGCCGAGCGCCAGTTTGCCCGCGCCTGGGCGCGGCTGGCGGGCGGCGAGGACCTGAAGGCCGTCGCCCTTTCCGAGACGGCGGCGGCCGTCGCGGCCGTCCGGCTGGCGGGGCTGGACGCGGCGACGATGTGGGCGCACGGACTAAGCGATAGCGACGCGGCCGACGTGCTCGGCGCCGCCTTCGACGACGTGGCGGGCCCGCTGGACGCGGGCCTGCATGGCCGCCTCCGCGCAACGCTGGGGCCGCTCCCGTCGGGCGCTGACGCCCCCGCGTTCGTCGCCGAGTTGGTCCGCCAGCCGCGCGCGGGCGCGACGCATCCGGGGCTGGGGCGCCTGGTGCTGGAGCCGGCCGAGAGCCACGCCGACCACTGTTTTTCGGTGGCCGCCTTTGGCGTGCTGCTGGCGCCGCGCTTCGGCGCAGATCCGGCCTCCGTTTTTCTGACGGGCCTGGCGCACCACCTGTTCAACACCACGCTGCCGGACGCGGGCTACGCCGGCGACGAGTTGATCGGCGCCGACCGGTTGGCGACCATGATGGACGCCGCGACGGAGCGCGCGCTGAACGACCTTCCCGACGCGCTGGCGGAGCGCGTGCGCGGGGCGCTGGCAACGACCGACCGCGACCGGTTCGAGACCGCCGAGGCCCAGGCGTTCCACGCCGCCGACGTGCTCGACAGGGTGCTGGAGATGGAATGGCACGAGACGGCTGCCCGGTTCAGGCTCGCGGACGCGCTGGGCCGCGACACCGACGCCGGCCAGCTCGACATCTGCCACCCCGGCTTTTACCAGTCGTTCCAGCAGGACGTGCTCCGTCGTGCCGGCGTGTGGGACGCCGACGGCTCTAGCCCTGCCGAGACCGACCGCCAGCGGGGCGAGGCGTCTCCGTCGGGCAGCTACGAGGCGGGCGGGCACGGCGCGGTCCCGGCCGAGTCGCCGCTGGCGGGCGGGCCGGGCGGCGAGGACGGCCGCGTGCTGGACGACGGCACCGAGATCGCGCACCTGGAACGCCGCGAGCTCGGGTCGTGATGGGACGTGAGATCCGCTGGGGCGTGGTCGGGACGGGCTGGGTGGCGCGGGACTACGTCGGCCCAGCCATCGCAGAGAGTCGCAACGGCGGACTCGTGGGCGCCTGCGACCTCGACGCCGCCGCGCTGGCGGCCTTTCTGCCCGAGCACGAGATGACGCGGACGGACAACCTGGACGAGCTGCTGGTGCTCGACCTGGACGCGGTCTACGTCGCCACGCCCAACCACGCCCACCTCGGCCCGGTCGTCGCCGCCGCCCGCGCCGGCGTGCCGGTCCTGTGCGAGAAGCCGATGGCTCGGACGCTGGCCGAGGCCGAAGCGCTCGCCGAGGCGGTCCGCCACTCGGGCACGACGTACGCGACGGCGTTCGACCAGCGGTTCCACCCGGCGCACGGGGCGCTCCGCCAGCTGGTCGCGGACGGCGCGCTGGGCACCGTGACAGCCGTCCGCATCCGCTACGCGTGTTGGACCGGACCGGACTGGTCGCCGGATGCAAACCCGCATGACAACTGGCGCGCGGATCCAGGCCGCGCGGGCGGCGGCGCGTTTATCGACCTGGCGCCGCACGGCCTGGACCTGACCCAGACGTTGCTAGACGAGCCGCTGGTCGACGTCGCGGCCCTGTTCCAGCACCGCGTCCACGACTACGCCGTCGACGACGGGGCGGCGCTGGTGGCGCGCACCGCCAGCGGGGCGCTCTTGAACCTGTCGGTGGCGTACAACTGCCCCGACGCGTTCCCTCGGCGCGAGTTGGAGGTGATCGGGACGCGTGCCCGCGCGCTCGCCCTCAACACGATGGGCCAGACGCCGGGCGGCACGCTGACCCTGACCGACGCGACGACGGGCGAGGAGCGGCCGGTCGAGTTCGACGCCGAGGCCAGCCCGTTCCGCCTCCAGGTCGAGGCCTTCGCCGACGCTGTCCTCAGCGGCGAGCCGTTCGGGTGGACGCTGGAAGGCGACCTCCACACGATGCGCCTGCTGGACGCCGCCACGCGCGGGCCGTCCGCCCACGTCGCGCCGCTGGCGGACACCGTCGGCGAGCCCGAATCCCACGTCTAAGATGGCCGACTCTAAGCGACTGGAGCCCTGGGTGTGCACGAACTGCGGCTTTTGGCAGCGGTGGTTTGCCGAGCCGCCCTCGTGCCCCGTCTGCACCGACTACCGCCACCCGCTGCCGCCGGGCGGCTGGCACTTTCTCGACGCGCCGACCGTCGCCGCCAGCCGCACGACGAGTTGGCGCGAGGTGCTGGACGGCGTCTGGATGATCGAGTCCGACCCGGCCGTCGGGATCGGGCCGGCGGGGTGGCTGGTCGAGACCGAGGCCGGAAACATCCACTGGGAGGGCGCAGGCTGGACCTCGGACGCGGCGCTGGACTGGATGGCCGAGCGCGGCGGCGTCCGCTGGCTGGCGTTCTCGCACAGCCACGTCCTGGGCTCGGCGTGGCGCGTGGCCGAGCGGTTCGCGCCCGAGGCCGTCGTCCAGAGCCAGCAGTTGCCGTGGGCGCAGGCGCTGCCCGTGTCGTGGCCCTTCGGCCGCACCGCCCAACTGGCGGACGATGCTGGCGGGCTGAACACCTCGCCCACAACGGCCGCCACCCCGTTGGGGACAGCGCCAGCTAGCGGGCCGAGCCTGGTCCACACTGGCGGCCACACTGACGGCCACAGCGTCCTGCACTGGCCCGCGCGGCGGCTCGTGTTCTGCGGCGACGCCTTCAAGTTCCGCCTGGACAGCGACGGCCGCGCCACCCACGTCTCGACGCACAAGGCCTACGACGCCCACATCCCCCTCAGCCACGACGACGCCCGGGCGTACCGCGAGGCGTTCGGCGCCCTCGACTTCGACGGCGTCGTGACGCCCTGGGAGGCCGTGCCGACCGGCGGCAAGGCGGCGGCGATGCACCTGCTCGGCGTCCAACTGGCGGCTCGGCCGACGGCCGATTGGGTCGAGATTCCCGACGGCCCACTGCCGGCGGCCTCGGCACACAACGCAAATCGGGATGGGTGACGGATACGCTGTTTCTCGTTCGCTGACAGCGTCCGCCACCCCGCCAGGGACGACGCCAGTCAGTTGGGCGTGGCGGTGGCGCGCTGGGCGGAGACGGCACGGCGTGCCGTCTCTACGGGTCGCGGCCGGCCGGGCGCTGGCGGTAGTGTGGGCGTGCGTCTTCTCTTTCCGAACCGATGACTGTTCCTCCTGACCCGCCCGCCGTCGCCCGCTACCGCGCCGCGCTCGGTCTAGGCGAGACGTTCGAGTTTCCCCTGACGCCGCTCGACACCACTGGCGTCCCCGTGTGGACCGTCGCCACCTGGGTCGACGGCGAGTTCCAGAGCGGCATCGGCTACGGCGAGACCGACGACCGCGCCCGGACCGGCGCCTGGGGCGAGTTAGCGGAAGGGCTCGGCGTGCATCGGCTCCGCGACGACCTGCCGACGCGCCGCGCCAGCTTCCGCCAGCTGGCCGAGGCCGGCGAGCCCGCCGTCGACCCGCTGGCGCTGCGGCTGCCCGTCGGGACCGACTACGCGCCGGACGCCGAGCGGCTGTGGGTCCAGGCCCGGCGGTTCGCGCCCGGCACCGACCGCGGCGGCGAGACGGCGTGGATGCTCCTGGACGAGGCCATCGCCCACAGCTACAACGTGCCCGACGGCTACCGGCCGCTCTACACGCCGATCACCAACGGCCTGGGCGCCGGCGACACCCGCGAGCGGGCGGTCGCGCACGGGATGCTGGAAGTCGTCCAGCGCGACGCGTCCTCGGTGGGCTACCGCGCCCTCGACCGCGGCGTGGTGATCGAGCTCGACGGCGTGCGCGACTCCGAGGTGCGCGGCCTGATCGACCACTTCCAGCACGGCGTCGGGATCACGCTCCAGGCCAAGCTGGCCGAGACGCCGCTCGGCACCCCGGTGGTCTACGTCGTCGGCCGCGAGCGTGACCTGGACGCCATGCCGCACCCGACGGCGCTCACCGGCTGCGGCGAGGGCGCCCACCCCGACAAGGTGCAGGCGTTGCGGAAGGCGCTCCTAGAGTACGCCGCGAGCCGCGTTCGCAAGCGGTTTGCGCACGGGCCGCTGGCGGACCTGGAGGGCGTGGTGCCGGCGGCCTACCTCGCCTGCGTCCGCCAGCGGGGCGTGGCCGGCGAGGAGTCGCGCGCGACCGACGCCGTGGCCGAGTGGTACGGGCTCTCGGCGCGCGAGCAACTGCGCCGGCTGGAGGGCACCTGGTTTCGGGAGACGCGGCGCGTTCCGTGGGAGGCGGTCCCCACGGCCGACGTGCCGGACGAGCCCGCCGCGCTGGCGGCCGCCGTCGCCAGCCGCTTCACCGACGCCGGGCTCGACGTCTGGACCGTCGACCTGTCGCCGCCCGGCGCCGACATGGCCGTCGTCAAGACCATCGTGCCGGGCATGGAGGTCGAGACGCTGACGTACGGGCGGATCGGGCCGCGCAACGTCGGCCGGCTGCTGGACCGGATCGCGGCCGGCGACTCTATCGTCCACCCCGACCTGGTGGGAATCGGCACGCCGCCGGCCGAGGCCCAGGCGATCCCGCTCGCGTCTGGGGGCGAGGCGACGTTGGGCGGCCCGGCCTGGGTCCACCTCGACCTGTTGGAAGAAGCGCTCGGCCCGCTCTACGCCATGTACCGCGAGCCCGCCGAGCACGTGGTGGGTCTGAACGCAGAGGCTGACGAAAGCCAATCCCCAACTCCCAACCCCTAACTCCCGCGTGCCCCTCCGCTACGCCTACAACACCAACGGCTGCGCCCACCACCGATTGGAGGACGCGCTCGACCTGATCGCGGAGTCCGGCTACGCCGGCGTCGCGCTGACGCTGGACTGGCACCACCTCGACGTGACCGCCGACGACTACGAGGTCCAGGCGTGGGCGCTGGCGGCGATGCTCCGCGAGCGCGAGCTGGCGATGATGGTCGAGACCGGCGCCCGCTTTCTCCTCGACCCTAAGCGCAAGCACCACCCGACGCTGATGGACTCTCAACCCGAAGGCCGGGAGCGCCGGTTGCAGATGCTGACCCGCGCCTTGGACGTGTGCGCGGCGTGCGACGGCGAGACCGTCTCGTTCTGGTCCGGCCCCGTCGCCGACGGCGTCTCGCGCGACGACGCCTGGAAGCGCCTGGAGGACGGCGTCGGAGAACTGGTGGAGCGGGCGGAAAAGCGCGGCGTCACGGCGTCGTTCGAGCCCGAGCCCGGCCACCTCACCGAGCACCTGGCCGACTACGACCGGCTGGCCGCCGCCGCGCCCGGCTTGCGCCTAGCCTTGGACACCGGCCACCTCCTCGTCACCGGCGAGGCCGGCCCCGCCGACGCCGTCCGCCAGCGCCGCGCGCAGCTAGGGACCGTCGCCGTGGAGGACATGGACCGGGGCGTCCACCTCCACAAGCCGTTCGGGACGGGCGACATGGACGTGCCCGCCGTGCTGGCGGCGCTGGTGGACGCCGAGTTCGCCGGCCTGGTGACGGTCGAGCTGAGTCGGGAGAGCCCACGCGCGCACGAGGCGATCCCCGAGAGCATCCAGTTTCTGCGGGACGCCGAGAGCGGCCCCTAGCGTGTCCGAATCCACCGACGCCACACCAAGCACGCCCATGCGCATCTGCTTTCTCTCCCGCCGCTTTTTCCCGACCATCTCAGGGATGAGCGTCTACGCGCTCAACCTGATCCGCCAGCTCGCCGACGCCGGCCACGACGTGGTGATGGTGAGCCAGCACTACGGCGGCGACGCGGCGACGGTCTACGGCGACGGGCCGCCGATGCCGGTGCCCGGCGTCGAGGTGATCGGGATGGAGTCGGTCGGGGAGCAGGCGACGGGCGACTTCGAGGCCGACATCGAGGCCATCGTCCAAACCGTCGTGGCCAAGCACGCCGAGGCGCCGTTCGACGTGATCCACGCCCAGTACGGCTACCCGACCGGCCTGGCGGCCCTGGAGGCCAGCCGGCGGACGGGCGTGCCCAACGTGGTCTCGATCCAGGGCGGCGACGGCCACTGGGTCGGCGAGTGCTGCGGGACGCACCGCGACGCCATGCTGGCGGTGCTCGGCCACGCCGGCGCCGTGCTCATCGGGAGCGCCTCGTTTGCGGAGTCGGTCCACGAGCGACTAGGGACGCCCCTCGACCGGTTCACCATCGTTCCCGGCGCCGTCAACGTCGAGCGGTTCGCGCCCCGTGGCGACCGCGAGTTGGGGGCCCTGAGCGACCCGCCGACGCTCTTGTACCACGGCCGGGTCGACCGCCGCAAGGGCGTGCTGGACCTGCTGGACGCCGTCGAGTTGCTGCGCCAGCGCGGGCGCGACGTCCGGCTGGCGGTGAGCGGCATCGGGCCGGACGTGAACGCCGTCGACGAGCGCGTGGCCGCGCTGGGACTGGCGGACCGCGTCGACGTGCTCGGGATCGCCGGCTACCCCGACGCTCCGGCACGCTACCACCGCGGCGACGTGTTCGTGAGCCCGACCTACGCCGAGGGCTTCTCCAACACGATCCTGGAGGCGATGGCCAGCGGCTTGCCCGTCGTATCGTGCGAGGTCGTGGGCGTGGTGGACTGCCTGGCCGACGGCCGCGACGCCCTGCTCGTGCCGCCCCGCGCCCCCGGCCGGCTGGCGGACGCCGTCGAGGCCCTGCTCACCGACGGCGCGCTCCGCCAGCGGCTGGCTCAGACGGCCCTGGACGAGGCTAGGACTCGGTATTCTTGGACCGCGCGCGCGCGCCAGATCGCCGGCGTCTACGCGTCGCTCCGGGGCACCGCCCCGGACGACTCCTGGACCTACGACGCCGCCGACCCCGACGACTGCGTCTACCGCGCCACCCCCCAGTTGCTCTAGCCTTCCCCCCGCTCACCGTGACCATACTCGCCGTCAGCCCCCACCTCGACGACGCCGCCTTTTCGGCCGGCGGCGCCCTCGCCACCGCCGTGGCGGCCGGCCACACGGCGGTGGTCGTGACCGTCTTTACCCGGAGCGTCGCCCACCCGACCGGCTTCGCGCTCGCGTGCCAGACCGACAAGGGCCTCGACCCCGACGCGGACTACATGGCCCTGCGCCGGGCCGAGGACGCGCGAGCGTGTGGGCGGATCGGTGCCGAACCCGTCTGGCTCGATTTGGCGGAGGCGCCCCACCGCGGCTACGACACGGCGGAGGCCCTGTTCGGCGGCGCCCGGGACGGCGACCGGGACACCTGGGAAGACGTCCGCGACGCGCTGGCGCCGGTCCTCGACGAGCGCCGGCCCGACCTGGTCCTCTCGTGCCAGGGGCTGGGCGGCCACGTCGACCACCTCCACACGGTCCGGGCCGTGGCCGCGCTGACCCACTCGGCGCCGGAGGTGACCTCCTGGTGGCGCGACCAGCCCTACGCGCTCCGCAACGGGGACGCCGCGCCGGCGCCGGGCCTGCCCCCCAGGCTCCGCGAGGTCGGGCTGCCGCTGACGGTGGAGGCGCTCACGGTCAAGCTCGACGGGTGCGCGGCCTACGCCAGCCAGCTGGAGTACCAGTTCGAGCGCGACCGGCCCGACGGCGGCGGCCCCGCGGAGACGATGCGCCAGCGGCTCGCGGACTTTGCCCAGTCCGAGGGCGCGCGCTTCGGGTTCAAGCTCCCCGCCGAGACCTTCGTCACCGGCCACCCCGACGCTTGGAACCGGCTGTGGGACGCGTCGCCGTTGTGGTAACCGTTCGGCCGGCCCGCACGCCGCGCTCGACCCGTTTGCCCTGGGCCCGCTGACACCACGGCCGTCACGGCCCCGGCCCGACGTTGCGGGCGGCCCGGCCGGCCCTCCGACGCCTCGGTCGGACGGCCGAGGACGCCGCGACGACCGCCCCTGCCGCCCCGCCCATGAGACCGCTCCGCATCGCCCTCGTCGGGACCGCCCGGTACCCGCTCTGCGAGCCGTTCGTCGGGGGGCTGGCGGCCCACGTGGTCGGGCTGGCCCGCGGGCTGACGGCGCGCGGGCACGCCGTGACGCTGTTCGCGCCCCACGGGTCGGCGGCCGAGGGCGTCCACGTGGAGGCGTTCTGCGACGCCTCCGGCCTGGACTTTTCGGCCGCCGCCCGCGGCGACCTCTCGATGCTCGCCGAGCCGTTCATGCGCGAGCACCACGCCATGCTGGGCCTGGTGCTGGGCCTGGCCGACGAGCGGTGGGGCCGGTTCGACGTCGTCCACAACCACTCGCTGCACTACCTCCCCATCGCCCACGCGCCGGCCGTCGGGGCGGCCCACCTCACCACGCTGCACGCGCCGCCGACGCCGTGGCAGGAGAGCGCGTTCGCGTGCCTGCCGGAGCGCCAGCGGCCGGCAGCGGTGACGGTCTCGGCCACCAACCGGGCCACCTGGCGCCGGTCGCTGCCGGCGTGCGGCGTGGTCCCCAACGGCGTCGACCTGGGCCGCTGGCGGTTCTCGGCGGAGGGGACGTCGGGGCTGGCGGTCTGGGCCGGGCGGATCGTCCCCGAAAAGGGGCCGCACCTGGCCATCGACGCCGCGCGCGCGGCCGGGATGCGGCTGCGGCTGGTGGGCCCGGTCCACGCCCACGCCTACTACGACGCCGAGGTGGCGCCCCGGCTGGGGCCGGACGTCGAGGTGCTCGGCCACGCCAGCCACGCCGAGCTCACCGGGCACTACGGCGCGGCGTCGGTGGCGCTCTCGACGGCGCGCTGGGAGGAGCCCTACGGGCTGACGTTGGTGGAGGCGCTGGCGTGCGGGACGCCCGTCGCCGCGTTCCGCCGGGGCGCCGCGCCTGAACTGCTCACCCCGTCGACCGGCCGACTGGCGGCGCCGGACGACGTCGCGGACTTAGCCCGAGCGGCTACCGAGGCCGCTGCCCTCGACCGCCGTGCGTGCCGAGACTGGGTGGAGGCCCACGCCTCGGAGCGCGCGATGGTCGACCGTTACCTCGCGCTCTACCGCCAGCTGGTCGGCGCCCGGCCAGACGCCGCGCCCGCTGGCGACGCCCTCCCCGGCCCGGTGTGCCTGGAGGTGGCGCCAGCCGCCCGGGCGTGAGCGCTCGCGTCGCGTACTACGCCGGCCACCACGGGCGGGGCCACGTGACACGCGCGGCGGCCGTGCTGGCCCACGTCCGCGCCCAAGCGACGCTGTTCTCGTCGGCCGAGCCGCCGGCGCTCGCGCCCGGCGTCGCGTTCGTCCGCCTTCCGGCCGACGACCCGCGTGACGCCGCCGACCGCCCCGCCGCCGGCCCGCTGCACTACGCGCCGGTCGGGCACCCCGGCCTCCGCCAGCGGATGGCGCGGATGGCGGCCTGGGCGGCCGAGGGACCGGGCGTGCTGGTGGCCGACGTGTCGGCCGAGGTCGCCGTGCTGGGCCGGCTGCTGTCGCTGCCCGTCGTCGCGGTCCGCCAGCACGGCGCGCGCTGGGACGACGGGCACCTCCTGGCCTACCGGCTGGCGACGTGCCTCCTGGCACCTTACCCGGCGTCCTTGGCCGAGCCCGACGCGCCGGCCTGGGTCTGCGCCAAGACCGACTACACGGGCGGATTCAGCCGCTTCGACGGCCGAGAGCGCCCGGCCGAGGTCGACCGCCAGTCGGTCGTCGTGATGGGCGGCGGCGGGGCCGAGGGGCCAGGCTCGGCGGCGGCCTGGACGATGGCCGACCTCGCCGCCGCCGCACGCGCCACGCCGGACTGGCGGTGGCGGGTGCTGGGGGCGAGCGCACCGTCTGGAGGGCCGTCCAACCTGGAAGGTCTGGGTTGGAGGGACGACCCGTTTCCTGAGTTGGCTCGCGCCGGTGTCGTCGTGACGCACGGCGGGCACAACTCGGTCATGGAGGCCGCCGCCGCCGGGCGGCCGCTGGTGGCGGTGCCGGCCCCGCGGCCGTTCGACGAGCAACTCCACAAAGCACGCGCGCTGGACCGAGTCGGCGCAGCGGTCGCCGTCGACGAGTGGCCCCGGCCGGCCGACTGGCCCGGCGTGCTGGCCCGGGCGGGCGCCCTCGACCCGGCCCGGCTGGCGGCGCTCGCCGACGGCAGCGGTGCCCGACGAGCCGCCGCCGTCCTCGACCGACTAGCGGAGGCCGCCAGCGAAGCGTGAACCTCTGGGGCGAGCGCTACAGCCGGAACGGCAGCGCCGAGGTCTGGCGCGCGGCCTCGACCTCGGCCTCGGTCGGCTCGCGCACCACGACGGCGCGCTCGGCCCCTGACGACCACTCCACCAGTCCCAGGTCCGCGAAGCCCTGGAGCCAGCCGCCCATCGGCCACCAGCCCCACTTGTCGCGGAAGCGCTGGGCGTTGGCCAGCGTCGCCGCCAGCTGCTGGACCGGCGGCTCGAACACGTCGTGGTGGCGGTGCGCCACGGCCGCTCCGGCGGCCACCACCAGCGGCACGCCGCGCCGGCGGGCGGCCTCGGCAAAGTCGGTGTCCTCGCCCGCGTAGCCGCCGTAGCCCTCGTCGAAGCCGCCGAGGTCGAGGAACGTCGGCCGGCGGACGCCGATGGACAGCCCCCACACCAGGTCGTAGCGGTCGGACCGCTCCCAGCCGCTGGCGGGCGGCCGGGGACGGGCCGGATGGGGCCGGCCGACGGCGACGAGCGCGCCCACGTCCGCCGGGTCCACGTCGACGCCGGGCGGGAGGTACAAGACCTCGCCGATCACCAGGGCGTCCTCGGCCGCCAGCGCCGCGCCGAACGCCGCCAGCGCACCGGGCAGCGGCACGCAGTCGGCGTCCAGGAACAGCAGCCGGTCGGTCCCGGCCGCGCGCGCGCAGGCGTTGCGGGCGGGGCTGTAGGGGATCCGCTCGCCGGCCCCCTCCATCTCCAGAAACTGGACCGGGAACGGCGTCTCGGGCGCGCCGGGCCGCGGGTCGTCGCCGCCGCAGACGGCCACCACCACGTCGGCGGGCGGGTCGGGCGCGGCGGCCAGCGCCGCCAGCAGGCCGTGGAGGTAGGCCGTCCGGTTGCGGACGAGGGTGAGCACGGAGACGGGCACGGCGGCGGGGGAAGCGGACGGGGGCGACGGCGAGCGCCCGGCCTGGGGTCCCGCCCCGGCGGCGCCCGGGACGATCCCGGGGACGGCGTCAAGGGATCCCCGAGTGTCTGTTTAAACAGCAACCTGCCCGAACCCGGCTGGGTTCACGCGCTCCTCCCCCGAATCCCGCTCATGAAGCTGACTCCCCTCTACCTTATCGCCCTCATCGTTACCGGCTGCGTGACGGCCGGGCTGCCGACGACCACGCCGGACGACGACGTGGCGATGGCCACGGACCCGATGGACGTCACCACCGACGCGCCGAAGCCGTCGTGGGCTCCGGACATCGACCCGCAGATGTGGGCCGTCGTGGACCAGCTGGAGGCGTTCGGCAACGTGCCCTACCCCGAGCTCACCGGTTTCCAGGCTCGGATGGAAAAGACGCCAACCAACGCCGTCATGGCGCTCCTGATGAAGACCGGGATCCCGCCGACCGAGCCGGCCGTGACGGTGGGCCACCGCAAGATCCCCGTCGGCCCGCCCCAGGGCCTGCTGGTGCGGACGTACACGCCGGTGGGCGCGAGCGGCCCGATGCCGGTCGTCGTCTACTTCCACGGCGGCGGCTGGGTCATCGCCGACCTCGACACCTACGAGGCCGGCGCCGTCGCGCTGGCGACCAAGACGGGCGCCGTGGTCGTGTCGGTCGGCTACCGCCAGGCGCCGGAGGACCGCTACCCGGCCGCCCACGACGACGCGTTCGCGGCCTACCGCTGGGCGACCGAGAACGCGGCCACGATGGGCGGCGACCCGCGGCGCGTCGCGCTCGCCGGCGAGTCGGCCGGCGGCAACCTGGCCGTGGCGACGGCGGTCCGCGCGCGCGACGAGGGGGTCCAGACGCCCTCGGCCGTCGTCTCGGTCTACCCCATCGCCGACGGCGACGTCCAGTCGCCGAGCTACGACCGCTACGCCGACGCGCTGCCGCTCAACCGCGGCGGCATGGAGTGGTTCTTCGACAACTACGCCCCCGACTGGCGGGCGCGGAGCTACGAGTACGTGGACCTGCTCGACGCCGACCTGTCGGGCCTGCCGCCGACGACGGTCGTCAACGCCCAGATCGACCCGCTGGAGGCCGAGGGCGGCGACCTCGCCGACGCGCTGGCGGCGGCCGGCGTCGACGTCGAGCGCCGGATGTACCGGGGCGTGACCCACGAGTTTTTCGGCATGGACGCCGTGCTGGAGCAGGCGGCCGAGGCCCAGGACTTTGCCGCCGAGCGGCTGCGCGACGCCTTCGGGATGTAGCCCGCGCCTACCGCGCCGCGCCCTCTCGCCCCCGGTGGCTCCGTCCGCCGGGGGCGGTCTCTGTCTGCCCACGCCGGGGCCGTCCGCCGGGGCCGTCCGCCAGCGCGCGGTTTTTCGCCGGCGGGGCGGCGCGCGAGGCCCCCGTTGCACACGCCGCCGGCCGGCCCGGGTCGGGCGATCCCTGTCTCTGCCCCGCTGGCGCCGCCCGCCGGACCCCGCCGGTGCGCGACCGGGTACCGACTGTCTCTCCCTTCCCCTCCTCCTACTTAGTTATGAAAGCGCTCCGCTGGCACGGCACCCACGACGTCTCCGTCGACACCGTCGACGACCCCCAGATCCTGGACGCCCACGACTGCATCATCAAGACCACGCTGACGGCGATCTGCGGCTCGGACCTCCACCTCTACGACGGCTACATCCCGACGATGCAGGACGGCGACATCCTGGGCCACGAGTTCATGGGCGAGGTGGTCGAGGTCGGCGCCGGGGTCCAGACGCTGAAGAAGGGCGACCGCGTGGTGGTCCCGTTCCCCATCGCGTGCGGGCATTGCCACTACTGCAACCGCGACGAGTTCTCGCTGTGCGACAACTCGAACCCCAACAAGGAGATGCAGGCCGAGGCCTACGGGTTCGGCGCGGCCGGCATCTTCGGCTACAGCCACATGATGGGCGGGTTCGCCGGTGGCCAGGCCGAGTACGTCCGCGTGCCCTACGCCGACGTGGGTCCGCTGAAGGTGCCGGAGTCGGTCACCGACGAGCAGGCCCTGTTCCTGACCGACATCTACCCGACGGGCTACCAGGCGGCCGTCAACGCCGACATCCAGCCCGGCGACGTGGTGGCGGTGTGGGGCTGCGGGCCGGTCGGGCTGTTCGCCCAGATCTCGGCGGCCATGATGGGCGCCCAGGTGATCGGCATCGACCGCTTTCCGGAGCGGCTGCGCATGGCCGAGCAGTTCGCGGGCTCGACCACGATCCACTACGAGGACGAGGACGTGTTCGACAAGCTCAAGGAGGTCAACGACGGGCGCGGGCCGAACGCCTGCATCGACGCCGTCGGGCTGGAGGCGCACGGGACCGGCATCACCGGCGTGGCGCAGAAGGTGGAGCAGGAGGTCAAGCTCCAGACCGACCGCGGCTCGGCCATCATCGAGGCGATCCAGAGCTGCGGCAAGGGCGGCACCGTCTCGATTCCTGGCGTCTACGGCGGCGCGCTAAACCACTTCAACCTGGGCGCCGCCTTTGGCAAGGGGCTGACGTTCAAAATGGGCCAGACGCACGTCCACAAGTACATCCAGGACCTGCTGGACCACGTCGAGGCCGGCGACCTGGACCCGTCGTACATCATCACGCACAAGGCGCCGCTGGCCAAGGGGCCGGAGCTGTACGACACATTCCGCGACAAAAAGGACGACTGCGTCAAGGTGGTCCTGGACCCGTCGTGGGACGAGGACCGCGAGGTCGAGGTGCGCACGGCCAAGGTGGACGCCTAGCCGTGGACGCGACCCTGTCGCCACCCGCAGACCCAGAGCGGGCCGCACGGCCTCGCTCTGGGTTTCAGGGGCCGAGCCGAGCCTCTGAAGTGTGGCTCCGCGCCCGGCCCGATCTGTTCGGGCCGGTGCCCCTGGGCCTGCGGTGGTCGGTCGTGGTGCCGGCCAAGGACGAGGCCGACGCGCTGCCCCGGCTGGTCGCCGCGCTGGACCGCCAGCGCGACGAGCGCGGGTCGCCCTTCGCGCGAGGCGAGGCAGAGACGCTGTTGGTGCTCAACAACTGCCGCGACGCGACGCCCCAGATCGCGGCGTCGCTGGCCGAGACCCGGCCCTGGCTCCGCTGGACGCACGTCACGCTGACCGGCGCTCAAGCCCACGTCGGCCGCGCCCGCCAGCTGGCGATGGACGCGGCGTGCGCCCGCCTGGTGGCCGCCGAGGACGGGCTGATCCTGTCGACCGACGCCGACACGGAGCCCGCGCCCGATTGGCTGGCGGCGAACACGCGCGAGGCCGAGCGGGCCGACGCTGTGGGCGGCCGGGCCATGCTGCACGCCGACGAGCGCGGCGCGCTGGCGCCGGGCGTGCGCCGGCTCTACCTGCTCGACATCGGCTACCGACGGGCGCTGGAGGAGCTGTGCGCGTTGTACGCGCCTGAGGCCTGGGACCCGTTCCCGCGCCACCACCACCAGTTCGGCGCCAGCCTGGCCGTCACCGCCCGCGCGTACGCCCACGTCGGCGGGCTGCCGGCCGAGCGGACGTCCGAGGACGTGGCACTCGTCGACGCGCTCCGCCAGTCGGGCGCGCGGCTCCGTCACAGTCCGGCCGTTCAGGTGCGAACGTCGGCCCGCGCTGTCGGCCGCGCCGAAGGCGGGCTGGCGGATGCCTTCGCATGGTGGGCCGACGAAGCCCAAGCGCGGCGCGAGCCCCACGTCGAGCCGGCCGAGGACGCCGAGCGCCGGCTGGCCGCCCTCGCCCTGTGGGCTGCCGCCGACCCCGACGCGCCCCATCCGTCGTGCTGGCGGACAACCCCGCCGCCGACCGACGGCCGTGCCCAACCGTTGTCGCAGGCCATCGCCGATCTTCGCACCCGGATCGCCCGTCTGCGCCCGCTGTCTCCGCCCCAACGCCTGGCCCGGGCCGCCGCGCTGGTGGCTCGCGACGGGCCGCCGCTGGCCGTCCCCACGCTCACTGAACAGACGGACCTTTCGCTTGCTGCCTGACGCCATGCTCCCCTCCCTTTCCATCGCCCAGGGCGACGGCCGCGCCGACTGGACCGCCGCCCTCGACGCGGCTCGCGACGTCGCTGAACGAGCCGCCGCCCGCGCGCGCGAGGTGGATCGGCCCGGCGGCTTCCCCACCGACGACGTCCGGGCGCTCCACGACGCCGGGCTGCTGGCGGCGCCGTTGCGCGAGGCCGACGGCGGGCTCGGGCTGGGCTCGGAGCGCGGCTCGCTCCACGCCCTGCTGACGGTCCTGCGCACGGTCGGGCGCGGCAGCCTGCCGCTGGGCCGTCTCTACGAGGGCCACGTCAACGCGCTCCTGCTCATCGACCGCTACGCCGCCGACGCGCAGCGCCAGCGGTGGGCGGCGGACGTCCAGGCGGGCCACCTGTTCGGCGTGTGGAATACCGAGATCCCGGCCGACGGCGTCCGCTACACGCGTGACGGCGACACGGTCCGGGTCGAGGGCGCCAAGACGTTCGCGACCGGCTGCGCCCACGTCACGCGACCACTCGTGCCCGGTGCGCTGGGCGACGGCTGGCAAATGGCCGTGCTCCCGACCGACCAGTTCGAGACCGTCGACCAGCCCGAAACGTGGCGGGCCGAGGGGATGCGGGCCTCGATGAGCGGCCGCGTCGACTTCTCGGGCGCCGCGCTCGACGCCGACGTGCTGCTGGGCGCGCCGGGCGATTACCTCCGCGAGCCCGCGTTCACCGGCGGCAGCGTCCGGTTTGCCGCCGTCCAGCTGGGCGGCGCCGACGCGCTGGCGGAGGCCATGGCCGGCCACCTCCGCCTCTTGGGCCGGACCGACCACCCAACGCAGCAGATCCGCGCCGGTGAGGTGGCCACCCTCGTGGAGACCGGCGCGCTGTGGCTCCTGGGCGCCGCCCGGCTGATGGACCCGCCCGTCGGCACGCCCGACGCCGACGCCGTCCGGGCCTACGCGCAGATGACGCGGACGGCCATCGAGCACGTCTGCCTAGGCGTGATGGCGCGCGCCGACCGGGCCGTGGGCGCGCGCGGACTGGGCCAGCCCGGCGCGTTGGAGCGCGTCGGCCGCGACCTCCGGCTCTACCTCCGCCAGCCCAACCCCGACGGCGCCATCGAGGCCGCCGGCGCCTACGCCTTCGAGCACGCCGGCGCCCCCGTCGGCTCCGCACTCTAGACCCGCCGTGCCGTCCCTCCTCGACCGCCCCGAGCGCCACCCGCTGCGCCCCGCCGACGCCGTCCGCTCGTGGGGCCGGACGGTCGTGCTGGCGCCCCACCCCGACGACGAGTCGCTGGGCTGCGGGGGCCTGCTCGCCACGCTCGCCGCGGCCGGCGTCCCGGCCCACGTGGTGGTCGTGACCGACGGGACCCAGTCCCACCCCGGCTCGGCGTCCTACCCCGCCGACCGGCTCCGCCAGCTCCGCGAGGCCGAGGCGACCGAGGCCGTGGCCGCGTTGGGCCTGAGCCCCGACGACGTCACCTTCCTGCGCCACCCCGACTGTGGGCTGCCAGCGCCCGGCACCGACGCCTTCGACCGGGCCGCCGACCGACTGGCGGAGGTGCTCGGACGGGCCGAGGCCGTCGTCGTGCCGTGGCGCCGGGACCCGCACTGCGACCACGTGGCCACGTGGGAGCTGGCCGCCGCCGCCGCCGCGCGCCTGGACGACCCGCCGCGCTGGATCGAGTACCCGGTCTGGGCCTGGCCCCATGCCGCGACCGACATCGCGCCCCAGGAGGGCGAGGCCACGGCCTGGCGCCTCGACATCGGCGGCGTGCTGCCCGCCAAACGCCGCGCCGTCGCCGCCCACCGCTCCCAGCTTACCGCGCTCATCGACGACGACCCGGACGGCTTCCGGCTCGCGCCCGAGATGCTGGCCCACTTTGACCGCCCGTGGGAGCTTTTTTTGGAGCCGGGGCGGCCGTGGCAGCCCGGCCCCCTCCGGTGTGGATGACAGAGGGTTCCGAGTTCTCGGTTCAGGGTTCGAGTGCTTGAGGACCGAACTCATCTGTTCTCACGCGCGAGCCCGGCGGGTGAGGCGCCTTCCCATCCGAGCACATCGCTTCGTCGAAGCAACTCCTGACCGCGAACCCCCAACCCCATGAACCGCACCGCACTCCTCGCCTTGGGCGGCCTGACCTTGGCCGGCGCTCGGGCGCTCCGCTCCCGCCGCGCCGTCTCCTTCCGGGACCAGACCGTCGTGATCTCGGGCGGAAGCCGCGGCCTGGGCCTCTTGCTGGCCCGCCAACTCGCCGACGGGGGCGCCCGGCTGGCGCTCGTCGCGCGCACGGCCCAAGACCTGGAGGCGGCCGCCGACGACCTGGAGACCCGGACCGGACGCCGCCCGTTCGTCGCCGCCTGCGATGTCCGCCAGCGGGACGCGGTGGAGGCGGCGGTGACCCGGATCGCGGCGGAGGTCGGGCCGCCGTCGGTGCTGGTCCACGACGCGGGCGTGATCGAGGTCGGGCCGCTGGAGCACATGGACGAGGCCGACTACCGCGAGGCGCTGGGCGTCCACTTTTGGGGCGCCTACTACCTTACCGAGGCCGTCCGCCCCCACCTGCCGCGCGACGGGTCCGGGCGGATCGGCTACGTGTCGTCGGTGGCCGGGCGCGTGGCCGTGCCGCACCTCGGGCCGTACTCGGCCTCGAAGCACGCGCTGGTCGGCTACGCCGACGCCGTCCGCGCCGAGCTGGCGGCCGACGGCGTCCGCGTGACCACGATCACGCCCGGCCTGATGCGGACCGGCTCGCCGCCCAACGTCACCGTCAAGGGCGACCACGAAAAGGAGTACGCCTGGTTCGCCCTCTCCGACGCCAACCCCCTCGTCTCGATGGACGCCGAGCGGGCGGCGGCCAAGATCCTGGACGCCCTCCGCCACGGCGACCCAGCGCTCACGTTGACGCTCACCGCCCGGCTGGGCGCCGCCCTAGACGGGCTGGCGCCCGGCGTCGCCGGGCGGCTCGCGGCCCTGGCCAACCGGCTCCTGCCCGACGCCGTCGGCCCCGCCGGCGACCGCCGCCAGTCGGGCTGGGACAGCTTTTCCGGCGCGGCGCCGAGCGCCCTGACGGCGCTCTCGGACCGGGAGACGGTCGAGAACAACGAGCTCCGCGGCCGCAGTCCCGACGCGCTGGAGGGCTAGACGTGCTGCCCCGCTGGCGACGGCTGCCGGCGGGTCTGGATCCTTTGTCGTGCCAGGTCGCTGAATTCCTGGGCCGCGCAGGCGCTCGCCGGCGGCGCGCCCGGCCTGGGCCAGCTCTCGTCACGGGCACGCCAACGGCGAGCCCCTACGACTTCGGACGAGACATCTTTTCAGCGACCAGGCACGGGCTCAAGCTCTCACGACTCGGCCGCCGCTCCCTGGTCGTGGTCAATGGGCGGCGCGTCCGGGATCACGTTGGCGTCGTGCGCCTCCAGCCAGTTCATGATCGGCTGGGCGGCCACGCCGTGGACGACGATCGACACCAGGATGGCGAAGGCGGCCGTGGCCCAGAACACGTCGGCCTGCTCGAAGTCGGCGTGGGCCTGGCCGTAGGCGAGGTAGTAGATCGAGCCCATCCCGCGGATGCCCAGGAACGCGACGGCCCAGCGGCCGGCCCAGGGCAGCGAGCTCCGGAGCATGCCCACGATCCCCGCCAGCGGGCGCACGACGAGCACGACGAGCAGCGCCACGCCGACCATCGGCCAACTCAACGGCGCGAGCACGCCGCCCGCCAGCAGCCCGCCGAACCCGAGCAGCATCCCGACCAGCACGATCTTCTCGACCTGGTCCACGAATTGGTGGGCGCGCTCGTGGTAGTCGCTCTGGAGCGCCTGCTGGCGGGCGGCGACGGCGGCGACGAACACGGCCAGGAACCCGTAGCCCTCGGCGATCTCGGCCAGTCCGTAGGCGGCCAGCAGCGTGCCCATCACCACCAGGCCCTCGTTGGTGTGGCCGTCGGTGTCGTCGTCGGCGTGCCCCTCGTCGTCGGTCTCGCTCGTGCGCTTGAACACGTACCAGCCGCCGGCCCACCCGATGGCCAGGCCCACGCCGACGCCCGCCGCGACGCGCCACAGCAGGTCCACGGCGGCCCACTCGGCGATCCACGGGCCGAGCCCGGTCATGCCGACCGCGGCGATGGCGAGGTAGGTGAACGGGAAGGCGAGCCCGTCGTTGAGGCCCGCCTCGACGGTCAGGTCGAACCGGACATCGTCGCGTTCGCTCTCGCCCGGCGGGCCGACCTGGACGCTCCCTGCCAGAACCGGGTCGGTCGGGCTCAGCGCCGCCGCCAGCAGCAGCGCCGACGCGGGGACCAGGCCCAGCCACGCCCACCCGAGCCAGGCCACCGCAGCAATCGAGAGCGGCATCGTGACGCCCAGCAGTGGCCACACCTGGCCCCAGCCGCGCCACGAGAACGGCCGGTCGATGGCGATTCCGGCGCCCACCAGCGAGACGATCACGATAAACTCGGTTAGCACCTCGGCCACGACCGTGTGCGTCTCGATGCCGACCGGGTCCAGCCGGGGGAGCCCCAGCGGCAGCGCGAACACCAGCCACCCCAGGGTCACGTAGACCATCGGGAGCGAGAAGGGCAGTTTCTTGAGGGGTCGCTCCAGCGCGACGGCGCCCCAGAGGCCCACGCCGGCCAGGACGAACATCAGGATTCGTGGGCTCATGGGCGGCCCACGCCCCGCCCCCGTCAGAGATCCGCGCCGCTGGCGGCCGTCGCGGGCGGGAGGTCCAACTCCGCGAGTTCCACGTCGGGCCACTCGGCCTGCACGAGCCGGCCGAGGTGGCGGAGCCCCCACGCCTCGGCCCGGTCTTGGCCGACGGCGAGCACGCGGAGCCCGGTCGCCTCGACGGCCGCCCGCGCCGGCTGGCGGAGCTGGCCGGTGACGTAGACGCCGGCCCCGCGCGCCGCCGCCTCCCGCACCAGCGCGTCGGTCATGGCCCCGACCAGCGCGACGGCCGCGACCGTCTCGGGCTCTCCGCCCGACGCCTCGTGCACACCTCCCAGCTCGGTCTCGACGCGGCCGATCACGCCCGCCAGCGGCTGGCGGGCGCAGCGGCCGACGAGCCCGACGGGCTTCCCGTCGCGGGTCAGCGGCTCGGGGTCCGGCGTCAGGCCGAGGGCGGCGGCCAGCGCGGGCGCGTGGCCCACCGAGAACCGGTCGTCGAGGGCGCGGTGGACGGCGACCACGCCCAGGCCGGCGGGAAGCCGGGCCGGCCACAGGCCGAACGGCCGGTGGACCAGGAGCGCGTCGAGGTCGTCGGCCCAGTCGTAGGGGGGGCGCCCGGCCTCCAACCTTAGCCCCAGACGGCGCACGGGCCGGTCGGAGGCGACCCAGACGCCGGCCGGGTCGCCCTCGCGGTGGTACCGCTCGCGGTCGAGCGCAGGCGCCAGGTGGTCGGCCACGGCGCGGACGGTGGGCAGTCGGGTCATCTTTGGAGCGGCGCCCGTCCGGGGGTGGCGTGACGTCACAGGCGGGCGACTCGCGGCGGATACGCGGCTTGTGGCGGGGCCGCCAGAGCTTCTGTGACTGGGCACCGGCCTCGACACCAAACCAACCTGGTGAGGCGGGCGCCCCCGAGTGCCGCGGCGCCGGCTGTCCGGGTCTACGGGCGCCCCGGATCGCGGATCCCCCCGCCCTAGGCGCCCGTCGCGGGCGGTCTCACGTTCCGCCGCCGCCCGTCCCGGCGACCGTGCCCTCGATGATCACCGCCTCCGCCGTCGCCCCGATCAGCCGCTTGCGGAACGTCCCCAGGTCGCGCTCGCCGGCGCCCAAGTCCGTCCCCCGGATCTCCTGGTAGAACGGCCCCCGGTCGGTGTCGATGCGGAAGTAGACCTCGTACCGAGCCACGGCCTCCTCGCCGTTGTTGATCGCCCGGTACTCGACGGTCACGAACGAGCTGTCGGAGGCGGAGACCTCGTTGGTGAATCCCAGCACCTCGGCGCCGAACCGGGTGCCGGCGGCGTCCTCGTCGTCGGCGTCTCGCAGAAAGAGAGTGGCCTGGGCCGTCCGGCCGTCGCGCACCGAGACGGTCGCGGTGCTGGGGCTGTAGCCCGACCGCGTGGCGGTGATCGTGTACGTCCCCGCCAGCACGTCGTCGACCACGAACGTGCCGTCGTCGCCGGCGGTGATGGCGTCGGAGGCCGGGCTCGTAGTGATGCCGGCCCGGGCGACCGGCGCGCCGGTGTCGAAGGCGACCACCGAGCCCTGGATCGAGCCGAACCGCTCGGGCTCGACCAGCCCGTCTTTGCAACCGGCGAGGACGAGCACGGCAAGGGCGGCGACAGCAGAAACGCGCATGGGACGGGGGGATGGCCGGCGCGGGAGCGGTTTGCACCGCGACTCGGCGGGTCGGTGGGACGGTCGTTCTCGGGCGGCGCGGCGCCGGTGGCCCGGATCTACCGGACCCCCGAACACGGCGCCGCCGGCTCTAGTGACCCGGTGTATCGGCCGCTGTCGCCTCAACCTTATCCCGGGCCGCGGTGCCCGGCACGATCCCCGCGTCCGGCTCGGGCGCCAGGCGTCTCCGTGGGCCGCGTCGGCGCGCGACGCAGCGGGCGCGCCGCTCGTGCCGGCCGCGACCTTGTAGCCCGGCCCCGGTGTCGCCGCCAGCCGGACGGACAGCGTCGGATCCTGCGGGTCGGCACGCCCCACCGCGACGGCCCCAGGCGAGCCGACCAGCGACGGCGCTACCGGCGCACGACCGTGACCGTCGCCCCGCCCAGCTGCTCGATGGAGGCCGGCTGCATCCCGGCCCCGACCGCCTGGAACGCCGTGTTGTGGCCGCCCAGCTGGCGGACCGTGTGGGACGTGTCGTCGACGCCGTCGAGCCGCAACTCGTAGATGTTGACGCCGCCCTCCTGGACCGACCCCGCGGACGTCGCGTTCGGGCCGGCGAGCGTGTTCCGGTCCCCCACCACCTCGCCGACGAACCGGTTGCCGTCGCCAAGCTGGCGGAGGACGAGGGCGTTGCCCTGGCCCATCACCGACAGGCCGAACTGGTTGCCGGCCCCGTCCTGGACCAGGTCCACCTCGTTGCCCGCGCCCTGCTGAGACACGACGGCCACGTTGGTGCCGATGCCGGCCCCCAAGACGGCGCCGCTCAGCGCCCGCCCGGCCGCCGTACCCGCCAGCGCCTCGGCGGGCGCCCGCAGCGACGGCTCGGCCTGCTCGACAAACACCTCGCTCTGCTGCGCCGAGGCCAGCGGCGCCGCACCGAGCAGCGCCGCGAGAAGGAAGAGTCGCATGGGGTCAGGAGAGCGGAGGCGCCGAGCGGAAAGGCCGAGCGGGCCACCGGGAGGAGAGGGGCCGGTTGGCAACCCCGAGGAGGACCAGGAGAGGCCCGAAAGACTGGCGGCCGTGTTACCGACCGCCAGCCGGTGGCGCCCAGGCGCCCGAGCGATGCGCGGCTAGGCGCTAGTTCTGCGAGACCGTGGCCGTGTTGGCGGTGCCCATCTGGGTCACCGTCGCCGTCGCCTCGTTGCCCATCTGGAACACGTCGGCCCGGTTGCCGACGCCGTCCTGCAGCATCGTGGCCCGGTTCGTGTCTCCAAACTGCTCGAGGGACAGCGCGTTGTCGTCGCCGATCTGCCCCGCGTCGCCGATGTTGCCCACGCCGATCTGGTCGACCGTGGCGGCGTTGAACGAGCCGTCCTGCTGGACGCTCGCCTGGTTCTCGACGGCCGTGACCGAGCCTCCGAAAAAGCCGACGGCGGCGGCCTGGGTGATCGTCGCCTCGTTCGAGGTGCCGCCCTGGTCCACGTCGGCCGTGTTGGTCCGGGCGGTGGCCCGGAGGAAGCCGCCAGCGGCCGAGCCCTGCGTGATGGAGGCGGCGTTGGCGTCGCCGTCCTGGTCCACGTCCACGTCGTTGCCGGAGGCCGCGCCGCCCACGAACGGGCCGCCGGCGGCGCCCTGCGTCACCGTGGCGTCGTTGTCGCTTCCGAGCTGGTCGATGCTCGCCTCGTTGTCCGTGGCGCTGGCGTTGCCGCCCAAGAGCTCGCCGCCCTGGTTGACCAGCGCCCGGTTGCCGCCGCCGTCCTGGCGGACCTCGGCCGCGTTGCCCTCGACCGGGTTGAGCGACGTCGTGGAGCCCCCGAGCGAAACGCCCTGGAGGATGGTCGCGGTGTTGCCGGTGCCGGCCTGATCGGAGTCCGCCTGGTTGTCGTCGCCCGCCTGCGCCACCGTGGCGAGGTTGTCGGACCCGGCCGCGCCGTCGTCGGCCTGCAAGATCGTCGCGCGGTTGCCGTCGCCGGTCTGGACCGCCGTGGCGACGTTGCCCGAGCCGTTGCCGAACTGGTCGGCCTGGTCGATCTCGGCGTCGTTGTCGTCGCCGGTCTGGAGCACCGTCGCGGCGTTGCCCGAGCCCACGCCGTCGTCGTCGGCCTGCTCGGTGCGGGCAAAGTTGCCGTCGCCGGTCTGGACCATCGTCGAGAGGTTGTTGTCGCCGACGCCGCCCTCGGAGGCCTGGTCAAACTGGGCCTCGTTGTCGTCGCCCGTCTGCACGAGCGAGGCGACGTTGCCCGAGCCGGCGCCGCCGTCGTCGCCCTGCTGGAAGTCGCCGGTGTTGCCGTCGCCGGTCTGGACGGCCGTGGCCATGTTGCCGCTTCCGGTCCCGTCCTCGGCCTGCTTGGCCGTGACCCCGTTGCCGGCGCCGTCCTGGAGCACGGTCACCATGTTGGCGTCGCCGTCGCCGTCGGCGTCGGCCTGCTCGACGTAGACCCGGTTGCCGGCCTCGCCGAGCGCGTTGCGCTGGCTCACCGTCGAGACGTTGCCGGAGCCGTCGCCGCCGAAGTCGGCCTGCTCGACCTGGGCCCGGTTGCCGTCGCCCTGCTGGGTGACGGAGGCCCGGTTCTGGTCGCCGTCGCCGCCGTCGGTGCCCTGGCGGAGCTCGGCGTCGTTGTTCTGGCCGCTCTGGACTAGAGTCGCGCGGCCGTTGGTGCTCTCGCCCGTGCCGAGGCCGGTGCCGGTCGCGGCGCCGTCGACGTTGGTGCCCTGGAGGATCCGGCCGTTGTTGCCGGCGCCGTCCTGGGTGACGGTGGCCTCGTTGTCGGACGAGTTGGCCGTGCCGGCCTGGCCCTGCACGATGGTGGCCTCGTTGGCCCCGGTCTGGGTTACGACGGCGTCGTTGAGGTCGCCCGACTGGGTGGTCGACGCGGCGCTCTGCGCGCTGGCGCTGGCGGCCAAGCCGAAGGCGAGTGCGAAGGCAAGAAGGAAGCGGTTCATGCGATCTGGAGGTAGGGGTCGCGCGAGACGGTCGCGCAGCCGGCGGTGGAAGAGCTGGTGGTCGCATTACCGACCACCAGCCGAGGTCCGTCTCGGGGCGTTTAAGCCCCGCTTTTGGAGCGCTACTGCTGGGTGACGACGGCCGTGTTGCCGGTGCCGGCTTGGCTCACGCTCGCCGTGTGGCCCGTGCCGATCTGGCTCACCTGCGCCCGGTTCATGTCGCCGGCCTGGTCCACCGTGAGCGACTGGCCGTCGCCGGCCTGGAGCGCGAACGCGCTGCCGCCGACGCCCTCCAGCACGTTGCCCACGCCGTCCTGGCGGACGTCGGCGGTGTGGCCGCCCTCGGCGCCGTCCTGGTCAAGGCGCGCCGCGTTCGAGGTGCCCACCTGCTGGATGTCCGCGACGTTCTGAGCAGCGACCTGGTCGGCGCTCTGGTCCACGACCGCGAGGTTCGAGGTGCCCTGCTGGCGAACGGACGCCTGGTGGTTCGGGTCGAAGCTCGTCTTGTTGAACTGGGTCACGGTGGCCTCGTTGAGGTCCCCGTCCTGGCGAACGTCCGCCTGCCCGTTGCTCGACGAGACCTGGTCCACGGTGGCCGTGTTCGAGGTGCCCTGCTGGAACACCGTCGCCATCGTGAAGACCGGGGAGTTGCCGTCCGTCCGGCTCTGCGACACGTCGGCCAGGTTGTCCGTCCCGTCCTGGTCGACGTCGATCATCCCGCCCGTGCCCTTGCTCTGGACGGTGAAGGCCCGGTTCCGCTCGCCCGTCTGGTTGACGTCGGCCACGGACTGGTTCTGGTTGTTCTGGAGGACGTCGGCGCGGTTCTCGTTCCCGCTCTGGCGGACGTCCACCTCAGAGTTGAACCCGCCCGGCTGGCGGACGCGGGCGCCGTTGTCCACGCCGTCCTGGCGCACGTCCACGTCGTTCGAGCCGCGGCGCGCGCCCGTGTTGAAGCGCTGCGTGATCTCGGCCGTGTTCCGCTCGCCGACCTGCTGGAGGAACGTCTCGTTGGTCACCGGGGAGTCGGTGTCCCGCCCGACCTGGTCGACAGTGCCGCTGTTGGACGTTCCGCTCTGGTCGATCTGCGCGGTCGACTTTGGACCGGTCTGGCTGATGGCGGCGGCGTTGCCGGTTCCGTCCTGGTCGACGGACGCGTCGTTCTGCGCGAAGGCGGGCGTGGCGAGCAGTGCGAGGGCTGCGAGAAGGAGGAGGTTCCTCATGGTGCTTGGGAGTGGGTGAGCGTGCCCCGGAAGGGCGGTGGTTGTGAGCGCGGCCGAGTGCCGCAGTCCCGCTTAGAGAAGCCGCCAGGCGCGCGGGGGGGCCTGGCAGAAAAAGCGGACGGCCGTTTTACCGGCCGCCCGCCGAGGTCAGAAGCCTATCTGGGTGACGCGCGCGACGTTGTCCACGCCGGTCTGGGCGATCCGGGCGAGGCCGCCGCCCGACTGGCGGAGTGCGGCGACGTTGCCCGAGCCCGACTGGAGGACCTCGGCGAACGCCCCGCCGTGCTGCTCCACGAACGCCTGGTTGCCCACGCCGCCCTGGCGCAGCACCAGCCCGCTCCCGTCGAAGGAGCGCGCGGCGGCGGCGGGGTCGGGGGCGCCGCCGGCGAAGCCCGCGAGCCGGTGTCCCTCGCCGTCCTGCTCGACGCTCGCGGTGCTCCCGCCGCGCTGGTCGAGCCGGGCCACGTGGCGGCCGGCCCCGACCTGGACGATCCGGGCGTCGTTGAGCCCTCCGGCCGACGCGCTCTGCGCCAGCACGGCCAGGTTCTGGGACCCGACCTGCTCGACGGTGGCGACCGACTGGGCCGACGCGGAGACCGCCAGCAGGACGAGGAGAAGGGGGAGAAGGGGGAGGAGGTGGCGCATGGAGAGCGCCGGGTCGCACGCCAGTGGCACGGTCCTGCCCCGCCGCCAACCGTGACGGCTCCGAGGGCACCCCAGCCAGAGGCCGACCCGGCCGGCTTAGAAGCGTGCGGTCGGGCTGCGCCTGGCGGTCGGCGCGTGCACGTCGGGGAGGGCGCGAGGTAGCAAGAACATGAGAGCTGGGCCTTTGAAAAGGGGTGCGGCGCGCCGTGGCGCGTCCGTCGGCAGCCTCAGGTGGTGGGAGCGGGTGACCGCTCTGAGCGCGAGGGTCCACCGAAGCGGACGGCAGACAGTGCTTTACAGCGCCGTGCCTTTCCCGCCTCCCCAACCGTACACCTTGCTCATGTGTAACGAATCGGTACCCAGACGGAGACCTAAACGTTGAGCCGGGGGCCTCCCCCCCGAACCGTCCTCGTTTGCCCACCCCGACACCCAGCGGGAACGGCGGGCCCGTACCGGTCCAGGGCGGGATGTCCGGCCTGGGGATGGGCCGGACTCACCCCCGCCACCCAGCCTCGCGCGTGGCCTCCCGTCGTCTGGCCTGAGCATAGGGACGCCGCGCCGTCCCTACGCGCCAGCGGCCCAGGGGGGCGCCGCGACTGGCCTATCGTCCCGCTGGCGCCCGACGTCGGCGCGCCGGCCCCGCCGCTGCCGCGGCCCCTTGGCACGCGCGTCGTTCTTCTCAGCGAGGGCCGGCACCGCCCTTCTGGGACGTGGCGCGTCCTCTAGAACGGGTTGTAGATCACGACCCCTCCGCGCCCGACCCACAGGTTGTCGTTGACCGACCCGCTCCCGCGGAGCCCGTCGAGGCCCTCGCGGAACGGGTAGTCCACGCCGGTCTCCAGGAACAGCCCCAGGCCCCGCGACAGCCGCGACTCGACGCCGACCGTGGCCGTCCCGTAGACCAGCGCGCCGGGGACGCCGGGGACGCCCGGCACGCCCAGGGCCCCCACGCCGGCGGTCAGCGTCGGCGTGACCCGTGCCGAGGGCAGGAGCCGCCCCCGCACGAGCACCGCGCCGCCGAAGAACGTCTCGGCCCGCCCGGCGACGTCCAGGAACCCGCCCTCGCCGCGGAGCCCGAGCGACAGCCCGCCCGCGACCGGGACGTCGAGCCAGGCCTCGCCGACCGGCTGGGCGCCCGGCGACGCGTAGTCGCTCTGGATGCGGCCGAGGCCGGCGCCGAGGCCCAGCGACGCCCGGCGAGGACCGGTGGAGGCCGGGAGCCGGTCGAACACGTCGCGGCTGGTGTCGCGCGACTGGCGCCGGTCGTAGCCGGCGAGGAAGTCGGTGGTGACGGTGTCGCCGGGGCCGGCGAAGGCCCACAGGTCGTCGCGGACGCCCTCGACCACCAACGCCACCACGGCCTCCTCGACGGCGGCCGTGACCGCCAGCACGGGCGGCTCGTTCGTGGAGTAGCCGGCCTCGGCCTCCAGCAGCGCCTTGGTGTCGACAAACCGGAACAGCCCGCCGTCCAGCTTTTGCGAGACGATGGTCTTGGTCGTGTGGACGGTCTTGAGCACGCGGCCGGTCTGGACCGAGACCGCGCGCAGGTAGACCGTGACCTGGTCCTGCCGGAACTGGCCGCTGACGCCGCCGCCCAAGAGCCGCGCGCCGGCCCCGCCGGTGATCACGTTGGAGTCGTAGCCGATGATGCCGCCCTCGAGCAGCACGCCGGCGTAGAGCAGCGGCGGGAGCCCCCCCAGCTCCTCGCCGTCCGGCCCCGTAAACTGCTGGCGCGTCGACGTGATGATCTGGCGCTCGTTGAGCAGGTTCGACAGCCCCTCGCGCTCGATGGGCACGAAAAAGCCCGAGTCCTCCAGCGCGCGCATCAGGATGCTCGTGGCGCCCTGGGTCACGGAGGTCGAGAACGTCGAGAGGTTCTCGAGCGCGCGGTACTGGCCCGTCTGGTCGCGGAACCGGTAGACGGCCACCACGACGGGGTCCACCGGCCGGGGGACGGCTTCGAGCAGGTCGGTGGCCGCCGTGCGGGGCGCGGCCGTCCGCGCGGCCTCCACGTCGAAGGGGCGGGCAAAGCGGGGCGAGCACCCGGCGAGAACGAGGAGGACGAGGACCCAGAGAATGCGCACGGCGGAGGCGGAGTGGGGGGTAGATCAGGCGCGCGGGCGACGGCGAGAGGCGGCCGCCCGCCCTGGGCACCTTGCCCGGGCGGCCCGGCGGCGGCGTCCGGACCGGGCTAGAACCCGCTGGGCACGCTGACGGTGGTCTCCTCCCCGCTCAGCAGGTTGAAAATGCGGACCGAGACGCCGTCCAGGCCGGGCACGACCTCGACCTGGAAGTCGCCCAGGCTAAACGTGCCGGGCTGGGTCAGGTCGAGGTCGCCAAAGCGGTCCGAGATCAGTTCGCGCGAGAGCTGGCTGAGGATCTGGCGCTGCAGGCTGGACTCGAAGTCCGCCAGCGGGTCGCGGCTGAAGCGGTCGGCCCCGGTCTCCTGGTGCTCGTTCTGGAGCTGGGCCGACTGCAGGAGCCAGCTGTAGTTGAGCGGGGACCCGCCGAAGGCCGGGTTCGTGGGCTGGTAGGTCAGCTGCTGGGCCGTGGCCTGGGGGGCGAGCACGCACGCGGCCAGCGCGGCGAGCGAGAACAGGAGCGGGCGCATAAGGGGCGAGGGGAGGACGCGGCCGGTATCGTCCGGTTCTCCGACGCCATAAGGGCCGGGGGCGTCTAGCCTCTCGGCAACCGCTGGAGCGTGGCGACGACGGCCCGGCGCGCCAGCGCCTCGGCGGCCTCCTCGCTGGGTGTCAGGCGGCCCTGGAACACGACCTCGCCGTCGAGCCGGACCGCGACGAGCGTGCCCTGGCCCGGCAGCGGCTGCTCCGACAGGACCACGCTGACGAACCGGGCGTCGGCCGGGGGCCGCCAGAGCCGGTAGAACACGTCGTAGCAGTAGCTCCCGGTGCGAGACACGGTCTCGTCGACGACCAGCTGGCCGAGCCCCAACACGGGGTCGGCGGGGGCGGAGGCGGCCGTGTCCGGCGCGGCGGCCCGGAGCTGGCGGGTCTCGGCGAGGACCGCGCGGTAGGTCCGCGCCTGCCCGTAGGGCCAAACGCCCGACGAGTCCGGTCGGCTCGCGTCCGCTTGGGCGGCGGGCGTCTGGGCGGCGACGGGCAGCGCCAGCGCGAAAAGGAGGAGGGCTCGCATGGGCGGGGGGCCGCCGGCGTCCGGTCGCGCGCGACGTGGCGGTGGTGCTGGGCGGGGTTAGTCGTTGGGCCGGCCGGGGGAGGCGGGACGCCCCGCCTGCCAGCGGCCGCCGACGCGCTGGAGCGAGGTGCCGACGGGGGTGTCGGAGCCCTCGGCCACGCCGAGGTCTCGAAAAACCGTGCCATCGGCGCCGGTCAGTGGGCCCTCCCAAGACCACGCCTCCACCACGCGGCCCGACGGGTCGACGAGGGCCAGCCCGTCGGGCGACCCGTTCTGCAAGCCCGGGACGGGGACCCAGCGCGCGCCGCCGTCCAACGGGCCCGCCAGCGGCAGCGTCCGGTAGGCCGCGCCGTCGGTGCCGTTGACGAGCCTGAGCGACCAGCCGTCCAGCCGAGCCCCGGCCGGGCCGGCGATCTCGACGCCCTCGCCCTCGTCCGCGCCGGCGTTGTCGTAGTGGACCTCCGAGACCGAGAGCGCGCCGGCCGCTGGCGGCGGCTCCCCGCCCGCGGGGCCGTTGGGTGCCGGGGGGCGGCCCGGCGCCCGGGGCCCGCCGTCTGGGCGCGGCCGGCCGCCGCCCCAGACCTCGTCGGCCAGCGCCGGCGTGCGGACGAACGGGTTGGGGGTCCCTTGGAGGCCGGCGATCCAGTCGCTGCGCGCGTGCTCGGCGGCGTCGGGCGGGTCGCGGCGGTTCCAGTCGAGCAGCGTCTCGCGCATGGGCGGGAAGAACGCCGGGTCGACGACCTCGGGATAGACCGCGACCACGTAGAACACGGCTCGGGCCACGTCGCCCTTGCGCGCGGCGCGCGGCTCCCACCGGCCGTCGCCGCGCTCGCTCCAGGCGTCGGCGTCGGCGCGCGGCGGGCGCGACTGGCTGGCGTCGGCGCGGTACCACGCCTGGGCGCGTGCGTCGGGGACGTCGCCGAAGGGCAGGTTGCTGCGCGACGAGTTGACGCCCTCGCGCTCGGGGAACAGGTGGTGGAGGTCGCTCTTGAGCGGCTCGGCGCGGGCGCCCATCGACTGGGGCCAGACGTGCTCGGCGTTCATCCCCAGCTCGCCGGCCGCGATCGACGGGTCGCCCGGCCCCAGGCGGACGCACCAGCCGGAGTAGATGCCGCAGACGCCGTCGCGGCCGTTTTCCCAGGCGTAGAGCGCGTCGCGCGCCCGGGCGTAGCCCAACGTCTGGGCGGGCGAGAACTCGCGGTCGAGCGCCGCCAGCCGCGCCGCGCGCTGGCGGTCGGCGTCGTCGGGCGCCTCCGAGAACGGGCCGGCCGTCGAGGCGCCCGGCGCCGAGGCGCACCCCGTCTCGCACGCGCCCAGCACGAGCGCCAGCGCGGCGACGAGCAGCATCGGGGCGACGGGGCGTCGGGCGTTCGGCCGAACGCGCATCATGGGTCGAGGGTCAGCAGGAGACACGGTCTGGAGGCGACGATGGAAACGATTCCAGGAGGTATCGGCCGCGACGAGGGCGAGACAAGGGCGGATAGTTCAGAGCTCAAGTTGGTGTCATCCTGAGCGAATGCGAAGGATCTCAGCGCCGATCCTCCAAGCCACTGGTACCGGTGCCGACAGGCTAAGCGTCTGCGTTGAGATCCTTCGACAAGCTGGCTGCGCCATCGCTTCGCGGTCAGGATGACAAGAAGGGCGTGCAGCATTCCGAACGGTTCGCTAGACAACGAGAACCTGTCAGGCCGAGTCCGCCGCTGTCGCCGCGGAAGGCGCGGCGGCGTTACGTCTCCTCATCCACGTAGGCGACGTGGCGGAAGTAGGTCTGGTCTTCGAAGCTGCCGCCCAGCGCGCCGACGCCCAGGCCCAGCGCGGCCACGAAGCCGGCGAACGCGAACACGTTGAGCATCTCGACCGGCCCGTCCAGCGAGGCCGCCCAGCCGCTTAGGATCGCGGAATCGAAAAACAACAGCCGCACCAGCACGGTCGTGCCGAACAGCAGCACCCAGGTCGTGGACATGCCCAGTCCTAGGGCGAGCAGGATCGAGGCGGCCTGGACCACCTGCTGCTCGGTCCGGGCGTGACCATGCCGCCGGGCCAAGAGCCCCTGTTTCCTCACGAGGTAGGCGCTCGTGCCCGCGATGGCCGCCGCCGAGAGCGCCGCCACGACCGCCAGCGGCTGGCGGGTGCCGAGGTCCCAGGCCTCGGCCGTCATCACCAGCACCACCAGCGTCGAGAACGCGGCCGTGGTCAGCTTGGACAGCTGGAACGGGAAGCGCCACGGGCGGATCTGGAGCACCGTGTCGGCCACGTCGGACCAGTTGAGCAGCACGGCGCGGACGGCGAAGGCGACGTCGCCCAGGCGCTCGAAGGCCCGCTCCTCCTCCATCCGCGGGTCGGCGACGTCGGCGATCTCGGCCTTGATCTCGGCGCGGTTGGCGGCGGTGAACGCCAGCGTCGAGGCGTCGAGGTCGGCGGAGTTGTGGGGCGGGGTCATCACCGCGCCCGGCGTGTCGCTGTGGTCGAGCCCATTGAGATGCCCGAAGGTGTGAAGCGCCAGCGCGGCGATGCGGTGGGCGAACCGGGACGTCCGCTGCTCCGGCGACAGGCCGCGCTCGCGCGTGACCGGGTCCAGGCGGGCCAGCGACAGCGCCGCCACGTCGAGGGCCTGGGACGGCGCGGCGAGCGCGAACGGCCGGAACCAGGCGTGGAGGTCGGACGCCGACACGACGATGGCGAAGTCCCACCCGAGCACCCTGCGCTCGGTCGCCCCGATGTCGAGCAAGTCCACGGGCTCGACCTCGGCCTCGCCCGAGGTCAGGTCTCTCCGGCGGACGAACGGGAAGGCCCACGCAAAGTCAGGCAGCTCGGCCCGGAGCGCCTCGCGGAACCGCTCGCGCGCCTGGCGGAACGCCTCGCGCTGGTCGTCGTCGAGCGGGCCGGCCTGGACCCAGCCAACCACCACGTCGGGCTTGGCCACGGGCGCGCCTCCAGCGTCGGCCCCAAGATCGGCGGCCTCGGGACGTGGCAGATCGGAGACGGGCGGAACGTCGGGCATGGTGCAAGATCGCACCGCGCGCCGTGTACCTTGCTCGGGATCCGCCGCCCGGTTGTTCCGCCCGGTCTCCCCCACGCCATGCGCCTCTCCCTCGCCGCCGCCGCGCTGGCGGTCCTCGCCACCCCTCCCTCGGTTCACTCCCAGGCCGCGCCGTCCGAGCAAGCCATCACCGTCGACTACGAGCGGTTCCGGCTGGACAACGGGCTCGACGTGATCCTGCACCGCGACGCCTCGACGCCGGTGATCACCGTCAACACGTGGTACCACGTCGGGAGCGCGCGCGAATCGCCGGGGCGGACGGGCTTTGCGCACCTGTTCGAGCACCTGATGTTCGAGGGCTCGGGCCACGTGCCCGAGGGCGCCATCGACACCTGGATCGAGGCCGCCGGCGGGAGCACCAACGGCTCCACCACGACCGACCGGACCAACTACTACGTCGACGCCGCCTCGAACGCGCTCGACCTGGCCCTCTTCCTCGACGCCGACCGCATGGCGTCGCTCTTGGACGCGATGGACCTGGAGAGCGTCGACGGCCAGCGCGACGTGGTCAAGAACGAGCGGCGCCAGAGCTACGAGAACCGGCCCTACGGGCTCGCCTACTCGCTCCTGGGCCAGACGCTCTACCCCGCCGGCCACCCCTACCACTGGCCCGTGATCGGGTCGATGGCCGACTTGTCGGCGGCGTCCTACGACGACGTGGTCGAGTTCTACCGCACCTACTACACGCCCAACAACGCCAGCCTGGTCGTGGCCGGCGACCTCGACCTGGGCGAGGCCCGCCAGTTGGTCGAGAAGTGGTACGGCTCGATCCCGCGCGGGCCGGCGCTGCCCGAGCAGCCGGTGTCGCGGCCCCACCTCGACGGCGAGACGCGACTCGTTCACACCGACGCCGTCCAACTTCCGCGCCTGTACCTCGCCTGGCACAGCCCGGCCGCCTACGCCCCGGCCGACGCCGCCATGACGGCGCTGGCCCAGGTGCTCTCGGGCGGCAAGAACAGCCGCCTGTACAAGCGCCTGGTCTACGACCTGGAGATCGCCCAGGACGTGGCGGCCTTCCAGGACGGCAACGGGTTGGGCGGCGCCTTCTACGTCCAGGCCACGGCGCGGCCGGGCATCGGCCTGGACCGGCTGGAGGCCGAGATCGACGCCGAGATCGCGCGCGTCCAGAACGACGCGCCCGACGCGCGCGAGCTGGCCCGCGTGGTCAACGGCATCGAGGCCTCGTTCCTGGACGGGCTGGAGACCGTCGACGGCTTCCGCGGCAAGGCCGACCAGCTCAACGCCTACCTCGTCAACACCGGCACGCCGGACTACTTCGAGGAGGACCTCGCGCGCTTCCGCGCGCTCTCGCCCCGCGACCTGTCGGACGCCGCGATGTCGTTCTTGACCGGCGACCGCGTGGTCCTCTCGGTCGTGCCCGAGGACCAGCCCGAGCTGGCCGTCTCGGACTCCGAGACCGCCGTCCCTCTGTTTTAGGGGCAGGGTTCAGAGGGTCAGGGTTCGCAAGAGCGAGGCCGCAGACTCGCAGGCGGCGGACCTTGCACCCCGAACCCGGACCGCGCAGCGAAGGCGCGGACAACCAAGACGTCTATCCTCATGAAGCGACTCCTCTCCGTTCTCGTCCTGCTGGCGGCCGCCGCCAGCGCGCCGGTCTCGGCGCAGACCGCGCCCGTCTGGGAGCGGCCGGCCCTGGGCCCCGCGCCCGCGTTCGCCGCGCCCCAGGTCCAGCGCCACGAGCTCTCGAACGGGCTGCCGGTGCTGTTCGTCGACAAGCCCGGCGTGCCGCTGGCCCAGGTCAACCTGCTGGTCAAGACCGGCTCGGTGGACGACGGCGACCGCGACGGCCTGGCCTCGCTCGCGGCCGACATGATGGACGAGGGCGCCGGCGACCTCAGCGCGCTGGAGCTGGCCGACGCCGTCGACTTCCTGGGCATCGACCTCGGCACCGCCGCCGGCTTGCACAGCTTGCAGGTCCAGCTCCACACGCCGGCCTCGAAGCTGGACGACGCGCTGGCGCTGATGGCCGACGTGGCGCTCCGGCCGACGTTCCCCGCCGAGGACCTGGAGCGGGTCCGCACGAGCCGGCTCACGGGGCTGAGCCAGCGCGGCGACCAGCCGCGCGCCGTCGCCGCGGTCGCGCTCGCGCGCGCGCTCTACGGCGCCGACCACCCGTACGGGCGGCTGGGGACGGGCGAGCCGGCCACGGTCCGGGCCCTGACGCGCCAGGAGCTGGTCGACTTCCACGACCGCGCCGTCCGGCCGACGAACGCGGCGCTGGTGGTGGTGGGCGCGCTCGACTGGGCCGAGGTCCAACCCAAACTAGAGGCAGCGTTCGGCGCCGACGCCTGGCCTAGCCGTCCGGCGCCGGCGCACGCAGACCTGGCGGAGCCGGCCCAGGTCGGCGCCACGCGCGTGCTCTTGGTCGACAAGCCCGGCGCGGCCCAGTCGGTCGTCCGCGTGGCGCGCATCGGCGCGGCGCGGTCGACGCCGGACTACTACGCGCTCGAGGTGCTCAACACGATCTTGGGCGGCAGCTTCACCAGCCGCCTCAACCAGAACCTGCGCGAGCGCAACGGCTACAGCTACGGCGCCGGCTCGGGGTTCAGCTTCCGCCCCGTCGCCGGCCCCTTCACGGCCTCCTCCGACGTCCAGACCGACGTCACGGCGCCCGCCCTCTCGGAGTTCTTCCACGAGCTGGCGGCCATCTCGGAGCCCGTCCCTAGCGAGGAGCTGACCAAGTCGCGCGACTACCTCGCGCTCTCGTTCCCGGCCCCGTTCGCGACCGTCCGCGGGACGGCGGCGATGGTGGGCGACCTGTGGCTCGACGGCCTGCCGGCGGACACCTACGACCGCTACTCGGCCGGCGTCCGCTCGGTGTCCGCCGACGACCTGGCGCGCGTGGCCCGCCAGTACGTCGTGCCGGACGAGATGGTGGTCGTGGTGGTGGGCGACCGCGCCACGATCGAGGCCGACGTCCGGGCGCTGGACCTCGGCCCGGTCGAGGTGATGACCATCGAGGACGTGCTGGGCGAGTAGCCCTCGCCGGCCCTCGTCCCGCTCGCGGGCGGCCGCCGCCAGCCGGGCGAGGCTAGCGCGACTGCGCCAGCTCGGCGGCGCGCAGCAGCGCGTAGGGGTTGACGGGCGCCCCTCGGCCTCCGCCGCGCTTGTCCAGGATCTGGAGGTGGAGGTGCGCGCCCTGGGCGTTGCCCGTCGAGCCGACCGTCCCGATGGTCTCGCCTCGGCGCACGCGCGTGCCCACCTCGATGCCGGCCGCGTACTCGTCGAGGTGCGCGTAGTAGTAGTCCGTCTGGCCGTCGGCCGAGGTCAGGTAGAGCGTGTTGCCGCCCAGCCGGTTCCAATGGCGCCGGGTGACCGTGCCGTCGGTGATGGCCACCAGCGGCGTGCCGCGCGGCGCCATGATGTCGATGGCGTTGTGGGTGCGCCCGCCCGAGCGCCCCGCCGCGAACGAGTCCCGGAGGTCGGCTGCGGAGACCCCCACGACGGGGATCATCAGGCCGGACGCGACCGCCGGACGCCGGTCGCGGGCGGCTTCGAAGCGCGGCGACGGACGCCCGCCGCCGGCCTTCTCGACACGTGCGGCCGGCCGCGACTCGGCGCGTGGGGCCGGCGCTGCGGCCCACCCTCGGGGTGCGGAGCCGCCGATGGCGGCGCAGGCGGACAACGACAGGGAGACGGCGACCAGGGCGAGCGGGCGGTACATAAGGCGATCATCGGGGGGCCGGAAGTATCGGAATGGAGGCGACCGGAGGCAAGAGGCCTCGGCCGGAAACGGCGAGCCGCTCCGCAGATCAATTTCCGGACTTCTTGCTTCCTTTAAAACATCACACACTTTGTCACATACAAATAACACAAGGGAGGACCGCCCTTCCACATATCTATTCCCCTCTACAATGAATACACTTCTCTCGACTTCCAGCATCCAGAACACCACCGTCGCCAACACGGAGGGCACCACTCTCGGCGACATCAAGGACCTCATGATCGACCCGCAGATGGGCTCGGTCGAATACGCCGTGCTCGACTTTGGGGGCTTCCTCGGGATCGGCGACAAGCTGTTCGCCGTGCCGCTCCAGGCCTTCACCATCGACCGTGACAAGGAGCAGTTCGTGCTCGACGTCACCAAGGAGCGCTTGGAAAACGCCCCCGGCTTCGACAAGAACGACTGGCCCTCGACGGCCGACGCCACCTTTACCGAAGGCGTCTACGACTACTACGGCCAGCGCGACACCTACCTGAGGACGCGCGTCAACGCCCCCGCGCTGTCCAACTAAGCGCGCCTGAGAGTCGCGCCCTATAGACGGGCGCAAACGGGTCGCCCGGGTCCAGCACCGGGCGGCCCCTTTTGTGTCCGCCCCGCTGGCGGTCCCCCTCGGCGGCGGCCCCCGCCAGCGGGGTGGGGGCTACTCGCCGGGCGCGCGCTCGTCGGCGTCGAGCGCCGCCCACCACCGGCCGTAGGGCGTGTTCTCGGGCGCCTTCCGGTTGTAGTCGGGGCCGCCCCACCACGTCGGGCCGCGCTCGCCCAGGGCGCGCTTGGCCTTGTCGACCTGCTTGCGCGCCTGCTTCTCGGCGTCCGTGTCGTCGGCGCGCTTGGCCGCTCCGACGGCGCGCCGGGCGTCCATCAGCGCGTCGACGTGGCGCTGGTAGTCTTGGTCGGACAGGTCGGGGTTGGCGCAGCGCCACAGGCGGCCGCCGTGGACGAAGAAGCGGCCGTCGGGCGTGGACGGCAGGTGGTCGGGGCAGCGAGACACAGGTGGGGGCGTGGTGCCCCGGCCTTACGCCCGTGCGACGTTCAGGATGCCGCCGACCTCGGCCCGTTCCGGCAACGCGTCGGCGGTCTCGTCCATCGCCAGCGCGTCGAGGTAGAAGTGGGCGAAGGCCTCGCGCTCGGCCGCCGTCGCGGGGGCGTCCTCGAACAGGTCGTCGAAGCGGCACATGGTGTCGTGGGAGACGTCGCCGGACAGGTAGCCGGCGAGGAGCGGCGCGAGCGAGGTGGAAGGGAGCGTCTGCGTCATGGGAGGGGGAGTGTGGGCCTGACCCGGTCCTCTTCAAGCGGCGTGCCAACCGGCCAGCCGGAGGCCGAATCCGCCCGCCGAGCGCCGGTTCGGGCCTAGCGGACCGGCGAGATGGAACGCGGGGGTTACCATTCGTGCCCCCAGCGCCCCCACGTGCCCGCCTCCGCCGCCCGACACCCCGTGGTCCCCGCGCCCGCCGGCCGGCCCTGCCGGCTGGCGGTCGAGACCGGCCGGCCCGAGACGAGGGGCCGCGCATCAGAACGGGGGCGAGGGTTCGTTCCAGAGCCCAACGGCCGCCGTGCCCTCGGCCCCCGACCCCACTGCCCGAGTTCGCCCTCGGCCCCGACCCATGCCCCTGACCCCGATCACGAGACGCGCCCTGCTCCCGCTCCTGCTCGCCGTCTCCGCGTGCAGCCAGCCGCGGCCGGCCGAGACCGCCGACGCCCGCCCCGACTCGACGGTGCGGGTCGAGACGGCCGGTCCGATCTTCGCCGGTCCTATGCGCGCCGACCCGGTCTACGACGCGGCCACGCTCGTCGACGCGATGCACCAGCGGCACGCGGACTCGTGGTACCGCACGATCTCGTTCGCCCAGCAGACGCACCGGCGCCGGCCCGACGGCTCGGTCTCGACCGAGACCTGGCGCGAGTGGGCCGCGCTGCCCGGCCGGCTCCGCATCGAGATGGGCGACCCGACGGAGGGCCGCGGCGCCCTGTTCGTGGAGGACTCGACCTACCTCTACCGCGACGGCCGGCTGGCGGCGGCGCGCGCCGAGCGCAACCCGCTGCTGCTGTGGGGCTTCGACGTCTACGCCCAGCCGCCGGCCGAGACGCTGCGCATCCTGGAGGCTGAGGGCGTCGACCTGGCGGCGTTCCGGGAGGACGTCTGGGACGGGAAGCGGGCCTACGTGCTGGGCGTGCCCGAGACGGGCGAGGTCTGGATCGAGCGCGACCGGCTCCTGTTCGTCCGCCTGGTGGAGCCGGGCCAAGACGGCGCGCTCCAGGACGTCCGGTTCGAGAACTACCAGCGGCTGGGCGGAGGCTGGGTGGCCCCCTACGTCTCGGTCCGCCAGGACGACCGGATCGTGTTCTGGGAGACCTACGCGGACCTGGTGGCCGACCCTCCACTCGACCCGGTCCTGTTCGCGCCGCGGCGCTGGGCCGAGGGCGTCGCCGCCAGCCGCTAGCCCGCCCCGCTGGCGCCGCTGGCCAGCGGGTCGTTGCTGCTCGCCGCCTCCGCCAGCGGGGCGGGGCGAGACACACCGCTGGCGGCCGGGCGGCCTAGCTTTCCGTCTCCCGAACACGCGACGACGCATGGCCGAGACCGCCCCCCAAACCGACCCCTCCGTCCTCGACACCGACGTGGAGCAGCTCCCCGGCATCGGCGAGCGCCGGGCCGAGCCGCTGCGCAAGGTCGGCGTCAAGACGGCCGGCGACCTGTTCCGGTACTACCCGCGCGCCTACCTCGACCGGAGCACGATCACGCCCATCCGCCAGATCGCCGAGGGCATGGGCCCGATCACCGTCGTCGGGACCGTGACGTCGAAGGGGCTGGTGCCGGGGCGCGGCGGCAAGAGCCGCTTCGAGCTGCGCGTGACCGACGAGGACGGCGGCACCCTAAAGTGCGTCTGGTTCCGGGGCGCCAACTACATCCACCGGCTGTACAACAAGGGTGACCTCTACGCCTTCCACGGCAAGGCCGAAAAGTACGGGAGCCAGTTTTCGATGGCCCACCCCGAGTCGGACGCGCTGAGCGACGAGCGGGCGGCGCTCGCGACCGGCCGCATCATCCCGGTCTACCGCGGCACGGCGGCGCTGGAGAAGGTCGGGCTGGTCAACCGGACGTTCCGCAAGCTGATCTACGGCCTGTTCAAGAGCCACGGGCTGGCGATCCCCGAGGTGCTGCCCGGTTCGGTCCGCCAGCAGCACGGGCTGATCGAGGGGAACGTGGCGCTGCGGGCGGTGCACTTTCCCAAGGACGCCGCCGAGCGGGGGCGGGCGCGCTACCGGCTCAAGTTCGAGGAGTTCTTCTTTCTCCAACTGCTCCTAGCGCTGACCAAGGGCCGCCAGGAGCGCCGCGCGGGCGTGGTGCTGGACGGCGCCGGGCCCGTCACCCGGGCGTTTCTGGAGTCGCTGCCGTTCGCGCTCACCGGCGCCCAGCAGCGCGTGCTGGACACGGTCGCGGCCGACACCGCCTCAGGGCACCAGATGAACCGCTTGGTCCAGGGCGACGTCGGCTCGGGCAAAACCGTCGTGGGCATCGCGGCCATGCTGATGGCCGTCGACGCCGGCCGCCAGGCCGCCTTTATGGCGCCGACCGAGATCCTGACCGAGCAGCACTACGCCACCATCCGCCGCTACCTGGAGCCGCTGGGATTGCAGGTGCGCCTCCTGATCGGCGGCCAGCGCAAGGCGCTGCGCGAGGAGATCCTAGCCGAGATCGCCGACGGGACGGCGCACGTGGTCGTGGGCACGCACGCGATCATCGAGGACAAGGTGGCGTTCCAGAACCTGGGGCTGGCCGTCGTGGACGAGCAGCACCGGTTCGGCGTCGTCCAGCGGGCCCGGATGTTCAAAAAGGGCCAGCGGCCGCACGTGCTCATGATGACGGCCACGCCCATCCCGCGCTCGCTCGCGATGACGGCCTACGGCGACCTCGACGTCTCGGCCATCGACGAGCTGCCGGCCGGCCGCAAGCCCATCGACACGCGCGTCTACAGCGAGAAGCGCCGCGACGAGATGCTCGACTTCGTCAAGCGCCAGCTGCGCGAGGGGCGCCAGGCCTACGTGGTCTACCCGCTGGTCGAGGAGTCCGAGTCCGAGACGCTGGCGGACGTCAAGGACGCCGAGAACGGGGCCGCCGAGCTGGCGGAGGCGCTCCGGCCCTACCGCGTAGAGCTGGTCCACGGCCGGATGCTGGCCTACGAAAAGGAGGAGGCGATGGACCGCTTCAAGGGCGGCGAGGCCGACGTGCTGGTGGCGACGACGGTCATCGAGGTGGGCGTCGACGTGCCCAACGCGACCGTCATGGTGATCGAGCACGCCGAGCGGTTCGGGCTCGCCCAGCTCCACCAGCTGCGCGGGCGCGTCGGCCGCGGGGCCGACCAGAGCTACTGCTTTCTGATGGCGTCCTACAAGCGCTCCGCCGAGTCGACGGAGCGGCTGGAGGCCATGGAGGGCACGACGGACGGGTTCGAGATCTCGGAGATCGACCTGCGCCTGAGGGGCGCCGGCGACTTTTTCGGCACGAGGCAGTCGGGCCTGCCCGACCTCCAGATCGCCGACATCGTCAAGGACGCCGAGATCCTGGAGGTCGCGCGCGAGGCCGCCTTCGCCATCGCCGAGGCCGACCCCGAGCTCAAGGCGCCGGAGCTGGCCGAGATGCGCGCCCACTTTGGCCGGACGGCCCCCAAGAGCCTGGGCTTCGCCCGCGTCGGCTGACCCGCTGGCGGCCGGCCTGGGCGGGAGCGACACCCTGGCGACGGCGGCCGCCAGCGGGGCGGGGCGGTTAGCGCCCCGTCACACGGCGCAGGGCGCGGCCCCCGAGCGCCTTCGCGACGGCGGCCCCCCCGGCGGCGGCCACGATCCCGACGGCGACCCGCTCGCGGGGGTCCGGCGGAGGCACCGACACCACGCCGCCCGCGTCGGTCACGGCCGGCGCGCCGACGTAGCGGCCGTGCGACGGGACGGCGCGTCGGTCGAACTCCTTGACCAGCCGGGCCAGCCCGCGCCGGAGGTCGTCCCCTCGCATCACCGGCCCGTGCCCCGTCGCGGCGGCCTCGGGCCGGAGCGCCGCTAGCCGCTGGACCGAGCGCCGAGCGGCCGGCCAGTCGGGCGTAAAGTAGGACGGCGGCCCATGGACGGCGGCCCGCTGGACCAGCACCGAGAGCGCCGACTCCTGCTTGGTGGTCACGAACGCGTCGCCGGCCACCACCGCGCGGTCGGCCTCGCGCCACAGCGAGACGTGGCCCGGCGAGTGGCCGGGCGTCCAGATCCAGCGCCAGCCGGGCATCCCTGGCACCGTGCCGTCGTCGGGCAGCGCCCGGACGCGGCCGCCCAGGTCCACGGGCTTTTTGGGGTAGAGGAACGACAACGCCGACATCGCCCCGCCGCCGACGGTCGGGTCGGGCGGCGGGTACGCCGAGCGGCCGGTCAGGTAGGGGTGCTCCAACGGGTGGGCGTAGACGGGCGCGTCCCACCGCTCGGCCAGCGCCTCGACGGTCCCCACGTGGTCGAAGTGGCCGTGCGTGAGCACGATGCCCGAGGGCCGGGCGCCGTGCCCAAACCGGCGCGCCGCGGCGTCCACGATGGCGTCGGCAGAGCCGGGCAGGCCGGTGTCGACCAGCACCCAGCCGCGGTCGCCGGCGCCCGGCGGGCCGCTCATCAGCACGTTGACGATGGCGGTTCGGAGCAGGACCAGGCTGTCGGCGACGGACGTCATGGGGAGCGGGTGTGGGGGAGGGTGCCTACCCGCCAGCGCGCGCCGGGCTCCGCAGGCGGGTTCACGGCTCGTCGGATGGCCCCCGCGCCCGACTGGCGGGCCGCCCTCGCGCGCGGCTCGCCGACGCCCTCCGCCAGCGCGCGGCTAGAGCGGCTCGGCCCCGCGCTCCAGGATCTCCATGTAGGCTCGTAGAGGCAGGTCATTCCATACCTACTGCCTGTCACCTCGCGCGTGATCCCGAGCTGCGCCATCCGCTCCAGCGACTTCTGCGCCGTCGGGCGGGAGACGCCGCTGCGCCGTTCAGCCTCCTTGATGGTCAGCAGCGGGCGCCGCTGCATAACCTCGTGAACGCGCAACGTGGAACCGGCTCGCCCGCCTAGCGACTCCCGAATCCGCCCACGGTCGTGCTCGAACAGAGTCAGGATCTCGCGGGCCGTCTGGACAGCCTGCGCCGAGGTCTCACGCACGCCTTCTAGAAAGAACCGAAGCCACTCCTCCCATTCGCCGTGTGTCCGCACGCGCTGGAGTCGCTCGTAGTACTCCTCACGGTGCGTCTTGAAGTAGAGCGAGAGGTACAGAATGGGGTCAGCCAAGACATCCTCGGCGCACAGCAGGAACGTGATGAGGAGCCGGCCCACGCGGCCGTTTCCGTCCAGAAACGGGTGGATGGTCTCGAACTGAACGTGCGCGAGCGCCGCCTTGATCAGTACGGGCGTGCCCGGCTCGTAGAGGAACCGCTCGAAACGGTCCAGGCACGGCATCACCTCATTAGCTGGGGTGGCGGCACGAATTGGGCCTTGCCAGGGCGACTGCCCCCCAGCCACACCTGAGAGCGACGGAACTCCCCGGGCGTCTTGTCCGCACCGCGGCCCTCCCGAAGCAGAACGCTGTGGATCTCGCGGATCAGCCGGAGGGAAAGGGGGAGCCCATCTTGGAGGCGAGCCAGTCCGTGGTTCAGAGCCGCCACGTAGTTCGAGACCTCTCGGACATCGTCGGTGGGAATCGACGGCGCACGGTCGTCTTCGAACAGCAGGAGCTCCGACAGAGAGGATTGGGTCCCTTCGATCTGTGAGGACAGCAGAGCTTCCTTGCGGACGTAGAGGTAGAGGAACAGGTCTCGGTCTGGAAGCAGCGTCGAGATTCCGTCGAGCCGGCCGAGCGCTCGGTTGGCCCGCTCCATTAGGTCGAAGTCAGCCGGCCCGAGGTCGAGCGCGGGCGGAAGCGGAGCGGGGATGAAGGCGCGAACCGTCTCGCCCTAGATCGAGGTCTCGCGGTACGTGCCGGTGCGGCGGGTCATAGAATGAAAGGCTTCATCATTGGGAGCTCTCAAATGTACAGAATTCCGCCCTTTCTTTCTGCAGCCTGGCCCCTGCCCTACGCGTCCGCTGAGGGCCTCGGTCCCAGGTCCAGGTGGTCGCGCGTGCGGGCGTAGAGCCCGCCGCCCAACCGCCCGACGGGCCGGAGCGCGTCCTGGTCGATCCGCCAGCGGCCAGCGTCCACCAGGTCGTCGCGGACGTAGAGCCGCTCCACCACGCCCAGGACCACGTGCGTCTCGCCGATCCGGAGCGCCGTGTGCTCGCGGCAGGCGAGGGCCGCCGGCGCGTCGGCGATGCGGGGCACGTCCCAGCCCGGGATGGCGGCCGTCGCCAGGCCCCCCGCCTCCGCCTCGCTGACGCCCGGCGGGAGCGGCGCCGAGGTGGCGTGCATGGCCGGCGCCACGGCCTCGCTCACCACGTTGACCACGAACGCGCCCCGCTGGCGGACGTGGCGCGGCGTGTCCTTCTCCAAGCCGTCCGGCCCGATGGCGACTACGGGCGGGCGCGAGCCCATCAGGTTGAAGAAGCTATACGGCGCCGCGTTGACCGACCCGTCGGCGTGGAGCGTCGTGACCCAGGCGATGGGGCGCGGCACCACGAGCGCGCTCAGCAGCTTGTAGGTGTCGCGGGGCGACAGGTCGGAGAGCGTGAGGTCCATCGGGCGTCGGGCGGGGCCGAGCCAACCCCGCAGTCGGCCCACGGTTCGCGCCCCCTGGCGCGCGCCCCGCAGCGGGGGCGCCAGCGGCCGGCGCCTAGCCCGCCTCCGGCTGGAGCACGCCCCGGATGGTATCGAGGAGGTGGGTGGCCGCCAACCGCTTGGGCAGGAACGCCGCCGCGCCGGCCTCCTCGGCCCGACGGGCGAACACGCTGTCCTCGTGGCCGGTGATGACCACGACCGGCAGCTCCGGCCACCGCTGGCGGATCTCTCCGGCGAGGTCGATGCCGCTCTGCCCGGGCAGCCGCACGTCGGTGATCACGAGGTCGCACTCGATGCCGGCGAGGGCCACGAGCGCGGCCTCGGCCGACTCGGCCTCGCCGCACAAGAGCAGGTCGGGCTCGGCGGTGAGCACGCGGGCGTAGGCCTCGCGCATGACGGGGTGGTCTTCGACCAGAAACAGGTGGTGAGCCATCGTCCGCAACGTACGCGCGACGCCCCCCCTCTCTTGCTCGGCCCCGTCGAATGAGGGAACGCACACCCGCCGACTCAGGGAACGTCCTACTCGCGCCCCGTCGGCACGGTGACCGTGACCCGGGTCCCGGCCCCGGGCTCCGAGGCCACGTCGACGCGGCCGCCGACCGTCGAGAGGCGGCTGCGCATGCTCGTCAGCCCGAACCCCTCGGCATGGTCGCCGGCCGCCGGGTCGAACCCCTCGCCCTCGTCCGCGACCGTGACCGTGACCGCGCCCGCGCCCTCGGCGATCACGATCCGGACGCGGTCGACGTCGGTGTGCTTGACCACGTTGAACAGGAGCTCGCGCAGGGCCTGGTAGAGCAGCGCGCGCGCCGAGTCGTCCTCGATGCGGCCCCGGCCCTCGACCGTGACCGCCAGCCGGCCGTTTGCCGCCTCGCGCTCGGCGAGCCACCGCGCCAAGTCCTCGACGCACTCCGACTCCAGCACGACCGGGTTGAGGTCCGACGACAGCGACCGCGTAAGCGCGATCGACTCCGCCAGCACGGCCTCCGCCCGGTCGAGCATGGCCCCGGTCTCGCCGGGCGGGCTGGTGCGGGCCACGAGCAGCAGCAGCGACAGGCCGTAGAGCTGCTGCTGGAGGTCGTCGTGGAGCACGTGCGCCAGCCGCTGGCGCTCGGTCTGCTCGGCGACGGTGAGCTGGTCGGCCAGGGCGCGGGCCTGGGCCGTCCGCTCGGCGACCCGGGCCTCCAGCGTCTCGTTGACGGCCTGGAGGGCCTGCTCGGTCTGGATCAGCGCGTCGACGTCGGTCACGGTCCCGAACCAGCGCGTGACCTCGCCCTCGGCGTCCGTCACGGGGCGGGCGCGGGTAAAGACCCACAGGTAGCCCCCGCCGGCGATGCCGAGCCGGTAGCGCCGCTCGAACCGCTCGCCGGCGGCGCAGGCCTCGGTCCAGGCTGCGTCGACGGCCGGCCGGTCGTCCGGGTGGATCACGTGGGGCCAGAGCGACGTGCCGATCACGTCGGCGGGCGGGACGCCGGTGAACGCTTGGAACTGGGCGCTCGCGTAGGTCACCCGGCCGTCTGGGCAGGCCGTGAACAGGACGTCGGGGACGGTCTCCGCCGTTTCGCGGAACCGCTCCTCGCTCTCGCGCAGCGCCGCCTGGGCCGCGTGCTGCTCGGTGACGTCGAACACGACGCCGGCCGCCCGGACCGGCCGTCGCTCGCCGTCGGCGGTCTCGAACGTGACCTCGGCCTGGCCGCGCACCCACCGGACCCGGCCGTCGGGCCAGACCACGCGGTGGGTCTCGGCGAACACGCCCGGCCCGCCGGGGTCGAGCGCGGCGTCTTGGGCCTCCTCGAACGCCGCCCGGTCGTCCGGGTGGACCCGGCCCAGCACGTCGGCGTCGGTCAGCGGGCCGTCGCCGAGCCCGAACAGCTGGCGGGCGCGGGCGTCGAGCTCGAGCGGGCCGCCGGGGATCCCGAAGGACCACGTGCCCAGCCGGGCCGCCTCGATGGCCTGGCGGAAGCGGGCCTCGGTCTGCCTGAGCGCGCCCTCGGCGCGGACGGCCTCGACGGCGACCCACGTCCGCTCGGCGGTTTCCTGGACCAGCGTCGCCTCGGCGTCGGTCCACGGCCGCGGCTCGGCGGAGTGGACGATGAGCAGGGCCCGCGCCCGCCCGTCTTTGACCACCGGGGCCACCAGGTAGGCCCCGGTCCCGATCGCCTCTGCGGCCGCCCGCTCGTCCGGGCTCAGGCGCGGGTCCTGGGCGACGTCGGCCACGGCGAACGTCTCGCCGCCGGCCACCACCTCCGCCAGCGCGGCGCCGTACTCCGTGAAGCGATGGTCTCCGGCGACGCTGGCCACGCCGACGTGGTAGTCGGCCTCGATGGTGCCCCAGGCGCCGTCCTCGCTCACCTCGGCGTAGTGGACGCGGCTGGCGCCCAGGTGCTCGCCCAAGACGCGGGCGGTCTCGGCCTGCACCTCGACGGGGTCTTCCAGCGGCCGGAGCGCGTCGGCGAGGCTGGCGCGAAAGCCGGCACGGGCCACGCTGGCCTGGAGCTTGATCTCGGCCCGCTTGCGCTCGGTGACGTCGGCGAACAAGATGGCCACCCGGTAGGGCGCCGCGTCGCCCACGGGGAAGGCCTCGACGTCGAACCACTGGCTCATCGCGTCCGACGCCTGCTCGAACACGACGCGTTCGCCCGTCGCGGCCACACGGCCGTAGGTCTCGACCCAGACGTCTTCGAGGCCGGGGATCATCGCGCGCGCCGTCTGCCCCACGGCGTCGACCAGGCCCGTCTGGGCCTCGAAGGACGGGTTGGTCTCGACAAAGCGGTAGTCGACGAACTCGCCCGTCTCGCCGGCCACCATCTCGATGACCGCGAACCCCTCGCTGATGGACTCGAACAGCGTCCGGTAACGGGCCTCGGACTCGCGCAGGTCGGCGTCGGCCTGGCGCCGCTCGGTGACGTCCTCGGTGGTGCCCACCCAGCCGCGCACCCCGCCATCGGGACGGTGGACGGGGACGGCCCGGACCTGGACCCAGCGCCACGCGCCGCCGGTGTCGTGGAGGCGGAACGTGTGGTGGCAGGGCTGGCCCGAGGCGACGGCGGCCCGCCAGCGCCCGAGCACGTCGGCGCGGTCGTCGGGGTGGACGGCGTCGGCCCAGCCCTCGCCCAGCCACTCGGCCGCGCTCTGGCCCGTGAGCGCCCGCGCCGACGGCGAGTCGGCGACCACCCGGCCCCGGGCGTCGGTGGCCCAGACGGCCTGGGCCGAGGCCGTGATGAGCGCCTGGAACTCGTCGGCCCGCTGACGGATGGCCTCCTCCTGGCGGCGGCGCTCGGTGATGTCCACGAAGGTGACCACGACGCCCTCGACGCGGTCGCGGTCGCTCTGGTAGGGCCGGACCTGGACCAGGTGCCACCGCCCCCCGCTCTCGACCTCGCGCTCCTGGACCTCCAGCCGCTCCAGCACCGACTCGGCGTCCTCCGCCAGCCGGTCGCCGCCGAAGTTCTGGGCCAGGTCGTCGAGCGGCCGCCCGACGTCGGAGGACCGGATGCGGAAGTGGCGCCGCACCTGGGGCGTAAACCACTGGATGCGCAAGTCGCGGTCCAGGAACAGCGTCGCGATCTCGGTCGCCGCGATCAGGTTTTCGAGGTCGCCGGAGGCCTGGCCCAGCTCCTCGACCTTGTGCTTGAGCTCGTCGTTGACGGTCTGGAGCTCCTCGGCCATCGACTGGGCCTCCTCCTTGGACGTCTCCAGCTCCTCGGCCGTGCTCCGTAGCTCCTCGTTGGTCGACTGGAGCTCCTCGTTCTGGGCGCGGAGCTCCTCGCGGCTCGTCTCGAACTCCTCGACGGTGAGCTGGAGCTGCTCGCGGGTCTCCTGGAGCTCGTCGGCCAGGGCCCGGGTGTGGGCGTCGTGGGAGAGGGCGGGCGCCGGCGCGGCGGGCTCGGCCAGGAAGGCGATGCGCGACATCCCGCCCTCCACGCCCTCGGCGTGCAGCCGGACCGCGTGCGGCCGGCCGCCGACCTCGACCGTGACCGGCCCGGCGGTGACGGCGCTCCCGCCGCCGCGCGTCTGGAACAGCGCCGTCTGGACCGACGGCCGGAGCGCGGACACGACCAGCCGGAGCACGTTCCGGGTCGGGGCGCCGCCGCCCACCTGGAGGAACGGCTCCAGCCCGTCCGACAGGTGGGCCACGTCGCCGGCCGCGTCGACGAGCACGCTGGGCGCCGCCGCGTCGGCCCGGAGCCGCTGGTGGAGCGCGTCGACCGAGAGGTCGGGCTCGGCGGGCGGCGGCGACGGCGACGGCGACGGCGACGGCGACGGCGACGGGAGCCTCGCGCGCCGGCTCGTGCCTATGTGCGGCAGCGTCGAGGCCGTGTCGAGCGCTCGGTACAGGTGGGCCGGCTTGTCGACGTCCTCGAACAGCCCTTGGGCCGCGTCGGCGGTCTCGCTGGCGCCCAGGAACAGCAGGCCGCCCGGCCGCAGCGCGTAGTGGAACAGCTCCAGGGTGCGGCGCTGGAGGTCCCGCTGGAGGTAGATCAGCAGGTTCCGGCACGTGACCAGGTCCAGGTGGGCAAATGGCGGGTCCTTGAGCAGGCTGTGGGGCGTGAACAGCACCTGCTCGCGCAGCGCGTCGCGCACGCGGTAGCCGGCCGGCGTATCGACAAAGTGCTCGCGCAGGCGGGCCGGGCTCACGTCGGCCTCGATGGACTTGGGGTAGAGGCCCCGGCGGGCCGTCTGGACGGCGTCGGCGCTGAGGTCGGTGGCGAACACCTGGACGTGGGGCGGCTCGCGCAGGCCCGCGGCGTGCTCGCACAACAGGATCGCGACCGAGTACGCCTCCTCGCCGGTGGCGCAGCCGGCGACCCACACCCGCACCTCGTCGCCGGCCCGCTTGCCCTCGAACAGCGCGGGCACCGCCTCCGCCAGCCGGGCGAACGCCGGGGGGTCGCGGAAGAAGTTGGTGACGTGGATCAGCAGGTCGTCCAGGAGCGCCTGGGCCTCGTCGGGGCGCTCGCGGAGGTAGCCGAGGTAGTCCGCCAGCGAGCCGGCGCCGACCACGTGGAGCCGCCGCTCCAGCCGCCGCAGCACCGTGGCGCGCTTGTAGTGCGAAAAGTCGTGGCCGGTGTGGACGCGCAGCTGGGCCAGGATGCGGCGGACCGCCTCGACGTCGTCGCCGGGCAGGTCCGTCGCGTCCGTCGCCACGCGGACGGTGGCCAGGCGCTCGGCGTAGGCGATCACCTCCGCGGCCAGGTCGGCCGCCTCCGCCACGCGGTCCACGACGCCGGAGGCGATGGCGCTGCGGGGCATCTCGTCGAACGTGGCCTCGTCGGGGTCCTGGGCCAGCACCAGCCCGCCGCGCTCCCGGATGCGGCCGGCGCCGACGGTCCCGTTGTGGCCCGTGCCCGAGAGCACCACGCCGACGGCGTGCTCGCCCCAGGCGTCGGCCAGCGTCCGGAAAAAGTGGTCGATCGGCCGGCGCCGGTGGCGCTCGTCCTCTAGCGCCTCCAGCCGCAGGTGCCCGTCCTCGATGACCAGGTTGCGGTCGGGCGGGATCACGTAGACGTGGCCGCGCTCGACCTCGACGCGCTCGGTCACCTGGACGAACGGGATCGGGACGGAGCGGCCCAGGATCTCGGCCATCTCGCTCTCGCGGTCCGGCGCGAGGTGGACCACCACCACGAACGCGGCCCCGTCGGTGCGGGGCAGCCCGGCGAAGAACGCCTCCAGCGCGCTCAGGCCGCCCGCCGAAGCGCCTAGGCCGACGACGAGGAACGGGTCAGAGGCGGGGGTCATGGGGTAGAGAGCATGGCGCGCGCGGAGGCGGGCCGCCAGCGGCGCGCCTGCCGCCTCGCCGCGCTGGCGGGTCGCGGGCGCGCGTCGCGGCCGCCCGCCGGGCGGGCGGCCCACAGGATACTCACGGGGCCCGGCCTAGGACACAGAGACGGCCCGGCGGCCGTGGGCCGCCTGGGCGCGGGGAGCCTGCCGGCCCGGGTGCCGTTGGAGCGGGCTCTCCCCCTCCCCACCATGCCTGCCACGCCCTTCTACTGCAACTGGTGCCGCGAGCGCGTCGGCGTCTACCACTCCGGCGACGCCCCGTTCACGCCCGACGGCGCCCCGCCCCACGCCCAGTCCGACCACCTGCGAGCCGGCGTCGTCGCCGAGGCCGACGACGGCCCCATCGTGGCCTACCCGTGCCCGGCGTGCGGCCGGAGCAACCTGCTCCAGCTCCCGGCCCGGACGGAGGCCTAGGCTCCGGCGCCGCGCGCCTAGGCCCTGCCCCTCGTTACATCGCCATGCCGCCGTCGACGTGGAGCACGTGGCCGGTGACGTAGCTGGCGGCGTCGGAGAGCAGGAACAGGACGGCCCCGGCGATCTCGTCGGGCCGCCCGGTGCGGCCGAGCGGGATCTGGCCCTGCATGGCCTCCGTCGCCTTGTCGCCCAGGTCCGCCGTCATGTCGGTGTCGACGTAGCCCGGCGCGACCACGTTGGCGCGCACGCCGCGCCCGCCCAGCTCGCGCGCCAGGCTCTTGGTGAGCCCGATCACGCCGGCCTTGGACGCGGCGTAGTTGGCCTGGCCCGCGTTGCCGGTCACGCCCACCACCGACGAGACGGTCACGATGGAGCCGCCGCGCTGCTTCATCATCGGCCGGTAGGCCGCCTTGCACACGTGGAAGGCGCCCGTCAGGTTGGTGTCGATCACGTCCTGCCACGCGCCCTCGTCCATCCGGATCATCAGCCCGTCGCGCGTGATCCCGGCGTTGACCACCAGCCCGTCGATGGTGCCCCAAGCGTCGAGCACGGCTTGGACGGCGGCCTGGGCGTCGTCCCGGCTGGCGGCGTCGGCCTGGATGGCGAGCGCGCGGTCCGGCCCGCCCAACTCGGCCGCCAGCTGGTCGGCGGTGTCGGCGGAGGCGCGGTAGGTGAAGGCGACGCGAGCGCCGGCGGCGGCGGCCGCTTCGACGGTGGCGCGGCCGATGCCGCGCGTGCCGCCGGTGACGAGGATGGTCTTGTCGGTCAGGTCGAGGGTCATGGGATCGGGCAGGGGGGCCGCCAAGATCGCACCGTCCGCGCCCGCCGGCTCGGCTACCCCGCCCGCTGGCGGCGTCTCTCGGCGGCGGGCTCCGTGCCGAGAGGCTCGTCGTCCAGCGCGCCGAGGTCGAGCCGAGCGGGGGGCGTAGGGGAGCTCGGCGCAGTGGCCGCGGCCCCGTCGGCCATTGCCGCTCCGCCGACCGGCGCCGCCAGCAGGGGCGCGAGGTCGTCGGCGAGCGCCTCCAGGTCGCGGAGCTTTCCGGCGCGCCAGCGCCGGTCGAGCGCGGTGATCAGCAGAGCGGCGCCTGCCCAGGTCAGCAAGAACACTAGTACGGCCCCCAGAGCGGCACCAGAGATGATGCCTCCGAACATCCCCGCCACGCCGGCCAAGACCGCTCCGTAGCCGATGCCCTCGGCCGTCGGCGACGCCAGCCCGACCAGCTGGCGGAGCCGGAGCCGCGTCTGGTCGCCGCGCGGGCTGGCCGTGACGGTCGTCTGGACGCCCAGGCTGCTCGTGTGGCGCCACTCGTAGGCGTTGCCGATCTGCCGGACCGTCCCGCCCGAGTTCTGCCCGAGCCAGAACGAGGCGTCGACGCCGTGGCGCCCCTGGAGCTCGGCGACGGCCTCCTCCCACGCCTCGGGCGTCAGCGGCGCGTCGACCCAGCGCTCGACGGTGACGTGCGTCCGGGTGTGGCCGGACTGGCGCGCGAGCGTCCGGCCGCCGGCGTCCATCTCGGCCGCCGCCGCGCGCAGGTGCTCCGGGTCGATGCCCGTGTCCCGGCCGATCCGCTCGATCTCGGTCAGTGTGAGCCCCGGGCTGTCGTCGCGCTGGCGGGCGTCCCGCTGGCGCTCGGCCGCGCGGGCGATCAGGTCGGCGATCTCGTCTTCGGAGTACGTGCGCTCGGTCATGGCGGGTTGGGAGCCGGCCGCGGTGGCCACCCCAGGAAGCTAGCTCGTGCCCCGCTGGCGGTGCGCACCGCCGGGACCTCTCGCCGAGTCGGACCGCCAGTCGCTAGCCCGCTAGCGCCTCGATCTCGGCGGCCGTGCCCGCCTGCGCCGTCTGGGCGTCGCGGCCCAGCGTGCGCCTGACGAGCCCAGACAGCACCTTGCCCGTCCCGACCTCCACAAAGCGCGTCGCGCCGTCGGCGGCCATCCGCTCCAGCGACTGGGCCCAGCGGACCGGCGCGGTGAGCTGGTCCAAGAGCCGCTGGCGGATCTCGTCGGGATCGGTGGTGGGCCCGGCGGTCACGTTCAAGACGACCGGGCACGACGGGGCCGTGATCTCCAGCGCGTCTAGCGTCGCCGCCAGCCCGTCCTTAGCGAACGCCATCAGCGGGCTGTGGAAGGCGCCGCTCACCGGCAGCGGGATCACGCGCTTGGCGCCGGCCTCGGTCGCCAGCGCCCCCGCGCGCTCGACAGCGGGCGCGTCGCCCGAGATCACGATCTGGCCCGGGTCGTTGTAGTTGGCCGGCACCACCTCGCCGTCGCCGCTGGCGGCCGCCTGGCGGCACACGTCCTCCAGCGCCTCGGCGTCCAGTCCCAGAACGGCCGACATGGCGCCTGGGCGGACGTCGCCGGCCTGGGCCATCAGCTCGCCCCGGCGCCGGACGGCCCGCAGCCCGTCGGCAAACCCCACGGCGCCGACGGCCGCCAGCGCGCTCCACTCGCCCAGGCTGTGGCCGGCCGCCACGTCGGGCCGGACGCCGCGCGCCGCCAGCGCCGCGGTCGCCGCCAGGCTGTGGACGTAGAGCGCCGGCTGGGTGATCTCGGTCGGCTTGAGCGCCTCCGGGTCCTCGCCGAACATGAGCTCCGTCAGGGCGAAGCCGAGCACGTCGTCGGCCTGGTCCAGCAGGGCCTTGGCCTCGGGGAGATCCGTCAGGTCGGCGGCCATGCCGGGCGCCTGGGAGCCCTGGCCGGGGAACAGAAAGGCAGTCATGAGAGCGAGGAGTGTTGAAGGCGGAACGAGGAAAGGAAGTGCACGAGGCGGTCAGGCAGGACTCCCTTCCCTATTCCGCCCTCCTCTTCCATCATTCAGAGCCGTCGTAGGCCCACTTGAGCCAGGTCGCGCCCCAGGTGAAGCCGCCACCAAAGGCCGCCAGCACCAGGTTGTCGCCGGCGCGGAGCTGGCCCTCCCAGTCGCCGAGGCAGAGCGGGAGCGTGGCCGCGGTCGTGTTGCCGTAGTGCTCGATGTTGACCATCACCTTGTCCGCCCCCAGCCCCATCCGCCGGGCCGTGGCCTCGATGATGCGCAGGTTGGCCTGGTGCGGCACGAGGTAGCGGATGTCGTCGGGCGCGAGGTCGTTGCGCTCCATGATCTCGGCCGCCGCCTCGGCCATGCCCACCACGGCCCGCTTGAACACGGCCCGGCCGTCCTGCTTCAGGTAGTGGAGCCGGGCGTCGACCGTCTCGTGCGTGGCCGGGCGCATCGACCCTCCGCCCGGCTGGCGGAGCGAGCCGGCGCCGGTCCCGTCGACGTGGTGGACGGCGTCGAGCAGGCCCGTGCCGTCGGTGGCCGCCTCCAGGAGCACCGCGCCGGCGCCGTCGCCGAAGATCACGCACGTCGCCCGGTCGGTGTAGTCGACGATCCGCGACATGGTGTCGGCGCCGATCACCAGCACGCGCTGGTGCATGCCGGACTCGACCAGCTTGGCCCCCGTCGTCAGGGCGAACAGGAAGCCGGAGCAGGCCGCCGAGATGTCGTAGCCCCAGGCCTTGGTTGCGCCCAGCGCGTCCTGGACCAGGCAGGCCGTGGCCGGGAAGAGCATGTCCGGCGTGACCGTCGCCACCAAGATGCAGTCCACCTGGTCGGGCGCGACGCCGGCCTTGTCGAGGCACTGGCGGGCGGCCTCGGTCGCCATAAAGGCCGTCGCCTTGTCGGGGTCGCGCAGGATGCGGCGCTCCGAGATCCCGGTGCGCGACCGGATCCACTCGTCGTTGGTGTCGACCATCTTCTCCAGGTCGGCGTTGGTGAGCCGGTCGGGCGGCAGGTAGGTCCCGACCGACGTGATGGCGGCGGTCGTGCGGGGCGAGTCGGGCATCCGGGCCGTTGGGGTGGGGGGGGTGGAGGAGGCGGGGCGGGGCAGGCGCGAGCCCCAGCGGGCCGTCCGCTAGGCGGAGGGCGGCTCGGGGAGGGGCTCCTGGAGCGCCCGGGCGATGCGGGCGGTCAGGTTCTGCTCGACCAGCCCGGCCGAGCTCAGCACCATCTGCTTGACGGCCCGTGCCGACGACCCGCCGTGGCCGATGGTCACGATGCCGTCGATGCCCAGCATCGGCACGCCGCCGAACGCCTGGTAGTCGAACGGCGCCAGCATCCCCTTGAGGACGCCGCCGACCAGGCCGGCCGAGTCCGGGCCGAGCTGCTGGCGCCCGATCTCGGCCTTGACCATCTGGGGCAGGATGGTGGCCACCGACTCGGCCAGCTTGAGCACCACGTTGCCCACGAACCCGTCGCAGACGCACACGTCGGCGGCGTGCTGCAGGATGTCGCGGCCCTCGACGTTGCCCACGAAGTGGATCGAGCCGCGCTCGCCCAGCGCCGCCAGCGTGGCGTGCGCCTCCTTGACGGTGTCGGTGCCCTTGCCCGGCTCCTCGCCCACGTTGACCAGCCCGACCGTCGGGGCGTCGGTCTGGAGGAAGAACTCGCCGAACACGGCGCCCATCCGGGCAAACTGGACCAGGTGCTCGGCGCGGACCTCGACGTTGGCGCCCACGTCGAGCAGCACGCACGTGCCCGTCGGCGTGGGGAGGTAGCCCGGCAGGGCGGGCCGGAGGACGCCCGGCAGCCGTCCCAGGCCGAACAACGCCGCCGCCATCACGGCGCCGGTGTTCCCGGCGGAGGCGAACGCGTCGGCCTTGCCCTGCTTGACGGTCCCCACGCCGACGTGGATCGACGACTGGGGCTTGGACTTGAGGGCCACCGTCGGGCTCTCGCCCATCCCGATGACCTCGGGCGCGTCCACGACCCGGACGCGGTCGCCGGCGCCGCCCAGCCGGTCGATCTCGGCCTCGATCTCGGCCGCGCGCCCGACCAGCAGCACCGCCAGCCGGTCGCCCGCCTCGGCGGCCGCCTCGACCGCGCCCTCGACCACGACCGACGGCGCGTAATCCCCGCCCATGGCGTCGACGGCGACTCGGACGGGCATTGAGGCGGGCGGCTGGGACGAGAGGGGCGCGTCAAGATACTCCCGCGCCGGCGGCGCTCAGGCACACGCCGCCCTGCCTGACGGGGCGGACGCGCTAGGCGTAGTCCTCGGTCTCGATCACGGCGCGGCCGCGGTAGTGGCCGCAGGTCGGGCAGGCCCGGTGCATCAGCTTGGCGTTGCTGCAGTTGGGGCACTCGTGCGTCGTGGGCACGTGCTTGACCTTGTAGGTCGAGCGGCGCGTGCGCGTGCGGGCCTTGGAGTGCCGGCGTTTGGGGTTGGCCATCGGAGGAGGGTGTTGGAGGGGCCCGGGGGGCCGGTGTTTTAGTCGGAGTCGCCCGCGTCGCGGAGCGCCTGGAGCGCCGCCCAGCGGTCGTCGGCGGGCTCGCCCTCGGACGGGCCGCCGAACTCGGTCGGGATCTCGGCCGCCTGGGCGGCCGGGCTCACGCGCCGGAGCGGCAGCGCGAGCAAGAGCGTGTCGTAGACCGGCGCGGTGAGGTCGAGGTCCTGGGCGTCGTCGGGCAGCGGCTGGACGTCGTCGTCGGAGTCGCCGTCGTCGGCCGGCGGGGCGTCGGCCGAGAACAGGACGGAGTGGCTGCCCTCGACCGGCTGGTCGTAGAGGTCGAGCGTGCGGTCGCAGGCCAGCCGCGCCGTGGCGCGAGCCGTAAAGGCGGCCAGCACGCGCCGCTCGGCCACGTCGAGCCGAAGGTCCACCTCGACGTCCGAGAACACGTCGGGGTCCAGCCCCAGGTCGTCCGCCGAGGGGTGGAGGACCTCGTGGTGGAGGCCGTCGGGAAGGGAGGCGAGGCGAACTCGGAGCACGGGTCGAGCGGCAGTCGTCAAGGAACGTGGACGGCCGGAGGCCCTCCCACGCCGAGCGCACACGCCCGGTAGCCCGCGAAGGTAGAGACCGGCCCGATCCGCCGGCAAGGGCCTCACGAGATGTTGACGCGTCCGCCCCCGGGCCCCGGGCTCCCACCCCGCCCCGCCAGCGGCGCGCGCCGGCTGGCGGGGCGGGCCGCCCGGTGTGGAGGCGGCGTCGGAGGACGGCCCCAGGAACAGCCTCCGAACGCGGGGAGGGACCTCCCTGAGCGACCTCCACCATCACGCGAGCCCCGGTGTTCGCAACGTGTGGACAACCGGATTTCGAAATCATGACGCCCCACGCTGCCCAGCCAGCCTCGCCGTCCCAAGGCGATCCACCGGGCGAATCCAGACGCGTTATCTAGCTGTCCGGCAACGATCGCGCGCGTGCGGCTCACGGTGGGCGGGCGGTGGACAACGTTCGGCCGCAATCGCCGCTGGCGGAGCGTCTGGGCCGCCGGCCGCAATCGAACATGTGGACAACTCGGGTACAGGCGGCTCCGGCGCCCTCGCTTTTCCGCCGAGCGTCCCGATATTCGGTCCCCCCTCTCCCGCCCCCCCTCCCCGTCGCACCCTCGCCCATGGACCGCTCGCGCGACGACGTCTGGGACGAGTGCCTCGGGATCATCCGGGACAACATCAGCCGGCAGAGCTTCCGCACGTGGTTCGAGCCGCTACGGGCGGTCGGGCTGGACGAGGAGGAGGGGGCCCTCAAGCTGACCGTCCAGCTCCCGAGCCGGTTCTACTACGAGTGGCTGGAGGAGCACTACTTCGCGCTCCTGCGCAAGACGATCACCAAGGTGCTGGGGCCGGGCGGGCGGCTCTACTACGACATCGTGATCGAGCGCGACAGCTCGCCGGGCGAGCCCGCAGGGGGCGGCCGGCGCGGGGCGTCGATGGAGCTCCCGGCGCGGCAGCCGTCGAACGTGCCGCCGCCGGCCGGCCAGCGGCCGCCCCAGGTCGAGCTCCCGCCGGGCGTCACGCCGCCCCGGCCCCGCGACGTCGCCGACCCCGGCGTGCCCAGCCCCGCCGGCCGCGCCGTCGACCGGACGCGCGGCTACAACCCGGCCCCGACGAGCCGGACCCAGCCGGACCGCCCGACGGTCCCGATGGCCAACCCGTTCGCGCTGCCCGGCGTCAAGCCCATCGAGGTGGACCCGCACCTCAACGAGTCGTACACGTTCGAGCGGTTTATCGAGGGCGACTGCAACCGGCTGGCGCGCTCCGCCTCCTGGGCCATCGCCCAGGACCCGGGCGGCACGTCGTTCAACCCGTTCCTGATCTACGGCGGCGTGGGGCTGGGCAAGACGCACCTGATCCAGGCCATCGGCAACTACGCCCTCGCCAACGGGCACGCCAAGACGGTGCGCTACGTGTCGTCGGAGATGTTCACCGCCGAGTTCGTGCAGTCGATCCAGACCAACCGGATCGCCGAGTTCAGCCAGTTCTACCGCGGCGTCGACATCCTGATCGTGGACGACGTCCAGTTTTTCGGGGGCAAGGAAAAGACCCAGGAGGAGTTTTTCCACATCTTCAACGAGCTCCACCAGCTGGGCAAGCAGTTGGTGCTCTCGGCCGACCGGCCACCCAAGGACATCGCCGGCATCGAGGAGCGCCTGATCTCGCGCTTCTCCTGGGGCCTGGCCGCCGACGTCCAGTCGCCGGACTACGAGACGCGCGTCGCCATCTTGAACCGCCGCGCCAAGGACGACGGCACGCGCGTCAAGCCCGAAGTGATCGAGTACATCGCGACGCACGTCAAGCGCAACATCCGCGAGTTGGAGGGCGCGCTGATCCGGTTGCAGGCGCACGCGGCGCTGACCGGGCGCGAGATCGACCAGGAGCTGGCGCGCGAGGTGCTCCGCGACCTGATCAAGGAGGCCCGGCCGGTGCTGACCATCGAGGCCATCCAGTCGGTCGTGTGCGACTACCTCGGCATCTCCGAGGACCTGGTGCGCGCGCGGACGCGCAAGCGCGAGGTGGTCCAGGCGCGCCAGGTGGCCATGTTCTTCTCCAAGGAGATCACGAGCCACAGCCTCAAGACCATCGGGCTGCACTTCGGCGGCCGCGACCACTCGACGGTGATCCACGCCGTGCGGAGCGTCGAGAACCAGGTGGACACCGACCCCCAGTTCCGCGAGATGGTGACGGCGGTGCGCAAAAAGATGGAGCTGCACCAGCGGTAGCCCGCCGTCCGCTGGCGGCGCGCGCCGGGCCAGGCCGCCAGCGGGGCGGAGGGCCGGCGGTCAGGCGGCGGCTTGGGAGGCTCCGTTCGCCGGCTGGCGGTCGTCGCGCGCGTCGCCGAGCGAGACGCGCCGGCGCGGGAGGTAGGCCCCGCCGTCGAGGTCGCGCACGAACGCCACCAGCTGCTCGCGCAGGCGGCAGTGGAGGTCCCACGCCGTCGACGGGTCCCTAGCGCTGCACAGGGCGCGGACGGAGATCGTCTCGTCGCCGGCCTCCGTGACCTGCACCGTCGGCTCGTTCTCCTCGTCCCAGTCGTCGTCGGCGCGCAGCAGCTCGGCAAACTTGTCGCGGACGCGGTCGACGTCGAGCGTGTAGTCGGCGTGGATCACGATGGGCTTGACGAGGTGGGCGTTGCGGATCGTCCAGTTCTCGAACGGGTGCGTGATCAGGTGCCGGAGCGGGACCACCAGCCGCCGCTGGTCCCAGGTCTGGATCAGGACGTAGGTGTAGGTGATCGACTCGACGTAGCCCCACTCACCGTCGTAGACCACGCTGTCGCCGATGCGGACGGGCTTCGAGAGCGCGATCTGGAGGCCGGCAACCAGGTTGCCGAGCACGGGCTGCGCCGCGATCCCCAGGAGAACCGTCGCCACGCCGGCCGACGCCATCAGCGAGAGCCCGAGCGACTGGAATGAGTCGAACTCGCCGAGCACGATGCCCAGGCCCAGCACGAACACCACGAACAGGAGGACCCGGCGGCCAACCGAGAGGTACGTGAGCCAGTGCTGCGTCTGCGTCCCCTCGTCGCCCGAGAGCGACTGGAGGTCCTCGACGTCCTGGTCCTGCGCCAGCTCCTCGGTGACGCCAGCGATGGCCCGAGACGCGAGCCACATCACGGCGCCCACGAGCAAAACCGTCAGGGTCGTGGTGACGGGGCCAGGCACCGAGAGCGCCAGGCCGGCGAACAGGCTGAGCGCGAGCAGCCCGACGACGAACGCGATGGGCACGGCCACGCGCTCGCCCAGCCCCCGGACCCAGTGCGAGTCGGACCGGTCGAGCGCGCGCTTGGCCCACCGGCCCGACGCCCAGGCGAGCGACCCGAACACGGCCGCCGCCAGCAGCAAGGCGAGCCAGGTCCAGACCGGCGTCTGGCCCAGGAAATCGACGCGCGCCCACGCCGGCACGGCCCGGTCGATGGGGCCGGGCCCGAACGCGTGGTACAGCGCCGGCACGTTCTCGACCGTCTGCGGCGAGAAGACCCACACCGGAGGCTCTTCGCCGACCCTGACCCGCTGGAGCCGGACCGCCACGTCGCGGCCGTCGACCTCCAGCGCGCCCAGGCGCAAGCTGCGGCGCGGCGCGCCAACAAGCGGCCCGTCTTGTCCGGGCGCCGGGTCGCTGGCGCCGTCGGGCCGGTCCGGGAGCCCTTCCCAGTCGAAGCCGAGCTGGGTGTCGAGCACGTAGAAGAGCTGCTCCGCCAGCGCTGGGGCCACGGCCGGCTGGCGGTCTTGGGCGACCAAGTTGAGGTTGAGCGCCTGGGCCGCGTCGGCCCACTGGTGGTCCCGGCCGGCGCGGACAAAGTGCTCGAGCGCCGCCTGGGGCGTCTGGAGGTTGGCCGGCTCGGCGGGCGCCTCCAGCCCGGCGTTGAGCGCCTGGAGCACGTAGTACGCGTCCTGGTAGCCACCGAGCGCGCCGCCCGTCGCGGACAGGCGGTCGGCCCGGTCCTGCGCCGAGGCCGAGTCGGGCACGGCGACGACCGACGAGTCGGGCGGCGGGGCGTCCTGCGCGGCGGCGGGGACGAGGGTGGCGAGGACGAGGGCGGCGAGCAGCGCGCGGGCAAACGGCATGGGCAGGCAGGGGGGGCGCGTTCGTACCCGGCGGATCGCGCGGATGGTTCGCACGTCGGGTGAAGCCGGCGCCGCCCGGCCCGCTGGCGGCCACTGCCGAGACGGACCGCCAGCCGTGCGGGGCGGCGGTTTTCCGCGACGTGGGGCGGACCGATTTCCGATCTCCGGCGTAGGTTCTGACTCCCCCGGCCGACCGCGCCGACTCTCGGGCCGCATCTCTCTACGACCATGAAGTTTACCGTCTCCAGCGCCGACCTCCTCCGCGCCCTATCGACCGTCAACGGGGCCGTGCCGTCCAAGAGCACGCTGCCCATCCTGGAGTGCGTGCTGTTCGAGCGCGACCCCGCCGCCGACGGCGGGAGCGACCGGCTCAAGATCGCGGCCACTGACCTCGAGATCTCCATCGTCCAGCGGCTCGCGGTCTCGTTCGAGCAGAACGGGACGGACGAGAAGCAGCGGATCGCGGTCCCGGCCCGGCGCCTGCTCGACACGCTCCGCGCGCTGCCCGACCTGTCGGTGACCGTCGCCACCGACGCCGAGTTCAACGTGGAGCTGACCACCGACCAGGGCCGGTACAAGATGGTCGGGTTCGACGGCGGCGACTACCCGGCGCTGCCGGCGCTGGAGGACGCCCAGGCGATCACGGCCGAGGGCGCGCTCGTCAAGCACGCCATCGACAAGACCGGGTTCGCCGCGTCCAAGGACGCGCTGCGGCCGGCCATGATGGGCGTGCTGTTCCAGGTCCGCCCCGAGAACGCGACCATCGTCGCGACCGACGGCCACCGGCTGGTCAAGCTGGTCGCCGACGGGCTGACGGCGGCCGAGCCGGTCGACGTGATCGTGCCGGCGGCGGCGCTGTCGCTGGCGGCCAAGGCGGCCGGCGACGGGACGTGCACCATCCGCATCGCGTCGGGCTACGTCGGGTTCGACTTTGGCGACACCCAGGTCATCGGCCGGTTGATCGAGGAGCAGTACCCGAACTACGAGGCCGTCATCCCGGTCGAGAACGAGAAGCGGCTGACGGTCGGCCGCGACGCCATGCTGGCGGCGGTCCGGCGCGTGGCGCTGTACTCGTCGTCGATGACGCACCAGATCCGGCTGGCCCTGGAGTCGGACGCTCTGACGGTCTCGGCCGAGGACATCGAGCGAGCGAGCGAGGCGCGCGAGCGCGTGCTGTGCGACTACGACGCCGAGCCGATGGAGATCGGGTTCAACTCGCAGTACCTCCAGGAGGTGCTCTCCAACATCGACGGCGAGGACGTGACGTTCGAGTTCTCGTCGCCCAACCGCGCCGGCGTCGTCTCTCCGACCGAGGGGCCGGACGGCGAGGAGCTGCTGATGCTCATCATGCCGGTGATGCTCAACACGTACGCCTAGCGCCGCGCGCCGACAGGTCTCGGAGCCCTCCGGCCAGAGCGGACCGGAGGGCTCGTCCGTTTCGGCCGTCCCGCTGGCGGCCGGCATCGCCAGCGGCGGGTGCCGTGGCGCTTGGGGTCGGGTTGCAATACGCCCCCGGCACGGAACGTCTGGGGTAGAACGCGGCCGGCGCCGCACCGCGACCCGTTCCCGGCCCCGCCTGCGCGGCCTACCTTCCGCCCGCCCCCCGGACGCCCGATGCCTCGACCGCTGCCCCCCCGCCTCTCGCTGGCGGCCGTTCTCGTCGCGCTGCTCGCGCTCGCCGCCAGCGGGACGGCCGCGGCCCAGATCGGGTTCAACGCCTTCAACGGCCGCAACCACCCCGAGATCGACTGGCAGGTGGCCACGACGGAGCACTTCGAGATCATCTACCCGGCCCGGCTGGCGGGCATCGAGGCCCAGGCGGCGGCCGTGGCCGAGGAGGCCTACGACGCGCTGACGGTCAACCTCAGCGCCGATTCTACCGCGCTGAGCTTTGACGATCCGATCCGGATCTATCTCTCCGACGAGGACGAGATCGCCAACGGGCTGGCCTACAACGTCGGGCCGAGCGGCTTCTCGACCATCTGGGTCCACGTCAACGACGTGGCCGAGATCTGGACCGGCGACGTCAAGTGGCTGCGCAAGGTGCTGGCGCACGAGATCGGGCACCTCATCCACTACCGCGCCGTCCGCTCCAACCTGGGGCTGCTGGGCGTGTTTTTCGGCGACCCGCTGCCCAGCTTCTGGGCCGAGGGGCTGGCGCAGTACGAGACCGAGCGCTGGGACGCCCAGCGCGGCGACCGCTGGCTGAGGACGGCCACCTTCGAGGACCGCCTCAACTACGACGACGGCACGAGCCCCCAGAACGGGCGCCTCAAGTACGCCGTCGGCAACAGCCAGGTGCGGTACCTGGCCCAGACACGCGGCGACTCGACGATCGCTCAGATCCTGGCCCACCGCCGCCCCGCGCTGTTCGGGCTGGGCGAGGTCCACGACTTCCAGTCGGCCTTCCGCTCGGTCGTCGGGGTGCCGTACCGCGACTTTAACGAGGAGTGGCGGAAGCACGTCAACGTGTACTACAACACCCAGGCGGGCCAGATGGAGCGGCTGGACTCGCTCGGCGTCGAGCCGTTCTCGCTCCCGGGCCAGGTGGTCTACGACGTCGCGTTCAGCCCCGACACGTCGCGCGTGGCGGCCGTCGTGCTGCCGAGCCTGACGCGGCCGGTGCGGCGCCTCATCACGGTCTCCAACCCCGGCGCCGACTCGACGGCAGCCCGCGACCTGCGCATCGTCGCCGAGGGCGCCATCACCGGGCCGGTCTCGTGGAGCCCCGACGGGACCCGGATCGCGTTCGCGCGGACGCGCCGCGGGCGCTACGGCTCGCTCGTCAACGACCTCTACCTGGTGGACGCGCTGGGCGGAGGTCTCCGCCGGCTGACGACGGACCGCCGCGCCGTCTCGCCGTCGTTCGCGCCCGACGGCCAGCGGCTGGCGTTCGTCGGCGTGGACGGCGAGACGGCCAACGTGTTCGTGCTGGACCTGGCGGGCGGCGCCGAGCGGGCGCTGACGAGGTTCTCCGGCGAGACCCAGATCACGACGGCGCGCTGGAGCCCCGACGGCCAGCGCGTCGCCTTCGCCGTGTTCGACCCCGACGGCGTGCGCGACCTCGCCACCGTCGACGTCGCCAGCGGCGCGGTCGAGCGACTGGCGACCGGCGCCGGCGGGGCGGCGTGGGAGCGCGACGACCGGGCGCCGGTCTGGAACGCCGCCGGCGACTCGCTGGCCTGGACCTCGCTCCGCGACCGCGCGCCCAACGTGTTCGTGGGTGGGATGCGGGGCGTGGGACTTGGGATGCGGGACCCTACGATCACGGCTTCCGCGGGCCTGGCGGCGAGCCTCGACCCGTCGACGCCCACCGCCAGCGGCAACGCCGGACCGCTCGGCGGGCCCCCTCCGCCGAGCCCCGAATCCCGCGTCACGTTCCTCTACGACGGCGCGACGGTCCACGACTGGCTGCCGCCGGACTCGCTCCACCCGGCCGGGCGGCTGGTGCTGGTCTCGACCGAGACCAAGCGCCGCGACCGCGTGTTCGTGGTCGACGCCGCCCGGCGACCGACGGTCGCGCCCGACTCAGTGACCGTGCCGCCGGCCTACGCGGCCTGGACCACGCACCGGCCGCCGGTCACCGTCCCCGACCGCATCGAGCCCGGGCCCGGCCTGATCCGCCAGCGGCGCGGCTACAACTCGCTCCGCAACGTCACCCACGCGATCACGCTCGGCCTCCCGTACGGCGACCCCGGCGAGGACGGCAAGCTGTTCACCGGCGACGACGACTGGGGCGTGTTCGCCAACTCGCTGTTCATGGAGCCGCTCGGCAAGCACCAGCTGGCGGTGCTGGCCGGCGTGTCGGTCACCCGTCCGCTCGACAAGTCGTTCCTGTTGCTGAGCTACGTCAACCGCCAGCTGGCGCCGACGATCACGCTGACGGGCTACCGCTTCCCGTCGCCGTCGAGCTTCTACGGCTCCAGCATCCTGGTCGAGGACCTGACCGGCGGGGACGTCGCGGCCGACCTGCCGCTCGACCTGATCGACCGGCCCTACACCACCACCGCCGTCGCCGCGCGGCTGCGCTACGCCTACGCCGAGCCGCTGGCGCTCGACCGCTTCGACGACCTCGAAGACACCGGCCTGGGCACTCCAGAGGCCGGCACGCGGTTCGACGTTCAGGTCGGGGCCGCCTACAAGTTCCAGCGGCCCTACCGCTGGAACGTCATCACGCCGCTCGACGGGACGGGCCTGCGCGCGCGCGTCACGGTGGGCGTGCCGGCGCTGGGCGGCGACACATTCGTGCGGCCGGACGCGCTGGGCTACTGGGTCTCGCCGTCGCTGTTCGGCGGGCGGCTCTTCGTCAAGGGCCGCGCGACGGCCACCTTTGGCGAGACGCTGGCCCAGGACTACGTCGGGCTGGCGCGCTTCGACGACGTCGACGTCCAAGTCCCGTTTATCGGCAGCCTGACGCTGGACGACGCCGAGCGCGTGCGCGGCTACCGCAGCTACGCCGTCGGCACGCGCGCGCTGTTCGGGTCGGCCGAGTACCGGCTCCCGATCCTGTTCGACCTCCAGACCTCGCTCTTGGGCTTGGCCCGCTTGGGCCCCGTCGCGCCGGTCCTGTTCGCCGACGGCGGGCTGGTCTGGACCGGCTCCAGCCTGGACGGCGCCGCGCGGCGCGTGGGCGTCGGCGCCGAGCTGGCGAACGTGCTCAGCGTGGGCGGCTTCGAGATCCGCCACGCCGTGGGGCTGGCGGTGCCGGCCAGCCGGCTCGGCGAGGTCGCCGACGGCGCCTTCGAGTTCGGCGACGCCGACCTGTACTACCGCATCCAGGCCGCCGTCCCGTTCTAGGAACGACGGCCGACGGACCGGGAGTCGGGCCGTTCCTCGTCCAGAGCCCCGCGCGCGCCGGCCGCCAGCGGGGCGGAAAAGCCGCGCCCCACCTCCGGCGTGGAGGCGGGGCGCGGGACGGGCTATAAGCCGCGCTGGGCGACCTACATCGCGTCCTTGTTCAGCGTGTCCTCCGCCAGCATCGAGAGCCGCTCGTCGGCGTCCTCCTCCTCTCCCAGCGAGTCCGCCAGCAGGTCGGCGGCGTCCTGGTGGCCCAGGCGCTCGGCGAACGTGGCCAGGCTGCCGTAGCGGGTGATCTCGTAGTGGTCGATGGCCTGGGCCGAGAACACGATGGCCGCGTCCCGGGTCTCGGCGTCCTCGACCTCGTCCATCAGGTGCTTGGCCTCCTTCAGGATGCCGTCCATGGCCTCGCACGTCACGCCCTCGGCCTTCTCGCCGATCATCTCGAACACCTGGTCCAAGCGGTCGATGTGGGTCTGGGAGTGGTCGCCGTGCTCCTTGAGCTGCGACTTGAGCTCGCTGTTCGAGGCCTTGTCGGCCATGGTCGAGAGCATCTTCTTGGACTGCTTCTCGGCGTAGTAGAGGTCTTTGAGGCCGTGGAGGAAGAGGCCGCGGAGGTCGGTGATCTTGGACATTGGAGGGGTAGGGAGATAGGGGGACGTGGGTACCGGGTTTGCGCAGCGTCGTTCCTCACAGGCGATGACCCTTGCGTGACTTCAGAGATCTCCGCACCACAAAGTCCGCCACGAGTGCCGATGCCAGAACCGCCGGATTGGGCACCGTCGCCAGGGCGGGGACGACGGCAAACAGGGCCGCGAGAACGACGAGGGTCGCGAAGGCTCCGAACGCGAGGAGCGGCCACACGGGACGCGCGAGGGACGGAGTCACGGCATCGGCGGGTAAAGTCAGAGGCTACGGATGCTCGGCCGCACAGACGCAGAACTTCGGGCGTCAGCGAGGCGTGATCGGCGTCCCCTCTCCTCTACCCTCTCCCATGACTCACTACGACGTTCAAGACGTGTCCATCCCCGCGCTCGGGTTCGGCACCTGGCAGATGCGCGGCGACGACGCCCGCGACGGCGTCGAGCAGGCGCTCGCGCTGGGCTACCGCCACATCGACACCGCCCAAGTGTACGAGAACGAGGCCGAGGTCGGCGCCGGGCTGGCGGCCTCGGGCGTCCCGCGCGCCGACGTGTTCTTGACCACCAAGGTGTGGCGCGACGCGCTCGCCCCCGACGCGCTGGCGGCGTCGGTCGACGAGAGCCTGCGGAAGCTCGGGACGGACTACGTGGACCTGCTCCTGGTCCACTGGCCCACCCCCGACGTGCCGCTGGCGGAGACGCTGGGCGCGCTCGGCCGCGTCCGCGAGGCGGGCAAAACGCGGCTGGTGGGCGTGAGCAACTTCCCGGCTGGGATGCTGCGCCGGGCGCTGGAGATCGACCCGGCGCTGGCGACCGACCAGGTCGAGTACCACCCGCTCTTGGGCCAGGACCGCCTCGCCGACCTCGTCCGCCAGCGCGGCATGGTGCTGACGGCGTACAGCCCGCTGGCTCAGGGCGAGGTGCTCCAGAACGAGACCGTCCGGGAGATCGCGGACGCCCACGGCGCCGGCCCGGCCCAGGTGGCGCTGGCGTGGCTCTTGGGCCAGGACCGCGTGGTCGCCATCCCCAAGGCGTCGTCGGCCGAGCACCGGGCCTCGAACCTGGCCGCCGCCGACCTCGCGCTCACAGACGAGGAGCGCGCCCGGCTGGACGCCCTCCCCAAAGACCGCCGGCTGGTGGACCCGGACTTCGCGCCCGACTGGGACGCCTAGCGGCCGAGCCGGCGCCTACAGGTCGCCCTCGTCCATCTCCTGGTCCCCGTCCGTGCCGGCCGCCTCGGCGATCACGACCGGCACGCCGGTGGTGCCCCAGTGCAAGACCATGGTGGCCTCCTCCTCGTTCACGTCCTCGAAGCGGATCTCGAACTGCTCTTGCATCGGGGCGCCCGCGAGCGGCTCGACGGTCACGCGGAGCTGGTCCTCGGCCTCGGCGTAGCGGAAGGCGCCCCACTGGCGGGGGTTCTGGCTAAAGATCACCGCCCACTCGTCGCCGGGGATGGTGAACAGGCCGTAGGTGCCGGCGGGGAGCACCTGGCCCTCGACCCTCAGGTCGGCGGAGGCGGTGAAGGTGGGGGCCTCGTTGGCGCCGGTGCGCCAGACCGAGTCGCGCGGCGCCAGCTCCGAGCCCGGCCCGAACGCCTCGCGGCCACGCAGGCTGGGCCGGCCGTAGTGGACCATGACGTTGGTCGTGCCCACGGTGGTCATGACGCCGGCGTTGGGGCTGACGCGGGCCTCCTCGGTGGAGCGCATCGGGGCCATCGTGCCCTCGGGGTCCGCGCCGGAGTGGTCCATGTCCTGGGCGCAGGCGGAGGCGGCAACGAACACGCCGAGGAGCGGGAGCAGAAAGCGGGTCATGGGGTGGGGGAAGTCAGAGCCGGAAGGGCTGCAACCTAACTCCCGGCGCTCCCAGATCCGAGGCCCTACGAGCGCGCTGCCCGGCGGCCGTCCGCGCGCGCTCGCCGGGCCTCAGGTCGGGCGGCCCTGGCCGTCGCCGCGGGGGCCCAGCGCGACCGGGCCGGGCGGCGCGCCCTCCCGACGGCTCCCGCCAGCGGGCGGCCCCAAAAAACGCCGAGGCCGCCCGGCTAGCGGACGGCCTCGGCCTGTCTATCTGCGGCACCGGGAAAGGCCCGGCGACGGCCGCCGCCAGCGGGCGGCTACCAGAGCACGATCCGGTCCTCGGGCGCGAGGTAGAGGTCGTCGCCCGGCTGGACGTCGAAGGCCGTGTAGAAGGCCGGGATGTGCGCGAGCGGGCCGTTGGCGCGGTACTCGCCCGGGCTGTGGGAGTCCACCTGGAGCTGCTGGCGCAGGGCCGGCTCGCGGCTGATGATCCGCCACACCTGCGCCCAGCCCATGAAGAACCGCTGGTCGCCCGTGAACCCGTCGATCACCGGCGGCTCCTCGTCGGTCGAGACCACGCCGTCGCCGTCGTCGTCGAGGGCGATCCGGTAGGCGCGGTAGGCCATCGTGAGCCCCGACAGGTCGCCGATGTTCTCGCCCAGGGTCAGGCGGCCCTGGACGTTGGCGTCCGGGAACGGCGCGTAGGCGTCGTACTGGGCCACCAGCTGGTCGGCGCGGGCCTCGAACTCGGCGCGGTCGCGCTCGGTCCACCAGTTGCGGAGGTTGCCGGCGGCGTCGTACTGGCTGCCCGAGTCGTCGAAGCCGTGCGAGAACTCGTGGCCGATCACGGCCCCGATGCCGCCGTAGTTGACCGCGTCGTCGGCCTCGACGTTGAAGAACGGCGGCTGCAGGATGGCGGCCGGGAACACGATCTCGTTGAAGGCCGGGTTGTAGTACGCGTTGACGGTCTGGGGCGTCATGCCCCACTCGGTCCGGTCCGGGGCCTGGTCCAGGTCCGCCAGGTTGTCGTCGACGGCCCAGGACGCCGCGGCGCGGACGTTGCCGGCCAGGTCGGTGGGCGAGACGGCGATGCCGGAGTAGTCCTCCCACTCGTCGGGGTAGCCGATCTTGTAGACGTAGTTCTCGAGCTTGTCCGAGGCCTCGGCCTTGGTGGCGTCGGTCATCCACGGGTTGTCGTCGATCGACTGGCGGAAGGCCTCGCGGAGGTTCTCGATCAACTCCGCCATCCGGTCGGCGGCGGCCTGGGGGTAGTGGCGGTCGACGTAGATCCGCCCGATGGACTCACCCAGCGTGCCGGACGTGGCGCCGACGGCCTTTTTCCAGCGCGGCCGGTCCTCTTGCTGCCCGCTCAGCGTCCGGCCGTAGAACTCGAAGTTGGCGGCGCCGTAGGCGGCCGGGAGCAGGCCGGCGGCCTCGCTCAGCGTCCGCGCCTTGGCGTAGGTTTTCCAGTCGGCGAGCGGGACCTCGGCCATCAGGCTGTCGAGCGACGCGAGGTAGGTCGGCTGGCCCACGATCACGGTGTCGGGCAGCGTCTCGATGCCCATCGTGCGCATCATGTCCGCCAGCCCGAGGCGCGGGTACAGCGTCGCCAGGTCGGCGGTGGCCGTCGGGTTGTAGCGGGCCTCGGGGTCGCGGAGCTGGATCCGCGTCCACTGGGCCTGGGCCAGCTGGGTCTCCAGGTCCAGGACCGTCTGGGCCGCGGCGGCGCCGTCGGGCCACCCGGCCAGGTCGTAGAGCGTCTCGATGTAGCCGAGGTAGCCGGCGCGGGCGTCGGCGAAGCGGTCCTCCAGGTAGTAGCTCCGGTCGGGGAGCCCGGTCCCGGACTGCCACAGGGTCAGCACGTTGCGGTTGGAGTTTTTGGAGTCGGTCCCGACGAACCCCGCCAGCGGGGAGGGGCCGAACGAGCGCCGGTTCTCGGCAAAGTAGCGGACCAGGTCGTCGGTCGAGCCCACGGCGTCGATCCGGTCGAGGTCGGGCTGGAGCGGCGCGATGCCCAGCGCCTCGACGCGCGCCGAGTCCATGTAGGCCGTGTAGTAGTCGCCGATCTTGCGGGCGTCGGGGTCCTCAACGCGCCCGGCAGCGGCGTCCTCGATCACCCGGCGGACGTCCTCCTCGGACCGCTCCCGGAGCAGGTCGAACGAGCCGTAGCGGGACCGGTCGGCCGGGATCGGGGTGGTCTCGAGCCAGTGGCCGTTGACGTAGCGGAACAGGTCGTCCTGGGGGCGGACCTCGCGGTCCATGGCCTCGGTGTCGATGCCGAGGGCGTCCTGGGCGAACGCGGGCGCGGCCACGAGCACGAGGGCCGAGAGAAGCAGTCGTCGCATAGATAGGGGGGGGAGGGCGTACAGGGGGGACCCAAAAGTAACGGGGCCCGGCCGGGGGCAGTGCCCGCGCCCTCCGCTTTGCCGCTGGCGGTCACCGCCAGCGGAGCGGGGCGTCAGCGGCGCGAGGCGCCAGCGGAGCGGGGCGCCGTCCGCCCTACAGCCTCGCGTGGTCGCCCAGCTCCTGGCGCCGGCTCTTCTGCCTCAGCTTGCGGAGCGCCTTCTCCTTGATCTGGCGCACGCGCTCGCGCGTGAGCTCGTACTCGCCGCCGATCTCCTCCAACGTCATCGGCGTCTCGCGGCCGATGCCGAAGTACAGCCGCGTGATCTCGGCCTCGCGAGGCGTCAGGAGCGACAGCGCGCGCTGGACGTCGGCGCGGACGCTCTCGTCCACCAGCGCGTCGTCGGGGTCGAGGCTCGCGGCGTCGGCGAGGACGTCGAGGAGCGTGCCGTCGTCCTCGTCGCCGAAGGGGGCGTCGACGGACAGGTGGCGGGCCTGGTGCCGGAGCGCGTCCTCGACCTTGTGCTCGGGCAGGTCCAGCTCGGCCGCCAGCTCGGCGGCGTTGGGCAGGCGCCGGTAGGCCTGGGCCAGCCGCGCCGACGCCTTGCGGACCTTGGAGATGGTCCCGATCCGGTTCAGGGGCAGCCGCACCACCCGGGCCTGCTCGGCGAGCGCCTGCAGGATGGCCTGCCGGATCCACCACACGGCGTACGAGATGAACTTGAAGCCGCGCGTCTCGTCGAACCGCTGGGCCGCCTTGATGAGCCCGTAGTTCCCCTCGTTGATGAGGTCGGCGAGGGACAGCCCCTGGCCCTGGTACTTTTTGGCGACCGAGACCACGAACCGCAAGTTGCCCCGGACCATCTGGTGCAGCGCGGCCTCGTCGCCGGCCTTGATGCGGACCGCCAACTCCACCTCCTGCTCGGCCGTCAAGAGCGGGAGCCTCCCGATCTCCTGGAGGTACTGGTCCAGCATCTGCTGGCTGCGGGGCACGAACATGGCGCGGGTGCCTGGGGCGGTGGCGGGCGAGGGGTCGAGAGGCGGCGGGGTCGGGGTGGAGCCAACAGAGGGGGCCGTCCGTGCCTTGGCGAGGCGCGCTCGCAGGCGGGACCCTATGTGTACGAAGCATGAAGGGGGTCGGGTTCCGCTGAAGGCGCGGAAGAGTCGCGTCGTAGCTTTGGCCGACCGCCCTCGCCCCATGCCCCCAGCCCCCGTCCCCGCCCCTCCACCGGCCCCCACGGTGCTCGACTGCCGTGGCCGCGCGCTGGCGGTCGGCGCGGGGCAGGCGCACGTGATGGGGATCTTGAACGTCACGCCGGACTCGTTCTCGGACGGCGGCCAGGCGCCCACCGTCGAGGCCGCCGTGGCGCGCGCCGCCGAGATGGCCCGAGAGGGCGCGGCCTTGGTGGACGTCGGCGGCGAGTCGACGCGGCCGGGCGCGCAGCCGGTCGGGCTGGACCAAGAGCTGGCGCGCGTGGTGCCGGTCGTGGAGGCCATCGCCCGGGCCGTGCCCCAGGTCCTGATCTCGGTCGACACGTCGAAGGGCGACGTGGCGCGCGCGGCGTTGCGGGCCGGCGCCCACCTGGTCAACGACGTGACGGGCCTCCGCGACGGACTGGGCACGGCCACGGCTGCCGCCGAGGCCGGCGCGCCGCTGATCGTGATGCACGCGCTCGGCCGGACGGGCGGCTCGGCGCCCGAGTACGCCTACGCCGACGTCGTGGACGACGTCGTCGCCAGCCTGCGCCAGTCGGTGGCGCGCGCCCGGAGCGCCGGCGTGGCGGACGTGGTCGTGGACCCCGGCTTCGGGTTCGGCAAGACGCCGGGCCAGAACCTGCGCCTGATCGACCGGCTCGGCGCGCTGGCGGCCGAGGGCTGGCCGGTGCTGGTCGGCGTGTCGCGCAAGAGCACGGTCGGGACGGTCCTGGGCGAGCCCGGCGCGCCGGCGCCCGTCGGCGAGCGGCTCTACGGGTCGCTGGCGCTGGCCGCGCTGGCGGTCGTGCGCGGCGCGTCGATCGTGCGCGCCCACGACGTCCGGGCCACGGTCGAGACCGTGCGCGTGCTCCAGGCCGCGCTGGTGGCCGGCGCCGGCCGCTCGACGACGGCCACGCGCGGGGGGGACGGCCGATGACGGCGGCGCTGCTCCTCCAACAAGGGTTCCGGGTCGGGTTCGTGCCCGTCAACTGGCTCGACTTGGTCGACATCGGGGTGACGGCGTTCCTGGTGTACCAGGTCTACCGCCTGATCCGGGGTACGATCGCGGTCCAGGTGGCGGTCGCGTTGCTGGGCCTCTACGCCGTCGGCGAGATCGTCCGCACGGCCGGGCTGACGACGCTGGACACGCTGTTCGGCGAGCTCAGCAACGTGTTCGTGCTGGCCGTGCTGATCCTGTTCGCGCCCGAGATCCGCCAGGCGCTGTTCCTGCTGGGCCGCAACCCCATCGTGCGGCGCCTGGTGACGCAGCCGCCGCGCCAGAAGATCACCGACGAGATCATGGGCGCCATCGAGGAGATGAGCCGCCAGCGCGTCGGGTCGCTCATCGCGTTCGCGCGCTCGACCGGCTTGCGCAACTACATCGAGTCCGGCACGCAGCTCTCGGCCGACGTCGAGCGCGACCTACTCACGTCCATCTTCTTCCCCAACTCGCCGCTCCACGACGGCGCCGTCATCATCCAGGGCCAGAAGGTGGAGGCGGCGCGCTGCATCCTGCCCGTCTCGGACGCGCGCGGGCTCGACCCGCACCTGGGCCTGCGCCACCGCGCCGCGGTCGGGCTCACCGAGCGGACGGACGCGTTCGTGATCGTGACCTCGGAGGAGACGGGCAAGATCTCGGTCGCCGAGAACGGCCGCCTGGACGTGGGCCTGTCGCTGGAGGAGGCCGAGACGCGCCTGCTGGACGCCTTCTCGCCCGACGGCGCCCGAGCCGAGGACAAGGCCGACGACCCCGCGCTCACCCCTGACCCCGCCTGAGTGCCGCTGCTCACCGACCGCCAGGCGGCCGCCCGCCGCGCCGACCTCGTCCGCACCTTGCGCGCCAAGGGCATCGCCGACGAGCGCGTGCTGGCCGCCGTCGGCGCCGTCCCGCGCCACCGCTTCGTGCCCGACACGAGTCTGCTGCGCCAGGCCTACGACGACGTGGCGCTGCCCATCGGCCAGGGCCAGACCATCTCCCAGCCGTCGACGGTCGCCCGGATGACCGAGCTTCTGGCGGTCCAGCCCGGCGAGCGCGTGCTGGAGGTGGGGACCGGCAGCGGCTACCAGGCCGCGGTCCTGGCCGAGCTGGGCGCGCGCGTGTTTTCCATCGAGCGCCACGCCGCGCTCCTGAAGCGGACCGAGCCGGTGCTCAAGGCGCTCGGCCTGCGGATCCGCACCCGGGCCGGCGACGGCACGTACGGCTGGCCCGGCTACGCGCCCTTCGACGCCATCATCGTGACCGCCGGCGGGCCGGAGGTGCCGGCCGAACTGGTCGACCAGCTGCGCGAGCCGGTCGAGGGCAAGCCGGACGCGCGGATGCTGATCCCGGTCGGGCCGCCGAACCATCAGACGCTGTACCGGATCACGCGAGTAAGTCCGGGGGCCGGCCCGGACGTGACCACCCAAGAGTCGTTCGACGGCGTCGTGTTCGTGCCCCTGGTCCGCGACGCCTGATGCCCGAGCCCATCCCGACCTGCGCCGAGTGTGGCGGCCCGATGACGGCCGGCTGGCTGATGGACGAGACCCACGGCGGGCGTCACCCCACCTATTGGGTGGAGGGCGAGGCCGAGAAAAGCTTCTGGGTCGGCACCAAGCTGTCGGGCCGAGCGGTCTACGTCACCGAGGCGCTGCGGTGCGAGGGTTGCGGCGCGCTCCGGCTCTACGCCCGCCAGCGCAAGTAGGGGCGTATCGCATACGCCCGCACGCGGACGCGTCGGACCTCGAACCCGCCCGCTGGCGGGCGGCCTCCGCCAGTGGCGCGGGGTGTGCAGTAGCTCGGGAACCCGGCTCCAGTGGGCGGCGGCTCGCCCTCGGGGTACGGGTAGAGCGAGCAGTCGAGGTCGACCCGCCACGGGTAGGTGAACGTCGACTTCGGCGGGACCACCGGGGTCCGCTCGCTAACCACGGTTACAAGCACAGGGGCGTCCTGACGCCTCTCACAACAGCAACGTGTAGACGGCCTCCTCGCCTGGTTCGAGACTACGGTAGAACGTGCGGTACTGGTTGATTGCCCATGTCTGCCCCTCGTCGAGGTCCTCGGCCGCGATCGCCGGCCCGCCCAGCGTCGCCACCTCCTCCATCGTCAACAACGCCTCCTCCACGGCCATCGCGTCGCTCCCGGTCACGCCGCCCAGGGGCCGGTCGCCGACGAGCGCGCGGTGGAACCGGTCCCGGGCTGGGAGGCCCCACAGGCTCGTCGGCTTGCCCGGCCCCCACCGCTGGCCGATCAGGGTTTGGTAGAGCTCTAGGATACCGCTGAACGGGACGTAGCTCTCGAAGCGCTCAACGGCGACGACGTCGCTGTATTGGGGCGGCTCGTCGGAGCGAGCGAGGCGGGCGCAGGTGCCGGAGGGGACGGCGTGAAGGACGAGGTTGCTGGACATGGGCGAGGCGGCGGGGCTCGGCCTTGTTCTAGGGCCGGACGCCGCCGGGGGGCGGCTCGCCCTCGGGGTACGGGTAGAGCGAGCAGTCGAGGTCGACCCGCCACGGGTACGTGAAGGTCGACTTCGGCGGGACCACCGGGGCCTGCTCGCCAAGCCAGTCCAGGAACGGGATGCCGGTGCTGATGATGGGGAAGTCGTTCATGAACCGGAACTCCAGGTTGTGCGTCAGGTCGGACGCGAACCCGGCCACCTTCATGTGGACGACGGCGATGCCCAGGTCGTGTGCCTTGTCCAAGATCGCCTGGTGCGTGTCCACCGTCTCGTCGTCGATCACCGCCGTCGACCCGAGCTCCCACTCCTTGTCGCCCTCGGGGAGCGGCCACGGCCGGGCGCCCCGACTGTTCTGGGAGCCGACGACGTAGACCGGGGCGCCGATCCAGAGCCCGGGGTAGTCGGCCTGGAGCCGGTTACGCTCGTCCGCGAGGAACTGGAGGTGCGCCAGGGCCTGTCTGAGATCACCTGGGTGGTCAGAGAATGGCTGCCTGTCCTTTAGCTTCGCTTCGAAGATCAGCGAGACGTAGCCGGTCAGCCGTTCGCCGGATCGCGAGAAGTACAACGTTTGGTACCCGTCGAGCTTCTGGGCCGTACCGCTCACGCTCCCTCGGCCGAGCCTGAGGAAGCGTGCGAGGCTCCGCTCGTAGCTCTCCGACATGTTCTGGTCGGTCTTCCTCGGGTTCGGATCGACGATGCTCGGGCACTCGTCGAGGAAGAGATCCCGGATGTCGCTCTTCGAAAGGGTCGGCCCGATCTGCTCGCTGTCGCCGGGCGGGTCGCCGGGGACGGGGCACCCGTCGCCGCCCTGGGCGCACGGCAGATCCGGAGGGTTGCCGCCGCCACCACCTCCGCCGCCGCCTCCTCCGCCACCACCGCCGCCGCCGCTGCCAGGGCCGTCTTGGCACCCGCCGGGCGTCGGGCCGCCGACGATCACCGGATCACCATGCGGAGGCTCCGTGCAGTCGAGGGTGTCGTCGTACGGGTTGCACGCAGGAGGCCCTCCGCCGCCGGGGGGGCCTGACGGCGGGTCGTCCGGCGGAGGGTCGTCCGGCGGAGGGTCGAACCAGCCTGGGGGGTAGGGGTGCTCCGGGAAGCCGTCGTCGCAGTCGTCGTCGATCCCCTGAGTCCGCACTCCAGCCGGTCCCAACACAGTGTCGGTCGAGGCGCGGAGAGCAGCCGGCTCGGTGCTGCCGGTCGGCTCCGGCCCGCTGGCGTCGCAGCCGTAGAGGCCGAGCGCGAGCACGGCGGCGAGGATCCCCCGCCCCGCCAAGCGGGGCCACCAGAAGGCGAACGGTGAGAAACGGGCGTGAGGAGAGTGGCGAATAGGCGGGAAGGCTGCCGGGCAGGATGCCCTCCCAAGATGAAGGTGGGACGAAGCCCTTTAGGCGAGGGCACTCAGAATGGCCATGCCTCTCCCGTCTGCTGCGCAGCAGGCGCGACCTCCGACGACTCCGGCTGGCGGACGGCCTCCGCCAGCGGCTCAGGAGCCGACCAGAAACACCGCGCCCGCGTGCGGGGCCAAGGTGGCCGATCCGCCGACGCGCTCCGGCACCGGCCCGACGGACAGCGCCAGTCGCGCCCCCGCCGGCACGCCGACGCGCTGCGGGCCGTCCGACACGTTGACCACCACGACCGCGGCTTGGCCCGTCGACTGGCGGACGAACCGGAGCACGTCGCCGGTCGGCTGCCACGTCAGGGTGCCCCGGGCAAACAGGTCCGCGTGCGAGCGACGCAGGGCGAGGGCGCGGCGCGTCCAGGCCAGCAAGTCGGCGTCAGGCGCCACGCGGTCGGGCGGCCGCGTCGTCGAGTCCGGCATCGCCGTTTCGGGGGCGTAGTCCAGGTCCGGCCACACCATCGGCTTGCGGTTGTCGGGGTCGTCGGCGCCCCACATGCCCACCTCGTCGCCGTAGTAGACCTGGGGCGCGCCCGGCAGCGTGACCTGGAGCAGTCGGAACAGCCGCGCGGCCTGGAACGCCGCGGCGTCCGGCCGGGAAATGTCGTAGCCGGTCCGGTTGCGCGGCGTCTCCTCGCCCTTGTACGGCACGCCGGCGTTGAGCATCGTGGTCGCCAGCCGGGGCGTGTCGTGGCTGCCCGACATCGACATCAGCGACGGCAGGTGGCTGGCGGGCAGGCCGGCGTAGAGGTCCCCGATCTCGGCCGCGGCGTCGACCGGCGAGATCTGGGCGCCGTACGGGTCGAGCAGCTGGCGGAGCGGCCGGAACGGGCGGTAGTGCATCACCGAGTCGAAGGTGTCGCCGAGGTAGGGCGCGGGGTCCGACATCGTCTCGGGCCAGTCCTGCCACCAGATCTCGCCGATCAGCGCCGCCTCCGGGTTGACGGCCTTGGTCACGCGGCGCAAGTCGCGCCAGAAGCCCAGCGGCACCTGCTCGGCCACGTCCAGCCGGAACCCGTCGACGCCGTCGGCCGGGTCGCCGTCGCCGTCCGGGTCGAGCCAGCGGAGCACGACCGCCAGCGCGTGGTCCTTGGGGCCGGCCGCCAGGTTGCCGTCGAGCGGGGCGCCCGCGCCTACGTCGCCCGTCAGGTCCACTTTGCGGAACTCGGGCAGCTCGGCCACGCCCGCCCATCCGGTGTAGGCGAACTCGTCGGCTGGGGTGGCCGGGTCGTCCCAGGCGTCGATGGCGTACCAGTCGGCGTAGGGCGAGGCCTGGCCGTTGTCGAGCACGTCCTGGAAGGCCCAGAACTGGGTCCCGGTGTGGTTGAACGAGTAGTCGAGCACGATGCGCATGCCCCGCTGGTGGACCGCCTCGACCAGGTCCAGGAGCAGGCCGTCGGCGGCCGTCGTGGACCACGTCTCGGGGCTGTCCGGGTCCTCCAGCGCGATCATCTCGCGGTCTCCCTCCGGGTCCGGCCCAAAGTGCGGGTCGACGTGGTGGTAGGCGCGGGCGTCGTACTTGTGCAAGCTCGGCGCGTCGTTGACGGGGTTGAGGTAGAGCGCGTTGACGCCCAGCGAGTCCAGGTACGGGAGCGCGTCCATCACACCCTGGAGGTCGCCGCCGTAGCGCCGGGCCTGGGCCGTGAAGTAGACGTCGTCGGGCCGGAGCGCCTGCTCCCAGCCGGCCTGGGCGTACCAGTCGCTGGTCCAGCCCTGGGGCCCCCAGCCGGCCGCGCGCAGCGAGTCGGCGCCGACCTGGGGCCAGGCGCCCTCCATCGACTCCGGCGTGGGGTCGTTGGCGGGATCGCCGTTGCGGAATCGCTCGGGGAACACCTGGTACCAGACCGCCTCGGCGGTCCACGCCGGCGGGACGCGAGACGGCTCGGGGAGCCCGCCCAGCTCCACGTCGGCGTCGGCCGGGACGGACGTCTCGCACCCCGCGAGCAAGGCGACGGCGAGCAGAGCGGCGGTGCGGAGGCCAGGCATGTCCCAAGCTAGCCAGACGAGCCGGGACCGCGGCCCGCTGACGCTCGGCGCCGGGCCGCCGGAGGCGCGCCGCGACCTCGCCGATACGAATTTGCGGCCCGGGAGGGATCCTCCGGCCGTTCTCGCGGTAGGTTGCCCCGTATCGAGCCTGCGACGACGGCCTCTCTGGGACGTCGTTCGGGTTCTCCGTTTTCCCGGAGCACGCGGGGCCGACAGATCCGAGTCGAGCTATCTGGCCCACCCGTCTTTCGTATTCCCCTGTCGGCGCTCCTTTTCAACCCCCGTATTATGAATATCTACGTCGCAAACCTCCCGTACAGCACGGGTGACGACGAACTCCGCAGCCAGTTCGAGGCCTTCGGGTCGGTCGACAGCGCTACGGTCATCAAGGACCGCGACACCGGCCGCTCGCGCGGCTTCGGCTTTGTCGAGATGGGCAACGACGATGAGGCCAAGGCCGCCATCGAGGAGCTCAACGGCCAGGAGATGGGCGGACGCCCGCTCACGGTCAACGAGGCCCGCCCGCGCGGCGAGCGCTCCGGCGGTGGTGGTGGCTACGGCGGCGGCGGTGGCAACCGCGGCGGCGGTGGCGGCTACGGCGGCGGTGGCAACCGCGGCGGCGGTGGCGGCTACGGCGGCGGCGGTGGCAACCGCGGCGGCGGTGGCGGCTACGGCGGCGGCTACTAGCCACGCAGCGTCCAACGCACTGGGGCGGCGGTCTTTGGACCGCCGCCCTTTTTTTGTGCGCTCCGCTGGCGGGGCGCGGCGGCGGGCACCGGCGGGGCGGCCCCAAGCGTGGCACCGTATTTGGCGGGCACAGAGCGGGTGGCGCCTCCCCGGCCGGCGCCTCTTGCAGTCTCTCCAGGCGGAACGCGTGCGTAACACCACCTGCCCCCGAAGGGTCTCATTCTTAGACTCAACCCGTTCTCCGTTGGCATCCGCCGCGCTGCCAGCGCGTAGCTACGTCGCCGGGCCGACCGGCGCCCCCTCCTCCTCCTGCCGCCGCCCCGATGAGCCTCGCCACCCGCGCCGTCTACCCCTCCCAGCCCGACGCCCTCCGCCAGCTGCTCGACGAACTCCTCGCCGACGCCACGCCCGCCGACGGCGTCCCCCAAGGCTCGCTGGTCGGCCTCATCGTCCCCGACTCCAACCGCACCTCGGGCGGCGCCACCGCGGCGGCGGCCTACGGCCTGCTGCGCGACGCGGCGCTCGACACCGTGCTCATCATCTCGCCCAGCCACCACGGCACGTTCGGCCGGCTCTCCATCTGCCAGACCGACCGCTACCACACGCCGTTGGGCGAGGTGACGGTCAACGACCACCTGCGGAACGAGCTCTGCGACGAGGACGACGACATCTTCCTCGACGACACCGGCCACTACCACACCGAGGGCGCCGACGTCCAGCTCCCGTTCCTGCAACGCGTGCTGGCCGACGACTTCGACGCCGTCCCGATCGTGATGGGCGAGGAGAGCCCGGCGTACTGCCGCGAGCTGGGGGCGGCCGTCGGTGAGGTGATGTACGGGAAGAGCGCCCTCGTCGTGGGCTCGTGCGACGTGCTCCAGGCCGAGGCGGACGGGCTCGACAAGCTCCGCGCGGCCGTCGAGGGGCTGGACGAGAGCGAGCTCATGCACCTGCTGGGCTCCGAGACCGTCAAGGTGGAGGGCATGGGCGCGCTCATCACCACCCTGATCGCCGCCCAGAAGCGGGGCGCCACGGAGGCCCGGATCCTGGCGCTGGAGCCGCCCACCGACGGCGCGCCGGGCGCGCTGGCCGCCGCCTTCTGGCGCGGATAGCATGGACGTGTACGCCTCCGCCTTCCCCACGTCCCGGCCGGCCGTCGCCCTGGTCGGCGCCGGGGCGATGGCCCGCGTGCTGGGCCTGCGGCTGGCCCAGGCCGGCTACCCCGTCTGCGCCGTCGTGAGCCGGACCCTGTCCCGCGCCCGCACGCTGGCGGAGGCGCTGGGCGCGCCGGTGGCGAGCGACCGGCTGGCGGACCTGCCCACGGCGCCGCTCGTGGTCCTGGCCGTCCCCGACGACCAGATCGCCCAGGTGGCCGACTCGCTCGCCCGGACGTCGCGCTCGTGGGCCGGCGCCGTCGTGCTCCACACGTCCGGCGCGGTGGCCGCCTCCGTGCTGGAGCCGCTCCGCGCCCGGGGCGCGCGGACGCTCTCGTTCCACCCGGTGCAGTCGCTCCCGGCCGGCGCCGACGCGGGCCGGCTCGACGGCGTGACGGTGGGCATCGAGGGCGAGCCGCCGGGCGTGGGCGCCGGCATCGAGCTGACGGCCGGGCTGGGGCTGCGCTACCTCGTGATCTCGGCCCACGCCAAGCCGCGCTACCACCTCGCTGCCGCGATGGCCTCCAACCTGATGGTGACGCTGATGGCGATGGTCCAGGAGGTGCTCGCCTCCATCGACGTCGACCGCGCCCAGGCCACGGCCCTGCTGGAGCCGCTCGTGCGCGGCACGCTCGACACCCTGGCCCAGACGTCGCCCGAGGAGGCCCTGACCGGCCCGGTGGCGCGCGGCGACCTGGGCACGCTGCAGGCGCACGGGCGGGCGCTGTGCGAGGCCCTGCCCCACTTGGCGCCCGCCTACGCCGCGCTGTCGGTCGAGACCGTCCGGCTGGCGGTCCGGGCGGGCACGCTGCCGCCGGAGCGCGCCGAGGACGTGCTGGCGCTGATCGAGCGCATGGTCGCCGTACCGCTCCCGCCGCGCGCCGCCCCGCCGCCGGCGGGCCCGGCGACGCCGGAGGCGTCGGCGGACGCGGCCGGCCCCCTGCCCGCCGATGCGGAGCGCCAGCGGGAGCGCTCCCACACGTCGGCCTGCGGCCCGGCCGCGACCTAGCGGCAGGCCGGGGGCGCCGCCGCAGTCGGGCCGCGCGGGGTCCGTAGCTTTCGGCCTCGCCCTCCCCACGCCATGCCGTCTCCGCTGCTCACGATCGCCGCCGTCGTCGTCCTCGGGATCGGCGCCCAATGGCTGGCCTGGCGGACCAAGTTCCCCTCGATCCTGCTGCTCCTGGGCTTCGGGTTCCTCGCGGGGCCGGTCACGGGGTTCCTGCCCCAGGACGCGCTCCAGGGCGAGTGGCTGTTCCCGTTCGTGTCGCTGGCGGTCGGCATCATCCTGTTCGAGGGCGGGCTCACGCTCCGGTTCGACGAGTTCAAGGAGGTCGGCCGGGCCGTCGTCAACCTGATCACCATCGGCGTGCTGGTCACGGGCGTGCTCGGCGCCCTCGGCGCGTACTACCTGGCGGGCTTTAGCTGGGAGGTGGCCGTGGTGCTGGGCGCGCTCCTGACCGTGACCGGCCCGACGGTCGTGCTGCCGCTGCTGCGCCACGTCCGGCCGGCGGGGCGCGTCGGGACGATCGCCAAGTGGGAGGGGATCACCATCGACCCGATCGGCGCCATCCTGGCCGTGCTGGTGCTGGAGGCCGTGATCCTGATCCAAGAGCCCACCAAGGCCGGCGGCGTGGTGGACGTTCACGGCAGCGTGTGGGGCGCCATCGCGACGGGCCTGGCCTACGAGGTGGTCGTGGGCGTGGGCGTGGCGGCGCTCTCGGCCGGGCTCCTGATCGTGCTCCTGCAGCGGCGCCTGGTGCCGGACTGGCTCCAGAACCCGGTCGCGCTGATGGTGGTGATCGCCGCGTTCGCCGTCTCGAACTCGCTCAAGGAGGAGGCCGGGCTCCTGGAGGCGACGCTGTTGGGCATCATCATGGCCAACCAGAAGTACGTCTCGGTCCGGCGGATCGTGGAGTTCAAGGAGGACCTGCGCGTGCTCCTGATCTCGCTGCTGTTCATCGTGCTCTCGGCGCGCCTGGACCCGAGCGCGTTCGAGATCATGCTGGCGCCCGGCCCGCTGCTGTTCCTGGGCCTGCTGATGCTTGTGGTCCGGCCGCTGGCGGTCATGGCGTCGTCGTGGAGGACGGGGCTGACGTGGAAGGAGCAGACGTTCTTGGCCTGGCTGGCCCCGCGCGGGATCGTGGCCGCGGCCGTGGCGAGCCTGTTCTCGTTCCGGCTGGCGGAGTTCTTCCCGGCCGACGCCGAGCGGATCGTGCCGGTCGTGTTCCTGGTCATCGTGGGCACCGTCGCCGTCTACGGCCTCACCATCTCGCCGCTGGCGCGCTGGCTGGGGCTGGCGCTGCCAGACCCCCAGGGCATCCTGTTCATCGGCGCCCAGGGCTGGGTGCGCAAGGTCGCGACGGCGCTCCAGGACCTGGGCGTGCGCGTGCTCCTGATCGACGCCAACTCCCGCAACGTCCGCCAGTCGCGCAAGGCCGGGCTGGGCGCCCAGCGCGCCAACATCCTAGCCGAGGGCGTCATCGACGACATCGACCTGAGCGGGATCGGGCGGCTCCTGGCCGTCACGCCCAACGACGAGGTCAACTCGCTGGCGGCGCTGCACTTTGGCGAGGTGTTCGAGTCCGACGAGATCTACCAGCTCCCGACCCGCGCCGACGGCCCGCGCCACGCCTCGACCGAGATCCCACGCCACTTGCGCGGCCGCCCGCTGTTCGGGACCGACGCGACGTACACGTCGCTCGACGAGCGGTTCGACGCCGGCGCCCGGGTCTACGTCGTGCACCTGAGCGAGAGGCTGACGCTGCAGGCGCTGCTCGACGAGCACGAGGACGAGGCGCAGGTCACGCCGCTGTTCATCGTGCGCGGCGAGAAGGTGCGGGTGTTCGCCGAGGACGCCGAGATCACGCCCCAACCCGGCGACGCGCTGGTGCTCCTGGCCGACCGGGCGTTGGACGACGAGTCGATGGCCCGGGGCCGCCAGGCGGAGCCGGAGACGGACGAGCTCCCCTCGCGCCCGCCCGCCGTCGGCGGTGACGGAGCCGGGGCCGCGGTGGTGCCCGAGTAGCGCCCGCCGCCGCCTCGCTCTCAGCTGGCGGGTCCGGCCGCCAGCGGGCCGAGGGAACGCGCTGCGGCGCGCGCCACGCCTTCTGTCTGCGCCCGTCCGCGGCGCCCCTTCTTCTCATGACCTCTGCTCGTCTGCTTCTCGCCGCCTTCTGGCTCCCGATCGGTGCTCTGGCCCAGACGCCCGCCGAGCCCGCCTTCGAGGCCGTCGGCGCGGAGGCCGTCGTGACGGCGGGCCGGCTCCCCGCCGCGCCGGGGCGGACCGGCCGCAACGTGTCGGTGATCTCGGCCGCCGACATCGCCGCCAGCCCGGCGCGGTCGCTCGACGAGCTGCTGCGGTTCGAGGCCGGGGTCCAGGTCACGCCCCGGAGCGCGTTCGGCGCCCAGGCCGACCTCTCGGTGCGCGGGGGCACCTTCAGCGGCGTCGTGGTGCTGGTCGACGGCGCCCGGTTCAACGACCCGCAGACGGGCCACTTCCTGAGCGACTTCCCGGTCCCGCTCGCCGAGATCGCACGCGTCGAGGTCGTGCGCGGCCCGGACGCGGCGGCGTGGGGGCCGGACGCGCTGGGCGGCGTCGTCCACGTGATCACGCACGTCGGCGCGGGCGACGGGCCGACGCGGGCGGCGACGGCGTCCGCCAGCGGCGGCGGGCTGGCGAGCGGGATGGGCGAGGCGGCCGCGCGCCAGGTCGGGCGCGGGTCCCTAGACCTCAGCGCGGCCGTGACGGGCCTGCGCACCGACGGCGCGCCCGTGCGTGACAGCGACGGCCGGGCGGTGGTCGGCTCCCAGGGCGAGGTCCGCGCCGACCTCGACCGGCTGGCGGCGACGGTGGCCCTGGCTCACCGGCTGCCGGCGCTGGGCGGCGCCCGGCTGACGGTGAGGGGCGCGCTCGACGCCCGCGAGTTCGGGGCCGCCCAGTTCTACACGCCGCTCGCCAGCGACACCGCGCGCGAGGCGACCACGACCCAGTGGCTCCAGGCCCGGCTCGCCGGGGCGGGCCGCACGGCGTGGAGCGTCCAGGCCTCGGCGCGGCGCCACACCGACCGGTTCACGTTCTTCCCCGGCCTCGACCCCAACCGCCACACGTCGCGCCGGCTGGGCCTGACCGCCGAGGCGTCGCGCGCCGTCCGCCCCGGCCTGACGGTGGGCGCTGGGCTGAGCGGGGAGGTCCGGGACGTGGCGTCGAACAGCCTGGGCGACCACCGCGACGCCTCGGCCGGCGCCTTCGCCCTGGCCCGCTGGTCCCCCGTCGCCCCGCTGACGGTCTCCGCCAGCGCGCGGCTCGACGCCGACCCCGGCTTTGGCGTCGAGCCGACGCCCATGTTGGCGGTCGCGGTCCAGGCCGCGCCCGGGCTGGTGCTGCGCGGCGCGGCGGGCCGGGCCGTCCGCGCGCCGACCTACACCGAGCGCTACATCAACACGGCGCGCGAGCTGCGGCCCGGCAACTTGGGCCGCCCCGACCTGCGCGCCGAGCGTGCCTGGAGCGCCGAGGCCGGGGCCGACGCCCGGCTCGGGCCGCTGGCGGCCCAGGCGACGGGGTTCTGGCGCCGGACCGACGACCTCATCGACTACACCCGGGCCACCGTCGACGGCGTCGAGGTGTTCCTGGCCCAGAACGTCCTGGCGACGGAGGCGGCCGGCGTCGAGACCTCGGCCCAGGTCGGCTGGCGACTCGGCCCGGGCCGGGCCCTCCGGGCGTCGCTGGGCTACACCTACACCGACGTCCGGGTGGACGACGGCCGGGTGGACGGCGGCCGGGTCGGCGCCGGCGACTTCCGCTACGTCCTCGACCACAGCCCGCACCTGGTCCAGGGCCGCGCCGTCGCCACGTGGGGACGTGCGGAGGCGACCGTCGAGGCGCTCCACAAAACGCGCGTCGAGCGCGCGGCGGTGACCGTGGCCCACGCCCGGCTGGCGGTCGCGCTCGGCCGCGTCGGCGCCGGGCCGGCCGTCGAGGTGCACGGCGAGGTCCGCAACGCCTTCGACGCCCGCTACACCGAGGTCTTCGGCGCGCCGATGCCCGGGCGGGTGTGGCTGGGCGGCGTGCGCGTCTCGCTGGGCGACGCCCGCTAGAGCGGGTCCGGGGTCCGCCGCGTCCGCGGAGAGCGCCGGCGGTCGGAGGATCCGGGCATCGACCCGCAGCGCCCTGCGTGAGAGCGGCGACGGGCCGAGCCGCTTCCGCGCGCCCGGCCGCCACCGGCCGGGCGCGCGAGCGGGTGGGCAGCTACCGCACGACAGTCACGCGGACGGTCCGGGCCTCGGCGCCCATCACCGCGCGGACGACGTAGACGCCCGACGGCAGGGCCGAGGCGGACAGCTCCGCCGTGTGCGGGCCGGCCCCGCGCGCCCCGTCGGCCAGCACGGCGACCTCCCGGCCGAGCGCGTCGTAGAGCGCGATCCGGACGTCGGACGCCGTCGCCAGCTCGAACGAGACCACGCCCGTGCCCGAGACCGGGTTCGGCGCCACGCCGACCGCCAGCTCGGCCGGGCCGTCTTCGGTGGCCGTGGCCCCGCTCGTGACCGCCGCCAGCGCGGCCGAGAACGCGGCCCGGTCGGCGTCGGTCGCCCCGCCGCCGATGGAGCCGAAGACGCTCCGGTCACGGTCGTAGACCACCGCGGCCACGACGCGGCCGGACACGGTCTGGACGTCGGCGCCGACGGTGGCCGTGCCCTCGATGAGCGCGAACGCGCCGGGGCTGTCGGTCAGCACGTCCGGCTGGCCAAAGTCCTGGTCACCGTCCGTCGTGGCCAGCACGTAGGCCTGGCCCGGCGCGACGGATCCGGTGGTGCTCACCGTGTAGGTGATCGACTCGTCGAAGGGGTCGAAGGCGACGAACGAGCACGTCGAGAGGTCGACGTCCAGGCCGCTGTCCATCTCGTGGCGGACGCCGGCGAACTCGCCAAAGGTGGGGTCGGTGCCGGTCGAGTTGAAGTCGTCCGCCATGACGTCGGAGCCGCTGCCGTCGCCGTCGAAGTCGAACGAGAGCGGCGCGTCGACGGTGCACGCGATCGGGTCGGGCGCGTCGGTCCCGAACGTCTGCCCCGCGTTGATGCTCCCGGGCGACTCGGGCGAGGGCTCGGCCCAGACGAAGTCGCCGTAGCCCGTGCCCGAGCCCTTGAGCTGGAGCGAGTTGCCGATGGGCGGCGCGGGCTGCTCGTCCACCCCGATGTCGGTGCTGGTCTGGCCGCTGGCGGGCCCGGAGGTCGCGTCGAACGAGCCCTCGTAGGACAAGAACTGGACCACGGCCCCGTCGGCGTCGACGAGCGCCAGCCCGTCGGGCGCCCCGTTCTGGATGCCGGCCCTGCTGAACGAGAGCGCCCCGTAGCCGCTGCCCTCGTCGCCGATGGCGCCCGAGAGGCCGATGGTGCCGTAGGTCGTTCCGTTGGAGCCGTTGTAGAGGGCCACCGACCAGTCGGTCAGGTCGGTGCCGGCCGGCCCGGCGATCTCGACGAACTCGCCGGTGTCGGCGCCGTCGTTGTCGTAGTGGAGCTCGTTGATGAACACCGACTGGGCGTCGGCCGCGGAGCCCGTGACGACGAGCGCCGCCAGCAGGGCGAGGGCCGTCGTCGCGCGGGTGAGGAGAGGAGTAGAGAGGCGCATGGGCGGGCGGGAAAGAAATCTGCAGAAAAGGGCGCCGTCCGCAGCCGGGTCGCCGGGACGCGCGCGCGGCCAGGCGCCCTCCGCTAGCCGGGACGGGCGCGGTGAGCGACAACAATAAACTGCAGAGTCACCTAAGCAAGACATTCGTATCCAGTGTCTTCACTCGCCAGAAATCTATGGCGTCGCTTGTCGGCTCCTTCCCCCACCCGCGTCTCGGGCCTCCGACCCCGCTCTCGGCGTCTGAAGCCCAAAAACGAGAGGGCGCCCGTGGGTCCGCGAGGGCCCCGCTACGCCAGACCGCTCGTGCTACAGCTCCGGTCTCCTACAAGCCGTTGTCCTACAGACACGGGCCCAGGTCCCCTCCGGCCTGCCCGCCGGCGGCGGGCCGCTCGGCCGCGGCGTCCAGCGGGGGGCCTACTTGCGGCGGAAGCTCAGCGTTAGCGGGACGCCCTCGAACCCGAACGCCTCGCGCAGCCGGTTCTCCAGGTAGCGCCGGTAGCTCTCCTTGACGCCCTCGGGCTGGTTGCAGAAGAACGCGAACACCGGCGGCTCGTCGCGCACCTGGCTCGCGTAGTTGATCTTGACGTAGCCGTTGCGGTACGTCGGCGGCGGCTGGCGGCGGACGGCGGCCTCCAGCACCTCGTTGAGCCGGGCCGTCGAGACCCGCTTGCGGCGCTCGTCGAACACCGTGAGCGCGACCTCGATCACCTTGTCGGCCCGCTGGCCCGTCAGCGCGGACGAGAACACGACCGGCACAAAGTCCAGCAGCCCCAGCCGCTCGCGCATGGCCCGCTCCATGTCGCGCGCCGTGTTGGTCTCCTTGTCCGTGACCAGGTCCCACTTGTTGACCACGATCACCATGCCCTTTTTGAGCGACTCGGCCTCGCGGAGCACGCGCGCGTCCTGGGCCTCCAGCCCGCGCTCGGCGTCGACCAGCACGACGGCCACGTCGCACGACTGGAGCGCGAGCTCGGTGCGGAGCGCCGAGTAGAACTCGACGTTCTCCTTGACCTTGGCCTTGCGCCGGAGCCCGGCCGTGTCCACCAGCACGATCTCGCGCGCGTCCTCGCCCTCGCCGACGGTCATCCGCGCGTCAATGGCGTCGCGCGTGGTCCCGGCCACCTCGGTCACGATGGACCGCGTGCGGCCGAGGAGCTTGTTCGCCAGCGACGACTTGCCCACGTTGGGCCGGCCCAAAAAGGCGATGCGCGGCGCCGAGTCCTCGTCGTCGTCCTCGGGCTCGTCGGGCAGGGCCGCGACGACGGCGTCCAGGAAGTCGCCCGTGCCGGTCCCGTTGATGGCGCTCAGGGGGAACATCTGCTCGAACCCGAGCGACCAGAACTCGGCCGCCTCGAGGGCGCGCCCGGCGTTGTCGGCCTTGTTGGCGACCACGATCACGGGCTGCTCGGCCCGGCGCAGGCGGGCGGCCACCTCGCCGTCCAGGTCCGCGATGCCGGTCGTGACGTCGACCACGAGCAGGATCACGTCGGCCTCCTGGATCGTGAGCTCGACCTGCTCGCGGATGGCGGCGTCGAACCGCTCGGCCGAGCGCGGCACCAGCCCGCCGGTGTCGACCAGGTTGAAGGTGCGCCCGGTCCACTCGACCTCGCCGAACAGGCGGTCACGCGTGACGCCCGGCTGGTCGTCCACGATGGCCTTGCGCTCTTCGGTGAGCCGGTTGAACAGGGTCGACTTGCCCACGTTGGGGCGGCCGACGATGGCGACGAGGGCCATTTTTTGCGTAGGGAGAGGGCCGGGAAGCTAGCCCGCGCGCCTTTGGCGGAGGGAGTGGAGCGCGTGGAGAGCGCGTACGCGAGTGGACGGCCCGTACGCGCGGGCGCCGACTGCCCAGGTGGGCCGCCTCCGCCTACCCTTTCGGGAACGTCTCCATCCCCATCTCGACGTCCAGGTCCGCCAGCCGGTCGGCGAGGTGGAGGCCGGCGTCGGCGAGGGCGCGGTTGTAGATGCTGGGGCCGATCTCGGTCAGCACCTCGTCCAGGAGCAGGCCGGCGGCGAGGTCGCCGAGCGGGGCGTCGAGGTGCCTTTCGGCCCAGCGCTGGAGCGCGGTCACGGCCCGCTGGCGGTCGGGGCTAGAGAGGGTGAGGGGCATGGGGAGTAGACGCGCCGCGCCGCGCCCAGGCTCCGCCGGCGGCGGCGGGTCACACGCCGGCCGGCTCCTGGCTCTCGTTTTCTGGTCCCTCCTCGCCCGCGCCGGGCTTGAGCAGGCCCTGCTTCTTAAACGAGATCATGGTCGTCTCCAGCGTCCCGTGGCGCATCCGCCGGCGGACCTCCTCGACGGGCATCCCGGAGTTGAGCCAGATCAGCGACGCCGTGTGCGTCAGGCTGTGCGGGCTGATCCCGCGGCGCTTGACCTTGGCCTCGCGCAGGTAGCCGTTGACGCGGCCGCGCACCGACCGCGTGTTGAGGCGCGTGCCGGCGCTGCGGTGGCCCAGGCTCACGAACAGCGGCGCGTCCGGCCCGGCCGGCTCGCGCTCCATGAGGTAGATCTCCAGCGGGTCCACGGCCGGCCCGTCGAGCGGGACGGACTCGTCCTTGGACTGGCGGCCCTTGCCCTGGACGCGCAGGAACGTGCCCATCAGCGTCCGGTCGATGTCGCCCACGTCGGCGCGGACCAGCTCGACCTCGCTCAGCCCGCCAAAGACCATCAGCGCGACCAGGGCCCGGTCGCGCCGGCCGATCTCGGTGATCTGGGGGATGGCCTCCATCAGCGTCTCGACCTCGGCCTCGGTCAGCACGCCGCGCGTGTGCGTGCCCGGCCGGCGGTTGCCCTTGACGCCGCGCGCGGGGTTCTCGGCCAGCTCGCCGCGCGCCACCAGGTAGTCGCACAGGCGGCGCAGCGCCGTGAGGTAGGTGCTGACCGAGACCTGGCTCAGCTCGCGCTCGTCCATCAGGTAGGTCTTGTAGGCCTCGACGTCCTTCTCGACAAACCGGAACGCGCTCGACGGCCGCCCCGCGCGCGCGGCGTGGTAGCGCTCGAACTCGTTGAGGGTCCGGCGGTACGTCCCGCGCGTCTCGGGGCTCTTGTCCTTGAGGTAGTCGGTGACGAACCCGTCGAGGCGGTCCGCCAGCGCGGCGACGGACAGGCGGAGGGGCGGGGCGGAATCAGACACGCGGGTAGGATAACGGCTATCTCAAAAGCTAGGTTGTCGTCGGGCCGGCGGCAACTGCCTTGCGGCGCGAGTTGTGCCTTGCTCGGCCTCGTCAGACCCAGTCCGCCAGCTGGCGGACGAGCCAGTCGCCGCACTCTTGCTCGAACGACGGCGCCCCGGCCGGCCGGGCGCCCGGGTACCAGCCGTGGTCGAGGCCCGGCAGCACCTCCACGCCCGACGTCGCGAACGCCGCGGCCGACTGGCGGACGGCGTCGGGCGGGGCGACCGCGTCGAGGGCGCCGGCGAGGAAGTGCGCCGGTCGGTCGGCGGGGACCTCGGGCGCGAACGCGAGCGGGTCCAGGCCGTCGAGGGCGCGGCCGCCGCGGCCCATCGCGTCCAGCAGCCGGGCAAAGCGCAGCGCGCCGACGGCGCTCTCGCCGCCGTAGCGCCGGGCCGCGGCGTCGGCCACCGCCCCCAGGCGCAGGCCGCCGGCCACGACCGACGCGGGCAGGCCCGAAAAGCGCGAGAACCCGTCCACCAGCCCCCGGGACATCGCGGGCAAGCCGGGGTGGCCGATGGCGCCGAACAGGCGGTCGCCCAGGCCGTCGCGCGCGAACGGCAGGCTGGAGAGCAGGCACCCGAAGCTGACGCCGAACAGCGCGCGCCGGTCGCGGCCGAGCCCGTGCTCGTCGGCCGCCAGCGCCAGGACGGCGGGGAGGTCGGCCGCGACGCCGTCGAACAGCCGGCGCGCGAGCGGGACGTCGAGGTCCACGCCGCGCCGGGCGATCTCGGCCAGCTCCAGGCCGGGATGGCCGCCCGCCAGCCGCCGCGACCCGCCCAGCGGCGTGTCGATCAGGACGGCGCCGATGCCGGCCCGGGCCAGCGCGCGGCCCGCCGGGACGCTCCGGTCTAGGCCCTTGGTGATCCCGTTGAGCAGCGTCACGACGGGCGCGTCGGCCCGGCCGTCGACCGGCGGGATCACGACGGCGCCGAACGTCGAGAACGCCCGGTCGAGGTCCTGGTCGCCGGTGTAGGCGTGGTCTCGGCGCAGCCGGTAGCGCGTGGCCGGGACGCCGCCGGCGCGGGCGCGGCGGCTCTCCACGACCTGGAGCGGCGAATGGGACGGGAGCGGGCGTGCGGGCACGGTGCGAAAAGTGGGACTCGGTCCACGCGCGCGTGCCCGTCTCAGTTCGGGCCGCGCGCGCGGTTTCGCCCCCTCTCCGCGCCCCGCTGGCGGCCGGGGCCAGCGGGGCGAGCCGTCTGGTCCGCTCTACGCCAGCGGCGTGTCGGCGGTGTAAGCCTCGAGCTGATCGCGGTAGGCCGCCAGGAAGCTGGCCGCCATCGACCCGTCGACGATGCGGTGGTCGTAGCTCAGCGACACGTACATCATGTGGCGGATCGCGATCACGTCCTCGCCGTCGACCTCCATCACGACCGGCCGCTTGACGATGGCGCCGGGGCTCACGATGCCCGTCTGGGGCTGGTTGATGATCGGCGTGCCCATCAGGCTCCCCAGCGAGCCGACGTTGGTCAGCGTGAACGTGCCGCCCTGGAGCTCGTCCGGCTGGAGCTTCTTGGTCCGCGTCCGCTCGGCCAGGTCGGCGACGGTGTGGGCCAGGCCGGTCAGGTTCTGCTGGCCCGCGTTGCGGACGACCGGGACCAAGAGCCCCTTGGTGCCCAACGCCACCGCGATGCCGACGTGGAAGTCCTTGCGGATGATGATGTCGGTGCCCTCGACCGAGGCGTTCAGGAGCGGGTGCTCGCGCAGCGGCTCGATCACGGCCTCCACGAAGTAGGGCGTGTAGGTCAGCTTGACGCCCTCGCGCTTTTGGAACTCGGCCTTGTGCGCCTCGCGGTGGCGGACCAGGCCGGTCACGTCCACCTCGGAAAAGCTGGTCACGTGGGCGCTCGTGTCCTTCGACCGGCGCATGTGCTCGGCGATCAGCTGGCGCATCCGGTCCATCCGGACCACCTCGACGCGGTCGCCGGCCGTGTCGCTCGCCCGGCCGGCGCCGCCAGCGGACGGCGCGGGCTTGGCGGCCGGCTTGGACGGGGCGCGGTCGGCCGGCTTGGACGGGGCCGACGCGACGGGCTTGGCCTGGGCCGACGGCGCGGCCGGCCCCTGGCCGCGCGACTCCAGGAACGACATCACGTCGGACTTGGAGACGCGGCCCTCGGATCCCGTGCCCTGGATCGACTGGAGCTCGGCCAGCGACAGCCCCTCGGCCTCGGCGATGGACCGGACCAGCGGCGAGTAGAAGTTGCCCGCGTCGTCGCGGCGCGGGATCGGGCCGGCGTCGCCGTTGGCGGAGATCTGGGCGGCGGCCTCGGCGCCGCGCTCCTCCTGGACGGCCGGCGCCGCGGCGGCCGTGGGGCCCTCGCCGCTGCTGTAGCTCTTCTCGTAGGGCTCCGGCTCGTCGGAGGCCCCGTCGCCGCTGGCGGAGCCGCTCGGCGCCGCGCCGGACGGGGCCGGGGCCTGGGCGCCGGCCGCGCCGATGACGGCGATGGGCGTCCCCACGTCCACGGTGTCGCCCTCCTCGACCAAGATCTCCAAGAGCGTGCCGGCCTCGGGCGACGGCACCTCGGAGTCGACCTTGTCGGTCGAGATCTCCAGCAGCGTCTCGTCCTGCTCGACCGTGTCCCCGACGGACTTCTTCCACTCCAGCACCGTCCCCTCCATCACGCTCTCGCCCATCTTGGGCATGACCACCTCGGTCCGCGCGCCGCCGCCCGTGGCCGCTCCGGCGTCGCCCGCCGCGTCGCTGGCGGGGCGCATGGTGGGCGCGGCCGGCTTGGCCTCCGGCTCCACGGCGGGGTCCTCCCCGACCGGGTCGGTCTCGTTGAGCGGCTCGGCGGCCTGCTCGATGGCCTCGGCCTGGGCGGGCTCCTGAGAGGCCGGCGGCGGGGCGGACGGCGCTCCGCCGACCTCGGCGTTGACGTCGGTCTCGATCACCGCGATGGGCGTGCCCACGTCGACCGTGTCGTTCTCCTCGACCAGGATCTCGACGATCCGCCCGGCCTCGGGCGACGGCACCTCGGAGTCGACCTTGTCGGTCGAGATCTCCAGCAGCGTCTCGTCCTGCTCGACCGTGTCCCCGACGGACTTCTTCCACTCCAGCACCGTCCCCTCCATCACGCTCTCGCCCATCTTGGGCATGACGACATCGACTCGGGACATAATGGCGTGCGCGGGTGCGCGGAAAGGAGATGGGCGTGGAGGCCGAAGATACCGTGGTCGCCGCGTTGCAGATCCCACCCGCGCGGCCGGCCTCGCCGAATGCGCTCCAACCAGGGGCGCCCTCGGAGTCGCGGCCTGCGGAGCTCACGTCTCGCCGCTGCCAACGCGGTCCGCCAGCGGGCGGCGTTTAGTGGACCGAGGCCGCCGGCAGGTCCAGGACCGTGCGCAGACCGGGCCGGGCCGCGCCGATCCGGCGGGCCGTGTTGACCAAGGCCGCCACGGTCGCCGTGTCCCCGAACGTCCCGCCCTCCACCACGACGGCCAGGGGCGGGTCGCCCGCGATCTCGACGCGGTCTTGGTCCGGCTCGCCGACGGCCATCGTCAGCGTCAGGGTGGCCCGGACCTCGCCGTCGACGCGGACCGTGGCGGTCTGGTGGATGCCCGCCACCGCGCCCGCCGGGACCGTCACGTGCTCGGTCCGGTGTCCCGTGGCCGCCAGCCGGGGGCCGAACGTCTCGGCGACCTCGGCGCCGGCCCAGCCCAGCCCCGCCGCCAGCGCCTGGGCCGACTCGACCATGCCGACGTGGCCGAACCCGCCGGCCGCTTGGCGCTCGCGGAAGGCGGCCTCGCTCAGCCCCGCGCCCACCTTTTTCTGGAGCGGCCCGCGCCGTCGCCCGGCGTCCACCGACCGCGACACGCTCACCCGGTCTACGCGCGCCACGACGCCCGAGAGCACGACCGGCAGCAGGTCCATCACGAAGCCCGGGTTGACGCCCGTCCCCACGACCGCCACGCCGGCCTCGCGCGCCGCCGCGTCGACGCGCTCGCAGAAGCCGGGGTCCCGCTCGAACGGCCAGAACAGCTCCTCCGACGACGACACGACGTGGGCGCCGGCCGCGACGCACGCCACCAGCTGGCCCTCGACGCGGTCGAGGAACGACGACGTGGTGTGCAGGACCACGTCGGGCCGCCACGCCGCCAGCGCCCCCACGTCGTCGCGGACGTCCACGCCCAGGGCGCCGCGGCCGAGCACGTCCCCCAGGTCGCGCCCCACGCGGTCGGGGTCGAGGTCGAGTGCCCCGACCAGCTGGTGGCCGTGGTCGAGAGCGAGTCGGGCGCAGGCCTGGCCGATGGGGCCGAGGCCGAACTGGACGATGCGGAGCGGCACGGCGGAGGCGGGAAGGTGGCCCCGCCAATCTCGCCTCCCGAGGCTGCCGGCGCAGGCCCGATTGCCCGCTCGGCTCGTCCAAAACGAACCGCCGCCCCGCGACGATCGTCGCGGGGCGGCGGGTGCGGGCGCCGCTTCCCTGGCAAGGCGGGCGCCCGAGCGGAGGACGGCCAGGGCGTCGGATGAGACCACCGGTGGGTTGTGAGCCGGGTGGCGTGAGCAGGATACGGCCGGCCGGCCGCTCAGGGCCCGCTGGCCCGGCATCGCCCCGCCGCGCTCCGACTCACATTCCGTTGCGAGACAACGGAATGGCGCCACGTGTGGCGGGTCGTCTTACACGCGGATGCGACGACGTCTTACCTGCGGAGCGCGGCCGCCAGCCGGCCGATGAACGTGTCGGTCATCCGCCCCATCTCGGCGGCCACGGCCGGCTCCACGACGGCGCGGACGAACGACGGCGCCGGGATCTCCAGCGTCGCGTCCAGCCGCAGCGTGCCGGCCGTGACGTCGCCGCCGTCCTCCAGCACGCACGCCCCGGCAAACTGCGCGTTGCCGACGCCCTCGATGGGCGCCCAGGCGAGCGCGTGGCGCGCCGGCTCGGCGGTGTAGCGGCAGGCGTAGACCGTCTCGACGCGGGCGCCGGGCGGCCCCAGCGGCGCCATCCGCCAGACGAACGCGTCGCCCCGCTGGCGGTCGCCGTTGGGCGGATGGCCGGGCGGGCGGAACGGCTCGACCGACGCGACGTGGGGGAACAGGACGCCCCAGCGCGGCACGTCGGCCAAGAGCGCCCACGCCGCCTCGACCGGCGCCGCGAGCTGGAACGAGCGCTGGATGCGGGACGCGGCGCGAATCATAGAGAGGGCGCGGACGGCCACCGCCAGCGGCTAGCGCTAGGCGGGCACGCCGTCGAGGTGGGCGAACACCGACGCGAAGATCCGGGCGCCGTCGGCCGAGCCCAGGAGCGGCTCGACGGCCCGCTCGGGGTGCGGCATCATGCCCACCACGTTGCCGCGCGCGTTGCGCACGCCGGCGATGTCGCGCGCCGAGCCGTTGGGGCTCCCGCCCGGCCGGCCGTCGGCGCCGACGTAGCGGAACACGACGCGGCCCTCGGCCTCCAGCTCGTCCAGCGTGTCGGCGTCGGCCGTGTAGTTCCCCTCGCCGTGGGCGACCGGGATCGTCAGCACGTCGCCGGTGGAGAGCGCCTCGGTAAACGGCGTCGCCGTGGACTCGACGCGCAGCCGGGCGTCGCGGCAGGCGAAGCGCAGGCTGGCGTTGCGGATCAGCGCGCCCGGCAGCAGCTCGGCCTCGCACAGCACCTGGAACCCGTTGCACACGCCCAGCACCAACCCGCCCGTGCCGGCAAACCGGACCACGTCGCGCATGATGGGCGAGAACCGCGCGATGGCGCCCGCCCGGAGGTAGTCGCCGTAGCTGAACCCGCCCGGCACGATCACCAGGTCGGCGTCGCCCACGGACCCCTCCTTGTGCCACACGAACCGGGCGTTCTGGCCGAACACGTGCTTGACGGCGTGGTAGGCGTCGTGGTCGCAGTTGGACCCGGGAAAGACGACGACGGCGACGTTGGCCATGAGTGGATGAGGAATCAGGGATCAGGAATCAGGCGCCGACCCTCCGCCGTTGTGCGACGGGACGCGGCGGTAATCTACCGGCCCAGACCGACAGACTCCGAGCGTTCTCGGACGGCTCTGCTGATTCCTGATCCCTCTCCCCTGATTCCTTGATCCCCAGGGAGCTGTTCAAAAAGATCCGCCACGTCGAGGTCCGCACGCGCGGGCTGGTGGACGACGTGTTCGGGGGCGAGTACCACTCGGCGTTCAAGGGCCGGGGCATCGAGTTCGCCGAGGTCCGCCCCTACCAGATCGGCGACGACGTGCGGACCATCGACTGGAACGTGTCGGCGCGGGCCGGCGAGCCCTACGTCAAGCTGTTCGAGGAGGAGCGCGAGCAGACGCTGTTCCTGATGGTCGACGTCTCGGGCAGCGCCGACTTTGGCAGCGCTAGGGCCAAGCGCGACCTGGCCGCCGAGGTGTGCGCCGTGCTCGGCTTCTCGGCGCTGCGCAACAGCGACAAGGTGGGGATGGTCCTGTTTACCGACCGCGTCGAGCGGTTCGTCCCGCCCAAGCGCGGCAAGCGCCACGTGCTCCGGCTCGTCCGCGACCTGTTCGCCCACGAGCCCCGCCAGCGCGGCACCGACCTGGCGGTGGCGCTCGACCACGTGATGCACGTCCAGCGGCGCCGCGCCATCGTGGTGCTGGTGAGCGACTTCTTGATCCCGCAGGCGACGGAGGCCCCGGTCGCGCGGTCGCTGCGCGTGGTGGCCCAGAAGCACGACCTGGTGGCCGTGCGGCTGGTGGACCCGCGCGAGCTGGCGCTGCCGGCCGTCGGGCTGCTGCGCGTGGTGGACTCGGAGACCGGCCAGGCGGCCTTGGTGGACACCTCGAGCGCCGCGGTGCGGCACGCGTTCGCCGAGCGCGCCCAGCGCCGCGCCGCCCGCGCCGAGTCGGTGCTCGCCCAGGCCCGCGTCGATCACGTGACGTTGCAGACCGACGAGGACTACGTCGAGCCGCTGTCGGCCTTTTTCCGCCAGCGCATCCGAGGCCGGCGATGAGACGCGAGAAACGGCGTGCCCGGCTGGCGGGACGTCTCGGCGATCCGCTCCCCCCGTCCGAACGCCCACCGCTGCGCTCAGTGGGCGGAGCGATGGCGGACTTGCGGGGGGAGCGGCGTACCCAGCTGGCGGCGCGCCTCGGCGGGCTGCTCGTCCTGCTCATCGCCACCGCCAGCGGGGCGGGCGCGCAGACGGCCCGGCTGGCGGTGCTGGCCGACTCGGTCTCGGCCGGCACGCCGTTCGAGGTCGCCGTCACGGTGGCGCACGGGCCGGGGCGCCAGGTCCGGTTTGCCGAAGTCCCCGCCGGCTCGCCCGAGGCCGGGCCGCTCTTGACGTTAGGAGACGCCGAGGCGCTGTCGGTCCGCCGCCTGCCGCCGGCCGTGCGCGGGGCCGTCCGCGTCGACAGCGCGGTGTACCGCGTGGTCACGTTCGCCGCCGACTCGGCGCGCGTCGGGCCGGTCGCGGTGCGCGTCGACACCGCCGAGGTCCAGACCGGGACGGCGCTCGTGCCGGTGCGGTCGGTGCTGGGCGGGCCGCCGCCCTACGAGCCGGCGCCCGTCGGGCCGCCCGAGGCGTTCCCCAGCGCGACGCCGCTGTGGCTGGCGCTGGGCGCGCTGGCCCTGGCGGTGATCGCCGGCGCCGTGTGGGGCGTGCGGTCGCTGCTACGGCGTCCGCCCGCGGCGCCGCGAGTCCCGCCCTACCCCGCCGCCCGCGCCCGGCTGGCGGCGCTCGACGGCGAGGCGCCCGCGACGCCGGCCGAGGTCGAGGCGCACGTGGTGGCCGTCCGCGACGTGGTCCGCGGCTACCTCGCCGACCGGCTGGCGATCCCCGCGCGCCGCGCGACCACGACCGAACTGCTGGACGCCCTCCGCGCCGACCCGCGCGTGCCGGACGCCGCCGCCCAGGCCGTCCGCCAGTCGCTCGTGCCGACCGACCTGGTGGCGTTCGCCGGCCTCCGCCCGGCGCCCCAGGTGGTCGCTCGGCTGCGCGCCGACGCCCGCGCGGCCATCGAGGCGGTCGAGGAGGACCTGAGGAATCAGGAGGCCGAGGACAGGAATGAGGAGTCTGCGACGTCCCTAGTCCCCCCCGCTCCCTGACGCCTCCGCTCGTGCATCAGCCCATCGGCCCGCCGTTTTCCGACACGCTCGTCCAGCGCCTGCGCGACGCCCAACGTGTGGCCGTGCTGACCGGCGCCGGCATCTCGGCCGAGAGCGGCGTGCCCACCTTCCGCGACCCGGACGGCCTGTGGCAGAAGTTCCGGCCCGAGGAGCTAGCCAACGTCGAGGCGTTCCTGTCCAACCCGGAGCTGGTGCAGGGCTGGTACGCCCACCGGCGCGAGATCGTCGAGGCCGTCGAGCCTAACCCCGGCCACGTCGCGCTCGCAGAGCTGGAGCGCTGGGTGACGGGCCGCGGCGGCGAGTTCCTGCTCTCGACCCAGAACGTGGACGGGCTCCACGCCCGCGCCGGAACCGAGAACCTGGTCGAGCTCCACGGGTCCCTCCTGCGCTCGTACTGCCTGCGGTGCGGCGCGCCCGCCGCCGAGTCCGCCGGCGCGCATGGCCCGCTAACGTGCGAGGAGTGCGGCGGCTTGGTCCGCCCCGACGTGGTGTGGTTTGGCGAGATGCTGCCCGAGGAGGCCATCGCCCAATCGACGGAGGCCGCCGCTCTGGCCGACGTCTACCTGTCGGTCGGCACCAGCGCCGTGGTCTACCCCGCGGCTGGGCTGCCCCAGATCGCACGGCAGGCCGGGGCCTACGTCGCCGAGGTCAACCCCACGCCCAGCGACATCGCCCCTCGGCTGAACGAACAGGTGCGGGGCCGGGCGGGCGACGTGTTGCCCTTGCTGGTCGCTGCGCTCCCAGAGGCATGAACGATCAGGAATCAGGAGACAGCGAACCGCAAGGGTCCCGCTCGCAGATCGGGCGACACACCAATCTCAAGGTGTGGCAGAAGTCGATGGACCTGACCGACGCGGTCTACGACGCGACCCAATCGTTCCCCTCCAACATTGCGGAGGGGTGGGGACGCGGGCGCGAAGGAATATGTTCAGTTTCTCCGCTACGCCCGAGGCTCGCTCTACGAGATCGAAACCCAGTTGCGGATCGCCGAGCGCCGTCGCTACGTCGAGCCCGAGACCGTTGATCTCATTCTGGCGCTGACGGTCGAAATCAGCAAGATGCTGTCGGGTTTGATGAGGTCGCTGCGGTAGCCTGCCTCTCCCTGATTCCTCACCCCTGATCCCTTGTCGTTCGCCTCCCCGCTCTGGCTCCTCCTGCTGCCCGCCGTCGCCGCGCTGGCGGTGGCCGCGTGGCGGCGGCCGGGCGGGGCGCCGGGCGTGCGTTACTCGGTCGCGGGCGACGCGGCGGCACTGCAGACGACCGGCTGGGCGCGGCTGCGCGGGCTGCCCGAGGCGCTGCTGCTGGCGGCGCTCGCGCTCGGGACCGTGGCGATGGCTCGGCCCCAGGTGCGCGACGCGTCCGTGGAGCGTTCGACCGAGGGGATCGACATCGTCTTGGCGCTCGACGTGTCGACGTCGATGACGGCCGAGGACTTTGTGCCCAACCGGTTCGAGGCCGCCAAGGCCGTCGCCGCCGAGTTCGTGCGCGGGCGGGAGTCCGACCGGATCGGGCTGGTGGTGTTCGCGGCCCAGGCCTACACCCAGGCGCCGCTGACGCTCGACTATCCGTTCCTCCTGACCATGCTCCAGGAGGTGCGGATGGGGCTCATCGAGGACGGCACGGCCATCGGCACGGCGCTCGCGACGGCCACGGCCCGGTTGCGCGACTCGGAGGCGGCCTCCAAGGTGGTGATCTTGCTCACCGACGGCCAGAACAACCGAGGCCAGGTGGACCCGCAGACGGCGGCCGAGGCGGCGGCGGCGCTGGGCGTCAAGGTCTACGCCATCGGCGTCGGCGGCGACGGGTTCGCGCGCTCGTTCGGGCCCTTCGGCGGGCTCGGGCCACGGGCCGAGGTGGACGAGACGGCGCTCCAGGGCGTCGCCGAGACGACGGGCGGGCGCTACTTCCGCGCTACCGACGCCCAGGCCCTGCGCGAGATCTACGACGAGATCTCGCGCCTGGAGCGGACCGAGACCGAGGAGACCGTCCTCCTGGACGTCGAAGAACGCTACCCGGTGTTTCTGTGGCCGGCGCTGCTGTGCCTGGTGGCCTCCGTCGTGCTGTCCTCGACGCGGCTCCGCGAGGTGCCGTAGCTCCCCGCTGGCGGCCGGCGCCAGCGGGGCGAGGGCCGGCGCGGCGCCGGACCAGCGGCGCCCGGCGTGGACGGGCGGCAAACGCACACCACGGCCGGCCGTGTCAGAGTTAGGCTTGCGCGCCATGTCGTTCCGCTCCCCCGCCGTCCTCCTGCTCGCCGTGGTGCTGGTGCCCGCGGCGCTGGCGCTGCTCGCCTACGCCGCCCGCCAGCGGGCCCACGCGCTGCGGCTGTTCCTGGGGGCCCGCGCCGACCGGCCGCAGGGGCTGGGGCCGCTGGCCCGGCGCCGGACGGTACGCGGAGCCCTCGTCGTGGGCGCGCTCGCCGCTGGGGCGGTCGCGCTGGCCGGGCCGCGCGTCGGGACGGCGCTGCGCGAGAGCCAGCAGGAGTCGCTGGACCTGATCATCGCGCTCGACGTGTCGGACTCGATGCGCGCCCAAGACGTGGCCCCGACCCGGCTCGACCGCGCCAAGCTCGAGATCGAGCGCGTCGTCGAGGCCCGCCGGGGCGACCGCGTCGGGCTGGTGGTGTTCGCCGGCGAGGCGTTCCTGCAGTGCCCGCTGACGACCGACCGCGGCGCCCTGCGCCTGTTCCTAGACGCGGCGAGCCCGGAGCAGGTGGCCGTCCAGGGCACCGACTTCGCCCGCGCCCTGGCCGTGGCCGACCAGGCGTTCAACGCCGGCAGCGAAGAGCAAGAGCGGCCGCGCGCCCTCCTAGTGGTCTCGGACGGCGAGGACCACGAGGGCGGCCTGGGCGCCGAGGCCGACGCGCTCCGCGACCAAGGCGTGACGCTGCTGGCGCTGGGCGTCGGCACGGACGAGGGGGCGCCGGTGCCCCAGGTCTACAACGGGCGTTTGGCCGGCGACCGCCGCGACCGGTCCGGTACGCCCATCGTCACGCGCTTCGAGCCCGGGGCGCTGCGCGACCTGGCCGGCCGCGGCGGCCTGTACCGGGTCGGCCGGCGGTCGGCCGCGGGGGCCATCAACGACGAGTTGGACGGGCTGGACCGCGCCGTGGTGTCCCAGGACGAGTTCTCGGCCGAGGCCGAGCGCTTCCAGTGGCCGCTCGCGCTGGCGCTCCTCCTCCTCGCCGCCGAGCGCGTCGTGGCCCTGCGCCGCCCACGCGACGACGACGCCTCGACCGATGACACGCCCAATTCCGAGACGTCCGCCGACGCCGCTCGTCCCGCCGACTCCGACCGCCAGCGGCTCGCGACCGCCCCGCTGGCGGCGGCGCTCGCCGGGCTGATGCTCCTGGGCGGATGCACCGATCCGCTGGCTGCGCTCCAGCCGGGCGTGAGCGGCGGCCGAGCCGGGGTGGAGCTTCTGGAGGCCGGCGACGCCGAGGGCGCCGAGGCGGCCCTGATCTCGGCGCTCGCCACGCCCGACGTGCCGCGCGACGTCCAGGCGCGGCTGTGGCAAGCGCTGGGCGTAGCCCGCGCCCAGCAGCAACGCTACGCCGAGGCCGACAGCGCGTTCGCCGAGGCCCTGTCGCACGCCGACGACTCGGGCCGGCGCGCCCGCTACGCCTACGACGCCGGCACGGCGGCGCTCTTGGCCGACGACGCCGCGCGGGCCGACTCGCTGCTCCGGCTGGCCCTCCTGCTCGGCCCCGACCGCGCCGAGGCCCGGCGGAACCAGGAGATCGCCCGGCGGCGTCTGGAGACTCCGCCCGAAGCGCCCGAGCCCTCCGACCTCGCCGAGCGCCTCAAGGCCCGCGCCGACTCGCTCGTCGACGCCCGGCAATACCGCGCCGCGCTGGACGTCATGGAAGACGGCCTGCTCCGCGACTCGACCGTCGCCGCCTACGCCGAGTTTATCCAGCGGCTGGGCGGCGTGGTCGAGATCGAAGACACGGTGCCGGCCGCCCGCGACTCCCCGTCCCCATGACCCGCTCCCACCTCGTCCTCGCCGGGCTGGTGATCCTGGCCTCGGCCGGGATCGCCCAGACGGCGCCCGGCCCGTCGGCCCGCGACCTCTACCACCGCGGCGCCCGCCAGTTCGTCGACGGTGAGCAAGCCGCCGCGCTCGCCGCCGTCGACGCCGGCCTGGCGCAGGCGCCCGGCGACGCGCGCCTGCAGGCGCTCCGCGACCTGATCCAGCAGCAGCAGGACGAGCAGGACAACCAGGACGGCGGCCAGCAGGACCAGGACGCCCAGAACTCCGAGGCCGGCGACCAGGGCGAGGGCGACCAGGGCGAGAACGGTCAGGGGCCGGAGGACCAGACAGAGAAAGACGGGCCGCCGTCCGAGGACGGGCCGGAGGCCGAGCGCGACCAGACCAACACGGCGCCTCCGCAGTCGGCCGCGCCGGGGCAGGCGCCGCCGCCGGCGGGCCAGGCCGGCGAGATGACGGCGACCCAGGCCGACCGCATCCTGGACGCCGTCGGCGGCGAGGAGCGGCTGCTGATGCGCGAGATGCGCCGCGCGCCCACCCAGCGCCGCCGCTCCGACAAAGACTGGTGATGCGGCCGCGCTCGTCTCGTCCATCCCGCCTCCGGCTCGCCGTCGCGCTCGCCGCGCTGGCGGTGGCGGCCGCCAGCGGGGCGGCGGCGCAGTCGGCCTCGGCGGCGGTCTCGGCTCGGCGCGTGGCCGTCGGGCAGACGGTGACCTACACGGTGACGCTGGAGGGCGGGCGCGGGCAGAGCGTCGGGCCGCCGCTGGCGACGGGCGCGCTCCGCCTGCGGTCCCAGTTCCCCGCCAGCGACGCCACGACGATGGTCAACGGCCGCACCGAGCGCCGGCTGACGTGGGCCTACGAGGCCGTCCGGCCGGGGACGGGGCGGATCGAGCGGTTCCGCGCCCGCGTCGGCGGCCAGCCCGTCGCCGCGGACGGCATCACGGTCACCGTCGAGCGCGGCCCGCCGGCGCGCGTGGCGCCCTCGCCGCGTTCCGTGACCGGCGCGCGCGGCCCGCTGTTCGTCCAGGCCGAGCCCAGCCGGCGCACGGCCTACGTCGGCGAGCAGGTCGTGGTGGACTACGAGCTGTACTTCGAGCCCGAGATCCAGCCCCGCCAGACGGCGCCGGTCGGGACCTGGGACGCCCCCGGCGCCTGGCGCGAGGAGATGGACGTGGCTTCGACCTACCCGCGCCCCGTCACGGTCGGCGGCCAGCCGTACGAGGCCGTCACCATCCGGCGCGTCGCCCTGTTCCCCACCCGTGCGGGCACGCTGGAGCTGGCCCCGATGGACTTTACCGTCGACCTGCTCCGCACCGACCGCCAGCCGTCGCCGGACCCGTTCGCGCCCTTTTTCTCGCCCTTCACGTCGCGCTACGAGGACCGCGACGTGACGGCGCCGTCGGTGTCCGTCGAGGTCCGACCGCTGCCCGACGGCGCGCCGCCGTCGTTCGCCGGGGCCGTGGGCCAGTTCGAGGTCTCCACCACCGCCGAGCCGCGTCAGGTCGACGCCGGCGACGCCGTCCGCATCCAGGTCTCGATCCGCGGCGACGGCAACACCGCGACGCTGTCGGCCCCCGAGATCGAGGCGCCGCCCGGGTTCGACGCCTACGCGCCGCGCGAGGAGCGCGAGGTGTTCCGCGGCGCCGAGCCGCTGCGCGGCGTCAAGACGTTCACCTACACGTTGGTGCCCCAGGGCGGCGGCCGGTTCACGGTCCCCGGCGCGCCGTGGACCTACTTCGACCCCACGACGGGCCGCTACGTGACCGTCCAGACCGACCCCGTCGAGGTCGTGGTCCGGGGCGACGCGCTGGCCGACGCGGCGCCGGTCGCGGCCGGCCCCGACGCGCCGGCCGGGCTGATGACCTCGGCCGACTGGCGGCGCCCGCCGGGGCGCGGCGCGTGGCTGTGGGCGCTCCTGGGCGGAGGGCTGGCCCTACCGGCCTTGGCGGCGGCCCTGTTCTTGGGCGCCCGCGCCGGCCGCCAGCGGCTGGCCGCCGACACGGCACGGCGACGCTGGCGCCGCGCGCCGGCCGACGTCCGGCGGCGCCTGACGCGCGCCCAGACGTTGGACGGACCGGCCGCGTTCGCCGAGATCGAGGGCGCCGTCCGCGGCTTCCTGTCCGACCGGCTGGGCGTGCCGGCCGGCCCGCTCTCGGCCGACGCGCTCGACGAGGCCCTGGCCGACGCCGGCGTGGCGCCGGACGCGCGCGCCCGGCTCCGAGCGGTGCGGGCGGCGTGCGAGCGCGGCCGGTACGCCCCGGGCCTCGGGCAACGCGCCGACGCCGTGGCCGCCGAGGCCCAGCAAGCGCTGGCCGACCTCGACGCCGACGCCGCGCGCCCGTCCACGCGGCGGTGGCGGCGCGCCGATCCGGTCGGGGCATGACGGCGCTGCTCTTGGTCCTGGCCCTGCTGCAGGCGGCCCCCGCCGACCGCTCCGACGCCGGCCGCGCGGAGGCCGAGCGGCTGTTCGAGCTCGGCACCCGGCTCGTGGCCGAGGGCGACACGGCCGGCGCCGTGGCCGCCTGGCAGGGCGCTCGGGCGACGGGCTGGGCCTCGGCCGCGGCCGAGTACAACCTGGGCACGGTCGCCCTCGCTCGCGGAGAGACCGGGTCGGCCCGGCTCCACCTGGAGCGCGCCGCGCGCCTGGACCCGCTCGACCCCGAGATCCGCCGGAACGTGCGCCTGGCGCGCGAGCGGACCGGGGCACCGGCGCCTTCCGCCGCGCGCGTTTGGTGGGACCGGGCCGTCGCTGTGGTGCGTCCCGTCGGGCTGGTGGCGCTCGCGCTGTCGCTCGCGTTCGGGGCGCTGGCGCTCGGGCTCGCCGGCCGCCAGCGGTGGGCGGTGGGACTGGGCGTGGGGGCGGTCGTGGCCGTCGGCGCGGCGGGGGCGGCCGTCCGGGAGCACACGCGGCCGTTGGGCGTGGTGCTGGCCGAGGAGGCGGCCGTCGTCGAGAGGCCGTCGGCGGCGGCGGCGGGCGTGGCGCGGCTGCGCGCCGGCGAGACGGTCGAGGTGGGCGAGGCCGCCGACGGCTGGCGCCCCGTGTCAGCGGGCGACGCCCGGGGCTGGGTCCGCGCCGACGCCGTGGAGCCGATCTAGCGACGTGGGGGCACGCCGCCTCTCCGAGAATCGCCCCGTCCACGGCGACCGCCAGCGGGGCACGGTGGTAGTCTTCGGCGTCTGCCGTCCTCCCCCATGGCGAACTCGGCTCCGCGTCGGCCCCGGGCCCACCAGCTGGCGCTGCGCGTGGCGGCGGGCGTAGCGCTGGGCACCGGCGCCGCCTCGGCGCTGGCGGCCGGGCTGGCCCAAGGCGCGGGCGTCGGGCTGGTGGCCGGGGCCTTCGCCGCCCTCGCCTCCGCCGTCGCGGCCTACGCCGTGGTGGTGCGCCAGGTGGCGGGCCGGCTGGAGCTGGCGCGGCGGACGCTCCGCGACGCCCGCAAGCGCCGGTTCGACGCGCTCGCGGTCCTCCCCGGCACGCCCAGGCGCGACGAGCTCGACGCGCTCATCCACCAGGTGGGCCGGGCCGGGCGGACGCTCCGGCAGGAGATCGAGCGGCTGGAGCGGGTCGAGAGCTACCGCCGCGAGTTCCTGGGCGACGTCAGCCACGAGCTCCGCACGCCCATCTTCGCCGTCTCCGGCTTTGCCGAGACGCTCCTCGACGGCGCCCTCGACGACGACCGCGTGCGGCGGCCGTTCGTCGAGAAGATCGCCGAGAACGCCGCCCGGCTGGACTCGCTCACGCGCGACCTGACGGAGATCTCGAAGCTGGAGACGGGCCAGCTCCGGGTCCGGCACGCCCCGTTCAGCCTGGCCGAGCTGGCGGCCGACGTCGCCGACGCGCTCGAGCACGTGGCGCGCGAGCGCGGCGTCGCGCTGGCGGCGCGCGTCCCGGCGGGCCTGCCGCCGCTCCTGGGCGACCGCGAGCGCATCCGCCAGGTGCTCACCAACCTGGTCGAGAACGCCGTCAAGTACAACGAGGCCGGCGGACACGTCGAGGTCACCGCGCGCGAGCGCGAGGCGGGCGAGGTCCGCGTCGCCGTCGTGGACGACGGGATCGGCATCCCTCCGGAGGCGACCGGCCGCCTGACCGAGCGGTTTTTCCGGGTCGACAAGAGCCGGGCGCGCGACCCCGGCGGCACGGGCCTGGGGCTGGCCATCGTCAAGCACCTCCTGGAGGCGCACGGCCGCCGCCTCGACGTCGAGAGCCGGGTCGGCTACGGCTCCACGTTCTCGTTCACGCTCCCGTCCGCGCCGGCGCCCGGCGCCGAGACCGGAACTCCGTCCGAGAGACCGCCAGTAGGAGGAGACCAGCCCGCACCACCGTGACCCTCTCCGACCTGATCCAGCAAACCCGGTTCGCATCGCCCGCGCACGAGGCGGTGCTCAACGTGGTCGCGACCGACTCGTACCTCGGCGGCCAGATGTCGGACACGCTGGCGCCGTTCGGCGTGACGCAGGCCCAGTACAACGTGCTCCGGATCCTGCGCGGGCACCACCCGGCCCGCTACGCCTGCTCCGAGGTCGCCGAGCGCCTGCTCGACCGGATGCCCGACGTGACGCGGCTGCTGGTGCGGCTGGAGTCGCACGGGCTCGTCACCCGGGAGCGGGCCACGCACGACCGCCGCGTGGTCGAGGTCGGGATCACGGACAAGGGCCTGGACCTGCTCAAGCAGATCGACGCGCCCATCGACGAGGCCATCAACCGGGTCACGTCCCACCTGACCGCCGCCGAGCTGGCGACGCTGTCCGAGCTGCTCGAGAAGGTCCGCACCGACCAAGCCTAGGGACGGCCGGCGACGCGCGCGCCGGCCGCCAGCGGGGGGCCGGCTACCAGGCCGGCTGGCCGCGGACGGCCGACAGGCGCGCGTCGTCGGTGGCGGTGGGCGAGAACGTGCCCACCCACACGACGTAGGTCCCGGGCGCGGCGCGCGCGAACGTCACGGCGGGGTTGCTGCCGTTGGCGTCGTCGGAGCAGTGCCACCGGCCGGCGGGGTCGGCGACGAGCATCGTGGTGTCGGTGCCCGACTGGGCGTAGATCGAGAGCGGGCCGTCGCCGGACACCGCGACGGTGGCCGAGGGCCGGCCGTTCTCGATAAACCCGGAGCAGCCGCTGCCGGGGACGGCGTTGCGGTCGGAGCCGCCCGCGCGGACGCTCACGGACACGGGCGCGTCGGCGATCTCGAGCGTCTGCTGGGGCGCGGCGTTGCGGCGGGGCTGGGCGTCGGCCGGGGCCGCGGCCAGGGCCGCGACGGCGGCGAGGAGGAAGAGGAAGCGCATGGGGGCGTGAGCGGGTGGAGCCTGCAGGTAAGGCAAACGCAGTGCCGGTACCGGATCGTGCCAGCCGTTTCAGACGTTGGGGCTCGGCAATTCATTACGCCCCCACGTCGCGGACGCGGCGCCTACCCCCGGATCGCGGGCGGCAGCTCGGGCGTGGACCGGGAGGCCGGCAGCCTCTCCAGACGCAGCGTGGCTGGCGTCGGCTCGTCCTGGCGGTAGTACGTGCCCACCCAGATCGAATACGTCCCCGGCCCGCCGATGACCTCCGCCAGCGGGTCGGTCCCGTCGCCGTCGTCGCTGCACGTCCAGGTGCCGTCGGGCGCGAGGACGACGAGCGTCAGGTCGTCGTCGCCGCTCGCCGAGACCACGAAGCTGCCCGGGGCCTCGACCTCGGCCGACGGCCGCTCGCTCACGAACCCGCTGCACGCCTCGCCCATGACCGGGTTCGTGACCGCCCCCCCGGCCCGGACGGTCTCCGTGCGCGTGGCCGCGGCGTCCCAGTCGAAGGCCGCCGCGGCGTCGCCCGCCCGGATCTCGGTGCCGCGGTACGTCCCGGCCGACTGGCGGAGGCTGCCGTAGTCGCCGACCAACGGCTGGCTCACGACCACCTCGCCGGCCGTCGCCGCCAGCGTGGCGGAGACGACGTGGCCGGGCTCGACGAAGGCGCCCACCCAGACGAGGTACCGGCCGGCCTCCGGCGCGTCGATCTGGATGCCCGGGTCGAGGCCGTCGGCGTCGTCGCTGCACAGCCAGTCGCCGCTCGGCGTGCGGACGGTCAGCGTCGCGTCGGTGTCGCTGCGGGCGGTCAGCGCGAACGGGCCGTCGCCGTCGAGCTCGATCGCGGCCGTGGCGCGGGCCTCGACGGAGCCGCGGCAGTCGGGGCCGGCGACGGGCACAGGCGTCTCGGGCCGCACCGTGACCTCGGCCTCGCCGGCCTCGCCGTCCCTCGCCCGGACGCGCACCGCCGGCACGGCCTCCAGGTCGAGGGCCAGGTACGTCCCCTCCGAGTACGGCTCCGCCTCGACCACGCTCCCATCGACGGCCCGCGGGGCGTCCTCCGACACCGACAGCATGGCGCCGACGGGCTCGCCGACCGGCCCGTAGGTGCCCACCCAGACGGCGTACGTGCCGCTGGCGGCGCGCTCCACCCCGATGGCCGGGTCGGAGCCGTCGGCGTCGTCGTTGCACAGGATCTCGCCGCCGGGCGTCTGGACCACCAGGACCAGGTCGTCGCTGGCGGCCGCGCGGATGCCGAGCGAGCCCGTCCCGCCGTCGGCGTCGTAGTCGATGGCCGCCGTCGGCCGGGCCGCGTCGACGTGGCCGCTGCAGAAGACCGGGGCGTCGGGCGTGCCGCTCAGGTCGACCTCGGACATGGCGTCCAGGCCGCCGGCGCGGACGGACACGTGGACGGTGCCCTGGCTCGCCTCGAAGCCGCCGTCGGCGCGGATCGTGCCCGCCGCCGGCCGGGCGTCCGCGACGAGGACGGGGGCCGGCGGCGGCTCGCCGGCGTAGAGCGTGGCCCGGGGCGCCTCCGGCGTCTCGGCGTACGAGCCCAGCCAGACGACGTAGCGGCCCGCCGGCGCGTCCGGCAGGCGGACGACCGGCAGCAGGCCGCGGGTGTCGTCGTCGCACGCCCAGGTCCCGTCGGGGCGGTACACCGCCAGCGTGGCGTCGAACTCCGCCCGGACCCAGAGCTGGAGGTCGCCGCCGTCCCAGTCCACGACCGCGTCCGGCGCCGAGGGGAACGGGTAGACGGAGCAGTCCTCGGAGGCGGCGGCGTCCCGCGACGGGCGGACATCGAACGACAGGTCGGCGGTGCCGCGGTCCGGGCGGAGCGTCCCCGCCACGGGCGGCGCGTCGGTCGTCATCGGCTGCGCGGCCGCGGCGGGCCCCAGCCCGAGGACGAGGAGGGCGGCGAGGAATCGGGACATGAGTCTGGACGTGCGAGGGACGAGAAGGTCGGAACGCGGCCGCCCACCGCCGGCGGCCCCCGCCAGCGCGCCGCTGGCGGGGGGTGCGGGCGCGACTGGGGGCTGCGAAAAGGGGCGCCGCCCAGCAGGCGGCGCCCCGGTCTCGGGCCAGCCGTCGCGGGCGGAGGGGCTAGAGCGCCTCGGCCTCGGCCTTCGGCGCCGCTGGCGCGGAGTCCTGCGTGAAGGTCAGCCAGCCGTTCGGGTTGTCGGTGTCGCGGAGCGCCTTGAAGTAGGCCGACTGGAGCTCCTCCGTGACCGGCCCGCGGCGGCCCTCCCCGATCTGGTAGTGGTCCACCGAGCGGACCGGGGTGACCTCGGCCGCCGTGCCGGTGAAGAAGACCTCGTCGGCAAGGTAGAGCGCCTCGCGGGGCAACGTCTTCTCCACCACGGTGTAGCCGCGCTCCCGGGCGATCTGGATCACCGAGTCGCGCGTGATGCCGGGCAGGATGGACATGGTGGTCGGCGGCGTGTAGATCTCGCCGTCGCGGACCAGGAACAGGTTCTCGCCCGACCCCTCCGACAGGTAGCCGTCCACGGTCAGGGCGATGCCCTCGGCGAACCCGTTCTTGAGCGCCTCCATCTTGATCAGGCTCCCGCCGAGGTAGTTCCCGCCGGCCTTGGCCATCGACGGCAGCGTGTTCGGCGCCGGCCGGTTCCACGACGACACCTGGACGTCGACGCCCTGCTCCAGGGCCTCGGCGCCGAGGTACTGGCCCCACTCCCACACCGCGATCACCGTGTGGACCGGGTTGTTCAACGGGTTGACGCCCATCGGCCCGTGCCCGCGGAACGAGACCGGCCGGACGTAGCACGCCTCCAGCCCGCTCGCCGAGATCGTCTCCACCACGGCGTCGCACAGCGCGTCGACCGAGTAGCCCAGGTCCATCCGGTGGATCTTGGCCGAGTCGACCAGCCGCGCCATGTGCTCGCGCAGGCGGAAGACGGCCGGCCCGCGGTCGGTGGCGTAGGCGCGGATGCCCTCGAACACCGACGAGCCGTAGTGGACGACGTGGGACAGGACGTGGATGGTGGCGTCCTCGTAGTCGACGAGGTCGCCGTTGAACCAGATGCGAGGCTTCGACATGGGGTGGGGCGTAGAGAGAGGGGAACGCGGCCGACGGCCACCGGCCCTAGAACTCGCCCGGTCTAGGACCGAGGGCCTGCTAAAAGATACGAGGCCACCAAAGATACCGGAAGCGCTTCCGGTCAAGACTCCGGCGCCCCCGACGCCGACGCCGACGCCAGCGGCCCGCGGGCTCGGCTATGTTGGCCGCCCGCCCCCACCCGCTGCCATGTCCAAGCCCCCGTCCCCGGGAACCCTCACCTTCTGGGGCGCCGCCCGGACCGTCACCGGGTCGCTCCATTTCCTGGAGCTCGGCGACGGCACCAAGCTGTTCCTGGACTGCGGGCTCTACCAGGGCCGCCGCTCCGAGGCGCGGGAGCTGAACGGGGACTGGCCGTGCCCCCCGTCCGCGGTCGACGCCGTGCTGCTCTCGCACGCCCACATCGACCACTCCGGGCTCCTGCCCAAGCTGTGGCGCGACGGCTTCCGGGGGACCGTCTACGCGACGCACGCCACGCGCGACCTGTGCGCGATCATGCTCAAGGACAGCGCCTACATCCAGGAAAAGGACGCCGCGTTCTTTAACCAGAAGATCCGGAAAAAGGGCCAGGACAAGGTGGAGCCGCTCTACGACCAGGCCGACGCCGAGGGCGTGCTGTCGTGCTTCCACGGCGTCCCCTACGGCTCGCCGTTCGGGGTGCCGGGCGGGGTCTCGGTCACCTACCGCGACGCCGGCCACATCCTGGGCTCGGCGACGATGACGCTGGACCTGCCCGGTGGCAAGCGCCTCGGCTTCACGGGCGACCTGGGCAACCCCGGCCGGCCCATCCTCCGCGACCCCGCGCCGCTGCCGCCCGTCGACTGGCTGATCTGCGAGAGCACGTACGGCGGCAGGACGCACGAGCCCGTGGACCAGGCCAAGGCCCGGCTGGCGGAGATCGTGAGCGAGACGGCCGCCGGCGGCGGGCGCGTCGTGATCCCGGCGTTCGCGGTCGGGCGGACCCAGGAGCTGGTCTACAACCTCGACCAGCTGTGGAACGAGGAGCGCGTCCCCCGCATCCCCGTCTTCGTCGACAGCCCGCTGGCGGTCAACGCGACGGCCGTGTTCCAGACGCACCCCGAGTGCTACGACGACGACCTCTTGGAGTACATGCTCTCCGACCCCAACCCGTTCGGGTTCGAGCGCCTGGAGTACGTGAGGGAGGCGAGCCGGTCGAAGGAGCTCAACGGGCTGCGCGTCCCGTTCGTGGTGATCTCGGCGTCGGGCATGTGCGAGGCCGGGCGCATCCTCCACCACCTCCGCAACACCGTCGAGGACCCCAAGCACACGGTCCTGATCGTGGGCTTCCAGGCCGAGCACACCCTGGGCCGGCGCATCGTGGAGCGGCGCCCCGAGGTCAAGATCTTCGGCCAGCCGCACCGGCTCCGCGCCCGCGTCGAGGTGATGAACACGTTCTCGGCCCACGCTGACGAGCCCGGGCTGGTGGACTTCGTGGGCCAGCTCGACAAGGGCCGGTTGCAGACGGTCTACCTCGTCCACGGTGACCCGCCGCGCCAGCAGGCGCTCGCCGACGCCCTCCGCCAGTCCGGGATCGGGGACGTCGAGGCGCCGGCGCGGGGAGAGGCCGTGGCGCTGGGCTAGGCCCTGTCTGGCGAATGCCTTGACGCCGCGGACGGCCCCGGAAGTCGCCGGCGGGCGCCGACGCCACGCCCCCGGCCTGACGACGCAGACCGGGGGCGTGGAAGCGGGACGGCGGGGGCTAGTCCGCTTTGTCGATGGCGTCTTCGGCCGCGTCCGCCGCGTCGGCGTGGGCGTCGCCGGCGGTCTTGCGCGCCTTGCCGGCCAGCTCCTGGACGGCGCCCTCGGCTTGCATGCTCGTGTCGTCGAGCGCGTCGCCGACGGTCTTTTTGACCTTGCCCTTGACCTCGTCGAAGGCCCCGCCGGCCTGCGCCTTGCGGCCCTTGGCCTCCTGCTTGTGAAGCTCGTTTTTCGCGTCGTCGGTGAGGTCGCTCATGGGATTGGGGGAGGGGGGCGCCTGCCACGAAGCCCGCGCCGGGAGGGTCCGCCAGCCGGTCGAATTCACGGGCCGGCGCGCCGCTGGCGGTGGCCGCCGGCGGGCTAGTCCGCGGCTCCTGGGCCGTCTGCCGGTGGCGCCACGACGCGGAGAGGCGCCCCGGCGCCCCACGTCGAGCCCGGGACCGCGCCCAACCCCAAGAGCTCCAGCGCGAGGTTGGCCGCGTCGCCGTTGCGGACCGGCTGGCGGTCGGCGCCGGCGCCCACGTTGGCGTCGCCCGGGTCCCGGCGCGAGTCGGGGCTGAGCGCGTAGAGGTCGGCCGCCGGGACGCCTGGGCCCCAGACGTAGAACGGGACCGTGTAGTGCCGCGCGTCCGCGGCGACGTGGTGGCGCCCCGAGCCGCCGTGGTCGGCCGTGACGATCACGGCCGTGCGGCCGCGCAGGCGCGGGTCGGCCTCGACGGCGTCCAGGACCTCGCCGATCCGGGCGTCGGCGCGGCGGACGGCGCGGAGGTAGCGGCTGCCCGTCCGCACGCTCCAGCGCCACCAGTGGCCCGTCGCGTCGGGGTCGCGGAGGTGGACGAAGGCGTAGGCGTAGGGGGCCCGCGCCATGTCGGCCACGAACCGGCGGACGAGCGCCTCGGTGTCGGGCTCGTAGACGAACACGTCCACCTTGTCGCGCCCGTCGTCGCCGCCCGTCTCGTCCGGCGCGCCGTGGTCCGCGTCGTAGCTCACGTCGAACAGCGAGAACTTCGACTTGCTGACGTAGGCGCCGGTGCGCAGGCCCGCGTCGTGCACCACGTCGAACACGCTCGCGACGTACTCGCCCCGGCCCGAGTGGAGCGTGACGCCGGGCTCGGGGTCCACGTTGGCCGTCCAGCCGTGGCCGGCGTCGCCCGCGACGGGGCGCCCGGTCAGCTGGCTGGTGTGGTTGGGCAGCGTGTTCCTGTACTCGGGGTCCGTGCGGGCGTTGTGGGTGTAGGCGCTCTCCCGGCGCAGGCGCGCAAAGGCGGGGAGCGCGTTGGCGCCCTGCCGCGCGACCGCGTCCGGCCGGAGGCCGTCGACCGAGACGTGGATCACGTGGCGGATCGAGTCGGCCGCGCCGGGGCCGCCTGGCCGCTCGCTCAGCGCCTCGGGCCGAGGCGGGAGCGTCGCGACGGGGGCGGTGGGGCCGGACGGAGCGCACCCCGCGCACGCGAGGAGGGCCGTCAGAGCGAGGCGGTACATAAGCGGAGGTCGGCGAGGGGCCGGAACGTCACGGCAGCGTCCGAGGTGCCGCCGCTCTGCCGGCTGGCGGTCTCTGCCGGCGCCCGTCGAGGCCGCCGACCCGCCGCAGCCGCCGGCCGGGCGCGCTCGGCCCGCGGCCCGGTTTCCGCGCCGAGCCGGAGCGGATGGGCGTAGCATGTGCGCGCCCTCGCCGGACGCGCCCCACGGCCGCCCGCTGGGCCTCACTAGATTGGACGCGCCTGGACCCGACGGGCGCCCGGTTTCGAGGGCCGCGCCCCCCCCCTCCCCCACTCGCCGCCGCCGTGCTCGTCCTCGTCGCCGTCCTCGCGCTCCTCGCCCAGCCGGACACCACGTTCCGGCCGGCCGCGCCGGCCGCGGCGGACACCACCGAGGCGACCGACGTCGAGGCCGTGGCCGAGGAGGTCGCCGAGGAGGTCGCCGAGGACATCGCCCGGCTCCGGGTCCGGCCGGTGTTCTCGCCCAGCGCGCTGTACTCGTCCTCCAAGGGCCTCGGCCTAGGCGGGGGCGTGGCCGTCAGCGACGTGGTCTCGCTCGGGGACCACCTCCAGGTCGAGGCCCGGCTCACGCAGCGGCTCCAGGGCGGCCACGTCGAGTACCTCACCAACACGCCCGGCGCGGCCCCGCTGGTGGGCGTGTTCGGGGCCGCCGTCTGGACCACGACGCGGACGCGGTTCGTCGGCCACGGCCCGCGCTCGGTGGACGGCGGCGACCTGTTCCTGGACCGCTTTGCCGCCGAGTCGGAGGCGCGCCTGTCGTGGGCGCCGGCGGGCCGAGGCGGCGTGCTCCTGCAGCCGACGGTGCGGTTCCGGTTCGACCGGCTGCGGGACGTGACGGAGGCCCGCGAGGGCGCGCTCGCGCTCGTCCGGCCCGGCGACCTCGACCGGCTGGCGGCGGTCGAGGGCGCCGACCGCTACGGCGTCGAGGCGGCGTTCTCGGTCGTGCGCGACACGCGCAACGTCCGCGCGATGCCGTCGCGCGGGGTCTACGCCGGCGGCGAGGTGGGCCGGTTCCAGGCGCTCGACGGGTCGGGCCTGGGCATCTGGCAGGCCCGGGCGCTGGGCTACGTGTTCCGCCCGGCCCTCTTCCGCATCCCGTTCCTGCCCGAGCGCGGGGCGCTGTTCGTCCGCGCCAACGCCGTGGTCACGCGCCAGGACGGCGACCGGCCGCTGCCGTGGTTCTACCTCCCCGAGCCCAACCAGGACCTGCTCGTGGGCTACCCGCGGAGCGAGTTCGCCGGGCGCGACGCGCTCTCGCTGGGCGCCGGCGCGCGCGGCGTGATCGGCCAGGCCATCGGCGCGTTCCTGATCGAGGGCGTCGCGATCGGGATGGTGGGCGCGGCCTACGACGACGTGTTCGAGGACTTCGCGCCCCGGCTCCAGTTCACCACCGACCGGCCGGGGCCGGACGCGGGCGTCCCGCTGCGGCCCTCGCTGGCGGTGGGCCTCAACCTGCACTTTCTCGACCGCGAGCGGCCCCTCTTGGGCGGGATCGTCGGGGTCGGGCCGGGGGGCGTGACGCTGGCCTCGCTCCGCCTCGTCTACGGGCTGACCGGCTACCGGCCGCGGATGCGCTGACGCCGCCCCGCCGGCCCAGGACGGGCACGCCGGCCCCATCGGGCGCCCGGGGCTAGCGAGAGCGGAGGTAGTCGCGCTCCAGCAGCGCCACGACGCGCTCGGCCGTCAGGTCGGCGAGCCGGCCCAGGCCCGTCGCCATCTCGCCCACGGTCAGGCCCGCCAGCGCGCGGCCGGTGATCACGTTGCCGACGGCCGCGGGCAGCCCGAACACGGTCCGGTCCACGACCTCGCGCTCGGCCAGGTCCGCGCTCCACAGCACCTCGCCCGTCGGTGCGGCGAGCAGGTGCACCTCGCCGGTGAGCACGAAGAAGGTGGCGCCCTCGAACGAGTCGGCCACCAGCCCGTAGTCGGCCACGCGCACGTCGAGCACGAAGTCGGCCTCCTCGGGCCGCACCGCCGGGGCGAAGCGCAGCAGCGCCGCCGCGCCCGCGAGCGACTGGCGGGCCACGCGGTCGGCCACGTCGACGCGGGCCACGACGCTGTCCAGGCGCACCTGGGCACGCCGGGCCTGGCGCGCCTTCGTCGCCGAGGTGCCCACCCGCACGGCGGTCCCGACGGGGTCGTAGACGTCGACGCCGGCTTCGAGCGGGCTCCCGGCCTGGACGCGCGGCGCGGGCGGGATGGCGGCCGTCACCGCCACGCGGCGGGACTCGAGCGCGATTTCGTCCAGACGGTTCGACGAGCCGCAGCCTTGGGCGGCCAGGGCCGTCAGGACGAGGAGGAACGGGAGGCGGTACTGGAACACGGTCGGGGCGAGGGGGTGAGGGCGCTAGCTTAGCCGCCTCCCGACCGGACACAGTAACCCATGCCGTACGTCGTCGCCCAGCCCTGCATCAACTGCAAGCACACCGACTGCGTCGAGGTGTGCCCCGTCGACTGCTTCTACGAGGGGCCGAACTTCCTGGCCATCCACCCGGACGAGTGCATCGACTGCAACGCGTGCGTGCCGGCCTGCCCCGTCGAGGCCATCTACGCCGACGACGAGCTGCCCGAGGAGTGGGCGCACTACGCCCAGTGGAACGAGTACCTCGCCGGCCAGTGGCAGGCGCTGGGCTACAACCTCACTGAGAAGAAGCCGGAGCTGCCAGAGTGCGCCGAGTGGTCGACGCCGCCCCAGTCGGAGGCCAAGAACGAGGAGGACATCCTGACCTGGGAGGGCGCCGAGTAGCTCGCCCCACGGGCGGCTCGGGTCGCCGGCGGCTTCCGCCAGCGGCGTGCGGGGTCCGTCGTCGGTTCCAGCGCCGTGTCCCCTCCTCGGACGAGTGCGTCATCCCGACTTGAGTCGAGCCCAAACGGCCCCTGAGCGTGTCGGAGGACCGCCAGCCGGCAGAGCGCCCGTACGGCAGAGTGGATCCCGGGGGCGCACAGACGGCAGTCGGTAGGAGGAGCGATCCTCGGGGCCGTGGCGCGCCGGCGAACGGGCGGCCTCGATAGGCGTACTCTCTGCTTCCCCACCCCGCGTCCCGACCGTCTGTGCCCCGACCGTCTGCTCTGGCGTTGCCGCGCCCACGATCTTCAGTCCTGGCGTGTGCGGCGGTCGTCCTGACCCTGCTGTTGGCCGTCTGGGCCCTCCCGCTCCAGGCGCAGGCGCCCGCCCGCCAGGCCGCGCCCGGCCCTTCCGCCAGCGGCCCGGTGGCCGACTCCACGGCCGCCGACTCGCTGGCGGCGCCCGTCCGCGGGCCGCTCGCCGCCGTCCAGGCCGCCCTCGCCGACTCGGCCGGGCTCGCGCCGGCCGGGCCGTTCCCGCCGCTGGCGCCCGAGCTGGCCGGCGTGGTGTGGGACGCGCCGCCCGGAACCGAGGCCGCCCTGGCCGACCTGGTGGCGATGCGCCGCGCCGGCGTCCGCGCCGTGCGGACGGGGCTGGTGGCCGACACGCTGGTGCTGCGCGCGGCCGGGATGTTGGGGTTGGCTCTGTGGCAGGACCTGCCCGTCGAGGGCCTGCCTGCAGCGTTCCTGACGCGCCAGACGGACGCCGTGGCCCAGACGCTGGCCCAGGCGCTCGACCGGGCGCGGCCGTACCCCGCCGCCCGCCACTTCGGGCTGGCCCGGGCCAGCGACACAAGCGACCCGGCCTCGCGGTCCTACTTCGAGGCGCTCGCCGCGCTCGCGCGCGAGCGCGGCGCCCCCGGCACCCGGACCTACTTCGTGAGCCGCTTCCCCGAGACCGACCGCGCCGCCCAGGCCGTCGACGTCGTGCTGCTCGACGCCCGCGACGCCGACCCGCTGGCGCTGCTCCGGCGCTGGCGCCAGTCCCGCGACACGCCGGTCGGGCTCGCCTCGGTGGGCGTGGGCGTCCGGCCGGGGCAGAGCGGCGGGTGGCGGACGATGGGGACCGAGGCCGCCCAGGGCCGCGCGCTCGAAACCGCCTTCAGCGACCTCCTGACGGCCGCCGACCCGCCCGTGGCCGCGTTCGTCTACCGCTGGCGCGACGCCACCGCCGACGTGGTCGAGCGCGACCAGCGCGCCGAGGTCTCGGGCACCCGCTTCGGGCTCCTCGGCCCGGACGACCGGCCGCGCCCGGCCTTCGAGGTCGCCCGGGGCTTCTGGACTGGCCGCCAGCGCGTGTTCGCCTTCGACGCCGGCAGCGGGGTCCGCCAGCAGCGCCGGGCGTCGCCGCTGCTCCTGCTCGGGTGGACGCTGGTGCTGGGGCTGGGCGCGCTCTACGCCGGCGCGCCGCGCCTGAGCGGGCTCGCCCCCCGCTACTTCGCGCGCCGGGACCTCTACCGCGAGGCCGTCCAGCGCGGGTTCGACCTGTCCGCGCTCGAGACGGTCGGGCTGGCGGTGCTCCTGTCGCTCTCGGCCGGCGTCGTGGGCGCCGCCGCCCTCCGCGCGCTGGCGCGGACCGACGCGCTCGTGGCCGCGACGGCGTCGTGGACGGTCGCGAGCCAGGCCCAGCTGACGGGGCTCCTGGGCCGCCCGCTGGTGCTGGTGGCCGTGGTCGCGCTGGCCTACGCCTCGTGGCTGCTCCTGACGCTGGTCTGGCTCAAGGTCGTCAACGGGCGCCGGCGGCTCCGCCCGGCCCAGGCGCTGTCGCTGACCGTCTGGAGCCGCTGGGCCTGGATCCCGCTCATGGTGGCCTCGCTGGTGCTGGGCAGCATCGACGCCGAACTGGCGACGCTCTTGGCGCCCGTGGCCCTGGCGCTTGGGCTGCTGATCGAGGTCGTGGCCGGCTACCGGATGATGTGGGACCTGCAGGCGGTGACCTACGTGTCGCCGGCCCGCGCCGTCTTGTTCGGGTTCGGGCTCCCGTTCGTGCTCGTCCTCGGCGGGCTCGCCGCGTTGGCGCTCACGTCGAGCGACGAGATCGGCTTCCTGTGGCACCTTGCCACCCGGAGCTGAGCGGCGGCCGGGCCCGCCGGTTGGGCCTAGCCGGTGTAGCTGATCCGATAGATCCGGCCGTTGGACTCTTCTGTCACCAGGAGCGACCCGTCCGGCAGGACCAGCAGACCGACGGGGCGACCCCAGGTGGTCGGGCCGGACGGGTCGACGAGGAAGCCCGTTAGGAAGTCCTCGTAGGCGCCCGTCGGGCGGCCGTCCTCGAAGGGGACGAAGACGACTTTGTAGCCCGTCCCCCGGCTCTTATTCCACGACCCGCGGAAGGCGACGAACGCGCCGCCGCGGTAGCGCGCCGGGAACGAGGCGGCGGCCCCGGGCGCGGAGGCGCCCGTCGGGTAGAACTGGAGCCCGAGCGCGGCCGAGTGGGCCTCGAACAGCACGTCGGGCGTGGCGGTGCTCGCCGCCAGCTCGGGGCGCTCGCTCCGGCCGTTCTCCGTCCGGCGCGGGTCGAGGTTCTGGGGCGCGAGGTAGGCGTAGGGCCAGCCGTAGAAGCGCCCGCCGCCGATCTGGGTGAGGTAGTCCGGCACCAGCCCGTCGCCCAGCCGGTCGCGCTCGTTGACGGTGACGTAGGGCGCCGCCGTCGTGGGGTGGAACGCGAGCCCGACCGGGTTGCGGAGCCCGAAGGACACCGTCTCCCGACCCGAGCCGTCGGGCGCGATCCGGAACACCGAGGCTCGCGGGAGCGGCTCCGGGTCCACGTTCGACTTGGAGCCGACGGTCACGTACAGGCTGTCGCCGTCGGGGCTGGCGACCACGTTGCGCGTCCAGTGCTGGTTGTAGCCGCCGCCGGGCAGCTCGGTCACGACCTCGCCCCGGCCCTGGAGCGGCGCGCCCGGCCCGTAGGCGAAGCGCCGCACGTCGGCGGTGTTGCCCACGAACAGGTCGCCCTGGGCGAACGTCATCCCCATCGGCAGGTCGAGGCCGTTGTGGTCGGTCCCGAGGGTCTCCGTCTGGTCGGCCACGCCGTCGCCGTCGGTGTCTCGCATCCGCTTGATGCGGTCCTCGCGGCTCTCGGCCAGCAGCACGGCGCCGTCGGGCGCCAGCGCCAGCCAGCGCGGGCTCTCCAGGCCGTCGGCCCAGACCTGGACGGCGAAGCCGGCCGGCACCCGGAGCACCGGGTCGGCGGGCACGTCGATCACGTCCGGCCCCTTCCGCGCCGACTCGGTCGCAAAGGGCTCGGGCAGGTCGCCCACGCGGTAGGTGACGGGCTCGGGCACGAGCGTCTCGGTGCGGACGGCGCCCGCCAGCCCGAGCGAGTCCGCCGCGCTGGCGGCGCCGGCCGGCGGGGCGGTCGCGGGGGGCTGGGGCGCCGAGCAGGCGGCGACGAGCAGGAGCGAGAGCAGAGGCCCTGCAAACGGGGTCGTGGACATGGGGGGGATCGGGGGTCTAGCTTGCCAACGCCCCACGCCCGCGATCTGTGCCCCCTCCGAGCCAACCCCAGTCCCTCGCCTCCGTCCTCTCTGAGCTGGTGGACCGCTACGGCTACCGCGAGCGGCTGGACGCCGCGCGCGCCGTCGAGGCCTGGCCCGAGGTGGTGGGGCCGGCCATCGCCGGCGTCACCGAGCAGGTCTGGATGCGCCACGGCGAGCTCCACGTCAAGATCCGGTCGTCGGCGTGGCGCCACCAGCTCCAGTTCCAGCGCGCCGAGTGGCGGGCGCGGATGAACGAGCACCTCAAGGCCGAGGTCGTCGACGGGGTCGTGTTTCGGTAGCCGGACTCCGGCCTGCTCCCTGGTTCTACGGCGCCCTCTGGGCGACCACGCGGCAACTGCGGCCCGCCTCGCGCGGCCGCCCCTCCCACTAGCGACGGCGCTCGGCGGAAGACCGGGCACTCCGCGCGAACGCGTGACCACTGGCGCCGCCAGTCGGGCGGGCTTGGCGCTCCGGCAGAAAGCGGCCGGACGATGCCGGGCTATCCTCCGGGTCCCCCTCGCACGCGTCATGCCCGGCCCGTCTCGCCTTATCGCCCTGCTGGCGGCCCTGCTCGCCGCGTCGAGCGCTCGGTCGCAACCGGCGCCGAGCGCGCCCGCGCTGATCCCGATGCCGCTCCAGCTCGAGGTGGTGGGTGGGCCGCCGTTCGTGTTCACGAGCCGGACCCCGCTCGTGGTCGAGCCCGGCGACGCGGAGGCGCGGCGCGTGGCGGGCCTGCTGGTCGAGGTCCTGCGGACCAGCGACGAGGGCGCGCCCCCCGTCGTCGAGGCGGAGACGACGACGCCCAGCGTTCGGCTCCTCACCCAGTCAACGCGCGACGACCTGGGCGCCGAGGGCTACCAGCTAAGCGTCTCCGCCCAGGGCGTCACGCTGACCGCCGCCGCGCCGGCCGGCCTGTTCTACGGCGTCCAGACGCTCCGCCAGCTGATGCCGCCGCGCGTCGAGTACACCGCGGCCCGGCACCGGCCGCTGGCGGTCCCGGCCGTCGAGGTCACCGACCGTCCCCGGTTCGCCTGGCGCGGGATGATGCTCGACGTGGCCCGCCACTTTTTCGGCGTCGAGGACGTCGAGCGCGTCGTGGACCTGATGGCGCTCTACAAGCTCAACCGGCTCCACCTCCACCTGTCCGACGACCAGGGCTGGCGCATCGAGATCCCCGGCCGCCCGGCGTTGACCGAGGTCGGCGGCCGGACCGAGGTCGGCGGCGGCCCCGGCGGCTTCTACACGACCAGCGACTACGACCGGATCGTCCGCTACGCCGCCGAGCGGTTCGTGACCGTCGTGCCCGAGGTCGACCTGCCGGGCCACACCAACGCCGCGCTGGCGTCGGTCCCCGAGCTCAACTGCGACGGCGTGGCGCCCGAGCCCTACACCGGCATCCGGGTCGGCTTCAGCTCGGTCTGCGTCGACCGCGAGGCCACCTACGCCTTCGTCGACGACGTGGTGCGCGAGCTGGCGGCGCGGACGCCGGGCGACGAGGTCCACCTGGGCGGCGACGAAGTCCGCGAGCTGCCCCCGACGGACTACGCCCGGTTCGTGGCGCGCGCCCAGGCCATCGTCCGGCGCCACGGCAAGCGGTTCGTGGGCTGGGACGAGGTGGCCGAGGTGGACCTGGCGCCCGGCGCCACCGTCCAGGTCTGGCGGCCCCAGCTGGCGTCGACGGGCCAGGCCGTCCGGCGCGCCGTCGACGCGGGCGCCCGGGTGGTGTTGTCCCCGTCGGACCGGATCTACCTCGACATGAAAGCCGACTCGTCGATGGTGCTGGGCCTGACCTGGGCCGGGCTCAACGGCGTCCGCGACGCCTACGACTGGGAGCCCGTGGGGATGGTCGAGGGCGTGCCCGAGACGGCCATCCGGGGCGTCGAGGCGCCGCTGTGGACCGAGACGGTGGGCACGGTCCGCGACGTCGAGTTCATGGCGTTCCCCCGGCTGGCGGGCGTCGCCGAGGTCGGGTGGTCGCCCCGGGCGGGCCGGTCGTGGGACGAGTACCGGCTCCGGCTGGCCCAGCACGGACCGCGGTGGACGGCGCTGGGCGTCTCGTTTTTCCGCTCGCCCGAGGTCCCGTGGCCGCTCGGCGGCGTCGAGTAGCCCCGCCAGCCGCTCGTCGGCGGCGGCCGTCCGGCGTCAGCCGCCGGGCGCGTCCGGCGGGTCGGAGGCGCGCTGGAAGCGCAGGTTGAGGATCCCCCGGGGCTGGGCCTGGGCCGCCTTGTCGGCGTCCGCGCCCGGCATCCCGTGGACCGTGGTCGTGGCGCCGTCGACGAGCCAGAGCGCGCCGGTGACGTAGCTGGCCTCGTCGCTGGCCAGGAAGGCGTAGACGTTGGCGATCTCCTCCGCGGTCGCCCGGCGCCCGAAGGAGGTCGACCGGACCGCGACCCCCTGGGCGTCGGCGCCCACCGGGCCGGTCTCCGGGTGCGCCCACGACGTGTCGACGGGGCCGGGGCAGACGCAGTTGGCGCGGACGCCGTGGGGCCCCTGCTCGCCGGCCACGCCCTTCATGAAGGCGTGCATCCAGGCCTTGGTCGGGCCGTACGGCACGAACTGGGGCGAGCCGTTCCAGCCGGCCTCCGACCCGGCCGAGACCACGTTGCCGCCCGTCTCACGCAGGTGCGGGATGGCCGCGCGCGTCATGAAGAACGCCGTTTTGACGTTGCTGTGCATCAGCTTGTCGAAGTCCTCGGCAGGGTACTCGTCGATGGGCGCCAGCTTGGGCGGCGCGCCCGCGTTGTTAACGAGCACGTCGAGCCGGCCGAAGGCGTCGAGCGCCGTCCGGACGCAGGCCTCGGCGCTCCCCTGCTCCCCCAGGTCGCCGGCGTAGGTCTCCACCCGGGTCTCGTACTGCTCGAGGACGTCGGCCGCGACCTGGCCGAGCGGGTCGCCGGGCAGGCCCGCCAGCACCAGGCCGCCGGCGCCCTCGTAGGCAAATTTGTGGGCGATGGCCTCGCCGATGCCCCCGGCGGCGCCGGTGATGAGGGCGACCTTGCCGTCCAAGCGGCCGGGTCGGGGGGAGTCGGACATGGGGAGCCAGGGATAACGGTCGAGTTGGATCGGTCTCGGTCCAGATGCGTTCCGGCATGCCCCCGCTTCCGCCCGTTTCAGGCGCCGCCGCACGTGCCCACCCTCCGCGTTTTGCTGTTCGACGTCCTGCGCCGCCAGGTCGGCGAGAGCGACCTCCACGCCGACCTGCCCGACGGGGCGACGGGCGCCGACCTGCTCGACCAGCTGGCGGCCGAGCACGCCGCCGTGGCCGAGCACCGGCCGGTCGTACGGCTGGCCGTCAACCGCCAGTACGCCCCGCTGGCGACGGTGCTGGCCGAGGGCGACGAGGTGGCGCTGATCACGCCCGTCAGCGGGGGGTAGGGATTGGCACGGATGCGGGCGAGTCGCACTGTCTAGCTTCCACAGACATCCCCTTCCTTGCTTCGGCGTCCGATTCCTGTGGCTTCCCCTCGTTCTGTCCGTCGTCCTCTCTGGGTGCGACATCGGGTGCGACGATTGCGGCGGCTGGCCTCCGCTCACCGAGCTGTTCCTCACGGCTCCCGTCGTCGAGGCGCCCCCGGTCGCCCAGGACGGCGAACTGTTTGAGGTTGAGGTGCGGGTGACGCCCGCGTTCTCCGGCACCGGCTCGGTCCGCCTGGTCGGGCTCGCCTTCCGCCTGGACACGCTGACGCCGGTTGCGGACAGCGTCGGGTGCTTCACGGCGAGCGAGCCCTCCTCTTGCATCGGCGGCGACCCGCTCGGCACGGAGCCAGCGAGGCTGCCGTTCGAGGGAGGCCAAGAGGCATCGCTGACGTGGACGGTCCGGCTCCACGACGGCCCGTCTCCGAACAGTCCGCCCGAGATCATGGCGGAGGTCGTGATGGACTCGGTGCGCGCTCCGGGCGGAGCGCTCTACCCCGTCGGCTCGCGGGAGGCGCGCGACGTGATCGGCAGCGACTACGTGACGCACGAAGCCAGGTCCGCGTCCGTCCGCGTCCGGATCAGCAGGCAGCCCAGCGCCCCCCGTTCGGAGCCCGCCGCCCGGCTGGCGGACGGGGCCGCCAGCGGCTAGCGCGCCACGGCGACGGCGCGGACTTCGCGGATGACCGTGACCTTGATCTGGCCCGGGTACTCCATCTCGCGCTCGATGCGGCGCGAGATGTCGCGGGCGAGCGACTCCGCGACGGCGTCCGACACGCGGTCGGTGTCCACCACCACGCGGACCTCTCGCCCGGCCTGGATGGCGTAGGCTTGGCTCACGCCCTCGAAGGCGGCCGCCAGCCCCTCCAGCGCCTTGAGCCGCTGGACGTAGCGCTCGATGGCCTCGCGCCGGGCGCCGGGCCGGGCGCCCGAGGCGGCGTCGGCGGCCTGGACGAGCGGCGCGATGGGCGTGGCCATGGGCACCTCGTCGTGGTGGGCGCCGATGGCGTTGGCCACGTCGGGGTGCTCCCTAAAGCGGCGCGCCAGCTCCATCCCCTCGATGGCGTGGGGCTGCTCCAGGTCGCCCTCGACCACCTTGCCGATGTCGTGCAAGAGCCCGGCGCGCCTCGCCTTGCGGGCGTCCAGGCCCAACTCGGCCGCCATGAGCCCCGCCAGCTTGGCGACCTCGATGGAGTGGTGGAGCAGGTTCTGGCCGTAGCTGGCGCGGTACTTCATGCGCCCCACCAGCCGGATCAGCTCCGGGTGGATGCCGTGGAGTTGGAGGTCGAGCGCCGTCTGCTCGCCCGTCGCCACGATCTCGGCGTCGATCTCGGCCTGCGTCGCCGCCACGACCTCCTCGATGCGCGCCGGTTGGATGCGCCCGTCGTCCAGCAGCCGCACCAGCGCCAGCCGCGCCACTTCGCGGCGGACCGGGTCGAAGCCGGACACCAGGACGGCGTCGGGCGTGTCGTCGACGATCACCTCGACGCCGGTCGCGGCCTCGAACGCGCGGATGTTGCGGCCCTCGCGGCCGATCACCCTCCCCTTCATGTCCTCGGAGGCCAGCGGCACCGCCGAGACGGTGTGCTCGATGGTGGCCGTGGCCGCCAGCCGCTGGATGGCCTTGAGCACCACCTTGGTCGCCTCGCGCTCGGCCGACTGGCGGGCCTGGTCGCGGGCCTCCTTGACGGCGCCGGCGGCCTCCAGCTTGGCCTCGCGCGTCAGCTCCGCCACCAGGTCCGCCCGCGCCTGCTGGCGGCCGACGCCGGCGGCGCGCTCCAGCTTCGCCAAGTGCTCCTCGACCAGCCGGTCGAGCCGGGCCGTCTCCTCCTCCAGGCGGGCCTGGAGCGCCTCCACCTCGCGCTCGCGCGCCGCCAGTTCCTGCTGGCGCCGCCCGACGGTCCCCGCCAGCGCCTGGACCTGCTCGCGGAGCGTGTCGGCCTCGGCGCGCCGGCGCTCGGCGGCGGCGGCCAGCGCGTCGAACGCGTCGGCGGCTTGGTCCAGCGCGGCCTCGCGCGTGGACAGCGCCTTGGTCTTGTGGTCGATCCGGGCCCGCGCCGTCTCCAGCTTCTCGCGCGCCTTCTGGTGCCGCGCCTTGACCTCGTCCACCTTGTGGTCCAGCCGTGCCCGCCTCCGGCGGACCTCGTCCCGAGCCGCCGCTAGGTCGGCGCGGGCCGCGTCGGCGTCGGTGCGGAACCGCTCGGCCTCGCCCTCGGCCCGGGCCGCGACGGCCTCGGCCTGCTGGGCGGCGTCCTCGAACCGAGCGCTCGCCGCCCCCGCCCGGCCCACGCGCGCGCCGACGAACCCGACCGCCCCAGCGAGGACGATTCCGAGACCGGCGAGGGCGAGAGACGACGGGTCCATAGGGGCGAAGAAAAACACGGCGCGAGCGCCCCGGGCCGGATCCCCGACAACGCGGGGGGCCTCCGGGGCGCTCGGCCGTCGACCCGGCCGGGGCGGGGTCGTGCAAGAGCACCAGCCTGCAGCGCGTGGACGAGAACCTTGCTCGTCGGACAATGTGGGGGCCCCTCAGACCCTCTCGCCTTCCGCGGCCAGAGTCGGTGCTCTGAGGCCCACCGGAGTGGGCTGCGGCCTGATGGTCAGGTCTAAAATGGAGCCCCCGCGGTTAACGCTGTTCAGGTTCCCATGCGGTGGCTACAAGCCGGTGAGCGCGGACAGGCGAACCCGCCCGCGCGGTTCCAATATGGCCCCGGGCCGGGACGCGTTCCGGCAGAGACCGCGAATTCCTCGGCCCGCGCCCGCTGGCGGAGGACGCTGGCGGAGCCCTCCGTCTACTCTTCCTCCTCGGCCGCCACGTCGCTGGGCGAGAGCACGTCGTCCAGGTGGTCCGCCAGCGCCGAGGCCTCGATCTCCAGGCGCGCACGCAGGCGGTCGGTCTCCGCGCGCGCGGCGTAGAGCTCCTCGGCCAGCTCCAGCGCCACCAGCACGGCGTGCGTCATGTCGGGCTGGGCCGGAAGCTGGCTCCGCAGCTTCCGCAGGCGCTCGTCGACGCGCTGGGCTAGGTGGACCGTGTAGTCCTCGTCGCCCGGCGCGACCCGCAGCGGGTACTCGCGGTCCAGGACGCGGATGCGGATGGAGACGGAGGGCGCGGGCGTGCTCATGCGTCGGGGGCCCCGTTGGTAGCGCCGTCGCCGCCGGCCGCCAGCAGGCCGTCGACCAAGTCGATAAAGCCCTGGACGCGGGCCTTGATCGCCTCGGGCGATTCGCTCTCGCCGAAGGCGAACGACGGCGCCGAGGCGTCGTCCTGGAGCTCGGCCAGGCGCTTGCCCAGCGCGGCGTTCTCGGCGCGGAGCCGCTCGATCTCGCGCGCGGCCGCGTCCACGCGGTCGCGGAGGCGGCTCAGTGACCGCCACTCAGAGCGGGCGGGCTCGGGGCGTCCGGGCTCGTCCTCGGCGGGGGCAGTGGGCTCCATGATGAGGGCGTCGGGGCGGTCAAGATATGCATGAACCGCTTGCCCGTATCTCCAACGGCGCCCCGCCCTGCCCGTCGCCCGCGAGGCCGCCTGCCACTGGCGGCCTCCGCCCACCGCCTCCGCCAGTGGCGCGCGGGGCTAGGACCGCAGCGTGGCGCCGTGCTGGGCCTCCAGCGCCTTGACGATGCGCCGGACACGGCCGTCGACCTCCTTGTCGCGCAGCGTCTTGTCAGCGCCGAACCGGAGCGTGAACGCCAGGCTCTGGGTGCCGTCCGGGAGGCCGTCGCCGCGGTAGAGGTCGAACAGGCGCACGTCCTGCAGGAGCGGCTGGCCCGACTGGCGGATGGTGTCCAGGAGCGGGCCGGCGGGCTGGCCCTGGGGCACCACGAGGGCGAGGTCGCGCTCGACGGTGGGGAAGCGTGAGATCGGCTGGTAGGCCGGCGGCTGGTCGCGTCCGGCGAGCTCGGCAACGGCGTCCCAGTCGAGCTCAGCCACGAACAGCTCGGCCTGAAGCTCGGCGTCGTCGGCGATGGAGTCCGCCAGCCGGCCGATGGCGCCCAGGCGCGTGCCGCCGGCGTGGAGGTCGAGCGCGTAGGCCGTCAGGCCGTCGGGCGCCGGTCGGGGCGTTTCCTGGACGTCGTCGATCCCGAGGTCCGCCAGCACGTCCAGCACGACGCCCTTGAGGTCGTACACGTCCGTTGACCGGGCGTCACCGTCCCACGACGCGCGTTCGGCCGTGCCGCTCATGCCCAGCACCAGCGACGTGTGCTCGTGGTAGCCGGCGACCGTCTCCGACGCGTCGGCCGAGCGGCGGTAGACGTGGCCGGCCTCGAACAGCCGCAGCGCGCCCGCCCCGCGCGCCTGGTTGTAGGACGCGACGGCGACGAGCCCGGTCAGGAGCGACGGCCGCAGCGTCGCCATCTCCTGGGAGATCGGGTTCAGCGTCTCGATCGGCGGCGCCTCGATGCCCGTCCAGGCGGCGTCCGCGAACGTCTCGGCCGTCGGCGTGGGGACGAGCGAGTTGGTGGCGATCTCGCGGAAGCCCAGCGCCGCCAGCCGCTGGCGGACGCGGTCGAGCAGGCGCGCCGACGGCGTGTCGCCGGCCGGCACCAACGGCACGGGCGTCGAGGCCGGCGTCGGGAGCCGGTCGAAGCCCCACAGCCGGGCGACTTCCTCGATCACGTCGACCTCGCGCTCGACGTCGAGCCGGAACGGAGGGACGGTGACGGTCAAACCGGCGTCGCCGGCCTCCTCGACGGCCGCGGCGACGGTCCCCTGGAGCGCGGCCTCCGCGAACGCCTCCAGCGCCGACCCGCGGTCGCCTTCCACATCGAACCCGATGGCCTGGAGCAGCCGCGTGATCTCGTCGGCCGGCACCTCGGCGCCCAGCACGCGCGCCACGCGCGACGGCCGGACCGACACGGTGCGCGGTTGGTACGGATTCGGCACCTCGTCCACCAGGCCCGGCACGACCTCGCCGCCGGCAAGCTCCGCCAGCAGCGCGGCCGCGCGCGCCGCCGCCCACGGCTGGCGCGTCGGGTCGACGCCGCGCTCGAAGCGGTAGCTCGCGTCGGTCTGGAGCCCCAGCGCCTTGGACGCGCGCCGCACGCGCGCGGGGTCGAAGGCGGCGCTCTCGATCAGCACGTCGGTGGTGGCGTCCGAGACCTCGGAGTTGGCGGCGCCCATCACGCCGGCGACAGCGACGGGCCGTTCGGCGTCGCAGATCAGAAGTGTGCCCTCCGGCAGCTTCCGCTCCTGGTCATCGAGTGTTTCCACGGTCTCGCCCGGCCGGCTGGCGCGGACGATGATCGTGGACTGGGCGATCTGGTCCAGGTCGAAGGCGTGCAACGGCTGGCCGATCTCGTGCAGCACGTAGTTGGTCACGTCCACCACGTTGTTGACCGGGCGGACGCCGACGGCGCGCAGCCGATCCTGCATCCAGTCCGGCGACGGACCGACCTGGACGCCGCGCACGATCATGGCCGCGTAGCGCGGACAGCCCTCCGGGTCCTCGATCTGAACCGTCACCTGGTCTGCCGTGTCGCCGCCGACCGTGGGCACCGACACCTCAGGCAGCACCAACTCCGCGCCCGTCAGCGCCGCCAGGTCGCGCGCCACGCCGACGTGGCTGGTCGCGTCGGGCCGGTTGGGCGTGATGGCGATGTCGAGCACCGTGTCGCCCGGCATCTCGGCGCGCTGGCGGAGCCAGTCCGCCAGCGGGACGCCGACGGGCGCCCCAGCGTCGAGGACCAGGATGCCATCGTGGCTCTCGCCCAGGCCCAGCTCGTCCTCGGCGCAGATCATGCCCATCGAGACCTGGCCCCGGATCTTGCCCTTTTTGATGGTGACGGGCTCCAGGCCGCTCCCGTCTCGGGCCGGCAGCATCAGCTCCGTCCCGACCGTCGCCACGGGCACGCGCTGGCCAGCGGCCACATTCGGTGCGCCGCACACGATCTGGACCGACTCGGCGCCCTCCGCCAGTTGCACGTCGCACACCTGGAGCCGGTCGGCGTCGGGGTGCGGGCGCACGTCGAGCACCTCGCCCACGACCACGCCGTCCAGCGCCGGGCCGGTCGTGACGATCTCCTCGACTTCGAGCCCGGCCATCGTCAGGCGCTCGGCGACCTCGTCGGGCGGAAGCCCGGGGTCGACGTAGTCAGCGAGCCAGCGGAGGGAGATGTTCATTCGTGAGTTATGAGTTGCGGGTTATGAGTTCAAAGGTTCCGAGTGAGCTCAACTCGGAACTCACAACTCAAAACTGCTTTAGGAAGCGGACGTCGTTTTCGTACAACAGGCGGATGTCGTCGATGCCGTGGCGGAGCATGGCCATTCGCTCGACGCCCATGCCGAAGGCGAAGCCGGTAAAGCGCTCCGGGTCCACGCCGACGTTGGTGAGCACGTTGGGATCGACCATGCCCGAGCCCAGGATTTCCATCCAGCGGCCGCCGCCAGGCAGCGCGTCGTCGGCCCACCAGACGTCGACCTCGGCTGAGGGCTCGGTAAAGGGGAAGAAGCTGGGGCGGAACCGCATCCGGGCCTCGCGGGCCGGCCCGTCCGAGGCGCCGAAGAAGGCGCGCGCGAAGGCCTGGAGGAGCGCCTTGAGATCGGCGAAGCTCACGCCCTCGTCCACCACCAATCCCTCGACCTGGTGGAACAGGCAGTAGCTCTTGTACGAGATGGCCTCGTTGCGGAAGACGCGGCCCGGCGCGATCACGCGGACCGGCGGCTCGGTCTGCTCCAGGACGCGGACCTGGACCGGCGACGTGTGCGTGCGCAGCACGACGCCTCGGCCGTCGGGCGGCGGCGGCTCCAGGAAGAACGTGTCCTGCATGTCCCGCGCCGGGTGGTTGGCGGGGAAGTTGAGGGCGCTGAAGTTGTGCCAGTCGTCCTCGATCTCCGGCCCGCGCGCGACGGCGAACCCGAACGACCGGAAGATGTCCTGGATGTCAGCGAGCGTCTGGCTCAGCACGTGCAGGCTGCCGCGCTCGACCGGCGCCGGGACGCGGCCGGGCAGCGTCAGGTCCAGGTCCGTCGCCCCGCTGGTGGTCTCGGTGGCGAGCGCCGCCAGCCCAGCGTCGAGTCGGCCCTGGGCGGACTGCTTGAGCGCGTTGAGCCGCTGGCCCAGGTCCCGGCGCTGGTCCGGCGGCGCCGTGCCGAGCTGGGAGAACAGGTCGGTGATCGCGCCCGACTTGCGGCCCAGAAAGCGCACGCGGAAGGCCTCGGCGGCCTCGGCGTCGGAGATCGGGGCGTCGTCGATCTCGGCCTGGACGGCGGCGATCTGGGCATCGAGGGACATGAGTTCGGATGCGTGATGCGTGATGGCTGCGCCGTCACTTCGTGGTGCGTGAGCCTTCGCGAGCGGGATCGTGCCAAGCGGCACCATCACGCATCACGTATCACGCATCAGGAAACCAAAAACTCCCGCCGGGCCGGGGCCGGACGGGAGTCGCGTGGTCGAGCAGGTCGCGGCGCTAGGCCGCGAGCTCGACCACGGCCGTAAACGCGGGCTTGTCGTGGACCGCCAGGTCCGCGAGGACCTTCCGGTTCAGCGGCACGCCGGCCTTGTTGAGGCCCGAGATCAGGCGCGAGTAGGTGGTCCCGTTCTGACGGGCGGCGGCGTTGATGCGGGCGATCCAGAGCCGCCGGAACTGACGCTTGCGGGCGCGTCGGTCTCGGTAGGCGTACTGCATCCCCTTTTCAACGGAGTGCTTGGCAACGGTGTAGACGTTGCCACGGCGTCCCCAGTAGCCTTTCGCTTGCGCAAGAACCTTGCGGCGACGGCGACGGGAGGCCACGAGATTTCGTGCTCGGGGCATCTTGGTTCCGTGGGTGAGAGGTGTGGAGGGTCCGGCCGGAGCCGGGAGAACGTCCTAGCGCGGGGCGGAGCGTTCCGCCAGCGTGTCGGGCTCTAGGAGCTGATGAGGCGCTTCATGCGCGCCTCGTCCACCTTCGAGACCAGGGTCGACTCGCGCAGGTCACGCTTGCGCTTGGGCGACTTCTTGGTCAGGATGTGGCTGGCGAACGCCTTCTTGCGCTTGACGCGACCGGTCCCGGTCAGCGAAAAGCGCTTTTTGGCGCCGCTGTTCGACTTCATCTTCGGCATCGGTCTCTCGGGAGGGCCGGACAAGAAACGGCCCGACGCGGACGTGCGACGGGCAGAGGAACGCGGAATCTAGAGGCGGCGCCTGGCCTCAACCACCGCCCGGCGTGCTCTTCGCACAGTGTTCGGGTGCCCCGCCCGCCGGCGGCGGTCCGTCTCGGCGGCGAGAGGCGCCAGTCGGGCGCGACGTTTCGGGTGGCCGCGGAATCCTCCCGCCCCGCCCGCCGTTGGCTGCGCCGGCCTCCGGCTGCCCGTAGCCCGCTCGCCGTCTCCGTTCGCCGCCTCTGTGACCTACCTCCAGTTCCACCTCGCGTTCACGCTGCCGCCCCTCGTCGCGTTGGCGCTCTTGCAGGGCCGGACGCGCGAGCGGTGGTGGCCGCTGGCGCTGCTCGTCGGCATCGCGTTCGTGTACACGACACCGTGGGACAACTACTTGGTGGCCCGCGAGGTGTGGAGCTATCCGCCGGGCCGCGTGCTGGCGACGGTCGGCTGGGTGCCGGTCGAGGAGTACGCGTTCTTCGTCATCCAGACGGTGCTGGCCGGGCTGTGGCTGCGACTGTTCCAGGCGCGGTGGCCCGTCCCGCCCGAGCCCGCCTCCGCCACAATGGGCGGCCGGGTCGCCGGCGCCGTCTTTTTCGGCGTGCTGACGCTGGCCGGCGTCGCCATGCTGGTGGCGAGCGGCCACTGGCTCTACCTCGGCCTGATCCTGGCCTGGGCCTGCCCGGTGCTCGCCGGGATGTGGTGGCTGGGCGGGCACCTGATCTGGGCGCGCCGCCGGCTGGTGGCCGTGACCATCGTCCCGCTCTCGCTCTACCTGTGGATCGCCGACCGGGTCGCCATCGGCCAGGGGATCTGGGACATCACCGACGCGACGCGCACCGGCTGGGAGATCGTCGGGTTGCCCGTCGAGGAGGCGCTGTTCTTCGTCGTCACGACGCTCCTGGTGGCCCAGGGCTTGGTGATGCTCGAAACCCCGTCGGCGTCCTAGGTCGCCGGGCCGGCGGAGCGATCCACCAGTGCGCCGGGGCCTGCCCGACCGGCTTGACAGAACTGTCGTCTCTGGCCGGTCGCCCGCCGCTCGTTCCGGCGCGACCTTAGCTGCATGGCAGATTCCCTCCCCCCGGAGGCGCTCAGCGTCTTCGACATGCTCAAGATCGGCGTCGGCCCGTCGAGCTCCCACACGCTGGGGCCGTGGCGGGCCGTCCAGCGCTGGCTCGGCGAGCTCCAGGCCGCCGGGCTGGCGGAGCGCGTGGACGCGGTCCAGATCCACCTCTACGGGTCGCTCGCGCTGACCGGCCGCGGGCACTGCACCGACCAGGCGGTCATGCTGGCGCTCCTGGGCTACGACCCCGTGACGATCCCCGTCGACCAGATCCCGGCGCTCGTCGCCGACCTCGCCCTCCGCCAGCGGGTCGAGGTCGGGGGCCACGCCGTGCTGTTCGACCCGGCCACGGACATCGTCTTCCATCCGGCGGAGCGGTTGCCGGGCCACGCCAACGGCATGACCTGCGTCGCCGTGGTCGACGGCGTCGAGCGGGCGTCGACGTACTACTCGGTCGGCGGCGGGTTCGTGGTGGCCCAAGGCGAGGTGGCCGACCAGCGCGCGGGCGTCCGGCTGCCGCACCCGGCCCAGGTGCCGGCCGAGATGCTGGCCCACTGCGCCGCTGGCGCCTGCCGGCTGGCGGACGTCGTCTGGCGCAACGAGCGCTCGTGGCGCACCGACGCCGAGATCCGCGCTCAGATCCTGGCCATCTGGGACGTGATGAAGATGGGCGTCTGGCGCGGATGTCACACCGAGGGCATCCTGCCAGGTGGCCTGGAGGTCGAGCGCCGCGCCGCCGGCATCGCCCGCCGTCTCTTGCCGGAAGGCGACGAGCTTGGGCCGGACGAGTGGATCGCCGCCATTCGCGCCCAGACGTACCGCTTTCCCGAGGTGCTCCAGTGGGTGAGCGCCTTCGCGCTGGCGGTCAACGAGGAGAACGCCAACCTGGGCCGCGTGGTCACGGCGCCCACCAACGGAGCCGCCGGCGTAATCCCGGCCGTTTTGTTGTATCACGTCTGCTTCTCGGAAGAGCCCGTCACCGAGGACACCATCGTCGACTTTCTCTTGGTGGCCGGCGAGGTCGGGACGTTCTTCAAGAAGGGCGCCACCATCTCGGCGGCGATGGGCGGCTGCCAGGCCGAGGTCGGCGTGTCGAGCGCGATGGCCGCCGCGGCGCTGTGCGAGGCCCAGGGCGGAAGCCCGGCCCAGGCGTTCCAGGCCGCCGAGATCGCGATGGAGCACCACCTCGGCATGACCTGCGACCCCATCGGCGGGCTGGTCCAGATCCCGTGCATCGAGCGCAACACGATGGGCGCCGTCAAGGCCATCAACGCCGCCGAGCTGGCGGGCGCCGGCGCCCCGGAGCGCGCACGAGTCTCGCTGGACGCCGTCATCAAAACCCTCCGCCAGACGGCCGAGGACATGTCGGACAAGTACAAGGAGACCAGCCAGGGCGGGCTGGCCACCAACGTGTCGGTCCGCTTTACCGAGTGCTGAGCCCCCCGCTGGCGGCGGTCGCCAGCGACGCGTTCCGCCAGCGGGGCGGTGCCTTACGCGGTGGCGCCTGCGGCCTTTTGGAACGCGTCCACCAGGTCCAGAGCCTCCCAGGGGAACTGGTCGCGGCCAAAGTGGCCGTAGGCCGCCGTGTCGCGGTAGGTCGGGCGCGTCTCGGCGTCGGAGGCGAGCAGGCCCAGCCGCTCGATGATGGCGCGCGGGCGCAGGTCCACGGTATCGGTCACGATCTCGGCGAGCCGAGCGTCGGTCAAGCCCTCGCGTGCCGTGCCGTTCGTCTCGACGCGGATCGACACCGGGTCGGCGACGCCGATGGCATAGGCCACCTGGACCAGCGCCTGGTCGGCCAGGCCGGCGGCGACCAAGTTCTTGGCGACCCAGCGCGTGGCGTAGGCCGCGCTCCGGTCCACCTTGGACGGGTCCTTGCCGCTAAAGGCGCCGCCGCCATGCGCACCCTTGCCGCCATACGTGTCCACGATGATCTTGCGGCCCGTCAGGCCGGTGTCGCCGTGGGGGCCTCCGATGATGAACTGGCCCGTTGGGTTGACGTGCAGGATCAGGTCGTCGTCCACCAGCTCAGACGGCAGCACCTCTGGGAGCACGTGCTCGCGGATGTCGGCCTCGATCAGGGGGCGGGAGACGCCGGCGTCGTGCTGGGTCGAGATCACGACCGTGTGGATGCGCGAGATCGTCTGGTCGTCGTCGGCGTACTCGACCGTGACCTGGCTCTTGGCGTCGGGCCGGAGGTACGTCATGTGCTCGCCGCCCTTGCGGAGATCGGCCAGCCGCTCGACCAGCCGGTGCGAGAGCACGAGGGCCAGCGGCATCAGCGTCGCCTCGTCCTCGCGCGTGGCGTAGCCGAACATCATGCCCTGGTCGCCGGCGCCCTGCTCCTGGTGCGCGCCCTTGTCGTCGTCGACGCCCTGAGCGATGTCGGCCGACTGCTCGTGGATCGAGACCAGCACGCCGCAGCTTCGGGCGTCGAACTGGAGCGTGGGGTCGGTGTAGCCGATCTCCTCGATGGTCCGGCGCACGACCTCCTGGACGTCGACGTAGGTGTCGCTCGTGACCTCGCCCGAGACCACCACCAGGCCCGTCGTGCACAGCGTCTCGATGGCGCACCGGCTGGCGGGGTCGCCGGCCAGGAAGGCGTCCAGGAGCGCGTCGGAGATTTGGTCGGCCACCTTGTCGGGGTGGCCTTCGGAGACGGACTCGGACGTGAAGAGCGTGGCCATGCGCGGAGCGGCAGAAAAAGGGACGGCAAGGTAGGTGGGGCCCGCCGCGCGTGTCCGCCGCCCGCCGCCGGGCGCGCCGTCTTCTGCGAATCTGTGCCGCTGCACGCCCCCGCGCAGACGCGGGGCGGTGCGCAGGCGCGGGGCGGTGCGCGCCCACGGAGCGGGCCGGCCCGCTCCGCCAGCGGCCGGCGTCGTTCGGCGCCGCGTTGCCCGCCCCGGGCGACGGGCGTAGCTTGCCGGCCCCTCTTCCACAGACCGACCCGCCCCATGGCCGCCGAGACCACCGAACAGCGCATCAAGGAGATCATCGTCGAGAAGCTTGGTGTCGACCAGGCCGACATCAAGCGCGAGGCGTCGTTTACGAACGACCTCGGCGCCGACTCCCTCGACACCGTCGAGCTCATCATGGAGCTCGAGAAGGAGTTCGACATGACCATCCCCGACGAGGACGCCGAGCAGATCGGGACCGTCGGCGACGCCATCGACTACGTCGAGAACAAGAAGGCGGCTTAACGCCGGCCCGCGGCGCGGCGCCCGTTCGCGGCTCGCCGCGCCCCGACCTTCCCGGCGGGGCGCCCAGCGCCCTGCCGGTTTCCGTGTCGCGGCCCGGCCGCGACCGCACGCCCCGCGCCCCACGCATGTCGTTTTCCGACCGCCGCGTCGTCGTCACCGGCCTCGGTGCCCTGACGCCCATCGGCAAGACCGTCCCCGAGTTCTGGGCCGCCATGATGGCCGGCCAGAGCGGGGCCGCCCCGATCACCCACTTCGACGCCTCGGACTACCCGACGACGTTCGCGTGCGAGATCAAGGACTTCGACCCGACCGAGACCCTCGACCGCAAGGAGGCGCGCCGGCTGGACCCGTTCGCCCAGTTCGCCATCGTCGCCGCCGACGAGGCGCTGGCGGACGCCGGCCTCGACACCGCCGGCTTCTCGGAGGAGGACAAGGCGCGGACGGGCGTGATCATGGGCTCGGGCATCGGCGGGATGAAGCTGTTCCAGGACCAGGTCGTGGAGTACGCCGCGCACGGGCCGCGCCGGCTGAGCCCGTTTTTCGTGCCGATGATGATCATCGACATGGCGCCGGGCCTGATCTCGATGCGCCACGGCCTGCACGGCCCGAACTACGCGACCGTCAGCGCGTGCGCCACGTCCAACAACGCCATCGGCGACGCCTGGATGGTGATCAAGGCCGGGCTGGCCGACACCATGATCGCCGGCGGCACCGACGCCTCGATCACCGAGGTGGGACTGGGCGGCTTCGGCAACATGAAGGCGCTCTCGACCCGCAACGACTCGCCGGAGACCGCCAGCCGGCCGTTCGACGCCGGCCGCGACGGGTTCGTGATGGGCGAGGGCGCCGGCGCCTTGGTCCTGGAGGACTACGACCACGCCCGGGCGCGGGGCGCCCGGATCTACGCCGAGGTCACCGGCGTGGGCATGAGCGCCGACGCGCACCACATCTCGGCGCCCCACCCCGAGGGGCTGGGCGCGCGGCTGGCGATGAAGCAGGCGCTCCAGACGGCCGGCCTCCAGCCCGAGGACGTCGACTACCTCAACATGCACGGCACGTCGACGCCCCTCGGTGATGTGGCCGAGACCAAGGCGATCAAGGCGGTCTTCGGCGAGCACGCCTACGACATGAACCTGTCGTCCACCAAGTCGATGACGGGCCACCTGCTCGGCGCCGCCGGCGCCGTCGAGGCCGTGGCCTCGGTGCTGGCGATCACCGAGGGCCGCATCCCGCCGACGATCAACTTCGAGACGCCGGACCCGGCCTGCGACCTGAACTACACGTTCAACGAGCCCCAGGACCGCGAGGTCACGGTGGCGCTCTCGAACGCGTTCGGCTTCGGCGGCCACAACACCTGCGTGGTGTTCAAAAAGGTCGAGGACGAGGCGTAGCCCTCGCCCCGCTGGCGCCGGCCGCCAGCGGCTAGTCCGGGCCGTCGTCGACGGTTTCGGCCCGCCACAGCGCCCCGACGACGTGGTCGAGGCCGCGGCCGAGGTGGCGGCGGTAGGTGCTGAACGGGACGCCCAGCCGCTCTGCAGCGACGGCCTGCGTCGGCGCCGGGCGGAGGTAGGTCAGGTCCAGTGCCCGGAAGTACGGCCGCTCCCGGGGCGCCCCGTCGAGCTGGGCCGCCGCGTCGGCGATCAAGGTGCGGAGGCCCTCGACCGGGTCGCCGTCCCGCTCGCGCACCAGCCGGGCGCGCACGAGCGGGTTCTCGGCCAGCCGGTGCGGCCGGGCGTACGCCTTGAGCGCGTCGCGGACGGCCTCGGCAAAGGCGTCCCGGCTGAGCACGACCAGCGTGTCGGCGGGGCCGGGCGGGGGCGACGAGGCGCCCGGCGTCCGCTCGGCGAGCGCGGCGAGCCAGGCCGCAGGAGGCACCGCGCGCCAGTCCTTGCCGAACGCCGCCAGCCCGGCCTCGGCCTCGGGCCAGCGGTGGAGCCCGGCGAACAGGAGCACCACGGCCCACAGGTCGGGCCGGGAGGTGAGCAGCACCGAGGCGGCCAGCCCGGAGGTGGTGAGGTAGTGCTCGACGGTGCGGGCGAACACCAGGCCCTGGACGAGGGAGACGCCCTGCCCGGCCTCGGCGTCCAGCCAGGAGCGGAACAGCAGGGCGCGCTCCCCCTCCCGAAGCCGGCCCCCGACGGCGCCCCAGGCCGCGGCCACGACGGGGTCCGTCGCCCGCTCGTCGGCGCCGAGCCGGGACAGGTCGAGCGTGAGCAGGAAGCCCGCCAGCGCGCCGTCGCTGGCGTAGAACACCTCGGCCGCGTTGGGCCGCCGCGCCAGCCAGCCGGCGACGGCGTCCCGCTCGGCCTCGCCCTCGTGCCGAGCCACCACCTCGCCGATGGCCTCCGCGTCGCCGGCGCGGAGGGGCCCGGAGCTGAGCGGGGCCGCGTCGCCCTGGGCCTGGTAGAGCCGTCGCAGCAGCGGCTGGACGACGTCGTTGTGCCGGTAGAGGTCGGCGTAGTCCGCCAGCGCCTGGCGGCGGCCGGCCTCGTCCGTCGCGTCGCGCAGCCGGTCGCCAAACCAGCGGCGGGCGCGGACGTGGAACGTCCCGTGGCGCTCGGGGTCGCGCCACCGGAGGTCGGCCTCGATCGCCTCCCGGACCACGTCGTGCAGGCGGAGGCCCCGGCCGCCGGTCTCGACGAACGCCAGCCCGCGCAGCCACTCGAACAAGGCCGCCGCGTCCGATTCAGAGTCGAGCAGGGCCTGGAGCAACGGGACGGTGAGCGAGCGCACCACCGAGGCGCCTTCGAGCGCCGCCCGGTGGGCCGGCGTGGGGACGGTCGAGACGAACCGCGCGAGGAGGTCGCCCACCAGGTCCGGTGCCCGCACCGCGTCGAACCCCACGGCGGGCGCGCCGCCGCGCTGGCGGACGTAGTCGGCGACCAGGGCCAGCGCGAGCGGGTTGCCGTGGGTAAACGCCAGCACATCGGCGAGCGCCTCGGCGGGCACCCCGCGCGCGCCGAGGTAGCCCCGGGCCTCGGCGGCGGACAGGTCGCGGAGCGGGAGCGAGACCAGCTCGTCGGCCCACTCGGCGCGCCACTCGGCGCCGGGCCGCTGGCGGCCGGCGATCACCAGCAGGTCGGAGGCCCGCAGGCTGGGCGCGAACGTCTGGCGGACCCAGGCGTCGAGCGACTGGACCCGCTCGTAGGTGTCCACCAGCAGCACGCGCCGGCGTCCACCGCCCGGCTCCCAGGCCCGGCCGACGGCGGCCTCGAAGGCGGCCGGCGTCGGGGCCAGGTCGCGGGCGTCGACCCGGCCCACCTCGGCGCCGGCGCGCTCCGCCAGCCGGGCGACCTCGTCCAGCAGCGACGTCTTGCCGATGCCGCCCGGCCCGTACACGTGGACCACGTGGAACGGGAGCGACTCCGCCGCCAGCGCGGCGCCGATCCGGTCGAGCTCGGCCTCACGCCCCACGTAGAGCGCGTGCCGAGCCTCCGCGAGCCGGTCTCCGAGCGTCGGGGCCTCGCTCACCGTCCGGGCCGAGCCGGCCGGCCGGGAGCGGAGGTGGTCACGGGTGCCCAGGCCGCCGCGCTCGCGGGCCGACGGGTCGTCTTCTGCAGAGTGCTCATCCTCCATGTTAGGCGGGAGGGCGACCCCGTCGCAAGCGCCGGCTCCTGCAGCGAGCTCGAAAGACCAGCAGTCATCGGCTCCGCTAGGGCGGGCTTTTGGTGTCTCTTGTTGTTTTCGGTGGCTGAGTGCGCCAGAACAGTTGACCGCTCAGTCGCCCCAAGCTGAAGGCGCGACGGTAGGACGGAGCGCAGGATACGCCGACGGTTGAGGGAACTGGAAACGCTGACGCTTGGGGTCGGCCTGCAGCGGTGGGATACTTCTAAGAAGCGGCACCGTCCCTATACTCCAGGCACCCCCAGTGGCCGGACCGTCAAGCCCGCACGCCGAACTGGCGCCAACTCGGCGCCCTCCGTTCAGGGAATGGGAAGGTGGCTCTGGTGCCCGCGATGTGCATCTGAGATCGTCCGGCCTCTCGCGGGACAGCGGACGGCCCGGCGAGATCCGAGCCCCGCGAACTCGATGAGGGGTCTGGCCGCCGCCGGGGCCTTGACGGCCGACGAGTAGATGGCACCCACCGATACGAGCTGGCCGCCACGATGCGGGGACGCCGGACGCCGCCCAGCGAACGCTGATGTCGGGGGCAGGGCCTCAGCCCGGAGCCCCGTTTCGTCGTGGTCTGACGCCACGCTCGACCTATTCAGCTTCTTTGAGGGGTTCTGCCGCCAGTCCGATTCGGCCGCCAGTCCAATTCGGCTCCATTCGACTCAGTTGTCCGCCGAGCCGAAGTCGCGCGCCATGCTCTGGTTGAACCGGCGGAGTTGGTCGGCGATCGGCTCCATCCCCCTCGCTGCCCGGCGCTCGTCCACGCCTTCGGGGTCCACGAGCGGCTGGGGCACGTAGCGGCCGAGCGCCTCGTCCATCACCATCTGCGTCCCGTAGACCTGGGCGTTCCCCAACTCTAGCTCTGTCCGGTCGAGGATGTGGGCGTACCGGGACCAGTCGCACTCACCCCGCTCGCAGACGGCCTCCAAGACCGGGAGGTACCGCTGGCGCGTCGCGAGGTCGGAGTGGTTGACGACGTTCCCGGCCGCGTAGGCGGCCTCCTCCCCGACGGCCGAAAGCTCGGGCCACCCCCGCTCTTCGATCAGGGCCTCCAACCGGATGAGGTTCTCGTCGTGGTGCTCGCCCATCGCCGTCGAGAGCGCCGTGAGGACCGGGGAGTCCGGGCCGAGTTGGCGGAAAGCGAGCATGATGTGATAGCGGTAGGCCCACTCGTTCGTCCGTATACGAAAGAGCGCCCGGGCGTACTCGCGGTCGAAGTTTCCGGTCACTTCTGCCGCCAAACGGTCGAGCAGCCGGTCCTCGACCCCGGCCCACCGCTCATCGTTGGCGAGGAGGTGGAGGTCGGGGTCCCAGAGTGCCCCCATCGAGTCCTCGTGGTCCAACGCGAGGTCGAGATAGTGGAACGCGCTGTCGGCGAACTGGGGGTGGAGAGCGAGTGTCGAGGCCAGGGCGTACAGTGAGGCGTCCTCGCCCGAGCGGTGCGCCTCGCTGTACGCCTCGATAGCGCCTGCGACGTCGCCGACCATCCTCAAGCTGTCACCCAGCGCTCGGGCGTCTCCTTGGGCTGCAGCTGCCGCGGGGAGTAGGAACAGGACGAGGGCGATGGTACAGAGCCGATGAGTCATCATGGTTTGTCGTACGACGATGGGGCTCTGGGTCCTCGAAGACCCTGAGCGACCAGCGAAGTTGCTCCGTTGGATACATGGGGGAGGCAGCCCGTCGCGGCTTTACGCCGTACTGTCGCTTCCAGTGCAGGCGGCAGAACAGAGGGCCGCTCAACCGCCCTGGGCTGAGGGCGCGGCGGTAGATCGAAGCTACGGAAGCGCTGACGCCACGCCCGGAGCGAGAACGCTGACGCCCTTCGTCGGCTTGCAGCGGCGGGTTATGCCGCGCGAGGGTACAGACCGGGCAGATGGTTTACACAATAGTCCAGGCACATGGTTTACACGGACACTC